>JAHREW010000016.1 GCA_020883125.1 Microcoleus sp. CAWBG506
TGAACCAAATGTGCTATTACTATTTTTTGGCGGAGATCGAGAGAATATGCTTTCATTAATTTTTAATACAAGATGATATTTTGTTATTATTTATTGTACCATTATACAGCGGGAACCGCTGTATGTTGTAGCGTTGCCGTATTGTGCTGCTAAGGAACGGAAAGATTATTTCAAACCCAAGACGCTCAAGTTGAGGCGTACCGTCGCACCAACCAGTTCGCATTGTTTCGCGATCGCCCGATCGATAAAAATATCCCCAATTGCGAGTATCTGCTCCCAGTCTAGCATCAAATAACTCTTCAAGTTCTTCGACTTCTCGGCGCAATTCAGGCTCTTTTGGATACAAACCTTGGTTTTCTGGATTGAGAGTATCGAGGTAATGCAAAATATCTGTTGAATCAATAAAGTTCCCAGATTTGGCAACTAAAATGGGAACGCTGCTTCCTCCGTGTTTGCGGGTAGCCCAGAGGTGAAAAGCTGGTACGTGTCTTTCTTCTATGTATGGGATTTTTAGCAAATCCAGGGCCCACCGCACTTTTTCGCAGTAGTGACTGATCGGAATGGTAATAAGGCGGACAACTTCGGTATTGGCAATGGTTGAATGATGATTCATTGAAGTAATTTAGTTGTGTAAATGTTGGCAGACTTATCGGTCTTTTTTAGAGAATAGCAGAGGCAACTGTTATAGCAACCGCCAAGGCGATTAAGGCTGTAGGGGCTCTCGCATTCGGGCGGAAAATCCTTGAGTAAAACCCATAAATTATCTGCCCGAATGCGAGAGCCCTTACCCCAAAGTTATGCCTTAACCACCAAGGCGGTTGCTATAATGGCAAGGGCCGATCGGCAATTAATTTAAAATTCAACTTAAAGCCCATAACAAATTTAACAAATTCAACAAAAAAAATAGGCTAGCCATATTTCACAGCGCCTATCTCAATCAATTTATAAGGGTTCCCCGCAACGCCGTCTTACCTCAGCTTTTGACCTGGTATTTTACCAGGTGGGCACCGTTGGCTCGGACTTAAAGTTTCTGGGTACAAGCCCAGTTTACTGCTGTCCAAACATCTTGATTCCCGAGAGTTAAGAGTTATAGATCAAAAAAACATTATTGGCAGTCACCAACGTCGCAGTAGAACTTGTATTTAATATATACCAACTAACTCGATTTTGGCAACTCTTCCATCGATCTAATTTGCATTCCAGATAGATTCAATGGTTTGAGCGATCGCCTCTGCTGGCGATCGCCCATGCTCCAACGCTTCCTCATCCAGCAAAACAGTAACGTGACCCAGTTTGCGGCCCGGACGCGATACTTTCTTACCATACCAATGCACAAAAGCACCCTCGATTTGTGCCAGTTGTTTTCGTTTTTCTGAATAATCGGACTCAGCCGATTCATAGCCTAGTAAATTTACCATCACAGCACCGGCAGAGTTTAAATCGCAATTGCCTAAAGGCAGTTGACAAACTGCACGCAAATGTTGTTCAAATTGTGAAGTTTTGCAAGCATCGATGGTAAAGTGTCCCGAATTGTGCGTGCGCGGTGCAATTTCATTTACCAATAGTTGATTGTCGGCGGTTAAAAATAGTTCAATGCCGAACACGCCCACAGCTTGTAAACTATTGAGGAGAGTACGGGCGATCGCCTCAGCTTCGGCTTCAATCTCCAAACTAATCCGGGCCGGTGCGATCGCCAGACGACAAACCTGATTTTCCTGTTGAGTTTCCACGATCGGGTAAATGGCAATTTCACCCTGAGCCGATCGAGCTGCAATTACAGCCAATTCGCGATCGAAAGGCACAAACTCTTCCACCAACAAAGCCACACCTTTTAGCTTAACACAAATTGAGTCAAAACTTTCCCGATCTTTCACAACAAAAGTACCTTGACCATCATAACCGTGGCGGCGAACTTTGATAACCAAAGGAAAATTCAATGGCAAATCATGGCCACAATCCCATTCCCAAAACCTCGGAGTTGGCAAACCCAAATCTTGTAAATAACAGCGCTGCACGTACTTATCCAACAAAGGAGCAAGGGACGACAAACTAGGCTGAAATAAAACACCTTCCCTTTCTAGCGTCCGCAAACCATCCAAATCCACAAACTCATTTTCAAAGGTAATAACATCAGAGCGAGTGGCCAATTCAGCAGTAGCATTCACATCATCAATTGCCGCTAAAACAGTATCACTAGCAACAGAAATTGCCGGGTCAGTAGCCAGGGGAGTTTGCACCACCAATTCAATACCCAGCCTCCTAGCAGCAGCCCCCATCATCCAAGCTAGTTGACCCCCGCCGACAACACCCACCCGTTGAATTTTGGAATACGGATTAGCAGCGGTTTGACTTAATTTCATCTGAGTAATTTTCATTATGTTAACCTGACTATTTTATAGCAAAAAGTACCGCTCTTAATATCCTGTAGGGGCGGGTTCACCAACAATATATAACAAGTACCAAAAATCGTAATAAACCCGCCCCCACCCCGCGCGAGAGTCTGCGATCGCTCTGGGTGCAAGATGTAAGTTGAAATGCGTCCAGGACTGTGAGAGTAATTACAGAATTAATCAACCAGCAACAAGTTAAATAAAAGTATTGATTTAAGGAATAACCGCAGAATGCTGGAGCTGCGAAAGCCTCTAATTCAGTCCTGGAAGCACAGCATCTACATATAGCGTTTTGTAGGGGCAATCCTAGGCCCGGTTGCCCCTAGGCCTACGATTGTTACAAAAAGATCTAATCATGGCACTGGTTGGTCCATGGTCAAACAGCAGCCAATCCCGGACGATCGAGAAAAGTGCCACATCTAGCAATTCCCTAGCGCCAAGCATGGCATAATTGAGAGCACTGCAAAAAGCAGATAGATAAGTACGAACACTGCAAAGTGGCCATTCAGGCAAAAAAATTATAGGTGAGGATGCTGTGAAAGTTTTGGTTGTGGGGAACGGAGGTCGCGAACACGCGATCGCAAAAAAACTGCTCGAATCAACGCGGATTAAACAAATCTTCTGCGTACCAGGCAACGGCGGCACAGCTACCACCAACGGCTGCCAAAATTTGTCACTCAACATCGACGACTTCCAAGGCATGGAACGCTTTGTGATGGTCAACAACATCGGACTTGTCATCGTCGGGCCCGAATTGCCCCTATCACTAGGGATCGTTGACTACTTCCAACAGAAAAAACTCATGGTTTTCGGCCCCACCAAAGCCGGAGCCCAAATTGAGTCGAGCAAATCCTGGGCGAAGGAATTAATGATCGAAGCAGGAATCCCAACACCCAAAGCAGCCGTATTTACCAACCCAGAAGCAGCCAAAGCATACGTTGTTGAACAAGGAACCCCGATCGTCATCAAAGCAGACGGACTGGCATCAGGCAAAGGAGTCACCGTTGCCACCACTGTCAAAATGGCTCACACCGCCATCAACACCATTTTTCGCGGCGAATTCGGCACCGACAACATCCGAGTCGTAGTCGAAGAATATATAACAGGTCAAGAAGTATCGATTCTCGCCCTCACCGACGGCATTACAGTAGAACCCCTGGTCCCCGCCCAAGACCACAAAGCCATCGGCGAAGGTGACAAGGGAGCCAACACGGGGGGCATGGGAGCCTACGCACCAGCACCCATTGTCACCCCAGAGCTCATGGACAGGATTCAAACAGAAATTTTGGAACCCACCCTCACAGCTTTGCAAAAACGCAAAATCGACTATCGCGGCGTACTCTACGCAGGTTTAATGATTACACCCGAAGGAGAACCCAAAGTCTTAGAATTCAACTGCCGCTTTGGAGATCCCGAAACCCAAGCCGTGTTGTCTCTACTGGAAACCCCCCTGGAAGATTTGTTGCTAGCCTGCTGCGTGCAGCGTTTAGGAGATTTTTCGGACATTCGCTGGAAGTCCGGGGCTTCGGTTTGCGTCGTTTTGGCCTCTGGGGGTTATCCTGGAAATTTCCAAAAAGGCAAAACTATTACAGGCATTGAGGAAGCCGAAGCCAAAGGTGCAGAAGTCTTTCATGCCGGCACTCAGTTGAAGCAGCAGCAGTTAGTCAGCGACGGTGGTCGGGTTTTGGGTGTCACTGCTGTGGGAGAAACTTTGGAACAAGCTATTGCTAAAGCTTACGAGGCGGTAGATTGTATTCAGTTTGAAGGAGTCTACTGTCGGCGCGACATCGGCCGTCGAGCTTTGGCAGACAAAAATTAGGAATTTCGACATCGGCCACTTGCGGGAACTCAAGCAATCTCAAAGTAGAAGTGTCACAATAAATCTGGGTTCTTTTCAGTGGTGGCAGTGTACTCATTCAGTGTACAAAAGCTGAGGGAAAGCCACTTTATTTAATTCTACTTTAAAATTTTAACTGGTAAAATGTTGGCCATACTAAACAAAATCGGAGAAATTATTGCTCGCTGGTGGTCGGAGTTTACTCTCCAGACTCGCCTGATGGCCGGTGCTACCCTCGTAGTTTCCTTAATTATGAGCGGCCTGACATTCTGGGCCGTCAATACTATCCAACAAGATGCCAGACTTAATGATACCCGCTACGGTCGTGACCTGGGCTTGTTGTTATCGGCTAATGTGGCTCCCCTGATTGCCAAAAACGACCGCTCGGAGGTTGCTCGTTTTTCCCGTCAATTTTATAGCAGCACCTCTAGCGTCCGCTATATGCTCTATGCTGACGAAGCAGGGGATATTTTTCTGGGGATACCTTTCTCGGAATCGGAGGTGCAAACTTCCTTGACTCTGCGACGTCAGATTAAACTTCCTGATAGTTTTATCGCTGATATTGAGGCGAGAAATTTGACTTCTGTGCCTTTGGTGCGACAACACTTGACTCCTGATGGAGAAGTTACTGATGTCTTTGTTCCTCTGATTCATGAAGATAAATATTTGGGAGTTTTGGCGATCGGGATTAATCCCAATCCCGCTGCTGTCGTCTCTTCTAATTTGACCAGAGATGTCACTTTAGCAGTATTTGTGACTATTTGGGTCATGGTAATTTTGGGAGCTGTATTTAATGCGCTGACGATTACTCAACCAATTAAACAATTAGTTTTGGGAGTTAAAAACATTGCTAGTGGAAATTTTAAGCAGCGAGTAGACTTACCTTTGGGTGGAGAATTGGGCGAGTTGATTGGTAGTTTTAATGAGATGGCTCAGAAATTAGAAAGTTATGAAGAACAAAATATTGAAGAACTAACAGCGGAAAAAGCTAAGTTAGAAACTTTGGTTTCAACGATTGCTGATGGTGCTCTTTTATTAGACGCCAATTTGCAGGTTATTTTAGTTAATCCGACGGGTAGGCGGATTTTTGGATGGGAAGGCAAAAATGCGATCGGAGTTAATGTCCTCCACATTTTGCCTGCGGAAGTGCGGCAGGAATTGGCGAGACCTCTCCACCAAATAGCTGGGGGCGATCGCGAAGGTGGCGAATTTCGGATCTCGATGAGCGAACCCATAAACCGCACCATTCGGATTGTCTTAACTACTGTAATTCTCCACAAAGCACCAGGCACAGAATCTCTGTGCAAAAGCTGTATCCGCGACGATGAAAATACTTGTAATGAACCGGAACGACCGGAGGTTGTGGAATGTACTTTCTACGAACAAACATCGAAATATCAAGGTTCTGGTCAATACCGGGAGAGTCTAAAAGGTATTGCGATGACCGTGCAGGATATCACGCGGGAAGTGGAACTAAATGAAGCTAAAAGCAATTTTATTAGCAATGTTTCTCACGAATTGAGAACGCCTTTGTTTAATATCAAATCTTTTATTGAAACTCTCTACGAATACGGAGAAGACCTTCAAGAAAGTGAGCGGCGGGAGTTTCTGGAAATTGCTAATCGAGAAACCGATCGACTAACTCGGTTAGTTAACGATGTGCTAGACTTATCGCGGCTGGAATCCTGTCGAGTTTATCAATTGGACGCAGTGGATTTGTCTCAAGCTGTGGAACAAACCCTACGCACTTATAAATTGAATGCGAAGGATAAAGGTATTGAACTGGAACAAGATGTTGACCCGAATTTGCCCTCTGCTTTAGGTCATTACGATTTGCTGCTACAAGTATTGGCAAATTTAGTGGGAAATGCTTTGAAATTTACTTCGGCTGGTGGTAGGGTTGCTATTCGAGCTTACCTGCTAGACGCTGAGACTGAAAACCACAATGATACTGCTTCCGCACACCACAACCTATCATCGGAATCACACAATTTTCCGGCGGTGCGCATCGAAATTTCTGATACTGGGATTGGCATAGATCCGGAAGACCAACAGGCAATTTTCGATCGCTTTTTTAGGGTAGAAAACAGAGTTCACACTTTAGAAGGAACCGGATTAGGTCTTTCTATTGTCAGAAACATTATTGACAAGCACCACACTAAAATTAATTTAGTTAGCGAAGTTAATGTGGGTACGACTTTCTGGTTTGATTTGGCAGTTTATCAGCCTAAAAAAACCTTAGAAATTGAAAATTCTTGGCCGGTTGAGGTAAAAGTTGAGAGTGAAACAATTTCGAGTCATGTTAATACTAACTGACAAAATGCTGGCATCATCAGTGTAGATTATCCTTAGCTGTCGTATTTAAGCTCAATTTAACGGATAAAACTACATACCAGCACCAATAAGTACCAATTCCAAATAATCCCCCCTCGGTCAAATTAGTCATTAACATAAATGTTAATAAATACAAAGACAAAAATGACTTAGTAGGATGGCTATATAACAGAAGAAAAAAGTAAAATTGCCAAGCGGTAAATTAACCTAATGACAAGTAAAACAAGTTCGCTGTTAGAACCCCGACTTCTTAAAAAAGTCGGGGCGGTAATTAGACTGCGACTTAAGAAAGGCTTTTTCTAGCACGTTCGGCTCTTTCTTCTGCGGTATCCATCACGTCTGCCATCTTTTCGACTATTTCTCCTGGATAAGTTTCCAAAATCCGGGTAGAAAGTGAAATTCTGCCCCGGCTTTCATCGAGGTCAATCACAATTGCTTTCAAGATTTGACCAGGAGAAAATAGCTGGGACAGGTTTTCAATATATTTTTGGCTGACTTGCTTGATGTGCAGCAAACCGCTAATTCCTTCCATGTCTATAAACACGCCAAAAGGCTTAATGCTGCTGACTTTTCCTTCTACTAATTGACCGATTTGTAACTGACTGAAGGCAGAGGATTGAGTTGCTAGGCGCTGGGAAAGTACCAGTTTTTGTCTCTCTTGGTCTATTTCCAAGAAGCTCACAGTCAAAGCTTGACCGACGAGGGATTCTATGTTATCTCGATCGATTAAGTGCGATCGGGGAATAAAGCCACGCATTCCCTGGACATCCACCGTCACCCCGCCCTTATTTGCGCCCGAAACCCGCACCTGAAGCACCTTGCCGCTTTCCTGCAATTCGATTAGCTGTTCCCACGCTTCCTGAATTTGTAGCTGTCGCAGAGACAAAGTAACTTGGCCATCTGCATCTTGTTCGCGGATAATTAAAAAATCCCGTTCCTCTTGCAAAGGCACGACTTCCGACAAATTCGCGATGGTTCTCAAAGCAGCTTCTTGGATGGGTAAAAACGCCGAAGACTTGCCACCGATATCAACATACGCACCATTTGAGTCGTGTTCCAAGACTTTGCCACGCACAACTTGTCCCTTCTGAAACTCGTAGTTGTGCTGTTCAAGGGCTTTTGCAAAATCGTCCATTGAAAAGGATGCTTTTGCGCTTTGAGAACCTGTAGATTTGGAATTCATGTAAGTTTAGTTGTCAGTTATCAGTTGTCAGTTGTCAGTTGTCAGTTGTCAGTTGTCAGTTGTCAGTTGTTGGTTGTTGGTAGAAAATTTTCCCCGTCTCCACATCTCCCATTCTCCTCATCTCTAAACAGGTTGAAGTTCCTGTTGAAATAGGTGCTTGACTTGCTCCCACGATTCGGCTGCTGCGGTAGCGTCATAACTGCCGCGGTGGTTGCAGAAGAAACCGTGATCGGCATTGTAGCGGAAAATTCGGTGAGAAATATGATGTTTTTCCAATTCTGTGGCAATTCGATCGACTTGTTCGGAAGGAATGCTGGCGTCTTGAATGCCGTAAAAGCCGTAGAGAGTGCCTTTAATCTCTGCTGTGCGAGTGATGGTGGGGGGGCCACCACGGGGGGTTTGGGTGGCGATACCAGCACCGTAGAATGATGCTGTAGCCTTGATTTCCGGTAAGGTGGCGGCGAGGTAGGCTACGTGTCCGCCAAAGCAGAAGCCGATGCAGCCAAAGTCTGGTTGGTTCACAAATGGCAAGGTTTTGAGGTAGTCGATGGTGGCTTGGATGTCGCTCTGAAGTTCGGGTGCGGTAGTTTGTTCTTTGTATTTTCTGCCGATTTTGATGTCTTCGGCTGTGTAGCCTGTTTCAAAGCTGGGGGCGAGGCGTTGGTAAATGGCTGGGGCGATCGCCACATAGCCCTCTTTTGCTATTCTTTCGGTAACTTCGCGGATGTGCGAGTTGACACCAAAGATTTCTTGAATGACGATAACTGCGGGAAATTGTCCTGCTGCTGCGGGTTGGGCTAGGTAGGCGGCGATTTGCAAATCGCCGTTGGGGATTTTGACGTGAGCTGTATGAATTTCTGAGTTGGTCATTTGTGAATGAGATTTTTGTTATTGAACCGCGAAGGCGCGAAGAACACGAAGGAAGAAAAGAGAAGTTTTGTATGAATATTTTTCCTATTATACCAATATTTTGGGCTGAATATTTTTTTGTTTTCGGACTCTTAGTGTGTTGCGGTTGGTTAATTTTACGACATGATGTTATGGGGAAATTTTTGTTTCAAAACTGGCATGACTGGACAAGGCTTTAGTTCTTGCAAATTATCGGGTTTGTTCCAAGTGAAAGGGCCTTTTTTTTCGGCTGCCATCCACAGCAAGCTTTTGGCTCTTGTCATGGCTACGTAGAGCAATCTAAATTCTTCTGCTGTTTTCAAATATCCGGCTTGTTCCCAGGCTTGACTGAGAGTTGGAAAAGCTTCTTTTTTGTGTAAGCTAGCTCGGATTTGTGCTCTGGCTACTTCTGCTAAGGTAAAATCTCCTAAAAATTTCGCTTGTGGTAACACTCGCAAACTTCCGGGTATAATTTGGTCGTGTAGAAATGGGATGAAAACGCAATCCCAATCTAATCCTTTTGCTTTGTGCATGGTAATAATTGTTAGTTGACCTTTGCTGGTGTAGCGTTCTTCTATTTTTTCTTCGGCTTCTACTGGCTCAAATCTTTCGGAACTGACAATTTCGCTCAGGACACCCAAAATATTGCTCATTGAATTGTTGCCGATTGTTTGGATTGCGACTCGTTCTGCTAATTTTTCGGCGGTGGCTAATTCTGTTTGGTCGTATTGCAGTGCTAGGGCTAGAAATGAGATGATTTGATTGGGTGGAAGTTCGATGCGTGCTTGCAATAAACCGCAGCAAAAGTAGCGACATTTAAGTACGGGGTCTAACTGTTTTGGGTCTAGGGGGCCTGGGTACAGAAATTGCTCTGGGCTAGTAGCTAAAGCATTGTAGTCTTGTTTGGGTATGAGTTGCCGATCGCTCAAAATCTTGAGTGCTGCTTTTAGGTAGTCTGGTGAGTGGGGGCGATCGAGAAATTGCAGTAATGTTAAGATTTCCCAAGGTACTTGAGAATGTCGATCGCGTTCTCCCACATCTTCTATCTTAATCCCATATTTTTTTAAATCTACGCTTAATCCATATTTATGAGGATTTTCTAGCACCTCTTTGATTAATTTTCCTTGTTTGTTTTCTCTCACCAAAACAGCCATCGACTTGAGATTTTCTAATGGTAATGTTGGCTGTGCTTTTTCCTCTCTCACCTCCCCTAACTCTTCAAGTTTATTTTCGGTCACTTTCCATTCAAAATCAGCAGGTAAAAATTTCTCGACTAACTGAATAACTCGATTGCCAATTAATTCGATGCTCTGGTAGATATCGCGGGGAGTATGCAATTCTAAGCCGCGGCCAATGGGTTCTGGGTTGGCATTTATTTGCTGGTCATCCTTGCCAACAGCTTGAATATCTTGCTCGCGAAATGGCGGTTCTGTCCCAGCTAATTCTGACTCATTTACCCATTTCAAAATAAAGTTGGCTGCATCGATAATCACCTGACTACTGCGACCAGCTACATACATTTTGGCTAACTTATTTTGACGTTCGCATTCATCACAAAAGTCGTTAAAATAAATCGGGTCGGCGGGTGTGAAAGTAGAATTTATCGCTTGATTAGGGTCGCCAACTCTGATCAAATTTTCCGGTAATTCAGGATGGTCTGGATCTTGAGCTAATGTTTTCAAAAGCTGAGTCTGTAAAGGTGTAGAATCTTGGGCTTCGTCTTCAAAAACGGCAAATACTTGTTTTTGCTCGATCGCCCTTGCTCTCGGATTCTCTAACACCCGCAAGGCTGCTAAAATCATTTCGTCGTAATCGATAAAATCCCGACTCCTCAACACAGCCTGATATTTCTGATATAAACCTCCTGCTACAGCTAAAATTTCATAACTGTCTCCCGAAAACATAGCTCCCATTTCTAACAAATCTTCAGGAAATAAACCTGAAGATTTGGCTTCGTGAATTACAGTGGTAGCTAACTGTGGCAAAATCTCGGTTCGTAAAACAGACTGTCGTCGCATTCTCTCCGTTTCCTCACCATCAAATTGCTGTCCTTCTAACAAAATCTGATATCTGTGGGGATGTTCCGCTATCCAACTTTCTACACAGGCGCGAATTAAGCGGTGACTTTGAGTGGTGTTAACTAAAGTTGAATTTTCTAAATTTAAACCCGATAAATCAGGATGCCGCCTCGCAATATTTAATGCCAAACCGTGTAAAGTGTTGACAACAAAACCGCCTTGGGGTAAGGACAATTCTTTCAATCTGTCGCGGATTTTAAATTTAATATTAGCAGCAGCCGATCGCGTAAAAGTCACCACCACTAACTGACGGCGGCTGTGAAGTTGATGGCGGGCGATCGCAATTGCCGACGCAGCAGCCATTCCCGTAGACTTCCCAGCCCCAGGCACCGCCGAAACCGCAAGGGGGCCACCTTGCCAATTTGCCATGTCTTTCTGGGCGTCACGCAAGCTGTCGCGAATCTTCTGACAAGCTTGTTCTCGCAAAATGGATGCTAACTCCGATCCTGATTGTGAAGTAAACAGGCTTTCGGGGCTCTTGATACCAGTAATTGAGGAAGTAAAATTAGGCTCGAATTCGTCAGTCATGGGATTTTAGATAGGAGATTTTAGTTGATAAAAATATTTTTAACGCTCTACCGTTTCAATTTCTGTATCAGCTATCCTGAGACTATTGATGCCCGCTTAAGCTAAAACCACCATAACATTTAATACCAAAACGTTTTTAGAGGACAAACTACCCATGCAAATTTACCTTAAAACCAATTCCCAGCCACCTGTAAAGCAAAGTCGGAACGGATTAAACAAAAGCACAACTCGCTTTGCCCTAGTCGCATTTTTAACTTTATTCTCTACCATTGCTTTGCCTAGTTGTGGTACTCAACCCACCAGCCAGGAAAACCAAGTGGCTGCTGGCGCTCCACAAGCTTCTCCGGCACCTGCGGCACCCCCAGCAACCAGAGCAGAATCCGCAGCATCAAAAATGGCTGCTGCACCAAAAGATGCCAAAGATGTCAAAGCAGAAACTCCCACCACTCGTCCCCAACTGATTAAAAAAGCCGAACTTGGTCTAGTTGTCAAATCTATTGATGCCAGCACTAAATCTGTGACTAACATTGTCGAAAAACAGCAAGGTGATATCTTGGGTTTCCAAAGCGAAAAGCCACCCGATTCTAGTATCCGACAAATGGCAACTTTACAGATTCGTGTGCCTCAAGAACGATTGGAAACTACTTTAGATAGTTTAGCAAAACTCGGAACCGT
This sequence comes from Microcoleus sp. CAWBG506, assembly GCA_020883125.1. Lineage (GTDB taxonomy): Bacteria > Cyanobacteriota > Cyanobacteriia > Cyanobacteriales > Microcoleaceae > Microcoleus. The sequence continues at coordinate 11,914 of JAHREW010000016.1, forward strand.
ACAGAATCGCGCTCTGACTGCGGAGGATGTGACTGCTCAGTTGGTGGACAATGAAGCTAGACTGCGGAATCTGCGTAAATCGGAGGAAGTGGTATTAAAAATTATGGACCGTTCTGGTTCTGTGGGTGATGTACTCAAAGCTGCTCAAGAATTGACCCATATTCGGGAGTCTATCGAACGGATTGATGCTCAGTTAAAGAGTTTGCGAAATCAAGTGGCTTATTCTACTATTAGTCTCACTTTAGAAGCAGCAGTATCTTCTCAACAAGTTCCAGAACCTTCTCTTGGTTTGAGGATTCAAGAAACTTGGGGGAAAGCTACTCATTCTGTAGGAGAATTAACTTTTGGTTTGTTTGATTTAGGTATTTGGTTGTTGGCTTACACTCCTTATTTTTTGGTGATTGGGGCTGGGGTTTATGGTTTTAAGAAGTTTAAGAAACCACAGTCTGTACCCAAAATAGAGGAACAGAAATCCCTTGATTAGTCATTGGTAATAAATTTTAAGAACAGGCAAGATGCCTGTTCTACTCGTTACTAGGCTCTGCCTGGTAACGCAGATTCGGAGGCTCTGCCTCCAATTTCGATCGCAGCTTTTCGAGGCAGATCCTCTGGATATAGGTTCCCCGGCTCTGCCGGGAAACCAGTTACAACCAACAAGTAACAACTAACCACTAACTAATCATCTATTTGCCATCCATCTTTGGTGTAATCTTCATCCAAAATCTTTTTCGGACGCATCACCAGCACAACTCGTCCTAAAATCTGAATATCCGGTGCTTCTTCAAACCAGTACAATTCCAAATTGCCACCGTTATCTGCCAGGAAATAACTATCAGCATCCCATTGTCTTTGAGCTCGATCGACAATAATTAAAATTTCTTCAATTTTGCCTTGCAGTGGCACCGGCAGTCGATCGCTCATTTCCAGAACCGCTACCGGATCTTCAGCATTCAAAATCACTTGCCAGCCCGGAATTGCCACCCAAGCTCCCGCTCCCGAAAATTTTACCATTCTCAATGGTCCGATTTCTTCTAGCAAAGGCACTGCCTGTAAATCTGTCACCGAAAGTGGCAATTTACCCACAACCGGGAGCATCCGGGGTAGTTGTTCCTCTGTGTCGAGCCTGTAAACGGGCAAACGGGGGGCCGAACGTCTCCGAACTACGGTGAAATCTACCAGCAACTGCTCGATTTGTTGTCGGGCGCTGTTACTGCTAGCTAATTTTAAACCCCGCGCAATTAAGCGCGATCGCTCTTGCAAGTCACTGTTTTGTCTGGCTAATTGCCAGCACTGGTAAGCCATGGCATCGCCAGCAGTATCTGTGAAGCCTTGGGGCAGACTTCCAAAGCGTGAAAACTCCTTCATGGCTTTAGCGACATCACGGGCGTCGTCAACGTCCAAATTGTGGGCCAGTATCAAAGCCGCGGCGGCCGCCCTTTCTGCTTGAGACAGAATCCGAAATTCATACAAAATATCGCTACCTTTTGCCAGAAAGTGCGATCGCACTTCTTCGGAAGCCCCAGCAGTTATCATGCTAGTGTAGACTTGGGCTGCAACGCTGACCTGATTTTGCTGAATTGGCTCAAAACCAGTTTCTTCAAAAATTCTTTGAGAACTGTAGCCAGCTTTTTGCAGTGCTGTACAGGCTTGTCCCCAGTGTACCCAGCCACCTTCTTTGCGACGGAGCGATCGGACTAAATTTTCTAGTTCCACAGCATCAGCAGAGGGTTGAGATGCGGGCCCGGATGAATCTTGCGGTGTATCAGTCATAATTGGATCAAAAAGAAAGGCTCTCGTTAAGTGTGATTGAGTACCAGCAAGGATCGTATTGTGGCAAAGGTTAGACTTTATAGTAAGTGATATATGAGACTATTGTTACAGAATAGTTCCTCGCCTAAATTTACAGACGGGAGTTTATCGTATTGTTATGGATAGTGCCATTCCCGAGCTAGACCAAATTAAACGCCAGCTCATGACCTTAAACAGACCAAAAAAGCCGAAAATGTTGGTAGTAGACGACGAACCAGACAATCTGGATTTACTCTACCGCACTTTTCGACGCGATTTTAACGTACTCAAAGCAGAAAGCGGAATTCGTGCTTTAGAAGTATTGGAAAGCGAAGGCGAGGTTGCCGTCATCATTTCCGATCAGCGGATGCCAGAAATGAAGGGAACCGAGTTTCTCAGCAAAACCGTGTTTCAGTTTCCGAACACCGTCAGGATTATTTTGACTGGTTTTACGGATATTGAAGACTTGGTAGATGCGATTAACTCTGGACAGGTTTACAAGTATATCACCAAGCCTTGGGACCCGAACGAATTGAAAATGGTCGTCCAAAAGGCGGCCGAAACTTATGAAGTTCTCAAGCAGCGGACTGAGGAATTGCGTCGCGCCCAAAATCAAATACAACTTTTAGCCACTATCATGCAAACGGCTTTGGAGTATCCGAATTTGCCAGCAACTTTAGACCCCATCGCTACTGCTATCAGTGATAATTTTTTGGCGGACACTTGCATTTTGCAACTGGTGGAAGGCAATGTCTTAGTCCCTGTTCAAGGTGGTCATACCAGCGGTGGTGCTCTGGAAAATTGGCTAGCAGATGACCCTCTAGCTAGGGAGGCGATCGCTTCTCAAAATATTCAGGCTGCTGTGAATATTGCAACGGATGCAACCCTAGCTAGCCTGCCACACTATCAGCAATCTGCCATTAAATCCCATCTGAGCATCCCGGTGGTTCACGGAGGTCGATCGATCGCCCTGATTTCCCTCCAGTGGAAGCAGCCTTGTACCCTTCGCCCGGACGAACTGACAACTGTTCACCTCGCAGCTCAACAAGTTGCTTTGGTAATGACAAGTTTTAATGCTCAGTAGTTATTAGTCATTGGCTATTGGTTATTGGTTATTAGTTATTGGTTATTTATTAGTTTGAAAAAATACGATAAACAACCATAGATAGATAATAAACTCCAACAATACTGAATAAAAAACCAATAACAATAACCAATAGTAGTATAAAATAACCAAATAAAAAACAACAAATAACAAATAACAAATAACAAATGACTAATAACCCAGAAGAAATTAAAAATATATTTAATCGAATAGCACCAATTTACAATCAATTAAACGATTGGTTGAGCTTGGGGCAGCACCGAATTTGGAAACAAATGGCGGTGAAATGGAGTAATGCCAGCCCCGGCAATACTTGTTTAGACTTGTGTTGCGGTAGCGGGGATCTAGCTCTACTTTTATCCCAGCAAGCAGGCCCTAGCGGTTCTGTCTTTGGAGTGGATTTTTCACAAGCACAATTGGCTGTTGCAGCCCGTCGCGATCGACCTTTTCTCACCCCTTCGAGTCCCATTTCCTGGGTAGAAGCTGACGCCCTCGATTTGCCTTTTCCCGACAATTACTTCGACTGCGCCACCATGGGTTACGGCCTCCGCAATGTGACTGATATCCCCCGCAGTCTTCACCAATTGCACCGCGTACTCAAACCCGGTGCAACAGCAGCAATTCTCGACCTCCACCGGCCCAACAATTCCCTGATGCGGAGTTTTCAGCAGTTTTATCTCCAAAGTCTAGTAGTGCCAATGGCTCAGCAATTTGGCATGACTGAAGAATACGCCTATATCAATCCTAGTTTAGAAAAATTCCCGATGGGTTCGGAACAAGTGGCGATCGCCCACCAAGCCGGATTTACCAACGCCACACACTATCCTATTGCTGGAGCTATGATGGGAGTATTGGTCATTAGTCATTAGTCATTAGTCATTAGTTATTGGTTATTCCCAATTCCCAATTCCCAATTCCCAATTCCCAATTCCCAATTCCCAATTCCCAATTATTGATGAACCCATCTGATATTTGGCTGTTTTTTGCCCCACCTGTAGTGGGAGGAATTATTGGCTATTTCACCAATGATATAGCCATCCAAATGCTGTTCCGCCCCTATCGAGCTATTTATGTCAAAGGGCGGCAATTACCATTCACTCCCGGCTTGATCCCCCGCAACCAAGAGCGCTTAGCCAAGCGAATTTCTGACACAATTATGGGCTCGCTCCTGACACCAGAGGAGTTACAAAAATTAGCCCGTCGCCTTTTACAAACCGAGCGAATGCAGTCGGTGATTCTCTGGCTATTGCAGTTAGCCTTGGACCAAGTTAAAGCAGATGCAGAGCAAAAAACTGCTAAAATTCTCGCTAACATACTGCGAGATTTGCTAGGGGAATCAGTACCACGCATTCTCAAAATTTTGGCGCGACGGGAAGATTTTTTAGAAGCTCAGTTAAATCAAATTTTTGACCAAGTTTTGCTGGAAATTCAGCTAACCGAAGCTCAGGCTGGTCAATTGGCTGATTGGCTGTTACAGGTAGTAATACCGCCGGAAGTGTTGCGGCAGACTTTGATTGACTTTTTGACCGATCGCAACATTTCAATCATCGATGAAGGGTTTCGAGAAAAAACCAGCGGTACTTATTGGGTAGTCGCCAATTTATTTGGTTTACGGAACACTTTAACTCGACTGCGGACTTTTTGTCTCGATGACAAAGAAGCGACAAATCAGCGTTTAGCAGAATTAACTGTGGCTTTGGGAATTCGCGGGCGGATTCAGGAATGGCTGCAAAACTTGTCGATGCAAAATCTACCAGTTTCGACAGTGCGACAGTTACGCAAAACTATGCGCGACAGCGTTCGCAGCTACGTTCAAGAACGGGGCACAGAGGTACTTCAGGGATTTAGCAAGTCTATGGACTGGGAAAATATTTCTAAGTTAATTCTGAATCGATTGCAGACTTCAGCCGTGATGAGTGCTTCCCTGGAAATGGTCAGCCAAGAACTAGCTTTGGTTTTAGAACGGTATCTGGAGCGGGATTTAGAAAATATTGTAGCTCAGGCGATCCCTATTTTAAATATCGATCAGGTGATTATCGATCGAGTTAAAGGTACTTCTCCTGAAGACTTGGAATTAGCAATTCAGGGGATTGTCAAAAGCGAGTTGCAAGGAATAGTCAATTTAGGTGGGATTTTGGGTGTTTTCGTCGGCTGCTTGCAGACTGTTGTGTTGTTGGTACAGCGATGATTTTTTTTGATGATTGTGAGATATTTGTTGTAGCATAAAATACACATCTTATTTAAATCTATGCCAGCTCCCAATCCCGACGATCGCCCCTACCGCCCCAAAAACCCCCGCAACCTCAGTCCCGAACAATACAAACGTTTAACAGCAGAAATCGCCGCTCCCTATCGACCTCTGCGACAGTTGGTCTATATCGCTTGCGGCGCATCTGGCTTCATTGGTGGCTTAGTTTTCCTCGCTAAAATTGCCTCCGGACAGCAAGTTAGCTCTACTTTGCCCAATTTGGCCCTCCAAGTGGGAGTGGTGGCTCTGATGGTGTTTCTGTTTCGCTGGGAGCAGCGCGCCCAGGACCAACCCCCAAAACCGAAGTAATAAAATTTTACAAATAGAAATAAAAGTACATTTAAGGCAAGGAAAAGTTAGAATTATAAAGAAATCATTATGAAACCCTGGTTTGCGATCGATCCCTGTCATTATTGAAGGATGGGTTCAATTGGGGTCAGCAAATTTAAAGACCCTAATCATAAACCACTTTTAAGCCGTTCAAATGGGGTCAGCTTTCATAAAGACCCTAAACATAAAAACTAACTTTAGACTCAGCGCCAGCCTTCACTTATAGAAGACCGGGCGCTGAGTTTTTTGTAGTGATTCTGGTGTTACCGCACAGAATATTATCTAACACTAAATCTGGATGATTCACCCCTTTTTGATCTCCATCGCTAATGTCTCCCCCTCTGCACCTGTAACCCTCTCTCCCTCTCTTCCCCTTACAGCAATGAAGGGTTTTTTGACGCGGATTTGAGATCGCATCTCCAGAACAGATTTACCAGGGCGGTAAGTAAATAAAAGTCGCTATAGTCTAAGTGGATAACTATATTTGGGGACTTTAGTATGAAATGGTCATTTTTCAAACAGCGGTGGACTTTATGTTTAGCCATAGGGGCGGGAATGTTGTTTTACAGCGGTGCTGCGGTGGCCGCTGAAAAGGTAGTGCTCAAATACAGTGTGATTCGGATGACTATACCAGTCAGCGAATTAGAAAGTTTCGCGGAAACTGGAAAAATGTCTTCAGGCTTAGAAATGCTGTTGGGACAAGCTAAACAAGACCCGGAAGCTATTCGCCGCAGTCTGACGAGACCGGTGAAAGTCAGTCACAGGTTTTTGGATCGGACCCTCAATAGTAAAGTTGGAGACATGATTCTGGATGAAGTCGGTCAGGTAATTCACACTCCTTCTGGGAATGCAAATAAAGAGGCTTTGCGCGCGGCTTTGGTGCTGTCTGCCAGCAGTGATAATGAAATTACGTTACTGGAAACCATCAAGAATTATCCGACGACTGAAGTTGACGTTGAGGGCGATCGTTTGGTGGAAGCTTATGGCAAACTCGTAGCCTTGTCAGAACAATTGGGCGGTGTTTCCGAACGGCTCCAAGACCTTTTGAATAAGATTCGTCTACCTAAACTTTAGGAGACGATCTCAAATGAGGCGGAGTTGTTAGTTCGTAGACAGAATAGTTCTCAAGGTTCCGTATTTTCACTTATAAACAAGTTTTTTAACCAAAAAAATAGCACAATTGTTTCTGTAACTTCCATATAATGAAACCAGAACCTATGGACATTGTGAAAGATATATCTTAAGATATAGAAAAGCATCTCAAATCCCAAGATAACCGTACCTAATAGGGCGGTTGACTGCCGTTCAATCGACTTTATTTACTGGATAAAAACTAGCAAAATGAACAACAATCCTATTCGGTCTAAAGACCGCTTCCTCGTATTTGGCTCTCCTGCGATCGAAGATGCTGAAATTCAGGAAGTCGTATCGACTATGCAAACAGGCTGGTTGGGTACGGGGCCAAAGGTTATGCGCTTTGAAAATGACTTCAAAGCTTACAAGGGTTCCGAGTACGCAATTGCAGTCAATTCCTGCACGGCAGGGCTGCATTTAAGTATCCTCGCTGCTTCGTTAAAACCAGGGGATGAAGTCATTACTACTCCGATGACTTTTTGTGCGACAGTTAACGCGATTATTCACGCAGGGGCAACACCTGTACTGGCAGACATAGACCCGCTGACCATGAATATAGACCCGGCGAAAGTTGAAGCTAAAATAACTCCCAAAACTAAGGCGATTTTGCCAGTTCACTTTGCAGGTCGTCCTTGCGATATGGATGCCCTGTGCGAAATTGCTCAACGCCACAACTTGAAGTTAATCGAAGACTGTGCTCACGCCATCGAAACAGAATATAAAGGACGGAAAGCAGGGACTTTTGGCGACTTTGGATGCTTCAGTTTTTATGTCACCAAAAACATCACTACGGGTGAAGGTGGCATGATTCTAAGTCGGAAACAAGAAGACGCTGACCGACTCAAAATTTTGGCGCTGCATGGTATGAGCAAAGATGCTTGGAAGCGCTTCGGCGATTCAGGATACAAGCACTACCAAGTGGTGGAAGTCGGTTTTAAATACAATATGATGGATCTCCAAGCGGCGATCGGGATTCGTCAAATGGAACGAGTCGCCCCTTATTGGAAGCGGCGCGAAGAGATTTGGCAGCGCTACAATGAAGCATTTGCCGATTTACCAATTACTCTGCCGTCAGACCCAGAACCAGACACAATTCATGCCTACCACCTATACACAATTTTGGTAGATGAAGCCACCGCAGGCATCAGCCGCGACGAGTTTCTTAACGCTATTAATGCTGAGAATATCGGTGTTGGCGTACATTACATGAGTATGGCAGAACATCCTGTCTATCAGGAAATGTTTGGATGGCAGCCGGAAGATTATCCGAATGCAAGTTACGTCGGACTCCGCACTATAAGTTTGCCAATTTCAGCAAAATTAACAGATGCAGATATTGAAGATGTCATTGCTGCTGTTAAAAAATGTTTGGCCAAGGGCAAGGTTCTACCTCGATTAGAGGTGACAGCAGGCAAAGCTGCCTAGACTATTAGCCCCACAAACCTTTAATACCAAATCCGGGCAAAAACCCCCTTTATTGCTGTATGGGCCAGAGGCAGAAATTAGCGACCCACAGCCCAAATGGGGTGAACAACCCGGATTTAGTCGGATATCTCTTTGGCTAGTCAGTATCTATTGATAGGAATGACGCATTTTAACTTAAGTCTTGGAAGCTATCAAAAAAATGGCTGGCCATCGGTTTTGCTGACAAAAAATCTACGGTCTAAAAAAAGACTATAGATAGTTTAACACATTTCAATTTGTCAAGTTGCTAAGGAAACAAATCAATAATGAATAAACAAATTGGCTACTTTATCCCTGAATTTCCAGGGCAAACTCATACTTGGATTTGGCGTGAATATCAAGCAATGCTGGATATTGGTATGAAACCTCACATCATCTCAACCCGCCGTCCGCCCACAAAGGTTGTACATACTTGGGCTCAGAAAGCCCAAAGTATCACCGATTATTTAGTCCCCTTTGAACTCAAAGATTTTGTAAATGTTCCCATCGAACTCATCAAAGCTGGTCCGATTGCTTGGTGGCGCTGTCTGAGTGTAATTGCCAATGCCAAGGATGTGTCTTTAGCTCAAAAGCTTTACTACTTGGTATTGGTCGTTATGGGTGCAAAGCTAGCTTGGTTTGCCAAAACCCAGGGCTGGTCTCACGTCCACGTTCATTCCTGTGGCAATGCTGCTAATATAGCCCTATTTGCCTCGATACTTTCCGACATTACTTATAGTGTCGCCCTTCTCGGTCAGTTAGAAGATTTTGGGGGCAATCAAGAGCAAAAATGGCAACATTCTGCTTTTGCTTCTGTGATGTCTGAACAACTTCTCTACTCTATCAAAGATGAGCTAGAAGGTTTCTTGCCCAAGGAAGTGAGAGTTTCACCAGTGGGTGTTAATCTCGATCAAATTAAGCGTGAAACTCCCTACACTCCTTGGCGTACAGGGACTCAATGCCGAATTTATACTTGTGGTCGTCTCAATGTAGCTAAAGGACACAAGTACCTAATTAAGTCAATTAAGTTGCTTCGAGAACGAGGGTTTGACGTCCGTTTGCAGATTGCTGGGGAGGATGGAAACGCTGGTAATGGCTACCGGAAAGAATTGGAAAAATTCATTGTAGATGAATCAATGTCTGATTATGTTGAGCTGCTGGGTTCGGTCTCCGAAGAACGAAATCGGCAAGGTTATAAAGAGGCTGATATTTTTGCTTTACCCAGCTTGAAAGAGGGAATTTCTGTAGCTGTTATGGAGGCAATGGCTATGGAAACTCCTGTAGTAGTGACCCAGGTGGGTGGCATGGCGGAACTGATAGATAACGGTGTTGACGGTATGCTAGTCCCGGCGGAAAATCCCGAAAAAATGGCAGATGCTATCGCAAAATTGTTACAGGACAAAGAGTTAACTTTGAGTCTGACTCAAAAATCACGACAGAAGATTGCTGATAAATTCCACCATCGGCGCAGTGCTCAGATTTTACTTGAATCCTTGGACCATCTCAACTAAATTTTGGGGAAATTCAAGCCGGTGATTTTTTGAGTAGGGCTCCATAACGTCCTAGCTCCTGAATAGAAGGAGCTAGGATATTTATATTAATTTTCCAAGGCCCTTGCTACTGAAAAATCGTGAAATTAACGCCGTGTTTCAAGTGGGTTTTAAAGTTGTTGGGGCAATCGGAAGCTACTATGGGTTACAACATTTCGCTTCGCAGCACTCAGTAAGCCAAAGTTGCTAAAGTTTCCCGCAAATAGGAGCGAACTTGCTGGTCGATGCTGACATTTGCCTGTTGATTCTCAAAATTTCGCTCTAGCTGCCAGCGTTGAAATCCAGAACTTGAGCCGATCGCTTTTTTGAGACTGCTCCAGATTTGAGAATCTTCGTACAGCTCGATCGGCTCTGCTGCTTGAGGTTCTTGTGCGATCGTTTGTGCATTCGCCATATTTTTATACCTCTGTTTTAATCCCCAGTGAGGACTTAAAGCTTACCTTGACAATTTCCATTATATATTCTCCTCTCCAAATAGCAAATGAAAAATCAAAATAACCTCAAATTAAAAATTAGATATTAAATGTTAATAATCTCAATAAATTTCAATTAATAACTATTGATTTATTAGCACACTATTTTTAAATCATCAGTATCTTAAAATACAATTGAATCCGGGGCTGGTTATTTTTTTATCCTAAATCCCCAATCCCAAATCTCGCCTCGCCACGCTCAAATGCCATCTCCCTCTTCTGGTGTCCCCCGATCTCCAGCTTCGGCAAAAGTGGGTAAAATGCGATCGACCTGCCAGCCTGCGATCGTAAAATCCTGCCCAACTTGCTCCAAAACATGAGGCTGTATAGCTGTAAATTCTGATTCCGGTGTCAGCAAAACAGCCATGACACTAGCGGGCACCTGCAAGAACAAATTGCTAGCTAGAAAAGCGAAAGCAGCCAACAGCAATCCAGCCAATCGCGATTGAGGAGGAAAAGGAGCCACGGAAGCCGCCAGGGGAGCAAATCGATATAGTTGCCACAAAATTACAGCTAGCAAAATAGCCAAAAACAGAGCTAATCCTTGATTTAAGCGAGATTTAAACCCAGCCAGAATCCGCTGCTGTGCATTTGTGAGATTCTGGGGTTTCACCGCCACCACTAAAATACTAAAAATGTAAAAAGGACGAAACCACTGCATCCAGAGCACAGGCCCAATACCTGCGGCCCCAACTAAAAATACTTCCAGCCACACTGGTAGCAGCGGAGAACCCACCGCCAGTCCCAGCCAACAAAGTCCAAGGAAAAGCGGCAATGCAGCCAGCCCAGCCAGGTGAATCCACAAAAAAGGTTCAGACCAAAAAGAACGCATAAGTATAAGGAAGAAGGAATAAGGAATAAGGAACAAGGAATAAGGAATAAGGAATAAGGCTTAAAACTAAAGGCTGGTAATTAACCAGCCTTTAGTTTTAAGCCACAATTGAGAATCCAAAATTATGCTGAGAGCGTGCGACGTTTAGTCACCATTCGGTAGGCTTCAATCATATCGCCTTGGGCCCAGTCGGTAAACCCATTCAAGGAAATGCCACATTCAAAGCCAGTATTGACTTCCTTAGCATCTTCCTTCATCCGTTTCAGGGAGTCGAGGACACCTTCATAGACGACATTGTTGCCACGGCGCACTCGCACCTTGCAGTTGCGAATGACCTTGCCAGAAAGTACCATACATCCAGCCACAGCTCCACGACCGATCGCGAAGACAGCGCGCACTTCGACTTGACCCAGAGGTTCTTCCACCAGTTCGGGTTCCAGCAAGCCTTCCATCGCCCCTTGAATGTCATCCAACAGGTTGTAGATGATGCCGTATTCCCGCACGTCTACCCCTGCTTGGTCGGCTGCTTGGCGAGCACCGGTGGCGAGGGTAGTATTGAACCCGATAATCACGGCATTACTAGCCGCGGCGAGGTCAACGTCGGTTTCTGTGACTTCCCCAGGAGCCGATAGCAGCAATCGGAGTTGAACTTCTTTTTGAGGAAGTTGGGTCAGAGCGCCGACAATGGCTTCTAGGGAGCCTTGGACATCTGCCTTCAAGATCAAGTTTAGTTCCTTGAGAACGCCTTCCTTAGCTTGTTGAGAGAAGCCACTGAGGCTGATTCGGCCACCTTGAAGCAGACGGGAATCTCGTTGGGATGTAGCTCTACCGCTTGCGATCGCGGCTGCTTCTTTTTCGTTGGCGAAGACATCGAATTCGTCTCCAGCGCGAGGCACTTCTCGTAGCCCCAGCACTTCCACCGCAAAAGATGGAGTTGCTTGTTTTACGTGAGCGCCGCGATCGTCGATCATAGCCCGCACCTTACCCAATGCCGAGCCTGCGACCACAATATCGCCCACCCGCAGAGTACCGTTTTGGACTAGCAGAGTTGCCACCGGACCCCTTGCCTTGTCAAGGTGAGCTTCAATCACCGTACCCTTAGCCGAGCGATTCGGGTTAGCGTTGAGGTCTTCCATTTCCGCTACTGTCAAGATCATTTCCAACAACGTATCCAGGTTTTCGCCTCGGATCGCGCTGACTGGAACCATCGTGACATCGCCACCCCAATCATCTGCAACCAAGCCGTACTCTGTCAGCTCTTGCTTCACTCGTTCCGGCTGAGCGCCCTCCTTGTCAATTTTATTGATCGCCACCACAATTGGTACTTTAGCCGCTTTCGCGTGACTGATCGCTTCAATTGTTTGGGGTCGCACGCCGTCATCGGCCGCCACCACCAAGATGGCAACGTCTGTGACACGAGTTCCGCGAGCACGCATTGCTGTAAAGGCTTCGTGACCTGGAGTATCCAAAAATACGACCTGCTGGCTCTTGCCTTCGTGTTCCACGTCTACGTGGTAAGCACCAATGTGCTGGGTAATACCCCCAGTTTCTCCCTGAGCCACCTTGGTTTTACGGATCGAGTCAAGCAAGGTAGTTTTACCATGATCCACGTGACCCATAATCGTGACTACTGGCGGACGGCGTTGGAGGTATTCCAAATCTGTTGCGTCCAGCATATCGATTACTTTGATAGCTGGGGCTACTTTTTCAGGGGTTTCTACCTCTATGCCCATTTCTTCAGCTACCATTCTCACCGCTGCAATATCCAGGGTTTCGGTAATGTTGACCGCAATACCTTTAGAGAATAGCCGCTTGATAATTTCAGTTTCGGGAACAGCCAGAGTAGCTGCGAGTTCCTGAACGGTCATCGGCCTGCTCAGCACCAGTGTTTCTGGACGTTCTACTTTTGTTTCGGCTGCTTTGCCACGATTATTACCCCGTCCCCCACTGGAACCAGAGGAGATCTTATCGTGAGAAGGGCCTGGTCTCTTGTTTTTGCCACTGCTTCCGGGTGCACCCGGAGTTGGTGTTGATTTGGGTCCTGCTGGTGACTTCGCCTTAGCAGGGCGGGCTAGCGACAGGCTGACCATTACTGGTGCTGGCATATCCAAGCCGTTTTCTAAGTCATCGTCATCCTCATCGATGGGTTTTAGGCGAGAACGTTTGACCTTACCAGCTTTGGCTGCTTTGCTAGCTGCATCTGGGTTTTCATCGTCATCTTCTTCCCAAATGACCTGAGTTTTTTTGGCGGGACGAGGGAGGCTTGGCCTAGTCAGGAGAGGAATCTCCACCAGCAACGGTGTATCTTCTTCAATATCGTCACCGTCTTCGGCTCCCGATGCGGTGTCACCGCCACGCCGGAGCAGCCCGGTAGCTGATGTTACTGGGGCCAGGCTCCGGCGTGGCCCGCCTGGGCTTGGTCGCTCTGCCAGTTGAGTTTTGACGCTTCCTGGTCCATCCAAGCGCGGTCTTTGGGCGCGAGATTCGATACCACCGGCTACTGGTTTGGTAGGTCGAGTTGGTTTAGCAGGTGCTTCCCGACTTTCTGCCTGTTCTGATTGTTCTTGCTCAGTTTTGGCAACTTTGATGATCGGCCTATTTCCCTGAGTCAGTTGGGTGCGATTAGCAGACTCTCCGGCAGGTCTGACTGGTGGCGATGTCAGCTTTGCCGATGGCCCTGGAGGGGGGAAGGCAACGCGCTGAATTCGTTCGGGAGCTTTTTCCAACGACGGTTCGGCTGCTGTGGGTCCCGGAGCCTCGGTGTTAGTTTCTAGGTCGATATCACCTACGGTTTGAGACACTGTTGCTGACGAAGGCGCTGCTGATGGAGCATTCGGCTTCGACAGTACGGGTCGATTGATATTTGGCTTAGCCGGAGGTTGGAGCTGTTGAGCCGCCGGGGATTTGGGAGGAGTGGCGACGGTTGCCTGGGTTTTTTTTCTCTCCTCGTTCCCCGGCTGCTGGGAGTTTGCACCAGCCTGGGGTCGTACTTTTGGACTGCGTATTTCTAAAATTTGCTGCTTTTTTTGTTGATCGTTAGGATGAGGGCCAGATTCTCTAGATGGCGCTGCTGCTCTTTCGGGGGGAGCTGGCTTGCCGGGGGAAGAGTGGCTGGCTACGTATTTTTCCGCCGTTTTGCGAATGCGTTCTGCTTCTGATTCTGTGATTGTGCTGCTGTGGCTCTTGACTGAAATATTGAGCCGCTCGCACACTGCCAAGATGTCTTTATTATCCAAATTTAGTTCCCGTGATAACTCGTAAATTCTTACTTTGCCGTTGTTCATCCACTCTGCCCTCTGTTATGCCAACCAGTTTTTACATTTTGATTTTTTGTTCTAATGACGACATCATTCGCTGTGATTGATTTCAGTGTCAGGAATCGGGGTTTTGGTACTCTCTCAGCAGTTCCATCTATAAAAATGCAACCTAGCTGAAGTCTGCGATCGGAGAATTCTCAAGTTTTTTTGAGAACTTAGAACTCAGAAGTCTAAGTTTTGGCAAAAGCCAGTTTCTCCAACTTCTTAGTTCCCTTTTCTACCTTGAGGATACCTCTGCTAGTACCCCACCCTTATCTAATCTGACACAAATCTTTCCAGACTGGTGGGCAGATCGGATTGGGGTTTTAGTGGTGGCACTACCGGTAATTACAGGTAGGGCTGCCAAGAGGGTTTGTACGAAGGAAGCCGAGGGTTGGTCGGCTTTGACCTTTAAGAGGCGCACTCAGAAGTGGCTAAACGCTGCCAAAGTGTTTGGTACAGTTCGTCAGACACAGCCGCTTTGAGCGATCGCCCAAGTCGATTTTTTTTCTGAGCTGCTTTGAGGCATTCTGCTTGCGGACAAAGGTAAGCTGAACGACCCATGCCAAGATCTAATTGTACCTGATGAGAAGGATAGACCCTGACTACTCTCCAAAAAGCTTCTTTTGGAGCTATTTTTCGACAACTTGCACAGCATCGGTAGTTGGGTTTCATCATTTACGATCGCGCCCTGGTTTCGGTTTCGTCGATTGTGCCGAGATCTTCGGCCTCCGATGAACTTTCCTGGTCCTCCTCAAATTCTGCTTCTTCCTCTGCTGCTAGTTGATCGAGTCTAGTCTCTTCTGCTGCCAACTTACTGTCTTCTGCCTCACGATCGTACTTAGCAATATCTTTGATATCAATTTTCCAACCTGTGAGGCGGGCTGCGAGGCGGACGTTTTGACCTTCTTTACCGATCGCAAGACTGAGTTGGTCTTCAGCGACCAAAATGTGTGCTCGTCTGCCTTCGGGCGCAACTAAACGCACTTCATCTACCCTAGCCGGACTCAGAGCATTAGCAATATAAGTTGCGGGGTCTGGAGACCAGCGAATCACATCGATTTTTTCCCCCCGCAATTCGTTAACTACCACCTGAATCCGCGATCCCCGCGCTCCGATGCAGGCTCCTACGGGGTCTACGTCTCGATCGAGAGTATCAACTGCTATTTTAGTCCGGGGACCGACGTGGCGGGAAGGGGGATTTGCCTCTCTAGCTACGGCAACAATTCTCACCACTCCGTCTTCTATTTCGGGCACTTCGTTGGCAAACAAGTAAACTACCAAACCTGCGTCGGCTCTAGAGACAAGTAACTGAGGTCCTCTAGTAGAGCCTTCGCCTACTTTTTTGAGGTACACCTTAAATGTAGCATTGGCGCGGTAATTATCATTGGGCAACTGTTCGCGCTTCGGGAGTTCGGCATCTACTTCCGGCTGACCAAAACTGCTGGTGACTGCTAAAATTACCGACTGCCTCTCAAACCTCAACACTCTTGCTTGAAGAACAGTTTCTTCTAAATCTTTAAACTCTTCTTGAATCATTTTGCGCTGTTGGTCGCGCAGTTTTTGAGCCAGCACTTGTTTAGTCTGGATGGCGGCCATGCGACCAAATTCTTTTTGATTTGGCGTTACGTCTACCAGCACGATGCTACCCGGTTGAGCTTCTGTGGCTACTTCCTGCACTTCGGAAAGTGCTATTTCGTGATCGGGATTGACGACTTCTTCGACAATAGTTTTGTTTGCTAAAACGCGAAAACCTTCTTGTTCTGCATCTAGTTCTACATCAAAATTATCAAAGTATTCTTCGCTGAAATGGTCTAATTTTTGGGTGCGTCGGTAGCGTTCGTATCCTTTGAGGAGGGCTTCTCGTAAGGCTGCTTGAACTGCGTGTTTGGGCAAGTTTCTTTCTTTGCTAATACCTTCGACCATTTCTTTAAGTCCGGGCAGAGGAACCATTGACATATAAAACACTCCTTTTTGTAATTGGATAATCTGGCATTGGGCATCGGTCATTGGTCTCATCGGTCATCGGCAATTGCCGAGGGGAAATTATGAGTGATGAGGGATTAGTAGAACTCACAACTCACAACTTCCTTTTACATCTCTTTTCCTTCGTCTAGTTCAACTTTAGTAATCTGAAGACGGGGAATTTTAATCTGTCGCCCTTTTTGATTGAGATAAACTGTTGTTTCATCGCGACCGACGAGTAGTCCTTTCCACTCTTTGACTCGCGAATCAAGTTCGGCCGCTGTGACTGTCACGGGGAAACCTTTAAAAGTAATGAATTCTCGATCGCTGCTGAGCAATCGGGATATACCGGGACTGGAAATCTCTAGCACGTAGGCGTCGGGTATGATGTCGGCTGCGTCTAATTCTGGTTCGAGGGCTATGCTCATCCGCTCGCAGTCGGCTAAACCGGTGTCTTGCTGGACGTTGCGGATGTCTATCCGTAAGACTGGTGGATTTTGGTTGGTGTGAAACACTGCTCCCACTACTTCCAATCCCAGTGTTTCGGCAACGGGGGTAGCTAAGTCAATGATTTGTGGGATTAGGGGATGAGTCATATTGAATATTTAAGCTAAAACTCCTGAACTCGGACACGCGCCTGGATCAGTCCTAAACTTGCAAGTCTGATGCCCTGAGCTTTTTTCCTGCGACTAATGCAACAAAAAAAGTGGGCTTGACCCACTGCTTCATAAAACTTACCTAGACTTACCCAAAGCTATCCTTTGGATAATTAGTGTTCACTTCCTACGCTGTTGGGTGGTCGGCCATCCCAAGATAAGTAGGCTAGCCCCCTCAAGCCGAGGGTTGTTCCCAGTTGAAAATGTTCTCTCCTGGGGTTTAAATCGCGGTCAATTGACATACCACAAACAGGACTACGATCAGTCCTGAGACTCAGTAGTGAAGTTTGAGAACTATCTCCGGTATCAAATATTGCACAATTGTCAAAAAGTTTTTGATTGGCGGGCCATAATATCCCCATCCACAAGCAAATTTACTTTTTGTGCAACAAGCATTTTGCCTGTTGGCAACACAGGTGCAAGCTTTGAGTTCGATCGCAGTTAATCTCAAGTCTCAGTTTAGCTCGATCGCCCGCCCAGTGACAAACCCCCTTGGGAGCTCGGCGATTCGCCGACGGGGGGAGTGGGGAGAGTGGGAGATAGGGAGAGAATGGGGAAAATCTTCGATCTTCCTAACGCGGGGCTATGCGTTGCAGTTCTTTGGCTTGTTCTAAAATTTTCTCAAAGTCTTCTTCACTCAACCGCTGGATGTAGTTGATTTTAAACTCTTCGAGGAAGTCGCAAAGCAACATTTGTATTTCTTGCCAAGTTTGCTGCTGTTGCAGTTCAGCTCCCAAAGCTTGCCCGAAATGCTGGACTAGCTGGCCTGAGAGTTTGGTTCCTATGGGGTCTTCGCTGGCGATTTTGAAGGCTTCGTAGGCATCTTGCGGACTGAGTGTGGCTAGTTTCGAGAGTTCTGTAACTAATTGCTCTGCTAGCTGTTCCGGCAGGTTTCCCAGTCCAGGTACTTGCTTCCATCCTTGATAAAGGGGGGATTGTTTGAGAAATAGTTCTATATTGTAACGGAGGAGGGCTTCTAGGTCTGGCTGTAGTTGAGGGAGGACTTTGTAGACAGTGATTTGGACTAAATGAGTGACGATCGCTTCTATTTCGTTGATATTATTAATGTCTAAATATCGCTGTTTCTGAGATTGAAAAAGTTGCTTTGCTAATTCCCCACTGCTAATTGATTGTTGCATCTGGTTGATGAGCTGAATTACCACTACTTCCGTTAATTCTTGGGCAAAGTTGGCGACGAAACCCCGGCTGATTTGGGTCCGTATCGGTTGGAGATCCGGCATTTTAGCTTGGTGGATGCGGATGGTAACAGTTAATACTCGCAATAGTCGCCAGCATGGGATGAGCATGAAAATGTCGTACCACCGCCAGAGCATGGCTGCTCGCCAAGTGACGCTGCGGTGGTGGCGACTGATGGTGTAGGTGCGGGCTAGAAATTCGATCGCAAATATGGCAATAAATGGCAGGTCAATTTTCCAGAAATTGTCAGTAAATTCGCCGTTTTCTCCGATCGCCCGGTAATAGTTGGTGGCGATTAATGGCTTGATTTTGGCATCAAACCAGTTGATTTCTGATTGCCAACCTTGTCTGGTTAAGTAGTCTTGGCTCCAGAATGTTTTGAATGATTGTTTGGCGGAGTCTTCTGGGTTAGGAGCGCGATCGCGTATGCGGTCTTTGATTTTTTCTAGGGTACCACTTTTTGATGCTACTCGAAAAGGGTCTTCGTCGATCATTTTGGCGCTCAGATTGTCTAGTTCCTGCAATTTAGCTGTTACTTGAGGAGATGGTAAGCCTGTTTGCACTACTTGATTTTTTAATTCATCTAAGCTTTCTAGATATTTTTGGGTATCTCGGTGGGGTTTAATTCCTTTAAATGGATCGTAGACTTGGGTGAGCAGGGGCAGTTGCCGGAAGTAGAAATCACGCCACGGAATGTAACTGATGTCAAATAATACTAGGCTTAAATTTCCGAGAGCTATCAAGGCCATTAAGCGCTCGAACCACGGTATTTTGGGAGATTTTTTTCTGGATTTGGAAGTTGGAGATGGCTGAAGTTTGAGTGTCATTCGATTGGGTCGTTGGGATTATTTATATATTTGGGAATTTTTGAGAAGATTAGTCTCTATTGTGTCAGGTGATAAACTGCTATTTCTCCTGCTTAATAAGTAGGTAATTTTATTAAATGTTAAAGCTGTTGTTTTGAGATAGCATACTTTTCTATTTTCTCTGTCATAGCAGCATTTTTTGAGACTTTATTGTTAATAATGATACATATATTCACACAAAAAATGGAAAGCAGCCAAGCTGATAGCTAGGATTTATCGGTGCCTATTTGTAACAGTACAATTAGATGTTTTAGGCAATGACAAATTTCTGGCGGGTTCATCAGAAGTGCGCGCTCCCATCGGAATTACTCTGGATGGATGAGTTGACCTGATTGTTTTATTGTACTCAGGATGGGAGCGATCGAGTATGGTGTCTGTTTTAGGCTCTACAGGCTGGCGTTGGCAAAAATTGAAAGTAGTTGGGACGATTGACCTTTTTGACTGCTAAGTGACAACTGGTTGGGATGAAGCTCTGTTTGTCGAAATATACTGCATCGATCGATGTTTGGTGTCAAACTGGGACTCTGAGTTTGAGGTAAAAGGCTCAAGAGAGCTATACTTGCTGTGGGGCAGTCTGGCGACAACTCCCCTCAGCTTACCCCAGGCCGCCTCTGTGCTGATGTTCTGAGTTTTGCCCCAAAAAAACCAGCTCGCGATCGCACTCTTGAATAAAATGACACTCTGAGTATAATTTTGTTCACCCGTTTTTAATCTATGACCTACTGCCTTAATCTCGATTGCCCAAGAGACAAGCGTCAGAACCCACCAGGCACGAAGTATTGTCTTAATTGCGGTTCCAAATTGCTGCTAAAAGACCTTTATGCAGCAACTGAACCGCTGCGCGACGGAGGATTTGGCAGAACTTTTCGGGCTGTTAATCACGGGAAGTTTGAAGAACTGTGCGTAATCAAACAGTTGTCCCCACCACAGGAGTTTCAGCGGAAACCTAGTCATTTTAAAAAATATGTCAGGTTGTTTGAACAAGAAGCAAGGCGGCTCTATGAACTAAAACATCCACAAATTCCGCAGTTAATTTCTTATTTTGAGGAAGATGGGCGCTTGTATTTAGTGCAAGAGTTTATTGATGGCAATAACTTAAAGGATGAGTTAGAAAAGTATGGTGCTTATAGCGAAATTAAAACTAGAGAACTGCTCTTAGATTTGTTGCCTTTGCTGAATTTTGTTCATGAGCGAAATGTAATTCACCGCGATATTAAGCCGGAAAATGTGATTCGCCGCAATCGCGATCGCAAATTGGTACTGATCGATTTTGGGGTTTCTAAACAAGTAGTAGCAGCAGCTCCTAGCCAAGCAGGAACTAAGTTGGGAACTCCGGGCTATGCAGCTCTAGAACAGCGGCACGGTAAGGCTGTTCCTGCTAGCGATCTTTACAGTTTGGGGGTGACTTGCATTCGCTTGCTAACTTCTGTGATGCCTTATTTGGATATCTACGGAGACATTCATGATGACCTTTATGACCCCCTTGAAGGTCGCTGGCTGTGGAGGGAGGCTTTGCCTAAAGGTACAAAGATTAGCCAAGATTTAGGGCAGATTTTGGATAAGTTGATTCAGGAGTATGTTAAAGACCGCTATAAGTCGGCTCTCGAAGTTTTGGAGCTTTTAAGACCTACTTCTGTGGTGGTAGTACCATCGGTGCCAAAGTCGCAGCAACAAACTGTTGTTGTTAGTCCTTCTATACCAACTCAACCTGTAACTCAAACTCCGTTAGTTTCCGTTAATTTAGAATCGGAAAAAGGTATTGACTATTCTCTGTTGGAAAAACTGCTGACTGAGAAAAATTGGCGTGCTGCGGATGAGGAAACTTCTATGAAAATGTTGGAGGTGATGGAGCAAACCTCAAGAGGTTATTTGAGTGAGGAAGATATTAGGAAGTTTCCGGGTAAGGATTTACAGACTATTGACCAACTTTGGGTGCGTCACAGTCATCGCCGATTCGGTTTTTCGGTGCAAAAGGGTCTGTGGCTAAAGTCGGGTGGAAAGCCTGGAGTTTATGATGCTAATGTTTGGGAAAAGTTTGGCGATCGCGTGGGGTGGCGGATTAATAATCAATGGGTATACTATTCGGAGATAAATTTTACTTCTAAGGCGAAGCCTGGACATTTGCCTGGTGGAACTGTTTTTGGATGGGAAGGTGGGGTTTTGTGCGGTGTTTTGGGTTTGGGTGGGATTTGGTTTTTGCTGTCACGGCGAGATGTGTAATTATTAGTCATTAGTTATTAGTCATTAGTCATTAGTCATTAGTTATTAGTCATTAGTTATTAGTTATTAGTTATTAGTTATTGGTTATTGGTTATTGGTTATTGGTTATTGGTTATTGGTTATTAGTTATTGGTGATTGGTTATTGGTGATTGGTGATTGGTTATTGGTGATTGGTTATTAGTTATTAGTTATTAGTTATTAGTTATTAGTTATTAGTTATTGGTGATTGGTGATTGGTGATTGGTGATTGGTTATTGGTTATTGGTTATTAGTTATTGGTTATTGGTGATTGGTTATTAGTTATTGGTGATTGGTTATTAGTTATTGGTGATTGGTTATTGGTGATTGGTTATTAGTTATTAGTTATTGGTTATTGGTTATTCCCAATTACCAATAACCAATTCCCCATTCCCAATTACCAATTCCCCATTGGCCTAAATGATGTGTTATTTATAAATTAGGTATAAAAATAAGCAGAAAATAAGATATAATCACAAACTATTTTTTTGTGATATGTTTTGAGAGAAGGGCAAGTTTACAAAGTCAAGAGCCAGTCCTCAGCGCTGTCTAAGCATGGTTGACTGGCTTTGACTCTCATTGAAAAAGGAGATATATCTATATATGCTGCAAGAAAAATGTCTGAAGCCGTGGACTGTAGTTCGATCGCTTCCGAATTTGGAAAAGGTGGTTGTAGGTCAGTTTCGCAGTTGGTCTGATGCAGACGGTCACTTGCAAATTCTCAAGCGCATGGTCCCGGCAGACAGGTTGACTGTTGTGTTCGATCCAGTAGTTCCAGCTTGATCGACTACCCACTCATAACTTTGGCGAGGCCAAAAATACCCTTCGTAGCTGGATACACATATGTAGCCAAATATAGCCTGCATTAGGTAGATACTGCGAAGGTGGACGAACAGGGGCAGAGTTTCCCACCCGATAAATGGGAGTCTCCTTTGGAGATTGTATGGTTCCTGAAAACTGGAATTGTGACGATTTTTAGATGTGGGTGATTCACAGTTGCCCACATTTGTGTACCACCTTGTCTATTTAATCGCTACCTAGGTACTAGCTCTATTCAATCAATGATTAGAGGGTTGACTAAGAGTTAGCCGATCGACTGTAAGTAGCCACAGTGTTCTGGAAAAGAAAACGCTAACATAAAAGAAATTATAAAATTTCGGAGTTAATACTTGATACTTCCACAAGAGCGCGAAAGCGTCCTAGATTGGCTCTGTGACCACGTTCCTGCTGCTCGCATCACACATATTCTCGGAGTCGAGCAATCTGCGGGTGATTTGGCTCGCCTTTACGGGCTGGATGAAGCTAAAGCCCGATCGGCTGGATTGTTGCATGATTTGACAAAATACTTTAAACCTCAACTGCTACTGGAAATAGCAAAGGCGGAAGGTTTAGAGCTAGACTCGGTGTTAATAGCGCACCCACACCTGCTACACGCGGATGTCAGCGCGATCGTCGCCAGAGACGAGTTCGGGGTGGTCGATCGAGAAATTTTGGGATCGCCAATCATACCCTCGGCAGACCAAACATGAGTCAGCTCAGTTGTGCCGTATTTATAGCAGATACTAAAATATTATGAAATTTACCCTCGATGTAGAAAACAATCCTACAGGCTGGCCAGACCACACTCAGCTACCAGAATCCGACGGTACTTTTGTGAAAAATTTTCAAGAACATCCCCAAAGCATTTTGTTAACCGATTCTATTACTCCTGTCCTCGAAAGAATTCATCCAGATGCTAACTACTGTATCGGTCAAGATAGTGGCATTTATTGGCGATTAACAGAGCCGCTAGAACGGGGCGCGGAAGCACCGGACTGGTTTTATGTGCCCAATGTCCCGCCAACGCTTGACGGTCAATCGCGCCGTTCTTATGTGATGTGGCAAGAATTGATTTCACCGTTAATTGTGTTAGAGTTTGTATCTGGCAATGGTGCAGAAGAACGGGACAGAACGCCTTTATTGCGAACTGGTAAACAGGAAACTAAGCCGGGTAAATTCTGGATTTATGAAAATGTGATTCATGCGGGATTTTATGCTATTTATGAAGTGAGTAAGGCGAGTGTTGAAGTTTATGCTCTGATGGAAAATAGCTATCGATTGGTTGCTGCAAATGAACGTGGCCATTATCCTATTGAACCGTTGGGAGTTGAATTGGGTATTTGGCACGGAAGGTATCAAAATATGGAGTTACCTTGGTTGCGCTGGTGGGATAGTGAAGGAAATTTGCTGTTGGCGGGTTCTGAAAGGGCAAATCGCGCTGAACAAGAGTTAGAGCAGTTGCGGGCTCAATTGCGATCGGCTGGAATTGAGCCGGAGTTGTGAGGGGAATCTTGACTGGGAGGGGATTGAGGGGAAAAAGGCGATCGCCCGGATTTGATGATTGAGGGAATCAAGGGCGATCGGGTTCAATCCAACCTACAAGAAAATAGCTAAACTTTGTGCTTCACAAAAAAAATACCTTCAGGTAGGCGCACACCTGTCAAAGTCGTGAACAGGGTATGAGCAAATTGGGGGTTAGAACCTTCCAAATCAGCATAACTTAAATTTGCCATTGTGAGGTCAGTTTCGCCCAAATTTGTATTGCTAAGGTCAGCCCAAGTCAAATTTGCTCGACTCAAATTAGCACGACTAAGATTAGCTCCTTTGAGGTCAGCTTTGCTCAAGTCCGCAGCATATAACTGAGCATCTGGCAACTCAGATCCTACTAAGAAAGCATGGTAGAAATTCGCGTAACTCAGATTAGCTTTGCTGAGGTTCGCCCCATTTAAATTTGCACCTCTCAAATCAGTTCCCACCAGTACCGCTTCGTATAAATTAGCATTGCTAAAATCAATGCCTTTTAAATTCATGCCACTGAATGTCACTTGGCTCAATTCTGAACCACTTAATTGTACTCCATGATATAACTCAACCATCCGAAAATCAGACCCTCGGAAATCAATCCCCCGCAGATTGATTCCTTGTAAATTGACATTCTCCAAGATTAAATTGCGAAAATCTCTCCGACCGTTTTTGTAGTCTCGATCGAATTCTACATCGACAATTTTCTTCAGGCTAGAAGGTTTAGGAGGAAGCGTAGCAGCATCAGCACCTAAAATTGTCCCCAAGCTTTTGAGTAATTGTTTTAACATCATCTATCTCCAATTATTGCAGGTCTAAATCGTCAGATTGGGTTCCCGGAACTCGATCGAAAATGTTGCAGCGGGTACGATTCGCTAATTCTCCACAATATCCTGGCAAGACATCGAGATAATTCAAGCCGCGGCGCAGAAAAGCTGTGGGATAAGGGCTTCGTTCAAAAACTACTACAGATACGTGGACTTGCTCGACCAAAAACCTCCGAATATATTCAATGTCATTCATGAGCTTTTGGTAGCGCAGATCATTTGCTTTTTGCTCAGAACTAATTTTACCTGTGGCAGGTTGAGCATACTTTTTGGCAAGATTGAGCAGGCGATAAATTGCCTGCTCAAGGTTTTTTTGATCGAACTCAAGCTGTTGTTTAATTTCGGCGATCGCTTTCATGCTGTTATCAGGCTGCTGGGGCAGGTAAATCTCTAAAACCTGGAGAATATCCCCTAAAGAATATGCGGATTGTTCAACACCTTCTACAGCCTGAATCAGAGCCTGAACTAACCTTTTTGCTCTTTCCGGTGCAAGCACTACCTTGTCAGCATGAAAAAGTTTAGCAACCTGTTTTAATTTGGGATCGTCACATTGACCAGTCCGACGGTATTCATCGGCTTTGGTGGGGTCAACGTGCCTGTTTTGAGTATCAGTTCTGGTGGAATGACTTCGGAAATCGACAACCTTTTC
The DNA here is from genome assembly GCA_020883125.1 of Microcoleus sp. CAWBG506. Classification (GTDB taxonomy): domain Bacteria; phylum Cyanobacteriota; class Cyanobacteriia; order Cyanobacteriales; family Microcoleaceae; genus Microcoleus. The sequence continues at coordinate 36,852 of JAHREW010000016.1, forward strand.
AGTTGAACTGTCATTGGGATTTTTTGCGGTCATAATTACCTGCGACTTGGATAAACTGTTTTTTCTAGTCACATTCCCCTTTTTTAATGGGATGAGAGGGAGCTAGACAGAAATAGAAGTAAGAGACACAAAAGCTTTGAGCCGATTATTGACACCTATGTATTTAGCTGTCTTCCAAAAATTCATCGAGCTGGATTTGCAGAGACTCATCAAAACTCATTTGAATATCTTTGCGGAAAGAGTGAGCGATCGCTAACGCGCAAGCCCCCCCAGAGGTAATGACGGATGTTGCGAAAAAAAACAGGGAAAAGCCCAGACTATTCCAATTACCCGTCATCAGTTTTGAAGTTGTACTTTGTATCGCTAAGCGAGTCGCTTCTGTCCCAGAAATTAACTGACCTTTAGCGTCGAAGTGCTGCTCGTAAACAGCAGGCATAATTTGCTTGATTCCCGCTGTATAGCTAGCGGAGTTCACAATCTGAGCCTTTTGCTTTTCCCAGTCAGCCTTAGCGACTTGAGAGACTTTCAAAACATCTTCTCGTAACAGCTTGGCTAAAGGGCAGAACGGCACTTTAGATTGACCCTCTTGAGTCAATACCGATTTCCAATCACGGTTTTGTTCTTGATACAAACCATTTGCTTTGATAAAATAATCATTGCGTGCGGTACTCCCTTCAGGATAATTTGCTGCTTTTTGTTGAAAGTCTTGACATTTGCCTTCTGCATCGTTAACTGCTCTTAAATCCGGCTGAACGTCGTTAACCTTAATTTCTTTTTCGCTGACCAGTTCTTTTGCCCTTAACTCGGCTAAATGGGGTTGGTTAAGTGACAGTTCAGGCGCGACCAAAGATGTTCCAGACATCACCGCGTTCATTAAAAGCATCGGCATGGTGGCACACGCAGACCAAACTCGGTTTCCGGGTTTGCGGGTGGCAACAGCTTTGCCCATACCGTTTGTAAACTTGGTCATCATCAGAGCAAGGGCGAGGGCGAAAATAAATCCAATGGGCCCCATGTCTTTGACTGAATACAATAACAGCGGGAAAATACTCACGCCATCGATCGTGTTGCTGACGTTGATAGCTGTTGCTGTAACTGTCGAAGCTTCTCTGACTTCTTCCGTCACGTAATTAGGGCCGTGGAGCTCTTCTGGGTCAGTCAAGATCGGGTTTTTGGATGTTGTGAACCAGGTTTGGCTTTTTTTGAGCCAGAGATTAGGCGTTGTATCAGTTGGATTGGGGGAATTCAGTTCTTGCATTAACCTGTTCTCGCTGGGATATCTGTAATAGAACACAGCCGACAAAAATATGACAGGGGGCAAAAGTAGGAACTTTTGTTGGCCCGCTTTTGCCCCCTTTTGCCCCCTTGCCGGAATTTGAGCGATCGCCCTAAACTACTGGTATCAGTCACAAATACGCAGTTGCGTCGATCAGTAGCAGACATGAATAAGAGAGAAAGCTTTGGAAACTCCGAAACAGGAGCAGTGGATAAAAATTTGTTATCTTTAAGAGAATTTAGTCTTGAGTGGAGTACCGTCTGTGAATTCAGCATCCAACATGAATGGCGTGTCCTTAACCCCAGCAGGCTTAGCACTGCTGAAAAACAGGATGGTTGATATAGCAAGAGAAGTGAATGAAATTTCCGATGAACACTTGGCCAGACTGGCAAATGTAAATACTCAAGTTGTACATCAGTACCGTAAAAATCGAAAGTCCGTTACTCTACAAGATTCTGAGAAAATTGAATATGCTGAGGTCAAAGCGTCAAAAAAATGGACTAAACCAGTCCTTGTAACTATCTCAGGCATTAGTAAAGATACAATTGATCGAATGTTCGACTGTGAGCGAGTGCGTGTTAATTCTATCGAGAGCGTTGCCAGTGCCTTGCGCGTAGATCCGTGCGACCTCGTTGCTGCAAGTGACAAGGGGAAGTTCGGTAAAATAGTTAATTTATCTCAAGATGCTGAACCTAAGCGAAATGATGAACAGCAAGCCCGCTCTCTTTTTGCTCATCCTTTTCAGACAATAATCGATCATAAAACCAAGGATTTTGTTGGGCGCGAATATGTGTTCACGGAGATTACAAAATTTATCAACAGCAAAACCAACGGCTATTTCACTATCATCGGTGACCCAGGGATGGGGAAAAGTACGATTCTGGCAAAGTATGTACAGGATACTGGATGTGTGGCTCATTTTAATGTAGAACAGGACGGTGAGAACCGCCCCGACCAATTTTTAGAAAGTGTCTGCAAACAACTAATAAAAAAGTATCAACTACCCTATTCTTTGCCGTTGCCAGTCGATGCCAAGAGCGACGGGGTTTTCCTCAAAGATTTGTTAAAAGAAGTTGCTATAAAGAGAAACGGTAAACCCGTGGTGATTGCCGTTGATGCCTTAGATGAAGTTGACCTATCCAGTCAAACAAACAAAAACGCCAATATTCTTTACTTACCGCGTTATTTGCCAAATGGTATCTATTTCGTAACGACAATTCGACGTGGAGTTAAAGTGCCACTAATGACCGATTCACCACAACAAATATTTAACCTGATAGACTATCAAGATCAAAGCCGTGAAGATATCTGTACCTATATTCAAAATCGAGTTAACGGGAGTCGGCAGCTACGTCAATGGATTAAGGAGCAGGATGTTACAGAGGATAATTTTATTGACGAACTTGCCACAAAAAGTGAAAACAATTTTATGTATTTGGTTCATGTTTTGCAAGATATTGAGGATAGAAAATATACTGACTTGAACCTCACTAACTTACCAAAAGGCTTGGAAAAATACTATGAATTCCACTGGCAGCGGAAGGGGTTGAATGATAAGCCTCGCTCAAATGTCAAAATGAAAGTTGTGTATCACTTGGCAACATCCCGTCAGCCCATTACATGCAAGCTAATTTCTGACTATACTGGTGAGACACCTTTGAGAGTGCAGGATGTCCTTCACGAATGGCTGCAATTTTTACACGAGCGCCCCATTCAAGGTGAAGTTTGCTATAGCATTTATCACCGTAGCTATTGGGAATTTTTGCATAATGATGAAAGAGTGAAAGCAGCCGGAGTTTCCCTTAAAGAAATTAACAAAGAAAAGTCGGATTTTTTATGGAAGGGATTGCTTGGAGATGAGTGATTTAAAAGCACGGTTAGCCAATATGCCACCTGCCCAGCGGCGAGATACTCTAGAAATGCCGAGTTATCTAGCAGAACATAAAGATGCAAAGCGATTGCAGAGTTTGTTAAGCAATCTTGATTTCATTGATGTTAAGATTTCTCACAAAGAGTTGGGAGTGCAGCCGCTAGTTAATGATTATGATTTGGCTTTACAACCTGATATTGAGATTTCTGAAGAGATCAAAGACAATCTGAGATTAATTCAGGGTGCGATTAGGATGTCGGCCAATGTTTTAACTGATGATCCTAGTCAACTACCCAGTCAACTGCTTGGGCATTTGATGCCTTACAGGAGTGTAGACGAGTCTGAATTTCAGTCGAAGCCTTGGACACAAATTCTGTTAATAAAAGTGATTAGTTATTGGAAACAGCCACCTGAATTTGTTGAAAGATTAATGTCATTTGCTTGGTCGCTAACATTCAATATTCTGACTCGTCCCTTACAATTTATTGACGAAAAATTGCCTTCAAGATTCTCCATTAGCGAAATTGTGTATTGGTGGTATAAATTTGTTGAATTGGCTACTAACTGGATAGTCAAGCTGATTTTTATATATCCATGTGTTTCCTATCAAGTTAGTGATTTGATGAAAAAACGTTATTTAAAACAAAAACCGCCATCCTTTTTTACAATAGATGTATTTCTCGAACAAGTAGAAAAGTCTAAAGATAGACCTTGGCTGCGTCCATTAACACCCAGCTTAACCCCAGCAGGGGAAATTTTAATACGCACTCTTTCTCTTGAAGGCGATGATTTTTTGTTTCAGGGAATAATTGCTATTACCCCTAACGGAACAAAAATGGTTTCAGGTTCAAAGAGTCTTATCGTTTGGGATATGAAGACAGGAACTCTTTTAAAAACTCTTACAGGCCATAATAAGTCAGTTAATGCAGTCGTTATTACATCAGATGGAAAGCAAATTGTTTCATGCTCAGATGATAGCACCATCAAGATTTGGGATATTGAAACTGGCAAAAATATAGATACTTTTATCGGTCATCAGTCATCGATAAGAGCTATTGCGATTACACCAGATGGTAAAAATCTTGTTTCAGCATCACATGATACTACTCTAAAAGTTTGGGACTTACAAACAGGTGAGTGCTTATGTACTTGTATTGAACACCAAAAATCTGTGACTGTTTTAGCTATTCATCCAGATGGAGATAAAGTGATTTCCGGTGACGACGACAAAAGACTCATCATTTGGAATTTAAAAAATGGGCAGCTACTAAGAAATATAAAAACTTTTGAGGGATATCTTTATGCTATTGCTATTATAAATTATGGTTTTAGTTTTACAGGAGATGAGAAAAAAATCCTGGTAGCAACACGAGTAAGAGAACGAGACAATCCATTTGAAGTTTGCAATATATCGACAGGTAAAGTTTTGAAAAACCTTACAGATAAAACTTGGCTTGGAACTTATATTACTCATGTTGCTATTACTCCAGATGAAACTAAAGTTGTTGCAGCTTCTAAAGATCGAAATCAAATAAAAATCTTGGATTTAAGAACAGGTATCCCCTTGGGATCTTTTGAGGCTCATTACGGTCAAGATGTAACAGCATTGGCTATTACTCCCGATGGTAAACAGGTAGTTACCGGAGCTCACAAAACTATTAAAATTTGGGACTTAACATTAATACAAAAAAAATCCAAAATCAAATCCATCACAAAGCACAATAGTTCTGTTCAGGCAGTAGCTATTACCCCAGATGGGAAACAAGCTATTTCAGGTGACGGAAACGGTACTATAATCATTTGGGATATTGATTCTCAAAAACCCCTCGAAACTCTCCCAGGGGGCTACAACGGAATAAAATCAATCGCTGTTACCCCAGATGGTCAAAAATTTGTATCAACTTTTGTGTCAGGTGAGGGAAGCTATAAAGGGGTGCAAATTTGGAACTTCCATAATACAAAAAAACTATTTGGAAATTGCAGGGCAGAAAGAGAAGTTGAAACAGTAGCTATTACTCCTGATTCCAGGTACATTGTCTCAGGAGTACACAATAGCATAATTATTTGGAATTTAGAGTCTCAAAATATTTTTAGAGAGTTGTACGATCCAGATTTAAGGCCTATCACGTCAGTTGTGATTACCCCTGATGGCAAGTATATTATTGCCGGAACAGTTGGAAATTTATTATTTATTTGGGATTTTAAGTCTGGTTATAAAATTAACGTTATAGAGTTATTAAACGAATGGAATGGACACGATAGTGGCAAGTCAATTACGAGTATAGCCGTTACTCCCAACAGCCAACAACTAATTTCTGCATCTAGCGATAATTCTCTCAGACTTTGGGACATCTCCCAAGGGATAGAATTAAGAAAGTTTTCTATTCATAGTAGTTCAGTTAATTCAGTTGTTGTTACTCCATCTGGAGAATATGCCATCTCAGCAGATGACACTATTAAAGTTTGGCATATACAAACTGGCAGAATAGTTGCAAGTTTTTCTGTAGAGTCCAGTATACTTTCTTGTGCTGTCACTTCAGATGGTTTAACAATTGTGGCTGGTGAGCTTTCAGGACGAGTACATTTCCTACGGTTGGAAGGTATAGATATATCCTAAAATTAGTGTTCCACTATTGATGGGCTTTCATGTATTCTCTCAGTAAGGTGTTAATCTGAGTTTGATAACCACGACTTTGAGATTTAAACCACTCCAAAACATCACTGTCAATGCGTAAGGTAACTTGAGCTTTAGTCTTAGGATTGGGCAAGCCTCGCTGAACTACGGCTTTAGCAAACATTTCAGGCGTAATTTCAGGGCAATCAGATAAATCAATATCTTCATCAGTCATGGCATCTAGACGTTGCCAGTCAGTTTGAGATTTGCTCGAAGTAAATTCGTTGTTCATATTTAGTTGCTTTTCTAGCAGAAATAATGCGGGTACATTCCTCTCGTTATAAACCCAGGAGAGCCGCAACTTACCACAAGACTTTAATTGATTCTTGACACACAATTTAAATGTAGAACAGCTTACCTTATTTTCTTGAGTCCGCGGAGGCGGACTTCGTTTGTGTAGATGCGGTTTCAACCGCCGTCTTATCTTCGCCCCCGATCGCCCCAAATATCACCACACCGCAGTCGATCGAAACAAAACGCTAAAATAGTAGCTCCTACAATTTTGGAGTTAATATTTGACCCTTGCACCCGATCGCGAAAACGTCCTAGCTTGGCTCTCTAGCCGCGTTCCGGCTGCCCGCATCACACACATCCTCGGAGTCGAACAGACAGCCGGTGACTTGGCCCGCCATTACGGACTCGACGAAGCTCAAGCCCGATCGGCTGGATTGTTGCATGATTTGGCAAAATACTTTAAACCCCAACTGCTACTGCAAATGGCACAGGCGGAAGATTTAGAGCTAGACTCAGTGTTAATAGCGCACCCGCACCTGCTACACGCAGATGCCAGCGCGATCGTCGCTAGAGACGAATTCGGGATAGTCGATCGAGAAATTTTGGAAGCGATCGCCAATCACACCCTCGGCAGACCAAACATGAGCCAGCTCAGTTGTACCGTATTCATAGCGGATACTATAGAACCGAGCCGTGGTAACACACCCGAACTAGAAGCACTGCGCGAGGCCAGCGTGCAAAATCTTTATGCAGCCGTCTGGCAAACTAGCGATTATTCTCTCAAATATTTGCTAGAAACTCGCTGCTACATTCACCCGCGCACCGTACTGACTCGCAATTGGGCGCTGCAAATGGCCCGCGAATCGCCAAAAACCGGAAATTTGACACGGGAGTCGATCGCCCAAATCACAAGTTAAAAGCAAAATTTGCCCAGCCAAACTGAAAGCTAGTTACAGGTTAAAACCAGCCTTGAATCTTTGGGAACTCGTAGACTGCATAAGCAGGTATTTATCTGTTACAATAATAACAATAACTTCAAAAAACGACTCCCGAAAGACAGTTTAATGCTCAAAGGTAACAATCAATAGACCTCGATCATATTTACTGTGGAACAGGCCGGAAAGCCTGTTCAAAACTGGCAATTCTTGCGATGTCTAATGTACGCCGTCCAAAAAGATGTGTCCGCGTTAACAAGATTAACCACAATTTCGGATTTGTTACTCCGAGTTTTTCTCTAAAAATGCCCTGGTCTTGACTACTGGGAAGTGTCAATTTTAACTTTTTCCTAGCTTCCATTTCGGAGATAAAACTGCCAACAACCGCTCGCCGATCGTCAATTAGCCCTTATTTAGGAACTTAAACACTGAATGTCAGATATCACGCAACTAGAATATGCCTTAACCCAGTCTACAGCGATGCCAGATACATCCCCAGATGTCACTCGCCCTCTGGCTTTGACCATTGCCCGTGCTGCGGAAGACCGCAAAGGGGATGATATTGTCTTGCTGCGGGTATCAGAAGTTTGCTATTTAGCAGATTACTTTGCGATCGTCACCGGATTTTCCAATGTGCAGGTACGAGCTATCTCCCAAGCGATCGCCGACCAAGTAGAAGCAGAATGGGAGCGCTTGCCACTGCGTACAGAAGGTCAATCAGATGCCAGTTGGGTAGTGATGGACTACGGCGACGTTATCGTACACATCTTGAAACCTCAAGAGCGTGAATTCTACAATTTAGAAGCGTTCTGGGGACACGCCGAACGCATTGACTTTTCGGTCGCGCCGAGAGGATAGCTAATGTGAAAGACACTTCTGTTTCTATTTGTCCTGTTCCGCAAGAACAGCGACCACTCAATGAATACCAAGAACTCAAAGAGTCCTGGTTTTTTAGTTGGGCAACCCTGAGTTGGCGGCAGTATTTGACAAAACTGGCTTGGGTGTGGGGTTGGAGTTGCTTGGTATCCGGGCCGATAGCTGCTGCTAGTTTTGTTCCGGTCAAGTATCCAGTTCAGTTTGCCCTTAGTGGCGCCGCTGGTGCCACTTTTATTCTAGGATTAGCTTTGCTGCGGCTGTACTTGGGTTGGTTCTATGTGCGATCGCGCCTTTCTAACCCCACAGTCGTCTACGAAGAATCCGGCTGGTACGACGGTCAATCCTGGGTGAAAACTCCTGAAGTCTTGCTTCAAGACCAGTTAATTGTCAACTACCAGCTAGAACCTATTCTGAAGCGTCTGCGGCAGACATTTTATGGTTTGACGGTATTCCTGGTTGCCGGGGGAGTAATTTGGAGTTTTTTGTAATCGGCAATGGGTCTTGGGGGATGATGAGTTGTGGCTGCAAGATCGCATTGGTAACTGACAATTCATAAATTCCTCAAGCCCAATCTAAAATCTAAACTCTAAAATCTAAAATTGATATGACAAGGGGAAAACGAACCCAAGCTCCAGAACTGGAAGTCAGACTACTGCGCGAAGGTATTGTGGAATCTAAGCACCGAGTCCAGGCTGCTGTCTGCGACAATCGCGGCCGCGTTCTGTCCGTTGCTGGTAACTCGGAAACGGCAACCTTTGTCCGTTCTTCACTCAAACCTTTTCAAGCTTTGGCGGTGACAGCGACCGGTACTTTAGAACGCTACGAACTCACGGATCGAGACTTAGCGATTATGTGCAGTTCTCATCAAGGTACGATCGAGCAATCGCGACAGGTGTTTAACGTCCTGTGGCGCTGCGACATTGACCCTTCTAAACTGCAATGCCCGATTCCTGAAGGTAAAAAGAGTTCCCTGCAATACAACTGTTCCGGCAAACACGCCGGAATGCTGGCAGTGTGTCAGCAACTGCACTGGCCACTGGAAACTTATTTGCGGCGCAAACATCCCGTCCAGCAGCTTATTTTGGGCAAGGTGGCTGACTTACTGGCAATGCCAGCCGAAGAGTTTATCAGCGCTCGCGACGACTGTGGCGCTCCTACCTATTTATTGCAGTTGGGGCAAATGGCTGCTCTCTATGCTAAGTTGGCCAGTGGTGACAATGTGGATATGGAGCGGATTGTTCGCGCTATGACTCACCACCCCATGATGGTGGCTGGTGAGGGCAAATTTGACACGGAACTGATGCGCTTGACCCAAGGGGAGTTGGTGAGCAAGTCCGGTGCCGAGGGCGTGCAGTGCATTGGCAGGGTTGGCGAAGGTATGGGTTTGGCAATTAAGGTAACAGATGGGGCAAAGCGGGCTAAATATGCTGTGGCGATTCACTTGCTCAAGCAGTTGGGGTGGATCACCGCGGCGATCGCAGAAACTCTTTCGGAAACTTATATGACTCTGAGTGAATTCAAGCGCTTGGAGGTAGTCGGGGAAGTTTCCATGCTGTGAACTACCCACCGTCAAGGGTCGTACCCCTATGACGGGGGCTTCTGGCTTCAACAACCACTGCCGCCACAGTAGTAGACTTGCGTCCATACTTTTGAGACTCAACTCCCTCCTGCGGTCATAAGCTAGACCGCGATTTAAATGGCGCTTTCAATATTTTATTGAAAGCTTTGAGAGATACCTCCGAAGCCGGAATCCTTACCGATTTTCAGGTTTTGCCATACACAGCTTGCCGAGGACTGCCGGGAATTGCCGGGTTAAATGTATCTGATGGGAAGCCGATTTCAGCAACCCCACCCACCATCTAAAAAGTTTTTTTGATTTAGGGGTTGCTATTTTCCGAAAGATATGTTTATATTAGGAGAGAGACAAAGCGACGCGGGATAGAGCAGCCTGGTAGCTCGTCGGGCTCATAACCCGAAGGTCAGTGGTTCAAATCCACTTCCCGCCACCAAATTAAATAAAACAACCCCCTGTAATTCCAAAGGTTATGGGGTTTTGTTTTATGAGACCACTACATTCGCTCGCTAAATCTGCTGGGCTTGCTGCCAATCGAAAATCAGGTTGAGTTGTTCAAGTGTAACCAGCCCGTACTGCCACAGAACCAGAGGCAGTTGACCGACATCTTGTTCGCCGTGTCGCAGAGCTAGTGCGATCGCCGAATGCGAGATCGCCAACTCCCCCTGCAAATAATCGATCAGTTGAGCCTTTCCCATCACCTTCACCGCCACTTTTATACGCTTTTTGTAAAGATATGTAGCTAATCGGACTTTTTCAGAAATCTAGTTGTCCTGATTCTCGGTGGATAAGGGGGAGTTTGGTGTGATGAGAAGTGCCTATAAATTGTGATATAAATGGTCAAAAAAGGCGATCGCTATCACAGGAAATCAAATTATGCAAATTCCTACAATCCTAGCTGAAGCTTAACTCCCCCTCCAGTACCAGTGTCACTAGGCGATGGAGGTAAAGGATTTGCTTGACGCTCGGCATCGGAAGGAGTTGGGATCGAGTCCAATTGGCGATCGCTTTTGATCCGAAAAGTGTTACTCCACCGACTACCTCTGACACCTGAATTGCCGACGGTTTGTGGTTCACCAATCCAGTGTTGGTAGTCAGAGTCAAGGGTTCTATCCTCCACCGTCCTCAGCGAATCTCCGGATAAAGTCGTTTCTGAATTTTGTGGCACTATTTGGGGTCTTGGTTGGGCTAGAACCGGCAGAGTCAGACCGATTAACATGGAGCTCAGTCCCACAACAGTGCCAAGAGTAGCCATAATTACATTCACGATCGCTCCTTTTGTTAGCTGTATCTTAGTATTCTGATTATATCCAGTTTAAAATTCATAAAGTGTCGAATTAACCAGCATCAGCCAGAAAGCCAAGCTCATAGTCGGCGGGGGGAAGCTATCGAGAAGGCGTGGCTTCTGGAATGGTAGTCAGAAATCGCCCCTGTTGCGAAAGCTGGCGATCGCGCTAAGATAACGGTGACAGAAGTGGCAAATTTAATCGGTGGTGCAAAAATATGAGTTTTTCACAACAAATTGCCAGAAAAAACTCTTTCTATTTCAAAATCTACCCTACTGAGGTTGCACTTGTTCACCGAAACCTTGTGGGTTATTAAAAATTTAGCTTCATCATGCCAATCAGATATCTGACCAACCAGATTGTAACAATGTTGGGCAAAGTACCAATTCGGATCGTCCTGGTTGTGCCTTTTGCCCTCCAGACTTTTGCTGCTGTAGGTCTAACTGGGTGGCTATCGCTACGGAACGGGCGCATAGCAGTCAACGATGTGGCTGCACAACTGCGGGCAGAAGTCACTTCGCGTATCCAGCAACATATTAATAGTTATATTGCCACGCCACACCAAATCAATCAGCTCAATATCGAGGCCATCCGTCTCGGTATTTTAAAAGTAGATGATTCCGCTAGTTTGCAGCAATACTTGGCTAAACAAATTCAAGCATTCGATCAAATTAGCTACATTGAATTCGGGTCCGAAAAAAAAGATTTTATTGGAGTTGAACGCCTCACTGATGGTAATTTACAATTTCAGATTTCTAACAAATCTACTGGCTATCATTTTCAGAGCTACGCAGCATCGGAGTTAGGGACACCAAGCAAGCTGTTAAAAAGTAGTCCCAACTACGACCCTCGCATCCGCCCCTGGTACACAGCACCATTGGAAACTGGCAAACCGACTTGGAGCAAAATTTATACTTATTTTGACTCACCAAAACTAGCGATTACGGCGGCTGCACCGGTTTACGGCGAAGGCGGCGAACTGATTGGAGTAGTGGGATCAGACTTGATACTTTCCCATATCAATAAATTCTTGAATCATCTAAAAATAGGTAAATCTGGAGAGACTTTTATTGTAGAAAGGTCTGGAGAATTGGTGGCCAATTCCACTCAGGAACCTCCATTTATTGTTAGTAATGGTGTGGCAAAACGGATTAGGGCAACGAGCAGCAATAATCCTTTGATTCGATCGACTGCTCGCTATTTGACAAAGCGCTTCGGGGATTTGAGGAAGATTAATGACACTTACCAGCTAGATTTTGCGATCGACGGGGAACGGCAATTTCTACAAGTAACGCCGCTTGCTGATGGGAGAGGGCTCGACTGGCTGATTGTGGTGGCGGTTCCTGAAGCCGATTTTATGGAAAAGATTCACAGCAACACTCGCGACACTGTGTGGCTGTGTTTCGGTGCTTTGGTGGTGGCGATCGGGATTGGTGGCTTAACTTCGAGGTGGATTGTGGTCCCAATTCAGCGTCTGAGTAAGGCTGCGGAGGATTTGTCGCGGGGAGAATGGGACTCGACGGCGCTAGATCCGCAGTTGATGGCATCTGTCAAGCGCGAGGATGAGGTGGGTGTTCTGGCGCGTTCTTTTCATCGGATGGCGGGTCAGTTGGAAGAGTCTTTTACTACTCTAGAAGATCGGGTGGAATCGGCGATCGCGGACAAAACTCAATTAATTAGCTCTCTCAAAAACTCCCAGCAAAAACTCGCTCTCCACCTGCATCAAACTCCTTTAGGGGCTATTGAATGGAATCTCAATTTTGAAGTAGCGGAATGGAATTTATCAGCCGAAAGAATTTTTGGATACAACCGTTTGGAAGCTATGGGACGTCACGGAGTCGATCTGATCGTTCCTGAAAGTGCTAAGGAGTACGTCAGGCAATTATCTATCACTTTGTTAACTAATCAAGGAGGAGTTAGTAGCATCAACGAGAACGTCAGAAAAGATGGTCAAGTTATTCTTTGCGAGTGGTACAATACTACTTTGGTGGATACTGATGGTTGTATAATCGGAGTAGCATCGCTGGTTCAAGATGTGACTGATTTTCACAATGCTATGGCGCAGTTGCGGGCTAGCGAGGAGCGGTTTCGTCAGTTGGCCGAAAATATTCACGAGGTATTTTGGATTAGAGAACCAAATCACCAGCAGATAGTTTATGTGAGTCCAGCTTGTGAGAAAATATGGAATCGGAGCAGTCAGATTTTGTATTCTGAACCAACATCTTTTTGGGATGCGATTCATCCAGACGATCGCGATCGCATCTATGCTGCTTTTGAGAAACAGGTGCGGGGCGATTATGATGAGGAATATCGAGTAGTGCGATCGTCCGGCTCAGTCTGTTGGGTACGCGATCGGGCTTTTCCAGTACGCAACGACACAGGAGAAATTTACCGCATCGTCGGCATTGCTGAAGATATTACCCAGCGCAAATTAGCAGAAGAATTCCAAAAAGTCGCTCAAACTGCTCAAGCAGCAAACCAAGCAAAAAGCGCATTTTTAGCCAATATGAGCCACGAATTGCGAACTCCCCTCAACGCGATTATCGGCTATAGCGATCTACTCAAAGAAGATGCTGAGGAATTGGGTTGCGAAGATTTTATCCCTGACTTGCTGAAAATTCAAACTGCTGGGAAACACTTGCTATCTTTAATTAGTGACATTCTGGATATTTCTAAGATAGAAGCAGGGCGAATGGAATTATATTTAGAAACTTTCAGCCCTGCTAATTTAATTGATGAGGTAGTTTCGACAGTCGATTCCTTGGTACAGAAAAATTCTAATAAGTTTGAAGTAGATTGTGTTCAAGAGTTGGGAGTGATGTATGCTGATATTACTAAAACTAGGCAAATATTACTCAACTTGCTGAGCAATGCAGCCAAATTCACTAAAGGTGGGAATATTAAAATCAGCGTTGAAAGAGTTAAAAACCAAAGCTCAAAGCTACACAAACAAGAAGACTCTTGCGAATGGATAGTTTTCCGGGTAGCTGATACAGGTATTGGTATTCCCCCGGAACAATTACAGCATTTATTTCAAGCTTTTATACAGGGCGATGCCTCCACCACGCGCCTGTATGGCGGCACGGGTTTAGGATTAACCATTAGCCGTCACTTTTGCCTGATGATGGGTGGGGATATTCAAGTTGAAAGTCAGTTAGGTTGCGGTTCAATTTTTACTGTGCGCTTGCCCGATCGCGTTACATTAAAAAGAGAGAGTTAAAGTCATGACTACCAAAGGATTTTAATTTTTAATTTTAGGTTTTTGTCGCCCCAAAAGTTGGGCGGTTAATACACCACCGACAAACCCAAAAAAATGGGCTTGCCATGAAACTCCTGGCTGAGATGGTAATACTCCCCAAATTAAACTGCCGTAGAAGAAACCAACAATTAAAGATAGTAAAATTGAAGTAAAGCTACGCTCAAAGTAGCCCCGCAGCAGCAAAAAGCCGAAGTAACCAAAGATTAATCCGCTGGCGCCAATATGAACGGAATTGGGCGCGCCGGTTAACCAAACTCCCAATCCGCTAACTAGCATAGTGACGCCACTCACGACAAAAAAATCGCTAACTTCTCGTAGCATAATCAACCAACCCAATGTCACAAAAGGAAGGGTATTGGCAGCTAAGTGGGCAAAACTGCCGTGTAGAAAAGGCATTAACAGGATGCCTTGAAGTCCGTCAAGGTTGCGGGGGCGCACTCCGTAGGAATTGAGCGCACCTCGGAAGACAAATACATCGACAATCTCTATGATCCAGAAGAGGGCGACGCAGCCACTGAGAAGGGCGACATGACTTTGCAATTCCCTGGTGATAGTTTTGGTATTTGGGTTGCTCATGGTTGGTGAGGGCGATGATTGACGGCTATCTATAATTGTAGGATTTTTTGAGCGATCGCTCACGGAATAGTTAAGGCTGGCTTTCAAAGAATTTTGTAGCCAGACTCATTTGTAACTCTTATCACTTTTATATAAAATTCCGCATTTTCACGTATGGAATAATTCACAGAGATGGGTCAGAATAAAAATATAACTACAAATCGCACAGCCTGCAACTAGGTCAAAAATTCAAGGAACTAATTTTTTCGCCGAAAGTCATTAATTGAAGAAGTTCAATCCGGTAAAGCAAAACGGGATGCTGTAGATACTGATTGTAGATAATCTCCTAACTCTACAGAGAGTTCTTGGCACCTCGTTGTAAAAGAGGAACAGATAAAAATGAATGTATTTCAGCATACAGTACCCCACCGCATTCTGCCAATTTGGGTATGGGTTGGTAAACAAGAAACCGCCGTTAGTGTCGCTACAAATCCTCAACCTTACGGTAAAAAACCGCGCTTTGACTTATTGCATCCGCTGAAACAGTGGCTGGATAGCACCGAAATTAAAAGTCAAAAATTGGCTCGATTGTTGTGTAAGTTTATTCCGTCCCAGTGTCCCTTTGAGCGGGAAATCAAAATTGGCGATCGCACTTTATTTCACATTCCGCCGATGTGCAAGTTAAACCCGCTTTATGAACAAGTTGTGGGGATTCGGTTTCGAGCTTTGTGTTACTTGGCTGACGAGTGCGGCGTGGATGTGACTATCTATTGTTAATTCGGCAAAAACCTTAAATTTCTAACTCTATTTTATTCTTACTCTCCCTATTCCTTGTTGGGGAGGGTTTCTTGTTTTGTGCGATCGGGCTTTTTAGTATACGAGCATTTGTAGGGAGACGGCAATGCCCATAGGTGTCAACAATCGCCTGAAAGCCTTGATAAATCTCGTTTTTACCTGAGTCTAGATCCCCCTCGCATCCCCCGAACCAAGGGGGACGAAAGAAAAGACTCCTGTCCCCCCCTTGGTTCGGGGGGCTAGGGGGGATCTAGATTTAATAGTCAAAAAACTGTCTCTGACTGGGTTTGACCTGGTTGTTGACACCAATGGGCAATGCCGTATCCGGCGCGGGGATGAGGAGACGGCAATGCCGTGTCTGGCGCGGGGATGAGGAGACGGCAATGCCGTGTCTGGCGCGGGGATGAGGAGACGGCAATGCCGTGTCTGGCGCGGGGATGAGGAGACGGCAATGCCGTGTCCCTACGGTTCGATTTTAATAACGGAGGACTAAAGTCCGAACGATCGAACCTATTTCGAGGGAATATCGCTGTCTTCCTCTTCTTCCCTAATATCCTGGAAAATGTGCCAAGCCAAGCAAACCATACCAATGCAAAATCCTGAAACTGGATCGAACCAGGAGATTAAATTGACGATACCAAACTCGGTAATTTGTCCAGCAACGCAGGTGAATTTGGGAGTTTTCACAATATCTGTTAGCGAGTTCGAGATTGATTCTTCTTTCTCTTCGAGGTTTTCTAGTTCTGTACCCTCGATGAAAGCCAGCAAAGTTAATAATTGAATTTTGGGATTTTGAGCCAAGATGATTTTGAATTGTTGTGTAGTCATGGCGGGTATTGGATGAATTAATGAATTTATCAGTACATTTATCAAAGCATCCTGTAGCTAGCTAGCGTCAGTCCCAAAAAGCTCCACTACAAGTGGAAGTCAAGTAGAACTAATCTTCCACATAGACTGCAAATACACAATGTTCAGCAAATATCTGTTACTATCTCAATCATTACATCGCTAAATATTCTGCTCATGGTGTGGGATGATTTTCTCAAGCGGATGGCTGTAGACCTCGGCCTTACTCCCGGACAGTCTAATGTCTTTATAGAGAGATTTGCACAAAATAATATCGATAAGCTAGAAAGCGAGATAGAAGCGAATAGCAAGCTACTTTTTGGCATTGAATCTGAAGCTTACAAGAAGCGCAGAGGCGAGATTTACAAGAAATTCACTTATAATTGTGCAAAACTGGAGACAGCGGGTGCTCGCAAAGCTGAAACGCTGCGAAAGTGGCTTAAAAGCGAATATTCTGCTGGGACGATCGACATTTCACCACCAGAAACACCCAAAACAGCCGAGTTTCCGTCGCCAGCAACCCAAATCGACTGGCGCGAAATTTGCCGCGCCGCAGCCCAAGCCAAGCGACAAGCAGCCAACACTTTTTTTGCTAACGACTTAGGGCGAAAAATAGACCTCAACGAGATTCATGTGCCCTTGGGATTAATCGAACGCCAGCAAAAACCCCAGCGCGATGATTTTTCCCCTCAAACAGGTTCCCAAGCTTATCAGGAAGCCGAAAAACTCATTCCCCTCAGTTACGACGAATTTTGCGAAAAAGTCCTCACCAACAGCGACAGCCCTAAAAGCAAGGGGAAACGCCTTGCTGTCATCGGCGAAGCGGGGGCGGGAAAAACGACTCAATTGTTGAAAATTTGCGATCGCATATTGGCGGAAACTGAATATTTGCCCGTATGGATATCCTTAGCAGAGGTGAAAAAACCTTTGTCCCAATATTTAATCGAAAATTGGCTGCGAATTGCGGCGGGAAAATTGGATGCTGCACCTGCGGAATGGGTGAAAGAATTTAATGAATTACTGAGTCAAGGTAAAATCTGGTTGCTGTTGGACGGCGCGGATGAAATGGGAATAGCCGATTCTCTGGGAACTCTATCGCCACAGTTGAGAGAACGAGTATTCGATAAAGTACGAATAGTAATCAGTTGCCGCCTGAATATTTGGGAGGCTACGGGGAATGCCCTGTCTGATTTTGATACTTATAAAATGCTCGATTTCAGCTATGGAGATGGCGATAATTGCGATCGGGTGAAATTGTTTATCGATCAATGGTTTACCCTGCTTAATCCCCCTTGGCAAGGGGGGAAACTGGCCCAATTCTTAATCCCTTACCAAGGGTGGAAACTACCTCGGATTTGCCAAGTTGTATGGGAAAGTTAATTAATATCGTTGTAGGGGCGGGTTCACCAACAATATTTGACTCCCACAAATAGGTTAAATAAACCCGCCCCATCCCGATGATTAATGCTAGGATATAGATGGTCGGGATGTGGCGTTGGCCGGGGCGGGTTTATTAATATTTACGCTATTAGTTAGAGTCACTGGTGAACCCGCCCCTACGGACATGAAAGTCTACAATAATATTAATTAAATTGTTTGTATATAAAATTTTAAATCGATCGCCTCTCTATACCGATTGTTGGGAATATGGGTGATTATCTAAAATGGTGATTCCCTACGGGATAACGAGGTTCATTATGTGGGTGGAGTCTTAGTCGTCAAAGCATCATCAATAAAAAATCAAGAACTGATTAATTGGGATACAATTATTTCCGATCTGCGCGAAGAAAAAATCTGGAAATTTATCTAAAATGAACGTTTTATTTGATACATCCGTTCTGATAGCAGCCTTGAGAGAAGATCCTCCGAGTCACTCTCAAAGCTGATCCTGGATCGCGCACGATCGCCTCAATTAGTTTAAAGGCTCGGAGGGCAGTTTTTCGATGGCTATTTTCCATTCTGAATTACCCGATGCACTTCTGCTAACGACAGTTCTAAAGATTCTGCAATTTGTTCGACACTCAAACCCAGTTTTGCCAATTTAGGAACTGCTTCTAACTTAGCTTTGCGTTCGGCTTCTTCTAAAAGTTCTTGATAATTTGGATATTCTTTGACATCATTATCACTTTTATTGTCTGATGCGGATCGTTCTGACGAAAGTGATTCAGATTCTTGTGCGGGATTACTACAAAAATTAATATGCCCAATTTGTACCGGATTCCCACTATTTGAGAAATTTACTATTCGCCATCTTTCTACCGTAGCGCGAAAGTTTGATTTGTTAATGTCTGCGCCCAGCGCAGTTGAGAGCATCTGCCATAGCTCATAGCTAGCATCCCTTACATGACCCTGACTACAGTGATATTCTTCCGCATGCGCGTATTTTCGATTATTCAAGACTCCCTTGAGGATTGCTACTTGCAGGGTATCGAGGTGTTTGTCAGTCTTGGCAAAAACTAGCTCATCAATAGATATTAAGACATCTTGGTTATCCATCAATATATCTGAATACAACATTATTTTAGTATAACCCGTTTTTTTCCGACTTTATCCGCTTTTTTCCGACTTGTCAAAGCTGCGATCAGTTGACATTATAAGTAGTATCAAGTTGCTTAAATTACTTACCAAATTTATCAATGGGTATATTTGGAGCGTCAGCCACAATACAGAATTGATATAGTCAACAGCTATTACTTCACTTTGTCAATATGAACAAGTTAATTCGATTCTTTTTCCTCTCGTCTGTTCTCCTCCTTGCTACAACTGAAAGCACTTTTCATAAAAGCGTTAACGCTCAGTCATTCCAACGCAATCGCCCAGATTTAAACGGTCTGCTAATTAGAAATCCGGGTGATGGTTCGATTTATTGGATTGATGGTGGTCAGCGCCGCCCTATCTCAGGTCCGGATGTATATAGACGATTGTTTCTAATCAACCATCGAGATTATTTAGAAACCGATGTCATTGAACTTGGGTCACGTATAACAAAGGATAACAGACTTGTCCGTTGTGGGGAAAACACACATCCTTTGAGGAATAGTATATACCTTTTAGACCAGGGTAAAAAAGACCCTTTGACTCCCCAACTGCTATGAATAAGTACAACATTAACCCGCAAGGGGTTGTTAATACTGATTGTGCGGTTCTAGCTACGATACCAGACGGATCTAGAATCCGGTAGAGTAGTCAAAAAGAATCAAGGTTTGCAGACTTCATAACTGTCATTCTTCGGTGAACCTTTTAGCTACCACTAGAATAGCGATCGCATTTAGTTTTAGCAAGGTGGGCATTACACCCACCCTACTATTATAGCAACTGCCAAGGCGATTAGGGCAGATTTTGTAGGGGCGGGTTCACCGATATCTTTCATCGGTATAGACAAATTCTATAAACCCGCCCCCACCCCACGACTTAACCACCCTGGCGGTTGCTATATAATCTACGCACCAGCAGCTTTCTTGGCTGTGTAAAACACCTCAGCATTAATTTGAGAAATAGTGCGATCGCGCATTTCTTTCAAGAAACCTCAACAGTCTTTAAACCTTCAACCTTATCGCCAAGTGAATTGCGCCGCTTACCCCGACGCTGCAAAAGTGCATCTATACCAGGATTAATCACTTCCTCAACCTCTCCATTATCACCATAAATTACCACCTCAAGTAGTATTCGTAGGGTGCGTCGCTATAAAATATCCCTAGGAAAAGATAGACAATCTTATGGCGACGCACCTTACAAAATACTGGGGTAAACTACCTGGAGTTTCACAGCGCCCAACACTTGTTTTTGTCACAGAAGTGTTGGTTTTGTTTTATAGTCTGTGAGTGATGGGACAGGTGCGTCGCTTTCAGATTATCGATATTTAGTTAGAGATTTTTCATAGCGACGCACCCTAGGACTACTACACTTTTCAATCTTATATAAATCAATACGGCTCAGATAAGAGATTCCCACATAGAAAACCTATGAAAAATAGATACTGCGATTGCTTCGTTCCTCTCTTCGGACAATCTTAACTGAACCGTATTGTTATATAAATTATCTTTTATTGGCCCAGTCCCCCGCCGGATACTGCACGTGCCGTTTCCCTACAGATGATTCGCTTTTTAAAAGGTATTGCTACACTTTTCAATCCATACAAATTATCTTTTATTGGCCGAGTCCCCCGCCGGAGACTGCACGTGCTATTAGATTGTCGATATGTAAGTCAGAGATTTTTGGTGGCGGCGCACCCTACGAACTAACTATAAGTGCGATCGGGTGATACGCATCCATAACCCACGAGAGAAGTTTTTAAGTCTCGCTTTTGGGTTTTTCTGGCCCAGAGGGTACTTCTCCCCTTTGTTGGGCTTCCAATAAAGCTGTTTCCACGAGAAAGGCTATCAGGTTAGCTGTGGATCTGCCTTGTTTGTCAGCCCATCGATCTAAAGCTTCATATACGTAATCAGGAAATGTGACGTGAACGCGCTTGCTCAATGTAAAAGTTGGTTGGTTGACTAACGCTTTTAATGGTACAAGCTTAGGCTCCCGATCGTGTTGTTACTCTGTTCTTAAAACTGAATTGACACAAATTTGGGCTTATTATGTTACAATTCCTCTAATCCGATTTCGGATCAGTCAAAAGCCAGTCCGACGCTTCCGAGGGATCAGGACTGGCTATGGCTCCCATTTATAGCAACCGCCAGGGTGGTTAAGTCGTGGGGTGGGGGCGGGTTTATAGAATTTGTCTATACCGATGAAAGATATCGGTGAACCCGCCCCTACAAAATCTGCCCTAATCGCCTTGGCAGTTGCTATACAAAGGAGATACATCTATTATGCGGTATGAAAAGCTTCTCAAATCGTGGATTGTGGTTCGTTTGCTTCCGAATCTGCAAAGGGTCGTTGTGGGTCGGTTTCGGAGTTGGTCTGATGCAGATGGTCATTTGCGAGTTCTCAAACAACTGCTTCCGGCTGCGAGATTGACTTGAGTTTTCGATCCGATCGACTAATTTTGATTGCGACTGTCTGAAAGTGCGCGCGAGCTTCGCCACGCGCACTTTTAGGCAATGCTAAACTGGACGCAAGATATGAATTAAGTTGGGTAAAAAACCGTGACAGCTACTCTACAAGTAACAGAACAACCAACATCACAGCGCTACTTTACTCCAGAAGAATATCTAACTCTGGAAGAAGCAGCAGAAGACAAAAGCGAATATCTCGACGGAGAAATTATTCCTATGACAGGCGGATCTACCAATCACAATCACATTTCCCTGAATATGAGTATAGCATTACGTCTAGCTCTGAAGGGACTTGATTATAATGTTTTCATGGGTGACGTGCGCCTGTGGATGCCGAAAAAGCGATTTTATACTTATCCCGATGTGATGGTAATTGCAGGTAAACCTGAGTATTACAACAATCGCAAAGATACGGTAATAAATCCTCAAGTGATTGTGGAAGTTTTATCGAAATCTACAAAAAATTACGATCGCAACGATAAGTTTCAGTTTTATCAAACGCTGCCGACCTTTCAAGAGTATATTCTAATTGACCAATCGCGAGTTTATGTGGAGCAGTATTGCAAGTTGGCAAACAAGCGATGGTCGTACACTCAGTACGATGAGGAAGATGCAGCGCTAGTTTTTAATTTCTTTCAAGTTGAAGTGCCGCTGGCAGATATGTATGAGAAGGTGGATTTTGAGGCGGAAAATGAGCCTGAAGAGAGTGCGGCGGCAGAATAAGACTGTCTGAAAGTGCGATCGCACTTTTCAGCTTAGAGTTCAGTTGTGGTGGGTTGTCAATCGCCGATATGATAGCAATTTTTATAAATGTTAATTGCTTTCATCAACCTCTATAGCAATATCACAGTTTCAGCAAATTGATTTTCGCTATTACGATGGCGAAGATGTAAAGTAATTTCTGTATCGAGTCGCTTGAGAAAAATCAGTAGTTTGCCCTCACTGAACAGTTGAAACTCTCCGTTCATTAAATTAGATACTTCTGGCTGTGGAATGCCAAGAATTTGACTAATTTCGTGCTGTTTTAAGTTGCGTTGTTTCAGGATACGGATTACTTGAATTCCTATTTTTCCCCGCGTAAAAAGTTCGTCTGCATCCTCCAGTCCGAGGTCAGAAAATACATTGCCGCTGCTTTCTTCAAAAATGGGTTCTTCTGTCATAGTTGTTGCTCCCTTGCCACTGCGTCTTTATAGCGTTGTTTAATCAGGTCAATATCAGCTTGTGGGGTTTTAATCCCCTGCTTTGATTTCTTCTGAAAAGCGTGCAGGATATAGACTTTTTCCCCAATTTTTACAGCGTAAACTGCCCTGTAAGTATCAGTATCGTAGCGTTTTACGATTTCATATACACCGCTGCCCACCACTTTAAAAGGCTTGGCTTGTAAAGGTGTTTCCCCTGCTTGCACCAGTTGCAGCGCATAACCTACTGCTTTTTGTACCTCTGGGGGAAACTCGCGGATATTTCTGCGAGAGTCTCCCATCCAAACAAGAGGTCGTAAAACAATCTCTATAATGTCCTCACTATCACTCATTTTATATGAAAATTCCTATAAAAACAAGTCAGACAATAATAGCATGAAATTTCGAGATTTTTTACTCCGGCGTTCATATTATTCGCTTGTTTGATGATTGCTGTCTTTTGAAATCAAGCTAAAAGCATTGATAAATTTCGTTTTTACCTGAGTCTAATTTTAGGTAGGCGATCGTTCTTGGCTTGAAAAGGGCGATCGCACTTATCTCGTGTTAAACTGAATCTAGCGGTCGTGTTAAGCAAGGAAAAAATAGCCGTCATGCCTATCCAAGAACAAATTTTTGACAAACTGAAAAATTTCTCTGAAATCGAACTGCAAGAAATCCTCAACTTTGCTGATTTTCTGTTATGGCAGCGGAAACAGCAGGAAGTAGCTTCGCAGCCCGATGAAACTGGCAGGAGTCAACCAGCAAATATGGATAAAGAGTGCGAGGTTCATTATGTTGGTGGAGTCTTAGTCGTCAAAGCATCATCAATAAAAACTGAAGAAGTCATTAATTGGGATACAATTATTTCCGATATGCGCCAAGAAAGAATCGGGAAGTTTATCTAAATGCTTCTAATATCCTCGTCATAGGAATAAAAAGTGCAAGCTCATCGCCCTCTAAGGGAATGAACCCGTATTGCAGATAAAATCCCTTAGCTTGTTCGTTCAATGCGTCAACTATCACTCCCAATACTCCTATATCTTCCGACAAACGAATCACTCTGTTAAAAGCATCGACTAGCAGTGTCTCACCTAGTCTTCTACCCTGCATTGATTGAGTTACCGCCAGTTTGCCGATTCGCATAACTGGAAGGGGGTAACGCGGCAACCCTTTTCTGTAATTTTCAGGCAGTAACTCTAGTTGTAATTCAGCCATACTTATTGAATAATAGCCTGCTACTTGACCGTCACCGTCTTGAGGAATTGCCACCCAAGTTTTAGCAATGCCTTTTCTTTGATTTTGTCGGGCGTATTTTTGGAGATACTGATTTAACTCCGGCACACCGCAGTCAAAATTTTCCCGAATCACCCTGCTATCATCTATAGAGCAAAAAATCCATTCCATTATTTATTTGCACTCGTATTCTTGCCGATACCTTTCAATCGCCGTTTTCAGCTTAGAGTTAAGTTCTGGTGGGTTTTCAATCGCTGAGGTAACAATTTCCCAATTTGGTTCGGAAAGAACGATCTGTTCTGGTTTAAGTGGCATTTCTTGGGCTAGATTTAGAGCAACTTCGAGCAGATATTCGCTCAGACTAAGACCCCACAGGGTAGCTGCTTTTTCTAACAGTTCTTTTTGTTCCTGATTGATAGTTATCTCAAGGGTGCTTGTTTGGGGAGTTTGTGTAGGGGTTGACATATTTTTTCACTGAGAGCAAGGTTGGCTCATTTGAATATTATAGCAATTTTTCAGGTGGGCGATCGCACTTGCTTGGAAAAGGGCGATCGTTACGACAAGAGTGTTAAACTCAATGTAGCGATCGGATCAACAAGAAAAAAATAGCCGTGATGCCTATACAATAAAAAAATGTTGCTCAAATGAATAAATAATTAATATATAATTGAAAAGACATGACTCAAAATAATTTACTGTCTCGCATTTCAATCGACTCGAATATCTGCTTTGGCAAACCCTGTATTCGCGGCCATCGCATCTGGGTTTCTCTGATTCTTGATTTTCTTGCTAGCGGCATGACTTTGGAAGAATTGCTTGAGGAATATCCGGGAATTGAACGAGAAGACGTTTTGGCTTGTATTGCTTATGGGGCTGAGTTGGCAAGAGATTGTTATGTCGAAATTCCTGTGGGTGAAAAAAAGGTAGTTTTAAACGTTGACTTGTAGGGGCGGGTTCACAAACCATCTCTGACAAAAACTAACAATCTCAAAAACCCGCCCCATCCCCATGCTAAATACAAAAAAACAATGGGTGCGTAGCGATCGACAATCTCGAAACTAAATCGCAAATCTCACAGATACGCAGCCTACCGGATGAGATTTATCGTTGGGTGAGGGCGGGTTTTCAATATTGTTTATTTTTGGCGCAGATGGTTGGTGAACCCGCCCCTACAATATCTAAAAATATTACAGATATTGTAGGGTGCGTCGCGATCGACAATCTCGAAACTAAATCGCAAATCTCGCAGCGACGCACCCTACCAGATTACTGCTGAGGATTACCAAGCAACCGTAAGCAAAATGGTAAGTTTAAACCTGCCAGCGGGAGGGATTTATGATGGGTTAATTGCTCAAGCTGTACTGAAAGCAGGTGTGGATGTGTTGTTGACTCTTAACCCTAATAACTTTACGCGATTGGGTGAAGATGTAAGGCTGTTAGTGCAACTGCCAGTTTAAGGCGATCGCACTTGGTTTGAAAAGGGCGCTCTCTTCTCTACAGGTGGTGCTGCATAAATTTGGGAATTGATGCTACAATTTCAATAACAAATCCTCAGTCAAAATTATTGTATGAATCACTTAGAAACATTACAACTTTTTAACGAAAAAGCCGAAACTTTAAACCAGTATAAAAGGTTTATGGCATCACTTCCTGGAAGAAAAATTGAATTTAAACACAGCCCTGAAACATTGGGAAAAAGTCAAGTTACAGTTGAAGGACCAGATTATGAATCGATTGCTGCTTGTGTTTTAACAATAAGATTTTTTTATCAAGACAACGAAGCTGTATCCTTTCGTAATATGAAAGCTGTTTACGATGAGTTAGCCACCTCTCAAGAAAACAAGAATGACTTTAACCAAATTAGAAATGAGTTGAACAACTATCTTGATAGTGACTCACCTTTTGTAAAGCCAGCTACCAACGCTAACCCAGAATGGATACTTGCTAGTGACATGAATGAAACGTTTACAGAACTCTTCAATGTTTCTCTTGATTCTGGTAATAAATTAACTAAGAGGGAAATATTAGAGTGGTTTCTATATGGTGAATACGCCCACGCTAATAAAGACAAAAAAGAAAAGTTAAAGCAGCTTTTATCAAGTTCTGTAAGTGCTGTTTTTGCAAACTACATATTTACGGGAATCTTAATTCAAATTATGAGATGTATTTTTGCTGTTGCAGCAATTAACCAAGATGTGATTAGTGAAATGGAAGGATGAGTTTTTTTAGCTAGCAATTAGTGTAAGTAAGGTGGGCAAATGCCCACCCCACCAATCACCTACGCGCCGACAGATTCCTTGGCCGCGTACAACACCTCAGCATTGATTAGAGCAATACCCCGATCGCGCGCGAACTTCTCAGTATTTCGCTTGACTTTCCCGCGCACAAAGCCAGGGATTTTATTCAACTCTGCTTGTCCATCCTTTGTCCAATTCATATCAGAATCAGCCGAAATTCCCTTGGTAATTACTTCCTTGGTATCGTGGCCGCCGAAGATTTCTAGCAAGTGGTCTTCCATGCCCAAAGTAAAGGAATTGTAGACTAAATCGACGCACTGATTTGTGCCTTCGTAACCCAAAAATGGCTTGTAGCCGATCGGGAAATTTTGGACGTGAATCGGCGCGGCAATTACGCCGCAGGGAATATCCAAGCGCTTACCGACGTGGCGTTCCATTTGGGTGCCGAAAATGGCGGAAGGTTCGGCTTTGGCGATCGCATCTCCGATCGCCCCGTGATCGTCGGTAACAATCACTTCATCGCAATACTCGCTTACCTGTTCCCGGAACCAATCAGCATCGTGTTTGCAGTAGGTTCCTGCCCACACAACGTGGATTCCCATCTCGCGAGCCAAAATCTTCGTCATGGCTGCTGCGTGCGTATTATCGCCAAATACGACCGCTTTTTTGCCGGTTAAGTTTTGACAGTCGATCGACCTGGAAAACCAAGCAGCCTGAGACACAAATCTTGTTTGTTGGTCGATGAAATTTTCGTAATCAACATCGGCACCTTGTGCATTCAACACTTGCTGAATTTTGCGAATACAACGGGCCGTTTCTACCACACCCATGGGGGTAATATCCACCATCGGCGTACCGAATTCTGTTTGCAAATACTGTCCGGTCATCATCCCTAATTCGCGATAGGGAACCAGGTTAAACCAGGCCCGC
The DNA here is from genome assembly GCA_020883125.1 of Microcoleus sp. CAWBG506. Taxonomy (GTDB): domain Bacteria; phylum Cyanobacteriota; class Cyanobacteriia; order Cyanobacteriales; family Microcoleaceae; genus Microcoleus. The sequence goes on from JAHREW010000016.1 coordinate 63,609, forward strand.
GGCAGTCTTTTTAAGTTATGAACTGAAGCACCTTCGGGAATAACTTCGTTGACTTCGATGCCCAAATCTGCCATCAAACGCTTCAACTCGGTGCAGTCGTGCTGGTTGTGGAAACCCAGCGTAGACATCCCGATGATGTTGACAGATGGTTTTTCGCTTTTGGCTTCTACTAAATCGCCTTTTTTGCGGGCTTTGCTGATGTAAAATTTGACGATTTGTTCTAAAGTGCGATCGGCTGCTTGGAGTTCGTTTACTCGATAGTGGTTAACATCAGCCAACAACACATCGCCTTTGGCTTCCAATTGAGCTCGCTCCACGAAGTTTTCTAAGTCTTCTTGCAGAATGCTGGAAGTGCAAGTGGGAGTCAAAACGATTAAATCTGGGTGTTCTTCTCTGTCTTTACGGGTGATATTGTCCACCACTCGTTCCTGGGAACCGCGGGCGAGTACGTGTCTGTCAACGACGCTGGTGGTGACTGGGGTGAAGTCCCGTTCTCTTTCCAGCATGGAACGCATGACATTGAAGTAATCGTCTCCTATGGGTGCGTGCATGATTGCATGGACGTTTTTGAAGGAACTAGCAACGCGCAGGGTGCCAATGTGGGCTGGGCCTGCGTACATCCAATAAGCCAATTTCATAGGTATTTTTCCTGGTGCTGGTTGAGAGTTGCTCGATCGGGCGATTACTGCTAAATTTTAGGGTTGTTTCCTATTCTCTCACCGAATGAATCCTTTAGAAATAGTGAGTTTCTCTAGATTTGTTCATTTGGGCGATCGGTCAAACCCTTTTCCTGCTAAGGATTTGACCCTTAAATAAAATAACTTTGCTCGGCTTTTGTTGCAATAATTCTTAACCTTTTGTCAATTTTCGTTAACACCTACGCAAATTCAATTCCTACCACCTAGATATTAAATGCCTACCTGATTCCTCACAGCGAGATATTAATCAATTTGATTGATTGTTTAAAGCAGAGTAGAAATACTATTAATATAGTAAAATACGCATTTATTTGAAAATTTATTCCATACTGATCCAAAAACTGCAAGTCTTGTGATTAATCATACAAATTCGTGAAGAATCCGGCTGGGGCGGGGAAGTCCCGAATCATTATCGAGTGAGTATACAGCAATGATTTCATTCTTTAATCTAAAATACTAGGAACTCTCTATGGCTGACTCCTGTGGATGCCAAAATCCCTACGGTGGGAGGCTACCAGTAGTGGTTTGCTGTCAAGGCCCACTTTCCCACGCATCCCAAAAAACAGCTCTTGAGTGATAATGGAGAGTAATATTAACTTAGCACACCTAATTTCAGAGAACCCAACTATGATGGCAATTCCCGGCGTTGCAGTTCTCGCTCTCATTTATGAAAGCAGCACATCCCTGGTTTACCGCGGCCGGGATGAGCAGAACAATCAGCCTGTTATTATAAAACTTATCAAAGAAGACTATCCGACTCCAGAAGAACTTAATAGATATCGGCGCGAATATCAAATTACTGCCAGCTTAAAGTTAGACGGAGTGGTCACAGTCCACAAGTTGCTATCTGTGAGAAATAGTTTGGCAATGATTTTAGAAGATTTTGGCGGCGAATCTTTGAGAATCTTCATGGCTTCCCAAAAATTCACAAATTTAGGATTTTTAACTACTGCCATCAAAATTGCTGAAACCTTGGGAGAAATTCACGCTAAAAATGTAATTCACAAAGATATTAACCCCGGTAATATTGTTTTCAATTCAGCCACTGGCAAAGTCAAACTAATCGATTTTAGTATTTCCAGTGCCGGCGAATTGGATAACATTCCCAATAAAGACCCTAATTTTTTAGAAGGTACTTTAGCCTATATGTCGCCGGAACAAACAGGCAGAATGAACCGGGTAATAGATTATCGCACCGACTTCTATTCCTTGGGTGTCACCTTCTATGAAATTCTGGCAGGACAACTCCCTTTTAACACAGCAGATCCCATGGAGTTGGTTCATTGTCATATCGCTAAACAGCCAGTACCTCTTAAGGAAATTGCACCGGAAATCCCTCAAGTTGTTTCAGATATTGTGATGAAATTGTTAGCCAAAACCGCTGATGAACGCTATCAAAGCGCCTGGGGACTGAAAGCAGATTTGGAATCTTGTTTGTTTCAGTTGCAGACATCCGGGCTAATTTCTGAGTTTACTCTCGGTAGTCAAGATATTTCGGATAAATTTAAAATTCCTCAAAAACTTTACGGTAGACAGCGAGAAGTAGAAACTCTTTTAGCAGCATTTGAACGGGTAGCAGCCACAAAATATCGTTCTAACCGTCGCACCGAACACTCTCAAATAGCTGTGATTAATAAAGATGTAAAATCCACGACAGAAACCTCTCAATTATTGCTAACCAGAAGAGAATATCATAAATCCCGCAGCGAGATGATGCTAATTGCTGGTTATTCCGGTATTGGCAAATCCGCCATGGTGAAAATTTTAGAAAAACCGATTACTTGCAGACAGGGATATTTTATCTGGGGTAAGTTTGACCAGTACAAACGGACGATTCCTTACTCGGCGGTTGTGATCGCTTTTTCAGAATTGGTGCGACAGCTTTTAACTGAAAGTGAAACCCAGTTAGCAGTATGGCGGGAAAAACTTCGCAGCGCTTTCGGCCAAAATGGGCAAATTATTATTGATGTCATTCCCGAAGTAGAACTGATTGTTGGATCTCAGTCTCCTGTAGTTGAATTAGGGCCAACGGAGTCTCTAAATCGCTTTAATCTGGTTTTTCAAAATTTTATTCGCGTATTTTGTCAGCCAGAACATCCCCTGGTAATTTTTCTGGACGATTTGCAGTGGGCTGATTCTGCGACTCTCAAGTTGATCGAATTGATGATGACAGATGAGGCTACGCAATATCTGTTTTTAATTGGGGCTTATCGCGATAATGAAGTGAGTCCAACTCATCCTTTAATGATGACTGTGGAGACGCTGCGAAATCAAGAAGCAATTGTCAATCAGATTGCTTTATTGCCACTGGGAGTGGACAATATAACTCATTTGATTGCGGAGACTTTGCATAGCGATCGAGAATCAGTCAAACCTTTAGCTGAACTCGTTGTCAGCAAAACTGATGGTAATCCTTTTTTTGTAAATCAATTTTTACATACATTATATCAGGAAGACCTGCTGGTTTTTCATCCGCCTCTGTCGGGAAATAAAGGAGGCTGGCATTGGGACATAAATCAAATAGAGCAGTGCGCTATCACTGATAATGTGGTAGATTTGATGGTGCAAAAGTTAAGAAAACTGCCGAGTTCCACTCAGCAAGTTTTGCGATTAGTAGCTTGTTTGGGTAATGAATTTGACTTAAACACCCTGTCTTTAATTAATGAAAAAGAAGCTTCAGAAACTTTTTCCCATTTGTTACCAGCGATTAAGTCGGGATTGATTTTGCCAAGTTCGGAGTTGGAAAGTAAGTCCTTAGATTATGTGATGTTTCCGCTGTTAATTCTCAATTATAAATTTTTGCATGACCGGGTACAACAAGCAGCATATGCTTTAATTGATGATTCGGAAAAAAAAGCTGTTCACCTGAAAATAGGTAGGCAAATATTAGAAAATACTCCGACTGAATATCGGGCTGACAGAATCTTTGAATTAGTCGATCACTTGAATGTGGCTCGAACTTTAATCGGGGAAGATAAAGAATTAATTGAACTGGCGACTTTGAATTTAGACGCGGCAAGACGAGCCAAAGATGCCACAGCTTATGTTTCAGCCTTGCAGTATTTAACCGCAGGTATGGACGGCTTGACGGAGGATATTTGGGATTCCCACTATGACTTAGCCTTTGCTTTGCATATGGAACGAGCAAATGTTGAGTATTTAAACGGTTATTTTGAAAAATCAGAAGAATTTATCAATATAACTTTACAAAAAGCCCGATCGCCTTTAGAGAAAGTAGAAATTTACAACCTACTGATCGTACAGTATACCCTGCGCGCCAAGTACGAGGATGCAGTCAAAGCGGGCATCAAAGCCTTGAACTTGCTGGGTATCGATTTGCCCCTAGATGGGCTCCAAACCGTGATTTCTGAAGAATTTGAGGCAGCCAAGAGCATTTTGGGCGATCGCGAAATTGCTTCATTGATAGACGCCCCGGAAATGACTATCCCCGAAAAAAAAGTTGCCGTTAAATTAATCACAAACTTACTAACATCGGCATACCTCAACAACCCAGATTTGTGGAAAGTCAGCGTTTTAAAAGGACTAAATCTGTCTCTCAAATACGGTTTAGTTCCCGAAGCATCTCTTTGTTACGCAGGTTATGGTATGTTTTTGAATGCGGTTTCTGGAGATTACAAAACCGCCTATCAATTTGCCATGCTGTCGCTGAATTTGAGCGAAAAATCTGGAAATTTGGGTTTAAAATGTCGAGCCTGTTCATCCCTGGTCAGTATTTTTCATTACTGGTTCAATCATATCAAAGAAGCTTACGCAATTAGTAATGAAGGATATCAAGCGGCCTTAGAATCTGGGGATTTAGAATATGCAGGTTATATTCTGTCCAACCGCATCGCCAATTATTTCTTTCAAGGCCGAGATATTGCCCAAGTGCTCGCAGATACCAAAGGATATTTGCAATTCAGCCAAAAAACCAAAAATCAACTGGTAACTGATACATTATTAGGAGTTGAGTTAATCCTCCGTAACCTCAGCCAACTCACTACTGAAAAATTGGTTTTTGAGAACGAAGAAATGACCGAAGTTGAGTATGTATACAATTGTCAATCCCATCAAAATTTGTACTCGCTGTGCTTGTATCAAATTCGTAAATGCCAGGTATTGTACTTGTATGGTAACTATAAAGAAGCATTACAATTAGCTTTGGAAGTGGAAAAGCAGCTTTCCTTTATTACAGGAGCTATACCCGCAACCGAATGGAATTTTTACTTTTCTTTAGTTTTAATTGCTGTCTATCCGAATGCTTCTAAGTCTGAGCAAGCGCTCTATTTAGAGAAGGTAGAAAAAAATCAAAGAGAGATGAAAATTTGGGCAGATAACTGTCCAGAAAATTTTCTCCACAAGCACATTTTAGTGCAAGCAGAAATAGCCCGAATTTCCAAAAAAGACTCAGAATCTGTAGAATTGTACGACTTCGCTATCACTTTAGCTCAAGACAATGAGTTTGTCCAAAATGAAGCTTTGGCTAATGAACTAGCAGCAAAATATTGGTTAAATAAAGGCAAATATCAATACGCTAAAATTCACTTACGGGATGCTCATTCCTGCTACCAACGCTGGGGTGCAGCCCGAAAAGTAGATGATTTAGAACAAAAATATCCCCAGTTGCGGGAAATGACACCTCTCAACGGCAATTTTGCCCTCAATCAAACTACCACAACTATTCATACTTCTACTGGTAGTGATGCGAGGGCGCTGGATTTAGCGACGGTAATGAAGGCATCTCTGGCAATTTCTAGCGAAATTGTCTTGGATAAGTTGCTGGGTTCTTTGATGAGGATCTCCCTGGAAAATGCTGGTGCTCAATTAGGTTTTTTAATCTTAGTCAGAGAGGGAAAACTTTTAATTTTAGCGAAAGCTTCCGTATTTGCTGAAGATGTCACGATGTTGCCATTTACGCCTCTTGAGGAATGTCAGGATTTACCTGTGACGGTGATTAATTATGTGGAAAGGACTCGCTCGGACTTGGTGTTGAGCAATGCGGCGGCGGAGGGACTATTTACGGCCGATCCCTACGTCGCCCAGAACCAACTCCAATCTATTTTGTGCACTCCCATTGTGAATCGAGGCAAACTGATCGGCATTCTTTATTTGGAAAATAATTTGACTATCGGTGCTTTTACTCCTCACAGATTGGAAGTTTTAAGGTTGCTTTCTTCCCAAGTTGCTATTTCTTTAGAAAATGCTCTGCTTTACAATTCTGTGGAACATAAAGTGCAAGAGCGGACGCAGGAGTTACATGAAAAGAATGAGAGTTTAGAACAAACTTTGCGCGAGCTAAAACTCACTCAAGCTCAATTGATTCAAACCGAAAAAATGTCTAGTCTGGGGCAGATGGTGGCGGGTGTAGCTCACGAGATTAATAATCCTGTAAGTTTTATCTATGGAAATCTGACACCAGCGGGCGAATATGTTCAAGATTTGCTGAAATTGATTGAGCTTTACCAGCAGCACTATCCAGATCCTAGCGATGAAATTATCGATGAGATTGAAACTATTGAACTGGAATTTTTGATCGAAGATTTGCAAAAGTTGCTGGATTCTATGAAGGTGGGAGCTGAAAGAATTCGCGATATTGTATTGAGTTTGCGGAATTTTTCGCGCCTAGATGAAGCGGAAATGAAGTCTGTTGATATTCATCAAGGGATTGACAGTACGGTGATGCTGTTGCAGCCTCGTCTGAGAAAGGAGGGCGGGCGTTTGGGCATTGAGGTGATTAGAAATTACGGGAGTTTGCCGCTAATTACTTGTTATGCGTCGCAGTTGAATCAGGTGTTTATGAATATCTTGACAAATGCGATCGATGCTCTGTTGTTGCTCAGAGATAGCCCGGAAAAATATCAACAAAAGCCTGCTATTACGATCGCCACGGAGGTGACAGACCGGAGTTCTGTGATAATTAGAATCCGGGATACGGGTCCTGGGATGACGACGGAGGTGCTCCACAAGATTTTTGACCCGTTTTTTACGACTAAACCTGTGGGTTCTGGTACGGGGTTGGGATTGTCTATTTGTCACTCGATTGTGGTGAGTTCTCATGGGGGGAAATTGACTTGTGTTTCTGCGCCGGGAGAGGGGAGTGAGTTTATTATTGAAATTCCCATCGCCCCACGACAGGTGATCTAAAAAGATAGTCAATAACAGGCTTTATGCCCCCTGCTGGGAATCGAAGGTCGGGGATATGAGCATTTTGACAGCCACTACTGGAAAATTTCAGTTTTGAGCATAGGCGCATCCAGCCTTTTGGCATTAGCCGATTTGCTTGTACCCTACGGGATCGGTCAAACATTAAACCTATTGTCGGGTAAACCTACAGACAATGTTACCCAAAAACTGATCTCCGCGATCGCCTCTGTTACTCAGCAACCAGTCAAACAAACATTATCACTAGCCGTCTTGCTGGGGTTAATTTTTCTGGTAAGTGTAGTAAAATCACCGATCGAACCTTGGGTAGGAAATTGGTTCCACTGGGTAATACCATTGACAGCTAGGCGCGATCGATCCAGATAGCCATGCGAAATATCCTCGGTACGCGCACTACCATCATTATTGCCCACAGACTGAGTACCATTCGTGAAGCAGATGCGATCGTCGTACTCGATCGCGGTAGAGTCGTCGAAGTTGGCAGCCACAGCGAACTCTTGAAGCGACAAGGCATTTACCGGAGGCTGCACTCCCTGCAAGAAACCGGTCAGTTGCTTGATTAGTCAACCGATTTGGGAGCATCCCCATTTGGTAAGGGTTTTGGATTTGGGATTCAAATTTCCCAATTCCCGATCCCGGAGTTACGGTGTCCTATTGCCCGTATTTTACTTATATATTACAAATATCTGATTAGTATTTTAAATCTGTTGTTGCAAACCCAGAAAAGAATGATAAGGTATTTAACTGTGGTACAAATGGGTCGATGCCCGAGCGGTTAATGGGGGCGGACTGTAAATCCGCTGGCTACGCCTACGCTAGTTCAAATCTAGCTCGGCCCACCACTTTTTAATTAAAAGTTAAAACTTAAGAATTAAAAGTTAAAATTTTAGTTTGATATTTTTAATTGTTTATGCCCGTATAACTCAGTGGTAGAGTACCTCCTTGGTAAGGAGGAAGTCACGAGTTCAAATCTCGTTACGGGCTTGCTTCCTTGTAGTATAGCAACCGCCAAGGTTGTTGAGGCGACTCTTATTGTGTGGTAGACTACTGATAATCTAGGGCTTCCAAAGCTTGTTTCATCTCCTCTGTTGTAGTGGTCGCCGTACCGAATTGGCGCACCACAATACTAGCCGCCAAGTTCCCCAAAACCGCGGCTTCCCAACCAGACGCACCCACACACAAAGCTAAAGTCATCGCCGCTACGACTGTATCTCCAGCACCTGTGACATCAAATACATCCGTCTTATTAAACGGGGGAATATCCCAACGTTGAATCTCCAACTCCTCCTGTTGGCAAATAAATGTTGGAGGTGGTGAATTTTGGATGGTTTCTCCCTTCACTATTTCAAACAAACTCATCCCTTCTTCGCCACGAGTAATCAAGATTTTTTGAGCTTTAGTTAAATTCAACAAATCCCGTCCGGCTTGCATTAAAGTTGAATGATTATTAATAGCATATCCGACAGCTTGTTCGGCTTCTGGCAAGTTCGGCGTAAACAACATCGCTCCCGAATATCGCTGCAAATTTGTTTGAGCATCGACAATTGTTTTATCAGGAACTACCGCTGATTCGATCGCCAAATTAGTCAAAACTCCATCACCATAGTCGGAACAAACCACCGCATCTACAGTCGGTATTTGTTGCCGGATATAATCTGCTAATTGTAACTGCAAATCCAAATCCGGCAACTCATCCGATTTGCGATCGACTCTGACAATTTGTTGAGTCACCGACTGTCGCGCGTGTCCCGAAATACGAGTTTTAGTCACAGTAGGACGATGCGCATCGATAAAAATCCCCGCCGTATCAATTCCCGCAGCCTCAAAAATACCGCACAAAGCCTTTCCTTGGTCATCTTTTCCTACTAAGCCAGCAACTTTTACTTTGCCTCCCAGTTTCGCTAAATTATAGACAGCATTTGCGCCTCCTCCCGGTACTTGTCGAGTATTTTCGTAGCGCAAAATCAACACAGGTGCTTCGCGGGAAATTCGCTCTACTTGTCCGGTAACAAACTCGTCCAAGGTCAAATCTCCAATCGCCAATACCTGTGCTCGATCGAAGCAGTCTAATCTTTGCAATAATTTCTCTGTTGAGTCGCGCAGTTGAAGCCAAAAATCGGAATAGTCATTAGTCATGAACAATAAAAAATGAGACTGAGGAATTGACAATTGGGTGTGGGACAAGTGGCAAATAAAAAATAGCCCTAAAGACTAATAATATTTGCCTCCATCTTTGGATTTTTAACTTGTAATTCATGTTCTCACCAGAGTGAAAACCTATTGCAGAGCGATCGCGATCGCTTCAACCACTTACCACAAGATTGCGGATAGAAGGAAACACCTTTAGAAATCAGAGCAACCTTCAAGGTGTGAAAGTTGTCTGTAACCTTCCGAAGGCAGCGTTACTTCAACTTCTGCTTGATGATCGTAATCACCTGAGTCATTTGTTTCTTGAGTGCGTCAATTTCAGCCTGCATTTTTGCCATTTTCTCAGTCATCGCCTGAAGTTCGGCGGTGCCCGATCCAGAGGTAGGTGCAGCAGCGGTGGCGGCGACTTCTGGTACTGGTTTCTTTTTAGCCAATACCATCGCTGATTTAATCGCCTCAGTGAGTTGCTTCTTCTCAAAGGGTTTGGCGATAAATGCAAAAAAATGCTTCTCAAAAGGTTTAGGAATTTTCTCCATCACCTCTTCTTCCCGGCCCGACATGATCACCAAGGGGATCTTGGAAAGTTCGGGATGGGCTTGAACTTTTTGATACACTTCCCAACCGCTGACTTTGGGCAGCAGGAAATCTAACATAATTAGATTGGGACGGGCTTGACGGATCAGCTTTAGTCCCTCTTCTCCGTCTTTGGCTTCTAGAACTTCAAAGTTACCTTGGGGTAACATTTCTCGGACTCGGACGCGGATGACTTTACTGTCATCGATGACTAAGATTTTTTGACCAGCCACGACTGACTCCTTCAGATACATTTAACCCGGTAAATCTAGGATTAACCTTCGATCTACTGTGTATAGCATAATCTGGTAAGCCCTAAGCTCTCCAGATAGTTGACACTCCGGGCGCGTGAACGCACTCTTGATTCTTGGTTCCACCAGTCAACTTGCGCGTTGATGTCACCACCAACGAGTAGAGGTAGTTCTGTCCAGGCGCGTTAATTTCGGTGTGCCCCACCGTATGTAAGTTTTGATTCGCAACCTTAAGTATATCTCTAACAGAATTCTCTCCAAAATCCTTTCTAACTTGAATTTTGGCGATCGCAGAGGTCCATGGTGATTGGGGACACGATTCCTGCAAGTTCAGAGACTTTGATTTCGGATACGATCGAAAAGCATTGACCCGAAAAGCACTTAATTTCATGCCATCCCAAACCCCTAAAACCCCCGCAGCCCAATCAATTGCCTCCCCAATGCGGGATGAAATTCAGGCGATGCCAGAGTGGTTGCGTCGCCCACTTGGCAAAGCCAGCGAACTCTCCCAAGTGCAAAAAATTATTAAGCAGCGGCAAATTCACACGATTTGCGAGGAAGGCAGATGTCCCAACCGCGCAGAATGCTATGCCCAAAAAACCGCCACCTTTTTATTAATGGGCCCCACTTGCACCCGTGCTTGTGCATTTTGTCAAGTAGATAAAGGTCATTCTCCCATGCCCCTAGACCCCCAAGAACCGCAAAAGGTAGCCGAAGCAGTCAATCTGCTGGGTTTGCGCTATGCGGTTCTAACTTCGGTAGCCCGTGACGATTTACCCGATGGAGGTGCTGGTTGGTTTGCGATGACGATCGCCCACATCCGCCTGCTCAACCCCCACACTCAAATTGAGGTACTAACACCGGATTTTTGGGGTGGTGCGACCGCACCCACCCACCCCGAACCCGAAAACAGAACCTTAGATCAATTGCAGCGATCGCGAATTTGGACAGTCCTAGAGGCTAAACCAGCTTGTTACAACCACAATATTGAGACAGTAAGGCGGTTACAAGGGCCTGTGCGTAGGGGGGCCAAGTACGATCGCTCCCTCGACGTTCTCCGCATTGTCAAAGAATTTGACCCCAGCATTCCCACCAAATCCGGTTTGATGTTGGGACACGGGGAAACCGAAACTGAAATAATCGCAGCGATGGCCGATTTGCGCGATGCCAAGTGCGATCGACTCACCCTCGGTCAATACATGAGACCCTCTCTCGAACACCTCCCTGTGCAAAAATACTGGACACCCGCTGAATTTGACCGTTTGGGGGAAATAGCCACAGAGATGGGTTTTCAACAAGTGCGATCGGGCCCTCTAGTCCGCAGTTCCTACCACGCCTCCGGAGAAAACGATTGAAATTAATCTCAATTGGTAGAGATTAAAAGTTACAAAAAGTAACTCTAGAGGATGGTACAAACGTGAACCATCTCTGGTACTGTAAGACTTTATAAAGTCGGGATCAAAAACTTCCACGACTCTAAACAGACACAAAAAAACCTCAGACTACCTCCGTAGCAGATTTTGATTAAGTGTCAAGCAATCACCGAACCTAATTGTCGGCGATTGTTTCAATCAGTGGGTCTTACAATATTAAGACCCAAGCAATCCCAAATGCCTTGTGCGATGGGATAAGGAGCTGCATAGTTCAGCTCAAGCGGGTTAATCCGCTCGAAGTAAAAAAGAAAAGGGACGGATTCACGCCTCCTATGTCATGGACACCATGACTATACTTTTACAAGCTATTGGTGGTAAATACAGTCACATATTAATTAGGACTTTGACCTATGGCAGAGATAGCAAAGAATCAACTAAAATCCGACTCCGTTATGAAAACGGGCAAGCCACCTTACACCTTTCGCATGGCTTGGTTTTTGGTACTACTAGGTATCAATTTTTTAGTTGCAGCCTATTATTTCCATATCATTGAATAGTTCTGCAACCAGGATTTTAGTGACCCTCTGCTGTTCTCCGCCTGTACTTAACCATGTTTTTGGCAGGTAGAGAGCAGCAATTGAATTCTGAACTGGTAAGGTAGCCATTCAACTTTATATAGTAAAAATTATTTGTGTCTACCAAATTACTATCGTCCAACTTCTATTGTGCGATTCCTATGGTTTCCGGTTGCATCGGTATTGTTAAAACAGTCAACATCACCTGACGGTGGAACTGGAATTGATATCAATCAAGCATCCTCCCCCCAAACCTTCAGTTGCAAATAAACCAATCCCAAAGCCACAGCCATCAGCAAAGTTGCCGCCGCCGCTGCGTAGCCAAAATCAAATTGTGCAAAAGCTTGGTCGTAAATATAATAAACCAGCAGATTAGTAGAATTCAAAGGACCACCACCAGTAATCACATAAACTGGCTCAAAACTCCGCAGGGTAAAAATAGCAGTAGTGACAGTCGCAAATACCAAAGTCGGGCGCAAACCCGGTAAAGTAATGTACCACAATTGTTGCCAAGCATCAGCTCCATCCAATTCGGCAGCTTCGTAGCGATTGACCGGAATTGCCTGCAAACCAGCCAAAAATACTACCATATTAAAGCCTAATTGTTTCCAAATACTGAGCAAAATCAGCACCGGCATTGCCCAAACCGTGCTACTAAGCCAAGGTATCGGATTTAAACCCACCGCCATTAGGAGGTGATTCACAGGCCCCTCAGTTTGAAACAGCCACCGCCAACCTAAGCCGACAGCCACCAAAGAGGTAATCGAAGGAATAAAATAGGCCGTGCGGAGCACCCCTCGCCAAGCAAAGGAGCGATTTAGCAAAACTGCCAAACCCAAGGGAATAACTAAACTGGGAATGACTGTAACAGTAGTAAAATAGATGGTGTTTTGGACAACTTGCCAAAAATCTGGGTTAGTGAGTAGACTCCAATAATTTTTTAACCCAATAAAACGCACACCTGATTGGGTAAAACTGCCACTGGTAAAGCTAAGGTAGCATAAATAGGCGATCGGGTAAATCAAAAAAGTACCCAAAAACAACAAAGCTGGGGCTAAAAAAGTCCAAGCTGCGATCGACTCATTGTCCAACCAGTTAAAACGCCCAGATTTAATCGAAACCATTGGCTTGTAAAAATTATCTTTTAGTTTTAAACTGTATCACAATACAGGTGAATCTCAAAATGCAGCCTCTAGATATATTATCCAATTTACCCACTATAGAAACCGAGAGACTCCTGCTCAGAAAAATTACTTTAAACGATGCCAACGATATATTTGAGTATGGCTCAGACCCCCTAGTATCTCAATACACCATGTGGTCAACCCATACTTCCATCGAAGACACTAAAAATTTTCTACGAAGTCTCAGTAAAATGTATAAAAAGCGAGAACTAATTGACTGGGGAATAGTTCACAAATCCGAACAAAAATTAATCGGAACTTGCGGATATGTCGAATGGAGCATGAACCACAGTCGCGCTCAAATTGGATACGCTCTTTCTCGCAAATACTGGAGTCAAGGATACATGAGTGAGGCTGTCAGTGCAATTATAGACTTCGGTTTTCGGGAAATGAGCCTGAATAAAATAGAGGCTCGTTGTGCACAAGAAAATATTGCATCCGCCCGCGTGATGGAAAAAGTGGGGATGCAATTAGAAGGGATATTGCGACAGCAGCTATTTGTCAAAGACCAATATTGGGATCTCAAAATTTATTCGATTCTCAGGGATGATTTTTTTGCCGATCGACCAGAGTAGAATTTGTTGTAGATGGTATAATTATTTTGAATATCGGGGTGTGTTATTGATGAGCATAAAAAAATTAAATACTCCCAGATTTCTGATAGCCGCCTGTTGTCTGTTACCTTGGAGCAGATTGGTCACGAGTGCGATCGCGCAACAGCCAACTTTGCGATCGGTAATTATCTCTCAAGCAAATCCCCCAGCCAAAACTGTAGCCGAAAATTTGGTAGGACAGTGGCAACTGAAATATCTATCGCCGATTCCTTTAACAGTAATTTTAACACCAGAAGGCAAATTATTTATACTTAAGGGCTATCCTTTCCCTAATCCTACCGCCTATGAATTTAGCTACAAAATTAACTCGCTATTCCAACCCATGCAAATCGATTTAGTTAGCAGCAGCAGTGATGAAACTTTGCGGACAATTTTTGAATTCAACAATCGCAGTCAACTGCGTGTAGAACTCATGGGTTTAAAGCCAGGAGAACCCAGACCAAATACTTTTACGGCTGGGGCAATTTTTCTAGAAAAAGTTTCTACAGTCACAGCTTTACCACGAAATACAAAAATCGAAAAATTTAATCTATTAGAACTAGAAAATCCGCGAGCAGTGTATGAAGGAGAAGAATTTATTAGATATGCAATTAACGCACAACAAAGCTTCTACGCCGAAAATGCCAAATTTGCTACAACCCTTGAAGAACTGGCCATAGGAACGAGATTAGATACAGAAAATTATCGTTACCAAATTTTACCTGAAAGTGGTTCAACCGAAGGTGTAATCATGACCCTTCAAGCTAAAAAACGTCAATTTAGAAGTTATACAGGTGCAGTTTTTTTAGTAAAAGTTAAAGACGATGCTGATAATGCTGTAACTAGCGTTGGATTTATTTGCGCAACAAATCAGCCTTCTACTATACCTCCACCTAGACCTATAGTTCCGATAAATAATGACAAAGCCAGCTTTAGATGCCCAATTAATTCCTCTTTGATATCAATAACTGCGGGAGATATTTATTACTCATCACAGAATAAGGGTTTCAAGGAAATTCGATAATCGAACTACCAACGGAAAATAAAGTGTTTCAGGCTACAAATTGAAAACTGTTCGGACCATTGTGATATAACCGTAAAAATTTTATGATGACAGCAAATATAAAGTCTATAGATTGTTTAATTGTCCCCGAAATTCCTGCCACCCAAATCGCAAAAAATGCTGATATTAGCGATCCATTAAAACTAGGAATTCTAGCATCAGGAAGTGGCAGCAACTTTGAAGTAATCGCCCAAGCCATCCAAAACCAACAACTCAACGCTCAAGTCCAAGTATTAATTTACAATAACCCAGGAGCCAAAGCAGCAGTTAGAGCCGAAAAATACCGCATTCCCTCAATTTTACTGAATCACCGCGACTACAAAAAACGTGCTGAATTAGACACCGAAATTGTTAAAATTTTCCAAAAATATGATGTACAATGGGTCATCATGGCTGGCTGGATGCGGATTGTCACCAAAGTTTTGCTCGATGCTTTTCCCGAAAAAGTTATTAACATCCATCCCAGTTTATTACCGAGTTTTCCAGGAATCAACGCTGTCGAACAAGCACTTGCAGCCCAGGTAAAAATCACTGGATGCACAGTGCATATCGCCCATTTAGAAGTTGACAGCGGTCCAATTATAATGCAAGCAGCCGTACCGATATTTCCCGACGATACCGCAGAAACTCTACACGCTCGCATTCAAGTACAGGAACACAAAATCATGGTAGGCGCGATCGCCCTTATTTCCCATCAATTTGCTGTTTAAGTAATTATTTTTTTGCCGTCATCCCTAGCAGGTTTGTTGCGGTTAATTTATTTCGATCTATAGATCAATATTTATTAATTAAACAAATAGCAAAAAATATACTTATGAAAACTCATGTATTCTCAAACACAAATAATGCTAATATATTAATGGTAGCATTAGTTTGTAGCAGGCATTAGCTTAATTGCTACTATAAATTTCATGCGGGTGTACGCTGTGTCTACTAAATTTGTCTCCACACCTATTTGGCCTAAAACATTACCCGAAACTCTATCTTTAGAATCTACTCTTAACGAGCTTTCAGTATTTAATTTTCAGGTTGAATCTTCTTATTTAGGCAAAGAAGTAGCTAGATTATTTCACACTCAACCGCTACTTCCAGGAGTTGTATTGACTGTAAAAGGCGAATTTTTGGGAATGATATCTCGCCGACGATTTATGGAACATATGAGCCGTCCTTATGGCATAGATATATTTGCTCATCGACCCATTCTCGCTTTATATCAAATAGCCAGAACTGATATTTTAATTTTACCAGGAGTAACATTAATTGTGATGGCAGCTCAGCGAGCAGTCCAGCGGTCGCCAGAACTACTTTACGAGCCTATAGTCGTACAGTTAAACGATAAAAATTACCGACTCTTAGATGTACATCAAGTGCTGTTAGCTCTGTCCCAAATTCATCAACAAGCTACTTGGTACATTAGCGAAATTTATTACAATTTATCGGTTGCTAAGTCCGATTTAGAAGTGGCGAACACTAAATTGGAAACAGCAAATTCCGAGTTGTATCGCCTCGCCAACTCCGACGGCCTAACTCAAGTAGCTAACCGTCGCTGCTTTAACGAATATTTAGAGCAACAATGGAAAAAGTTAGAGCAAGAAGAAGCAGAATTATCTCTGATATTGTGTGATATTGACTTTTTTAAGAAATACAACGATAATTACGGACACCAAGCTGGAGACCTGTGCTTACAACAGGTAGCCCAGGGGATTGTTGAAGCTATCAATGACTTGGCTGGTAAAGTTCCCGGAGAAACTCTAGTGGCTCGTTATGGAGGCGAAGAATTTGCCGTGATACTTCCGGGCACATCACCGAACACCGCTGCTTACATTGCCGAACAAATCAGACTAGGGATCAAAGGACTAAAAATTGAACACGCTCAATCCCCTGTCAGTTCTATTGTCACCCTCAGCCTGGGTGTCGCCAGCACCCTTCCTCAGATGGGAACATCCAAAGAAAACTTGATTGCAGCAGCAGACCGTTGTCTCTATCAAGCTAAAGACAAGGGACGAGACAGATTTATCCTAGAGCATTACAGCTAGACCATTCTCTGATTTCCTCCTTTTCAAAAATTCCCTAGTTTTGATATATATTTATAACTACCTTCTGGGTGTTTTGATTGTGACTTGCAAGCAGAAGAAATATGATTAGCCAAATGGCTAATTATAGATTGGCTGATTGGCCCAATCAGCAAGTCGATATTTTTACTATGCTAGTGTTAGTCAGGTTCCGGTATCTATACAGCCATCCGTTATCTAAGTATTATGCTCAAAATTTTGGTAATTGAGGACGACGAATTAATCCGGGAAACTCTTGTGCAACTCCTGGAATCTCAGAACTATGGAGTCATTGTGGCTCAAAACGGTCGAGTTGGGGTGCAGATGGCACTCTCGGACATTCCAGATTTAATTTTGTGTGACGTGCAGATGCCGGAACTCGACGGTTATGAGGTTTTGCGGACTCTGCGCCAAAACTCCCTGGCTGCAACAATTCCATTTATTTTTCTCACAGCTCAAGGTGGTAAAGCGGATTTTCGCCGCGGGATGGACTTGGGCGGTGACGATTATTTGACAAAGCCGTTTACCAAGGCCGAATTGCTCGGAGCAATTTCCTCTCGTGTCTCGAAACGACAAACTATTACTCACCCCCTGAGTGTCGCACTGCAACAAGCAGAGGCCAGACTCACCGATTTAGTTAATGACTCGACGATAATTTCCGCTCTCTCTCCTGAAAAGTTGGCCTTGGAAGCTTTGCTGCGTCGCGCTTTGGCACAGGGCGAGTTTCAGGTATACTATCAGCCCCAGGTGGATATTGCTACCGGACAAATTATCGGTGCAGAAGCATTGGTGCGTTGGCAAAATCCCGATCGAGGTATAATTTCTCCCGCCGAATTTATTCCCCTAGCAGAAGAGACAGGCTTAATTATTCCCATTGGGGAGTGGGTACTGCTTTCAGCTTGCGCTCAAGCCGCGAGTTGGCTAGCAGCGGGATTGTCGGCGTTCCGGGTATCAGTGAATTTGTCCGCCCGACAGTTGTCAGACCCCCAACTTAAGGCGCGGATTGTCCAAATATTGGAAACTACGGGCTTGGAACCCTCTAATTTAGAGCTAGAAATGACAGAAAGCGCTTTGGTAGAAAATGCTGCTGTCGCAGGTGCTACTCTCAATGAACTCAAAGCTCTAGGCATTCGGATTGCTGTTGACGACTTCGGTACTGGTTATGCTACTTTAGGGTATCTTAAACAATTTGCTTTTGACAGTTTAAAGATCGATCGAATTTTTGTCCGCAATGCTAACGACGATTCTCAAAATGCCGCAATCACCACTGCGGTGATTTTACTCGGCCACAGTTTAAACATGACCGTAATTGCCGAAGGGGTAGAAACGGAAGCAGAGTTGAATTTTTTGAGACAGCACCAGTGCGATATCATGCAGGGGTATCTGTTCAGCCCTCCCGAACCTGCAACCATATTTGAGCGTTTGCTGGTGGCAGACAAACAGTTGTTTGAGGCACCACTGGGAACAGTATCTACTCGTGCCATCCCTTTTATGCCTCTTGCTGAACGCGAAAAATCAAAAAACCTCTCCATGTCAAGCTTAGGAATAGTTTGAGTTTCCTCAAACAAAATATCTATCATCATTCAATCCTCATACACAATTTTCTAATGAGGATATCTTTTCTTTTTTTGACCCTTTTTACAGGGTGAATAGAAAGTAGATATAGCAGGACTTACGCAGACACACTATATGTAGTGTGCAGACAACTACGTTAGCGAAGCACTCGTTGTAGGATCGCAGCCACTTGACTTAGAGGGCGATCGACAGATCAAGGGCGATCGACAGATCAAGGGCGATCGACAGATCAAGGGTTCAGGTATTTTTGGTATCTTTCAAAATGTTAAATACGAGGTAATCAGAGCTGAAAACAGCGCGTTTAATGGGAAAAACAATCTATCAATTAAAGAGTGAATTACTGTCAGACTATCTCAAAAAGGAACTGAAATACCCAGCAATACGTTTAGCACTTGTTTGACAGAAGAGTTGGTGATTTCTTGATTAATTAAATTTTTTATTGTATGGACGATCGCGGTCGGAGAGAAAACGCGGTTGCCCTTTGTCGGCACACTATATGTAGTATGCCGGAGAAAGTCCTGTATAGATTCCCAAGCCCTTTAAAACTAGCTGGTCAGGCCACGAAAACAACTAGATAGAAAGCCGCCCTAGAAGGATGGGGCTTTAGACCCTATTTTTCGCTAAACTCATTAAAGTTCCTGTTTTAGGAGTTACAGTTTCAATAACTGTCAACGCGACTTGGTGCAAGGCTGGCATGGAAAGAATATTGGTTGTTGACGACGAGACAGACTGTCAAACAGTCTTGGCAATGTACTTGGAGAGCCAAGGATACCGGGTGGAATGTGCTAATTCTGGTATTGAGGCACTCTCTATCTTTGAAAACGACCCTCCAGATTTAGTGATTTCTGATGTGATGATGCCGGAGATGGACGGGTTTGAGTTTTGTCGCCGCCTACGAGATACCCGCTTGGGACAATTGATGCCATTTATATTTTTATCTGGTCAAGGCGAGATAGAATCCAAAGTTGAAGGTCATTCCATGGGGGCGGATGATTATTTGGTCAAACCTTTTCTGTCCGAAGAAATATTAGCTAAAGTCAAAGCCCAGTTAGAACGCTCTCACCGCATCCATGCCGAGATTGTCCGACTCCTGCAAAATTCTACTCCCGTGGGGGTGGAGTCAAAGGTTGTGTCAGTAGCGCCACCACCTCCACCTTTACCTTTAACGCCTGCGGAGGAAAGAGTTTTTTGGGAGGTTATTCAAGGCTATACCAATAAACAAATTAGCTATCGACTGTTTATTAGTCCCAGAACCGTCCAAGCTCATTTGGGTAGCATTTTCAGCAAGTTACACCTGGAAAATAGAGCTCAGCTTGTAAAATTTGCTCTGGAGAGGGGATACAAACCTCCTCAAAGTTAGCTTGAGTTTATCTGTCGCTTGCGCAATGCAGACTGGCTTGCCATGTCCGAGGCTGCCTACGCCAAGGCGATCGTTTATAATTGGGATGATGCCACGGAGCGTTTCGAGGGTGCATTGAAAGCTGCTATTAGCAAATCTACACAAAAAGAGCGGGCAAAAGCCAAATTACAGCCCAGAATTCAAGTTCAATGGTAACATTCGCCATCTCAGAGGGCTTAAAACATTAGCCGAAATCTCTAGGTTTACCGATGATTAGAAGCTCTAATTCTCGGTGCTTTTGCGAGTCGCGCCGATGTTGTGGCCAAATTAACATATAGCAAACTGTATGGCTCGTATAATTAAAGTGATGACAAAACCAAAGAGCCGTAACAGAGCAAAAAATATGGAACACTAGATCCCACCCCTGCCCCCAGGGCTGTTTCTTTCTCCGAAAAACAGGGATGAGCTAGGGCTAGTGCCACGCGCCTACCTCCTCGCAGAGGATTTTACCCGCATTTGGGGCCCTCGTAGGGGCGGCACTGAGGGCGGGGGAAGGGCCGGTTAGATTTGTGATAATTAAAACAGATTTGCAATAAACTTGGCACACAACGTGTATGGCTGCATTGATTCCAATTGTGATGTACGGCTGGATTCCAGTCGTTTTGTATCTGTTTGTCAGGTTCCCTACTCAGCGAGCAGTAATTGTAAGTCTAATTGTAGCGTGGCAGTTTTTACCGCAAGTTTCTCTAAGCCTGCCGGGATTACCTCCCTATAACAAGATGTCAGCAGCTTGCTACGGTGTCTTGCTGGGTACTCTGGTTTACGATACTACGCGATTCAGCTCTTTGAAACCAGGCTGGATAGATGTACCAATAGTAGTTTGCTGTTTATGCCCGATTGCTTCGCAACTTACTAATGGTGGAAGCCCGTTGTCTCCAACTTTAAACCAAATTGTTGCTTGGGGGATGCCTTATCTTTTAGGGCGTTTGTATCTCAATAGTTTAGATGGGTTGCGACAGTTAGCGATCGGCATTTTTGCAGGTGGGTTAGCCTACATTCCTTTTACGATGATTGAAGGGGTTAAAGGGCCGATTATGCACCAGATGGTTTACGGTGTCAATGCTTTTGAAGACTGGGGTCAGGCCAGACGCATGGGGGGGTGGAGGCCAGTAGTATTCATGCAGCACGGTTTGATGGTGGGGCTGTGGATGATGGCTGCTGCTTTAGTGGGATTTTGGTTGTGGCAAACTGGGGTCCTTAAGAAGTTTCAGGGGCGCAATATGAAGACTCTGGTAATTGTAATAATTATCGCTTTTTTATTGTGCCGTTCTACGGGGGCTTACAGTTTATTTGCAATGTCGTTAGTCGTCTTGTTCAGCGCCAAAATTTTAAAAACATCTTTGCCATTGTTATTGATAATTGGATATATCATCTTCTACCTTTATTTAGCTGCATCTGGTCAATTTTCTAGTGAAGAAGTTATTAGTTTTATATCTCAACTATTTGGCGAAGAACGAGCAGCCTCTCTGGGGTTTAGATTTCAAAACGAAGAGATATTGGGCAATAAAGCGCGACTAAGATTTCTTTTTGGCTGGGGCGATTCTGGTGGCAACCGCGTGTACAATGAGTACGGTGATGATGTATCCGTCACTGACAGCTTGTGGATTATTGCTTTTGGCGTCAACGGCGTAGTGGGTTTAACAAGTTTATTTTCTTCTCTGCTATTACCTGTGATCGCATTTTGTTTCAAATATCCAGCCCGAACCTGGTCTAACCCGAAAGTCGCGCCAGCGGCCGTCCTGGGAGTAGCTTTAACTATGTATGCGTTTGACTGTGTTTTGAATGCTATGACTAACCCAATTTTTACGCTGATTGCGGGAGGAATAGCTGGTGTGATCTTAAAAGATACCGAAAGTCTTAAGCCAAAGAAAACCAGTTCGCCCTTACCTAGACGGTCTTTGAGTCCACAAAAATCACGAGTGTCAACAACCCACCACTAAATCTGAGTATGGTTTGAGTACGCACGCGCCTAGCGCCGATTATAGTCCGGGCTTGAAATATAGCCCTAGTTAAAAAATATTATTTTTATGACCTATGTTGTCAATTAATAAAATCTAGTATCTTTATTGATTCTTTGCCGGAAACCCAGAATTCTTTACAAAATCTTTAAAAAGACATACTCAACCAGTAAGGGGAAGAGGATATAATGAAGAAAAGTTGATTCGCCAGCTCGCTAAAATGTGAATTAACGAATTTGTAGTGTGAGTCTTAGTAGAATATAAAAAATTGAGGGAAATCCAAAATGAAAGTTGTTAATTTATTGAATGTACCGGTTGATAATTGTTCCATCACAGAACTGTTTGAAAAGCTAAAAGAAGGAGGCGGTGTCGTATTTACGCCAAATGTAGACCATTTAATTAAATTGCAGTATGACCGCGATTTTTACGAAGCTTATAATAGCTGTGATTATAGAGTTTGCGATAGTCAGATCTTGATGTATGCCTCAAGATTTTTGGGTACTCCTATCCAAGAAAAAATTTCTGGTTCTGACTTGTTTCCAGCCTTTTATAACTATCACAAAGACAGCGAAGATATTAAGATTTTCTTACTAGGAGCTGCGGAAGGGGTGGCAATTCAAGCTCAGGAAAAAATCAACCAAAAAGTTGGTAGAAAAATAGTAGTTGCTGCCTATTCTCCTTCCTTTGGGTTTGAAAAAAATGAAGAAGAGTGTGAAAAAATAATTGACATCATTAATCAATCAGGGGCGACAGTATTAGCAATCGGAGTGGGTGCGCCTAAGCAAGAGAAATGGTTGGTTAAGTATAGAGACAAACTGACAAATATCAAAGTTTTATTGGCAATAGGTGCAACTATTGATTTTGAAGCTGGTTGCAAAGCCCGGTCTCCCAAATGGATGAGCGAAGTGGGCATAGAATGGGCTTACCGATTGTTAAGTGAACCGAGAAGGCTGTGGAAAAGATATTTGGTTGATGCTCTGCCTTTTTTTAGATTGATTGTAGAACAAAAATTAGGTTATTATAAAACGCCTTTCTGTGATGGCTAAATCAGCAATCTATGAAGAGATAGGTGATTGCTGGAGGGCTGATGGACTTTAAAGATAGCAAAATTAAGTTAAGCTAGACCGAGAGAGGCTTTGTGAACAAGGATAGTCAAAGTCTTTCTCGGTCTAACTTCATAGAGTCCTCTTGGCCCCGGATTGGTCTGTGGGGTAATTTTTTTGGGTTTTGGCTATCTCAAATCTCTAATCTTAAATTTCACAGGGATTAGCAAGCTAGAATTATCTCAGTTGAACCACAGCATTTTCAGACAGGCCCATGACAATTGCTTATTTAGTTAATCAATATCCCAAAGTCAGTCACAGTTTTGTCCGCCGAGAAATTTTGGCTGTAGAGAATTGTGGTATGAAAGTTGCCCGTTTTTCAATCCGCTCCTGCGAGTCGGAACTGGTGGACGAAGGAGATAAAAAAGAGCAAGAACAGACTCAGATTGTTTTAGGAGTTGGTGTTCTCGGCTTAGTATCGGGTTTGCTGCGGGTGGGGATAACTAGACCTATTCGGTTTGTTGAAGCTTTAGGGTTAATGTTTAAAGTAGGTTGGCATTCCGATCGCGGTATTATACTTCATCTAGCTTACTTTGCAGAAGCCTGTGTGCTATTAAACTGGTTCTCCAGCCAGGGAATCAAACACGTTCACGCTCACTTTGGGACAAATTCAACCACTGTAGCGATGTTGTGTCGGGTGCTTGGTGGGCCTAGTTACAGTTTTACGGTTCATGGTCCTGAAGAATTCGACAAGGCTACAATTCTTGGCTTTGAGGAAAAAATTAAGCGGGCGGCTTTTGTGGCGGCGGTTAGTTCTTTTGGAAAAAGTCAGTTGTATCGGTGGTGCGATCGCGCTTTTTGGTCTAAAATTCATGTAATTCACTGTGGCGTAGATGCTGCTTTTTTGGATTTACCCTATATTCCGGTAACTTCTGAACCTCGGTTGGTTTGCATTGGCAGACTCAGCGAACAAAAGGGTCATTTGCTGTTAATCGAAGCTGCGGGTAAATTAGCTAGTCTTGGGTTACAGTTTAAGTTAATCTTGGTAGGTGATGGGCCGTTGCGATCGGATATTGAAAAGGCGATCGACCAATACGGACTACAAAATCATTTAGAAATTACAGGATGGGCGGATAGCGCTCAAGTTCAGCAGCAAATTTTGGCGGCGCGAGCAATGGTTTTGCCGAGTTTTGCTGAAGGTTTACCCGTGGTAATTATGGAAGCTTTGGCTCTTAGCAGGCCCGTGATTAGCACCTATGTTGCTGGTATCCCGGAGTTGGTGGAGCCTGGAGTTTGCGGTTGGTTGATTCCTGCTGGTTCTGTAGAGGCCTTGGCTGATGCGATGTTGGAGGCCTTGGAAGCGCCTGTAGAACGGTTGGAACAGATGGGTAAGGCGGGAGCTTTGCGGGTTGCGAAACAGCATAATGTGGCTGTGGAAGCGAAGAATTTAGTCGCGTTGTTTCAGAAGGCGATGGCAGATTCTTAGCAGATTACTTGGCGGTTAGAAACCGCGTCTTGTCAAACAAAGTCCACCTACGCGGACTAAGAAATATTGTGATTAAAAAAATTACCAGTGTTGCATCTACATCAGAATTACCTGTCAGCGAATTACCGAAAAATACGGCTGCGCTGACTAATAATTCGCGTCTTAAATTAGCACTCACAGAAAAGCTCAAAAGAGGCATCAATGTGAATGGAGAATTTCATCTCCCTTGTGTGCCGTCGATGCTGGATGATTATCTGAAATTGTTGTCAGATTTCTTAAAAATTGTTGGACAAAATCTTGGCTATCCCGAAACAGAAAGTTTAAAAAAATTGCTTGGTAATGCCTTAGCTGAAGGATTCAAACAGTCGCCCCACGCTACTTTGATAGTGTCTTATTTTCCGGCAAATGCTCAAACTGGTTTAAGTGGGGGAGTTACCATCAATACCAAGATTCAAGTCGAATCTATGGCGGATAAATATCATAGCTGGCCGCAGATTCGTCCTGAGCCTTTATTCGGTAGTCATCCCGATGCGAAGGTGATGGCGATTGTCGGGGGATTAGGGGAAGCGGGGAAATGGCCGATTTTAGATGTCGGTGCGGGCCCAGGGCGCAATAGTCTGCCTTTGGCGAGGTTGGGCTATGCTGTAGATGCGATCGAATTAACACCCATTTTTGCCGAAAAATTGTCAGCCGCAGCCACAGCAGAAAATTTGCCAGTTACTGTTACCCAAGGAGATGTTTTAGATCCGTTGTTGAGGATAAAAACATATCGGTATAAGTTAGCCATTGCTACGGAAGTTCTCTCCCATTTTCGCCATACAGAACAAGTGCGTTTGTTCCTCGGCAAAATGTCTGATTCGGTTTTAAGTGGTGGGTTTATTTTATTCAGTACATTCTTAGCTGTAGATGGATATGAACCAGATGATATGGCGAAACAAATGTCGGAACAGTCTTGGTCTTATTTGATTACTAGACAGGAATTATCAGAGGCGATTGAGGGTTTGCCTTTGGAAATTGTATCTGATGAATCGGTAATTGAATATGAACAGAAGAATTTGCCGAAGGAAGCTTGGCCGCCGACAAGTTGGTTTCTGAGTTGGGCTAGCGGGCGCGATTTATTTCCAATGCAGGAAACGCCGCCAATGGAGTTGCGATGGATATTGGTTAAGCGTTTGTAGAGACACAATAATCTTCGATTGCAATCGCATTTATATCGTTTCCGTCTACAATATCGGAATGATTTAACCGCAGAGAACACAGAGGACACAGAGTGAGAGAATAGAGAACAGTATAATAAATAAACAAAAATATAAGTATCATAGATAGTTTTTATAAGTTAACATAAAATAGCTTTTGAACCCTATGAATTTTATCACGCTGAAATTTATCTGATTTAAATCTCCATGTGTCGTAATACAAATCTTCTGATGATAATTGTATTTCTTCTATAGGACATCCAGTTTTATTCCAAAAATCGAAAAATAGTTGAATTCTATGTTCAACCGATTTAGCAGTTTTAGCAATTTGATGTTTCCAGAAGTGCTGGGTTTCACCTTTCATTAACAGCAAACTACCATTGGGCAAATCTAGATTAACTTTGTAGTCTTGTGAGATTTTATGTTTTAAGGAAAATCGGCGAGTTTCTCCAAGGCTAATTGATGCTATAACAGGGTTTTTACCTAATTCTGGCTCGTCATCGCTATGCCATGAAACGCTATCTTTACCATCACGATATAGATTGAGAAGAACGCTATTAAAAGTAACTTCTGATATTTCTTCAGCTTTTGATTTAATTAATGTTAGTGTTGGAGTCCAAGGTTCTGGATGCTGTTGTATACCGGAATATATATAGGATTTACCTTCATCTCCATACCAACTTGTGAGTCTGGGTAAAGGTATCGTTTTTCCATAAATATGAATGATATATTTTTTCCATTTAACATTAGAAGATAAATCTGAAAAAAGCCGATCGCTCTCTTGGATGCTAAACACATTAGGATAGAATATAACTTCCCCATCTGTATCAACCACCAGTCTTTTTTCTGTCTTGAAATTGGTTAAGCGAAAGGCTTCTTTAACCAATTGTTCATTAAGTTCAACAGGGCTTTTCATGGTTCATGGTTCCTTTTATTCCAATACCGTTTACTTAACATATTTATGCCCCGGAGATCCCCCTAAATCCCCCTTAAGAAGGGGGACTTTGAGAGGATTCTTGTCCCCCCCTTTTTTAAGGGGGGTTAGGGGGGATCTATCTTAAGTAAACTGTATTGCCTTTTATTCCGGTTTCTGACTACTCGTAAAGTTTCAGATAGCACAAGTATTCCTAAAGTGACAGCTAGCCACAGACATATTTATACACTTCCGACTGTAGGGGGATGCTTTAGCTCGTTAATCAGGTCATGCTTGGCATTGAGGGCAAAAAACAGAAACTATACATTAGCCAAATCGCGCGCCAACTCAATTATGCCAACCCGCACCTGAACGAGGAATATACTATGTATCAAAACTTGCCAATAACTTCACAACTTTATCATATCAGCCTCTGGCTCGGTCAAGTGCCAGCAGAGCGGACTGTCAACACCGCAGAAGACGCAGCACTCTTGTATTCTGGGCCGCAATTTTTTATCGCCTTAATCGCAGGAGTAGTGCTGGCTTTCGCCTTCCAACTTTTGCTAACCAACTTATCAGTAGCTGCGGGGCTTTCTTACATGGGAAATCAATCCCATGAGAGTTCCCATTCTCACAGCGATAGCCCCCAAGTCCGACACATTGGTAAAAAGGTAGGAACTTGGACGCTAATCACTGTTACGATCGCCCTATTCTTCGCCTGCTTGCTAGCAGTTAAACTGAGTTTGATTAGCAGCCCCGGTTTAGGTGCGATCGTCGGTTTAGTCGTGTGGGCTACCTACTTCTCGATGCTGGTGTGGGTGAGCTCCACCACAGTCGGTTCCCTGATCGGTTCCGTCGTCAACACCGCCACATCAGGCTTTCAAGCCATTGTCGGTACCGCAGCGGCCGCCCTGGGCGCAAAAGCAGCTAGCAATCAAGTGGTGGCTACAGCCAAAGCAGCAGCCGCAGCAGTGGGCCATGAGCTCGGTAGCGCGATCGACCCTATAAGTTTACGGGAAAACGTCGAAGACTATATTCAAAGCCTCAAACCGCCTGAATTAGACATCAAAGGGATGCGGAGTGAATTTGAAAAGTTGCTCAACGATCCGCAACTCAAATCGATTGCGGGCGAGAATTTGCCAAATCTCGATCGCCAAACCCTTGTAGAATTAGTCAGTTCGCGATCGGACCTATCAAAACGCGATGTCAACCGCATTGTAGACCAACTCCAAGATGCTTGGAAACAAGTCGGAAAACAAGGACAGCCCACAGACGGTATCGCCCAATTAGTAGAATATTTCAAATCGGCAAAATCGGGAGAATTGCTGTCAGATAAATTGACAAGTAGGGTAGAAAAAGCCCTCAGCAATCTGGGTGGTCAAACTCCAGGACAAAGCCCGACAATGATGTCCCAAGCAACGACAATGGGAGTTAATGCTTTAATGGGAATAGTATTGGGACGCACAGATATTTCCGACTTTGATGTGGAAAAATTAGTAGGTCAGCTAAAAACAGCCAAAGACAAAGTTAGCCAGCAAACTGATAAAATTACCGCTCAAGTCAAAGGCGAACCAGAACCTTATAGTTCCATTCGCGCCGACGTAGAAAACTACTTGCTGAATGCTTATTCCTGGCAAATGAACCCGCAAACTATCGAGCGCGAGTTTCGAGAAGTGATCTACGATCCTAGCGCCGATCCGGGCACAGTTCGCCGCGAATTAGAAAAACTCAAGAACTCGAATTTTGCTGAAATTCTGGCCAGCAGAGGAGTGTTTACTCAAAGCAAAATTAAAGAAATAGTCAATGAGTTGGAAGCAATTAGACAGCGAGTTTTAAACACTGTTATTTTTGCTGAGGAACAAGATAAAGTCCGCGATTTGCAGTGGCGATTAGAAACTTATCTGAAGTTGACGCCAAAAGAGGAACTGACAGCAGCAGGTATTGGCAAGGATTTCAAGCAAATTCTCGAAGATTCTGATGCTACTTACGAACAGTTGCGCGATCGGCTTGCTCCTTACAATCGTGATAGTTTTATCCAAATCCTCAGAGGTCGGGAAAACTTCGGATTTCAAGAAGTAGAACAGATTGTCAAGGAGTTGGAAAGGACAAAAGATGTAGTTTTGGCAGATGCTCAAGGTCTGCAAGAAGCAGCTAAAGTTCGCATCGATAATCAGTGGCAAAAAGTGCAAGAATACTTGCAGTCTACGGGTAAATCAGAACTCAATCCCGAAGGTATTAAGCGGGATTTCAAAACTCTGTTAGAAAATCCAGAAGCAGGAATGTGGGCGCTGAGATCGAGAGCTTCTAAGTTCGATCGCGAAACTTTGGTAAAATTGCTATCTCAGCGAAAAGACCTCAGCGAAGACCAAGTGAATCAACTCCTCGACAGCGCTGAAGAAACTTGGCACAGCGCGCTGAACGCACCGAAAAAGATCGCTGACAAAGCTAAGGAACAGTACGACGAAACAACTACTGCGCTGGCAGATTATCTGCGAAATACGGGCAAGTCTGAACTGAATCCTGAAGGTATTCAGCGCGATTTGACTAAATTGATGGAAAATCCGAAAGAAGGAGCTTTGGCGCTGCGAGGTCGCCTGTCGCACTTTGACCGCGATACTTTGGTAAAACTGCTTTCTCAAAGAGATGATTTGACTGAGGAACAGGTTAATCAAATTATTGACCAAGTGCAAAATACGATCGGCTCGATTGTGAAATCGCCGCGCCGTTTGGCAAGGCGGATGCAAACTCAAGCGCAAGATTTTCAGGGTGTTTTAGAAGATTATTTGCGGAATACTGGTAAGGATGAATTGAATCCTGAAGCTATCAAGCGTGATTTGCAATTGTTGTTGCACGATCCGAAAGTTGGGGCTTATAGTTTGGGTGAACGGCTGTCGCATATCGATCGCGCTACAGTCGTTTCCTTGCTATCTCAGCGCCAGGATATTTCGGAAGCGGAAGCGAATCGCATTGTCGATCAAGTTTTGTCGGTGCGCGACCAATTTCAACAGCAAATTCAGAAAATACAGGAGCGTATTCAGTCGGTAATTGACGGGATTTTGGCAAATGTTCGGGATTATCTCAATTCGCTCGATCGCCCAGAACTCAATTATGAGGGTATCACGCGGGATGTTCGTAAGTTGTTTGATGATCCGCAGGCGGGATTTGATGCTTTGCGCGATCGGCTAGGACACTTCAACCGGGATACTTTAGTAGCACTCATTAGTTCCCGTGACGATATCTCCGAAGCAGACGCCAACCGCTTGATCGACCAGATCGAAAGAAGCCGAAACACAGTCCTGCAAAGAGCTGAACGCTTGCAGCAAGAAGCACAGATTCGCCTCGAAAGTATCAAATTGCAAGCGGAAAAACAAGCCGAAGAAACCCGCAAAGCAGCAGAAGTTGCCGCTTGGTGGCTGTTTTTTACCGCACTTTCCTCCGCCGCGGCCGCCGCCGGTGCTGGTGCTCTAGCGGTAATTCGGTAACAACAATTCCTCTAGTCCTCGATGCGGGGTTTTCGCACTCCATATTTTTGGAGACCTAAATATCTCTTCTTTTAGAGCCCCGACTTCACTTAAGAAGTCGGGGCTCTGGGTATAATTTAAAACGTAAAAGCCAAAGCCGTAAAATAATCTTTAAAAATAAAAATAGTGTTCAGCCAATCTCCCCCTCTCCCAATCTCCCCTTTGCCAACCACCGACCACCAACCTAGGGTAGGATTAAAGCTTAATTGTTTTCCCCTCGCTCCTGCAAATTGAAAAAATTGAGATAATAAGGTCATAACTCACAATTCATGGGTTATAGATAGTAAGGAACAAAAGGTTTTTAGATACTAGATTGATTATTTTTGGTGAAATCCAGAATATTAAGGCATAGCAATGGCTACTGCATATGTGTCAAGGTCAGTTAAAACACGCAGGTCATCCCGATAGAATGTTAAACAACTTACATTTCCTACAGACCCAGGAAATTTTCCTCCTGGCATCTTGAGGAGGGCAACCCCATGCAACTCCGAAAAAAAACACTATTAATTGTTGGTGCAGCTCTGATTTGCCTGATTGTGGTTCTTTCTGCGACGGCATCAACCATTTTGCTGCACGATTTCCACAATCTAGAGGCGCAGTACGTTCGTCAGGATGTCGCGCGGGCTTTGGATGCTTTAGATGATGATTTATCGAATTTAGATACTACCGCACGAGATTATGCCGAGTGGGATGACACCTACTCCTTCGTGAATACACATAGTCAGGATTTTGTCAAATCAAATTTCGTAGATTCTACATTTGTTTACTTAAGGCTGAATTTATTGATGGTGCTAGACTCACAGGGGCGTGTGGTCTTCAGTAAAGGTTTCGACCTGAAATCCCAAGCCGAGACCCCCATTCCCCAAAGCTTACAAGAGCATCTGACGGCGGCGTTGATAGAGCCTGGGGCAGATGGGGGGGATGGGATGCCATCGATCAAAACAGGGGTGATCACCATCCCAGAAGCCACCTTGCTGATTAGCTCCAAGCCAATTCTCAACAGCAACGAGATCGGCCCCCGTCGCGGCACTCTGATTCTGGCACGGTATCTCGACAACACCGAAATCGAATTACTCTCCGAACTGACTCACTTGTCCGTAGACTTTAGATTGCCAACTTTAGATTTTAAAGTCGGAGCGACCAGCTACTATGGGCCAGACACCAACAGGACAGTTAACTCCCAACCAGAATTGGAAAATCTCAAAATCATAATTTCCCACCTCAAATCAGTAGAAATTTTAGTTGAGCCTCTTAGCAAAAGCTTAGTTGCTGGATACGCCCTGATTCGCGACATCCACGGCAATCTAGCACTGATGTTGCGAGTAGAAGTAGACCGAGTAATCTATAGCCAGGGTCAAGCTACCTTAGAACTGTTTACTCTATCGATATTGGCTGTAGGTTTAGTATTTAGCGCGATCGCACTGATATTACTAGAAAAAATGGTCTTAGCAAGATTGCAAGACTTGAGTATCAGCGTCAACAACATAGCCACCAATGGCGACCCAGACTTGCGCGTTCATATGCCCGGAGCAGATGAACTCTCCAGCCTAGCAGAGACGATCAACCAAATGCTAGAAGCCTTGGGCAATTCTCAAATCGAACGCAATGAAAGCGAAGACCGCTATCGGTTGATGGCTGATAACTCAACGGACATGATCAGCCGACACAACTCCAAAGGTGTTTTTGTTTACGTATCGCCCGCTTGCAACGCTTTGCTGGGATATCAACCAGAAGAACTGATCGGCAAGTTCCCCAAGGATTATTTTCATCCAGAGGATGTAGAAAAGCTATCTAAAGCGCACGCGAAATTGATGGCGCTGCCAGTGACTTACACCCTCAGCTACCGTGTCCGTCGCAAAGATGGCCGATATATCTGGTTTGAAACTACCAGTCGCACCATCCGCGATCCAGAAACAGGGACTGTTCAAGAAATTATCGGCATTTCCCGCGACATCAGCTTCCGCAAGCAAACAGAACAAGAACTGCGAGAAAGCGAAGCTGCCATAAAAGCTCTGTACCAAGTGACCTCAGCACCCCGCACAGACCCGCTAAATCGCCTCTCAACCTTCGATTTGCGACTCCAAGAACTGCTGACCATGGGATGCAGACAGTTCGGGCTGGAAGTGGGACTTTTGTCTGCAATTGAAAGTAACTATTATCAAATCATGGCGGTTAAGTGTCCCGATGGGTCGATCGCCAAAGGACAAATCTATGATTTGGAAAAAACCTTCTGCGTGGCGACAGCCCAGTCAAAAGAACCGCTGCACTTCGAGTCGGCGAGGTTTTTGTGCTTGTCCTTCAACACATCGGATCGCAAATTCAATCATGACATGGCTTTCAACATAGAAGCCTACATGGGCATCTCTGTCATGGTGGCTGGGGAAGTCTACGGTACTCTCTGCTTCTGGAGTGCTCATCCCATGACAGAACCTTTCAGAGTGGTAGACAGAGAATTGGTGAAACTGATGGCTCAGTGGGTAGGTAGCGAACTTGAACGCCAGCAAGCGGGCATTGATTTAGCAAAAGCCCGCGACGAAGCACTCGCAGCCACCAGAGCCAAAAGTGAATTTTTGGCAACCATGAGCCACGAAATTCGTACTCCCATGAATGGAGTCATCGGGATGACGGGTTTGCTGCTGGATACCCGCTTAAGCTCCGAACAACAAGATTTTGTAGAAACTATCCGTAGCAGTGGCGATGCTTTGCTAACTCTGATTAACGATATTCTCGATTTCTCCAAAATTGAATCGGGTAAATTGGACTTGGAGGAACATCCCTTTGACATCCGCACCTGCATTGAGGAATCTCTGGACTTAGTAGCTGCTAGGGCTGCACAAAAAAAATTGGAATTGGCTTATTTTATAGACAGTTCCGTGCCCGTAACTGCGATCGGGGACAGCACCCGCTTGAGGCAAATTTTAATTAATTTGCTCAGTAATGCAGTTAAATTCACTGAAGCGGGAGAAGTGGTGCTATCATGTACTTCTAAAAAACTGCCCCGACTTTTGCCAACTTCCAAAAAACAGTCAGCATTGGAGAGCGAAGAATCACAAATTGACCAAATCTACGAAATACAATTTGCGGTAAAAGATACTGGTATTGGTATTCCAGGCGATCGCATGGATCGGTTGTTTAAATCTT
The DNA here is from genome assembly GCA_020883125.1 of Microcoleus sp. CAWBG506. Lineage (GTDB taxonomy): Bacteria > Cyanobacteriota > Cyanobacteriia > Cyanobacteriales > Microcoleaceae > Microcoleus. Next base: position 96,512 of record JAHREW010000016.1, read on the forward strand.
TTAGTCAAGTTGACTCTTCTACCAACCGCCACTACGGCGGTACTGGATTAGGTTTAGCAATTAGTAAGCGTTTATCGGAAATGATGGGCGGCAGGATGTGGGTGGAAAGTAGGGGCAATTTAGCTGGCAATCCTCCAGAAGATTTTAAACCGACAGTTTTGAATCAGGAACTGGGAGACAATGGCGAAGGAGCAGAATTAAATGAAATTGATACTCCAAGTAATAATCTAAAATCCTGTGGCTCTACTTTTTATTGCACCACAATCGCTAGATGCTGCCATAATTGCTTGCCCATTAATTTGAGCAATTATCAACCAGAATTAGCAGGGAAGCGAGTTTTAATTGTGGATGATAATGCTACTAACCGTCAAATTTTGACTCTCCAAACTCAGTCTTGGGGAATGGTGCCGATCGCGGCTGATTCTGCTACTGTAGCCTTAGATTGGCTCAGTGCAAAAGAAGAGTTTGACTTAGCGGTTTTGGATATGCAAATGCCCGAAATCGATGGGTTGACTTTAGCAGCAGAAATTCGGATGTTAGAGTCGGGGGAACAGTTGCCCTTAGTCATGCTAACTTCCATGGGTAGGCAGGAAATTACCTCTCCTGTGATGCAGCAGGTGAATTTTGCTGCTTTTTTGAACAAGCCGATCAAACAATCCCAACTTTATAATGTTTTAATCAATATTTTTGGGGAATCGAGCACTGAAGTCAGAGTGCAGCGCAGTAGCGGGAGTTTATCAAAAAGTATACCCATGATTGCCCAGGAGTTGCCACTGCGGATTTTGTTGGCAGACGATCATTTGGTGAATCAGAAAGTGGGTTTACAGATTTTGCAGCGGATGGGCTATCGCGCCGATGTGGCGGAAAATGGCAAGGAAGTTCTCGAAGCCTTGCGCCGCCAGCCCTACGATGTGATCTTGATGGATATGCAAATGCCGGAAATGGACGGCTTGGAAGCTTCGCGGCTGATTTGTCAACAATGGGATGATGCTGCCAAACCTTGGATTGTGGCAATGACGGCAAATGCCATGCGGGGCGATCGCGAAGAGTGCCTCGCGGCGGGAATGGATGATTATTTGAGCAAACCCATCCAAATTGAGGAACTGGTTCGAGTTTTGAAGAGTTGTAAATATCGATCGCCTATCGAGTTTGAGCGGTGGCAATCGATGATTTCTGTTAACTCAAATACTGAAGAGATCGAGGGCACAAATAAATTAGAAGTGCGATCGAATGTGACTGTTGCCGAACCGCAACAACTGACAATTCCCAACCCCAACATTGTGCCTACTCCATCTTTAGTTAAGCAACTCCCCTCAGACAATCAGAACTCCCTCAGTCGCAAAATTATTGAGGGACTCAGAGAAGTAGAGGCTTTATCCGAGGCGATCGACATTTACATCGAAACAGCCCCCCCATTGCTAACGAGCATCTCTGGGGCTGTAAAAAACGCCGATCCGCTCGCTTTGCGGCAGGCAGCTCACTCTTTAAAGTCGATTAGTGGCACTCTCGGTGCTTTTCACTTATTTGAGCTTTGCGAAGAACTCGAATTAATGGGGCGGATGGGGACAAATGCCAACCAGTCTTTGTCTGCAAAAGCCGGTGTGGTTTTAGAAAAAGTTAAAGCCGAATATCAAAGAGTAGAAGCAGCTTTGAAAGCAGAATTGCTATACAGCCAGACATCTTGACTTAAGGGGAAAAATCATGCTGAAGATAGAGGCAGTCGATATTCCAAATAGTATAATTTTTGGCAGTAAACAAAGTTGAAATCAAACAAGGGATAGCTAAATGAACTTAAAGTCGATCGTCAAAACCAATCTATTATTAAGCAGCCTGATAATTAGCCTGGGATTACAAACACTTCCAGCAGCAGCCGAAGCAGTTACCGATGCCCAAGTTTCGGCCTTCGTAGAAGCCCTACGACAAGCCGCGCCGCCCCAAACCCCCAAGGACGGAATGTACAGTCAATGGCAAGTTTTACCGAACAATATTTCCCGTTGGGCAAAATTCTGCACCAAACAGGATTTAACACCACAACAATTTGAGGCTGACGCGACAAAAGCCAAGTCAATTGTCACCTGTATAGCACGAGATTTACTGCGCGACGAATACAAAGCTAGCAGCAATAATGAACTGACTGCTATCCGTCGCGCCGCTTGTTGGTGGATGACAGGTGAATCGGCTGCTTGCAAAAGTGGGGCGACAGCTACCTATGCGGATAAAGTTGTGAGTGTTTATCAACAGCAGCGCCCGAAAAAATAAAGTTATAGCAATCCTTGCAGGAGTTGTGAATATTTTTACCCCACCCCAACCCGGACCGCGAGTTCGGGGAGGGAGTAAGAAATTCACAAATGATTGAGGATTGCTATATCATCTGTCAATCAGCGGAATTACCTATTTTCCGCCTGACTTCTCATCAACCGTTGCACGCTCACTAAAGCTCGATTTAATTCATAACTTTTTCTTTCTGAGTTTTGCAAAAAAGCCTGTTGTTCTTCCTCAATCATCAACACATCCTGGCGCACCAAACCATCCAATAACTTTTGAGCTGCACCGAAACAACTATCTTTAATAAACCTGCGGAACCACACAGGCAATTTGTGCAGTCGCCAAAACGCATTTAATGAAGTAAAATGAATTAAATAAGCACGGGTTGCCGTTTCGCTCACCGGACAAACCAAGCAATAAATCTTAAAGTCATTGCCCAAAGTGGAAACCCAATGCGGGTAAACATAACTCACCTCTAAAGGTTCCGGGTGCAATTGTCGTAAAGATTTAAAAAACAATTGAGAAATTGACCAAATTTTATCTATTTTGTAATAACTTTCTGCCTGGTAAAGAGCCGTGACATGGTGTTCATCTTCTGCTAAAGAATCTAGCACGGGATTTGCCCAAGCTTGCAAGTCTTCGTGCAAATGTCCGTGATACATATCCATCAAATTTTCAATCAAAAATGAATGGTGTGCCTGACATTCAATCACTGCAACTGTGGCAATATAATTGAGATGATCCCACTCTGGAAAGCTAAATAAATTAATTTCTTCGGCTTTGGTTTCATCGCCGGGAAATATCCAGATAAAACCAGATTGTTCCTTGACAGGAAAGGAGCGAATTTTGCAGTTAGGCAGCTTTTGATTTTCTGCTAAATAATCAACTTCTGCACATTCTCCTATGGCATTCAAGCGCCATCCATGGTAAGCACATTCTATTAAGTCACCTTTAATTTTACCGTGACTAAGTTTAACTTGTCGGTGCGGACATCTGTCTTCTAAAGCGTTGATTTTGCCTGCACTATCGCGAAATAGGACGATCGCCTGATGCCATATTACCACAGCTAGTGGCTCAGTTGTCAGCTCTGTACTGCCAGCCACAGCATACCATTGATTGAGATTAATTCCCAACTGGCGGATGTGAGTTTTTTCTGTGCTTTGAGATGGAGATTTTAGGGTTTTGTGTTGCATGACAAATATTCGCAAATTATGCCCAGCATAAAAACTGTAGGGGCGGTGTCGCCGTGCTCGCCCTCCGGATAATCGAGTTAGATTTTCAGTACGCCTTCAGGATTGACGGTCAAGAGCGATCGCCTCTGCAAACCCTCCTGATATAAAATAGCATTAGCCGCCAACAAACCACTGCTAACCGCCCTTTCCATTAAACCGCAAGGAAAAGGCATTTTCACCCAATCTCCTGCAAATACAAGATTAGGAACATCACAGGAAGTCTCCGGGCGTTCCGCATAACTACCGGGCGGATAACCAGAGAAATTCTTTTGATTTACCAATTCCCGGTGCAGCATATTTGCCTGTTTTAATTCCGGCACAATTTCATACAACTCTTCCTCAAAAGTAGCCAGCAAAACTTGTTGATTCGGAAAATCTTTTTCCTTATAACAATAGGCGTGTAACTCCACTACACTGCCACCAGTTTCTTTGTGCCACGCGATGAATTGATCTTGAATGCGGTGGTAAAGCGTAATGCTATCAGTCAGTTTGTAGCCGGAAAGCGAGCTAAAATTGCTGTGTTCCCATGCAAAATCGCGATCGAACCAAAAACGACCAACCGCAAACGGATCGGCTATTTTCAAACTCTCAATCCGACTCTGCACCTGGGGATTCACCTCACCGCTAGCCAAACTAAACAAATGCTGCATTCCCGGCACGTCGGTCGCCAAAACATAGTAATCAGCCTGCAATGTTTCTCCCAACTTTTTAGTTTTGGAATTGTCAACTGCTGCTGCCAATTGTACTTCATCAGCTTTTTTATCAACCACCTTAAATCTGGGTAAATCCCGTTGTGCAGGACCGCTAACCAATCGCCCTTCGGCATCAAAAACTGCGCCATGACAAGGACAATGAAATTGACCATCATTCTGCTTCTGCACCGTGCAGCCCTGGTGAGTACAACTCAGGGAAATTGCCTCTTTTCCTCCCGGTACTGTGGCATAAACGTTATCTCCAGCCCCGAAATATGCCGTAGAACTACTATCATTTAACAGCGAATTTTGCTTCACCCAGAAAGGTACTTTACTTTGCACATCTCCTGACTGGTAACTCAGGGAATCAATCTTACCATTTTCCCAATGAATGTTACTAACAGCCACATCTGTCAAGACTTTTCCGCCTTTACTTTCAATGTATTTAGCAATGGGTTGTACTAAACTGGTCCCCATATCTTGCCGCGTTCCATTGAATGCTAAACCTTCGGGATTTCCGAAAAAGTAGAAGTGAAAAAACTGCATTAATTCTCCCACACTCAATTCATCCGGCGAGTTGAGACTCGATTTAGCAAAAGGCAGAAAATACAAGTCATAAAGTCCGCGGGGAAACTCACCTTTTACCCAATCAGCAACGGAGATGTTATCGAGTCTAGCGAAACTTTTTTGAGTTTGAAAACCGCCTATTTCCCGAAATACTTGCCAGTGTGCGGGTTTAGTCAGATTAATTCCCCACTTCGTCCAGTTAGGAGAAGCTATCCCTAAGTCAACTATGTTCCAAGGAAAAGCGGAATGATTAGGACGAAAAACTTCGGGTTTGTATTTGCCATCTCTAAAGATAACCGCGTAGGATTCTAAAGATACAAAATTGTCGGTAATTTCTAATTCTTGAACTACGCTGTTGAGGTTGTAGTATTGTGGAAAAAAACCGTGGAAACCATGTTCCATCATAAAAGTTTGGTTCCCTACTGAAATCGGCCAACTAGCAATCTTGCCGCCTAGTTGGGGCGACTTCTCCAACAGCGTTACGGCGAAACCCCGCTGACTAAGTTCGTAGGCGCAGGCGAGCCCAGCCAAGCCAGCACCGACAACTACAACGGTTTTGGGGGTGTTTAGCAGTTGCGGTAAATCGAGGGTGTCTTGCTGAAAAACGGTGGGCTCTGGCTTGGAAAATCTAGAGTAGCCCAGGAGTCCGCCGGCGGCACCTACTCCGAGGAATTTGAGGGCGGTTCGTCGTGACAGTTGTTGAGATAGGGGGGAATTGGTTGATTGACTCATCAGTGGTACAAAGTAACAGGGGGTTGACACTCGCCCGTCCTAGAAGGACGGGGATTCTTCGTTCACAGACCCAACTTGCTCAGACTGGATTACTCCAATCAAAGTAGAGGTCGAATCTCCCGAAGCGTTGGGGTCTTTGACCCAAGTTCCCACATGCCCTGTGGTACTCAAGGCTAAGCTCAGAATGTTAAGTGCCGCATTCCAGTCTCGGTCTAGAACAAGCCCACATCGACAAACGTGAGTTCTCGTTGATAGAGACTTTTTCACCACCCTATGACAGCATGAGCATTCTTGGGACGTGCAGGCCGGGTTAACTGCAACAGTTATCTTACCTAACTTCTTTCCAAAATACTCTAACCACTTCCTGAACTGATACCAACCTGCATCATTGATAGATTTGGCGAGACAATGATTCTTTACCAAGTTTTTAATCCTCAAATCGACCTAGGCGACCAAATCGTTAGATTGGATTACGCAACGCGCCACTCTCTTAGCGTGTTCTTCACGTTGCCTACTTATTTTGAGGTGTACTCGCCCTAGTCTATTAATGGCTTTCTGGCGATTGGCAGAGCCTTTCTTTTTACGAGAAACACCGCGTTGTCTAAACTTCAACCGCTTCTCGTTGGTTCGATAAAACTTCGGATTAGGTTCGGTTTGACCGTTGCTGTCGGTGTAGAACTCTTTAAGCCCTACATCCAAACCAACAGTTTTACCAGTTGGTTGAGCAGCTACTGCTTGGTGCTCATTCCTAATCAGAAACTGAACGTAGTAGCCATCAGCCCGACGTACTAACCTGACTCGTTTTATCTGGTCTAACTGGTAGAAATGTAAGTCCCACGTTCCTTTGAGTTTTAGTCTACCAATGCCTTTCTTGTCGATGAAGCTGATTGTACCTCTGTCCTCGGAAAGCTTCCAGCCTGAAGTCTTGTACTCAACTGAGCGACAATTCTTCTTGAACTGCGGATCACCTTTCTTTCCAGGAATTGCCTTTTTACAATTCTCGTAAAACCGAGCGATGGCAGAATAGGCACGCTCAACCGCAACTTGGCAGGCATGAGAGTTCAAGGCATTTACAAAGGGAAACTCTGCCCTCAGCTTAGTGTTATGGCGATATAGTTCCTTCTGTCCTACACCACGATTATCCATCCAGAATCGGATGCATTTGTTGCGGACAAATTGAGCGGTTCTAATCGCCTCGTCTATCGCCGAATATTGAGTTGTTTTTCCTTTCGCCTTGAATTCTAAGACAATCACTTGACGTGGAACAATTCTACGGCAACTATTTTAGCATAAATAAAGTCGGCCACTGAAGAAGGGGCTTGAATCCCATTTTTTTGGTCAAAATCAATAGGCTCATCGATTTTAGATTGTAGATTTTCCAGGTGGCTAGGATGTTTCCCAAGGCTTGTACCTCAAAAATCTCAAATCGGCTTTGCGAGCTAAAATTTTTCAGTTTAAGACATGATACAGCAGTTCCCGCTGTTATGAAACACGGTAGGGACACGGCATTGCCGTGTCCCTACGAGGATTGAACGATAAGTGGGTGTACCTCATAACAGCGGTTTTTGCTGTATGTGAAGAAATGCGATCGACACATCCCCATTCAGAGTCTTAGCAGCCCGTACATAAGTTCGATCGCAAATAATCTACACCAGGTATGATATCTTCTGAGGCTGATGTAAAGTTATGTGTAGCCTACATCACCCCTCCCCATCTCAAATTAAAAATCCAATGACTGTCAGCCTATTTGGCAAATTGCATCGTCGAGAGTTGATCGAAGCTTTCTTAACTGGCTTAGCCCTTCCTTTTTTGGCTAACAAAGCAGCCAGTTCTCAAAACTATTCTAGTCTAGAAAAAAGTGCGTTAGCGAAGCCCTCGAAGAGGATCGCCACTAATTCCACCATCCTAGAAAACCAAAAACCAGGCACAACCGATTGGGAATTGACAAATCCTGCCATCAAACGAGAAATCGAAGGTTATGCCTCTCTCACCAGCGTGAATCGGGGTGAAGCAATTAAATTATTTGTTAATACTAACGATCCTAATTATACCATAGACATATTTCGGATGGGATGGTATAATGGGCTTGGTGGAAGGCGAATGAATGACCAAATTATTCGCAAGGGAATTAGACAAAATCCGCCACAGGAAGACGAAGCATCGGGACTCATTGAGTGCCATTGGCAAGACCCGTATATTTTGCAAATTCCCGATCGCACAGATGAATGGACTAGCGGGATTTATTTAGCCAAGTTGACTGCCAGCAAAACTGGCAAACAAAGTTATATTATTTTTGTAGTCCGGGATGACGAGCGCAAATCCGCTCTGTTGTTTCAATCCAGCGTTACTACTTTTCAAGCTTACAACAATTGGGGCTACAAATCCCTTTACCGCTGGAACAGTCGCGGCAAACAAGCCTATAAAGTTTCATTTAATCGACCCTACGCTATGAGTCCTAATCGCAATGCAGCTTACGGTGTCGGGGCTGGGGAATTTTTAACCAATTTTCAGCCAAAAAGGAGAACTGCGAGTGCTGGTTGGGAATACAATATGGTGAGGTGGCTAGAAAAAGAAGGGTATGATGTCACTTATGCAACTAATATTGATACCCATTTTAACTCGCGGCTGCTATTATTTCACCAAGCATTTTTGTCCGTAGGTCATGATGAATATTGGTCGAGGGATATGCGAGAAAATATAGAAAAAGCTAGAGAAAAAGGGGTTAGTATCGGCTTTTTTGGCTCGAATATTTGCTATTGGCAAATTCGCTTAGAACCCAGCAGAATTACTGGGGAAGTGAATCGAATAGTAGTTGCTTATAAAGAAATGGCTGATTTAGACCCGATGGGGGGATTGAGTCAGGAATTCGGTGGAGTTAATGTACCTCTAAAAATAGCGGCGGGGGGGGAGTTAAATTACGGGATTGGCAAAGCAGAACTAGGTGAAACCGCTACTTACAATAAATTGCCGGTACTTGATTCTTTGGTGACAACTCGCTGGCGCGATCGCGCGATCGGGCGGCCTGAAGATTCTTTAATCGGTGTGATGTACGAAACATTTCAGGTGAATTCCGACATTGTGATTGCTGAAAGTGCCCCGGATTGGCTACTCGAAAAAACTGATTTAAAACAGGGTGACAAGTTGCCAGGACTTTTGGGTTATGAAGTCGATCGAATGTTTGGCAATGCCCCGAAAAATATAGTTCGTGTCGCCCATTCTCCCTATCCTTACGGTGGGGGGACTCGCTATGCTGACATGACTGTTTATAGGGCAGATTCAGGGGCGAAAGTATTTGCTACTGGTTCGATGCAGTGGATCTGGGGATTGGATGATTATAATGCGCCACAGTTGCGATCGCCTGTTTTGAATAGCGGAGCTCAACAGATAACACGGAATGTTTTGGCAAAGCTTTTATCGAAAAAATAAGCAAGCAGAATCCCCCCTTGGGGCGAAGGCAGAACAACAGCCCAACCCCAACTCCCTCAAGGGCCCAAGGCAAAGAGAAGAAGGAACAATAGCCATTGTATCCAGGAATCTTAATGCTATAATCAGGCAAACATAGTCACGGTTCTCGTTCCTATTAAAAGCTGTGCTGTTCTCAAGGGTTGAAGATCTCAATAATCTGCTAAAAAAATGGACTACCAATCCCAGCATACCCGCCATAAAAATAAAATTAAGCCAAGAATCAAGACAGTATTTTTTTACTGTTTAATATTCCTATTTTTCTGGTGGAGTACAGCTAATATTGGCACCGTCGCCCAGCCCCAAGTCACAGGTGGACTGAATGGCCAAGAAATGAGAAAAATCCTCGACGAAGGCAACCTCGGCGAAGCTGTTACCAGAATCGAAGAAGACTGGGAAGAAGACTATCAAAAATACTTGACAGAAAACTTTGGGGCGAGGTCGAAAACAGCCAAACAAATAGCAAACACTCTATCTCGCCTCGCAGTTAAAACCCAGAAAAAACCAGCTTTAATTTATGCGATACCGCGCACAGACCAACTAGAACTAATATTAATCTTGCCCGATCGCCCGCCCATCCTCCGCAGCGTACCCGAAGCACAACTCAAAAACTTACGGTCAGTAGCCCAAGAATTCAGCAGCGAAATTACCAACCCCAGAAAAATCAACACTACCAGCTATTTAGAACCAGCCCAAAAACTATATAAATGGATGGTAGCCCCCTTAGAAACAGAGTTAGAAACAGCAAAAATTGAAACCCTACTATTCTGTGTGGGCGAAGGTTTGCGAACTTTACCCCTAGCAGCAATGCACGACGGACAGCAATTTTTGATCCAAAAATATAGCATCGCCAGGATTCCAGCCTTCAAATTCACAGACCTTAATTACTCTGACCTCAGAAACACCCAAGTCCTCGCAATGGGGGCGGCAATTTTTTCGGAAACATCCAACAAAGAACCCCTGCCAGCAGTCCCTTTTGAATTAAGGGCGATCGCCCAACAGTGGCCTGGTCAATCATTTCTCAACGAAGACTTCACCATAGTTAATTTGCAATCTCAGCGACTGCAAAAAAGATACGGAATTATCCATCTCGCCACCCATGCAGAATTCCGGTCGGGATCTCCCAAAAACTCCTATATTCAATTTTGGGATACTCAACTGGGACTGGATCAAATGAGAGATTTAAAATGGAATAATCCGCCCCTAGAACTATTGGTATTAAGTGCCTGTAGAACAGCCATAGGAGACAAAGAAGCAGAACTAGGATTTGCTGGGTTAGCGCTGCAATCAGGAGCAAAATCAGCCCTGGCTAGCTTATGGTACGTCAGTGATGCCGGCACCCTAGCGCTAATGACCGAGTTTTACCAGCAATTAAAAGTCAGCAAACCAAAAGATCCTCCCATCATTAAAGCCGAAGCGATGCGACAAGCACAAATAGCTGCGATCGAAGGTAAAGTAACCATCGAAAACGGTCAACTGCGAAGTTCCAGAGGGGAAACATTGTTGTCGTTGTCTATTCCGCAAATCGATAGCAAAAATTTATCCCATCCATACTATTGGGCCGCTTTCAGCATCATCGGCAGTCCTTGGTGACTGTGCCGATTTGGGATTGTGGATTTGGGATTGGGGATGAAAAGAAGAACCAGCCGTACCGATTTTGGATTAAAGTGTAAAACATAGATTAAATCAATGCCTGTAGCTGTCGTGAAATAACCCACCGCGAACCTTGAAGGAAGAAAGCGGAGATCTCCAAGGGAAAAAAAATTATGAAAAAATTAGAGTTTTTGCTACAGAAAGAAGGCGATCGCGCCTGGTTGCCCCTAGAAGCCGCCGACGTGGAAATTCTAGAAGGTAGGTATCGCGTCGTAGCGCGGGTGCCACACCCCAACGCCGACATCGAAATTCGCGTTAGCTACACATCAGTAGATCAAGTACCACCACAGCGACAAGTCCAAAGTCGATCGACTCGCACCAATTCAGAAGGATTAGTAGTCATCATTCCCTACACCAGGCTCAAACCAGGCAAGTGGGAACTTTCCTGCTTAGCAGATCCAGAATCAAAACCAGCGAAACCTTGGCAATACGGTGTTCAGTTAGAAGTATTGCACGCAGAATCGGAAACCTCCCAACCACTAGAAGCGATCGACCCCACAGAAGACAGCAGTTCCCCAATAGACTCAGAACTTGCAGCAGCAGCCGATGTCGCCACACCCACCCCAGAACCAGAACCCGCTAAAATCCACCAATTCCCGATTCCAATAGCATCGCAGCCCACATCCCCCTATAACCTGCAAATCATCCTCGATCGAGAAACCTTCGTCACCCAACTAGGTCGCCCCTTAATCATTTCCGGCAAAATCGACCTTCCCCAACCCCCCAAAAACCCCAGCAAAACCGCCACACCAATCCCCGAATCCCAAACCGCAGAAATCAAAAAACTCATCGGTTCAGCGCAACTACAAATCTACCTACGCGATCCCCAAACCTCACAAGTTCTAGCAGAAATCCAACAGCCGATGCCAGAACAAGAGCCCCCTTGTCTCTTTGGCTGCGTCACCTATATTCCAGCCGATTGCAAAAGCCGACTAATTTTAGGAGAAGCAATTCTGAGCATTGACAATGTATCCCTAGCCACCCAATTTTTCACAATTACAGCCCGTTTAGAACAGCTTCTCGATGTCATCAAAGACGATTTCGGCGCACCACAAACACAGAAACCCGAACCCTCCCTCATCAGCTCAAAACCTACTTCTATTTCACCCAATCTCTCTCTCCTCAAACTCGTAGAAAAAACAGCGAATACTTCACTGACACCAGCGGACCAAACCAATGAAAGTTTACCGCCAAAACTCACTAACCGTCAGGATAAAAGTGCTAGCAAAAAATTAGAATTACCAGGATTTGGTCGAAAAATTCCCGACAGCAACCGAGAAAGACTGCTATCAGAAATTGCCAAGGATGGTCAAACCGACCAAACCCCGGACACCGAAACAGCGACTCAACCATCAGAACCGAAATTAGACTCACAAACCCAACCTTCAGAAATCAAACAGGAACTGGAAAAAGCCGAAATTCCAGCCATCGACCAAAAAGTTGAAAACAGTCCCCAACCAGAAATCACAACATCAGAACCTGAAGCAGCACCCACAAAAGAAGCATTTCAAACCTTAAAAGTCCAAAATCGATTTTGGTCGCGACTGAGTTCCTTCGTCACCAGCGGTGAATCCCCGGAATGGCTGAAAGCAACACCCCAGCCACCTACTCCCGCAACAGTCGCAGCAGAAAATAGCAGGGAAGAAATAGCCATTGTCGAAAACAAAACTCCCACACAACCGCCACCGGAAACCAGCGAATCTAAAATTTCCGCACCCCCACCTACAACCTGGGAAGCTAGAGAATTTGTGATTTTTGATGAACCAGCACCCGATCCCCAGAAACAGGCGACAACAAAAGCTACAAAAGTTGTTGAACCAGAAGTAAATCCCCTAACTCCCTACGTTTTGTCTCCAGACGAGTTAGTACCAATGCCGGTCATCGAACCTCCTAGAGAGATCATCCCAGGGAAGCTAGTAAAAGTCCGAGTGGAACTACCCGAATTAATGCCACGAATTTTTGTGAAAATTTGGGTGTACGATCGACAAACCTATGTAATTTTAGACGGGCCTCGCTGGATTACCGAATTTACAGCTAACGGTTTGGGGAAACTCCAAGCAACGGCAGAGTTAGAAATTCCCTACGGCTGTCTGGAAATCGAATTTGAGGCGATCGCCGTAGAAATGCAAACTCAGCGGGAAAGCGACAAAATCACGGTTCACCGCCAAGTTTTACCACCATCGGGCCCAACTTTACCCCTGGATGGTTAAAGTTACTTCGCTGTCAATTCGCGAAACTTCTTCTTAAACTTATTCTTATACACATAGATCGATCGCTGCCAATCCTCAAATTGCAGAAACATTTCAGCGGACAAACCAGTGCGATTCCAGACATCTTCCTGGCATTTGCGGCGACAAAAATTCATCGGTTCCGAGTAAATTTTCGAGGTAGATAAACTTGGTTTTGGTCCGCACCAGTGAATCACCGTTGCTGCTGTGCGATCGCCCCCTGGTCCATTTTCTGCGATCGGAAATTGCTTCTTGAGCAAATCTTGGTCAAAATCCGGCATCAACAACTGCATATCGACATTCTGCACCCGCAGCCTCTTTTCCTGGGCTGCCCGGAAAATCATAAAGTTCAAAAAACCCATTTCTCCGTACTTAAATATCCCCGGATGTGCCTGGGTAAAATCTAAAATCTCCACGTATTCCTCCAAGCTAAAAACATTCCGTTTAGCAAAGAAAGTACCCGTGCAGAAATAATTGGCTCGATATTGTTGCCAGTGAAAATTGGGGAAATACTTCTCGACACCGCCCAGATCAAAGAAAAATTTTGCCACATCGGCATCGGAATTTTCCTGACAAGGTTGGTCTATAATAAAATCAAATTCCTGAAAGTTAGCAAATTTGAGAACATCGCCCCAAACGATTGTATCTGCATCTAACACCAGAAAATTTGACCAAGGACTTTCCCAGAAAGCAATCATCTTAGTTTTGCCCCAGCCAAAACTTCTGTTTCGTAGCACATCGAAATTCACCAAGGTGCGATCGATAACTCTCACTCCATAGGACTTTTCTAAAGCACTGACAGAAAATGTGCCGTCAATCAACAGACAAATCGGCACATCTCCCAGAAAATATCTGATACTAGCACAGCAACCTTTAGCAAACAGATAATCTTGGTCGCAGCAGGCGATAATAATGCCGAAATCTTCCATAAATCCTCACTCTTGTACTTACGAGGTTGGGCCACAATATAGGTGGTTTTTCCAGTGCAAACATATTTTGGTCAATCATACTGCAACCTCTGGCTATACATATCAGGCAGGTAGCACAGGATACAAGGGTTCAGTAGCCCAGGAAAAATCCACAACAAGGGCGATCGGGCCAGGGGAATTATTAAGATTGCTTATACTGTTGGCAAGTAAAAATAATCTGTTGATAATTCCACAACAGAATCGATCGTAGAACTCAATCCAAAGCCCCCAGAGGTGCGGGAGATTCGACCCCCACAAAAATAAAAATTTTAGGTGGGAGACACTCCCGCAGATACCTTTGGCAAATATGAGAAAAAATTGTGTTAAAGTATTGCGATAGAGCAGATTATACTAAATTTCACACAGACATCACAAAATTCATAAGTTGTCAAGTGTGAAATGTAACAAAACATTTGCGGATCTATGTGCCTGGAACCCAGGGTTCTCGAATAATTCGAGAAAACAGTCCCCAAGGGAGCTAGCTTTAAATTCAGGTTAAAAACCTTGACAGATAGGCTCGCAAGCAGTAAAAGATATATTGTGAACAGGCAGAAACCGCAAAAACAAGCAGTTGGGACTTGCTGCTAAAGTTAAATAGAGTGTGATGGTGTGAGGAATGATGAATAAAACTTTTTGGAATTTACTGCTAGTATCCCCGGCCATTCTGGGATTATCTACAGTGGCTTGTGGCTCTGCCCTCGCTGTAGAATCGACCACAACAGCGGTCGCCGACCAGCTAGCAACAGCTCAGCCATCTGAGTCACAAATTGCAGCATTAGTAACAGAACCAGTTGCAGAACCAGTTGCAGCAGCCCCTGCTGCGTCCGAGACTGTGGCAATCAATAGCAGCTCAGCAATTACAGAGCAAAATTCAGCAGCGACAACTTCAGAACCAGCGATCGCACCAGCGATCGGCGCTAACTCCACAGAAGCAGAAAAACTGGCAAAAATCGAACCAGATACCAGTGCTGCCAAAGAGCAACCAGTAACAGCAACAGCAACAGCAGCATTGCCCCAAGCATCAGACTTGGCAGTGCCAACCAGTCTGAATACAGCGATCGAAAACGCTAAACTGCCAACATCCGCCCCAGCAGCTAAGGTAGAAGTGGCTCAGACTGCCCCGACACAACTGAGCAACCCGATCGTCCCAGTTGCTCCCCAAGCCCAACCCACAGAACAGTCAGGAGCCATGTCCCAAGTGACATCGGTATCCCAACTCTCCGACGTGCGGCCGACGGACTGGGCATTCCAAGCCCTGCAATCCCTAGTCGAACGCTACGGTTGTATCGCAGGTTATCCCGACGGTACCTACCGCGGCAACCGCGCCCTGACACGCTACGAATTTGCAGCCGGACTCAACGCCTGCTTAGACCAAGTAACTAAGCTAATTACCTCCTCAACATCTACCTTCGTCACCAAAGATGACTTAGGAGTTCTGCAACGCCTGCAAGAAGACTTTGCAGGCGAACTCGCTACCCTGCGCGGCAAAGTAGATGCTCTAGAAGCCCGCACTGCCGAACTGGAAGCTAACCAGTTCTCCACTACCACCAAGTTGAGAGGAGAAGTCATCTTTACGGCTAGCGACACCTTCGGAAATGGTGTCGCCCTTAAGGACGACAAAACCTCTACCACCTTCGGCTACCGAGTGCGCTTGAACTTCGACACCAGCTTCACCGGTAAGGACTTGCTCAGAACCCGCTTGCAAGCTATTAACATCCCGAACTACGGTGGTGCCACTGCTACAGGCACCAACATGGCTCGCCTAGGGGTTGATGGCCAAAACGACAACAACTCATTCACCCTGGATAAGGCGTTCTATCGCTTCCCTGTAGGCAACGCTACAGTGTGGTTAGGACCAAAAGGATTGAATATTGATGACGTTCTTCCTATAACTACTCCCTTTGGAGATGGTGGTAACGGTTCTATTTCCAGGTTTGGACGTTATAACCCAGCAATCTTCCGTGGCCCCGAAGGAGCTGGTGCTGCTGTAAATTACACTTTCGGCGCTGCCAAAGCCACAGTAGGTTATCTTGCTTCCGACGGCGACGCACCAAACCCCGCAAACGGCAGGGGCGTTTTTGACGGTTCTTTCAGCGCTGTGGCTCAGCTAAACTTTTCTTTGGGCAAAGTTGTAGACTTGGGTCTGAGTTACAACCGCAAATACGATCGCTCTGGTAATGTCGGTGTCACCAGTGGCACCGGCAGTTCCTTGGCGAACCGCCCCTTCGGTCAATCAGCCACTGCATCCAATAACTTTGGTTTGCAAGCTAACATCACACCAAGCAGCCGCTTCCAGCTTGGTGGCTGGATTGGTTACACCAAGGCTGAACAAGAAAATGACCACAAGGCTGTCAATGTTCTTAACAGAAACCGAGAAGCTACCCTGCTCAACTATGCTGTGAACTTGTCTTTCCCTGATTTTGGTAAGAAGGGCAATCTCCTAGGTTTCGTGTTTGGTATGCCACCGAAAGTTACGGACAGCACTTTCCGAGGCACAAATGGCCGCCGACAAGAAGATAAAGACACCTCTTATCACTTAGAGGGTTTCTATCGCTTCCAAGTCAATGACTTTATTTCTGTCACACCTGGTGTTTATTTGATTCTGAATCCCGAACACAACAACAAAAACGACGATATCTGGGTAGGAGTCCTGCGGACAACCTTTAGCTTCTAAGGTTTCCAGAGATCTAGTTGAAATCAAACTAAAAGCGGCAGGCGACTGTCGCTTTTAGTCATGAGTCAACTCTCAAGCAATTAATAATTTTGACGACAAATCCCAAATACGGAAGTGTAGCCGTGCAGAAAAGTGCTTCCGCCGACGGGGCCAATTTCACCGTTGCAGAAAAAGCCACTCAGGGGAATGTTGTTGAGGTATCGGCCGAATAGTCGGGAATCAAAGTTAGGTTCGCCGTAAAGTCCTTCACCGCGCCCTAGACAAGAGAACATCAAAGCGCCTGCACTGGATGTACCGCTGTACTCGACCGATCGCTGATACCGATCGAGCAGCATTTCTAGGTCTTCTGCGGAGGTGCGGGCATCCCGCAGGTGAAATTGGATGCGCTGTCCGAGACGGACTCGATCGCCGATCGCAATGGCTCCCACTTTAGGATCTACTCCCAACAGATTTCGGATTAAAAAATCTCCAGGCTCTAGTACCAGCTTGAATTCATCGCTCACTACCCCCACAAACAGCGAGTGTTGGGCTAACTCTCTGTCTTCCTCACTCAAAGTTTGCACCAACTCTCGCAAAGCTTCCAAGGGCGATCGCTCCGTCCCCCCGAAGCCTGTATCGTTGGTTTGTTCTTCGAGTTTGAGTAAAATATTGCGCTCCCCTTCCGTCACCCGATACGGACGCCCGATCGGTCTACAGCCTTGAGCCACGATCGTTTCCAAAACTATATTCCCACTCAAAGCCACCCCAACCGTCCCTTCTCGGTAAAGCCGATAGTTGCAGAACAGCGCCACACCCCTAGTACCGTCCCCACCAGCCAGTCCCCCTACCTTCGGCGCGCCCGGATAGGCATAATCTAGCCCTTGCAGCAAATCGTTAATTTTTGATGAAAACGGATCGCCTAAGATGATAAACTGCGGTTCCTCCTGGGCTGGCACACCCAACAGATCCACCCAAGTATGGGGAGGACTATCTAAATCCGGCATTTGTTCTGCTGCGACGTGAAAAGTTCTAACTTGCACTCCTGGCAAGCGTGCCAGACTCAAACTTACCGCTGGAGAACCCTCTACTTCTTCGGTAAAGCCGTCTATACCAGTGCCAATTACCCCTCCCCCACCACACCCAATCACCGCAGGAATCGGCAGTAATTCTTGGAGTAAAGGCATCAGCCGAGAATATTCGCTAGCAAAGGCAGAGGAGATAAATATCAGCCCCAAATCTGCTGGGCCTTCTAAGAGTCGATCGGCTTGCTCTATAACTTCTTTGAGGGCAGATTCTAAAGAGGGACGGGTGGATAAAGCGCTGACCCACTGCATTTCGTTTTGGGTGTACATCTGGCACAACTTCTCTATAAAACTATCTTTTAGATTAGGTTAACCTGCATCCGCTTCCCCAGGACTCTGCTGCTGCGCGATCGATTTTGCCCACAAAGCGATGCTTGTGTTAAGATAACTTAACATTGGCAGGATAAATCAGTTTGCTGTCCACTGTGCGATCGCCCAAATCTTAAAAGATCAAGCTCTATACAGTTTGACATGACCGAAGAACGAGATACAAGCCCCTGGCTTTAGACACGGGTCCTAGTCGGTAGCGGTTTCAACCGCCTTCAATATTTCTTTACGTGGTTAATCAGGAAATGATGTTACCATGAAAGACGATCGAGTAAGAATAACCATCTACGTGTTGAAACATCCTAGAGGGCGAGCAATTCCGGCAACGGACAGCTCCGACTCAGATTCGGAATAGTTAAAGGGCAAACAATAGCAGGATGTAGAGCGTACCGTATCTGTTGGCGATCGATGGCAGGGCGAAAGCAAAAAAAAGTATACGCAATGTTTGAAGAAATTCAAATGGAGTGAGTAGTGGCGACTTGATAGGGCCTTTGAAAGTCAGACTCTGGACTCTTCAAGAATCCCCGTCTATGAAAGGGCTGGGGAGTATCAAAATTCCATGTAATGTTTTGATCGAAAGTCAGGTAAGCTCGACCTGAAGTAACGCTTGGGTCTTAGAAGGAATATTCCCTCTGCGTACCGGCAATAAGTAGACCCTCAACTGTAACACAGACAGTTCTCGATAGGTTCTATAGAGCAACAAAAACCTTTCCTCTATTGATGATATAGGTGAATATGACAACCACACCCGCGGGCAACATCCAAGAAAAAATTGAAGAAGAACTCGAAAACGCTCGTGCAGTCTGCGACATAAGTGGCAGCACGTCTGGCGAGTGTGCGGCCGCCTGGGACGCAGTTGAAGAACTTCAAGCAGAAGCTTCTCACCAAAAGCAAGTTAAACCTAAGAATTCCTTTGAACAATATTGCGACAACAATCCTGACGCTGCTGAGTGCCGCATCTACGAGGAATAAACCTGCAATTTAGAGATTCAAACCAAAGGTGAGGGCGAAATTTGCCCTCTATCCTTTTCTTTAGCTCGATCGCAGACACAAAGGTAGTCAAAATGCGTCTGGTAGTTCAAAGGACTCCGCCTACATCTGCCAAAAGTGAAGCAGCAACAGGAACATGACAAGATGTCCCAGTTGCTGATTTTTTGGCTTTTTTGTAGTAAGATTTTCCACAAATAAGTGAGTATATTTTCCCAAAGATGTTAAGTCTTTTATTGGCAGCGACCGGACCTTGGTTTCAACCGCTAGTCTGGATGGATTATCGGTTGTCTGTGTTATTAACGGTTTCGATCCCGCTGGTAGTGCTGATTTGGGCTGTTTTTGCTTCATCTGAGGCGATCGTCCGTTTGTTGATTATCTATTGGCGAGTGGCGAGTTTGCTAGCAATTACACTTTACCTAATGATCGCAGCCCTGCCAGTGGGCTTTGTGTCGTCGGCGATCGCCAGGGCTTTGATTCCTGCTTGTCTGTGGTTTTGGACAGATTTGAACGAAGAAATTGACGATCGACCCCAATCGCCTCTGAAACTGGCTTTTACTGCTTGGCGATGGGCGATTACTGTTTACAGCGGATTGGGTGCGATCGCTCAAATTCCCTTCTTAACTTGCGCATTCCAATCTCAAAGTCAAATCATTGAGGAACCATTTTGCCGCATTTGGCTGGACCCACCTTGGCTCTACAAACAGATGTTTCACCCTAACACTAACCCTCAATTTTTGGGGTTTTTAGCGATGATAGGTTTAGCAATTTATGTAGTTTACTTATCCTATTTTGTGTTAATTAGACTGGGCAAACAAGGGCGATCGGCTACGGGTCAGTAAATTAATTAGGACTGATATCGATTTCGGTAACACCGAATTTTTGACAGTTGACAGTTAACTGTTAACTGTTGATTCCAAATCCCCAATCCCTGATTCCCTATTTTTCAGTCAAAGCTTCCACCCCTACCCAGCCATCCGGTGCTCCGTACATTCGATACTTACGAGCTCGTTTGAAATAGAGCATTGCTACCTTATCTTCAGGATTAATTTGTAAAATATTCTGAAAAGTTTTTTGTGCTGAAACAAATTTTTGTTGATAGTACAAATCTAAACCTTGTTGAAAAACCTCCGCAGTTTGCTGCTTGAGTGAAATAGTTTGTTCTGTTTCTGTATCGTAAATCTCAAACACCGACACAGCAGTTGTTTTCCCTTTCACTGTGACTCGATCGACAAATCGGTACTTATATTGTTCGCGATCGCTCAAACCATAGATCACAGCATCGCTAACTAAAATTCCCGAACCATAAACCTTAGTCAACCCTTCCAAACGAGAAGCCAGATTCACCGCATCAGCAATCACTGTACTTTCCATCCGTTCTCGCTCACCAATTGTGCCCAACATTAAATTACCAACGTGTAAACCAATGCCGATGGAAATAGGATCCAAGCCACTTTCTTGTCGCTGTTGGTTATAAATATTTACTTCTTTCTGCATCTCAATAGCTGCTCGAACCCCATCATCAGGAAAAGTAGGAAACAGTGCCATGACTGCATCCCCAATATATTTGTCAATAAACCCATTGTTTTTTCTTATTGCTGGGCTAACTCTCCCTAGATAATTATTAATAAAAGCAAAATTTTCTGTAGGTGTCATTTGTTCTGATAGCACCGTAAATGAGCGAATATCAGCAAACAAAACAGTCATATTTCTTTCTTTATTTTCCCCTAATTTAACTTCAATAATACTAGGTTTTTCCAGCAGATTTAAAAAATCGTGAGGCACAAATCTGCCGTAGGCTGCATTCAATTTTGCCAAACGAATTTGAGTATTAATTCTTGCCAACAATTCCTTTTTAATAAAAGGTTTAGTTACATAATCATTAGCTTCTAAGTTAAAAGCTTCTACCAAATCAGAGGTTTGATTTTTCGCAGTCAACATCAAAATCGGTAATTCTAAAGGCGAGTATATTTTGCGAACTTCTCGACACACTTCATAACCAGTCATCCGGGGCATCATGACATCAAGTAACATTAAGTCAGGCTTAAATCCATTTTCTATCAAACTTAAGGCTTCCAACCCATTGCTAGCTTGAGTAATCGCATAATTTTCAATAGAAAGACTGTTGATTAACACCTGGATATTAATCGGCTCATCATCGACAATCAAGATTTTAATTTTATCAGTTGGCAGTAGTTCTTGATTGGCTGGTAACTGAGAATGTATCATCGGTAATTCGGCTGTAACCTGATGATTGATTAGATTGCGATCGCCCTCAGCCAGAAGGGGATACCTGCTGCTAGCTTCTGGTTGACTTTCAGAGACTGGCAAAGTAAAGGTAAATTGAGAACCAACTCCTAAAGTTGAAGATACCCGAATTTGACCTCCGTGCAATTCAACTAATTGCTTAACTACAGCCAAACCTAAACCCGTGCCACCAAATTCTCTAGCAGTGGAACCGTCAGCTTGTTCAAAGGATTCAAAAATTCGCTCTAATTTTTCCTCGGCGATGCCAATCCCCGTGTCGGATACAGTAATCGCTACTTGGGAATTAGGTGTTGATGATTTTTCATTGTTCGTTAACAATTCTGCCGAAATTTCTACATTCCCACTTTCCGTAAATTTAATCGCATTACCGATTAAATTGTAAAGTATTTGTTCTAAACGATTTTCATCGGCAGCCACTGGTGGCAATTCTGGACTGATGGAATTGATTAACAATAAATTTTTGTTACCTACCGAGGGCTTAGATAAAGTCAGAATTATGTAGACAATTTCCCGGATACCAACGGGTTTAATTTGGAGGTCGAGAGTTTTGTGCTTGAGTTGAGAAAAGTCAAGAATATCGTTAATTAAAGATGACAGTCTTTTGCCAGAAGATGAAATCAAAGCTAAGTTCATATTAGTTTTTTCTGGCAGCGTTCCGGTAGCACCGTCTATTAAAGATTCTGCAATACCAATAATCCCGTTGAGGGGAGTGCGGAGTTCGTGGGAAGTATTGGCTAAGAATTCGTCTTTGAGTTTGTCCAGTCGCTGCAATTCGCTATTTTTAGTTTCTAAGGCGGTAAAAGATGCTTGCAGTTGTGCAGCCATACTATTAAAAGCTGTGGCAAGTACGCCTAATTCGTCGCTTCTATCGAGTTTTACAGTTCTGTCAAATTGTCCTTCAGACAAAGCTGTGGCTGCGTCTTTCAGTTCGAGAATAGGTTTGACAATCCAGCGGGATGTCCAAATTCCCACCACTGTTGCCATCGCCAAAGCAGCTAGACACAGCAGCACTGTAGTGCGGGTGTTGGCATCAATCTGTGCCATAAAGTCGGCTTCGGGAACGACGACTACAATTAACCAATCTAAACCTTTGCCATCTTTAAATGGCAGAACTTTTAAAAATTGCTGTTTCCCGTTGATTTCAAAATTGATTTGCTGGGAATTTTCAATTTGGTGCAAGTCTGTAAATTTAGTTGCTAAATATTTAGCTGTTGCTTGAGTTACAGCATCGCTACTTTCGGTAACTTTAAACAGTTCTTTTTGATTTTTTTTTGTCCTAAAAGGTTTTTCGGATGTCGAAGTTGCAAGGAGTATGCCATTTTTGTCTACAATAAATGTCTGACCAGATTTGCCGATTTTGAGGCCATTTAAAAATTGACCTATGGCATCGAGACGCAAGGCTGTAACTAAAACCCCTTCTAGCTGTTTTTGGCTGGCGTAGACTGGTTTGAGGGCACTGATGATTAATGTTGGTTCCAGGAAGGACACATAGACAGAACTCCAAGTTGGTTTACGTTCTAAGGCGGCTAAGGTATAAGAAGGGTGTTGTCGGATATCAAAATTTTTGACAACGGCTGCTACTGTAGTCCGATCGCCTTTATCGTTGGTATGGTACGAATGAAAGTCAAAACCTGTGGACGGACCTGATGCGTTAATCAATAAGGTGCCATCGGACATCTTTTCTCCCGTGCGATACTCTCCATTTTTATTGCCGAGGGACGTAAAATTGATGTAAGGGTATAGTTGCACTTGTCTCCACAGATATTTCTCCCAAGCTGACAAGTCTTTCATATTCACAAAACCCAATGTCACAGCATCTTGTTTGCTTTGATTAATCTGGTGAGGAGTTTCTAGATAGGTTTTTAAATTTTGTTCAATGCGATTGCTGACTTCGCTCATCAATTGACCAGCCAAGTCGTTTACTGACCTTTGGCCGTTTTTAAATGATAAATATCCCACCAGTCCCACGGCTGCAAATACTTGCAATACAAAGGGTACTATGACGACTGTTCGTAAATTAACTTTTCCTGAAAGTTGGGTAGCTAAATTTTTTAGAAAAAAAGTTGACATAGCAATCACTTATCTTAGAATAGTTAGTTTGGCGATCGGCTGGAATCTACACCCCTGTTAAGTGTTTTGTTTTTAAACTAATTATAAGTTAAATTTTGGGCAATAGAAGTCCTGAGTTGAGTACCCTTGACAAACTGGACAGTCCTCGCACCTGGAAAGTGTCCCAAAGTAGGTAGATTCTCTCGGTTTCACCTGGAAGTCCGATCGCCTTGGACACTCTATTCACGTTTGGGGTCAAAATCAGCAAGGGGATGACAAGTCTTGAGCCTTTATAAAATTGGCAGTCCGAATCATTAACCCTGAATGTATTATGACTGAGACAATCTAGGCAAAACCGGATAAAACGTTAATTTTTTTTGATGACCACCCCATTTTACTGGTTGTGATTAAATTATGAAAAAATGTCTAATTTTCTTAATAAATTCCCCACAACCCTTGGGCAATCAACGGCTAAATCATGCTAGATTATAGTTGTTAATAAAGTGATATTTAGGATGACTGATTCGATCGCTCGCCGCTTGGAACAATACACAGTAAAACGCCCTCAAGAAGTTTTAATCGTGAAGGTTGAAAGTGAGGGCGAGTTCGATGAAATTTCTATTTTTAAAGGCTTTTCTAGTTCCCTGGTGCGATCGACTGCCTTCGATCCAGATATACCAGTTTTACCGGAGGGAGCAAAAATTATCAGTGTCGATCGCCTTGCAGGACCCTACAATCCAAATAACCCCCGCTATCTTCAGCAAGGGCTATCTTGGGAAACAATGCAATCTCTATTGTCGGAAGTTGGGATTTAACAAAACAGCAGGGACACAACAATGTTGTGTCCCTACAATTAATCACGGTAGTCCAAGGGCACTGCCGTGTCCTCTATATCATTCCGGCACAGCCGGAATGGATATGACACAACAATGTTGTGTCATATCCTCAAGACACAATAATAATGTTGTGTCCCTAATTAGCGAGCGTGCCACCGGCAGCTTGAAAACGAGCTCGCGCACGTTTAATTGCTTGCTTAGCTTGAATTTGCTCTTGGAGAGTGCCATTAGTGGACTTTTCCAAACGAGCTTCTGCTTCAGTGTAGGCAGCACGGGCAGTTTCTCGATCAATTTTGTCACCTTTTTCGGCGCCATTGACCAGAACCGTCACTCGATTTTCTTGGATTTCTGCAAAGCCACCCATCAGAGCAATAGACACCCACTCCTTACCAGGACGGACGCGCATCACTCCGGTATCCAAAGCAGTCAACATCGGAGCGTGACCGCTTAAAATACCCAATTGGCCTGTAGTGCTCGGCAGAATTACTTCTTCAGCATTGGAATCCCAAACAGTTTTGTCTGGGGCAACTACGCGCACAGTTAATGTCATAAATTGTCCTTAGTCAGAAGTTATTAGTCAGCAGTCATTAGTCAGCAGTCATTAGTCAGCAGTCATTAGTCAGCAGTCAGTAGTCAGTAGTCAGTAGTCAGCAGTCATTAGTCAGCAGTCATTAGTCAGCAGTCATTAGTCAGCAGTCAGTAGTCAGCAGTCATTAGTCAGCAGTCATTAGTCAGCAGTCATTAGTCAGCAGTCATTAGTCAGCAGTCATTAGTCAGCAGTCATTAGTCAGCAGTCAGTAGTCAGTAG
>JAHREW010000017.1 GCA_020883125.1 Microcoleus sp. CAWBG506
TTGAACCAAATGTGCTATTACTATTTTTTGGCGGAGATCGAGAGAATATGCTTTCATTAATTTTTAATACAAGATGATATTTTGTTATTATTTATTGTACCATTATACAGCGGGAACCGCTGTATGAGGAAATCTACCGGGTAATCGCCCAGGGTCAATGTATATTTGTGTAGCCTATATTTGTGCAACCGAGTTGAATTAAGTCCACCCGCTCGGATTTATTTAGTTGAGGTCAAAAAAGCGGTTTCAAATGCTTACTAATATCGTCTCCGGCTGCATCGGTATTAGACATCTCCCATAATTTATATGGAACAGCCATCCTGCCTGTTCTTGACTATCTTTTTAGGAGATGTCTAATGTTGAAACAGTCAACATTCAACCCTCAACAGTCAACAATCATATCTGAGTGGAACCGGAATTGATCTAATTCCAAACTTGGCGATCGCCAAATAGAGGCATTCCCGTTGAGTCCTATAGTGTTTGACACCTTACTAATTCATTAGTATCACTCTATCTAACATTCGTTAGATATGAGTAAGTGTGTCCTCCATGGTATTACAATTGAACACAGAAACCATAAAACAGTCGTAATTTACAAAAGTTTACTATCGAGAGGAAAACCTATGCGAGTGACTACTGCAACGATTCTCGGTCTAGTGGCTCTGATAGCTCCTGGATTCACCAGGAATGCTACCGCAGCTTTCGAGTCCAAACCCTTTGTCCAAGAACAGTACCGCAGAGACTTTGTGGCTCCGGCTGACCCTGGTACTTCATCCCCAGAGGCGAATTCCCAAACAGATATGTTTAACAAGCCTTTTTATACCGGAGATCAAAAACCAGTCAAAAAGGAAAAAACTATATCCGCAGGAGCAGACGGACCTGAAGTTGCAGCCATACAACAACGGTTGCAAATTCATGGTTTCTCCATCGGCACGATCGACGGTGCCTATGGCTCCCGCACCACCGCTGCTGTCAGTGAATTTCAACGAGCTAAGGGGTTGGATTCAGACGGCATCGTAAACAAAGAGACTTGGACAGCATTAGCAGCCGAGCCGGTATCTGCTCCTAAAAAAGTTGAGGAGGAATCTCCCATTCAGAAGGATGCTTCAGTTCCCAGCAACGCTCCCAGCAACTCTCCCAGCAACGCTCCAACCACTGTAACTATTCTCTCTAAAGGCTCCTCTGGTGCCAAAGTGAAAACACTACAGGTGCGCCTAGAAGTTCAAGGTTACGATCCAGGTCCGATCGACGGTATTTTTGGTGCCAAGACCATTGCTGCTGTCAAGGGGTTTCAGGATGACAAAGGTTTCAAGGCAGATGGAGTGGTAGATGACACCACTTGGAAAGCACTGGGTCAAAAATAAGTTAGCATCACCCACCAGCCAACCCGGTTTCAACCTCCCCAAGTCTAAAGTCGGGGATGCTTGCCCACCCTCCAACTAGGCTTACTCAGAACCAAAACCGGGTTTTTCAATTAGGCTTGACAAATAAAGTAGTATGTGGTAATTTTGTTTAATGTGACTACGCGGATATGGCGGAATTGGCAGACGCGCCAGATTTAGGTTCTGGTTCCGAGAGGAGTGAAGGTTCAAGTCCTTTTATCCGCACTAAATTCAATCCTTGACAAATCAAGGATTTGAGCTTATTTATACGCCCAATTTGAGATTTTTCGGTTGAGCGATCGCCTTTTTTTTTAAATTATTACCCATGTCTGAACAAACAAAATCAGTGGCTCAATCTACAACTGGCGCAGATGCGATCGATGTCGCGATCGCCTCTGGTATAGACTTTGATGGCTCTCCAATTCCCCAGGCAAAATTAGACCTTTACGAGAAAGTAATGGGATTAGAAGCAGGGAGACAGCGCAGTGGTGTATCAAATACCATGCGATCGCGCATTGTCCGCATCGGTGTCAAACACCTGCCTCAAGCAGAACTAGATCAAATGCTGATCGCTGCCAACTTTGCACCGCTCAAGGATAAAGAAGTTGCCTTTTATTACGGTGGCAAGTAACTCAGAAGTTATATCAATTCCGGTTGTATCGGAATGATTTAACCGCGAAGGCGCGAAGGACGCGAAGTTCGAGAAGAGAGAGTTTAATAATTCCAATGAAGAGAGGATTTGATATTATATCAAATCCTTTGGTATCGTCCTGTATTCATCTCTCTCTTCTCCTCCTCTGTGCCCTCTGCGCTCTCTGCGGTTAAATCATTCCGATGCAACCGTAAACGATATTACACAAAAACCCGATTTTCTGAGACCAAATCATACCCCCTTATTTTTCATTCTCGCGTGGCGCGGACGAAATTTTTTATGGTAGCTGTTTCAACCGCCAAATCATAAACGGGTTAGCAAACTGCAAAAACATCAAGGCAAATACTTTTGGACAATAGTCCATCCTGTCAGCAACACCAGCACAAATCCCCCACACAAAGTCAAATTAGCACCAATATGTAAAGGACGAGCCCAAGGATTTTTGGGGCTGATTTGCAGACCGCTAGCAACAGAAACTAACACCAAAGTAACAACTGCTAACCCCACAGGCAAATGAGCAGAATGACCTAAATAGCCGTATTCTCCCAGGGTTCCAACTATGCCAATTCCCAGCAGTAAAATTACCAAAGTCGCCATCCCCGCACCTGTAGCTAAATGGAAAGGACGCAGCCATTTGGGACGGGGGTTTTTGGTGCTACGAGCGGCAAACATCCATGTTCCAGTAACCGCCAGCAACAGGTAAGCAAACAGGGAAAAACCCATGGACCAAGCCGCTATTTTCCACAACCACAAGAAAGAAGGTAGGTTCATCTGCTGCATCCCTAATCAGAGATTTCTCAAAAAGTCTCATTCTGATTTTAGCTGGAATTGAAAGCAAAAATAAATAATCTAGCGCTCAGGAGCGATCTGCTGAGGGTAGGCGACAGGTTAGCCAGCAATTTTCTGCCTGAAATATCCTATTTGCATAGGCGTCTCCAAATACCCTAATATGCTGTAATCCCTAGTAGCTGTGTATTTTGCTTCAATGGCGATCGCAATTGATTTTGGAACTAGCAACACCGTCGTCGCTCGCTGGAATCCGGCGACTTCGCAGCCCGAAACTTTGAAATTTCCGGGACTCTCGGCAATTTCAGCTCAAAATCCGCCCCTAATTCCCAGTTTGCTCTACGTTGAGGACGCTGCTCAAAATCAAGTCATACTTGGTCAACAAGTCCGCGACAAAGGCCTTGACTTGACTACAGATTCTCGATTTTTTCGCAATTTCAAGCGAGGAATTGGCACTCCCATTCAAGGTTTCGTCCCGGAACTTGATGGACAAATAGTTACTTTTGAAAAAGTAGGAGACTGGTTTTTGAGCCAAATTGTCGGCTCAATTCGCGAACTATCACTACCTGTAGATTCTTTGGTTTTTACCGTTCCTGTAGACAGTTTTGAAGCTTACCGCAATTGGCTTGGCAAAGTCTCTCAATCTTTGCAAGTAGAACAGGTGCGGATGTTGGATGAACCAACTGCGGCGGCTTTGGGTTACGGTTTAGCCGATCGCGAAAATCTGTTAGTAATTGATTTCGGCGGCGGAACTCTCGACCTTTCCTTAGTGCGTTTAGATATTTCTGCCAACAAAAAGCCCCTGGGTTTCCTGCTGAAATGGGGCGACAGATCCCTGGCTACATCTTCAGGACAAAAAGCCAAAATAGCCCGTGTTTTAGCTAAAGCTGGACAAAATTTAGGCGGTTCGGATATTGATAATTGGCTGGCAGATGATTTCATCAAAACTACAGGAATGATGCCATCTTCCATCATCACCAGATTAGCCGAACGTTTAAAAATTCAATTGTCTGTGCAAGAACGGGCTACAGAGGTCTATTTTGATGAAGAAAATTTTGAGACTTATGAATTAGAATTAAATCGCGATCGCTTTGAATCCATCCTCGCCGAACATCAATTTTTTGACAACCTGGATGAGTCCATGAATCAAGTATTGCAGCAAGCGCGCCGTCAGGGTTTAGAAATTGGGGATATCGATGCAGTTTTGCTAGTTGGCGGCACTGTACAAATTCCGGCTGTAAAACGGTGGGTTGAACAATATTTCGACCAAGCAAAAATTAGGTGTGACAAGCCCTTTGAGGCGATCGCCCAAGGTGCTCTGCAACTGAGTCAAGGTATACAAATCAAAGATTTTCTCTACCACAGTTACGGCATTCGCTACTGGAATCGTCGCGAAAATTGTCATAGTTGGCATAACTTAATCAAATCCGGTCAGTCTTACCCGATGACCGAACCAGTAGAATTAGTATTGGGAGCTTCTCTAGAAAATCAGCCGAGTATAGAATTAATTATCGGTGAATTGGGAGCGGAAACTGGTGGCACAGAAATTTATTTTGATGGTGATAGACTCATTACTCGCCAACTCGCAGGTAAAACATCTGTACAACCACTAAATGACAAAGATGGAGCCCGTAGCATCGCTCAATTGACACCGCCTGGGTATCCGGGAGGCGATCGTATAAAAGTTTTGTTCCGCGTTGATGAACAGCGTTTTCTGCGAATTACCGTCGAAGATTTGCTGACAAATCAAACTTTGTTAGAGGATAAACCCGTGGTGCAATTGAGTTAACGTGAGTTCGACACGATCGATTGGACGATCGCATTATCGCTTTATCGAGACTTTAATTCAGAGGTAACAGCATGGCAATTATTAATATAGAAATACCAGAAGAACTATCAGCTAAACTGAGTCTAATACAAGAGCGATTACCTGAAGTTTTAGCTCAATCAGTAGATCAACCATTATTACCAGTTCAGGTCTATCGTTATATTGTTGATTTTTTGGCAAGTGCGCCCACTCAACAACAAATAGCAGATTTTCAGCCAACGGATGAAATGCAACAAAGATTACGCCTTTTGTTATCTCGCGCTCAAAGAGGAGAATTAACAAATTTAGAAGAGATGGAATTATAAAGAGCGATCGGCTTGACAAAAACGCAAAACTGTTGGCAATATGGATAAGTTGAATATAAATGGAAATTTTAATTATGCCAATTGCACAATTATTTCCTCTGCTTGGTCATTTATCCCGTGTGGATAAATTAAGGGTAATAGAGTTTTTGGCTTCTGAGTTAGCAAAAGAAGAAGATTTGGCGAACTTAGATTCTAAAGATAATTATTTTGAGATGTTGCATAATTCCGATGAGGGAGCGCGTCAATTAGCACAATTTTTAGAGGAACAAAAGAAACTGCAAAATGCTTAATGGTGAAAAATACTCTTTTGCCTCTCAATTCGATCGCTTTGGGGAGGTGTCTTATGCGCCTTATTTACCAATAAGATTAAGCTATCGGAGCCAGTCGATTCAAGTGATGGGGTTGCTGGATACGGGGGCAAGTATGAATGTTTTGCCATATGAAATTGGGTTACAATTAGGGGCAGTTTGGGATGAACAAACTTTTATTATTTCTTTGTCGGGAAATCTGGCAAATATCGAGGCTAGGGCTTTGTTATTGTCAGGCACAGTCAGCAGGTTTGCACCAGTTAACTTGGCTTTTGCTTGGACTAGACAAAGAAATATGCCGATCATTTTAGGAAGGTTAAATTTTTTGGCTGAGTTTGATGTTTGTTTTTATGTATCTGAACTAGGGTTTGAAATTGCGCCTAAGCAATCTCACTAATAGGTAGTTATAAGCGATCGCTATGATTAATCGAAATTATAAGTTGGGTCGCGCTGACGCTTGACCCAAGCTAACATCTGAAGGTAATTTAGTGCAAATTTACCTGCTTAATTGTCTAAGCTTTTCATAAGTTTCATCCAATTTTCTTTTAGTATCTTCTGCCTGCCTCATTTTTTGTTGAGACATTTGATTAGACATTCCATATATTCTACAGTCAATACCATTGTTCGCAATGATCAAATCATAGCTAGAACCGATATTCCAGCAAGCATCTGCATAGAGAGGGTTCTGAAATATACTTCTCGTAGTGATAGGAGACAATCGATATAAACACCCTGTTCCGTCACAATTAGCTGGGGCTGGGCTAAGAGAATAGCAACTTTCACCATCACGACTACAGCGCACGTTTGGCCCCGGTTCTTCACCTTGTGGTAGGAAAAGATATTTCTCACCTTGATAATTTACAACTCTGCCTTGAGCTAATGCTGTTGTTGCTGAAAAAATTCCTAAACTGGCAAACAAAGAACCTAATATTACAAAAGTTTTAATTTTCATTTAGAAAACTCCTGTGTGGTAAGATACATACCTTTTAAAATATTCTAAACTACATAAACCAAGTACCTGTTTAGGAAACTTCGGGACTTAATAATGACCAATTAAATTAGGAAAATTAGGAAAAATCGGAAAGTTATGATATAATGGCTAAAATTTTAGCATCTCTATATTATGGACATAGCCCAAGTTGTCGATCTTTTAGATGATCTACTCTTTGATAAAACAGGGTTACATCTGGATTTTATACAAAAATCTGTTTTAGAAGGCACTTTACAAGATCAAACTTATGCGGAAATTGCTCTCAAATCTGGATATAGTGAAAGTCATGTCGGTGATACCGCTTCTGATTTATGGAAACTTTTATCTCAGTTATTAGGAGAAAAGGTTAGAAAAGCCAATGTTAAAGCTATTTTAGAAAAAACAAATTTTTCATCAGCAATTATCAGTAATACATCATCTAATATAACAGTTACTAACAACATTAATTTGTGTTCAAACAATACATACCCAAACAATAACTCACCCCCAACGCAAAAAAAATCTATCCCTAAACTCCACCTCAACAATGCCCCTAAATTTCCCTATTTTTACGGTAGAAATAACGAACTCTCTACTCTCAAAGATTGGATAATCAATCAACAGATTCACCTCATCACCATTTTCGGTATTAGCGGAATTGGAAAAACTGCGATCGCGCTTCATCTGATTAACGAAATTCCCCAACACTTCGACTATATTATTTATCGTTCTCTCTATTTTTCCCCTTCCCTTACCACCACATTAACTAACTTATTACAAATCTTCTCACCGCTAGAAATACCTAACGATATTGAATCCCAAATTAACCTCTTTATTGACTACTTAACTCAATATCAATGTTTAATTATTCTTGACGATATCCAAAATCTTTTTACTAACCAAAAATTAGCGGGAACGTGGCAAACCGATCGCACTTCCTATAACTTATTATTTCAGGCGATCGCCCAATCTTCCCATAACAGTAACATCATCCTCCTCTCCCAAGAAAAATGGCAAGAAATTCAACAACTAGAAAAATCTAATTATCCCATTAAATCTTTAATATTATCAGGCTTAGACTCAGATACAGCAGAAATTTTACATCACCAAAACTTAGAAAATGAAGAACTATGGTCGCAATTAATTACCATTTATCAAGGTCATCCCTTATGGTTAGATTTTACCGCCACATTAATCTTACATTTATATGCCGGGAATGTGAGTCAATTCTTAGAATATAATCAATTAATTGTTCCAGAAGGAGTGCGATCGCACCTCGATCGACAATGGCAAAAATTAGCGCCAACAGAACAAACCATCATGTTACAATTAGCCCAAGAAACAGCACCGATTGGCATCTCTAAAATCACCCATAAAATTGACCTAGTAGCGACAGAAATAGTCAATAGCATATTATCCTTAAAAATGCGATTTTTACTGGAAACAGAAACTACAGAAAATGGTAATTTCATCAGTTTAATCCCGATTTTAAAAGAATATATTAAAAGTCGTTATTTGCTGAATCTACCTGATAAAGGCTATAACAACTAACAACTAACAGTTAACTGTTAAAAGTTAACAACTAACAATTAACAACTAACAGTTAACTGTTAAAAACTAACAATTAAGATTTGTGTACCACCACCGCAGTCCCCACCGATGCCCAATTGAAGAGCCATTTAGCGTGATTTACCGCCACATTTGTACAGCCGTGAGTCACAGGATTGCCAAACAAATTGTGCCAATAAGCGCCGTGGATTGCCATGCCCCCATCGTAATACATTGTATAAGGAACGTCGGGGACATCGTAGTCCGGCCCAGTCATCCTAGCGACGCGATATTTGGTTTGAATCGCAAAAGTTCCCGTGCGGGTGGGAGTCGAAGATTTACCACTGGAAATATTTACAGCATAAACTGATTTATTTCCTTCCCAAGCTATGAGCTTTTGTCTTGATAGATCGATTTCAATCCAGCGTTGACTAGATTGTTGCAACTCCATAATTCGATAGGCAATTGTGTTGTGCTGTTCGCCAGCAATTACAGCATTTGAACCACCACAAAAAGCTGCAACTGTCAAGGCGAAACCAGCACAGAAAGTTCCAACCCAGCGGAAGTAACTTGAGTTTATATTGTTTTTCATGTCTCACACCTCATATCATTTGAAATTTCAGATTTGAGATTTTAGATTGGGAAACAGGATTAAGAAGTTGTTAAGTTTTGGGTGAGAGTTCGAGCAATTTGCCCGATCGCCTCCCAATCGCCATTAGCCACCAAATGTTTGGGAAATAAGTCTCCAGCTAAACCAACGGCGATCGCCCCAGCATCAATAAATACCTTCGCATTATCCAGCGTCACCCCACCCGTCGGAATCAAAGGAATGTCACCCAGCGGGCCTTGCAGAGCTTTCAGGTAAGCCGCACCTCCCAAACTCGATATCGGAAACACTTTAACGCAGGTAGCGCCAGCTTGCCACGCTGTGACAATTTCCGTCGGAGAGAAAGCACCAGGGACGATCGGCACTCCCGCATCAACAGCTACTTTAATCATAGCTACATCAGTGTGAGGAGTAAACAGGAATTGAGCGCCACAAGCTATAGCTTCCTGCAACTGTTCTAAATTCAATAATGTGCCAGTACCAATACTAAACTCCGGCAATTCCAAGCGGAGTTGAGAAATTAACTCACCCGCTTTTTCAGTATTCCAAGTAATTTCAATAAACT
Source organism: Microcoleus sp. CAWBG506 (assembly GCA_020883125.1). Taxonomy (GTDB): domain Bacteria; phylum Cyanobacteriota; class Cyanobacteriia; order Cyanobacteriales; family Microcoleaceae; genus Microcoleus. The sequence continues at coordinate 8,952 of JAHREW010000017.1, forward strand.
GAATTCCCCCTTTTGCTACGGCTTTTGCCATTTGCAAAGCCATTTCCTTGTCTGAGGAACGAATAACTGCGATCGCCCGGTGTGTTTTTAGTAATGTCAACCAAGTTTGATGATTCATATCAAATCCCTTGGTATCGGAATTATTCATCTCTCTCATCTCGAACTCTGTGGTCTCTGCGCTCTCTGCGGTTAAATCATTCCGAAACCATATCATTTTATTACCATAAAAAGGCTCCTGCGATTAAACAGGAGCCTTTTAATGATTAGACAATCAAATCAGCAATAAATGCGATCGATTAATCCAAATCAGGCATAGAAAGAACCGCTTCCGTCTCACGATTGATACCCTTCTCAAAGCCAGCGACAGCCGCGCGAGCGCGACCAGCGTGCCACAAGTGGCCGACCAAGAAAAAGAAACCCATCACAAAGTGGAAACAGGACAACCAAGAACGAGGAGAAGTGAAGTTAAACGAGTTAACTTCAGTCGCCACACCACCCACAGAGTTCAAAGAACCCAAAGGAGCGTGAGTCATGTACTCAGCAGCGCGGCGAGCTTGCCAAGGCTGAATGTCATTCTTGATTTTGTTCAAATCCAAGCCATTAGTACCACGCAAAGGTTCCAACCAAGGGCCTTGGAAATCCCAGAAACGCATGGTTTCACCGCCGAAAATGATTTCGCCAGTAGGAGAGCGCATCAGGTATTTACCCAAACCAGTCGGGCCTTGTGCAGAACCAACGTTAGCACCCAAGCGTTGGTCGCGGATCAAGAAGGTCAAAGCTTGCGCTTGAGAAGCTTCAGGACCAGTCGGACCGTAGAATTCGCTGGGGTAAGCAGTGTTGTTGAACCAAACAAAACAGCAAGCGATGAAGCCCATCAGGGACAAAGCACCCAAGCTGTAAGACAAGTAAGCTTCGCCAGACCAGATTAAAGCGCGACGAGCCCAGCCGAAAGGCTTGGTCAAAATGTGCCAAACACCGCCAGCGATACAAATCAGGCCCAGCCAGATGTGACCGCCGATAATGTCTTCCATGTTGTTGACGCTGACTATCCAGCCTTCGCCACCAAAAGGAGAGCGAACCAAGTAGCCAAAAATCACAGCGGGGTTGAGAGTCGGGTTCGTGATAATACGCACGTCGCCGCCGCCCGGAGCCCAAGTGTCATAGACACCGCCGAAGAACATAGCCTTAGCAACCAGCAGCAAGCAACCGCCACCCAACAAAATCAGGTGATAGCCGATGATATTGGTCATCTGGTTCTTATCTTTCCAGTCGTAGCCGAAGAACGAAGAGTATTCTTCGAGAACTTCAGGGCCGCGAACGGCGTGATAAATGCCGCCCAAACCGAGAACAGCAGATGAAATCAAGTGGAGAACACCAACTACGAAGAACGGGAAGATGTCTGTAACTTCACCGCCAGGGCCGACGCCCCAACCCAAAGTAGCGACGTGAGGCATCAAGATTAAGCCTTGTTCGTACATGGGCTTTTCTGGAATAAAGTGAGCAACTTCAAACAAAGTCATTGCTCCTGCCCAGAAAACGATCAAGCCGGCGTGAGCGACGTGGGCGCCGAGCAGTTTACCGGAAAGATTGATCAAACGAGCGTTGCCAGACCACCAAGCGAACCCGGAGGACTCTTGGTCGCGACCGCTTGCATAGGAATTAGAGAGCGTTACCACGCGGTATAACCTCCATCAATTTGGGATTTTTGATTGGGACTTTCAGGTTTTTTCGTTACCAGATTGGTTGCGGGGAAGCAGCCCCTCCGCCTGGGAACTAGGATTTGGAGATCAGTGTTTAAAGATTAATCTGAAATCCAAATCCTGATTTATTAAAGTGCGTTACCACGAGGCAGAACTTCTTCTGGGAAGATGAAGTTTTCGTGTGGTTGGTCCGTTGGAGCCATCCAAGCACGAATACCTTCGTTCAACAGAATATTCTTAGTGTAGAACGTTTCAAACTCAGGATCTTCTGCTGCACGAAGTTCTTGGGATACAAAGTCATAGGCCCGCAGGTTTAATGCTAAACCAACGATACCCAAAGAGCTCATCCACAAGCCTGTGACAGGTACGAACAACATGAAGAAGTGTAACCAACGTTTGTTGGAGAATGCAATTCCGAAGATTTGCGACCAAAAACGGTTAGCTGTCACCATGGAGTAGGTTTCTTCAGACTGAGTTGGGTTGAAAGCGCGGAAGGTGTTTGAACCTTCACCGTCTTCAAACAAGGTGTTTTCCACCGTTGCACCGTGAATGGCGCACAACAGCGCACCACCCAAGATACCTGCAACACCCATCATGTGGAAGGGGTTGAGGGTCCAGTTGTGGAAGCCTTGCAGGAATAATAGGAAGCGGAAAATTGCTGCCACGCCGAAGCTAGGGGCGAAGAACCAGCCTGATTGACCCAAGGGGTAAAGCAGGAACACCGAGACGAACACGGCGATGGGGCCGGTGAATGCCAAGGCGTTGTAAGGACGGATGCCGACTAAACGGGAGATTTCGATCTGACGCAAGCAGAAGCCGATCAGTGCGAAAGCGCCGTGGAGTGCGACAAAGGCCCATAGGCCACCGAGTTGGAACCAGCGGGTGAAGTCCCACTGTGCTTCGGGGCCCCACAGGAACAGCAGGGAGTGTCCGAGGCTGTTGGCTGGGGTGGATACTGCGACGGTGAGGAAGTTGGCTCCTTCGAGGTAGGAGCTTGCCAAACCGTGGGTGTACCAGGATGTGACGAAGGTGGTGCCGGTCAGCCAGCCACCGATGGCCATGTAGGCGCAGGGGAATAGCAGGATGCCAGACCAGCCTACGAAGACGAAGCGATCGCGTTTGAGCCAGTCGTCGAGTACATCAAAGATGCCTCGCTCGTTCTGGGCGCGTCCGACTGCGATTGTCATTGCTGTAAAATCCTCTTGCTTGTTAAAAGGTTAAGGTTTGTCAATTACCCCAACTAAAATTCTTCATCAGATGAATGTTAGTTGGGGATGAAAGGTGGTTCTAATTAAAGTTAACATAACTATACATTATAATTTCATAAAATTTCAACTCGATTGGTAGTTGAATTAAGATTTGGCTTTAAGGCTTTTGAATTTTATGACTGCACAAACAACGACTTCGAGCGGACGCATCCTGCGCCAGCAGGTTTTGGGTTCCCGCCGCTTCAGCAATTACTGGTGGGCGACGGTGGTGAGCATTGGAGGGACTGGCTTCCTGCTGTCGAGCATTTCTAGCTACTTGCACGTAAATCTGCTGCCTTTTGCTGACCCGACTCAGCTAATTTTTATCCCCCAGGGGATAGCGATGGGTTTCTACGGTGTCTGTGCTCTGCTGTTGGGGTCTTACCTCTGGCTGACTGTGCTCTGGGATCTTGGTGGCGGGTATAATGAGTTCGATCGCGAAACTGGCAATATTCGCATCTTTCGCTGGGGTTTTCCAGGCAAAAACCGTAAAGTAGACTTTACCTGCAAAACATCCGATGTTCAATCGGTACGGGTGGACATCAAAGACGGTCTCAGTCCCCGTCGCAGTATTTATCTCAAGCTCAAAGACCGCCGTCAGTTTCCCCTGACTAGAGTCGGACAACCCATATCCTTGTCTAAGGTGGAAAATGAAGCGGCCGAATTGGCTCGATTTTTGAAGGTTCCCTTGGAAGGACTTTAACAATTTTAAATTTGGGATTTGAGATTTGGGATTTGGGATTGGTAAGTGGGGGGGTAGGCACTGACCCATCCACCACCCCTACAAAACGATGATTTACCTGAAAATGAAACCGCCTCGCCTCCCATCCCCCTTCACTAGGGGGACCAAACAGAATGTTCCGATTCCTCTGTTTCGATTACTTAGCAATTTCTAAGTTTTTTGGTCTAATATCTCTAGTTGCCAAGTTTTTAATCAAGTGAAAGTAAAAATGCAAATCCGAATTCAGCAGTGGTTTTTCTCAATTTTAATCATTGGTGCCATTTTTGTAGGTGGATGCGGTAGTTCTACTCCCGCCAATTCTACTCCCACACCGAATCCGGCATCTGGTGAAACTATTTCTTTGTCTCCGTCTCCGTCTCCTGCTGTTGTGGCTGCTAGTTCACAATTTAGTAACTTGCCGCGTTTGGAAGGAAAAGCAACGGTGGTGATGACGGTTAAAGGAGCACCAATTACGATCGAACTTGACGGTACAAATGCTCCGATTACTGCGGGCAATTTTGTGGATTTGGTTCAGAAAGGTGTCTATGATGGGCTGGTATTTCACCGCGTAGTACGGGAACCTCAGCCTTTTGTGGTTCAAGGTGGCGACCCCCAGGGGAAAGATCCTAAATTCCCTTCTCAGAGGTTGGGAACTGGTGGTTTTATTGACCCGAAAACTTCTCAGGAACGATATATTCCTCTGGAAATTAAAGCTAAAGGTGCCCAAAGTCCTACTTACAGTATGACGTTTGAGGAAGCTAGGATTGTTGAGAAACCTGTGTTGCTGCATAGTCGTGGGGCTGTGGCTATGGCTCGATCGAATGCTCCTGATTCGGCTTCTTCGCAGTTTTATTTTACTTTGACGGATGTACCTTTTTTGGACGGTAGCTATGCGGTTTTTGGCTACGTCAAGCAAGGGATGGATGTGGTTGATAAGATTGAGGCTGGCGATCGCATTGAGAAAGCTACTGTGACTCAAGGTTTGGAAAATTTTAAGGCTGTTCAGTAGTCATTAGTTATTAGTCATTAGTCAGTAGTGAATGGATGTTGTTGTTACTGGAATTGGTTTAGTTTCTGCTTTAGGCTCTCTGGAAAATAGCTGGAAAAAACTGTTGGCTGGGGAATCGGGAATTGAGCACCATCAACCTTTTCTAGAACTTGAACCTCGACCTCTGGCTTTAATTTATCCAAAACCTGCGGATTTTATAACTTTAATTCGGCGGGTTTTGGCAGATGCTTTGCAAGATGCTAATTTGACTTTGCCGATTCCTGATTGTGGAATTGCGATCGGCTCTAGCCGTGGTTTTCAAGCCAATTTGGAAGAGTTGTTAACAGAAGTCAGAAGACCCCCCCTTACCCCAGTATGGGGAAGTCAGAAGCAAGAAGGAAGGGAATTCCCGATTCCCCATGCTGAATTTGTGCATTTTTTGCCTCACATGGGGGCGATCGCGGTGGCCAGAGCAATTGGTTCTACCGGGCCGGTGCTGGCGCCGATGGCGGCTTGTGCGACTGGTATTTGGTCGATCGCCCAAGCTGTTGAGTTAATCCAAACTGGTCTGTGTCAGCGGGCGATCGCAGGTGCTGTGGAAGCGCCCATCACACCCTTAACTCTGACTGGGTTTAACCGGATGGGTGCTTTGGCCACAACTGGTTGCTATCCCTTCGATCGAGACCGGGAAGGGTTGGTACTCGGCGAAGGTGGAGCTTTATTTGTATTAGAATCGGCGGATTTGGCAATTGGTCGCGGTGCTCAAATTTACGGCCGAGTTTCGGGTTTTGGCTTGACAAATGATGCGTGTTATGGTAACGCGCCGGAAATTGGAGGAAAAAGTGCGATCGCCGCGGTAAATCAATGTTTGAAACGGAGCAATTTATCAACCTTTGACATCGATTACATTCACGCTCACGGCACTGCAACGGGGTTAAATGACCAACACGAAGCACTTTTAATTAATAAGTTGTTTCCTTTCGGAGTTGCTGTTAGTTCCACTAAAGGGGGGACTGGACATACTTTGGGAGCTTCGGGAGCTTTGGGTATAGCTTTTTGTTTAATGAGTATCAAACAGCAGATATTGTTACCTTGCACCGGAATGCGCCAACCGGGATTTGAATTAGATTTTGTGCGCTGTGCCCGATCGACCAAAGTGAGAAATGCGGTTGGTTTGAGTTTTGGCTTTGGGGGTCAGAATGCAGCGATCGCTCTGAGTCAGTATAGTTAATTTTTTAATAATTTTTTTTAAACCAAAAGTTGATCTGCAATTAAATTCGAGGAATAAGAGAAGATATAAAAAAGAAACTGTTTAGATTAAGCTTCAGGTGGTATTTTCACATGGATTTAGCCTCTCATCGATTTATGTCCTACTTTGAACCCGAACAAGCCGCGCACCTGTGCAAAATAGCGATCTTGGAGAATTTTGCCCAGGAAACCCTGGTTTTTGAGGAGGGAGAACCAGCGGATTTTTTATATTTAGTCTTAGAAGGTGAAGTCAAGTTTAGCAAACGGATTGACAACAATAAACATCAAACTGTTGCTCTAGCTAAACCGGATGACTTTTTTGGGGAACTCGGAGTTTTAGACGGACAGCCGCGCAGTGCGAGGGCCTTAGCCATTGCAGGCTCAAATTTAGCCAAAATATCTCGCACAGAACTGATAGATACACTCCATTTTAGCAAAGGAACTTCCGTGCTGCAAATTTTTAGCTTTATTGTTCAAAATTTGCGCGACACAACCGATCAGTATGTCAACCAGTTTGTTCACAAACAAAAAATGGTACTTGTAGGAGAAATGGTGAGTACAATTATTCACGATTTCAAAAGTCCTTTTACAGGAATTAAACTCTCAAGTGAAATGATCAAAGAAATTCACCCGGACGAGGATACTCAGGAATGGTGCGACCTGATTCTATTGCAGGTTCAGCGAATGTTGGGAATGGCAGAGGAAGTATTAGAATTTTCTCGTGGCAATTCTGTTTTGCATAAAAAACAAATTAACCTCATCCAGACTTTGCACCAATTTGAAAAGTTGAATAGGGTTTATTTTGAAGCGGCTAAAGTAGAGTTTGTAGTACGGGTAACAGAAGTGATAGTGCTAGCTGACGAAAATAAGATTTTGCGCATTTTGCAAAATTTAGTCGGCAATGCTGTGGAAGCTTTTGGGGGACGAGGGGGCCGTGTAGAGATTACTGTCACAGAAAGTGAGGACTGGGCAGAAATTAGCATTTACGATAATGGGTCTGGTATTCCGCAGGCAATTAAGGAAAAATTATTTGAACCTTTTGTGACCTATGGAAAGCGCACTGGTACTGGTTTGGGAACGGCGATTGCTAAGTCGATGGTTGATGCTCACAAAGGGGAAATTACCTATAAATCGGAAGATGATAAAGGAACAACTTTTTACATTCGTTTGCCTAAAAATATAAGTTAAATTAAGGGCAAAATGAAGTATAATTGAATTGAGAAATAGCTAAAATTATAATGCCACTTAGTATTCAAACTTTACCCCCAGAAGTGATCGATTTAATTGCCGCCGGCGAGGTAATTGACTCGATGGCTGCGGCGGTGCGAGAATTAGTGGAAAATTCTCTGGATGCTGGCGCAACTCGCATCATTGTTTCTGTATGGCCTCAACAGTGGCGACTGCAAGTTGCAGATAACGGTACGGGAATGGATTTGAAAAATTTGCAGCAGGCTGCTTCTGCTCACAGTACCAGCAAAATTAGCACTGAAGCAGACCTTTACAAAATTGCTACTTTGGGGTTTCGTGGCGAAGCTTTGCACAGTTTGGCTCAGTTGGGTTCTTTGGAAATCTTGAGCAGAACAAATGATTTGGGATTTGCCGATTTAGATGAAAATCCAGAGCATCAGGCTGTTGAACATCTCTCTGCGAGGGGGGAAATAGAAAATGCTCGATCGGGCTGGCGGGTAGTTTACTCCTGCGCTGGGGAACCTGTGGAGGTGGAAACAATTGCGATCGCTCCAGGGACGGTGGTGACAGTTAGTAACTTGTTTGGGAATTGGCCAGTCCGTCGCGGCTTTTTGGCACCGGCACAGCAAATGCGATCGGTACAATTAATTATTCAGCAAATTGCTCTGTGTCACCCTCAAGTAAATTTGCAGTTGCGACAAGGAAATACGCCTTGTTTTCAGATAACACCGGGCTTGACAGGAAAACAAATTTTACCTCAATTTGTGCGGGGAGTTCGCTTGCATGATTTGCAGTATTTAAAGGTAAATTTGCCATCTGTTCCCCATAGCAATAAAATCGCAGACTCTTTGGTTAAAACGCAATTAGTTTTGTCAAAAACCGAGTCTAGTTATTCATTACCAATTGCCAATACTTCCCCTACGTGCGCCCTGAACCCTTCGACTACGCTCAGGGACTATGAAGGACTCAGGCTCGATCCTGTTCTTGGGTTTAGTAAAAATTCCCCATTGACAATTCCCAATTTCCCGTCTTTGGAGTTAGTAATTGGTTTGCCCGATCGCTGTCATCGCAGACGCCCGGATTGGGTGAAAGTGGCGGTGAATCGGCGGGTGGTGCGATCGCCAGAATTGGAGCAAACTATTCTCAGCGCCTTTGCTCGTACTTGTCCGCGCGATCGCTATCCTCTGTGTTTTATTCACCTGCAAATTTCTCCCTCGGAAATTGACTGGAATCGACACCCAGCTAAGGTGGAAATTTATTTGCAATATCCGAGTTTTTGGCAAGCACAAGTTAGAGCGGCAATTGCTCGTGCTTTGGAGTTGAATGAAGATGTTTTGCCGCAGCAGACTATTCCCGATCGAGTGGAAAAATTGCTCAAAGCATCGGAACAAAAAGGTGCTTATAGTCTGGGTATTTCTAAGGAGCAGAAGGATGACGGCGAACAGGTAAAAGCTCATCCCATAGGATTGATGGAATTGAGGGCGATCGCTCAAGTTCACCATACTTACATTGTAGCGGAACATCCCAGCGGAATGTGGTTAGTAGAACAACACATCGCTCACGAGCGTGTTTTGTACGAGCAATTGTGCGCTGCTTGGCAGTTAAAACCTCTAGAAAAACCCATAATTATCAGTCAATTATCGGCGTGGCAAATTGAGAATTTGTCTCGCTTAGGTTTAGAGGTAGAAACTTTTGGCGAACAGCTATGGGCGCTGCGGGAAGTTCCTGCATTGTTTGCCGAGCGAGATGACTGTAGAGATGCTATTTTTGAACTCAGTAAAGTAGCCGATTTGCAAGCAGCTCAAGTTGCTACGGCTTGTCGTAGTGCCATTCGCAATGGTACTCCTTTAACTCTGGATGAAATGCAAAATTTGTTGAATGAATGGCAACAAACTCGGAATCCTCGCACTTGTCCTCACGGCCGCCCAATCTATTTTGCTTTGGAAGAATCGACTTTGGCTCGGATTTTTCGGCGCAATTGGGTGATTGGTAAGAGTCACGGCATTTAAACTTTGCAATTGTAAAATACGACATGAAAAATACCATCGCAATTTTTTCGATTTTTTTTAATATAATTTTGATAGGGGTGATTTTTATCTATGCAGGAAAACGGGGATATTTGGGCAGGACTTTGGTGATGGCGAATGCTAATTACCTGGAATTACCCACAGATACGCTGAGTTCTCAACCAGGGTGGCTGGATGAGGTAAAATATCAAGTTGCTGTGGCTCACCAGAGGCAAATTAAAACTTGTTTTTTTGGGGATTCCATAACTTCGATGTTGGGAAATACTCTCGGAAACGATACTTTTAATTGGGCCATGGGCGGCATGAGTGCAATTTCTCAGCTAGAACAGCTTAAGTTTCTCACTGCTGTTAAAGTTAAGTGCGATCGAGCCATCATTGCTCTGGGTACTAATGATGCTATTTACAGAACTATGGATGAGCAATTTGTGAACAATATGAGGCAAATAATCGCGACTGTTAAACAAGATATGGGGGCAAAAAAAGTGGTTTTACTACCAGTTTTTTATTCAACTGTTGAGGCAATCCACGATGTGACTGTTGCTGCTCCTATTTCAAGAGTAGATCGGTTTAATCGGTTGATTCGTCAAGTTGCTACTGTGGAAAAGTTATCAATTTATGAAGAAGTTGTGCAGCCATTATTTGACGGTAAAGCTTTGAAGGCTAATTTGACATCGGATGGTGTTCATCTTAATAGTGATGGCAAAATAATCTATCGTGAAGCTTTATTAAAAATAGTGGCTAATTTAGATAAAAATCCTTAGATTAGAGCCTTTAAATAAATAATACCAATGGATTTTCCCAGAGCGCGACAACTATTTCATTTAGAAATTAATCAACCAGATAATTCGATAGATCTGGCAAAAGCTGCTTTGTATATAGCTTTAGAAGAATATCCGAACTTAGAGACACAGGAATATCTCAATGCCCTGGACGACATGGCGGATGAAGTTCGCGATCGCCTGCCGGCACAGAATTATCCCCTGCGCATCATTCAAACTATTAACCGTTACTTATACGAGGATTTGAGATTTGCTGGCAATGATGCGGATTATTATGACGCCCGTAATAGTTTTTTGAATCAGGTGATCGATCGCCGTATGGGTATTCCAATCTCTTTGTCTCTGGTTTATTTGGAAGTTGCCAAGCGGATTGATTTTCCGATGGTGGGAATTGGGATGCCAGGACATTTTTTAATTAAGCCAAATTTTGAAGATGCTGGGATTTTTGTTGATGCGTTTAACGGTGGTGAGATTTTATTTACTGAAGATTGTCAAGAGAGAATTTCTCAAATTTATGGTCAAACTATGGAGTTGCAGCCGGCATTCCTCGCCGCAGTCAGTCCCCGGCAATTATTGGCGCGAATGCTGGGAAATCTGAAGGCGATTTATTTGCAACAGCAAGATGCTAGGAGGGTACTCAGGGCGATCGAAGGAATTTTACTGCTGTTTCCAGATGCTCTGGGAGAAAGGCGCGATCGCGGAATTCTGTACTATCAACTGGGGCGCTTGGCAGAAGCACGTCACGATTTGGAAGTATACCTGAGAAATGCTCCTAATGCTCCTGATGCTCTTAGAATTCGCCAATTACTCGATATGCTCGATCGGGATATGTGAACCCAACTTGCACGATCGATCGTCCCTAGATTAAGGTGGATGTGGCTTTCATAGAATTTGTCCTGACAACCCCGTGTTGTCAGACCCGGAGTGTCAAAAGTTTTGCAAAGATATATAATCAATGCAGGAAAATATGTAAGGTGGTGACTTAACATATAAGTGACAAATGGACACCTATCTGATGAGAGGTTAAAATTCCTGGACATCACTCTAAAATCATAAATTCTTGGCTTAACTCCCAAGTCCATTTTTCAGATTTACACCCATAGAGACGATCGCTCAAAAAAGTATTTTGACGTAAACAGGCAAAAAACCATGAACTTTCAGTTTCAATCAGGTTATCTCGATGCCATGGGCCGGCATTCAACTCATTTTACCAATAAAATCTCAAAGTCTTTATCATTAAGTTTGGCACTTTTGTTAGGAACAAGTGCAGTATTGCTAAGCAGCGGTAAGGCTTTGGCATTAGAAACAGTCACAGTCAAATATGGCGCTATTGACGTCACTTTACCCCTAGCCGACTTGCAAAGCTTTACACAAACTGGCAAACCATCTCCTCAACTGCAAAGCGTTCTAAGTCTGGCGAAACAAACTCCTGAATCAGTGCGAGAAATATTAACGCGAGAAGTAGCTTTAGATTCTCAATTAGTAACGCGCCTCGCAAATTCCTACTTCGGGGAAATTGTTTTGAAACAATTGGCAGAAGTAGCTTATGCACCAGCAACTCGCGCTCAAAGTGCTCCGGCCCTGCGGGATGCTTTAGTTGGAGCTTCCAAAGATGGCAAAATATCCTTGATCGAAGTGATGCAAAATTACACTCCTTCGGCTTTGGAAGTAGATGGAAATCAAGCTATGGCTGTCTATCAGCGGGTGATGAAAGATATGCAAGATTTGCAGGCAATGTATAAAAATTCACCTGCCATGCAAGGCACTGCTGGTCAAGCATTGAATTCGGCGAGACAAATGATTTGTCAGCCCAATTCATCGGGCAATATGAAGTAAAAAAGTCCAGTTAGCGGGTAGGGGAAATGGGGAATAGAGCATTGGGAATTGATCGTCTTTTCTCTCGCTCTCCAATGCTCCCCAGTTTCTTCCTTGTTGCTTCTGTTATAATTTCTCGGCTACTCGTTTGAGGCGACGAAGTTGGTCTTTCATGTCTTTCTGGGTCCAAGGGGCTGCAAAGCGATGGAAACCAAATCGAATTAACTGATTGGGAATCTCAAATTCAAAGCGGTTGATCAAAAGTGTGCCTTGGATTTGTGGTTGACATTCCCAGCGATCGCATCCTTGAAAAAATCCATCAAACCCCCAGACAATTAAACCCGGTTCTCGCTCTAAAACTACACTCTCTAAAGTGGGTTGCCAAACAGGAATTTTTATGATAAATAAGCTGCGACTTCCGACAGCAGTATCCCATTCGCCGACAGGCTCGCAGCGGAGTAATGGATTGAGCCACTGGTGCATTAAAGTGCGATCGGCGATACAGCGCTCCACCAAGGTAGCAGCAGCGCGAATTTCAATTGATTGCTCGAAAACTTGACGAATTGACATGAAAACCTGCAAGCTAGAAGCGTATTCTTACAGTTTCTTATCTTCCTTGTCAAATCTAACCTAAACCGGATCAAAAAATGAATGAAACTTGGCAAGAAATCACTCAACCGACATGGACTCCCATGGGGCTTCTGTCCGATCGCATCTTAGCCCAGGGGCAGCCGGCCCTAAATCCACTGGCAGATGCCGAACGTGGATTAAACAATCTATTTCAGGGTTCAAACATTGAAAATCTCATCTGGGCAGTGGGAATTCTGCTGTTGGGTTTGATCGTAGCCACCCTCGTTTCGTCAGTAATCGCAGGATTACTCAAAAAAACTAACATCGATAACAAAATGGCCGCCTGGGTTACAGGGCGTCCAGACTCCACAGAGTCACCACCAGTCGAAAAATGGGTGGCGACTTCGGTGTTCTGGATCATTTTGATCTTCTTCCTGGTAGCCTTTTTCAACCGACTGAATTTGACTGCTGTCTCGCAACCGCTTAATACTTTTCTCGATCAAATAGCTGCTTTCTTGCCGAAGTTAGCCGGCGCGCTGATTTGGCTGGGTATAGCTTGGGTATTGGCCACTGTTGCCAAATTGACTGTATCACGGGCGATGCGGGCTTTTGGTTTGGATGAGCGTTTGAATCAGCAAGTGGGTGCAGCACCAGGAGAAAGCCCTTTGCTGCTGAGCGAAACAGTAGCGAATGCGCTGTATTGGTTTATCTTTCTGCTGTTTTTGCCACTGATTCTGGAATCTCTGCAATTGTCTCAGGCGCTGCTACCGGTTCAGAATTTGCTCAATCAAATTCTGGCTGCTATTCCTAAGATTTTGGAAGCGGTGCTGATTGGGGCTGTGGGCTGGCTGCTGGCTCAGGTGGTGCGGCGGATTGTCACAAATTTGCTGGCTGCTACTGGGGCTGACAGTGTGGGCGCTAGGTTCGGAATTTCGCGGACGAATGGCGGCCAATCGCTGTCGTGGATTGTCGGGACGATCGTCTATGTCTTGATTTTAATTCCAACGGCGATCGCTGCACTCAACGCTTTGGACATTCAGGCGATTTCCCAGCCGGCAATCGCGATGCTCAACACGATTTTGGGCGCAATTCCCAATATTTTTACCGCAGCCATAATTTTAGTGGTTGCTTACATTTTGGGACGCTGGATTAGCGATTTGGTGATTAATATCCTGACGGGGATTGGCTTTAATAATGTCTTTTCTTGGTTGGGAGTGCCACCGAAGCCACCATTGTCTATCGCCCACAACCAGCTAGATCCCGATGCAACGGTACTCCAGGCGGAACCCGAAATTCCATCCCGTACTCCTTCGGAGTTTGTGGGGATTGTCGTGCAAGTAGGTATTATCCTGTTTGCTGTGGTGGCTGCTACTGATGTGCTGCGCATTCCGGCACTGACGGCGATTGTCAGCGGTATTGTGCTGGTAGCTGGTCGGGTTTTGTCTGGTTTGATCGTATTTGCGATCGGCTTATACTTAGCGAATCTGGCCTTTAGTTTGATTGCCAGTTCTGGCACTCGCCAAGCCCGGTTGTTGGGCCAAACGGCTCGGATCGCGATTATTGCCTTTGTGTTGGCCTTGGCGCTGCAACAGATGGGCATTGCTAGCGATATTGTGAATTTGGCCTTTGGGCTGCTGCTAGGCGCGATCGCCGTGGGGATTGCTCTGGCCTTTGGTTTGGGCGGGCGTGATATTGCCTCCGAGCAAATTCGCGAATGGTTAGCGGCTTTTAAACAAGATAAAACGCCGCGGTAATAACAAAAAAAATGGCGTTTGTCAAGTGCAAACGCCATTTTTTTTGTCCAAATCATTCCCAAAGAGTCAATCTTTTGGAGTTTAGCTTTCCCCAGACTTGGTATTACCGACGACTCAACAGAACTTGATACTAGACATCGATCTGTAATAAAATGCAACAAAAGCTTTGATAAACAATGCAAATAATGTCCTATACGCGCTGGAGATTTTCAGCTTTGAACCATGTCACCCTATGTATCGCAAGCGGTTTTACTTGTAGACGGTTATAACATGATTGGGCTTTGGCCTAAACTCCGACAGAGGCGCGATCGCGACGAACTCGAAACAGCTCGCCGCGAGTTAATTGAAGTTTTAGTTAACTACAGCGCTGTTCAAGATTTTGAGGCTCGACTGGTGTTTGATGCTCACTATCGACATACTCCCAGCGTCAAAGAAATTATTACAAAACATTTATCCGTGCACTACACTGACTTCGGTCAGACAGCAGATACTTATATTGAAAAATCTTGTGCTAGTTTGCGCTATGAATTGCGATCGCGATCGGGAAAAGGTCGCATGATTGTCGCCACATCAGACCGAGCGCAGCAATTGACCGTCGTCGGCTACGGTGCCGAATGGATGTCTGCCGAGCAACTTGCAGCCGACATCGAATCGACAGCCCGCCGCTGCGAGCGCCTGCACAAATCTCGCAAACAAACTTCTAGTCGCTTTCTTGCGAGTTCTCTCGATCCAGAATCCCAACAGCGGCTCGCTAAACTGAGAATGGGATTGCCTTAACTCCTGAAACCCGCTTGTGGTATGAATTGAAAAAAAGTTTGTCAAAGGCCTTGCCAAATTCACGATGTTGGTATTAATATTAGTAAATGTGGCAAGCAAAAAGCACCAATCCTCGGTAGCTCAGTGGCAGAGCGGTCGGCTGTTAACCGATTGGTCGTAGGTTCAAATCCTACCCGGGGAGTTAGTAAAAATCAGAAGTTGGAATTTTCCAGCTTCTGATTTTTTGTGTTTCAACCCATTTGCACCTAAATTGATTAGAGATCTCCCATAATTCTTGTGGAACAGGCATCGGGCCTGTTCTTGAATATCTTTTTGGGAGATGTCTATTAAACATCCCGTTCTGTGCGTACCCATTTGGTTTGCCGTTTCAGCAGAAAACCGAAATACAGAGGTATTTTCCAGAGGATGTAAAAGGGTACGGATAACAGAGTGGAACCGGAAATATCGGCACGCCCAAATTTAGCCCAAGCGCCGATAATTGAAACAAAAATTAACAATCCTTGTATTGCTAACAGGATGGCTGGAATTGGGGATGTTCCCAAGGTTTTTGCTAGTAATGAGGCTGCAAAAGCTGCTAGCCACAGGGCGACTAAAAGAGACAGGGGAGGGACTGATAAGTCGAGGGCGATCGCCAATAAGTCAAATCTTTTTTGCTGTAGGGATGCTGCTGCGAGGCGGGGGGTTTGGGTTAACAAAGTCTGTATGTGACCGTGTTCCCATCGGGTTCTTTGACTTGTCGCTGCTTGCTGCT
The DNA here is from genome assembly GCA_020883125.1 of Microcoleus sp. CAWBG506. Classification (GTDB taxonomy): domain Bacteria; phylum Cyanobacteriota; class Cyanobacteriia; order Cyanobacteriales; family Microcoleaceae; genus Microcoleus. Next base: position 24,517 of record JAHREW010000017.1, read on the forward strand.
GCTGGGGTAAACAACCGGTGACTCTGGCTGCGGGACAAAACATGGTTGGATGTCCGGCGATCGCCAAATCCAAACTCATCTGCATATCTTCAACAATATTACCGCTGGCTAGGGAAACCGATCGAATTATCGACCAGGGAAAAGCCATGCCTGTTCCTGTTAGTAATGATGGGAATCCTAACTGTTTTAATCCGCTTGGTCTGACTAAGTTTTTGACTAGAAATGCTAAGGCAGAAATGGAATCTTTGGGAGTAGGATTTGGTGGCTGTTCCATGAGATAAGTTGCTTGGACTGGCCGTGTTGAAGCAACTGCAATTCTGGCTAATTTATCGATAGCGTCTGGTTGACAAATACAGTCTGCATCCACCATGATTACTACTTCTGGCGGGTCGGAGGCGATCGACTCTAAACCGAAGTCTAGGGCGTATCCTTTGCCTTTGCGTTCCGTGTCTTGGCGTTCTAGGGCCGTTGCGCCGCAGTTACGGGCGATATTTGCTGTGGAGTCGGTGCAGTTGTCTGCAATCACTAATAGGCGATCGTCCGGTGTTAATTGTGGCAATATTGTGGATATTGTGGCTGCAATGCCCGCTGCTTCGTTGTAAGCTGGAATTAAAACGGCTACTTTCGGACGGGGAGATTTAGTATCGGCGGTGGATTGGCTAGCTGAAAATAAAGATGCTGTGCATTCTAGAAATAGAACTGCAACGGGAATCAGGAGAATTAGCGCGATCGCCCATAACAGGATATCAATAAATAGGAACACTAGCTGACTATTTTCCACGCTCTAGTACCTTATTTTAATTTGGCCAATCCTAGTCTAACCTAAAATTCAGACACCGAGAAGCCCAACTTTTAGAAAAAGTCGGGCTTCTCAATTTCTAGGTTTTATATTGTTAAAATCAGAACTCACTGAGTATTTTTGATGATGTTAGGCTGCATCACGGATGGGAACACCTTCATAGTTACTATTGCTTAATTGTGCCACTGGCATCAATTCTCTCACATATTTTGACACCGATCGCAAATAGTGTACCTCCGATTCCAGAGAATCAAGTGCAGCCAAACTATTCACTAATTCATGAAAATCATCAGCGCTAATTCCCGATTTTTGCAACACTTCTGCATCGACTCTGCCGTAAATCCCTTGCAGCAGTAGTTCGATAATCTCGCTATAGCTAGAGATGTCTGTTCCGTAACCTTGCAATTTCTTCGGATTAATTCCCCAATGCAAAATTCTCAATAAATTTGGGGCGGAACTCCATGCAAAAGAGGAAGCAATTACTTCTTTTTCTGCTGATACCAGAACTTCTTTAATTTGTGATTCTGGGAAATCAGAAGCGTTGATAAAGCTTTCCAAGTGAGACACTTGTCTATCAAACACCCGGAAAGAAAAAGGAGCCAACTCTGCACTCACGATATCGCCCGAATCATCAATAATTCTAAAAGGGTCTTCCAGAACATTAATTAAGAGGTGAATGTCTCTAGGTTTGCTCCAGTCAAATTGTCCCATAAAAAATGGTTCTTCATAGCCTGGTAAAAGTCCTTGAAAATAAATCGGCAGATTTTTACCTGACTGAACAATTTTATAGAGAGCTACTTCCAAAGTTTCTGTGGGCCATCCGAGATTTCGCACCGTCAGAAATTTCAGTTTTCCGGGAACAGATAAAACCAGTGCGTTCAGCAATAAATGCACGGCTTCCAGAACATTTTGAGCGGTGACGTAGCGGTGGGGAGCGTGAACGTTGACAATTTTTCCTTGGTCTACTTTCTTGGACATTTGTTCGCAGAACAAGCTGTTTTCCAGCATATGAGTAAAGCGAACCATCCCGTAGGTGACTTTTCCTGATTGAGCTGCTCTGGCAAATTGCCATTCAGCAAATTTTTTAGAAGCTGCATAAACTTCCGTGGTAAAATACCGAGATGCTTTTCCAGTGGAAGAAAAAATGCACTGTTCCACACCGTATTCTTCCGAGAGTTCGATGACGTGCTTGGTTCCTAAAATACTGGTTGTCACTGTTTCTCGGATTTGAATTTCAGCTAGCCCTGGGGAGCGTTGAGCTGCTAGGTGAAAAACAATTTCTGGCTTGTGAACTTCAAATATCTGTTTAAGGGCTCCAAAGTTGCGAATGTCGGTAGCATAGAAGGTAACAGCACCTTCTTGTTGACAAAGGGAAAGAGTTTCTAAGGGGTTTTGACATCGGGCTTTGTCTACGCAAATGATTTGATTTGCACCTAAATCCAGGAGTTTTTCGATTAAGAAACGGCCGACGCATCCTTCGCCACCGGTGACGAGGATGGTTTTTCCTTGGATTTGGTTGGTGACTGCGGTGGCCCACAGGTGCACTTCGCTCGATCGCACGTCCTCAAAAGGTTCGCTTTCTAATTGTCCGTCTGCTTTGTAGGCCCAGATTAACTGTGCGGTCAAAGTTTGTAAAGCAGCTATAGTTTCAGGAGCTTGCGGTTCCAAGGAGCCTGGGGGAACTAACTTTTGGATGCGATCGATTATTTCTGCTTTACTTGGACATTCCAATACTTCTGAGGGGTTAGATGCACTCTTCACTTGTTTGGCTCCTTTGATTTTTCAAAATATACTCGTTCTAACTAACACTGATTTAACAGCCCAAATAACTCGGACTAAAAAGACCTGGTTTTTTGATCCACTGGTTAATAGAACTCCCTAAAAACCTGCTCCGGTACTGATTATTCTATTCATCCTGTTTGTAGCTTGACTAATGGTTTTGGTTGACTGGTTAATTTGGGCATATCCTAAATTTAAACTTTTTATAAAAAAATATTTATTATAATTACGATTATAAACTTGAGTTGCTAGGTACTGGCAATAGTCACAACACATCTTTACCATTTCTTTGCAATCATCTCAGGGTTTTCTCGGATTTTTAAATTTCATGTAAAGCTGGGTATTTGTTAAAAAAAATTAATATTAATTTTTACTAAGATTTAGTAAAAAAAGGGTAGAGTCCCATATACTCTTACCCTTCTGAGATGGACTGCTACTTAGCACGAACGCCACGTTCTTTTTTGCTACCTTTAAAGCCACGAGCATCCGCAGCATCATAGCCTCCTGTCCGCAAGCGACGGTCTAAATCGGTCGCTTCAGGAGAAGCTTTATTTGCTTCTTCTATCGTCACTCTGCCCTCAATTACAAGGTTATAAAGAGCCTGATTGATAATCTGCATCCCTTCATAGGTATCAATTTCCATCAACCGGAAAGCCTCGTCATCAGCACCTTTCATTAAGTAATCGTGCATAGCAGGGGTATTCACCAAAATGTCGTGAACTGCGACGCGGCGGTTGTCAACGGTTGGTAACAAAAGTTGAGCAATTACTGCTACCAACGAGTCGCAGATTTGAATCCGCATCGCCTGCTGTTCTTCTGGGGGATACATATTCAACAAGCGGTTGATAGCGTTGATGGCGCTGCGAGTGTGGAGAGTACCCAAGACTAAGTGACCTGTTTGAGCTGCTTGCAAAGCTGTATTGATGGTAATACGATCGCGCATTTCCCCAATCAGAATCACATCGGGGTCTTCCCGCAACACAGCCCGCAACGCCTGCTGAAACTCGTGGGTGTGCAAGCCCACTTCCCGCTGGCTGACTAAACATTTCTTGGAAGGGTGAATGAATTCGATCGGGTCTTCAATGGTAACTACGTGCTTTTGCTCCATCTGGTTCAGGTGGTCGATCATCGCAGCCACGGTGGTCGATTTTCCCGAACCTGTCGGTCCGGTAACTAATATTAACCCTTGCGATCGCAGGATGATGCTTTTGAGCACTTCTGGCAATCTCATCGCGTCGATACTCGGTATTTGCAGATCGATCAAACGCAATACTATAGCACCGCCACTGAGGGAATCAAAACAGTTTACCCGACACCGCACGAAACCAGGATAGAAAATTGCTGCATCTAATTCTTTGCTATCTGCGAACTGTTTGCGCTGTTGGGGAGAAAGAATTTCTGCTAAGTAATGTTCAAAAATTTCTGGGGTTACTTTGACGTGGTTCATAGCTACTTGCATCGTGCCCCGAATCCGAAACCGTGGCACTTGACCGACTCGAATGTGAATGTCGGAAGCCCCAGCGGCATGGGCATCTCTGACCATTTGCTCGATCGTACTGAGGGGAACTTCTGGCTGTCGTGGGACTGCGGGAGCCGGAGGCGCAGGAGGGGCTGCTAAGGGCGGTGGCGGTGGCGGTGTGCGACGTGCTTGAGCCTCTGGTCTAACGGGTGTAGGATTATCTAATGGGTTCATTTTTTGGTCTCCATTGAATGTAGATTTTTTGCTAAAAAATGGCTTACTTCTAATCTAATCGCTAATATAGCAATCCTAAATCATTTGTGAATTTCTTGCTCCCTCCCCTGATGCAAGGTCCGGGTTTGGGTGGGGTAAAAAATTTACGACTCCTGCCAGGATTGCTATAATTAGAAGGAAGAAGGAAGAGGGAAGAAGATCGATGTGAAGAATAGCAAGCCAGTAAGCTTTTTAGCGATTTGGATCTTGCATTAAATTAGGTGGACTTACTTATCTAATTCGCTGCTAAGTTATTAGAAGATTTTACAATTAGCTTTTGAGGATTTGGCGAGACTCCTCAGTGACTAGACCGAACTCAAAAAGTTGGTCAGTCAAGAGGCTAAATCCGATCTTCTTGCTAGTTTGATTGCGATTGATTAACCATTCCTTACCATTGAAAGTGCTATGAACATCGGTCTAAAAATTGCCAACTGGCTCGAAAGTCGCGCTGCAACACCGTCTTACGGTGCTTGGGTGCTGATCGGGTTGACTGTTTTCTTTTTTGGCTCTGCTACTAATACAATGGCTGGGTGGCTTTACGTACTCAGCGGTGGGGGTTTGGCGCTGTTGGGAATAGCGGCTTTTTTATCGACGAGATCGCTCCGTGCTTTGGAAGTCCGCCGTCGCGCGATCGAACCTGTGAGTGTGGGCGATAAAATGACGATCGAACTCGAAATCGAAAATTGCTCCGACCAACCTCAAACCCTGTTGCAAGTCATAGATGTCTTGCCCTTTGTACTCGCAGAGCCCGTAGTTCGCCCCATTGAGGCGATCTCCGCCAAAAGTATTTACAGGGATACATACTATCTGGAAGTGCAGCAGCGGGGTGTCTATCGCTGGTTAGAGGTGTACTTGAGGACAGCAGCACCTTTGGGGTTGTTTTGGTGTCGGCGCAGTCGCCCGGTGGCGGCGAAGGCGGTGGTTTATCCCCAGGTTTTACCCTTGAGCACTTGTCCTTTGATCGATCGCATCGGTCAAGAAGACAGTCCGCAATTGTACGATCGTAGCCGATCGCAAAATGCTACAGAAGGACTCACCCGTAACCTCAGACCCTACCGACACGGAGACCCCACCAGACTGATTCACTGGCGTACCAGCGCCCGCCACGGGGAATTGCGGGTGCGGGAGTTGGAAGTTGCAGCCGGTGGTCAAGAAATTATGATTGCTCTCGACAGCGGTGCCACCTGGGAACCAAAGGAATTTGAACGAGCTGTGACAGTCGCTGCGTCCCTTTACTTCTATGCTAGCAAGCGCTTGTTAAACGTCAAACTTTGGACAACCGGAACTGGAATCGTATCGGGGAACCGGGTAGTTTTGGAAACTTTAGCAGCAGTTAATGCAGCGGAAGATGTGGTGCAAAACAGACCTAAACTGCCACTAATTTGGCTGACTCAAAACTCTGCAAGTTTAAGCACTCTTACCCAGGGTAGTCGTTGGGTACTCTGGCCCAGACCTAGTACGGAAATCGGCGAAAAAATATTAGTAAAAAATGATTTTCCTGGTCTCGAAATTCGGTCCGATCGACCTTTAGAAATCCAGTTACAATCACCTTTAGAAAGAGCGATGAATTATTAATCCTCATCCGCCATCTCATCCGCCATCTCTTCGGGTACTTTATCCACCCTGACTCGCCGGATCGGCAGATTCGCAATCAACGATGTCGCCCGCTGGTCGCTGGCTAGGGAAAACTCTGACTCGCTAGTATCAATTTCCACATAACGCGACACCACCTCTAGAATTTCTCGGCGCATCGCCTCAACCATTTCTGGACTGAGTTCCGAGCGATCGTGGGCTAGAACCAGTTTCAGGCGGCGTTTGACCTCATCGCGGCTGTTATCAGACGTGCGCGGGAAAAGTCGTTCGAGGAGTGTGTATATCATGATTGGTACTCATTTGTCAAGGGTGATGCCTAGAAAAAGTTAACTTTGGGAACATCTAGACGATGGCGCTAGATTCAGTTCCTATGGATGAAAGTCGATCGCCCCTAGCGGCCGCACATTAAATAATCTTAGTATTGAAGAATTTGCGGAGGCGACTAAAAAAAGTTTCGGGACGAGGATTGAGATCGAGAAAATCAACTTTTTCCCCTTCCAAGCGACGAGCAATATTGTCGAAAGCGGTTCCAGCCATAGAAGCTGTTTCTGACAAAACTAATGGTTCTCCTCGGTTGGTGGAAACAATGACGCGCTCATCGTCAGGGACTACGCCCAGCAGCGGAATGGCGAGGATTTCCCGCACGTCTTGTACCGACATCATATCATTGGCGAGTACCATTGCCGGTCTGATCCGGTTCACGATCAGGTTGATTTTCTTGACATTATTAGCTTCGAGCAAACCGATGACTCGATCGGCATCTCTGACAGCAGCGATTTCTGGAGTAGTGACAATCACACCTTCAGTAGCCGGGGCGATCGCATTTTGAAAACCCTGTTCAATTCCCGCGGGAGAATCAATTAAAATATAATCATATTTTGTCCCCAACATCCCCACAAGTTGCTTCATTTGCTCGGCACTAATGGCATCTTTCATGCGAGTTTGGGCCGCCGGCAACAATACCAAACGTGGCTGACGCTTATCTTTCACCAAAGCTTGCTCTAAGCGACACTCTCCAGCCAGCACTTCCAGTGCAGTATAAACAATGCGATTTTCTAAGCCCAGCAGCAAGTCTAAGTTTCTGAGGCCAAAATCGGCATCAATCACCGCAACGCTGCGCCCCCGCTTAGCTAAAGCCATACCAAGATTAGCAGTGGAGGTGGTTTTGCCAACTCCGCCTTTCCCTGATGTAACAACAATAATGCGAGCCATAAGCGATTTTAGATTTGAGATTTTAGATTTAGTGATTGGGGATGGGGCATTGGGCATGGGCATGGGGCATTGGGCCTTAGGCATTGGTAACAACTAACCAATAACCAATAACAACTAACCAATAACAACTAACCAATAACCACTAACCAATAACCACTAACCGACTAACAGGGATTTGTCAAAATCAGAAGCTCTGCCAATCCTAATCCCTTGAGGTGTCACGTAGGCGACTTCCGGGAAAAACTGAGCCGGCGAAGCTTCTGGACCTCTGGCAACATACTTAGCAATCCTAATCACCATCGGTTCCATCTGCAAGGTCATAATCACACTTTTGGTATTGCCACCAGCACCAGCATGAACAATCCCCCGCAAACGCCCCCAAACTAGGATATCGCCCCCGGCGATGACTGAACCACCTGGATTCACATCTCCCAAAAGTACGACGGTGCCCGGATGGCGAATTTCTACCCCCGATCGCACCGTCATCTGCAAATATAAAGGTTCCGCCAGGGATTGCGGTTTTTCCGTGGGTACTTTATTCAACGATGAAACAGGAGGCTGCTGTTCTACACAATACCCGACAGTGGCGGCGGCAACCGCAGTTTGACGACGGCTAGTGTGGACTCGTTTGAGTTGAAGTTCCACTTCCGATAGGGCTTCGGCGATTTCTTGTAGTTGGCGAATATCCAAAAGTCGATCGCTCGCCATCAATTGTACTTCGGCATTCGCCTGCCAAAAGCGTTCTCCTGCATTCAGCCTCACCTTTAACTGTTGCCAAATTTCAGTCCAACTAGAGGCTGAGACGGTGGGTGTTTCACTGGTGTTAGTTTCTGAGGGTAACAGCAGCAGTAGCTGTCCATCTTCAGTTTTCATGCGGACTTGCATATCGAGGCTGACTTCATGTGTCCCTTGAGAGTCGGGGGCGGAAGTGGCTCTGGGAAAGGCATCGGGTGTCATGGGAACGGGTCTGAGTTCGGGTAGGGACAGGTTACGATCAATCTTAGCTCGATCGGTTCGCCTCTAATAATTAATTCATTGGAAAAAGCTGGACAACAAGCACATATGGTGCGAAAGTTTTCCTATGGCTAAATATGTGAAACCCAATGAAGCAGCTAACACTCTGGGAGTTTGCCTGCGAACCCTCAGACGATGGGAAGCAAACGGCAATATCTCCACCGTCAAAACGCCGTCAGGTCAAAGACGGTACGACATCGAAAAGTTCATCAAACAGGAATCAGAGCCAGACAGAGGACGCGCCACTGTTGTCTATGCTCGCGTCTCTACCAGGCCACAAAAGGCAGACCTCGATCGACAAGTTGAACGACTATCAACGCTCTACCCAGGCGCTGAAATTGTTAAGGAAGTGGGAGGAGGACTCAATCTTAGGAGGAAAGGACTCATCAATATTTTGGGACGAGTTCTGCGAGGTGATATCGCAATTATTGTGGTTGCCCACAAAGACCGACTGGCAAGATTCGGATTCGACATTATCGAATGGCTCTGTGAGCAATTTGACTGCAAAATCGTGGTTCTCAACCAAATCAGTCTCTCTCCACACGCCGAACTCGTTCAAGATATCGTCGCAATCCTCCACAGTTTTTCAAGCCGACTTTACTCCATTAGAAGACTTGAAAACCAAATCAAGCAGGAGTTACAAGTCGAATCCAAGGCACAAGAAGGAGAAGAAGTCGCCCAACAAAACACTTAAGATTCGGGTTTATCCTGAGCTTGAACTGCACCAAAAATGGAAGTCTTGGCTATCAGCATCGCGTTACTGCTACAACAAGGCTATTGCAGCCTTGAAAGCAGGCGAAAAAATAACCAGTGCTTATTCTTTGAGGGACTACGTGTTAGGACTGGACTTACCTGATTGGGTTAAGTCAGCACCGTCTCACCCAAAAGAAAATGCTATTTTTGACGCGATCGATGCCTGGAAACAAGCTCTGTCCGTAAAAGGAGAAGCAAGATTTAGGAGCTGCCGCCAACCATCACAGTCAATCAAATTCCACAAAGTTAATTTCAACGGCAAGACTTGGTTCCCATCCCTAGTTAAAGGGCTTAGCTTTAGAAGTACAGAGCCAATTCAAAAGACCGAGTTTGCAACCCAACTTATTAGAGACAAAAAGCGATGGTTCGCTTGTATCCCAGTAACAGAAGAGGTGAGGACGAAGGAACTAGACAAGGTAATTGCACTTGACCCTGGCGTTAGAACCTTTTTGACTGGCTACGACGGCGACTCATTTCAAGAATTTGGCAAGGCAGACATTGGACGCATTCAAAGATTGTGTTCTCACCTTGACAAACTAATGGGACGTGCGTCAAAAGCTGGTAGAAAGCAGAAACGCCGGATGCTAGAAGCGGCAAGCAAGCTGAGAATCAGGATTCGTGACTTGGTTGACGAGTGCCACAAGCAGGTAGTTAATTACCTGACAAGTCAATACAAAGTCATATTGCTGCCTACATTTGAAACATCACAAATGGTTGTTAAATCAAAGCGCAAGTTACGCACCAAGACTGCTAGACAGATGCTCACTTGGGGGCATTACCGTTTTGAATGCCACCTCAAGCAATCAGCCAAAAAACGGGGTGTCATTGTTATTGATGTTAACGAATCCTACACTAGCAAAACTTGCACCAAGTGCGGATACAATCATTCAAAACTGGGTGGTTCAAAAACATTTAAATGCCCCAACTGCGGTCACGAACATGACCGAGATTGGGGCGGCGCTCGAAACATTATGATTCGAGCTTTGAGGGACGGCTACGAGAGCTCTCTCTATCAATAGTGAGAGTATTGCTATCGCGTATGCCCTGTTTGTTCAGGGTTGTACAGCGTAACACCGTCAGCCCCTATACAAAATGATATCATTAAGACTTGCGTCATTTGAGACTGCCGAGCGCACTTAGCAATTCTCCACCCATCTCAACAACATCTACAATGCAATTCCTCGAACTCGTCCTCAAAAACTTCGGTCCCTATGCAGGCACTCAAACCATCAATCTCCGTCCAGAAAAAGACGGCAATCCATGCCCCATAGTCCTATTTGGGGGCATGAATGGCGGTGGCAAAACTACCCTCTTGGACGCCATTCGCCTCGCCCTCTACGGCGGCAGAGCTCAATGTTCCACCAGAGGCAATTTAAGCTACAGCGACTTCCTCAATCAATCAGTCAATCGCCACACTCCACCCTTAGACGATACCAGGGTTGAATTAATATTTGAACAAGTTCAAGATGATAAATTAAGCACATTTAAAATAGTTAGATACTGGAAAAAAAACGATATCAAAGACACCCTAAGTATTCTCATATATAGCGAATTTGTGACCGATTGGTGGGCAGACAAAGCCCTGAGCAACACCTGGGATGAATACATCGAAACCATGCTACCAGTCGGCATATCTAACCTGTTTCTTTTTGATGGTGAACAAGTAAAAGAACTCGCGGAACTCGAAACTCCACCAGAATTTGTAGTGGGCGCAATTAAATCTCTTTTAGGTTTAGAATTAGCCGAACGCCTCGCCGTTGACTTAGAAATATTAGCCAGTCGCAAGCGTAAAGAAATGTCCGGCAAAAAAGACTTAGCAGCTTTAGAAAAAATTGAAGAAAAATTTAGTAAAATTACTCATAAAATCGCCGATGTCAAGGAAGATGCAACTAACTTAAAAAACAAGTTAGAGCAAGCTAAAAAAAATCAGCAACAAGCATCAGATAAGTTTATTTCCGAAGGTGGGAAAATCGCAGCCGATCGCAGCCAACTAGACAGACAACTAAACGACTACAGAGCCACTGCTGAAAAATCCCGTGAAGCGATGATTGAATTAGCATCAAATACCCTCCCCTTAGCCCTAATTTCCCCCCTGCTCAGCCAAGCCAAAACCCAAGCAGAAACAGAAGCCAGCCAGCAGCGAGCCAAAATTGCCCAAAATATTATCAAAGAAAAAAGCGATCGCCTCCTCAACTACATCGCCGAAATTTCATTGAACCCCGAACAACTAGACAAAATACAAGACTTCATCCGCCAAGAAAATAGAGAACTAGAACAGCTAATCGGCTCCGACACCACCCCCTGGTTAGCAGCCGACAATGACAACATCCAACAACTAGAAAATATCCTCAACCACCAAATCCAATTCCAGCAAACCACAGCCGCCGAAATCATAAAAAAAATCCAAAATATAGAATCAGAAATCGACTTCTCTGAGAGACAATTAGCCACCGCCGCTTCTCCCGAAGCCTACAAAGAACTAGAAATAGAGTTAAAAAACACCCAAGAAGCAGTCGCTAATGCAGCAGCAGACTTGGTGTCAGTTAACCGCTACATCGAGGAATTAGAAAAAGAATTAGCCCAAGTCAAAAAAGAATTAGAAAACTACAGCAGCGAATTCATCACCATCAGAAACAGCCAACACATCATCGCCTCCATCGCTAAAGCCCAAGCCACTCTCAAACAATTCAAAGAAAAACTTACCCTCAAAAAACTCAATAAACTAGAAGTAGAAATCACCGATTGTTTCCGCTACCTGCTGCACAAAACTGACTTAGTACACAGAGTAGCCATAGATACCCAAACCTTTAGTCTTTCCATCTACGATACCGAAGGAAAACAAGTACCCAAACACCGACTTTCAGCAGGAGAAAAACAACTGCTAGCGATCGCCTTTTTGTGGGGATTAGCCAGGGTATCCGGGAGACAATTACCAGTCGCCATCGACACTCCCCTAGGCCGCCTCGACTCCTCCCATCGCAACAACCTAGTCGAACGCTATTTCCCCTCCGCCAGCCACCAAGTCATCCTACTATCAACAGATACAGAAATTGGCAAAACAGAATATGATAAGCTGCAAGAATTAGAGGCGATCGCCCACAGCTACATCCTCCAATATGATTCCGCCAAACGCCAAACCACCGTTGAAACTGGTTACTTTTGGCCATAAAAATTCGCCCTAAAAAATAGAAGCAACCCCTTGACTTTGCCCTGGGGTTGCGGTACTATATATAGAATAATGGGATGCTTGCGAAAATTTTATTTTTGCCACCATCCCATTATATAGGATAAATCCTTATATAATCACAATAGCAGAAAACCCTGTATATATCAACCCAGCGCCGTGTAAAAAAATGTAAATTTTTGTGGTAAATTTTTGTGGTGAATTTTGGTTGACAACCTCAGTTTTGAAAAGCCTATCTAGAGGCTGTGCAGGCTCAATATTAACAATCATACAACATATCAAAAAATCATCAACCTATGGAACCACCAGTCGATCGCATCCGCCTCTCCCAAACAGGGAAAGACCAACTATCCAAACTGAAACGAGCGACCAAAATTGACCAGTGGAACATCTTGTGTCGGTGGGGTTTTTGCCGATCGCTAGCCGAGCCGAGCATTCCCTCTCCCGTACCAATTCCTAGCGACAGCAATGTCGAATTAAGTTGGGATGTTTTTGGTGGCGACATGGCTGATATCTTGATAATTGCTCTGAAGCAGCGCTGTCACAATGACAACTTAGGAACAGAAAAAGATACTCTCGCTAAACAGTTTCGCCTCCACTTGCACCGTGGGATAGGCTATTTAGCTGGCGATCCGAATATTAAAAAAATAGAAAACTTAATTGCGATCGCCCGATCGCCAGAAAAATTAAGAAATTAACTGATTGTGGAATCTGGAGAGACTTGTGACTTCAACAGCGGGAAAAAATGACCTACAGGACCTTGACCTTTTCCAATATCTAAAGCATATTGGATAATTATCATGGTATTTTGACAAAGCTCGGATACCGTAATCGCTCAAAAATTCATTGGAATCTAACATTTTTTGCAAGATAAGTTGCAGTCGCTCTTTATTCACCAACGACAAGTACAAGCCTTTTTTATTATCGCTAACAAGTTCAATATTGCTGTGTTTGGTAAGCGTGTGGCGATTTTCAACAAACCAATACATGCGGTTTTTGAAATCGGAAGCTAAATATTTATCCACTGGAATTCAATAAAAATCTACTTTCTACCTTTATTGATAAGTTAGATTTAGACCCGGATTTGATTTTAAATCACCCTAACTTTCCTTCAGTCTTGTCTTATGGTACTCTGGCTGCTTAAAAACTGTCCGGAGTATTGAAATATAACAAACATTAAAAATTAACAGCTATTCACATATTCACAACAATTTTATTTTTATTCAAAACAACGAATTTGGTCGGTATGCCGTAGCTGATTACTCCAAACGAAAGTATCGTTAGTTATGGCTCTTTCGTAGGATTATTACGATCTGACAATATGGAGAGCAAGAAATAATGAGAGGACATGACGCATGAACGCCTTTGAGTTCGAGATTACCATCCAGAGCCAATCAGGTGTGAGTAGCTGGCCGATTGTTGTCAGGTGTAAGCAACCAGATGGGCTAACCACCCATTCAAAAGAGACTCTTGAGCTAACTCAGGATGACTTAAACAAACTCACCCAACAGCAAGAGAACGAGAAAGAATATGGCATCCTTTTGGGCCAAGCCCTGTTTCGAGGATCTGTGCGCGAGACTTTTGTTCGCGCCCTATCCAAGAGTACCCAAGACTGCCGCCTGCGAATTTTACTCTCAATTGAAGCGGCGGACAACGATAAAGTCAAGACCTTACATTGGGAACGACTGTGTGCTCCCATTGATGCCGACGGAGATTGGTATCTTTTAGCCCGTAACCAGCGCGTGCCATTTTCCCTGTACATTCCCACTATTATAGATCGCCGCTTTCCGCCAATTGGGCGGCGTGACTTGCGATCGCTGGTGCTGGCAGCCAGTCCCTCGAATATAGGAAAATATCAACTAGCGCCCTTTGATGTTGAGGCAGCCTTATCAGGAGTCAAAGCAGCTCTCGGTGATATTCCTTACGATATGCTAGCAAATGACGTTACAGGTGCCCTCGGTCCGCCCACGCTACAAGAACTATCTAAGCAACTGACCCAGGCCCAGAAACCCTACACCTTACTCCACTTGATCTGCCACGGCAAGCTGATGGCGACAGGTGAGACAGTTTTATACTGGGCGCAAGCTGACAATCAAGTTCTGCCAGTAACTGCCGAAGACCTGATCGGAGAATTGAAGAACATCGGTAATTATCAGAGGAGTTTACCTCACTTTGCCTTCCTCTGCACTTGTGAGAGTGCCGACCCCAGAGCCGAAGGAGCATTAGGCGGATTAGCTCAGCGATTAGTCAGAAATCTGGGGATGCCCGCAGTCATCGCCATGACCCGCAAAGTGAGCGTAGAGACAGGCTTGGCTCTAGGACAGAGCTTTTACCGACGACTCAGAGAGTCCGGAGAAGTAGACACGGCCCTGCAAGAAGCCACAGCCGGACTGTCCAAGCGCCACGATATTACAGTACCAGCCCTATTCAGCCGCTTGGGTGGACGTCCCTTGTTCAGCGATCGCCTCGACGATCGGGAACTAACAGACGAGGAAATCGAGTATGGTCTGGAAAAGCTGCAACAGCTCCTCCAAGAGCGAGCCCCTCATGCCTCCGTACTCAAACAGAGGTTTGAAACCCAGGTAAAGACGCTAAAAAATACCAGGGGAGCCGACTCACGCACCGCCCGCTCAGATCGTCATCAGGCAATAGTTGAACTCAACAACCTCTGCGACCAAGTGCTCGATCTCACTTTTGACGCTCTGGCAGCCTTGGGTAAGGAACCACCAGAATACAAGGCCCAGTGCCCCTTCCCTGGGCTGTCTTCCTTCGGTGATCAAAAATACCACAAGTTCTTCTTTGGGCGTGACGAGCTGATTAAGGACTTACAAAAAGAACTGGCGAAGGACAATTTCTTAGCCGTAATCGGCACTTCGGGTAGTGGCAAGTCATCGGTGGTGTTAGCGGGGCTGATTCCTAAGCTCAAAGAGGAGGAGCTAAGCCTCCAGTGGGCTTACATGACGCCAGGAAAAGAGCCTCTGAGACAGCTAGAAAGACAATTAAAAAGATTATCGAAGGTATTAGAGCCACATTCAATATTAGTAGTAGACCAATTTGAGGAACTTTTTACACTCTGTGAGGATAAAGACCATCGGCAAGCATTCATCGAAAAGTTGTTAAATATTGCCGAGCCGCGGAAAGTTGTAATCACGATGCGGGCTGACTTTTTGGGAGAGTGTACCTTCTACCCCGAACTGAGAAAGCGGATTGAAACCCGACAAAAATTGGTTGGGCCGATGGAACCTGCGGAACTGATTACAGCCATGAAGATGCAGGCAGATAGTGCGGGACTGCGCTTTGAATCGGGCTTGAGCCACTCGATTCTCAATGACGTGGAAGGGGAGCCTGGAGCGATGCCGCTGCTGCAATATGCGTTGCAGGAACTGTGGAAGCGACGGCGGGGGCGGTGGTTGTGCGATGAGGAGTACCAGGCGATTGGCAGAGTCGAAAAGGCGATCGCTAAGACTGCCGATGATTTCTACAATAGCTTGTCAGCTTCGGAGCAAGAGCCAATCCGCAATATCTTCCTGCGCTTAACTCGCTTGGATGCGAGTGCTGTACCAGGGGAGAAGCGACGGGACACGCGCCGAAGAGTGGAGTTAGAGGATTTAGTGCAAACAGGCGATGAGTTAGCCGCGACAAGGAAGTTGGTGCAGCAGTTGTCGGGTGAAGGGGTGCGGCTGGTAGTTACCAGTCGGAACGAAGCTACGGGAAAGGAAGAAGTAGAAGTCGCTCATGAAGCTTTAATCCGCCACTGGCCGACGTTGCAAAATTGGTTGAATCAGAATCGCAGTGACTTGCAACTGCGAGAAACCATCAATCAGGCAGCACAGGAGTGGCAGCAGCACCAGGAGCAACCAGACAAAGACATTTATCTCATCCTTCAGGGGGGACGATTAGAAGATGCTGAGGTGTTGTGGAAGCACCCCAAATTTGTGCATCTCAATCAACTTGAGGCGGAGTATGTTTTGGCTTGTGTCCAGTTGCGCCAGCGACGACGCCAGCTTGAGGAACAACGCAGAAAGCGTCAGCTTATGGTGGCTGTGAGCGTTGCTTGGGTCTTGGGTGGATTTGCCATTTTTGCTGGGTATCAGTGGAGGAAAGCAGAAAGTCAGCAAATTCAGGCTTTTCTAACATCTGCTGAAGCCCGCTTGACTTCTAATCAAACACTGGATGCAAGGATAGAAAGTTTAAGAGCTGCCAAAGCACTTAAGCAGTCATTCTGGCAACCACTTTGGCATGAGGCTGGGTTAAAAAATCAAGTGCTAGGCAAGCTGTCCCAAACAATTTATGCAGGACAGGAAGTTAACCGTTTAGAAAGCAATCAAAGGCAAGTTTATAATCTCGCTTTCAGCCCGGATGGCAAGACTCTGGCTACCAGTGGATCTGAAAGCCTATTTCGCCCGGTGTCAACGATCGTCCTGTGGGACACTTTTGGCAAGCAGTTGGCCAATTTCAAAACGAAGCAAGGTAAGGTCAATAGCGTGGTGTTCAGCCGGGATGGCAAGCTCCTAGTCACTGCTGGATTAGACGGCACCGCCCGCCTGTGGGACACTTCTGGCAATCAGTTGGCTGTCCTCAAAGAGCATCAAGGCGAGGTCAAGAGCGCCGTGTTCAGCCGGGATGGCAAGGTCATAGTCACTGCTGGAAAAGACCGCACCGCCCGCCTGTGGAACACAAAAGGCAAGCAGTTGGCCGTTCTCCAAGGGCATCAAGGCGAGGTCAAGAGCGCCCTGATCAGCCGGGATGGCAAGCTCATAGTCACTGCTGGAAAAGACGGCACCGCCCGTCTGTGGGACACAAAAGGCAAGCCGTTGGGCATTCTCAAAGAGCATCAAGGTGAGGTTAATAGCGTGGCGTTAAGCCCGAATGGCAAGCTTTTCGTCACTGCGGGAGACGAGGGCTTCATTCATGTGTGGGACACTTCCAGTGAACGATCGATCAACCGCAAACAGCATAAAGGTGAGGTCTATACCGTGGCGTTCAGTCCGGATGGCAAGCTTTTCGTCAGTGGTGGGCAAGACAACACCGCCCACCTGTGGGACACCGCCCGTCTGTGGGACACAAAAGGCAAGCTGTTTGTCACTCTCTATGGGCATAAAGGTGATATCAATAACGTGGTGTTCAGCCCGGACGGCAAGCTCCTAGCCACTGCTGGATTAGACGACACCACCCGCCTGTGGGACACAAAAGGCAAGCCGTTGTTCGTCCTCAAAATGAATCAAGGTGAGGACAAGAGCGCCATGTTCAGCCCGGATGGCAAACTTTTGGTCACTGCAGGAGAAGACGGCACCGCCCGCCTGTGGGACACTACAGGCAAGCAGTTTGTCATTCTCAAAGGACATCAAGGTAATGTCTATGATGCAAAGTTCAGCCGGGATGGCAAGCTCATACTCACTACTGGAGAAGATGGCACCGCCCGTCTGTGGAACACGTCGGGCAAGCCGTTGGCTGTCCTCAAAGGGCATCAAGGTAATGTCTATGATGCGGAGTTTAGTGAGGATGGCAAGCTCATATTCACTGCGGGAGCAGACGGCACCGCCCGTCTGTGGTACACCTCTGGCAAGCCGTTGACTGTCCTCCAAGGGCATCAAGGTAATGTCTGGAGTGTGAATTTCAGCCGGAATGGTAAGTTCATAGTCACGGCGGGTGCAGATGGCACCGCCCGTCTGTGGGACATAAAAGGCAAGCAGTTGGCCGTTCTCAAAGGGCATCTAGGTAATGTCTATGATGCGGAGTTTAGTGGGGATGGCAAGCTCCTAGTCACTGCGGGAGCAGATGGCACCGCCCGTCTGTGGGACATAAAAGGCAAGCAGTTGGCCGTTCTCAAAGGGCATCTAGGCAATGTTGGGGGTGCCGAATTTAGTGCCGATGGCAAGCTCATAGTCACTGCGGGAGAAGATAGCACCGCCCGTCTGTGGGACATAAAAGGCAAGCAGTTGGCCGTTCTCAAAGGGCATCTAGGAAAGCTCTTGGGTGGGGAGTTTAGCCAGGATGGCAAGCTCATAGTTACTGCTGGAGAAGACGGTACCGCCCGTCTGTGGGACATAAAAGGCAAGCAGTTAGCCGTTCTCCAAGGGTATCAAGGCCGAGTCCATAATGCCAGGTTCAGCCCCGATGGCAAGCAGCTAGTCACTGCTGGAGGAGACGGCACCGCTCGCCTGTGGAAAATCGGAGAAATGGATGAACTCGTAGCAATGAACTGCGATTGGGTGCGTGACTATCTAAAGAACCCCAGTGTCGATCTCAGTGAGAGCGATCGCCATCTTTGTGATGATATTGGCACTGCTAGTAGTTCAACAAAAAATTAGGGAGCTTCAGACCGAAACCAGGATACAAGTCCGCTGTGGCCGATCGGCTCCCTAACAACCTGAAAGCTGCGCGGCAAAAGTCCCGGCAGCCGTGAGCTGAGGTGCGATCGCCCAATTAACTTAATGCCTTCAACACATTCAACAGATTGGTGGCTATTGACGTTGCTGTTTTCAGGCTTTCGGCGCTGTCAGATGAAGCTTTTTGAGCAGTATTGACAAATTGCTCGATTGATGATATTAGCTGTGTCTGAGCCTGCTTGAGGTCAATTTCACTAGCCACTGAGCCTGCGCTGCTTTCTGCGGGCTTTTGTCCCAGGTCAGAAGGCAAATACACAGGAGTTTCAATCGTAGGGCGATCGGTGCTGGCCTCTTTACTATCACTGACAACCAGCCGGACTGCTGGATCGCCGATAATGCCATAGTTGCGAGCATCATTATTAGCCGTCCACATACCAGCCAAACTCTGATTGTTGGGGATTCCCCCAAACTTGATGTCTTCTAGCTCAACGCTAAGGTCGGAGGAGATTTCAGCATAGCGCTGGTCAAAATATTCTAGCGCTGACCCCACTGGATGACCTTCTAGCAAACGCTTCACGGTACTCTGAAAAACTGCGATCTGCCTTTTTTCTGCACTAGAACCGCGAATGTCTGACCAGGAGAAAGAACAGCCCCACGCGCGATCGATGTGACCAATTACAGCGAGAGCACCTCCCTTGGGATGACTCAAGAGTTTTTGCGGTAAGCGGGCAATAAAGGGATACGGTGCAAGGTCTGGTCGTTCAGAAAGGGATTTTTTGTGACCGTCGAATTCATCTTTTTGGGGGCAACCTGCGCCATAGCAAGCAAAGTGAAAAGCAATTAGCCCTAGCAAGCGGGCTTGTTCGCCAATATCATCCCCAGAAAAGTAAAAATCTTCCGGGATCGGCTTTCGTCCCCATTCGCGACCCGGCCAGTCTTGGCACAGCAATGCGCCTTGGTGGGGCAACTGACGCGGATCGCCATTGGGAAAGCCCATGCCATGGCTGGCAGTGAAAAGCAAACCAGGCGTTTCGCTACCTCCTAGCAGTTGCCCCAAGCGGGCCTTGGTTGCTTCTTCTTTAAGAATCGTTTTTACATTCCAGTTAGGATGTTCCTCGACAACCCATTCAGAAAGTGGCTGAATCAGGTCTTGAGTGCTGAGATTAGTCGCAGCGTCTCCTGGGTTGCACACGCCGAAAAAGGCAGCGCTTGGGGATAGGGATAAATTGCTAGTTTCAGATTCTACTACACTGTGAGCGTACTGCGCGTATTCCTGTAGCGTATCAAAATAAATGCGACCCACTGCGTATTGAACATCGAGCTGGCACTGAAAGCGATAGGGAATTGTTACAGGATCTCCAACAATTAGTAGGTAATAGGGCATTTTGTCTGGATCGGCTGGCCCTGGCCCTACTCCCTGACGCGACAGAAACTGATTTTTTGACTCGCCCGGACGATAACCCTTGACACCACTGTATTCCTGGTAGTATTTTTCTTTCTTCTGGGTGGCTTGCCTTTTGCGGTGATCTAATAGTTCGCTGAGTGCCTCCCGGATTGCCGGATCGACATTATGAGCGAAAATTACTCCCCAACCTGTTTCAGCTAGGTTTTTGGGGTCTACTCCCTCTATAACAGCAAAATCAGGCTCTTCATTTTGTCGCTTTTTTAGCTGGATATCTTCTATATCTTCTGGAGCAAATTCTTCGCCTTGGGCAATTCTAGATACTTGCTCCGCAGTCAGAGGGGGGAGCAAATAATCACCCGTCGAGCCATTAATTCCATTAAAAAATAGCAGGTCTTCTTCGTTCATATTTTTATTTCCTGATTGGTTACGCTAACAATCGCTATTTGATAAATATAAAACAGATAGAAACCCCACAAGCTTTTTGTACAGGGGCTTTCTGAGTTTCTATCCGTTCTGACAGGCAAAAAAATTTGGTCCAACCCTAGGGGTTACGTGGGATAAGCTGCCGACCACACGGCATGAGCAACTTCGGGTTTGGCAATGTCGCAATGGGCACCGCTAGTTGGTCCTCCTAGCTCGACGTTACAAATAAATTTGCTGCTTTCCAGGTTATAGATTTTGCCCGGTTTAAAATCATAAGAGGCATCGCAGGGGAGCATATTCGTGTTTTCCGCTGCGAGATCATCTCCACCTAGACCAAAGCTGCCAATTCCACCATACTTAGGCAATTGACCGGGGGCAAAATCCACACTACTAAAGGCAGTTTTTCCCGCTAGGGGGTACATCCTGCCGACTGCATAGTCGAACTGGGAGTGAGTTGTAACGATCGGACCTGCGACTTTACTTTGAGCGATGATTGTATTAAAGTAACCAGGCCGATCGCGTTCGTATGAAATCTTTGAACAGTAAGACCAGAGCGATACAGCGCCTTGTACCAACGCCAGAGAATCCACTGGGCGGACTAAGATGCCCTTTCCTTTTGGACCAGACAGGATGGAAGAGACAACAACGCATCCGAAACTGTGACCCATCAGGTGGAATCGCACCGTTTCAGCAGCCTTCTCTTGCAGTGTTTTTAACAAGTTGAAGCCACTGTTCTCACCGATTTGGCGAGCGCGATCTTTCATTTTCCAATAAGACAGTACCCGCAGGGGATCCAAAACCTTATCCCAGACTGAACTGCTGTCGGTGCTGAAACTTACTGGTTCATCTTTACTCGCTTCATAAATGGCTTCTGGATCGAAACCTTCCCAATCGGAACCCGGTGCCCCACCTTCACCTTCGGTACCCAAGTCAGCTTCTTGGTTTAACACTTGGTAGGCGCTTAGTACCTCTGGTGGCAAGCTATCAAGTGTATTGTCTTCGCTCGCCGAGTTGAGAATTGTGTGCAGGGCTTGTCGGGCTGCTTCTGTGTTCGCGATGCGCGAGGCATATTCATCAACTAACTGCTCGCGTGGATCTTCGTCGTCCACGTCAAAGGACACCGAACTTGTCAAATCTTCATTGCCCCAAGGCTTGCTAGGCCAGTGCAGCCCAATCATTAAGGGACGAAATCCCGATCGCACCTGTTTGATTTTTTCAATATCGGCTGTTTGTTTAGCCATTGCGCCAATCCAGTCGTTGTACTGCTGTCGCGCTGCGGGGATGTCGCCCAGCCACCCGTGGCTCATCAGGAATACATCTGTGATTGGCTCATTCGCTAGTGCTGAGAAGATTTGTTCGCTCAGTTTCTTCCCATCAGCTTCATCGCGTTCCTTGCCATCCTTATCAAAGGCAATCAGGTAGTAATTCAAGGAAGTATTAGGTACTTTTTCAATTGGCATGGCATTTACTCACTTAAGAAAAACTGGTCGAACGGTAGGTAAAGGAACGGGGGTTCTGATGGCGGTGTTTTGTTTCTACTTCTGGGCTTATGTTATCAAGCAGCTATCTACTTTGGATTGCGCTGCCTGAATCAATAAAGTAGAACTAAATATTTATACTTTGCGGAATTTGAGAAGGTAGCAAGAATTTGTAAGGCATGAGCCGGGAAAAGTTTTTCTTGCTAATCTCAATTTCAATATCTCTTAGCTGATTTTGAAATTGGCCCAGATAGGACATGACTTTGGCATCTTTAAAGTGTCCTTTGTTGTATTGACCTAGCTGCGTGTAATATACTGAACCAAGTAAATAATCTACCCCTATTTGAGTTTGGGAGCGGTCTAGGGAAGGTAGCATACTCATAAAGTTCCCTTGTTTCTCCGAACTTGTAGGTGCTGGGGAGTAGATGGCGAAAGGAAAAGCCGGCGCATAGCTCATTAATTCAGATTGAGGGAAATTAACTGCCGCGTGCTGAGCACTTGCAGTAAAAATGACACTAGAGACAGCATCAATTAAATAATTGAGTGTTTTAATCGCACCTGAAGCATCTTCTCCAAAATTCTTTAAGCGACCCCCTTGGTCAGAAACTAATTCCTGTGCCCAATTTTGTAAAGCTTTATCTTCGAGTAATTGGTGGTCGCTAGTGTAGTAAATGCTTAAATAAGAACCAACCCAGGTATGAATAGCATCCCAAATCAGCCGTCCATCATCTCGATAAGGATAATCGGGTAACTGAGCGCTGTTGCCTACACCGTGCTTTGTCAAGGTTTTGGGAAACATTACATCATTGAAGTTGTGCAGATAGCTTTTTGCTCCTTCAACGGCAAGAACACGATCGTCCTCAATAGTGCTAGCTAGAAGCTGATCTACTTTTCCTCCGGTAGCAATTAAGGTTTTATGAGCCCCGTAATTGATTAATATAGTTCCTTCAAAGTGAGGTTCTAGCAAAATTCTTAATTTGTGATGTGCTGGCAATTTCCGCTTACTAGCTAGAACAAAAGGTTCGATAAATAAATGAGTGCGACCTAAATGACTAACTAATTCGTGGTAGTTACTATCCGCCATTTGAACGATGGTTTTAGCGACCATCCAGTTGTCACCATCTAGCGGCGTAAATACGGGTGGATTTTCACTGACAGAAGGGGGCTGGCATTGAATAGCTACTGGGATTAGAGAACGAGATGAACTATTAACTGGGGGAACCGCAAATAATGCTAAAGGCGCAGCAGGGTATTTTTTGACGTTGTTTGGAAAACTCCCCTGTGCCATGTCTTTTAACATGGAATAATCGGCTTGATAAAGTCGGCCTTCTTGCAGAGCAGCTTCAAGTGAGTCGGAAAACTCAAACTTTTCGATTATTTGCTGATATTTTTCGTTGGTAATCTGCAAAGGTTTATTTTGTTCTGATAGCTGCTGGAGCATAAGTGGGTTTGGCCCAGCAACTCGCATATAGGCAAAAATTAAATCTTCTTGAAACCTTTGGCTAATCTGGGGTAAGCGGATATCTACAAATAATTTATTGTAATCCTCCAGACTGGGAAAATCTTGAAATCCTCCTGTAGAAAAATCTACATTTGAACTTGGCTCACTTTCTAATTCCAACAATTTTATGTTTTCTTTGATAATTTCCTTAAAAGCTAAATCCAGCGATTCTCCTGACCTATCTTCCAAGTCAGAGCCAACACCAACACTAAAGTCTAATTCCTCTGAAGTTTCACTAGATTGGTAGGCTTTAGCAAATTGCTCATCTATATGTCTTAGCTGCTCATCAATTGCAGAACTTTCTGCCGATTCAATAGGATCATCTACGCTGAAAGATACTCCACCAGGAGAAAGTTCTTGCGTGATTTGTTTAGCAGTCGAGGCTATTTTCCAAGCAATATTTGTCAAATATTCTTTACTATCAACGCTCTTAATTTCTTGTTCAATATCTTTCAATACTTGCAATTTTTCATCAAAAAATGAACTTTCTTCTATACTAGATCCCACACTAAAAGATGGAATATCGTTTTCAAATTTTCGGGCTTTATTAGCATTTAAAATAGTTATTTTTTGTACGACTAGCATCACCCATTCTTTACTTGGTAGCTCTTCACTTGGTATATTGAGATGAATGACAGGCAATGGAGGCGAACTCGTCATAGCGAGGCTTGAAATATAATCATAATTATAATTATATTTCCCAAATGGACGAAGCCAGAAAGCAAATTTGACTACCTTATAAAGTGTTAAGAGAGTATTGATTAGGGTGGTTTTGTCCGAATAATTTAGTTGTTCAGAAGATAAAGACATATGCCCTCCTGTAGTTGTGAGAGATTTATTTAGCGAGTAAGCTTAAGCTTACCATAAGTAGGTAGGTGCTGTAAAACAAAACTATGTAAACAATCGTAAAGTATCCAAATACCCTAAGCGTGGCTGACAGAGCAATGTTTACATACTGTTACATAGATTTGTTTAATCCCGCTTACCTACTTATCGTTTCAGCCAAGCGCGTAAGCAGCGATCGCATCATCAAAGTGATTTTGCCTAACTAACGCATTACCCAGTATCATCTGGCTTGATTGTCAATGCCTGATGGTAAAGTTGGATGTCGTCGGGGTTGGATGCGATGCGAGAGCGATAGTAGTTCATAACTCTCTCTATTCCCTAAGTGGAACTTGCTCAAAATGTTGGGTGCGATCGCCCTTCAAAGAGCGATATATTTTGCAAACAGGCGATCGCCCGATCGGGATACCATTACCGGATCGACAACCAGCTTTTAAAATTCCTGAAAATACCTAATGTTTTCGCCCATCGAAGCAAACCCGCAAAAATTAGCTCACAACACTAGCCAATCCCCGTCTAAATTTCTCCTAACAATTGTCGAATAGTAGTTACTAATAATTTCATTTTAACTGGTTTCGACAAATATTCATTAGCACCAGCAGCCAAACATCTCTCGCGATCGCCTACCAGTGCTAGGGCTGTGAGCGCCACAATGGGAACTCTGTCTAATTTTGGTTCTTTACGCAAGGTTAGGATAGCTTCAAAACCATCTATAATTGGCATTTGAATATCCATGATAATTAAATCAAGAGTAGCTGTGGTAGCAATTTCGATCGCCTCCTTACCATTATTGGCAATAATAATTTCATACCCAAAAGCACTCAAATAAGAAGAAAAAGTTTCAATATTTGCTTCATTATCGTCTGCCAATAAAATGACATTTTTGGCTCGCTCAACATCAGAAATAGTATGTGTTTTTTCCATATCTAGCATTTCCTTAATTAATTTAATCACCACGATTGTATCAGTTAGCCTATTTACTAGGTGACTTTGGTAGATTATTTTGAGTCAGGCTATAAACAGGAGTATGTTAGATTTATCTTCAATCCCGATCGATCGGCAACAATCACCTGATTGCGTCCAGCAGCCTTGGCTCGATACAGCGCAGCATCGGTGGCCTGAATCGCCACAAAACCCGTCCTACCTCGATCGGGGTAGGAAGCTACTCCGAGTGAAGCGGTAATAGATGTCATCTTTTTTCCTTGATAATTGAGTTGTAGTTTTGCGATCGCCTTTCTGATTTCTTCGGCTTTTTGATAAGTTCCTTCCAGAGAAGCTTCTGGTTAAAATCGCAACTAAATTGCTATGATAGAAAGAATTGTAAAGTATTATTTAAAACAGCCATGAAACTCACCAGAATTGACCTAAATTCTTGGATTTTTCACGTAGCAGACAAAACTATCCTCGTCGATCCCTGGCTGGTAGATCCCCTCGTATTTTACGGTCAACCCTGGCTGTTCACCGCCTACCACAACACGCCTGTTGCTTTCACTCCCGACACCTTACCGCCCATCGACTTGTTACTGATTTCCCAAGGATTAGACGACCACTGCCACAAACCTACCCTCGAACGGCTCGATCGCACCATTCCTGCGATCGCATCTCCCACCGCAGCCAAAGTGCTCAGCAGTTTAGGCTACCTAAATATCACATCTTTAGCAAATTGGCAAGAATTTAATTATCAAGAAAAGTTACAAATAACCGCAGTTCCCGGAGCCGAAATCCAGCCCGGACAGGAAGAAAACGGTTATTTGCTCAAAGACTTAACCAGCGGTGAAACACTCTACTACGAACCGCACTTACCAAACTTAGAAAAAGTTAAACAAAAAATAGAGACAGTAGACGTAGCGATCGCCCCTGTCATCGGTCAAATTTTCCCATTCCTCGGACAAGTCATCATCGGGCCATCGGGTGCCCTGAGCCTCGCCCAAGCCCTAAAGCCTAGGTTTTTCCTACCTACAACTATGGGAGACATCCGAGCCACGGGCATTTTGCCAATGTTGGTGCGATCGATCGGCACCATCGCCGAATTTCGCCACTTACTGGCCAATTCAGGACTTACAACCCAACTTCTCGAACCCGAACCAGGTCAAACCCTTGAAATTTAAGATTTAAGATTTAAGGTTCAATCCCAAATCCCAAATCCCAAATCATCTTGGTGGGAGTCGCTTGCGCAAAAAAGCCGGAATATCCAATGCCGAATCCTGTTGCTGTTTCGGGTCAGGCGTCGATTGAGCCGGAGCCACCTGAACAGTAGCAGCCCGCCAAGGAGCATTAGCATTTTGCGTCCTACTCACCGGCTGCTGCGCTGGAATTTCCCCCGAAAAACCAGTAGCGATCACAGTAATCTTAATTTCGCCCTGAAGCCGCTCGTCAATCACCGCGCCAAATATAATATTGGCATTGGGATCGACCACCTCGTAAATGGTTTCCGCCGCCGCATTCACCTCGTGCAAGGTCATATCAGTACCGCCAGTAATGTTAAACACCACACCTCTAGCGCCCTCTATAGACGAAGCCTCCAGCAACGGCGAAGAAATCGCCTGCATCGCCGCTTCCCTAGCCCGCGACTTGCCAGAACCCACGCCAATACCCATCAGCGCCGAACCTGCATCAGCCATGACAGCCCGCACGTCAGCAAAGTCAACGTTTACCAAACCAGGAATAGTAATAATATCAGAAATACCCTGAACCCCTTGGCGCAGGATATCGTCAGCAACTCGAAAAGCCTCTTGCACAGGCATTTGTTCGGAAATCACCGACAACAGCTTATCGTTGGGAATCACGATCAGCGTATCAACTCGGCTTTTCAACTCTGCGATGCCTTCCTCAGCTTGACTGGTACGACGCCGCCCCTCAAAAGTAAAAGGTCGGGTGACTATCCCCACAGTCAAAGCGCCCATTTCCTTAGCAACCTCAGCCACAATCGGTGCCGCGCCCGTACCTGTACCGCCGCCCATACCTGCGGTGATAAACACCAAATCTGCGTGATTTAACGCATTGGCAACTTCGTCGCGAGATTCCTCAGCAGCCTTTTGACCGATGGCAGGATTGCCTCCTGCACCCAAACCGCGAGTCAGCTTTTGTCCTACTTGCAAGCGTTTGGGTGCGTTGGATAGAACTAGAGCTTGGGAATCGGTATTCACACACCAAAATTCTACGCCTGAAACCTCGCTAGCAATCATGCGGTTAACGGCATTGCCCCCACCCCCGCCGACACCAATTACTTTGATTTTGGCTGCACTACTGGGCATGATTTCTTTGGGATTGACCATAGGATCGATATCAATACTATCTACATTTACATAACCAGACTTGCGTCTAAATGGGTTGGTGGAATCGTAGGCCACCGGAAAATTTTTGACTTCTTCGGAAGGGGGACTGTTTTCGCTAGACCCCTGTTTAGGATTCAGGGTCATCTCTCTTCCTCCTTGGAGACTCCCGCCAATGCTTTACTCAGTTTGGCTTCGACGTGAGCGCTCAGCCGAGCGGCGGTGAGAGGAAAAGGAAAGCATGGTAAGGGTGACATAACTATTCCTGTGGTCGGTGAGGGAACCGTTGCGCCTCAAAAGTGGTGAAACTCCTTGGCATACCTGCTGGCATTGCAGGATAGAGACTACCGATATTATTCTCCAAAGACCCGCCTCGGTAGGGCGTTTGATTTGGGGATTTCTCCCCGTCGGATTTCTCCGGTATGGTTAGCGCGCGCCTTGGTTGTCAGTAAAAATCCCAGGAGTATGAACTTTACAGCTTTTTAGCTAAGCACTAATTTACAATCAACTATAGGCTAAGTTGCGCAAAAAACTAGCGCAAGCAAGGCTAAATATTCGCAAGCCTGGATTTTGCCTAGCAACTAGCCGAGACTTAAATCGATCGAAATCTTTCGATTGATTATTTTTGCTTGACTTCTCCCTGGGACTTTCTCACCAGGGCGATGGTGAAGCTCAAGTCTGGGCGCGAGTTGGTGAGGTACTTGAGTTGTCACCAACTGCGGAGGATGGAGGGGCGGTGGACGACGGGAAAAGCCGGATTTTTCAAGTCAATATAGGCAATTTTGCTTGCATCTAGCTGTTTTGGTAATTGTCGCATCCGGTCTAAAACTTTCAGTTGCTCGATGGTTCTGGAACTATGGGGGCCTAGGTGTACAGTTCCAATCTCTGTTTTCAGGATCAAGTTATTGGGGTCTTGCCAATCTATTTCAAACACTTTCAACGTCAAAGTGCTCAACCCTTGGTAAAACCGAGGCCATTCGGTGCGATAGAGTTCCCAGTCTCCGATGACTTTTAAACTTGGCAAAGAACGCTGAGACTGTGTTTCCTGACTGTTGTTACCCAGGGAGCTACTTTGGGATTGTTTATCAGTAGTATAGCTGTCAAAGGGCATCCAACCTCCCTTAGCATCCAGCCACCCTACTTTTTGCTTGTCCCTGTGACCGGTGGCCACCGCCCTAGGTTGGGCCACCGCCACTGGCAGCCTTTCTGCCACTTCTACCGTCAAACTTGGTGGAAATAGGTTGCGAGTCACCTTGGCTTTGGCGATCGGGCCGGTGGCTTCGAGTTTAGAAGCTAGGGCTTGGGGTTGAATCCCCCACAGAGACTGCGGGTAAGAAAGTGGCATCAAAGACCGGACTGCCTTGTCAGAGAGCCAATGATTCCCCTCCACCTTCACTTGTTCCGATCGAGCAATCAACCAAGTCGGCTGGGCTATCCACCACACTAGACCCCCAGCCATCCCACTGGCAGCCAGCATTTGCCACACCACAGTCGCCAATCGAGCGCGACGAAGCCGCTGCAACTGTTGGCGTCTGTGCCCTAACTCTGTTTCTGACACTGATGCAAAACTAGCCATCTACCTCTTGACAATTTGGTAATTATAAAGTATGGACTACTCAAAACTCTTGAATTTTTCTCAAGCTGTCTCCTTTTCCCCTACTATTTAAGCAGATCTCCGCAGAATTACCCAAATTCCTCGTCATCTCAGTAAGATTACTGATCCAGTTGCTCCCTAAAAATTAATTAATTATTTAGAATTCCCCCCTACGGAAGCCGATGAGCAGACAGAGGTTGTTTAGGTATTGAGGGCATTACCCCACAGGGCAAAAGGCTAAAATTCAAACTAAACTAGAGTTTGAAAGTATATACTTTCTCTAAACAATTTAACTTTTAGTTAGCTTCAATTGCGATCGCACTGGAATTAGACAGATTCTATAAAGCCTGCAACCCTAGCAAGACCCTTGTCGCGGGCGACCCAGGAGATTATCAATACTACATTGATTTTGCTTCGGTACGGGGTGGTAAAATCATTGAATCTTTGCAGCGGACAATTACCCGTATCTCCCCAGACCAGCCTACTTGTCAACTATTTACAGGACATATCGGTTGTGGCAAATCTACTGAATTGTTTCGACTTAAAGCTGAGCTAGAGCAAGATGGTTTTTACGTCGTTTACTTTGAGTCTTCTCAAGATTTAGACATGGGTGACGTAGACATCAGCGATATTTTGCTCAGCATTGCTCGCCAAGTAAGTGAAACGATGGAGTCAGCTAAAATTAAAGTCAGACCAAGTTATTTCACTAATCTGTTTGCTGAAGTCGCAGAATTTTTGCAGACTCCGATTGACTTATCCGCAGAAGCAGAGTTATCTGTAGGGATTGCTAGAGTTACCGCTAAAACTAAAGACTCTCCCAAACTCAGATCGCAGCTTAGACAATACCTCGAACCCCGCACTAATAGCATCTTGCAGTCAATTAACGAAGAACTCCTGGATGTAGCCAACCTCGAACTCAAACGTCAAGGTAAAAAAGGACTCGCAGTGAAGGAGTGGCAACAGCGCGTGCACAAAAAATAGTTTTAAATTTTGAGATTGTTTCCCGATCGGACCGATTTGAAATTAAAACTAGAACCAGCCCCCGGAGCAATCGAGGGGGGCAATTTTTTATTTATAAAATCTCCCATCTAAAATATCTATGCTTTAGGAGATATTTGCAGCCCTAGGAAGTTCTCATGTCAGACCCCCTGGGGCTGGTTTTACCTATTGCTTTTAACCTCACATAGTCTTATCCCCTATCTCATAAATTTTTGTGTCCTTTGGTTTGGCTGAGTTCCTGCTACAGATAATTGAGGGTTGACACTAATAGCTAACTCCCAGAGTGCTTAGATGATGTCATATTTAATACCGAGAATACTGGTGTTAGACCATTGCTTTGTTCAGGTATCTAGCCTATATCCCTACACTATTTATCAGCACTTAACCGGAGTTGATATCATAGGTTAGCAATTAACCATTCATTCCCTAGATAAATTTATCTGTAGCTGACTAAAAAACAGATTAATTTTAATTTTATATTTAATTTTATATTTAGATATCAATCTAGCTTTCTATTAGATTGAGAGGTATAATGTGTTTGGATTGAACTAGCGTCAGTAGGGCCGAAGCGACTAGATAAGTGCGAAAAATTACGTAGTAATAAAGGTATAAAGTTATTGACGCAAATAAGTGTATATAAGTAGTGACTGTTTCAGTCATCATTAGGTTGTTTATTTCTGCAAATGGGGTGCACGCGTGACAGACATGATTAAATTACGAGAAACTGCCAGCTACAACGAGCGATCGCTCAAAACGCTGGTACGGTCGATCGCGATGTCTCAACAGCAATTCTCCCTAATCTTGGTGCGCTGCAACTACGAGCACTTGCGCCAGCAAATGGTCAAGCGACTGCGAGAAATGTCCCCAATGCCGATCCAAGATCTAGTCCTACGGCCTGGAGTCAAAACCCTCTACACTACCTTGCTGGCCAACACCCAAAACCACGGGCAGTCCCCAGGGGCTGCGGCCTCTGCTGTGATGGTGTTCGGCTTAGAAACAGTAGTAGCGATCGACGAAGTGATGGCATCTACCAATCAAGTCCGAGACGAGTTTCGCAAAAATTTTTCCTGTCCGGTGGTTTTGTGGGTGACAGATGACATCGTAACCAAAATGATTCGTCTGGCCGCGGATTTCAAAGTTGGGGCGCGGCCACAATTAAATTTGAAATGGCCGTGGACGAATTGATCGATTTTCTAGCCCAGGGAGCTGATGGCATATTTCGAGTAGGCGAACTCAACCCACAACGGGGAAACAGCACACCCGCCAAATCCGGCTTTAGCACCTACGACGAAACCGACTTAGAAACACCCACTCAGGAGAGCCAAATCCGGCGGGAGGAGCGTTTTCTGACACCTCATCCTCGATCGTCAAACTCCCAAGCATGGAATATCCAGTCCTATTCGCCCTTGAGTCCGGGAAATAACCTCGATTTGGCGATCGGTTCCTGATCGCGCCGAGAACTCGAATTAGCTTTAAGAGATTTGCAAAATCGCGACCAAGAATTAGAACCAGCCCTCGAAGCCAGCCTGCAATTCGTTCTCGGTCGAGATTACTACGTCAGCGACCAAACCGAAACCGCTTTGATTCACTACCAGCAAAGCTTAGTATTTTGGCAGCAGCAAACCGGCAATTGGGAACTGACAAACTGGGAAAAGTCCTGGGAAACACAAAACCTTTGGTGTACTTTGTCCAATCCCGCCCCTAATATTGTTTGTTTAGAGAGAGAGGGCATAGTGCTCTTTCACATAGCCCTGTGTCACCGCTTACAAGCAGCCAGAAATCCAGTAGCCAACCGACAGCATTGGGAGCAAGCATGGATTAGCCTCGAACAGTCGAGAAATGCCTTCTCCCTGGCCGATCGCCCCGAATTAGTAGCAGAGGTAACGGCACACCTAGGAGAGGTATTGCAACGGCTGGAAGCTGTGGAATGTGGATGGGACTTTGGTGGCGACGCTGCGGTCGGGTTCTAGCGACAGTGTGAGTAGCGTCAGTTTTAGCCCGGATGGTTTGTTGATTGCTTCGGGTAGTTACGATCGCAAGGTGAAATTGTGGAGTCGCAGCGGGACTTTGTTGAAAACTTTGACTGGACATAAAGACAGTGTGATGAGTGTGAGTTTTAGCCCGGATGGGAAGGTTCTGGCTTCTGCTGGTAGGGATAATCGGGTGATTTTGTGGAATTTGGATCTTGATGATTTGTTGGTGAGGGGCTGCGATTGGGTGGGGGATTATCTGAGGACTAATCCTAATGTGAGCGATCGCGATCGGCATTTGTGCGACGGGGTAGCGCCTAAATCTCAGTTTTAGTCAGTTACTTGAGCTTCACTAATGTCATATTCATTCGCAATTTCATTTGGAGATAAACCGCGATCGTCATTCCGCTGGTTGAGGGTAGCGACTTTTTCGGCTACAGCGCAGAGAATAAACTCATCGAGTGAAATGCCTTGGAGTGCAGCCAATTTTTCTGCTTCTTGCTGTAGTTGAATGGGTAAAGTTAAAGTGTATGGTGTCATTTTAATTGAGAATCTAAAAAAACGTTATATACCTTCCAGTGTTGAATCCTTATCATTAAAATTCCAATTATTTGTACCAGGAGAAACAGCAAACTCACTCATTGTTACTTGTCTTAGGTTGTCGCCACTACAACTAGCTTTGTCGCTGTTCGGAATCTTGAAAGCATTAACTATATCTACACAAAATGATGAATTTCCCGCTCCCCAACTACTTTCACCTGTTTTGGCATAAACATATAAATTACCCCGGTAATTTTGTTCAACATCAACTTCTATACATTTTCCTAGCTCAATATTCCACCAACCTCTTGAACGCAATCCTTTTCCGTCCCAATATGCTAAAGCAGCACTTATTTCTTTTTTGGATGTTTTATTGCAGAAGTTTATATAAGTAGTTTTTTCAAATTCATTGACTTTGCTTTGCAACCGATCGCGTTCCTCCTGCAAAGATCCATTTTGACCTTCAAGTTTATTAACTCTACTTTTCCAAGTATTAATCTCTTTTGCAAAATCTGAGTTTTGGGTTTCTATTTTGGAGATTAATTCTTCTATATTTAGATATAAAAATGACTCATTTCCTTTAAATACATTCATCACGTCTTGTAGTTCAACTGACAAGGATGGTTTGTTTCCTTTGGGTGGAATCAATTTTTTATCAAGTCTAATTTTCTCTATATGTTGCTTAACTTGATTGATTTGTTGATACTGGTAGTAACAGAATCCACCAAGAGCAGTAGCAATGACTGTTGAAATTACAGCAATACTTTTTACCAAAATAGGATAACTCCATTTTTGAGTTTGTTGAGTCAGTGAATTTTGCGAGGGATTAATCGGTTGTTTACCCTGGGTTGAAATTGCTGGTTGAACCAAGGATTGTAGATGAGTATTTTGCTGAGTATTTGTATTTTTCTGAGGACTCGTAAATAGACTTGTTGCATCTATCGGCTGTGATGAGCCTGATGTAGCACCCCCTTGTTTATTTTGTTGAGAACCCGTGAATAAACTTGTTACATCTACCTGCTGTGATGAGCCTGATGTAGCACCCCCTTGTTTATTTTGTTGAGAACCCGTGAATAAACCTGTTACATCTATCGGAGTTGGTGTAACAATCTTCAATACATCATCAAGGGAAGGAATTTTGCTGAAATCTGTTAACTTGCAAATTTTTTTTACTTCATCAGCCAGTCGTGCAACCTCGGTAGACAATTGAGAGAGAACATGAAAGACTTGTGAACTATCTGGATTTTCTAAATCTGCAACAGAAAACAATAATCTTTCAGTATTATCCATATTATAAGTTTGCCATAAATGAGGGTTTTCAGCAATTGCAACAATTGACAGATAAATAACCAGTTGAGGAAAATAATCTATTTGAAGGCACTGCTTTTGGAGCTTGATTATCAACGGATGTTGATAATCAAGTAGACCTTTAATTTCGTCATTAATGCCATTGCCATCTGCCGCAAAATAAAGACTATCGTAGTCGATTAATTTTATATTTACGCCACTACTATCATCAACAGTGATATTCTCTGGATGCAAATCTCCATGAGCGATTCCGGCATCAGCCAAGTCTTTCGATAATTTAACCCAAGCTTGAGCTAACAAATCTAATTTATTTTTATTTTTAAGATTGTCTTGAATGAAATTCCTTAAATCTTTACCCTCAGCCCATTCCATTTTGATAGTTGGGTAAATATTGCCATCAACTCTAATTCCCTTAGCTGAGAAGCTACATTCAAGAAAGTAAGATGAACAAGGAATGTTTGGGAGGCGACTGGAGACTTTGCCATAATGACTAGCAACATTCGATGTACTTCGTAAAAAACATCTAACAGCCCACAACTTTTTAGGATTGAAAGTTTCATATTTAACAACGCAAGCCCAGCCGCCAGCGGAACTCCAAAAATCTTGACTATTGGGTGCTATTTTCACAGGTTTACCAGCAACCAATATGGGGTCAAGGTTCTTAAATGCAATTTGAGGATAACGAAGAGCGCGGTGGTATTGACTGATACTTGGATAAACGCAATTAGTTGCCAAAATATTATCCCCCTTTTTTTTCCAAACTAAAATTAACCTTAACCCAACGAGCATCCTTGAATGTTTTTGACTCTGTAGGCTTAAATACAGAGTATTTTCCAGGTAGCAAGTAACCAGCAAAGTCTTGAGGCGAAAGCTCCTTTGATTCAGGCTTATCCATGTAGACTGCTAAAGGTGTAGCATCACCAGGAATTGTCATAATAAATTTATCTGTTTCTTCTTTCTTTAGGTACGTTTTTGGAACGTGAACCCATAATTGCTGCGAATATTGTAAGTCCGAAGCTTTTTTGAAAACATAACCAATAGTCATTCTATTATTATTGCTTTCAACAGAGTATATAGTAAGTATTTGATAATTAGGTGAGTTGCTATTATTGGAGGTAGGAGTAATATTAACTGTCGGCGTAGGTTTTTCCGGTGGGGTAGCTTGACTAGGAAGAGAGTCTTGATTCTGATTGGCGTTATGAGTTTTCTTGTCGTTAACAAATGATATATAAATTACACCAACAAAAAAGATAAGTAAAACTGCTACAATAACTAACAAAAGGTTATCTGGATTCGGATGGTTTGAATTTGTATGGTTTAGATCTGGATGGTCTGGATTTAGTGGCTTAGTTGTTTGACCTTCAACGATTACAACCTTAAGTCGCAAAAGTGTGGTATCGTCATCTTTAATCAGTCTGTCGCCTCTAAGTTGGTTAATCAAATTGATAAATCCTTCTTCGTCAACTGAAATCAAGTCTCTCCATCTGTCGCTACGAATTTGATAATCATTGAGAATCCATTCTGCTAAGGCATCCGTTGCTAATAAAAATATGTCTCCTGGATCGTATGAACCATTAGTATAAACAGGTTGATGAGACTTGTAATCTGGAAGACTGTGAAAACACTTTGTTACTGTCGTAAATTGTTCTGATTTATCAAGTGGGAAAGCTATTAGCTTATCTGAGTTAGCCTTGATTTGAAACAAGCAGCTATCACCAACAGCTAAAGCCTCCCATATTTTTTCCCCGGCTTGACTTGGAGGTTGAAGTTTTAGACCAACAAAAGTAGCTGAACCATGATCTTTGTCTCCCCCCTTGGCATTCCAGGGTATAGTTTTATCTGTTTTTATCTTTAAATAATGCTGTCTCCACTTTTGCTGTACTGGGCGTAACCATTCTTCCCATCGTCGATAGATTTCATCAATTGAGGATTCATTCGGGAGGCAAAAATGTTCAACCAGAAGTTTAGCCCACTTTCCAGCCAAAAAAGAAGTAGATGTACCATCAGCGATCGCTACTACGCTGCGATCGCTACTGAAGGAATAAGCATCCTCTATATCTGATTTTTGTTCACCTACCTTTGGTATGGTGAAGTAGGCTATCTCATTCTGATTCTGATTTTGCATTTTTACTTCATTTATTACGATGATAGGAATGGTTTGAAAGTGAACTCCAATTATTCCTGTCGCTCACCTATACTGCCTATACTGCCAATGTTCAACAACTTAATCATTGTTTGAGCGTCAGCGTTATAAACAAATCCTCTGGCACCAGCCGTTAGGTTATATCCTGCTCCCATTGCCCGTTCAAGCAAGACTGGCGGTAACTCGCTGGAAATATCAAACAAAAACTTGGCATTCCCATCTCCCGGCGGTAACTCACTTGACGAAGAAGGTAATTCTACTCTAGCAGCGTTGCCTTCTGAGATATGTGCATTCAGTATTAAGGTAGTGCCATCACTGGTTCCTAATTTAGATAGCTTTGAGACCGTATTTTGGGCATCAGTTTGGCTATCGGGCGCACCATCAGTGATGTTAATTACGGTTGGTGGAAAACTTGCTGGGTGGTTTTGAACCCAACTATCCACAAGGTTGTAAGCCATCTCAAAAGCGGCTGCCATCGGAGTACCACCACTAGCAACTGGATCGATCCAGATGGGAAATTGCTCCTCAACTTCTACCCGTCCGCCATCACCGTCATCGATTTCCCTCTTTTCAGTACGGAGTTTGGGGCAGTTTTGTAATAACTCTTGAATCGTTACCACTGATTTAGAAGCTAAGTTGCCTAAAAAAGCATTCTTGGCTTGATTCCCAGATGCACCGTAACTCAACACTGAAATATCGCATCGGTTCCTAATTTTTGAACCTTTTGTACTATTAAGACCCAACTCTTGCAACACGCTGTTAACAGCTTTGGCACATTCCTCTGCTTTAGAGCCTCCTGTCTTGCCACCAAAGGAACCTCCCATTGAACCTGATTGATCGATTAGAATTAATATGTATCCTGGATTTTCGCTGTTGAGCAATTGACTGTAAGGCATAGCTGTACAAATGTTTCCAAAACTAAAACGAATAAACTGTTGCTCATCGTTAGGTCATGTCCGATGAGCGCCTTAAGGTATAGCAACCGCCAGGGTGGTTAAGTCGTGGGGTGGGGGCGGGTTTATAGAATTTGTCTATACCAATGAAAGATATCGGTGAACCCGCCCCTACAAAATCTGCCCTAATCGCCTTGGCAGTTGCTATATCTAAGGTGTACCCGCTACGATTTTCGATCTTGCACCCTTGCGACCTGGCGCATTATTTAATAATAAACTAGCCAGACTCAGCTTTTACCTAGCCAAGACTACAATTTAAGCTAGGATTAGACTAGAAAAATTTTTTATTAAAGAATGTCTGTCATGCCATCCACTAACGAGCAATTCTCCCAAGCTTCAAACGAGTGGGACTTGGAAACGCTATATGCTGACCTATCTTCCGCTAAGGGAAAGCGTCTCACACCCACCGAAAAGCTGCACCTGCGGGGGTTGCTGTGCGGTTACAGTCCCGCTGAAATCGCTGAAAAGCTCCATAAGAGCGTTAAAGGTGTGGAAAGTGAGATGTGTACGACTCTGTATCCACACGTTAAAAGTCTTGTGGGCAAATCTCATGAAAAAATGGACAACTGGAGGAATATTACTGAGTGGCTTGAAGTAGCCGGATATAAAACTCAGTCATCTGCTGAATCTTTATTGAAGAATTCGGTACCAGTTGACATCATCGGAAAAATAGCACATATAAGTATTAAAAAAAATAGAATAACAATTGAAATAGATTTGCAACTGACTGATCAATTACCTTCACAACCCCCAACTGAAGACCTAAACAACAACAATAACCACACTAATAACTAAATTATAGAAACAAATTGCGATCGCCCCTTCAGCCAAAAACACCAAAGGTCGATCGCCCTTTTCACCCAAATTTCCACCTACACACCCCAACAAAAGAAACCGGGTTTTTCACTAAATCTGCCGTTTCAACGCAGTATCTTCGCAAAAAACCAGGTTTCTGAGCTCTCCTAAATCAGATTAGTGGTTGTGTCCGTGTCCACCATGAGAATGACCATGATCCCCATGAGAATGCTCGCCATGAGAATGACCGTGCGCTTCGTGAGAATGCACATGATCGCGGACAACCAAATTCGGATTAACCGCGATCGCACTTTCACTCAACAACGCTTCAATTTGAGGATTAGCCCACTCCGCCGCCATTTTCAGAAACTCAGGATGGTCGTTTACGCAAGGCAATTTGCGGTAAGTAACTCCTTGACGCTGTTTCTGCAAACCCTCAATAATGTGGTCAACATCTAACAAAGTTTCGTGATTTTCTGTCGCAAATCCGATCGGCATAAACACGATCGCAGTTGCACCCAAATCAATCAAATTCTTCGCAGCCAACGTCGCATCCGGCTGTGTCCATTCAATCAGTGGCGTGTCATGATTCAGCCAGCCCACCGAAATCAAAGGATAGCGATACATCAAACGTTCCCGCACGCGATCGTACAAAGATCGTTGGTTGGGGCTGGCAATGAAAAATGGGTAATTGTTTTAAATCATTATTGAGCGGCTACTCATTGTTATCATCCGCTAGACTCGATTTTAAGTAAATTCGGGAAAATACTGAATTTCAGAGTTTTTGCTGCTGCTGCGAGTCAGTTGGATTTCCCCATATTTACTGATAATTGTTAAACTGATGCCAAGTTTTTATGAAAGTAACTTAGAATCAGGCAGGAAAATACTTAAATAACCGATCGCACATACGGTCTCTCTCTATTACGATCGGCTTGAATTATTATTAATCTGAGATGTTGCACCAATATCAATAAGGGGCTTTTTTGTGGGTGGGGGCGGGTTTATTTAACCTGTCTGCACCCCTTAAAGCTTTTGGTGAACCCGCCCCTACAGGTTTTTGATTGCGGGTGCAAGATATTCAGATCAATACTCACCTGTCAGGAAATCGAGCTCTTGTTTAACGATGGTTGGCAGACCGATCGCGCCCTGTACAGTTAATTGTCAGCCCCTTCCCTGTTGAAAACTTTCTTTTCCCAACCCTTCCCCTTCCCCCCCGCTTCCTGTAAAGTAAATAATTGTAAAGAAATATGAGTTTTCTCTTATCTTCTGGTTAAAACCGCCAGCTAGCATTCATTCACAATTGAGACCCAGATTAGAACTTCCTATGTCACAGTTTTTTCCACGCCAATTTCTAGCCTCTGCTGCTGCCTTTTTCCTGGCTTTGTCCCTGTGGGCGATCGCACCAGCAGCCCATGCTTTCAACAATCCTGATTTGTTGCCCCAAGTTCAAACGCCGATCATTGATTTAGCTAAAGCCCTCACAGACATTGAAGAACAGGACTTGGCAAAAAATTTAGATGCCTTTGAGGCGGAAACTGGCTGGAAGTTGCGAGTGCTGACTCAGTACGATCGCACCCCTGGTTTGGCTGTCAAAAGTTATTGGGGCTTAGATCAAAAGAGTGTATTGTTAGTTGCCGATCCGCGTGGTGGCAATCTCCTGAACTTTAATGTGGGAGACTCTTTGTATCCATTGTTGCCACGCACTTTTTGGGTGGAACTGCAAACCCGCTACGGTAATCAGTTTTTTGTACGGGACAATGGGGAAGATCGAGCGATTATTGAATCTTTGGAGTCGATCGAAGGCTGTCTGCGTCAAGGTGGATGTCGCGTGGTTCCTGGTTTGCCTAGGGAACAGTGGATTTTGACTTTAATTGCTTCGGTGCTAGGCGGGGTCATCTGCGGGTTTGCGGCTCAACCACGGAAGCCTGGACAACTTGTGGCTTGGCAGTGGGCGCTGATTTTTTCGCCTCTGTGGGGCATCTTGTTTTTTGCCTTCGGTGTCGGCCCTGTGGTGATTCGGACTTCTGAGTGGCTGCCTTTGGTGCGGAATGTGGCTGGTTTTGCGATCGGGGCTTTGGTAGCATTCCTCACTCCCGTACTCGGCAAATCTTCACCGTCATCAGAAACTTAGTTTCTACCTTGGCTGTTGGCCGTTGGTAGTTGGCAGTTAACCAATCACAAAAGCTGATAAGCTGATACTTGATAATTCACTGGCGACAGCTATTCAACACATGGAATGGCACTTAAGCGATGCCCAGAGTCTGGGATTAATCGATAACGAAATTGGCGACCACGGTTTTTCGGCGGCGGAATATGAAATTGTCCGCCGTGTGATTTATGCAACTGCTGATTTTGAGTATAAGTCTTTAATCAGTTTTTCGGATCAGGCTTTGCAGGCTGGGGCGGCTGCTTTGGCTGCTCGGACTACGATTGTGGTAGATGTGCCCATGGTCCAGGTGGGGATTACGCCACTGCTCCAAAGTACCTTTGCCAATCCGGTGTACTGTTCAATGGAAGCTTTGACTCGGCCTCAAAAGGAAAAAACGCGGGCTGCTTGGGGGATTCAAACCTTGGCTAAACGCTATCCAGAGGGAATTTTTGTAGTTGGCCAAGCTCAAACTTCTCTCTCGGCGATCGTCGATTTAATTGAGTCTGAGGAAATTCGCCCTGCTTTGGTGATTGGGACTCCTTCTGGGTTTGTGGGGGTGGATGTGGCTAAGTCTCGCTTACACGATTCCATGATTCCTCATATTCGGATTGAGGGGCGCAAGGGTTCGGCGGTGGTGGCGGTGGCGATTGTGAATGGGCTGGTGGATTTGGCTTGGCAGGCTTACGGCCAAGAGGGGAATAGTTGATATTACCTAAAAGGTGGCAACTGCTGCTTGATTTTAGGCAGTAGATGCTTGAATTTGATTCCAAACATAAACACAAACCACACTGCGCCACCGGCACTCAAACTAATCAACAGCACTAATACAAAAGGATGAATTTGAACATTGGTCAATAATGGCAAGTAAAATTTGCGATCGGGCGCGTCTTGTTTAATCAAATAAGGAGCGCCACCAGCCACTACTCCCGCCATTCCCAAACCAAAGCCCACTGCTTGAATCGTAACTTCAAGTTTCGCATCCCGATAAGCTTGGGCGATCGCCACTACGCCTCGAATTGCTTCCATTGCCTTGTCTAGCAAACCAGAACCGTGTTTGAAATAGCCTAAATCTGCCTGAATTTGCCTTTGAAACTGCGGGCAGTTTTGCGTGCTGAATGTTGCGAAAAAACTTAAATCCCCATCACTATCATTATACTTTTTAGAGGCTGTGATGTCAAGACTTATTTGATTTAATTTATCTTGGTAATTTTGGGCATTAATGGCGATCGTATTTTCGCGAAACTGCAAATCACTAAGCATCCGGGCATACTTCACAGCCCGCTGCGGCAGCTTAATCATCTGAGTTTCGAGATATTCCAATTCCTCCTCATTTAAACCCGCACCTTTCGATTGTCGTTGTCCAGCCCGATCCCGTTCCAAATAGTCAAAAGTCTTGTCAATATCCAATTCAATTTGCTTGTATTCCTCGCGAATCACCGCGTAAAGCTTGCGGCTATCCTGAACGGCCCGCAGAATCTTATTGCGGTACAAAAACAAATCCATAAAATCGCTGTAGCGCGTATCATCCCAGATATCATCAGTAGTTGGACTGTTGAAAAACCAGATAATAACGTGACAGTAACTATCTAGCTGACTGAGATTTCCGTACTCCAAAATCGGACTACCGAATAACTCGCCTTGACGACAGAAATCCGGGAGATTGTCACCGAAAATCAAGTTTTCTAGACACTCTTTCCCTAAATTTTTGAGAAACTGCGAATCTGCCCGCGCCTCCCGATTTTGTTCCACACTCAGCCAAGCCGTAATCAGCAAAGTTTGCCAGAAATAACTCTGCACAAAATCCGGTAGCAAGCAATTATCGGGATTAAACTCTTTGAAGATGCTAACATCGACAGCAGGTGTTTTAAGGTCGTTAACTTTTTCGGGAATCCGAATTTGTAAACCCAAAGCATAGCTATCATCAATTCGCATCGGTTCGGCAAAACCCTTGACAGGAACTTGCTGATTGTCAACCACAATCTCCTTAGCAAAAGGCAGAGAATTGCGGCCGTTAACTTTTGATCTATCAATTAGCTTAACACGCCGGCCGACTGGTTCATCTTTTTTGTGAAAATAGCTGTCATAAAACTTGCTACAGACTGCTAATTTAGTTTGCAAAATTTCATCGCACTTTTGCCACAAACTGGTAAATTCCACGGGGTAATTAGACTGTGATTCTAGGGCGTTGCAGGCGTGAAAGGCAAACAGATAGACGTTAGGGGCATAGATTTTGCTACTTGGAGTCATTGCTGGTATCTAATTTATTATCGGCTGCGCTTTCTTGAAGCTTTTTGTAACTCTCTTCAATGCTGGTACGCAGAGTTTGAGTGATATTGGTTAGTGGCTGCATTGTAGTTGGGGTAGGTTCGCCCGGATCATCAATTTCTTTCCGCACACAATCTCTTAAGATTTTCCCCAAGTCGTGTTTTATACACCAGTTTTTGATTGTTTCGGCAATGGAAGATTCATGGTCTTCTAACTTTAGTATATCTGTGTTTAATTGGGGTAAATCTTGCCATGCTGTCGGCTGAAAAATTTCCGCTTATTCGTTTAGTAAGTAGACAAAACTTGCTATATCTTTGTGAACAGTCATAGAACAATTCTCCGTTAATTAAGGTTGGTAGGTAAGACTCAATAAACCGGGTTTCTTAGGGGATTTAAAGCCAGCGACGAGTTTTTTGGAAAAAACCCGGTTTCTGCCTCAATGCTGTCCCCTAGTATCCAGTAGCACAGAATGCTGCCCAATTTTCTGGGTCTTGAAATGGTGGTTTATCCTTTGATGAATAGCTTAACCATTTTTTGACTTCTTCCATACATTTTTCATCTAAATTTAACAATTTTACCCAAACTAGAAATTCTTCCTCGCTGACTGCGCGCATCCAGTTTTGTGCCGCATTCAAAGCAATCGCCACCGAATCTGCCTGGGGTAATTCCTGATAAAATTTAATCATCAAAATTGCCGTGGCAAAATCATCAACAGCCCAGAGACTGCTGACAACATTCATGCTACCGGCATACAAGAAACCGCTGGGTAAACCAATGTATTCATCTGTCATTGTGGTTGAACTTGTCAACCCAGTTTCGCAGGCGGAAAGCGTGACGAGACTGCATTTTGGTAACAGCAATTCGCCGAAGATGTCGCCCAGGGTGAGGCATTTTTCGGGGATGGCTTTTCTGCCGCTGCGTAGAGTGACGTAACGCTTGGTTTCTAGCCCCTCTTCTAGCCCCTCTTCTAGCCCCTCCTTAGCCAAGCCGTTTTCTTCTCTTAGCCCCCCCCTTAGCAAGGGGGGGTTGGGGGGGGTTAATTTCTGGGGTTTGGGTAGGATTAATTTCCGCCCTTGGTTCCAGGGAATCGGCCAACACGAGGGAAGACTGTAGCGGATAGTCAAACTCGAAGACGCCGTGACAGGAAAAGTGCAAGTAAGTGGAATTTACCAGGTTTTCTTGGTTTTGGTTGATGGCGATTTTTGTGGCTTGTTTTCTGAGTAAAATTTGATGGGAATTGAATCCGGTTTTGATGGTTTCTACTTCCATATCCGCGTGGAATAAATCTTCGGTGGGATTCTGGATGGCGAAGAGTTGTTGCTGATTTGGTGGGGTAGTTTTTCTGGTGGTGATGCGGTTTTTTACGAGTTCCAGTAGTTGCAAGCTGGGGGCATATTTCACACCCTCTGGGAAGCTATCTAACAAATACCTAGTAGGGGCGGTGGATGGTGCGTGCGTGCCCTCTAATGGTAGGGCGTGGAGGGGGAATAGGTGTAGGTAGCGGTGAGGTATTAGGATTACTTGTTTGCTGGTGGCTGGGATTTTGGCGACTATCTCGTTTAGGCGCAGGATTTGTGAGAGTTTTTCGAGTTTTTGGGAGAGGTTTTTTTTCCAAATTTTGTTGGTTTTTTCGCCGCGGTATTGGTTGAGATAGTTGTCTTTCCAGGTTTCTAATTCGGCGATTTCGGTTGCGGTGTAGGTGACTAATTCTATGTTGTTGCGGGTGATGATGAAGGCAAATCCCCCCGTAGGGGCGGTGGATGGTGCGTGCCGGCCCTCGCCGATGTACCATTCTATAATTGCGGTTTCGGTGTTTAAGGTTTGTTGGAATTTGGTGATGTTGATGGGTTGGATTTTTTGAGTTAGTTTGAATTCTGGTTCTCGCTGTTTGAAGGTTTCTAGGAATTGTTCTAGTTGCTGTAATGCTGTTGCTAATTTTTCTTGTTGTTGGGATAATTCGGGAGTGTGAGGGCGGGTTTGGGTTGTGCGTTGGGAGGGAGAGTCTGGAACCCCCCCTGGCCCCCCCTTGGTAAGGGGGGGAGGAAGAGGGGAAACAGGGGGAGGAAGAGGGGAGATAGGGGTTTGGGTTTCTAGGGATTTTTGGAGGGAGGCGATTTGGCGGCGCAGGTTTTGGAGTTGTTGTTTTTCGGTGGCGGTGGCGGTTTTGGGGTAGATTTCGCTGTTGGTGAAGAGTTCGACTAGGTAGCGGGATTTGCTGCGTTCGATTGTTTGAATTGCTTTGTCATATTGTTGGTGGTTGATGCAGGATTGCATCATTTTTTCGTAGATGTTGAGGTTTTGTTCGATGATTTCTCGTTTGCGGTTTTCCGAGGCCATCCACTCGCGGGTTTGTTCGACTGCTTCGATGGCTTTTTCGTAGCCGAAGATGGCGGTTTCCCACAAACTTTCTGCAAATCCTAAATTGCCGAGATTTCGCCCTGTCATCAAACATTCAATCGGCAAAGCTGTGGGAGTACGAACTTCTAAAGCCAATTCATAACAGACGATCGCCT
Source organism: Microcoleus sp. CAWBG506 (assembly GCA_020883125.1). Lineage (GTDB taxonomy): Bacteria > Cyanobacteriota > Cyanobacteriia > Cyanobacteriales > Microcoleaceae > Microcoleus. Next base: position 69,063 of record JAHREW010000017.1, read on the forward strand.
TTTCGATATTCTCGGCTTTGTCTTCCCTGATTCTGTCACTGTAAGCAATTGCTAAATTATTTTGAGTCATCGCCCAATCTTGGGGAAAAGCAGCGCGGGTGTAAACTTCTAAAGCCAATTCATAACAGACGATCGCCTTTTCGATATTCTCGGCTTTGTCTTCCCTGATTCTGTCACTGTAAGCATTTCCTAAATTATTTTGAGTCGTCGCCCAATTTTGGGGAAAAGCAGCGCGGGTACGAACTTCTAAAGCCAATTCATAACAGACGATCGCCTTTTCGATATTCTCGGCTTTGTCTTCCCTGATTCTGTCACTGTAAGCAATTGCTAAATTATTTTGAGTCGTCGCCCAATTTTGGGGAAAAGCAGCGCGGGTGTAAACTTCTAAAGCCAATTCATAACAGACGATCACCTTTTCGATATTCTCGGCTTTGTCTTCCCTGATTCTGTCACTGTAAGCAGTTGCTAAATTATGTTGAGTCATCGCCCAATTTTGGGGAAAAGCGGCGCGGGTACGAACTTCTAAAGCCAATTCATAACAGACGATCGCCTTTTCGATATTCTCGGCTTTGTCTTCCCTGATTCTGTAACTGTAATTAATACCCAGACTGTTTTGATTGTATCCCCAATCGGTTGGGTAAGTTTCGCGAGTAAAAATAATTAATCCTACTTCTAAACAAGCAATGGCAATTTCTATATTAGCGGCCCGACTTCCTAGGGGAAAACTGGAAATTGTAATATCAAAACTGTAGAGATTATCCGCAAAGTTGTATGCTTCCTCTGACTCCATTGCTGCGATAGTTTGAGTTGCCCATTCTCGCAAATATTGGCCAAAACCATCGTCTAATAATTCGAGATTGGCTTGCAGGATGGTGATTTGTTCGTCTGCTGGGGAGTTGAGGAGAGATTGGATTAGGGTGAGATAGGCTTCACGGCCTTTTTCGTTCATTTTTCATAACCCATGTTTGGGATATTTTACATTGTTTGTGGGGGGAATGCAAGATTGGCAGCGGATTTTGTTGCTGTTTTAGATACTCCAAGTGTGCCAGTGTAAGACCGGCAACAGTTGGCGTAGCTGTTTCCTGTCGGTGCGATCGATTGTCGGTGCGATCGACTGTCGGTGCGACTGTCGGTGCGATCGATTGTCGGTGCGATCGATTGTCGGTGCGACTGTCGGTGCGATCGATTGTCGGTGCGATCGACTAACTCACTCTTTTAAGATACAAGGGGCGGGTTCACGCCTGATATTTGACACCCGTTGAACAATCATAAAAACCCGCCCCCCACGCAAAAATTAACCATTTATTGAAATTAACGGTGATGTCGGGATAGTCGATCGCACTTATCGGTTGGGGAGGGCGGGTTTATAAATGTTATTGGTGAGTGGCCAGAGCGATCGGTGAACCCGCCCCTACAAATTTATTGATGTCGCTATCATGCTCAATGACTTCAAATCTACATTCAAGCAAATAGCAAGTTTTCTACTAAAGTTTTAGGTGCTGGGAGAGATTTACCATCTACCTGATATTCTTCAACTAAAAGCTCTAATACCTCCACTGCATTCTGCAAAGCTTCTTCGTAGGTATAGCAACCGCCAGGGTGGTTAAGTCGTGGGGTGGGGGCGGGTTTAGAGAATTTGTCTATACCGATGAAAGATATCGGTGAACCCGCCCCTACAAAATCTGCCCTAATCGCCTTGGCAGTTGCTATATCTCCGTGAGTGGAACTGCTGAGATGGAAAATCAGGTAATACCAATTTTTTATGAGGCTGCTCCTGAATCTGATCCCCCCTAGCCCCCCTGGTGGGAGGGGGGGACAAGATTCTTCTCAAAGTCCCCCTTGCTTTCGGGGGATGCGAGGGGGATCTAGATCTGTGCAACTTCACATTAAATTGGTATAAGTGAACTAGGTAGCAGTTATCTTCATCCGACCATTGAATAACAATTATATAAGGTAATTTCATGATTCAGATTCCTCTTCTTCAATTGCTTTCAATATTCCAATTTTTCGATTAACTTCTTAATTCAATAGGAAAAAGCTGATAGGAATAAGCAACTCTCAGTCAATCTCGATTCTATCCATCAGCATCATTGGGAAAACCAAATTTGTCTGGTAATTCGGCAGAGGTAATTTGCAGAATCTCTAGCAATTTTTTGTATTGAATAGGCGTTAGCTTCGGTACGGATCGCCCCGCTTCCCAATTGCTGACTGTTGCTTCCGTAACTCCAAGTGCTTCTGCTAGCTGCTTTTGAGTCATAAACTGCTGAACTCTCAGTCGCATTAGGGGCGATCGCTCGAATTTTTTAGACATTTCCATAAGCTAATTGACCCTAGCCGTAAATTGATTGATGCTAACTTTAAATTGATTGATGCTAACTTTAAATTGATTGATTATAACCGTAAATTGATTTGCTCTAGGCAAATTGATAAACATCAGATAGTATTGTTTAAACAAATTGTAGTGCATCGGAATTGCTGTCTTTTCTTCAATTTGCTATTGTACGCGGTTTTACCGTGACAAACCATCAAACCTATCCAAAATTATTTGTCAAAGCTATGTTGCAAGATTCATCATCGAACCAAACATCGCCCAATGTTTTAACCAACCAAACCAACCAAACCTTTGAGGGCTCACGCGAAGCAGTCCGTCACATCATCATCGGTTCACCGCTGGGAGTACGCCGAACAATCCACCAACTACACGCATTACGGTATGAGGAAGCTGTTCGTTGGACTCATCCAATCGCCATTCCTGACGATCGCATCATCATTACACCAGAACATGGAGAAATCATGAGTCTCCTAGTCAAATTAATCCGGTTGCAATGAAGTCTTAAAAAAACAGAGGGCGAGTTTCACATAAAACTTAACTTTTAAAGTCTAATTTCATGCTCAAAACCCGCCCTCGCAAAACTCCCTTAATAAGCGTCTTGCAATTCGTAGAAATCAGGGGAAATGTAATCCTTCCGCAGCGGCCAGCCTACCCAATCTTCGTTCATCAAAATCCGTTTCAGATTCGGATGTCCTTCGTAGACAATGCCGTACATATCATAGGATTCCCGTTCTTGGAAATCCACTGCTTTCCAAATCCAGTAGACTGATGGCACTCTGGGATCTTCGCGGGGAATAAATACTTTGACGCGAATTTCTTCGGGGTGCGAAGCATTATCTGTCAATTTAGCCAAGTGGTAGACGCTGACTAAATCTTGTCCAGGGCCTTGGTCGTAGGCGCACTGGCACTGCATATAATTGAAGCCGTAGGCATACAGTGCTGTTGACATGGGAATTAAGAAGTCGCGATCGACCTTTAATATCTCCACACCCAAATTATCAGCAGCTAAAGCTTCGTGTTCAAAGCCATTCTGAGTCAACCACTGGGAAACCTTCCCAGCTTCAACAATAGAGGTTTCTGTCTCAGCCACGGTTTACCTCCTGTTTTTGTGCAGTTAGCAAGCCTGGTGGTACGGGCATTCCCATCGCTTCCGTCAATTCCTTTGGTGGGGCCATCCGGCCGGGAATTGACAAATATTTGCCATCCAAAATGTCGTCTACTACTTTCATTTTGTGGGGTCTGGTGTAGTAGCGGTGGGTAGGTTGCAAGTTACCGCGTTCTTGCATCGAGTCGTTGGCGATTTTTTTCCGCAGTTTGATAATTGCGTCAATAATCGCTTCTGGACGCGGGGGACAGCCTGGTATGTACACGTCTACGGGAATCAGTTTGTCAACGCCTCTGACTGCTGTGGGGGAGTCTACGCTGAACATTCCGCCGGTGATCGTGCACGCGCCCATGGCGATCACGTATTTGGGTTCGGGCATTTGTTCGTACAGCCGCACCAAGATGGGGGCGTACTTCATGGTGATCGTGCCGGCAGTGATTAGCAAGTCGGCTTGTCGTGGGCTCGATCGCGGTACTAGGCCAAAGCGATCGAAGTCAAAGCGCGAACCAATCAAAGCTGCAAATTCGATGAAGCAGCAAGCAGTGCCGTAAAGCAGTGGCCACAGACTCGAAAGTCTCGCCCAATTATAGAGGTCATCCACCGTAGTTAGGATGACATTCTCTGATAATTCCGAGGTGACTTCCGGCCGACTCGCGGGGTTGACAATTAGAGGTTTTTGTGATTTGTCAGAACTTAAGACCATTCCAAGGCTCCTTTGCGCCATGCATAGACAAGAGCAATAACGAGGATCGTGATAAAAAACAAGGCTTCGATAAAAGCCAACAGTCCTAGCTGGTTGAAAGCAACCGCCCAAGGATAGAGGAAGACGGTCTCTACATCGAAGATGACGAAGACCAGGGCGAACATATAATATCGGATGTTGAACTGAATCCAGGCTCCGCCGATCGGCTCGACCCCAGATTCGTAGGTAGTCCGTCGGTCGTAGGGACGACTTTTGGGGCGCAGTACCTTCGCCGCCGTGAGGGCGAGGATAGGGACTAGGCTGGAAATTAACAGGAAGCCTAAGAAATACTCGTAGCCGCTAAGTGCAAACACGGTGAATAATTACTGCCTCTGTGAAAGGGTTCTGTAACTTGTCTTTACATTATATAGATTCTGGGTAGCTAAAATTACGAGTTAGTTGAGATTTATCGCCCATGTTCTGCAATAATTTTTAATGTATATTTTAAGATTAGCTAGCCTATTCTTTTCGATCTATGAGCGATCAAGCCACTGAGACTAAAAACCTCGATCGGCACGAGTGCCGAGCCTGCGGCTACGTCTACAATCCTAAAAAAGGCGATCCTAAAAATGCAATTGCCCCCGGCACTGCTTTTACAGATGTGACCCCGACTTGGGTGTGTCCTGTTTGCGGGGCGCGCAAGTCGATGTTTCAAAATCTCGGTCAGATGGAAGGAGCGTCTGGATTTAAGGAAAATCAGCGCTACGGCGTCGGCGTCAATGGCATGACCGAAGGTCAGAAAAGTTTACTGATTTTTGGCGGCTTGGTCGTTGGTTTCTTGTTTTTACTTAGTATGTATGGTTTGCAGTAAGACGATTGTGAGATTTTGGCAACGAATTGTAATTTTATTGAGTGCGGCACTCATCTGTGCCAGTTGCAGCACGATTGGTTCTGTGAGTTACAACCCTTGGCAGGTAATTTCCTTGCCGACTGAAGCTAATTTGCAGGATATTGCCTTTGCGGGCAACGATCAGCACGGCTGGGTGGTGGGTTCTGAAGCTACTCTGTTTGAAACTGTTGACGGCGGTACGAATTGGAAGCCGATCGCCCTGGATATCGACGATACCAGGTCGCGTTTTTCATCGGTGAGTTTTTCGGGTTCCGAAGGCTGGATAGTCGGTCAGCCTTCAGTTTTGCTCCACACAGATGATGAGGGCAAATCTTGGACTCGGATTGCTTTGAGTTCTCAGTTACCGGGTTCTCCCAGTACGATCGCCGCCCAGGGCCCAAACTCGGCAGAAATGACGACGGATGTGGGGGCGATTTACCGGACGAATGACGCTGGCAAAAATTGGAAAGCTGTTGTTCAGGATTCCTTTGGAGTCGTTCGCAATATCAACCGTTCTGAAAATGGACAGTATGTGGCGGTTTCCTCAAAGGGAAATTTCTATTCTGTCTGGAAACCAGGACAAAATACTTGGGAACCTCACAACCGCAACAGTTCTCGTCGCTTGCAAAATATGGGCTTTACCAAGGACGGGCGTTTGTGGATGATCGCCCGTGGTGGTCAAATTCAGTTTAGTGATCCATCAGAAGCCGAAGGTTGGGGAAAACCGTTTTTTCCCGATCGCAAAGCGAGTTGGGGTTTGCTAGATATGGCTTACCGGACTGATAATGAAGTTTGGGTAGCCGGCGGCGGCGGCAATTTGCTGTGCAGTTTGGATGGCGGGAAAACTTGGCAAAAAGACCGCGAAGTAGAAGATGTTCCTGCTAATTTTTACAGGATTGTCTTTATGGGCCCAGAACGCGGATTTGTGATCGGCGCGAACGGTACTCTACTTAAATATCAAGGTTCCGCGCAAGCTGCTTGATAGTAGAATAGTGATAGAGATTGTCTGTCGATTTGTTGAAAGGAGAATTTGAGATGGCCGGTACAACTGGAGAACGTCCCTTTGGTGACATTATTACAAGTATCCGTTATTGGGTAATTCACAGCATCACCATTCCAGCTTTGTTTGTGGCTGGATGGCTGTTTGTGCAGACTGGTTTGGCCTATGATGCTTTTGGCACTCCTCGCCCTAACCAGTATTTCACCCCGCAACGAGAAGAAGTGCCGATTATTTCGGATCGCTTTGAAGCTAAAAAACAAGTAGATCAGTTCATTGCCAAGTAATTTAACAAGGAGTTAGAAAAAATGACTGGCAGAACCCCAAACAATGAGCCGATTTCCTATCCGATTTTTACGGTGCGGTGGTTGGCAGTTCATACTTTAGGTGTCCCAACTCTTTTCTTTTTGGGCGCGATCGCAGCAATGCAATTTATTCAACGATAGATAGGAGTTTACCATGCCTGAGCGCCTTCCTAATCCCAATGAGCAGCCTGTTGAATTAAACCGGACTTCTCTTTATTTGGGTTTGTTAATGATTTTTACCTTGGGTATTTTGTTCTCCAGTTATTTCTTTAATTAACTGGTGTTTGAATTTGATGTCGATTAAAGGCAGTTTGACAAGGCCTGTAAGAATTACCATTTGGTAGTTTCTTGATAATCCCTGCCCCCAAAAGCCGGGAAGTCTTAATTAGTTGTGAATTAGTGAGGTTATGGCTATGTCTAGTGGTGGCAGAATTCCTTTGTGGCTCGTAGCTACTGTAGCTGGCCTCGGTGCTCTAAGCATTTTGGCTCTTTTCTTCTACGGTGCTTATGCCGGTTTAGGTTCTTCGATGTAAGGAGAATCCGACGTACTTTATGCGTCTAACCCCCCTTGTTTAAGCAAGGGGGGTTTTATTTATCAGAAAATTGGGTAATATTATAGCAACTGCCAAGGCGATTAGGGCAGATTTTGTAGGGGCGGGTTCACCGATATCTTTCATCGGTATAGACAAATTCTATAAACCCGCCCCCACCCCACGACTTAACCACCCTGGCGGTTGCTATAATTCCGGTTTTATCGGAATTATTAAACCACAGAGGACACAGAGGACACAGAGAAAGAGAAGAGAGAAATAATAATTCCGATGTCAACGGATTTGATATAAAAACCCCGTTTTTCAATAGGGCTTTCCCTCTATCATTGTCGATCTTAAAAACTAAACTGCGTCCGCAAATTGCCCACAAAAATAGTCGGATTGTTGTCAAAATTATTGGCATTACCAATCACATAAAATGCCGGCACAATCGAAATATTGTCCGTAAGTGGCAAATAATAATTTGCTTCAAATTCATACTGAGTACCTCCATTGCCGCCCCCAGAAACTAGAAATCTGCGACCGCCTGTAACATCGAAGGGTACTAAAAATGACATCGTAAACAAAGCCCCTTTTTTGATTAAATCGGGAAACGCTACTCCTAACTGATAAGATTGAGTTTTAATCGTGCCATCAGGTCGATTAGTTCGGGGAAATATATTGGTTTCGCCGTAGCCATAGCGACCGAACAGACCGAAACGGCGACTGACAGACCAATCGAAATTGAAACTAAAAGTATTCGCAGTAGCATCGCCAACTCTCCCGCCGAAACCGTCATCGGCCAAACCATTAATCGGTCTACCAACCGGGGCACCAATTAGTCCGCCTATTTGTCGAATGTTGGAACGAGAGTAGAGAAATCGCAAATTTGCCCGATCGCTCGGACTAAAGGTTAACTCAACTGTACTCGTATTCGTCGCATTAAACAAGCCTTGAGATGGATTAGAAGCTGAGTTAAAGACCGAAGAAGGTAAAAATTCCATACTCTCCCCCAAATAACCAAAACCCAGTTTAAATTGGCGACTCAGTTCCCACAACGCCAAAGCACCAGCACCGCGTTTAGTAGCAGTTAACAACGTGCTATTGTTAGAATTAAAGCTACTTGCACCATCCACAAAAAAGTTGAATTTATTGTTGTCAAAGTACCGATAGAAATTAATTCTGGGACCGATTACTACTTGCAAGTTGTTAGTAACGGGAAACCGATAGGAAAGTTCTAGCAGGATTACTTCATTAGGATTGCTTCCTGCTGTTTGATCCAGAAACGGAGTTCCAAATGTATTGAACAAACCCGCAGAAGTAAATTGATTGGCTGGGGAATTGCCATTACCAACTGCTAATTGTGTTATCAACTGGTCTTTACCAGTAAAGGAAGTATTCAAAGTCAACCAAACTAACTGACTGAAAGTAACTTCTGGGTTGTCTACTTTCTGCACAATTGGTCTATTTGTAACTGGGTCTCTTCCGGCGGGACGAATCGGTAAAGCAGCTTTTTGGTCGGTAGTTTCTACTCTAATTTTATCATTTGCCCAAGCTCCAGTCACGTTGAACCAGGCAAATCCACTGAGTTTAGTTGTAGTCGAAAATTGGTTGGCTTCTAGTTCGGAAGTACGTGCTTCTAAAGCATCAACTCGTCCCCTTAATGTTGCTAATTCGGCGGCAAAGTCTTCTTGCAATTTTTGGAGGGCAAGTAAATCTTCTTTCTTGACTAAATTCGCGGTTGATGTACCAATTTGTTTGGTGATTTGGTCTAAGCAGGCGTTTAATCCCGCAGCAAATTCGTAGCGAGTCATGGCCCGGTTGCCACGGAATGTGCCATCGGGATATCCCGCAATACAGCCGTATCTTTCTACCAAGGATTGTAAGGCGCCAAAAGCCCAGTCTGTTGGTCGCACGTCAGAGAGTTGGGAAACAGATGTGACTTGTGCTGCGTCTTGTTGTATGCTGAGTTCATCAGCGCTGCTAGTCTCGCTGTTAATATCAGCAACTGCGCCAACTTCAGAAACTTTTTGAGACTGAGGAAAGTTTGTAGTTTCTAACTCTTTTGGGGGCAATTCACGGATTGTCCCCATTATTTTGGGTTCTATGGTTGTGACTGTCTCTGCGGTCTGTGTTGGTGCTAAAGTGCGATCGACTACCGAGTCAATCTCTGTAATTGTCCCCCTAAACTGGGATGGTTCAAACTCAAGGGCTTTCTGGGTTTGCTCTGAGGAAATCCCCTTGACGCTACTACTTTCTAGCGCAAGTTCTGGATTTGAGTTATCCTGAACTTGAGCAATTGTGGCGATCGGACTCAAAGGCACTGCGAGACCAGAAATCAATAAAGACAACCACAAAACTGGAAACGAATTTGTATTGTTCGCCATCACACTCACACCACTTATCAGAAATTTAGAAAGTTTAACTTAACAGGAAATGGGCAATCCTACTAAAAAAACCAGATTTTTAAGCAAATTTAGGGAATTATAGCAGTCGCCAAGGCTTTTACTATAAGTCAAGGTAATTTTTACTTAAAATTTATTATTGTAATATATTTTAATATAAATTCTCTCATTGCTAACGCCCGGACTTATTGAATCAGTTCGGGCGCTGGATATTTTATATTTTAGCGTCGCGCCGTCAAATTGTTTCGCTAATTTTTTTTCTAAAAGAAAGCGAAAAATTCTCTCTCTGTGTTCGCTCCCTGTTTCCCGTCTACCCTGGCTCCAAGAGACTGCTCAACACCTGTTAGCAATTCTCGCGCCCACGCCCAAATTCCAACTTTGACTAGGAAGGCGGTGGTCTATCTTGTGATAGCTGTGGAGGACATCACTAATCCCTGTGTGAATTAAGTTTTCTATATGGATCAACTGTTCGGAAGAACATCGCACCTGGACGGTTTTATGTGACATCGCATCCGAGGGTGGGAGCGCGGTATAGGTATTGGGAATGCGACTGAGTACATAAGCAATTAAATCCTGTCTCAAGCCACAAGGTGCAAAAGCTTCTTGGTAGGGATATCTGGGATAAGAATCCAAGATATTTTCCACTTCTTCTGTGACTACGGCCAAGGTAAGATTGACAAGAGTTTTATTCATTTTCCCAGTTCCTAAACACTGATTAACTAATATGCAGCCTAAATTAAGCTTAAATATCCCTGTTATTTCTGAGTCCTCTAGGAGTTTACAAAAATTCATGTCGTAGCTATGGGCAATCGCTGAGTCTTATAAGTAGGTTTGTAACTGCGATCGATATTCCATGGAAGACCTTGGATTAAACATTATCTGAGGAATGTGAGGAAATTATGAAGGAAAACATTTTGGTGGTATCATGATTCGGGATTTCCAGCCAAATACTTACCACCGCAAAATTTCCGCTACTTGCTGTGCTAATTTCAAAGGGTCAAAAGGCTTAGCAATCACTCCCGCTACCCCCAAATCAGCAAATTCGCTCAAATCTAGAGCCTGTACCTTCGCAGTTAGGAAAATCACCGGAATCATCCGAGTAGCCGCATTATTTTGCAACAAACTAAAGAGAGTAAGTCCGTCCATATCCGGCATCATCACATCTAGCAAAATAGCGTCAGGGAGTTGCGTTTGGGCTACAAGCAATCCTTCGTTGCCATTGCGGGCAATCACCACTGCCCAACCGCCTAAATGTTCTAAACAAGCCTCAATGACGCTACAGAGATTTTTTTCATCATCAATAACTAGAATCTGCTTTGGTGACATAAATTAAGACTCAAAAGGTTAAATATAGCAGATTTTTATTCCCGCCCGTGTTCCAAGGAGGGTGCAGGGAGTGTGAAATAGAAACTGCTTCCCTCTCCCACCACACTTTCAGCCCAAATTCTGCCACCATGCTGTTGCACGATGCTGCGACAGATAGCCAAACCTAAACCAGTGCCTCCTTTTTGGCGAGAATCAGAAGCATCCACCTGTTGAAACCGCCCAAATATATTCTCTAATTTATCAGCAGGAATACCGCGCCCTGAATCCTTGACTTGACATAAAACCCGATCGCCAAAATCTTCAACGCTAACAGTTACGGTACTCAGTGCCGGTGAAAATTTAATTGCATTGCTAAGTAAATTTATCAGCATCTGAACGATCCTATCTCGTTCCGCCCAAATTTGCGCTGAACTAGATAAAATCGACAAATTAATGTTACTTTCATCAGCTAAAGCTTGTACACTTTTCACCGACTCCTGTATCAAATCAGCAGCATCATACCACTGCTTATGTAGGGTAACTTGACTGGAATCTAGCCTTTCTAAGTCGAGAATATCATTTACTAAACGCACTAAGCGTTCGGTATCGTTTTTCGCAATTTCTAACATCTGTTTGGCCGTTTCCGGCTGATTTTTTAGCACTCCAGCAGCTAGCAAACCCAAGGAGCCGCGAATGGAGGTAAGAGGGGTTCGGAGTTCGTGGCTGACGATGGAAATAAACTCATTTTTCATTTTGTCAATTTCCTGACTTTCGGTAATATCTATGGCAGTGCCGACGTGACCAATTAGTTGACTTTCCTGGGAAATAATAGGGGCTGTTTTAACTCGACAAAAGCGGATTGTGCCATCGGGGCGGATGTGACGGAACTCGCAGGCAAATTCGCGATCGAGTGATTGTGCAGCAGACCACAATGATAAAATGCGTTTGATGTCTTGTGGGTGTACAAACTTCATCCAGCCTTCCCCTAAAGATTCTACCAAGGTGAAACCAAAAATTGCTTGAAAGCGGGGATTAGCATAGATAAATTTCCCCTCAGCATCAATTTTAAAAATGCCTACGGGAGAACTCTCGCTGAGAGATCGAAATAAAGCTTCGCTTTGCCGGACTTCGGCTTGAGATTTTTCGAGTTCTAAAGTTCGTTCCCAAACTCGTATTTCTAACTCTTCGTTGAGTTGTTGGAGGGCGTTTTCAGCTTCTTTTTGTCCGCTAATATCGCGCTGCACAGCCACCCAATGGGTAAACCAACCAGTTTCGTCAGCAATGGGAACAATACTCAATTCTACCCAAAATTCTGTGCCATCTTTGCGATAGTTGATTAAGTCTACCCGCACTGGTTGCCAATTGCTCAAAGCTGTCCGAATGCGCTCTAGACTTGCCCGGTCTGTTTTTTCTCCTTGCAAAATACGGGGAGTTTTGCCGATGACTTCTTCTAAAGTATATCCACTGAGCCGGGTAAAGGCAGGATTGACATACAGAATCCGCGGGCCTGGTTCGTCAATGGGTCCAGCTTCGGTAATTAAAACAGCATCATTAGTGGTGGTGACAACGGATTCTAGTAGGCGCAATTGTAATTCTTTGGCTTTGCGATCGCTAATTTCTATGACTGTTCCCACCATCCGCACCGCTTCGCCTTCTTCACTGTAAAAAAATTTGCCCCTCGCCTCAATCCAGTGAATGCTAGCATCAGACCAAAGCACCCGGTATTCTTGAACGTAATCTTGGCGATCGCTTCGTGCCACAGCTATACTATTTCTGACCTCTTTTAAATCTTCGGGGTGAATGCAGTCTGCCCAATTTTTGCAACTTCCGTCAAAAGTTCCGGGTGCTAATCCAAACAATTGTTCGTGTTCCCTCGACAAAGTAATATGATTTTTCTGCAAATCCCAGTCCCAAAAACCCATGTTTGTAGCAGACAAAGCTAGGGTTAATTGCTGATTTATTCTCCGCAACTCTATTCCGACAAGAGTCACTCTCAATTCTAGGGCGATCGCGATTTCGCACTGCTTCCAAGGTAAAGATTTTAACCTCACAGTTTGTTGCCACAATTCAAAGGAATTGCGAGGAGATAAACTGCTAGTAGCAGACTCCGATTCCAGCGTTGAGTTCAGTTTACCCGCCCAGTTGACATTTTGAATTACTTCAGGACGAAACCACAAAATATAATGCTTTTGCATCTGAGATATCGCCATCACCAACAAGCCACTAGCAACTTCTTTAAAATCTTCGGATTTTGGATATATTTTTGGCAAGGAATCTGTATGAAAAATATCATTATTTAATTGAGTTTTTACCCAGGTAATTAACTCTTGAATATCTGCCACTTCCGGGGTTTTGCCGATGGGTGTTAAATTTTCCTTGGCACATACAACAGCACCACTAGCACCAACTAATTCTAGCAAGCGTTCTTTATGTTGGAGTAAACCGTCAGCAAAACGATTTTCCTGAGAAATATCTTCTGTAAATTTAGCCAAAGTTGATTTTAAATAAGCTTCATATTCCCGGTCTTCACTATCTTTTTTTACGCTGAGTTCTAAAGCAATAATTTTTGCAACCTGTTCGCAAGCATTGCGTACTTCATAGCTGATATATTTGGGTTCTTGGTGGTGACAAGCGATTAATCCCCACAGCTTTTTATCCTTGATTATACTCATCGTCAAGCTAGCAGCAACACCCATCTTTTTGAGATATTCAATGTGGCAATGCGACACGCTTCGCAAACTACTAAAACTCAAATCTAGGGGCTGATTATTCAATGAATTATCGGCGGAAATTATTTCTACAGGCTGAAAGTTGATATCAGGAATAAACCTAATTAAATTATGGGTAGCGAGGTGTCTTGCTAGCTGAGGAATATCCGTATCTGGATAGTGCAATCCCAATAAAGGGTTCAAACTGTCTACTTTGTCTTCAGCCACAACTTCCCCTGCATCTACCGTATCAAACTGATAGATTATCACTCTGTCAAATCCGATAATTTTTCGCATTTCTTCCGCAACTATCTGATATAGTTTTTTTATGGTTCGTGCATTTTTAATTTTATTATAGGTATCTTTCATTAAACTAAATAAATTAAAACAATTTTTATACTCCGTGCACAATCTGGGCTCTAGCTCAACAATTAAACAATCTTTTGTGCGGTAATATTTACCATTAAAGACTTGTTTATTGTTTAAATTATTCACACATAAAGTAATATTTACTGTCGTGTTTGAGTGTTCTGAAAAAAATGCGCTTAGAGAATCTTTTTTTTCAAACAGTACAAATTTATCAAAACATTTTCCTAAAATTTCATGGGGCTGTAAATTTAAAAAAACCCCTGTATTATTGCTAACTTGTACTATTTTAAAAAGGGGTTCTTCTAATACAAAAAGAATGCCGTGAGATTGAATATACCCAGGGCTGTGAATTGGTTGGTCTTCGATATTATCAATACCTAGCTCTGAGGGAAGTATCATTGTTTTATATGGGTAATGGGTAATGGGTAATGGGTAATGGGTAATGGGTTATAAATAATCGTCGGTAGCTAGCTAGCTATCGGGAGCATCCCGATTTTGCATAGGCGAAGCATGACCGCAGACAATTTATTCGTGATAACCATAGATTTACAGCGGTCATGCTTCGCCCCTACGAATATATTTGCAAAACAGAGATCCACCCTAGCTCTCAAATTACCCATCCTGGAATTACCTATTACTTATTACCCTTCGACTTCGCTCAGGGCGATGCCTATTACCGAGGGGCCCGCCGTACCTCATGTTACTCAGAAAGGCTATATTTCCAGTTAGCTATGGTTAACGTTGGGTGACTGCCAGTTTGTCTCTGAGTTGAATCCGCTCTAGACGATTGAGAATACGAGCAATTAATTCTGGTTCTACGATGGGCTTGTTCACGTAATCGTCGGCACCTGCGACAAACATTTGGCTGACTATTTCTGACTCGGAATGAGCGGTTAAAAATAGCACTGGAAGTTTGCCCCAGCGCAAGTCGTTGCGTACTGCTAAACACAGTTCGATACCGTTGTAACCGGGCATCTCTACATCTAAAATTAGCAAATCAGGACAAGTAGTCTCTAGTACCTCCCAGAAATCTTTGGGTTCGTCTAATGTGGTTAGTTGGAATCCCCAAGGTTGAAGAATAATTTTGATGGCAGCCAGTAGATGTATGTCGTCATCTACCACCATCACTTTAGCTTCTGCTGGGCTAGTCTGGTCAAGTATCCGATCGACTGCTTTGAGTATATCTGCTGGAGGCATCGATTTGTGTAAAAAGCCCGCAGCTCCCAAACGCGCTACTTCTACCCGATCGCTCAATTGGTTGTAGTCGCTAAAAACAACTACGGGAATTTCTGGTTTGTGAAGGAGGAGTTCGTTTATGAGAGGACGTCCGTTTTCCTGGGTTCTGGAAAAGTTTAAATCCACCAAAATTGCGTCTGGTGGCTGGTTGGCGATCGCGATTTTTGCTGCTTCCCCAGAAAGTGCTAGTTCTATGTGAAATTCCCAGGCTGATGCTTCTGTTTTGAGGCGATCGCTCTGCCAAGTATCATCATCAACGATCAGCAATTGACGATGGCTCGAAACGCGATCGACAGGAGCATTCTCAGGTGCTGTTGCTGGCGAATCGAAGATATGTTTTAGCAAATTAACTAAGGTATCTATCTGCTGTTTAGCCCCTGGTTGACAAATATTTTCCGTCTTAAATAAATCTTCCAACTTGCGCGCTATTTCCGAACCTTTTGGCATCCCTAAAGTTCCTAAAGAACCAACTAATTTGTGTGCTTGAGCCTGAGCTTGCTGTCGTATTTCGTTGTCCAAAGTTCCGGTATTTAAATTCGCGATCGCCTGCTCAAATATCTCCATTCTTTCTGTAAAATTTGCTTGGAAATTTGCCCTAATTTCTGCAATCACAGCCCAGACTTTTGCTTGATGGGAGTTGATGTTAACTTCATCGATGGGCGTGGTGGCTGGGCTGGATAAAACTTCTTGACTTTTGGGATTTTCTGTGATTTGTGGATCTACTTTTGGGAAATCGACATTCTCCGGGAGACTTTTGAGGCGGTAGCCCAATCCGTACACTGTTTCGACTAAATCCACTATCATCCCGGCTGCTTTCAACTTTTGTCGCAAGCCCTTGATGTGAGCGGTAACAGCTTCTTCTTGCGGAAACTCCCCTGGGCACCAAATGCGATCGAGTATGGCACTGCGACTAAATATGCGGCGGGGATTTCTCAGAAAAAGTTCTAGCAAATTGTACTCTTTTGGAGTCAAGTGCAGCACTTTTTCTGAATAACTTACTTCCGCAGTATCCAGATTAACTTGCAATTTTTCCCAAGTCAAATTTTGACTCAACAAGTTTGCTTTTCCGCGACGCAACAGAGCCCGAATTCGAGCGATCAATTCCGGCACATTGAAGGGTTTCACTACATAATCATCTGCACCGGCTTCTAAACCTTGGACTCGATCCCGACTACTGTCTAAAGCTGTCAGCAATAAAATCGGGATTTGATAGCCACAGGAGCGCAACTCTCGACACACACTAATTCCATCGAGTTTCGGAATCATTACATCTAAAAGAATTAGGTCGTAATCGTAGATTTGCGCCAACTGCAAAGCTGTTTCACCGTCTCCTGCGGTGTTGCAAGTATAATTGTGAGCCTCCAGGGAGCGTGTCAGTAAATTGACCGTAATTTTATCGTCGTCTACTATTAGAATTTTCATGAATTTATATAGCCTTTCTCAGGGTAGGTTTTGTTTTTGATGCGATTTCTTTTGCTATTTAAATACCTTCTATTTTGTGGCAAAAGTTGACACTCAAGTCTTACATTCACATCAAAAAAAAGGTAAAGCTCGTGGAATATAGCTAAAAAAATTAGCTGGCATTCATGGTTTTTTGTGTTTCAGTGCCTGTTGAATTTTTTGAATCAGATATTGCGAGGAATCTTGCTGCTTGACAATGTGTTCTAACTCAGAAACAGCTACTTCTGCCTGCTGTATTTCTTGAATGAGAGAAGTAGATTTTTCTTTTTCATTCAAATGAATTTGAGTTTTAGATTCAGAATTTGCATCTTTTTCTGATATAAATTCTTCCAAATCTAACAGAGCCATTTCCGCCCGCTCGATTTTTTCTGTAACTGATTTAGCCACATTAGCACCAGCTCTGGCCGCCTCTGTCAGTGCTTGAACGCGCAGTTTAAATCTGCTTGCTATTTGCTCCATTTGAGTCCCCAATTCAAAAGTTTTACTCGCAAGTCTCGCAATCTCCGTACTCACTTGACTCAAACCATTAGGTTGATTTCCCATTTGATTTGTCACTACCGCAACCTGTACTGCTAAATGCCTCACTTGTTCGATCGCTTCCCCGATTGTTCTGGAAGTGCGGTTAACCGTTTCTAAATCATTAGCTATTGCTTTGCCAACCCCTAAAATTTTATCTGTATTGTTGCAAATAGCATTAGCCCCCTGAAAAGTAGCCTGAAATGCCACACGACCTTCTGCCGAAATCAACTTAGCAATCTTCAAAAATTGCTGATTTTGTTGAGAGATTTCTTGAGCTTGTTTGACCAGTGCAGCTTGCTGGGGATTGGGAGCTTGATGAGACTTTTCCGCTTGACGCTGCCGCGACTCTAAGAGTTGACTGTATTCTTGGACTTTTGCCTGTTCTTGTTGAATCTTGGCGATATATTTTTGTCTCTCTGAGCGATATTTTTGAATTATTTTGTTAGCTTGTGTTAAAATATTAGACTGAGCCATCAGCAAAGTATGAACATCCAAAACGCGGAGATTGCGATTTTCCATTTCCACAATAATGGGTTCGTATATCAGGTCTTTTTGTCGATTAAGAGCTGCTTGCACTGCATCGTCTATTTTCCACTTTTCCGATAGCAACAAAGGGGGAATTCTCAGAAAATCTAACAGAAATCTAATCGGGCGCTTGCCATACAGTTCTACGCGATCGGGAATATTCATTTGCTCTTGAAATTTGACGCGAGAAATCATGCCCAGTACCTGAGAGTTATGAGTAATAATTACTCCCGGTAGTTCAGGCTCTTGCCCAAATTTTTGAGCCACGACTTGTCCCAGAGTTGTAGAACTCACCTGGAACTGGTGAGACGGCAGATGTCCGATTGTGGAATCGGGGGTGAGGTTACTTAGATTGCTCATTTACCCTGTAGTGTCAATAAGTAGAAGTTAACAACTTATATATTTACATTATACTAAAATAAGATTGTTTATCCTTCCTCACCAGATATTTTTTTTATGTTGAGGAATATTTTGAAGCTCCAGCCTAAAATTTCCAGACTACTACTTGCCTCTGAAGTTTTTGGAAGTGGTAGTGGATCCTGGAACTGAGGTTACATCCCCAAAACACAGTTGTTCTTGTTTGATTATTTAAAGCAACCGGGAAAATACCTAGATTGAAACCAAAAACCTTAAATCTTACTTTAGCACTAACAACCTTTGAGGTTGTGTACCAGTTGTTACAGCAAATGGCTCAACTTCCAGGGGCGATTTGGCTGGGAGAGAAAGATTTCCTGGCCTTAGAGAATGAGGAAGAAATTTCATCCGAAAGGTTTGCAGCAGTGGTATCTGACCAGTTTAACGTCTTGGTGCGCGGAAAGCAAGATAATTTAGGAACCAACCAGCATCAAGAAAGTGCAAATAATCTTCATATTCTATGGAATGTGGAGTTGACTTTCGAGCCGGAGGCGATCGCAAATTTTCTCTAT
This sequence comes from Microcoleus sp. CAWBG506, assembly GCA_020883125.1. Taxonomy (GTDB): domain Bacteria; phylum Cyanobacteriota; class Cyanobacteriia; order Cyanobacteriales; family Microcoleaceae; genus Microcoleus. The sequence continues at coordinate 87,357 of JAHREW010000017.1, forward strand.
CCCCTAGCCGAAAAACTATCCAAAACAACACCAGATACCTTACTCATCCTAGGCCCCATCGCCCTCAAACAAAGACTCAAAAATATCAAGCAAAATTCACCGGAACTTCAAAGTGAATTCACCTTCGACTTGCTAGGAATTATTGCCGATAGCTCTCGAAAAAACAACGATTGTTTTGCTACATATCCAGCTATAATCGAGAATATTTTATCGGAAAAAGTGCGACATGAAGAAACCCCAAACATCCACAATTTAGACATAGTTGGTGAAGTGAGCATCCCTAATTCTTGTGTAGCATTTTGTCAACCTGTGGAAGATGCTTTGCAGCAGCAACTCGCACAGGAGCGACTTTTAAATCAGGTAACAACTCAGATTCGTCAGAGTTTAGAATTGCCAGCAATTTTGTCAAAAGCAGTGGAACGAGTGCGAGATTTTTTGGAAGTAGACCGCCTGATAATTTATCAATTGGAAAAATCACCAAGAACGGAAAGATGCGACTTAGATAGAGAAATTTTGATTGGAGTTAATCATCCTGTAACCAGGAAAGTGGAGGGAGAAAATTGCAAGTATTTAGGTCGCGTAACCTACGAATCTTTAGCAAATAATACTATTTCCTCTGTTTTAAATTTTAGCGAAGATGCTGATTGCTTACCCCAGGGAATTATTGACAAAGAAAAATATCGCAAAGGTTTAACATTTGCGCTTAAAGATGTGGAAAAAACCTATGCTTCCCAGCCATGTTTTTTAAATTTGATGCGACAAGCTAAGGTGCGGGCTAAATTGCTAGTGCCGATCGTGGTTCAAGATGAATTGTGGGGACTGCTAATTGCCCACCATTCTACTTGTCGCGACTGGGAAGAAAGTAAAAAAATCTTTTTGCAGCAAATAGCACAACATTTGGCGATCGCCATTTATCAAGCCGAACTCTATGCAGAAGTGCAGCAACAAAAGCGCACCTTAGAACAGCGGGTAATTGAACGCACCACAGAACTTCGCGATGCCCTCGCCGCCGCCCAGTCAGCCAGCGGAGCCAAGAGCGAATTTTTAGCAGCTATGAGTCACGAATTGCGGACTCCCCTCACCTGTGTCATCGGGATTTCCGACACGCTGCTGCGCTGGTCTTATGGCAAAGTTGGCAGTAAAGAAGTGCCGATCGCCAAACAGCGACAGTACCTAAAAACTATCCGCGACAGTGGCGATCACTTATTAGAATTAATTAACGATATTTTGGATTTGTCACAAGTAGAAGCGGGAAAAGCCGTCTTAAAAATTAGCGAATTTTCTCTTTCTAAATTAGCATCTCAAAGTCTGCACGCCCTCAAGGAAAAAGCTGTGGAAAAAGGGGTCGAACTGGTACAAGAACAGCGGATTAATCAAGAATCAGACCTCTTCACCGCTGACCCACGTCGCTTGAGACAAATTCTTTTTAATCTTTTAGGAAATGCGATTAAATTTACTCCCGAAGGCGGCAGAGTTATCCTCCGTATTTGGGTAACAGAAGATAATAAACGCACACCGATAGCCCGGGTTACTGGTACTACATCCCCAGGCAGAATCGCGGTTTTTCAAATAAAAGATACGGGCATTGGAATTAGCGAAAATCAGCGTTATCTATTGTTTCAAAAATTTCAACAATTGGATTCTCCCTACTGTCGCGAATACGGTGGCACTGGTTTGGGATTAGCGTTAACTAAACAGTTAGTAGAACTCCAAGGCGGTGCGATCGAAGTAGAATCCACCGTAGATGTCGGCTCTACTTTTACAGTTTTCATACCCCTTCAGCATCTCAATAAAGAGGAAGACTCAAAATTAAAGCATGAAAAATTAAATTCATCTTTACCCCTGCATTCTTCTTCCTTGCGAGGTAGTCTGGTACTGATAGAAGAAGATGAAGAAACTGCGATGGAGATTTGCGATATATTGACAGCAGCAGGACTTCAGGTGGTGTGGATGATTGAAGGTTCGGGGGCGGTAGAACAAATTGAACTATTGCTGCCGAATGCGGTGATTATCGATATGCGTTTGCCTGGTATGAATGGCGGAGAAATTATCCAAAATTTGCGCAAAAAACCAGCTACTAAAAATATGAAGATTCTCGCTTTAACTGCTAAAGAAATTCCAGCTAGTGAGATATATTTGGTGACGGCGGGAGCTAATGATTGTTTGGTAAAACCGATTAAACCGCAGCAATTACTGGAGAAAGTTGTTGCTTTAATGGCTAATGGTAATGGGGCCTAGGGAATGGGGCATGGGGCGAAGCTCTCGCTCCGGGATGGTTCATGGGGAATTGGTGATGCAGGCACATTCTCAAAGAGGCAATTAAAAGTTATTAAATTTAATTAATATATTTGTTGTAAAATATCTACTTTATAGGTAATTTGATATATGCTTAGATTAAAAATATTGTATAAAAAATTAGCCCAAAAGCAGTGATGTATTAATTACCAATGCCCCAGGTTCCAGGCCCGATGCCCGATGCCCAATTCCCCATGAACCATTCCCCATTACCAATTCCCCATTCCTCCTTGTTTATGATTAATTGTCAAATTCCTACAGGATTAATTGTTTCTTGTCAAGCACCTACTGACTCGCCGCTGCACGATCCGATGGTGATTGCTGCTATGGCTCGATCGGCTGTCAATCAAGGGGCCTCCGGGGTGCGCATTGATACTCCCAGCCACATTGCAGCAGTGCGACAACAAATATCTGCCCCCATCATCGGGATTTGGAAGCAGCAATTACCGGGATGCGATATTTACATTACTCCTCGATTTGAAGACGCGCGGGCGATCGCCGCTGCTGGATCTGATATCATTGCTATTGACGCTACTCTCAGAAACCGTCCCCTACCAGAAGAAGATTTAAAGACATTCATTGCCCGTATTCACACTGAATTGGGCAAATTAGTCATGGCAGATGTAGATACCATAGAAGCCGCGATCGCGGCTGCCGCAGCTGGTGCTGATACAGTAGCAACTACTCTTTTTGGTTACACTTGTGAAACCAAAAATCTACGCCCACCAGGCTTTGAATTGCTGGCTAAAATTCTCAAAGAAATAAACCTTCCAGTTATCTGCGAAGGTGGTATTTCTAGCCCAGAAATGGCAAAAAAAGCCTTAGAATTAGGAGCTAAAGCTGTGGTTGTCGGTACAGATATTACTGGTATTGACAATAAAGTTGCAGCCTATAAATTTGCAACTTGTTAGTTATTATTAATTGTTTATTAGTTCGGATTAATTACCTAGATTATTTGGTAGGGGATCATCAAGTAGCGGAGGAAATTCCACCCGCCATTGCCCCTACCTAAGTCGATGGTGCATCGGGGAATGCGATCGCTAAATTAGTACGCCATTAATGAAGCTGCTCACTACAGCCAAGGCGAGGGCGCCTAATACCGCACTCAACATCCCCATCCGCAAGCTAAATCCCTCAACCAATTTAGCAGCAGTGGCAAAAATAATCACGTTCATTACAAACGCAAATAGGCCCGAAAGTAAGCCCAGGGTTAGCAGGTTCGGCACTAAAAAAACGGCTTTTAAAATGGGCAAAATTAAAACATTCAAAATCCCCAACACCGCCGCTGCAAATACTGCTTTCGGTGTGCTGTCAATTTCAACGCCGATCGGCAATTGAGAAATTAGCAGCAAGCTACTACCTGTCACCAGCCAAGCAATCAACAAATCCATCGGTTCCATAGCCCATACCTCCTTCACAGTTGTATTGTCAAAAAAATTGATATTTGAATATTCGCTTTAAATTTAGCTTAATCAAACAATCACCGTAATTCCTCTACCCATCGGCAGAATCTGGGTTTGATTTACTCTGAGAAAAAAAACTCCTAGGCGATCGGCAAATTTTCCCGGATGGGAACCGCTGCAACCTGTTAGTTGAAAAAAAAAGAGTAGATTCAGTTATATGGCTAGTGACTTTTCTTTTAAATCTCAAGTCAAATTAGACAAAAATGCCTTGGATCATCCTGCACAGCGTCGCAGTCGATCGCTCCAAGTCATGGTTTTTATGCTCCTGGTCACTACCTTAGTCACATTGCCTCTTTTTCGGCTAGCTGAACTGCAACTGGTTCAGGGAGCTTATAACCGACAACGGGCAGAAAACAACCGGATTAGGCCAGTTTCTGTAGCGGCAGTGCGCGGTCAGATTTTAGATCGTAGCGGGCAAATTTTTTCGGCCAATCGCGTATCTCGATCGGTATATTTGTGGCCAAAAGAACGATCGCCCCAGCAGTGGCAAGAAGCAGCCACTACACTGAGCGCCATAGTCAACATCCCTGTGGATGAAATCCTCAAAAAAATCGAAAAAGCAGGCTATAAATCTGCCCTACCAGTCCCAATTAGTAAGAATATCGATGTTGCAACCTTCGTCGCTTTGGGAGAACAAGCCAATACTTTGCGGGGGGTAGAGATTCGTACAGAATCCAGCCGCGACTATCCCAATAAGGAATTAGCATCGCATCTTTTGGGATACGTCGGCGAAGCTACTTTAGATGAATTAAAAGCTAATCCTGGATATCCCATGGGAATGATCGTCGGTAAAATGGGAGTTGAGAAATTAGTTAATCCCAGTTTAGAGGGCGTGTGGGGAAGCCGTTTGATTGAGGTCAATGCTAAGGGTGAAGAAATCCAAGATTTAGGTGTAAAAGATCCGATTCCCGGCAAGCCTGTACAGCTAACTTTAGATTTAGATATGCAGAAAACTGCCGAAAAAGCTTTGGGAAATCGCCTCGGTGCTGTGGTGGCGATCGATGTTAAAACCGGAGCTTTATTAACAATGGGTAGTTGGCCGACATTTGACCCCAATATTTTCACCCGTAAGGTAAGTCAAAAAGAATGGGACCGACTGCAAGGACCTGACAAACCATTTTTAAATCGAGCAGTTCAAGGTTATCCAGTCGGTAGCACTTTTAAAATTGTCACTTCTGTAGCCGGGATGGAGTCGGGCAAATTTTCTCCTGACTCGACTTTGGTTAGTTCTTCTTCAATTACCATTGGCGGAATTTCGTTTAACGAACACGGTGCTGGTTACGGTGCGATCGGTTTCCGCGATGCTTTAGCCTACAGCAGCAATACATTTTTCTATCAAGTAGGAATGGCCGCGGGGCCCGAAGAAATGTCTAAATGGGCTAAGAGAATGGGAATTGGCGGTACTATTAACTTAGAACTTTTAGGGTTAGATGCCTCTAATCACGGTCAAGTTCCGATCCCATCAGAGAAACGGAAAATGTATGGAGAAGACTGGTATGTGGGCGATACGGTAACAATGGCGATCGGTCAAGGTTTGGTACTTTGCACTCCCTTAGAATTGGCTGTGATGGTGTCAACTATTGCCAATGGTGGTTGGCGAGTGCAGCCACATTTGTTGGCTTCTCAAACAAATACTCCTATAACTCAAAAAGTTCAAACAGGTATTAAGCCGGCTACTTTGAATGTGATTCGACAGGGATTGATTGATGTGGTAAAAAAAGGTACTGGTAAGGGGTTGAATGATGGTACTATTCCTTTGAGTGCTGGCAAAACAGGGACGGTGGAAATGCCCGGTCATCCTGACAATTCTATGTATGTGGGTTTTGCTCCTGCTGACAAACCGGAAATTGCGATCGCAGTTATAGTTGAAGGCGGTGGATTTGGTGCTGTATCAGCCGCACCAGTCGCTCACGAGGTATTCCGAACTTATTTCCAAAAGCAAGGTTTTAAACCTACTATTAAGAAGCCTTAATAGTCATGATTAAGTTGTTATTTGTTGGTTGTTATTGGTGATTTGTTATTGGTGATTTGTTATTTGTTAGTTCCAATAACCCACAACCAACAACCAACAAGCCTTCGACTTTGCGGTTCCTGAGCGGACTCGAAGGGCAGGGAACCGCCAACAACCAATAACCAATAACTAACAACAAATAACCAATAACTAACTTCCAATTCTATCTATAATTATCATTTCTGAACCCACAACTGGACTTCTCGCTATTAGTTTACCTTTCATACTCATAACTTCTAAATTACTAAAATCTAGTAAATTAGCTTCTTTAAACATTTGATTTACTATCTGATTTTGTTCCGCTTCACTCAGCCCATACCAATCTTCAGCTACTTTTACTGTCAACCGACTGCTGGAAAAATTAGCTTCAAAGGACTTAACTAAACCGCCACCAAGTCTAACGGTAATTTCATCAACTTTATTTTGAATCCCAGCAATCAGAGACTGTTCCGGTGTCAGTGGTGGTGGCGGGACAATTTCTACCGCTTTCGGTGCTGTCGGTGCCACTAAATTCGGTAAGTTGCTTTTGAATTCAGATTTGGCTTTTTCCGATGCGATCGCTTCTGGCAATTTGGCGATAGGCTGTGGCCTTTCCGATGCCACAAAATCGGAAAAATTTGCAGGCGATTCTATCACTTGGGGGACAGGCGCATTGGCTATTTTCTCCGCTGGTTGTCCCGAAAAAATATTCAGACTTAAACCGACTGTGACGATCGCAATTGCTGCTATTGCTGCATTCAAAATGGGATCGGATAACTTCTGGGTGATGGATGCGGGTAACAGCGATCGCACTAGCTTCACAATACTTTGCCAAAGTAAACCGACTTTCTCTAAAAAACCACCTTGAGTGCGGGTTGCTACAGACTTACTATCAGATTTTACAGCAACTTTTGGTGTGGAAATTTTGTTAATTTCTGCTGCCATACTTTCAGGAGTTGCAGAGTTTAAGGCTGAGTCAATCTCCGTTTTTGGAGGTTCAAAGGATTCTGGAGTTGGCTGGTTTGGTTGTTCTTCTGACATTTTTTCTGCCTTTGGGCCTTGCAAATATACTTAAATCCGATTAATTTTAGTTGAGTTATAGCACAAGGAAGAAGGAATAATTCACCCCCCCTACCGCCCTTGGAGGAAGGAAGAAGGAAGAAGGAAAATGCAATCACAGCAAGAGTTGCAGCGACTAAGAACGTCCTAACTGTCTTGGTTGTTGCTAGATCTCAATCTTAATTTATCATTTTATTTAGTTGTCACTGAATCAATATGAGCATCAAACGTCGTTACTTTCTGATTTTAGGCAGTCTCAGCAGCTTAGGTTTGGCTGGAATCTGGAAAATGTTTCAGCTTCAGACTTCTTGGGGCACAGGTGCCAATGCGGCTGTACTTTCTGCTGTTGAGGGAGAAAGGGCGATCGCTCCTTTACCCACCACACCACCTATTTTACGCTTTATTTCGATCGCAGACACGGGTACTGGTGCCGAGGGACAATATGCTGTGGCTGAGGCGATGGCGCAATATCACGGGCAAAACTCTTTTAATGTGGCTATTCTCGCCGGTGACAATATCTATAATAACGGCGAATTTGAAAAAATTAATGCTGTTTTTGAACGACCCTATCAGCCCTTATTACAACAGGGTGTCAAGTTTTATGCTTGTCTGGGAAATCACGATATCCGTACTGCTAACGGCGACTTGCAAGTTAAATACCCCGGCTTTAATATGGCTGGTCGCTACTACACTTTTCGGCGCGAATCAGTCCAGTTTTTTGCCCTAGATACTAATGATAATGCGGACTGGAAAAATCAGTTAGTTTGGCTGGAAAAAGAGTTGAGCCAGAGCACTGCACCTTGGAAAGTTGTTTTCGGACACCACCAGGTTTATTCCTCTGGCGTGTATGGATTGAATCAACCTTTTATTCAGACTTTGACACCGATGTTTCACAAGTACGGCGTGCAGCTTTATATTAACGGACATGAGCATAGTTATGAACGGACTCGCTCGATTAATGGTACGACTTATTTAATTTGTGGTGCTGGTGCTGGTACTCGTCCGGTGGGGCGTTCTGAATGGACGGAGTATGCTGCTAGTCGGTTGAGTTTTGCCACGTTTGATGTTTATGAAGACCGGATGTTTGTGAGTGCGATCGGTACTGATAAGCGGGTTTTCGATCGGGGAGTGATTGAAGTGCGATCGGCTTAATTCACAGCATATTCAGGAGCAAACAAGATGAATAGGGGTTGTCGGGCTAATCAAACGGGTTTTGTTTTAGAAACAACTGTTGCAGGCACTTTACAAGCTCATGGCTATCTCGAAATTTGCCCTCATTTACCGAAAAATCGCAAGCGGGATTGGCTTTTATTTTCTAAAGATTATCCTAAGCGCTATGCCAAACAGGTATATATCGGGTCTAGCATTTATGAAACTGAAATAAATGTCGATTTTTATATTGTTGGTTCTGGGGCAATTTCTCAGGGTTTAATCGTTGAGTGTAAGTGGCAAGAAGATAAAGGTTCTGTTGACGAAAAGTATCCTTACCTTAATTTAAATATTAAAAATTGCTATCATATGCCAACTATTGTGATAGTTGGTGGTGATGGCATGAGGCAAGGATCGATCGAGTGGTTCAAAAAACAAATTGCTGATCATCCAAATCTATTGGGAGTTTTCAAGCTCGAAGGGTTTATCACTTGGGCCAATAAACATCTGTAAGATAACTAACCTAAAAATTGATTGTTTGAGAGCCAATTATTATTCCATAATGCTTGGAGATTAGTCTTATGTTTTGTCTTGTATCTGGCTCTTATGTTTTTTGGATGTTGGCTTACGTCTTTAAAATTAACGGATTAATAATTCCTTGACTTTGCCACGCTTACAACTATTAGAATTGATTCCCCTAGCTGCTGAAATTTCAATTAATTGTGGCATCCTAGCAGTTTTAAAAGCTTGAGAGTCTGTGTAAATTTTCTTGATGAAATCACAATGAGAGTTAGACAGCATCACTTTCACACCCCGTTCGGCGAGTTCTGCAAAAACGTCTCTCAGTTGCAGTTGTTCCGCTTCTTTGAAGTTATGCCGGTTGTAAGCTGTGAAGTTACTCGTGGCACTGATAGGATGATAAGGTGGGTCGAAATAAACAAAGTCTTCGCTGCTTTTGACAAAATCCCTTACTCGATCGAATTGTCTAACTTCAATTTGAACGGAAGCAAGGGCAGAGGATACGGCTCGCAATAAATCTGCTTGACAAATGTTAGGTTTTTTGTATCTGCCTATGGGAACATTAAATTCACCTTTAGAATTTTCTCTGTAGAGACCGTTGTAACAAGTTTTATTTAGATAAATCAGTCGCGCTGCTTTTTCTGTATCTGTTTTATAGGATTGCGATCGCACCCAATAATAATACTTTTGATGGTGGTTGCTGTGTTGTAACTGATGCTCCTCTAACTGTTCAATTAACTCCTCCACCCGATCCCTGACGCAGCAATAGGCATTAATCAATTCTGGGTTGATATCTGTCAAAATAGCAGCCAAACCCGGTTGCTGCTGCTTTAAGTGAAAAAAAACAGCACCACCGCCCAAAAAAGGTTCGTAGTAAGTTGTGAAATTTTGAGGGAAATAAGGTTGATATTGTTCAATCAACTTACTTTTACCTCCAGCCCATTTCAGAAATGGACGTGGCAATATTTGAGAAGGTGCGACAGCAGACATTTATGTAGAAATAGCAGCCTTATCATATTTATCACAACTAGAACTGAATACAATCTGAATTTGCGATCGCAGTTGATGTGCTCGCACTCACAAAACAATCCAGTGGCGACAATTGAAAATTTGTCGCTAGAATTATATTTGTTAGGACGATCGCCCAAATGCCCGATCGAGCCGAATGCAGTCCCGATCGCCCGATCGACCCATTTAGCTCCGGCTGTGCCAAAATTGTCTCACTCGTTCACAAGTGTTACCAGTGAAAAATGACACTGGTACACTTTACCCCACCAAGCTCATGCAAGATTTCATTAATAACGTCTCCCGTTATCCCCGTTTTTTGATTACTGTCTGTCTGGGAATCTTTTTTTTCCTGTTCGATAGACTCAAACCTCTACTCGATCGACCAGCTACGGCTATCGCCCTAGTTAGTTTGATCGTAGCAACTTTCGTCTTTTTAACTTTTACACTGCGCGCTATGTTAGGTTTGAGTCCGGTTTAAAGGCAAGCTCAAGAGTGAATAGCCAGAGAAACCATAGAAACCATAGAAACCCAACCTGTCATGCAAACTCTACAAATTAGAAAGGGAAATTAGGAATTTCGAGTTTTGAGTTAAAACACCAACTCTCGAACTAACTCCCAATTCGTTGTCGATCGCACACTTGCCAAGAGTCACTGCGATAGATTGGAAGAGGACATCTAGATTCAGTAACGATTATCCCCCAAGCTCAGTTCATAGGAAGCGGCACAACCCGCCCCGCTTTCCTCTCACGTTAACCAGACGGTATCAAGAGAGTCTCCAGCGGTAAAGACAGATGAAGTTTGAACATATCTATCAATTTTTTCAAGACCCCCCTCCTGTTTATCTAAACAAGGAACTAGCAGTGTGCTACATTCTCTCCGTCTTATTACGCGGAGATTCCTACGGAACCGAACTAATCGGACAACTAGAGAGGGAATTCCCCATCTACCGACTTTCTGACACCGTACTCTACAGCGCACTTAAATTCCTCGAAGATGAAGCCGTCATCACCGGTTACTGGAAAAAAGTAGAAGGACGCGGCCGCCCTCGCCGGATGTATCAAATTCTCCCAGAGTGGCGACATCAAGCTCAAGACCTCGCTGATCTTTGGCATGGATACATTGCTCAGGGAAAAGGGGTGTCTAGACGTCAGCACCAAGACTTAGAAACTAGCCACAGCGGCGGTTAGTGCAATTTTAATCCGATGCCTCAACTCTTCAGATGTCGGCACTACTAGCAAAGCGATTTGCCCCGTGGGCCTTCGCTTTGCTCTATCGCATCACCGAAGAACCTATCGAAGCGCATTCTTGCTTCTTCCTCCTACTTAATTCCCATTACACAAACTTTTAGCTGATGAATAATCCTGTTTTGCCATCCACCTTTGTGCTGACCCTGCTGTTAGCTGTGGGCTTGTTTTTTTTCATCAAGGCCTCTGTCAAAGACCGAACCGAACAAGTTAAACTCGCTTCCGAGAGTAACCAAGAGTCACTGTTAACCCAGCTACAAGAGTATTTTGCCCAGAGAGCTTACCGAGTTGCAGCCGTCGATGCTCCTAACTACCAAGTCACTTTTGAAGGCTTTGTCCGGCCTAGTTGGTTTTTAGCTATTTTTTTAACCCTCCTGAGTGCTGGGGGCGCTTTGTGCCTGGGACTGGTTTTGGCGATGCTAGTTCCTCAGCAAGGTCAAATTTTTCTCGCTTTGGTGTTACTATCGCCACTGGCAGGGATATTTTACTGGAAAAAAGCTGGACGCCCTGAGCAAGTCTCCCTCAAACTCGAATCCGTCGCGGAGTCGGGAAGCCAAACCAAGAGCTTAATTACTGTCAGAGGTCATCGCGACGAACTCGCCGTCATGCAAAAAGCTTTGGCTCTGACACCGATCGATTGACAATTTAAACGTCACCTTTTCTGATAATCTAGATGCTGTCGGTCTAGCATTGTCAGAGACCTCAATTTTGAATGTCTCTATAGCTGACACTTCGAGCAGACTAAACTATGAATGCTTGAATTTTGTGTGTTCGTGATTAGTTCCATCCAACTAATGCTCAAACACACCATCGAAACAGTAGCTCCCACAAAAGCCATTATCTTGAGAGTGCCGACTGTGGCGATCGCCCTTGTGACGATCGCTCCCATTGCGATGGCTCCTTGGGCCTAACTTTCTAAGGAATTTTCGCTTAAATTTGCAGTTGACACCCTCTAGACAATGATCTATTTTGAGCTTTTGTTAAAAAGTTGCACTAACTTTGCCCTCAATGTTTTGAACTAAACTTTTTGAGTTTACCGTTATAAACTCAGCATTTTAGTTCTTAGTTTGGGGGGTTTTCGGTTCTGGGTTTTGGCTTCTGGCTTTTGAGCTATGCGCGACTGGCTGACACCACAGGAATTTTTTCTGTGGTAGACGACTCCAACATCACTTTTAAGCTGGGAAACAAGAAATGGTTCTCTTCTACGTATTGAGCTCCAAATAAACCTTTTTCAGCCCAGAAGTATCGATCGGTGGTATGCTCATTGCGTTTGACCAACAGCAAAGCTGGGGGGGCAATGCCTTCAGCATGGATGAACTTGCGAGCCGCTGTTACGGGTTTATCTTCGCCGCTCTCGATGCTATATTGAGGCACACACTCTAAAATCCTGCGTCCTTCTTGTCGGCGGCGACTTTTGCGCTTGCGTCTCCTGGCCAATTTCTTTACCTCCTCTGTGAGCAGACAGGTTGTAATTATAGCTACCAAATCCGAGCCGAGTATATCCGTTCTAGCTCAAAATATCAAGTTGATTTAATAATTCGACATAATCTTAACATTTGTACCGCTCGACCACAGTATTGCCATCGTGGTAGGTGAACCCCCCAACTATCCCTCGCTCAAAAAATTAGGAAGTCTGAAAGCTATACAGACTGGTTATTTAAACAAAATTTATCCCAAAACCATTCAGCGCAGGAAGAACACAGCAGTCTGTAATCGATAAATTAGAAGTTGTAATTTACTTAATAATTCCATTAAATATCTTAATGTGGCGCTCATGTTAAAGCCAGCCAGTTCCGAATTTGTCAAGCTTTGTCGATCGCAGGTGGCGATCGCCGTCAGTTTGGGAGCGACATTCAGCGCCATATACCTGACGGAAGAACTGATCGAAGGTAGCCAAGCAAAGTTGATACCGATCGCAGTTTACCCGGAAACCTCAGATTCCTGGGTTCAAAATCAGAGCGTGAGGCAGCAATCTCCCACAACCTCAGCATTAAAGGCGATCCCGCGACTGCTGGCAGACCAAACTCCAAGTCGAGAAAACTCAGAAATGGGGGCAATCCAGCCAGAGTCTATTCCAGGTTTTAACAGCAATTCCCATCAGTGCCAAGGCCCAGAAAATATTTGGCTGTCTCGGCGGCAAATTGTGACACCTCTGATTCACGAAGGAGTAGTAATGGGACTTCTGGTCAGCGGCAGACAAGACAGGCCTTGGAACGATCGAGAGGACGCTCAAATACAACAAATTGCTCGCACCCTGGCCCTCGCCTGCATTTTAGACCAGCGATCGCAGTGGATGCAGCAAGAACTACGCCAGCAGCGACAAATCCAAACTCAGGTTTATGACACGATGCAGAATTTACTGCACCAGTTCAAAAGTCCGCTGACAGCCTTGCGGACTTTTGGTAAGCTGCTGGTAAAGCGGCTCGTCCCGGAAGACAAAAACCAGAACGTAGCTGTGAGCATTATCCGAGAGAGCGATCGCTTGCAAGAATTGCTCTTACAGTTCGATCGAACGGTTGACATCGGCGAAGGCAATTTGAGACTACCCTTTGGTAGTTCAGAAATAGAGATGTCCCAGGCTGAATTAAATCGTCAGTCTCCTCTGTCTCTGTCACCTCTGAACAATCAAGATGAATCCTGTTGTGTTGCAGAAGTATTAAAACCGCTGTTAATTTCAGCTTCTGCGATCGCCTCCGAAAGAAACCTCAAATTAGTAACAGAGATTCCAGGAAATTTGCCAGCAGTTTCAGCTAACGATCGAGCTTTGCAGGAAGTTTTGAGCAATCTCATTGACAATGCCTTGAAATATAGCGCTCCTGGTAACAAAATTTACATTAAAGTAGACAATCAAGCACAAGAAGCCCATGGAACCAAACAACATCAATTGCCAGCCCTAGCAGTTGCTGTCAGTGACACAGGTTCAGGAATTCCCCCCCAGGATTTAGAGCATTTATTTAAGCGACACTACCGGGGAGAAAAAGCCCAGACAGAAATTCCCGGAACCGGATTAGGTTTGGCGATCGCCCGCGATTTAGTCCACCAAATGCAAGGAGAAATAGAAGTATACTCCCCCCTCAATCCTGAATGGCTACCCTCTGTCGGGTCAAATTTAGATCCCACCAATCGTGGTACTACCTTCGTGGTTTGGCTGCCACTGAGTCAGTAAATCCCTCTATTAATAGGAGATATTTGCTATGAAGCGCCGCTCTTTCTTTGAAAAAAAATCCCCTTTATTTAGTTTTCTTAATTTACTGAAAAGACATTTTTTTACCGTCCCGTTTTTGGTTGTATTTAACACTTTGACTATCCTAATGCTGGTTGGAATCAGCATATATGCCAAAATTACAAACAAGGGATATGGAGTTGAACGCCTGTTTAGCGATCCGTTTAATTTCTGGTTGCCTTACGAAGGCATTTTAACAGGAATATCCGAATTGTTTTGGTCAATTCCAGTAACAATTTGTGCATTTACGTTCGGAGTGCTGCACCAAAAAAATCATCGAACTCCCGCCCAAAGCTTCTTATTTTTTAGCGCTTTATTATTGGGAGTATTTTTCCTGGATGACCGATTTAGGATGACTTTGATTCTTTCCGGTTTAGGGGTATCTAAGAAATTAATTTATTTGTGTTATACCACTGGCATTTTTGTTTGGTGTTTGAGATTTTGGAAATTCATCAAAACTACTCCTTACTTGCCATTAATAGCAGCATTTATGTTATTTGCCATTTCCCGATTAGAAGATATCTTCGCAGCCAATACTCAAGGAGTCCACGCTATGTTAGAAGATGGCACTAAATTATTAGCTCTGATAAATTTAGCACTGTACTTTTGGCACGTATGTCATCAAGAAATTGTGGGTAAAAAGCACATAAACACAGATGAAAGTTGAGGGGTTGGTAAAAGCTATATAATGATTGAAGAAAGTTCTTCAATATTGTTAATGACAAAAGTTGGTTCTAGGGAAACACATTCATGGCGATCGCCATAGCCGTAAGCCGCCCAACAAGCATCAATCTGAGCATTTTTAGCAAACAGCAAATCAACCGCTGTATCACCAACCATTAAAACTTCACTATTATTTAATTCTGGAAAAAGCGGTTTGATAACTGAGTAAAATAAAGTCGGGGCTGGTTTTTGAACCATTTGTCCATCATCTCCTATAATCAAATCAAAAAAAGTGTGAATATTCAATTTTTCCAAAAATAAGTTAACAAAATTAACGTGTTTGTTACTGACAACTCCCAGAGTTATAGCAACTGCCAAGGCGATTAGGGCAGATTTTGTAGGGGCGGGTTCACCGATATCTTTCATCGGTATAGACAAATTCTATAAACCCGCCCCCACCCCACGACTTAACCACCCTGGCGGTTGCTATAATTCCACTTCTTTGGCTAAATGCAATATTTCCGTAGTCCCCGAAAATAGAGCCAGTTGTTTTTCACCTTCGGTGCGATAATAGTAACGATAAGTTTCAACCCACAGGGGGATTTCTGTTGCTTCGATCGCAGGATGGAGGATTTGAAAAGTCTTGGCTAAATTAATACCGATCGTGCCTCGAATTAGAGCGGGATTTGGTGGTACTAGCAGGAATTTTTCAAAAGTTTTAGTGATGCAAGATATAATAGCATTGTGAGTAATTGCCAAAGTACCATCAAAGTCAAAAATAATTAACTTGTACTGACTCATCTTCCTTTTCCAATCTAAATTATATTTTTTCAGCATTCGGCTCTGGCTGGTAACGCCGAACCAGAGGGTAGGCCTCCAATGTCAAAGAAAAAAGCCCCAAGGGCTAAGACCATCCTCAAAATCGATATAAACCTTCATCGGTTATCATCTAAAATTTGCGTATATTAACTTAAGTATTGCATTATTTTCTGTAGAGTATATGGCACTAATTGTTCAGAAATATGGCGGAAGTTCCGTAGGAACAGTCTCACGGATTCTGGAAGTAGCCAGACGAGTTGTCAAAACCGCACAGCTAGGCAATTCCCTAGTTGTCGTCGTTTCCGCCATGGGTAAAACCACCGACGGCTTGGTAAAACTGGCTAAGGAAATTTCCGCAACGCCCAACAAGCGGGAAATGGATATGTTGCTCTCCACCGGCGAACAAGTGTCGATCGCACTTCTGAGTATGGCATTACAGGAACTCGGACAACCCGCCATCTCCCTCACCGGAGCCCAAGTCGGCATCGTCACCGAAGCCGCCCACACCCGCGCCCGGATTTTGCGCATCGATCCGACTCGCATCGAAAGCCAGCTAAACAGCGGAAAGGTTGTTGTAGTCGCAGGTTTCCAAGGCATCGCCGATGCCGAGGAACTAGAAATTACGACCCTGGGGCGAGGCGGTTCCGACACTTCCGCAGTGGCGATCGCCGCTGCATTGCGCGCCGACAGGTGCGAAATTTATACTGACGTACCCGGAATTTTGACCACCGATCCGCGCCTAGTAGCCAACGCCCAGTTGATGGATGAGATCACCTGCGACGAAATGCTGGAATTGGCGAGTTTGGGTGCAAAAGTGCTGCACCCGCGGGCGGTAGAAATTGCCAAGAATTACGGAATGCCCTTGGTAGTGCTGTCTAGTTGGAGTGACGCCCCCGGTACGCGGGTAGTGTCGCCTCCCCCCCAACCACGGCCTTTAGAGGGCTTGGAGCTCGCCAAAGCGGTGGATGCGGTGGAATTTGACCTGGATCAGGCGGGGGTGTCGTTGCTGCGTTTGCCCGATCGCCCCGGAGTAGCAGCGCGGTTATTTGGTGCGATCGCCCAGCAAAATCTCGATGTAGACTTAATTATCCAATCAATTCACGAAGGAAATACCAACGATATTGCCTTTACCGTCACGCGAAATTCTCTACAACAAGCCACTGCTGTTGCAGATGCAATTATCCCCGCCCTCGGCAAAAATTCTCGCCCAGAATTGGGAGAACCGGAAGTCAAAGCTGAAGAGCGACCCATAGCTAAAGTTAGCATTGCAGGGGCGGGAATGATCGGGCGTCCGAGGGTAGCAGCCGAAATGTTTAAGACTTTAGCGGATGCGGGAATTAACATTCAAATGATTTCCACTTCCGAGGTAAAAGTTAGTTGTACGATCGATGCTGTGGATTGCGATCGGGCAGTTGCCGAACTCTGCAAAACTTTTGATGTCGCCAATTCCCCCCTCGCCCTCAATTCCCCATCTCCAAAACCCGCCGCCGTCAGGGCTGTAGCCCTAGATTCCAACCAAGCACGTCTAGCAATTCGTCATTTGCCCGATCGGCCCGGAGTAGCAGCCAAACTCTTTGGATTGTTAGCCGAGGAAAACATCAGCGTAGACACCATCATTCAGTCCCAGCGCTGCCACAATATCGACGGCATATTGACTCGCGACATTGCATTTACCGTAGCACAAATGGACGCCGAAGCTGCTAAAATAGTCCTGGAAAAAGCCGCCCCAGAATTCGGATGGGGTGAAGTTTCCGTCGATACAGAAATTGCTAAAGTTAGCGTAGTCGGTTCCGGGATGATCGCCCATCCAGGAGTAGCTGCAAAAATGTTTGAAGCGCTTTCCAGGCACAAAATCAACATTCAAATGATTGCCACTTCCGAGATTAAAATTAGCTGCGTGGTGGATGAAGAACAAGGCGTAACAGCTTTGCGCGCAATTCACACAGCCTTTGAGCTTGCCGGCACCGAAAAAATTCAAGTTCCAGCATAATTAATGTTTCTAGTCAGGACTTTATACTGAATCCGAGTTTTTCACCCCCTTGGTGATTCTGCGGTTGAAACCGCTACTTGTCAAAGCAAGTCTCCCTCCGCAGACTCAGAAATCAAGGGGGTATTTAAGCCGCATTTGGTATTAGTCCTTTCTTCCACATTATTCCTAGTAACGAATTCAGTAATTAAATTTTATTTTTGTGATATATAAAAAAATCGCCTTTTTTTTTAGGGTTAAACACTTGACTTCGAGGAATTAATAAAGTACAATCTAATAATGGGAGTGGTGGCAAAAATAAAATTTTTGCCACCACTCCCATTATCTAAAATATACCACAAAAAATCAACCAAAGTCAATAGATAATCTTTCTTTTTTAAGGCCGAGGAGTTATGGAATGATTTAACCACGAAGGCGCAAAGGACGCGAAGGAAGAGAAGAGAGAAATAATAATTCCTATGTCAACGGATTTGATATTACAGATTTGATATGAAACCACAGTAGCACAGAACAAGGCTTCAATCACCGAGTACAAGTTTAGTTATCTATCATCTACTAGGTAGTGAAGAAAACATCAGCAGTTAGATAGCTAGCATCAATGTCAAAGACGATCGCCAAATAATCAGAATTAACCTTAATCGCCACAGAAGTCGCGGGCATCCCACCATCAATCTGTAATAACACAGGCTCAAAAGATAATTCAGCATAGGCAATGTCTCGACTCAAACCAATTGCATCACCCTGAGAAAAATCCATAATTACATCAGCCCGCTCGATGGATGCGATCGCCTGATTTTCCGCAAACATAAACGCATCATTGCCAGTACCACCAATGAGTATATCTTGACCAAAATCCCCAATTAATACGTCATCATCAGCACCGCCATTGAGAATATCATCTCCCTTGCCACCCTGTAAAACATCATTACCATCTCCTCCAATTAAGGTGTCATTATCATTGTTACCACTGAGAAAATCTTTGCCAAAACCGCCATCTAGAAAATCAGAACCTTTCCCGCCCAGCAAAATATCATTCCCGCCAACTCCGGCTAGGGTATCTGCCCCTTGATTACCATTGATCAAATCGTCATTTTCTGTAGCTGTGAGCAAGTCATTACCCGATAAAGCACTAATTCCTGTCTTAGCTGCTACTTCTGGAATCAGAGTATCAGATCCGTCTGTTAGGAGGCAAAACCCTTCTCCCCGTAAATTTTCAGGGATTCCTGTTGCTTCACCACTATCGGTGGTATTGGGGAGAGAGGTTTGGATGGAAACTATGGGTGCTGGTATGGGAGTCGTTACAGGTGTTGGCGTTGATACGGGCGTTGGTACGGGTGTTGGTGCGATCGCAGGTATGGGAGTCGTTACAGGTGTTGGCGTTGATACGGGCGTTGGTACGGGTGTTGGTGCGATCGCAGGAATCGGAGTCGTTACAGGTGTTGGCGTTGATACGGGTGTTGGTACGGGTGTTGGTGCGATCGCAGGAATCGGAGTCGTTACAGGTGTTGGCGTTGATACGGGCGTTGGTGTGGGTGTTGGTGCGATCGCAGGAATCGGAGTCGTTACAGGTGTTGGCGTTGATACGGGTGTTGGTGTGGGTGTTGGTGCGATCGCAGGAATCGGAGTCGTTACAGGTGTTGGCGTTGATACGGGCGTTGGTATGGGTGTTGGTGCGATCGCAGGAATCGGAGTCGTTACAGGTGTTGGCGTTGATACGGGCGTTGGTATGGGTGTTGGTGCTAGTGCTTGTGTTGGCGTGGATGTGGCAATTATCTTCTCGATCTGACTCTGATCGACGAAATTTAATGGCAGAGTAATTTCAGTGGGCGTGGTTGAGAGGGTAAGGGGTAGTGTAGGAATTGATACCGGAGTTGTTACCGGAGTTGGCGTTGTTACCGGAGTGGGCGTTGTTACCGGAGTTGGAGTTGTTACCGGAGTTGGCGTTGTCGCCGGAGTTGGAGTTGTCGCCGGAGTTGGCGTTGGCGTCGGAGTTGGAGTACCCTCATTGATGAGCACTGTCAAGCTTTTGCTCAATTCATTCGCCACAACCAGATCGAGTTTACCATCACCATTGAAGTCAGCAGCCGCGAGTGAGGAGGGACGAGATCCTACTGGAATTTCTGGCTGTTTGGTAAACTTACCAGCATCAGAGTTTAGCAGCACTGAGATGTTATTGCTACCTTGGTTGGCGATCGCCAAATCAGCCAAACCATCGTTATTAAAGTCACCACTGGCGATCGAACTTGGAGAATTACCAACAGTAATATCTGGCTGTTTGGTGAAACTGCTACCCTGAGAATTCAACAAAACTGAAATGCTGTTGCTGGCTGTATTGGCGATCGCCAGATCGGGAAAACCATCTTTATTAAAGTCACCAGTGGCGATCGCCCTTGGTGAATTCCCAACAACTATATCTGCTGGCAATTTTGTCAAGTTACCACCACCAGCATTCAGCAACAAAGTCACATTATTGCTATCTTCGTTGGCGATCGCCAAATCGATTTTACCATCAACATTAAAGTCAATCGCCGTCATCGCCACAGGATTAGTACCAACAGGAATGGCTGGCTGCAAAATAAAGCTGAAACCACGGTTTAGCATCAAAGCCCCCACATTTTGCTTCCCATTGACGACAGCAAAATCTAGTTTACTATCCCCATCAAAATCCGCCGCGATCGCCGCGTCAGGAAAAGGCAAATTACCAAAGCTAAAGGTTGGAAAATTAATGAATCCTGACTTGGTATTTAATAGTAATGATATGCTACTATCTCCGCTATTTGCTACCAAGAGTTCTGGTCTATTATCTCCATTAATAAAATCGGCTGCTAAAACTATAGTGGGTGCGCTTCCCACAGTTTTGTCCAGTTTGAAATCAAAGTTTCCAGAGCCAGCATTAGCGAACAATGAGATGCTATTGCTGCCTAAATTCGGTACAACTAAGTCGGGTTTGCCATCTCGATCGAAGTCTGTCACTGTCAGTGACAGTGGGTTCGTACTTACCGATACATCTTTACGGGAGAAGTTCAAAGTGCTACCTCTCTAATTTTTATTTATAGTAAAATTTTTGATATCAATATTTTACAGGAATTTGGTACTAAGTCAATCAATGCGAGATTTGGGATGGGCGATATTCCCGGTCATTCCGGCTGTCGGAGGCTGTGTTAGGATCAAATTAGCGATCGGCTAAAAGGGATTTAATCTTATGACTATAGCGAAGGAACAGATTACTGATAGCAGTAACACTAATGGATTATCAAATTTCCGCATCACCGTTGAACGTCTGATCGAACTTTTAGATTTAGAAGAAGAGGATGAGTACGGGATTTTGAGACCAACTGAATATGCTTTCAGGACAGCGATGAAGTTAGTTGTTGAGGCATACGATAGCATAGGAAACAGTTTTCCAAAAACCTCAAAGATACTTCCAAATAAGAAAGGTAGTATTTGGCTTGCTTGGGAAAATACAAATTCCGATCGCGCAGTACGCTTGATCTGCCCGATTAATGCCGATGAAAAATCTTACATTTATCATGTGAGTGGGGAATATTGCTCAAAAGATATTACTTCAGCGGCAATATTAGTCGATAGGCTAAAGTGGTTTAATGAAGCATGAACGATAAATGTTTTCGGAGTGCATCAGATGGCAACTCCTTCATTTCATCATACAATAAATTTTGACTTAATATTTCTTGCGCGATCGCCTCCACCACCGGCACGCAAACCGAATTCCCAATTTGCTTGTAACTTTCCCCCGCACTCGGATAACTCTTAAAATCTTCAGGAAAACCCATCAAACGATAACATTCCTTCAGCGTCAACTTTCTCACCATATCTTGCTCAGGAATGTAGATAAAAAACCTGCCCGATGTTTCTTGCGAAGGAATTGTCGGATGCACTCCATCTACCGAATAAATGCGATTAGGCTGTCTGTGAACTCTCGATAAATGTTCTGTATTCGGCCTCACGCCAGTTTTCCAAGTACCTTTATTTCTGTAACCTACAAACAAAAGTCCCGAATCTTGCTTTCTCGGAGACTCAATTAAAGTATACTCGGATTTATCCAATATTTCAAAATCCCCTGTCTCGTCTAGAAATTCCCTGAGTTTTGGAGTCAACTGGGTTTTAAGCCGAGAAAACTTGAAGGGTTTACCTTTAGTTGCAATAATAAATATTCTTTCACGATGTTGAGGAATTCCAAAGTCTTTAGCATTCAGCATTTTGTAATTCACGCTGTATCCCAAATCTTCCAGACTCGCAATAATTACTTTTAAGGTATTTCCCTTGTCATGATGGATTAAGTGCTTGACATTTTCCAGCACAACTATTTGAGGTTGCTTTACTTTGATGATTTTACAAATCTCGAAAAATAGTGTACCTCTAGTATCTTCAAAACCCAGCTTTTTGCCGCAGATGCTAAAAGGTTGGCACGGAAACCCGGCGACTAAAACATCAAAGTCTTCTAGCTCGATGGGATTAATTTTACTGATGTCTGCAAAAGGAATCTCGCCGAAATTGTCTGTGTAAACTTCTCGGCATTTGCTGTTGATTTCGCAGGAAAAAACGCATTCAAAGCCCAGTTTTTCAAAACCTTGCCTGAAACCTCCTATTCCCGCAAATAAATCTATAAATTTCATTTATAATTTAATGCAAAATATTACTCAGCCAATAATAACATATTTTGTTTCTCTATCTTCTTTAACTCTGCGTTCTCTGCGCTCTCTGCGGTTAATAATACTCATTTAAACAAAAACCCCGCGCCGGACAGGGTATTGTCGTGTCTACAAATATCGCCGAGAATATCGCCCAAAAAACTCCCAAACTTGTCCCACAGCCGACTAAACTAGAAATAGCAAAACAAAATACAGCCATTATCTACTTCCTTTCACCAACCATGAGTCAAACCTTGGAAAACCTCACCGCCATCGATGACAACCTATCCAAACGCCACATCGACCTCGATCCAGGCGGCTACTTCATCATCTATCTCGATCGCACAACCAGCCTAATTTGTGCGAAACATTTCACCAACATCATCGACGACAGAGGCCTCGCCGTCGATCCCGAAACCGGCAAACCTATCCCCGCCCGCGGCAAAGTAGAACGCACTCAGTCTACACTTTTTACCGGCAGAACCGCCAAAGAACTTTGTGTCAAAATCCTAGAAGAAACCCGCCCCAATCCGGTGACAATGTTAGATCACGCGGCTTATTTGGGACGGGAATTTGTACGGGCAGAAATGGCCCTATTGAGCGATCGAGAATACGTTCAAGATTAGTGCGACTTTGCCAGAATCTCTTGACAAAATGGCCACTCATCCGATCTAGCAGTATCCGACGATCACGAAAAACCTTGATACCAGAAATAAGTCACCATCGGAATCACTGTCGCCAATACCAACAGCACAACCACAATAACTGTCGCATTACCTTGGTCTGTTTCTTCAGCCGTCTTAAATGTGCCTTCAACTTGAATGTTGTCCACAACTTTAGGCGCGCCCGGATCGGGTTCGCCCGACATCACAGTCGCAATCCGCGAACTGGCTGCGGTAAGTGCTTCGTTGTATTTGTTGGCTTCGCGCAGCGGCACTTGGACGGTTTCTCCAGCTACACTCTGAGCAATTTCATCGGGTAGCAGTGACTTCACTCCTTCGCCGGTGCGAATTGCCGCACTGTTGGTAACAGTGTCCAGAACGAGTAAAATTTGATTGGTCTGGTCTTCTTTTTCGGGAAACCACTGTTGAAACAGTTGGTCGGTGAATGTCGCTGTCGTCTCGCCGTAGTCTAGGCGGTGGATGGTGACAAACCTGACTTGTTTTCCTGTTTTCTGTTCCAAGGTGTCGAGCACGCTGCTGATGTTGCTTTCGCTGTTGCGGCTGAGTACATCGCCTTTGTCGAATACCCAAGTACGATCGCCCACCGACAATATCGGCATTTCGTAGACACCAGTCGCCAATGCCGGCAAGACAGCCATCTGGGATAGGATCAGGGCGATCGCGATCGCCCCAGCCAAAGGTGGGAAATGTTTTTTCCAACTCAAGAATTTCTTGAAAATTCCGATCATGAGGTTCAGGGTAAAAGTGCCTTTTTTCCAAAAATACTATACAAACCCCCTGAAAAGTCATTTTATCGATGGCAATATTGAGAATTAGCTCAGCAATTGAACGCCCTACCCGATTGTTTTAGGATCGTCACTATGGAACCAGCAGACACTTATAAAGGTTGGATTATTCAGTCTCAGAAAGTATTCTACGTCGAGGTTTGGGATAGCCGCGGCAATCGCCATGTCGCTGTCCAAAATGCCAAGACTGAGGATGAAGCTTTGGAATTGGCAAAAAAATGGATTGACAAATATGAGTCAAAACCCGGCAGGATGGTGATGGATGAACCCTATCCCTTCGGAGAGGCGATCGATATGCCTTTTTGAAGTTATTCGTTATTGGTTACTTGTTATTGGTTACTTGTTATTGGTTATTCGTTATTGGAACCAACAAGTAACAACCAACAAGTAATATCAATTCCGGTTGCACTCCTTATGATATAGAGTCCAAGGCAGTGCCGTCTCCCTACAATGTTTTTTGGGTATGGACACGGCACTGCCTTGGACTAATTTCTAACAACTAACAACTAATTTTTCGCAATTTCTGAGTATTTTCTACTAAGCTGCGAGCAAATTGGTCGAACCTTTCATCCAACTTTTCATCCAACAATTTACCCTCTGGACTAAAGGCCTTCCAAGCTTGTCCGATCGCAATTTGTTCAGGAATCACCCAAGCGTGCACCCATCTCAAAATCACCCGCAAATCATTCAGCGCATTGCTGTTAACTTGCCCTCCCAAAACGGCGATCGAACCCACCACTTTTCCATCTATAGCAACCGCCAGGGTGGTTAAGTCGTGGGGTGGGGGCGGGTTTATAGAATTTGTCTATACCGATGAAAGATATCGGTGAACCCGCCCCTACAAAATCTGCCCTAATCGCCTTGGCAGTTGCTATAAATGCTCAAAACTCATTAAATCCAGGGCATTCTTCAATACACCGCTGAGGCTGCCGTGGTACTCCGGCGTTGCCAAAATTAAACCGTCGGCCACCTTAACCGAATTCTGTATTTTTGCCACATCTGGGTAGTTGTGATAATCATTCTCTCCAGCGCAAAAAGGTAGATTGAGCGATCGCAAATCCCATACTTCCACCTCTGCCCCCAGAGCCTGCGCTCGCTGTGATGCTATATCCAGCGCCATCTGGCTGTAAGAACCAGCCCGCAAGCTTCCGCCAATTCCAACTATTTTTACCATAATTAGGTTAAGAGATAAATAAAGCGTACTCGTTATGAGTATGATTAATTTAACAAGCTGGATGCTTGATTGTCAAGAGAAGGTTGCACAACCAGTGATGGGGACCCCGCCCTCTTGTTAAAATAGATAAACGCAGCAAACGAAGAGCAGTCAATCTTGGCAGTCTTCAACCTTGGTAGTCTTCAACTTTGAGCAAAGCAATATGAAAAATTCTTGGAAACACGCATGGCTGGGGCATCTAGCCGCCAAAAAAGACAAGTCGAGGCAGAGTCCTAAAACATCAATTCCTGGACGGCATCTTTGGCGCATCCTGGGCAGTTTGGTGCTTTCTCAAGGAATATTGCTCTCGACACCGGTGTTTGCCGATACCACGCCAAACACCATGAGTTACAGCAAACTGATCGATAGCATAGACAAAGGACAAGTCAGCAAAATCGAAATAGATGAAATCCAAAGAACGGCCAAAGTTAAGCTAAAAGACCAAAAACCAACGGATACAGCCCAAGTTGTTACCCTGTTCGACTACAACAACCGGGAACTTTACTCGCAAATCCGCGCCAAAAAAATCGACTTTGAAGTCAAACAAACCGCAGATAACACTGCCGCCATCAGTTTAGTCATAAACTTGCTAGTAATTTTCGCAGTGCTGGCAGTGCTCATGGCAATCCTGCGTCGATCGACTCAATCCCAAGGAAATGCCATGAACTTTGGCAAATCCAGAGCCCGTTTCCAAATGGAAGCCAAAACCGGCGTGATGTTCGACGACGTAGCAGGGATCGAAGAAGCCAAGGAAGAACTTCAAGAAGTCGTCACATTCCTCAAAAAACCCGAACGATTCAACGCCATCGGTGCCAAAATTCCCAGAGGAGTTTTGTTAATCGGGCCTCCCGGAACCGGCAAAACCATGTTGGCCAAAGCGATCGCCGGGGAAGCAGGGGTGCCCTTCTTTTCGATTTCCGGTTCCGAATTTGTCGAAATGTTCGTGGGTGTCGGCGCTTCCCGCGTCCGCGACTTGTTCCGCAAAGCTAAAGAAAATTCCCCTTGCATCGTCTTCATCGACGAAATAGATGCCGTAGGCAGGCAACGGGGGGCGGGCATAGGTGGCGGCAACGACGAACGGGAACAAACTCTCAATCAGTTGCTGACAGAAATGGACGGCTTTGAGGGTAACAGTGGCGTGATTATCATTGCAGCTACCAACCGCCCCGATGTCCTCGATACTGCCTTGCTGCGGCCCGGCAGGTTCGATCGCCAAGTAACGGTAGATTTACCAAGCTACAAAGGGCGTTTGGGGATTTTGGAAGTTCACGCCCGCAACAAAAAACTCGACCCAGAAGTTACCCTAGATAACATCGCCCGTCGCACTCCCGGCTTTTCCGGCGCTGATTTAGCCAATTTGCTCAACGAAGCAGCGATTCTGACTGCAAGACGGCGCAAAGATACGATCGCTAACTTAGAAATTAATGACGCGATCGACCGGATCACGATCGGGCTGACTCTGAATCCCCTACTCGACAGCAAGAAAAAGTGGATGACAGCATACCACGAAGTCGGACACGCCCTAGTAGCCACCATGCTCAAAAATGCTGACCCGGTAGAAAAGGTGACAATCATTCCCCGTTCCGGTGGCATCGAAGGCTTTACTAGCTTTACCCTAGATGATGAAATGGTCGATAGTGAAGGTTTGAGGAGTCGATCGCTGATGTTAAACCGGATTACAGTAGCTTTGGGGGGACGGGCTGCGGAAGCCGAAATCTACGGCGACGACGAAATCGACACCGGTGCCGGTAGCGATATCCGAAAAGTTAGCAATCTCGCCAGAGAGATGGTAACGCTTTATGGAATGTCTGATTTGGGGCCTGTGGCCTTGGAAAGTCCCAGCAATCAGGTATTTTTGGGCGGAGAGTGGAGTTCGCGATCGCAGTATTCTGAAGAAATGGCAGACAAAATCGATCAACAAATTCGGACGATTGCTTTTCACTGCTACGCAGAAGCCCGCCGAATTATCAGCGAAAACCGTCCTTTGGTAGACAAACTTGTGGAAACACTGTTGGATTTAGAAACCATTGACGGCGATGAATTCCGCCAAATTGTCGATCGATACACCAAATCGGCGAAAAAACAATTGGCACCGAGATAAAGAGTCATTGGTCATTGGTCATTGGTCATTAGTCAGTTGTTAGTTATTTGTTATTTGTTATTTGTTATTTGTTATTTGTTATTTGTTGGTTTCAATAACTAATGACTAATGACTACTAACTAATGACTACTAACTAATGACTACTAACTAATGACTACTAACTAATGACTAATGACTAATGACTAATGACTAATGACTAATTTAAGACTGTTGCGCATACATTTCCCGGAGTACCAAAGCCGGATCTACCCAGCGGCCATCGTACTTCAGTCCCCAGTGTAGATGAGGGCCAGACGTGCGGCCAGTCATGCCAACTCTGGCAATTCTCGCACCGGCTGGCACTGTTTGACCTTGCCAAATTTGTAAGCCTTCGCGATCGGTATAATAACGTCCGCCGTTAGCAGTTTCTACTCTGCCTCTGAGGTGACAATAGATATGTTCCCAATTGCCCGATCGCACCACAATACCAGTACCACACCTACCATCTTCCCAAACTTCCGCAATTTGACCACCCCACCAATTGCGAATATAACTGCCTTCAGGGGCTGCCATGTCCAAACCGTAATGAAAATCCCCACCACGGGGGCCGAAGGGAGAAGTGTAGTCTTGAAATTTCTCCACAGGAAAAGAAGCTTCTTGCCACAAATTACCCGTGGCTACTTTGCTGGGTAAAGCTGACTGAGCTTTGACCAACTGCTGCTGTAAATAAGGGCTAATCAAAACAATGCCGATCGAAAGTACCAGCAGCAGCATCTGTCGGAGACGAAAAAAGCGTTGTACTGTCAGCGGGCCTCTAGAGTCTTGCAGGATTTTTTTCACGGCTCAAAGTAAAAATTTATGGGCGAGTATGCGTTGTCTATGTTGTCAATTCGCTGCCTGATAGCGTGTGATCTCTACCGACTTGGCGAATCAGTTTATCAACAACGTGTATCTTACTTCATGCAGAACCAGTGTCAAGGCTTCCGGCTAAATGCGGGGGGGCGACGCAACCATAATTTTGCTACATCATTCCTGCTACGGTTGAATTCGATCGACCATTTGTTTAACACTGTAGTAGTTCGGAGATTTTGGATGTCATCACAAATCTCAAATTCATAACACACACATCAAGCTGAATGCTTACTGAAATTTTCCCATTTAGTTTTGCCATAGATGCAACTGCGATCGCCGGTGCGTCATTATGGTCTTTAGCCATGTATTGGGGTCTGTCGCCCTTCACAGCATGGGTAATCCTGCAACTCAACCGCTGGATGAATTTTGCCGAAAGATCCCTCTATATGTCAGAAGCCGAGTTTGAGAAGACTCGCGAAGCCAGAGAAGCTCAAAATACCTTTTATGCTTCCCTATTGAGCATTGTCCCCTTTTTAATTGTCGGTGCATTATGCAATTGGGGCGTAGAATTGTCTTTGGGGACTGGTTGGGCAGTATCTATGGGTACTATCGCCTGTATTGGGGCCGGAGTCTACGAACTTGGTCGTCAAGACGGTGAAGAATCTTAGGGAATTCTAGATTTTGGATTTTGGATTACTCAAGAGAGATTTGGAGATTTGCCAGCCTATAGAATGGAATAATTTCCTTCTCTCTTCTCTTTCTCTGCGTTCTCTGTGTTCTCTGCGGTTAAATCATTCCGATATAAATGGAATTGAGATGAAACAAAAAATCTCAAAATGCAATACTGTCGAAAGTACATCCAGGTAGGTGAAAGCTTCCTTCAATTCGCTTGCGTTCATAATTCAAATAAATGTAAAATTATTAACTGTTATTAAATTAACACTCATTTTTTTTATGCTAACTAATTTGTAAAATAGATTCCATGAATTTTCAACCAAAATTAACATCATTAAATCAAGCCCGCGCCGCTTTCCAAAAAATTTGGGGATATGCAGATTTTCGACCACCCCAAGCAGAAATTGTCACCACTTTATTAACCGGAAAAGATACACTAATAATTATGCCGACAGGTGGCGGAAAATCTATCTGTTTTCAATTACCAGCTTTGTTACAGACAGGCTTAACTCTCGTAGTCTCGCCGTTGGTAGCACTGATGGAAAATCAAGTGCAAGAATTGCGCGATCGCCATCTCCCCGCCGCCCTCCTCCACAGTCAATTGCCAAGACAGCAGCAGCGGCAAACTATGCAATCTCTGCAACAAAATAAGTTGAGATTGCTGTACCTATCTCCCGAAACCTTGCTCAGCAAACCTGTCTGGGAAATCATCAGTCAGCCACAAATACAAATCAATGGTTTAATATTAGATGAAGCTCACTGTTTAGTCCAGTGGGGCGATACATTTCGACCAGCTTATCGGCGTTTGGGTACTGTGCGATCGGCTTTGTTGAAAACTAAACCGGAAGGAAGTAAAATTGCGATCGCAGCTTTTACCGCTACAGCCAACCCGGAAGCACAAAAAATCATCAAAAATGTCTTGCAATTGCAAAAGCCGGAAGCATTTCTACTCAGTCCCTATCGTTCTAACTTACACCTGCAAGTCCAAACAGTCTGGACACCGAGGGGACGCAAACAGCAATTATTAAATTTTATTAAATCTCGACCAAAAGAAGCAGGTTTAGTGTATGTTCGGACTAGAAAAGACTCCGAAAAATTGGCGAACTTGCTGGAAGAAGCGGGCTATCAAACAGCAGCATATCACGCAGGTTTAAGTCCAGAAGAACGACGGGAAATCGAAAAAGCTTGGCTGAATGGAAATCTTAAGTTTGTGGTTTGTACTTCAGCATTCGGTATGGGAATCAATAAGTCAGATGTCCGATGGGTTGTCCACTATCAAGCACCTTTGCTATTATCAGAATACATTCAAGAAATTGGTAGAGGCGGACGCGACGGCAAATCGGCGATCGCCCTGACGTTAATTAGCGAACCGACGGGCTGGTTATACCCCGAAGATAAACAAAGAAAGGAGTTTTTTGAGGATAAATTGCGATCGCAATATCGAGAAGCACAGCAGTTAGCTAAAAACCTGCCCGTCAAAGGTAATGTAGATGCAGTTTCGCGCGAATTTCCCGAAAGTGCGATCGCCCTTTCGATTCTCCACAGCAGCGGACAATTAAAATGGGAAAATCCTTTTAATTATGTTATCGATAAATCTGCACAGCAAAAAGGCGAGAAATCAAATTTTACCGCTGCTGAAGAAATGGCAAAATACCTGAAACATCGGCAGTGTAGATGGCAATTCTTATTGCAAGCTTTTGGTTTTGAAAATGAAGCTAAGTCAATGCGTTGCGGACACTGCGATAATTGTAAGTAGATGAGTGGAAAAATACATAAGTATGTGTCATTCTTAGTCCGCGCAGGCGGACTTTGTTTTTGTAGACGCGGTTTCAACCGCCGAATTATCTTTTCATTATAATCCCCGTAGGGGCGAAGCATTCGGCTAAAAATATATCCGGGATACCAATAAGTTATCGCCCGAATGCTTCGCCCAAACCCAACGAGAAATCTATATGCTGCATCCCTACAGGTACTCGCAAAGGGCGAAGCATTTGCGTCACAAAACTTGGGTTTTTCCTAGAGATTATCGCGCAAATGCTTCGCCCCTACAGGTACTCGTCCCACAGGAATTAGGCGATCCGACGAAAGAAACCGGGTTTTTTCGCGAATATGCGTGTCGCAACGAAGTATCTTGGCAAAAACCCGGTTTCTGGGCCCCCATGGTAAATCCTGTCACAATTAATCTGCTCCCTCCTCCTCTGTTTCACTGGCTTTGGGCCCTCGTCGCAGCTAAAGTCGCTATCAAAAAATCCCCAGAAAAAATGATTTTAACGTGCTATAATAACTTATTATATAAAGATTTACCATCATAAAACTAAATGATAGAAATAGATACCAAACAAATATACATAGTTGAAAATACAGGGGAACTTAATCAAAATAATGTTAATTCGCGATTGGATATTTGGCTGGCCAACCAAATCCCAGATTTATCCCGATCGCGCATCCAAAGCCTCATATCACAAGGTAACGTCAAAGTCAATGATGAAACTTGCACAGCGAAAAAAATCTTAGTAAAAACGGGCGATCGCATCCAGATTACCCTCCCCGATACCCAGCCCACTTCCTTACAACCCGAATCAATTCCCCTCGATATTCTCTACGAAGACGACAGCTTAATTATCATCAACAAACCAGCCGGATTAGTCGTCCATCCCGCCGCCGGACATCCAGATGGCACCTTAGTAAATGCCCTACTAGCCCACTGTCCCCTAGCAGCGATCGGTGGAGTTCAAAGGCCTGGAATTGTGCACAGATTGGACAAAGATACCACAGGGGCGATCGCGATCGCCAAAACCGACATCGCCCACCAACACCTACAAGCCCAACTCAAAACCAAAACCGCCCGCCGCGAATATCTAGGCATAGTTTATGGCATTCCTAACGCCCAAACAGGTACGATCGACTTACCAATCGGTCGGCATCCCACAGACCGCAAAAAAATGGGCGTAGTACCCGTAGAAAAAGGCGGTCGCCCTGCAATCACTCACTGGCAAATCAAAGAAAGAATTGGTAACTATAGTCTAATTCACTATCAATTAGAAACAGGTCGCACCCATCAAATTCGCGTCCATACAGCCGAAATCAAACATCCGATAATCGGCGATCCGATGTACAGTTCCAACCGTTCTATAGGGGTGAATTTAACCGGACAAGCCCTCCACGCATGGCGGCTGCAATTGCAACATCCCATCTCAGGAGAACTAATTGAGGCGATCGCACCTTTACCGGACCAATTCAATACTCTACTCAGAATACTGCGACTGCGAGCTCAGACTTGATATATAGCAATCCTCGCATCATATCAAATCCGGTAGCATCTGAATTATTCATCTCTCTATTCTCGGACTCTGTGTCAAGAGTGTTCTCTGCGGTTAAATCACCTGACGATGTAGCCGGAAACGATATCATTTGTGAATTTCTTACTCCCGGACCTTAATAAGGTCCGGGTTGGGGTGGGGTAAAATTATTTACGACTCCTGCAAGGATTGATATAGCAGATGTTAATCCTATCAAATCCCCTCTATTACCAAGGGTTGCCAATCAGGGTAAAAGCAGCCCAATAATAAGGATGAGAAAGCAGTCGATCGCCCCGCATAGCAATGTCGGGCGGCAAAGCGATCGCTTCATTATGGGCGATCGCCCGCAACATCCCATCTTGAATCCGCACCCGCCCCCGCAACATCTCCAATTGCGCCCGTCGCAAAGCATCAGCTTTCGTAATCAAATTACCCCCACTTCTGGGTAGCCGCAACTGTCGATAAAACTCCGTCATCAGCCCCAAAGTCCCATCATCGCTGACTTCCCACAAACTCGCCACCGCCGATTTAGCACCACTAGCCACCGCCAAACCGGCAAATCCCAACTCCGCCTCTTCATCGCCCAAAGCCGTACTACAGGCGCTCAAAACTAACAAATTTACGGCAGGTTCATTATTCCCACCACTCCCTGCGTTACCGCTTTGAGCGTTGATGAAACCCAATTGAATATTACCGGAGACGATCGTACTTGCGCCATTTACCCCCACTGTTGTGCCGCCTGTGAGCACCAATTGACCTTCTGCATTAGTCGTTAAACCTGTGGCTGACATGACACCTGGCCCTGTCAGCAACTGTGGCAAAGCCACCGGGGCGATCGGGTTATTTTCTGACTCTAAAGCCGGACTAATTTCTAAACTTAATAAATTGCCTGCTTGACTAATCCGAACAGCATTGCTTCCAGGCACAGCCGCCACAGTAATTTGACCACCAGGAGCCGATAATTTTCCTGTATTAATCACCATATTGGTCATTCGATTTGAGATTTTAAATTGGGAATTTTAGATGTGAAATTGAACAGTCCGGTCAGCATTGGGTGCATCTCATTTTTGCAAATATATTCGTAGGGGCGAAGCATGACCTCCGTAAATCTCTGGCGATTGCTAATAAATTGTCTGCGGTCATGCTTCGCCTATGCGAAATTGAGATGCACCCTCCGCATAAAACTCAAATTCCAATTCCCCCATTCCCCATTCCCCATTCCCCATTCTATAAAGTTAGTGTCTTGACAAACTGCCCCCTAAGTCATAGAATCAAAAAAAACTTTGATCGATTCCCCAAAACCACATAAAAATCTGGATTTTGTGATGAATTTTAAAAAAGACTATTTCTTATTTGAGAGACCAACCATGTCAACCATACAAACTCAAGATTCCCCATTTTTAACAGAAGAAATAGTCGATCAAATATTTGCGGACGGGGAACTGACTCGTGCTCACAGACAGCAGATTAAGTTAATGCTTTTAGATGAATCCATCGACGAACATCAATTAATCCTCATCGAAAGAGTGATGGCCGGCGTAGTCCAAGGACTGCTTGATGTACTTTATTAATTAATATACAGCGGTTCCCGCTGTTATGAGGTACAGTAACAACAATAAGCAAACCAATTTCTTAGATGTTGAGGATTGATTAAGTTGAGAGCAACTGCAATTATTTGATCAATCATGGACGTGGTAGTT
>JAHREW010000018.1:0-94850 GCA_020883125.1 Microcoleus sp. CAWBG506
GCTGTTCCGTGTTTGAGTTTGCATTCTCTGACTATCATGGATCTATGATAGCATAGTTTTATCTAAAAATACATAGATAAAAGTCCCCCTAGAAGGGGGAGGCTTTAGACCCATTTCTTTGGTAAAACTTTCTACCATTCTTCTGTTTTGAGCCGGAGACTGGCCAAGGCCCGGACTTGCTCGTCGGTGTCGGAAACTGCAAGCGATCGCAACAAAGGCAAAACACCGGAATTTTCGGGATAATGTTCGAGGATGGCTTCCAAAGCTGTAAACCTGGGATTGTAAGGAAAAGAACCCTTTTGACCGTAGGGATCGCTCAGGGCCCGATCGCGCAAAAACTCAAACATTCCCGGCGAGTCTTTCCATCCCCGCATCAACTCTACGAGGGCGATCGCCCGCACCTGAGAATCTTCATCATGTTGAGATCTCATCTGGAGCCACTGAAAAATCTGCGATTCATCTGTCCCACCCCGCGCTAACTTTTGCAAAGCCATTTGTCTGACAGCCGGACTCTCATCGCCCTCTGCTTTAGCCTCCAACAGCATCCAAGTTTCAGGATTGTCCGGCCAGTGGCGAGCCAACTCTTGCACCGCAGCTTGGCGAACCACCGCATCCCCAGAATCAAGCTGAAGTTTCAGCCAAGGTAAGGTTTCCGGGTGATCTGGCCATCCCCCCACGATCGCACACACCAGCACACTCAGCAGGTGAGAATCTTGCTCTGAGTCCACTAGGCTTTTCAAAAAAGGTAAGGTCTCGGCCAAATAAGACCAGCGAGAGGCTATTTGTTTGACAGCAGTTTCTCGGACGTTGAGATGTCTGTCCGACAGGGCGAGATTTTGCAACCAGACAAACACTTTCAGACTCCCAGAGGGTAGTGCAGCCATGGCTTCCACCACTACCTGCCGCACAGTCCAGTAATCTTCGGAATCAGCTATTTGTTGCAGCAGGGGCAGGGTTTCCGGGCGATCGGGCCAACCTACGGCTATCTGTTGTAGGGCTATTTCTCGCAGTTGGCTATCACGATCGCCCCTAGCTAGATTTTGCAAAAAAGGCAGAGTTGCGGGGTGGTCGGGCCAGCCAGAGGCCACTGCTTGCACTGCCGCGATCCGGACTGCCGAACTTTCGTCGGACTCCGCCAGAGTTCTCAGCAGCGGATAAATCTCTGGTTCATCCCGCCAGCGCGCCGCCAATTCTGCGATCGCCGCTATCCGTACTTCTTTGCTCCTATCCTCACGAGCTATAGTTTTTAGCAGCAGACAAACATCGGGCGCTGTCGGCCAACCGGATGCTAACTCCTGCACTGCTACTGTTCGTAGAGTAGAACTTCCGGTGTGGGCGAGGTTTGTGAGCAGGGAAAAAGTGCCTAAAACCGATCGCCAAGCAGAGGCTATGGCTCGCCAAGCTGCGACTTGGACTCCCAAATTTTCGTCGGTATCAGCGATGCTTCTGAGTAATAGTAAGGTGTCGGTTCGCTCGTGCCATTTCTGAGCCAAAATATACAGTGCGCAGGTGCGGACAGCGGGGCTGCGATCGGACAGAGCCAGCTTAGTCAGCAGCGGTCTGGTATCGTTGGAGTCTGGCCAACCAAGGGCGATTTCTGTGACTGCGGTCGATCGCACTGCCCAACTTGGATCGGATGTGGCTAACTTTTTGAGCATCAGGTAAATTTCTGGATTGTCTGACCAACCGCGGGCTAGGGCTTCGACGGCGGTAGCTCGGATTTCGCCACTGTCGTTGGAGTGAGCGAGTATTTTGAGCCAGGGCAGAGTTTGGCGGTCATTTTTCCAAGTTTTGGCGATCGCTGCGATCGCTTGGGAACGAATTTGATATGTTTCTTGCAATTCTTGGCCTGTTTGATAAAGAATCAGGAAACCCATGCCATATTGCGATAATTTTTTTAAAGCCTTTAACAGTTTAATTTCTGTTTTTTTATTTACTTTTCCCGGAATTCTTGAGAGACATTTTGCTGCCAAAAATAAATTGACAAACTTTTGCTCCTGACCGTTTTTATCTGTTAAATATTCTAGGATTTCGCTGGCGGTTTCTGGGTCGAGGCTGGCTGCTATTTCCACCAAAATCTCATGCCAAGATTCCTGTCGCCAGTGAGGATCGAAAACTTGAGATTTTAGTTCCGATAAACTCAGTTTAGCTGTGTTTAATTGTAAATTAATTAAATCTGTCGATGTCTGAAAATTTTGAACTGCCATCTTTGTTTGTAACATACCGATGCTTTTCCCCCCCTGAAACTTGTTTGTCTTTAAAATCAGAAATCTACTCCCCCTTGCCTGATTAAAATCTCTAGTTTTTTTGATGTTTTAAGAAGTTAAAGTATAATTTATACTTTCTAGCTTCGGCATTCCCATAGAGAAAATTAACCAGTATTTCCAAGAGTTCCCAATTCTATAAACTATTGCTACAGTTGATTATGTCGGCTTTTGGCATTAAGTCAAGATCTTGTCGCTACTGTTGC
Source organism: Microcoleus sp. CAWBG506 (assembly GCA_020883125.1). Lineage (GTDB taxonomy): Bacteria > Cyanobacteriota > Cyanobacteriia > Cyanobacteriales > Microcoleaceae > Microcoleus. The sequence continues at coordinate 2,471 of JAHREW010000018.1, forward strand.
ATTGTTTTGGGAAATGGTATTAGTTAAGGGGTTTTACTGAGCAAATCACCTGTATTTTATACTAAAACCTCTGGTTCGGCATCGTTTTAATGCAAAATCCGCCACCATTCAGAAAAGTCTGAGCTGGTGGCGGATTTGGCTCAAAGAATCAAAGGGGACAATCTAGGCAATCGCTACTTGTACGCGATCGCCTACAACTTTAACCACAAAAGTGGGAATTTTTACCGTTTCATCGTCCAAACATTGTCCAGTAGTTAGGCTAAAGTTGTGCTTGTAAATGGGAGAAGCTACTTTCAGAATGCCGTGGCGATCGCCTACAAGTCCCCGCGACAACACAAAAGCCTTGCTAAACGGATCGTAATTGCTGATTGCATAAAGTTCATCACCATTTCCTACTCGAAAAATCGCCACTTGTTTGTCGGCTACTAAAGCACAAACTCCTGTATTCGGGGCGATCGCCTCCAGGGAACAGACATCTACCCAAGTTGTGACTGTATCGGAAACTGATAATGATTGAATCATGTTTTTTTCCTGTTAGTTTACTTCAATCTAGTGGGAGGGTAGGCATTCTTGGCACTACCCCTACAAAAGCCTGATTTTCCTGAGAATGAAACAGCCCTGCCTGATTAAGCGGGGTTATAGCAAGGGTGTTTCATTCTCTTCTAGGAGAAGCCCCCCGTGACTGTCCCAATTCCTGAAACATCTGTACGGGCAATCCCACGCCCGGTTGCCAAGAGTGGCTGGAGAGGGGTTATTCCGAAACTCCAACCAAAGCCTTTTCATGTTCATAAGGTGGCCGTGCTTGTCCCCTTTCGGCAACACGAACAATACTCGGATCTGGCAAATCAGAATTCACAAAATGCTGGAACCGTTGCACCTTATGGGGGTCTTCTATGGTAGTTTTCCACTCACATTGATAAGTATCCACCAAATGCTCCATCTGCGCTTCTAACTCAGCACAAATACCCAGAGAATCCTCAATAATTACCTGTTTTAAGTATTCAATACCGCCCTCAAGTTTATTAAACCAAGTAGCGGTGCGTTCCAGGCGATCGGCAGTACGGATATAGAGAATCAAAAAGCGATCGATATACTTAATCAAAGTTTCCTTATCGATATCCGTCGCCAGCAAAACCGCGTGTTGTGGCTTAATACCACCATTGCCACACACGTACAAATTCCAACCATTTTCAGTAGCAATAATCCCAAAATCCTTGCTTTGAGCTTCCGCACATTCGCGAGTGCAACCAGAGACAGCAGATTTTAGTTTGTGGGGCGATCGCAAACCACGATAGCGCAATTCAACCTCGATCGCCAAACTCGTAGAATCCTGCACCCCAAAACGACACCAAGTGCTACCAACACAAGATTTTACAGTCCGCAGAGCCTTACCATAAGCGTGTCCCGACTCAAATCCCGCATCAATCAAGCGACGCCAAATATGCGGCAACTGATCCACACGCGCCCCAAACAAATCGATCCGTTGCGCGCCAGTAATCTTAGTATAAAGTCCAAATTCCTTGGCAACTTCCCCCAAAACAATCAACTTATCGGGAGTAATTTCTCCACCCGGAACCCGTGGCACCACGGAATAAGTACCATCGCGTTGAATATTTGCCAAAAAGTAATCATTTGTATCTTGCAAACCAACATGAGACTTGTCTAAAATATGCTCGTTCCAAGTAGAAGCCAGCATAGAAGCAATCGCAGGTTTGCAAATTTCGCAGCCCTTACCTTTGCCATGTTTGGCGATCGTCTCTTCAAAAGTTTTAATCCCCTGAGAGCGCACTAAATGGTACAATTCTTGGCGAGAATATTCAAAATGCTCGCAGAGGTTGTTTTTGACAGCAACCCCAGCTTTCTTCATCTGTGACTTGAAGATGTCTGTCACCAGAGGTACGCAACCACCGCAGCCCGTACCAGCTTGGGTGCATTTCTTAACGCTGGCAACATCAGTTAAATTGCGATCGCGAATAGCATCACAAATCTGCCCTTTGCTGACATTATTGCAAGAACAAATTTGAGCAGAATCCGGCAAACTATCCACTCCCAAACCAGGCACTACTCCACCTTCTCGTGGCGGCATCAACAAATCTTCAGGATGGGGAGGCAGAGCAATTTCATTTTGCATAAATTGCAACAAAGTACCGTAAGCAGAAGCATCTCCCACGAGAATTCCACCTAAAATTCGGCTCCCATCTTGATTCAAGACTAATTTTTTGTAAACACCTTGGAATGTGTCAGCCACAACAATTTCCTTAGCATCGGGAGACTTAGAAAAAGCATCTCCAAAACTAGCAACATCCACCCCCAAAAGTTTAAGTTTTGTGGACATATCCGCACCAGTAAAAGTGCTTATAGCACCGGCATCTTGCCCATCATCTACTAAACTGCTTAAAATATTCGCTGCTACTCCAGCCATTGTATAACCGGGAGCAACTAAGCCGTAAATCCGATTGTCATAAAGCGCGCATTCCCCGATCGCATAAATATCAGCATCGGAAGTTTGGCACTTATCATTAATCACAATACCACCCCGTTCACCCACTTCAATGCCACAACCTCTGGCAATTTCATCGCGGGGGCGAATCCCGGCAGAAAACACAATCATATCTGTTGCCAATTCCGAACCATCAGCAAACAGCATTGTGGTAACTTTGCCATCTTCACTGACAATTTCAGTAGTAGACTTACTGGTATGAACCGAAACTCCCAACTCTTCTATTTTGTTGCGAAGAATTGCACCACCAGCATCATCAATCTGTACAGGCATCAGTCGCGGTGCAAACTCAACTACATGAGTTTTCAAACCCATATTTTGCAGAGCATTGGCACATTCTAAGCCCAATAAACCACCACCGATTACTACGCCAACCTTGCAATTTTTAGCGTAATCGGACATCGCCTCCAAGTCATCAATTGTCCGATAAACAAAAGTACCCTGAGCCTCTTTGCCTTTAATAGGCGGTACAAATGGATAGGAACCAGTGGCCAGAACAATTTTGTCGTAGGTAACTTCTAAACCATTTGCTGAAGAGACTGTTTTTTGTTCCCGATTAATACCAACTGCTTTGTCACCGATGTGAATTTGAATGCCATTTTCTTGATAAAAACCTGGTTCAACTAGAGATAAATCTCCCGCTGTCTTCCCAGAGAAAAAACCGCTGAGGTTGACGCGATCGTAGGCGACGCGAGGTTCTTCGCAGAAAGTAATTAAATTCCAGTATTTCGCAGCATCCGAGCTGACCATTAACTCTAGGAATTTATGGCCTACCATGCCATTGCCGATTACAACGAGGTTTTTTTTGGCTGTCATTAGAATCTATTTAATCGCTTCTATCAGTCCTTCTTTTATTGATATAAGAATTTTGACAAAAAGTTTGTATTTATAGATACAGGATATTAATTATTATGCAATTTATGAAGAATATATATTGATTTTTTGCATAATATCACATCTGTGTATCGTTGACATAAAAAATCATATTTTTTTCAGTGACTAAACTTACTTTTTGCCAAATTTTAATTATTATTTAAGCTCCCATTCCCGAATATTGTTTCAAACCCTGTCGCCATAGCCAGCGATTCCACACAAAAAACACCGCACCCCAACCAAACATTACCAGCAAACCGCGCCCTATATCAACAGGTAATCCAATTAAAATTGCAGCAGGGAAATGAATTAAATAAGGAAAAGGTGTCCACAAAACTACTTCGCGCACTGATGTGGGAAACACTTCTAAGGGCGCAACCAGTCCAGAGAGAAATAGATAAATTAAAAACCAGAATTGTTCGATCGCACTGGCGCGTTCCAACCAAAAAGCAAACAGTGCAAAGGTATACTGAATCAGGAATCGAAGGCAAAAAGCCAATGCAATTACTAGCACAAACAGTAAAAATCTGCCAGCACTCGGCAACCAAAAAGACTGCGGGTAAAGCGCAAAAAATATCAGGGTTAATCCGAATACAAACGGTAGGCGCGCAAACCTTTCGGAAACATGAGACGCAAAGTGATGCCATACTGGATCTAGAGGCTGCAACAACTTATTAGATAAAGTTCCTTGTACTACTTGTTTTTCAAATTCCCAAATCACCCAAACGACATTGGTTTGTCGCACAATGAACGCTGCTAAAAAATAACGGGCAAAGTCGATGGACTTGAGCCCAAATTCTCCAGTTTGTGCGGCCCGCATCCACACACCCATCAAAATAAACGGCAAAACTCCCGACAGCGCCCACAAAAGCAATTCTGCTCGGTATTCTAGCATATAAGCATAGTAGGCACTGAGCAAAGTTTTAGCAATTCTGATAGATTTTTTCATGTCAATTGTAGATTTAATTTGTCCATCTTAGCAACGAGCTAGAAGCCCGTTACACACAAACTATGGTGCAACAGAAATCTTGCCTGTTATTGAGCATAATCTTATGCAAAAATATTACACTTTTCCCGTGCGAAAAACTCTGCCAATTACCTCTTCAATGGGCGGATCGGTAACAGTCAAATCCACCACTTCCAACTGGGCCAACATCTTCGCTACCCCCACCATCAATTCCTCCCTTTTTACCAAAAATCGCACCGATTGTCCCTCAATAGATTCTACCTCCCCGTAAGCAGAAGCACGATCTTGAGATAGCGGATTGGCTAATTCTACCTGAACTTGTCGATAAGGTGCAAATCTGTCGAGTAATCCATCCAAATTACCATCATAAACTAATTGCCCTTCATGGATTAACAAAACTCGCTTGCACAAAGCAGTAATGTCTGCCATGTAGTGACTCGTTAATAGCACCGTTGCTTGATAGCGTTCGTTATATTCCCGCAGAAATTTCCTCACACTAAACTGCGCATTTATATCTAAGCCTAATGTCGGTTCATCTAAAAATAATACCTGCGGTTGGTGCAACAATGCTGCCATCAATTCCGCTTTCATGCGTTCCCCTAAAGACAGTTTTCGCACGGGTTGATTTAACTTACCTTCTAGGGATAACATCTCCGTAAGTTCCCCAACTCGCAGCCGATAATCTTTCTCAGTGATTCCGTAGACAGCGGCATTGATTCTCAGAGAGTCGAGCACTGGCAAATCCCAGATTAGCTGCTGTTTTTGCCCCATGACTAAGGTGATTTTCTGCAAAAAATCGGCTTCGCGGCGAAATGGAGTGCGATCGCACACTCTTACCATACCAGCAGACGGATAAATTAAACCAGTCAGCATTTTCAGCGTCGTAGTTTTGCCCGCGCCATTAGCCCCCAGAAAGCCCACAACTTCCCCCGGTTCAATACTGAAAGAAACTCCCTCAACAGCTTTTACATTGCGATAAGTGCGCTTAAAAAAGTGTTGGATGGTTCCTTTTAGTCCCGGTTCTTTAATGGCGAGGGGATAAACTTTGCTCAAGTCTTCAACTAAAATAATTGGCATTAGCTTAAGGTTTAACTTTTATTTCAATCTAGTATATTCCAGTCTGGCTGGTGCAAAGATGCAATGGTTAAAATTTTTGTCAGATTCTTCCAGAATCAATCCTTACTGAGTGTAGAATCAGAATATTGCAACATATTCAATATTACATCTCAATCAGTTTACAACTATGGCACTTAAACCAGATAATTCCGGCATTCCTCGTTTGGTAGGAGACAATTCTCCCGAAAATATTACACTTACACCGGGACAAGTTGCTAATTTTCCTGGGGGAGTTTGGGTGCTGGGTGGTAATGATACTGTTACTGGTTCATCAGATGCCGAACGAATTTTTGGTAACGATGACAAAGACAGTCTCTTAGGTGGTGCGGGTAATGATTCTATTTATGGTGGTAAGGGTGATGACGATATTTTAGGAGAAATTGGCAATGATTTCCTCACCGGGGACAGAAATAGTGATTTCCTGGATGGTGGCGTGGGAAATGATTTGTTGCGTGGGGGTCAAGGTATTGATTTGTTAGTTGGTGGTGATGGCAATGATACTTTAATTGGTGACAGAGATGTTGATGTTTACAAAGGTGGTGCAGGCAGCGATGTTTTTGTGTTGAGAGTCGATCAAGCCGGACAAAAAATCATTGGATTTGAAGTTCCTGATGCCGTAATTGTGGATTTTGATAAATTCAATGATTCCCTGGGAATTAGCACGGCATTTACCACCAGCAATATCTCCTTTGAACAGGTAAATTATAGTCTCAATGACCCCAGATTGTTGCTGATCGATCCCGCCACTGTAGCGGGTGGTACTAGCTTGTTAGCCAAGGGTGGTATCTCCCAGCGAGACCTCGATCCCGATGGTAACGGCCGTGTGGAAGCTACTAATATTAGGTTCGGTTTTACGAATGCTTTGTTAGGGACTGTGTTGAATGTAACACCAGCAGATTTAACTGGTCGTTTTATTAATGCTAGTTCTGTGCTTTGAATTATAGCTTAAACAATCCTCCTGGGGGTAGGGGGCTGGGCATCGCCCAGCCCTACAGATTTTTGAAAATCGTGCAAAATATGAGTTTTAACTAACAGTTAAAACTGCTCGGTAACGTACTTTATTTTCGCGCACTTTCTGCATAGCTTCATTGGCTTGGGTCATGGCAAAAACTTCAACAATCGGCTCAATCCCAAATTTCTCTGAAAGTGACAGCATATCATTAATCATAGCGCGACCGCCTGTTGGGGAAGCCACAATTCGGCGACGCTTCATCAGCAGTGGAAATAACGGAATAGTCAGCGGTGCGTCGGGAACTCCCACAAAAGCCAGCGTACCATCAGAATCGAGAAGATCGATGTAAGGAACCCAATCTAAAGCAACAGGAACTGTGCTCAATAAGATATTTAATTTATTGCTGGGGGATGGAGGAATTTCGCCTTTTCCTACTACAATAGCTTCGTCTGCCCCCATCTGTTCGGCAAATTCTGCTTTGTCTGCGGAAGTAGTAAAAACGGTGACGCGATTGCCTAATTTTTTAGCAAATTGGACGGCCATGTGTCCCAAACCACCGATACCGAGAATGCCGATTTCTTGACCGGAACTCATGCCCGCATTCCGCAAACCTGCATAAACAGTAATTCCGCCACACAGCAGCGGCCCTGCTGCTTTGGAATCGATGCCTTTGGGAATTGGAAAAGCAAACCGGGAATCTATCATTAAATGGTCAGCAAAACCCCCTGGACCTGTGACAATTAATCCTTGGTTATTATCGCAGAGGTTTTCGTTGCCTCGCAAGCAGTCCTGACACTGCAAACATGAGGATCTTTGCCAGCCGACACCAACGCGATCGCCTACTTTTAAATGAGTCACTTGCGCCCCTATTTCCGCCACTTCTCCGATGACTTCGTGACCGGGAACTAGGGGATATTTTGATTGACCCCAATCGTTGTCAATCATGTGTATATCGGAGTGACAAATGCCACAAGTTAACACTTTTATCAGGCATTCCTGTTCTTTTGGTGATGCGACATCGAAGCTATATTCTTCAAGTATTCCACCAGATTTTTTGACGGCTAATGCTTGAATTTTCATGGTGATATTTCCTGGTGTTTTAGTCAGTATATAACAGTTATCAATGATTCATCAATCAGAGAAAGTGCACTGTTAAAATTAGTTGCATTTCTCTACCACTATCATTTCTCCTTTGCCATTGCCCACTGCATTAAACCGGGGAATAGGCGATAGGCTTCGGCGGCTATAAATGCAGGGCCGACGGTGACTTCAGAACGCTTATTTTTAACTGCATCCCAAATAGCCTTGGCAATATCTTCCGGCTGATTGGCCCAGTTAGATTTCAGCATTTCGCTCATTTCCTGACGACGTAGTTCGGCTGCTGGTTCGTGGCGATCGCGAAACTGAGCTCTTTCTAAAAAATCACTGTTAATTAAGCCCGGATGTACGGCACAAACTTGAATTCCTTGAGGTGCTAATTCCAATCGCAAGGTGTCGGTTAAACCTGTCAAGGCATATTTGCTGGCACAATAGGCAGTCATTTGAGGCAAAGGCATTTTGCCACCAATCGAACCGACATTAACGATTGTACCAGTTTTTCGGGATAAAAAATGTGGCAAAAGTGCTTGGATTGTGTTAACACATCCCCAAAAATTGGTATTCATTAATTGCTGCCAATCTTCGGCGGTAGTTTGCTCCATCGCTCCCGTTAAACAGATGCCTGCATTGTTGACTAACACATCGATGTTACCATAAAAAGAGAGGGCTTTTTCAATGAGCGATCGCACTTGTTGAACATCGCCTACATCGGCGGGAATAGCTAACACCGAATTGCCTTGATGTTCCACCATAGCCGCGGCGGCTGCTAATCTTTCGGGCTGACGAGCTGTCATCACGACATCGTAGCCTGACTTGGCAAATAAAAGTGCCGTTGCTTTGCCACTTCCTTGAGAAGCGCCTGTAATCAAAACTGTAGGAGCCATAGAGTTATCAGTTGTGAATCAGTGGTGAGTTACTGCAAATTTTCTCGTCGTTCCAATATTAAGCCTCTTGATTGATATTTTAGGAAATTACCCCTAAAAACTGATACCAAAACTCCAATTAATTTGATGATACTTTCAGGATGAGCGATCGCCCAGACGTTGATTGTCAGACAAGTGACTGCCATTAATAGTAAGATGTATGTGGGAGGCATGACTACCCCAATGGCGAACCAAGTAAAAACATGAAATATCATTGTCATTGCGAAGAGACTGGCAACAAGTACAGAGCCTCTTACTTGAATTCGAGGTCGCTTTAGTCCTGTCAAAATTACTGTTTGCAAAGTCATCAGCAAGTTGGCTGGAACCAAAAATGCACAGATAGCTACGCAGTAGGTATGGGAAAATTCGGTCACTGTATTTAAGTCGAGCATTAATCTAATTAGGGAACCTGTTGAATATACTTAAAGAGCTTAACTTGATTTGACTTGCCTATCTTAGCACCCTCACCATAACTTAATATTTGATGTCGCAGGTCACTCCCCAGACATATTTCTCTCCCCTTCCTACTGCTGGTAAACTGTCAACAGATGGATTCTTGAAAAAAATTAATATCCGTTGAGTAATGGAAATAATTACTGTAATAATTAAAACAGAATATTTATAATTGTAGGAGACATCGACCAGCTCAAATGTCACAAAGGCTGACGCTGCTAAAGGAACAGGAATTTAAGCTAATATTATACCCATTGATGTGGGAGTCAAGGATGAGCGGTAGATCCATAGTCTGCGTTAGTGACAGGCTCAAGTGTCCATAGTTAGTCCATCGGGACGATCGCGCTCAAAGTCGGATTGGAGATTACAGCAGAAATCCCTACAACCCTCTTTACATTGTACAACGGAAAACACAGAAAATGAATAGACAAAGCACAATCTTACCACTCGAAGAAGTTGACTTGACCAACTGCGACAGAGAACCAATTCATATATCGGGACAGATTCAGCCGCACGGGGTACTGATGGCTGTAAGCGAACCTGAACTAGAAATACTGCAAATCAGTGAAAATACGCAAGAGTTACTGGGAATATCTGCTAAAAGTGCGATCGGTCAAAATTTGAGTTTATGCTTAGAACAAGCTCAGCTAGAGCAGCTAAAAGTCTGTTTGCTGAATGAAAACTTAAAAACCATCAATCCTATTAAAATATCTGTAAAAAAAGCAGAAACAATTTTAGAATTTGACTGCATCCTCCACAGGTGGGAAGGAGTATTAATCATTGAGCTAGAACTAGCTAAATCCGTGTCAAATATCTCAGTATTTAGCTTTTATCATTCAGTTAGATCGACTGTAACCCAGATTCAAAACGCCAAGAGTTTAAACAATTTGTGTCAAATTACTGTAGCAGAAATCAGAAAGATTACAGGATTTGACAGAGTAATGATCTATCAATTTGATGGAAAAGGCAACGGGGCTATTATTGCTGAAAATAAAGCAGAAATGCTGAGTCCTTTTTTAGGCTTAAACTACCCCAGCTCAGATATTCCCAAACAAGCCAGACAACTTTATTTGTTAAATTGGCTGAGATTAATTCCCGATATTAACTACAAACCAGTCCCCATTATCTCACCAAATAATCCTGTTACTAACCAGCCCCTAGATCTGAGTTTCAGCGTTCTCAGAAGCGTTTCTCCCATTCACATAGAATACCTGCAAAATATGGGCGTTGGAGCTTCTATGTCAATATCATTAATCAAAAATCAGAAGCTGTGGGGTTTGATTGCTTGTCACCACTACACACCTAAATATATTAACTGTGAAGTGCGGGCAGCCTGTGAATTTATTGGACAAGTCATGTCTTTAGAACTGCAATCAAAAGAAGGTAACGAAGACTATGACTATCGGCTACACTTAAAATCTATTCAAACCAAAATTTTTGAAGACATCTCGACCTCAGAAAAGTTGTCAGAAGTATTAATTAAGTGCCAGCATAATTTACTGGAATCAGTCAATGCGTCGGGAGCTGCAATAGTATTTGGAGAACACTGCTATCAAGTTGGCGAAACACCTCCCAAATCATCTTTAAAAAAACTCATAAATTGGGTGCAATCTCAGCTAACAAAAGAAATATTTTATACAGATTTTCTGGCAGAATATTATCCAGAAGCAGAGAGCTTTAAAGACACAGCCAGCGGGTGTTTAGCTATAGCAATATCTCCGATTCAAAAAATATATGTATTGTGGTTTCGCCCGGAAGTAATTAGAACTGTAAATTGGGCGGGAAACCCCAATAAAATAGTTCAAATTGACGACGATGGCAGCGAAAGACTGTCTCCTAGGAAATCCTTCGAGCTGTGGAAAGAAAATGTGAAGTGCAAATCATTAGCTTGGAAAGAGTGCGAAATAGAGGCAGCATTGGAATTGAAAAAAGCCATGATTAATATAGTGCTGCGTCAAGCTGAAAAACTCGCGAAATTAAATACCGCTCTGTCAGAATCAGTCGCTAGAGAACGGGAAAAAACTGCTCATTTAAAAACAGCGATGTCCGAGCTTCAGCGGGCGCAAACTCAACTGGTGCAAAGCGAAAGAATGTCAAGTTTAGGACAGTTGGTGGCGGCGGTAGCTTATGAAGTCAGTAACCCAATTAATTTCATTTATGGCAATATAGGCTATGCTAAGGAATATAGCCAAAAATTAATTAATTTAGTTCAGCTTTACGAGGAACACTATCCCTCACCCTCACCAGAAATTCAAGCAGAAATAGAAGCCGCTGAATTAGAATTTATCATTGAAGACTTGCCAAAATTGCTCGGTTCTATGAAAATAGGAGCTAATCGCATCCGCGAGATAGTTCAGTCTCTGCAAAACTTTTCTAGAATTGACGAATCTGAGATTAAATCAGTGGATATTCACGACGGACTCGACAGCGCTTTGTTGATTTTGAGCAACCGACTCAAACCGAAGGCAGATAAACCCGGAATTAAAGTGATTAAAGAGTACGGTTCCTTGCCATTAATTGAGTGTTACCCTGTGCAGATAAATCAAGTATTTATGAATGTATTAGCTAATGCAATTGATGCGATAGAAGAGGCCATGGGGAAGGATAATCTGTCGCCTAAATTGGGTCAAGAATTAGGGGGGGTTAAGTCAGGAATAATTCGGATCAAAACAGAAGTTGATTCCGCTCGCCAGATGGGAGTTATTCGTATTGCTGACAATGGTGCCGGTATAGAACAAGCAGTGCAACCAGAAATTTTTGAGCCTTTTTTTACTACTAAGCCTGTCGGTAAAGGGGCTGGAATTGGTTTGGCTATAGGCAAGGAAATTGTAGTAGAAAAACACGGTGGCAAACTGACTTGCATTTCCGCCCCCGGAGATGGAGCGGAGTTTATTGTTGAGATTCCCTTGAGCCAAGTTATGAATAAAGTGCAGCGGTGAAGTGACAAAATGTGCGTGCAGTTTAGATTAAAATTAAAATAGACCAACAGCTAAGTAGATTTGAGCAAATTCTGAGGAAGCGACTGTGACTGAAAAAAATACCGCCCAATGGGATGCCGGCAGATTTGTCAAAACCTTGGCTTATTTCGGTGTCATTCCTTTCATCGGCAGCATTAGCTGGCTGCAACAACTATTTGGCAGCAGTGGCAACACTAAAAAAGACCAACCCAAGCTGGTACTGGTAGCCGGTGCTACTGGTGGTGTTGGTAAACGAGTGGTGAAGCGGCTGCAACAGCGGGGAATCAGAGTGCGAGCCCTGGTGAGAGATAGCAAAAGAGCTCAAGAAATTCTGGGTAAAAATGTTGAATTAGTCGAGGGAGATATCACGCTAGCGGAAACCTTAACACCGCTAGTAACGGAGGGAGTAGAAGCCGTTATCTGCTGTACTGGCACTCGTGTTCAACCGGTAGAAGGAGACACCCCAAACCGTGAAAAATACTATCAAGGCATCAAATTTTATATGCCAGAAGTGGTAGATGTTCCCGAAATAGTGGAGTATAAAGGCGTGAAGAATTTAGTGCAAGCTGTTCGCAGTCAGCTAGGTAAAGCCGGGGAAAAAACTATTTTTGACTTCACAAAACCTACTCAAGATTTGAAAGAAACTTGGGGTGCACTTGATGATATTGTGATGGGTGGAGTCAGCGAAAGTTCGATCCGACTGATAGATAATACCGCTTTATTCACCGGCAATGTTTCTACTGCCAATTCTGGGGGGTTTGCTTCGGTGCGGACTCGGAATTTTGAGAGTGCTCTTGATTTAACGGGATTTAGTGGAATTCAATTGCGAGTGAAAGGTGATGGTAATCGCTACAAACTGATTGTTCGCAGCGAAGCGAAATGGGATGGTATTGGCTATTGTTATTCTTTTGATACGGTTTACAATATCTGGATTACTGTCACAATTCCCTTTGAAAAACTGATTCCTGTCTTCCGCGCTAAGACTGTGAAAGATGGCTCTAGGTTAAATACTCAGACTATTTATTCTTTTCAGTTAATGCTGAGTAAGTTTGAGTATGATGGGGCGCTGAATCCGAAATTTACACCGGGTAGTTTTCAACTGCAATTAGAATCTGTTAAAGCTTATTCTGAACAAGAATTGCCCAGATTTGTGATGGTGAGTTCTGCTGGTGTTACGCGCCCAGGCCGCCCCGGAATTAATTTGGAGGAAGAGCCACCTGCTGTGAGAATGAATGATATGTTGGGGGGGATTTTGACTTGGAAGTTGAAGGGGGAGGATTGTGTGCGATCGAGCGGGATACCTTATACTGTGATTAGACCTTGTGCTTTGACGGAAGAGCCGGGGGGTAAAGCTTTAATCTTTGACCAGGGTGACAATATTAAGGGTAAAGTTAGTCGGGAAGATATTGCCCAATTGTGCGTGCAAGCTTTGGATTTGCCTGAAGCTTGTAATGTTACTTTTGAGGTGAAAGAGGGGGAAAATGGCAATGATCCTGGTGATTGGAAAGGTTTGTTTTCTGGAGTTAAATAACGGTTATTTGCTGATTAGTCGGCGGTTAAAACGGCTGTCGAGAGTCAAACTTTTGTCTGCCTCGACAGAGAAGGGAGGTAGCTGGGGTTGTGTTAACCTGATGGTGGCGACAAGTGCCTTTTAGAGCAACCGCCACTACGGTTAGGGCATTTTCGAGCGATCGAATTATTGCTATTATCAGCTCTTGCTCCTGCCTCCTGCTATACTTTATAATCCCTGGCGTGAAAAACAAATCACTTCCTTCATCAGTAACAGTCAAATTAGGCAAATTTGTCTGGACATCAATGTGGCAATTAATGATGTCAAAGCTAGCGCCGCCCGATCGCACCGGAGCATACATTCGCCCCAGCAGCAGTTTCCGCAATTTTGTCTCGACAGCGCCAGACAACCCTCACCAGCCCGCCACGGCACGATATCGCCTGTTTGTGGGTATGGGATGCCCTTGGGCGCACCGCACTCTGGTGACGAGAGCGTTTAAAGGGCTAGAAGATGCCATATCCGTGTCTGTTGTCTATCCCTCTGAAGGGGGAATGTGGGTGATGGAGTCGGAGATATTTGGCTGTAACACGATGCGGGAACTGTACCAGTTGGCTTTACCGGGCTATCAGGGGCGGTGTACGGTGCCGGTGTTGTGGGATGACTCGAAAAGGGCGATCGTTAATAACGAGAGTTCGGAAATTATTGTGATGCTAAACTCGGAGTTTAATGAGTTTGCTAGCAATCAAATGGATCTTTATCCTGTGGATTTGCGATCGCAAATTGACGAGTGGAATGAGAAGATTTACCAATCGGTGAATAACGGTGTGTATCGCTGTGGTTTCGCGCAATCTCAGGCTGCTTATGACTCGGCTTGTAGTGAATTGTTTGCTGTTTTGGACGAGATCGATCGATCGCTGTTGATGAGTCGTTATCTTTGTGGCGATCGGGTGACGTTAGCAGATGTGCGACTTTTTACTACTCTATTCCGTTTTGATGCAGTTTACTACAGCTTATTCAAGTGTAATGTGCGCCGCATTCAAGATTACGAGCATTTGGGAGCTTATTTGCGCGATTTGTATCAGTTACCGGGAGTTGCGGGTACTTGCGATTTGGAGGCTGTGAAGCGCGATTATTACGGCAATTTATTCCCGCTGAATCCCGGCTGTATTATCCCGGCTGGGCCCGATGTGGGGAGTTTGCTCAAATCGCACGATCGGGCGGCGATCGGAAACTCAGTTTCTTAACTTAATCTTGATTAGGATGCCAAAATTATCGCGCGTGGGAATCAGAAACCGGGTTTCTTCAAAAAATATCGTGAGGATGCAAAGATTACCTGAGAAACCCGGTTTCTTGGATGGTTGCGCGCGGGGGTGCAGAAACCCGGTTTCTACAAAAAATATCGTGAGGATGCCATAATTATCGTAGAAACCCGGTTTCTTGGATTATCTACTAGCTCAATATTATTCTTTAATTTCACTTATTTGCTCGTTTACTTCCTCTTCAAATTCAAAATTAATCCGTTCGTAAATCTCTGTCAGTGGCCTTTGAAATTATACCGATTCTAGGGTTAATCCAGATTCCGCTGAATCCTATTCTGTCAATACCCATTTATAGCAACTGCCAAGGCGATTAGGGCAGATTTTGTAGGGGCGGGTTCACCGATATCTTTCATCGGTATAGACAAATTCTCTAAACCCGCCCCCACCCCACGACTTAACCACCCTGGCGGTTGCTATACCATTAGAGTTTTTGGTAAATTGTTCGATGTGATAGCTATATTGATCTATTAAAATGTATTCTCGAAATTCCGGGATTGAGCGATAGGCGAGAAATTTGCCACCGCGATCGTAGTCTTTGGTTGAATTGGATAAAACCTCCACGATTACCAGAGGATTTGTGACAATTGTTTTGTTACTTCCTTGATATTGTGGTTCTCCTTGAATCACCATGATATCGGGATAGACGTAGCGACGAGTTAGGGGTATCCACAGGCGCACATCATTGATAAATGTCTCGTAATCTTGACCATTCACAGTCAACGGGAATTTTCGGCAAAAATTCAGTGCGATTTTATTGTGGTTTGCTGTTCCGCCTGTCATTGGTACTATTTCTCCATCATGATATTCACTTTTGTCGATCGCACTTTCTTCTAATGCGAGATATTCCTCTGGCGTGTAGTGGCGTTTTTCTGTTTGGGGTTTCTTTTCGATCGCTGGTTTTGCTTGGGTTTGCATAGTCGTGCCCTTCTGCTGTGAAGTGATTTTATGATAACATCAAATAACTTGGTAAGTACGTATAATTATACGTATATTAATTAACTCAGATCCCGAGGCGGAGCCTCGCCAAAACCCACCAACAAACCCCAGATTTTCACAATGGGAAGAAGCAGATACAAACTAATATCTTCCGACAAAAAACCGCACTTTGTCACCTGTACAATAATCAACTGGATTCCAGTATTTTGTCTAGCAGAAATAGCACAAATAGTCTTAGATTCCTTAAGTTTCCTGCAACGGGAGAAGGGTTTCACCCACAAGCTATTTTGGACGAGGAAATGCTCTTGCAAAAATTGGAGTACATTCATAATAATCCTGTTAGGCGCGGCTATGTTGACGATCCCGCTTGTTGGAGATATTCTAGTTATGGAAATTATCAGGGTCAGGATGGATTGTTGTCTGTTGATTTGATTGATTTTTGAGTTGGATGATTTGTTTTTATGGGCGAGGCTCTACCTGGGAACGAGGATAGGCTCTACCTGGGAACGAGGATAGGCTCTACCTGGGAACGAGGATAAACGAAGATAATTAACCCTCTTGCTGCTAAAATATCACCAATCAACAACAAAAAATTATGAAAAAGTCACATCTGTTTCTAGCCACCCTCACTTCCATCGTCATGGTTATCGGAATTAGTGGTCAGGCTTTACTACAGCCATTGCCTCCCCTGCCTCCTCAGCCTCAAAAGTCTGCACAGCCTAACCAAAAAGCTAGTCAGAAACCCTCATTGCCTACCGACAAAACTCCCTTACCAGATCCTGATACTTTGCTAGATATCGTATCCAATTTCGTAATCAAAAAATACCAAAGCACTTCCTGTGAAGAGTTAGCTAAGATGAAACCCCAGCCTAACAAGAGTTCCGCCACTGCTGGAACACCGGAATCAGTCCTCCAGACTAAGGCAGTGGAAATGTTGCGGAAGAATCCTGAGATGCGGAAGAAGTTTATTAATCGAGTTGCCGGACCGATGGCTAATAAGATGTTTGAATGTAAATTGATTCCCTAAAGAGGACAAATTTATGAAAAATTTTCATCTTTTGTTTCTAGGCTTTTTAACTTCTGTGGGAATGGTTGTCAGTTCCTGTGACAGTTTTGTATCTCAGGAAGCTTTGTTGGATATTGCTGTCAATTTTGCGATCGCAAAATACGAAAAAGCTTCCTGTGAAGAAGTTGCCCAAATGCAGCCTCAGTCTAAGTCCACACCAGATTCAACAACTGATGGGGGGAAACAAGCTGCTCTGCAAGCAAAAGCGATCGAACTCTTGCAGAACAATCCTGAACTCCGTCAGAAATTTATCGACCGCGTCGCCGGACCCATGGCAAATAAGATGTTTGAATGTAACTTAATTCCCTAGGTTTATATTAAAATTTTAGTAGGGCCTAGAGAAATGTTGGTAACGAACAGCTATCTAAAATTTAACATCTAAAATCCCATGACTAATTGGTTAGAACATAGCGTACAAGTAGAAGTAGCAATACCCATCGAATTAGCGTGGAAACTTTGGTCAGACTTAGAGCAAATGCCGCGCTGGATGAAGTGGATAGAATCAGTTCGCATTCTCGAAGACAACCCGGAATTGTCTCGGTGGAAACTCGCCACTGGTGGCTTAGAATTTAGCTGGCTGTCTCGGATTTTAAAATTAGTCCCCAATCAGATTATGCAGTGGGAATCCGTAGACGGTTTGCCCAATCGAGGTGCTGTGCGGTTTTACGATCGCAAAAACAGCAGCATTGTCAAACTAACCGTAGCCTATGGCATTCCCGGATGGTTGGCGAAATTGATGGACAATTCCTTTGTGGGGCGGGTAGTTGAATCGACACTTCAGGCAGATTTGGAAAGGTTTAAAGAGTATGCCCTGAAAGTTAAGGCAACATCCTAAATTCTGATGACTAAAGTCTTGACTACAAACCAAGATTCCCTTGGTAGTAAGGACTTTAGTCCGTCTGAAAGTTAGTTTTTTAATGATCGCGCGAGGCTCCATGTCCCATTGGTTTTCGTATGATAGAGATATCCTGCTGATTCATTCCTCGCTTGGTTATGAGTTACTGCCTCAATCCTGCTTGTCAAAATCCCCAAAATGCCGATCGCACCCAATTTTGTCTCTATTGTGGTAGCAAACTCTTGCTCAGAGAGCGTTACCGGGCCCTAAAACCCCTGGGGCGAGGCGGTTTTGGCCGCACTTTTTTAGCCATAGATGAAGACAAACCCTCCAAACCTCGCTGCGCCATCAAACAATTTTTCCCCTTAGCCCAAGGTACTAGCAGCGCCCAGAAAGCAGCAGAATTATTCAACCGAGAAGCCGTGCGCCTCGACGAATTGGGAAAACACCCACAAATTCCCGAATTACTGGCCCACTTTCAGCAGGAAAGCTATCAATATTTGGTGCAAGAATTTATCGAAGGTCAGAATTTACAGCAAGAGTTGGCGCGACACGGGGCCTTTAGCGAAAATCAGATTCTCAGTTTGCTAAAGGATTTATTGCCAGTATTGGAGTTTGTCCACTCGCGCAGTGTCATTCACCGAGATATTAAACCACCAAATATTATCCGCCGCCGCCCGGTTCAACCTTCTATTATTTATACTTACCCACCCCTAACGGGGGAATTAGTTTTAGTTGATTTTGGCGCGGCCAAAGTTGTCGAGGGTTCGAGAGAAACTGGTACTGTCATCGGTTCTCCCGAATTTGTCGCGCCGGAACAAATTCGAGGTCAACCGGTTTTTGCCAGCGATTTGTACAGTTTGGGAGTAACTTGCATTTATTTGATGACTCAAATATCGCCTTTTGATTTGTTCGATATCCATCAGGATGCTTGGGTTTGGCGAGACTTTGTGAAGGTGCAGATCGATCCGAAATTGGGTCGCATCCTGGACAAAATGATCGAACCGAGTCTGAGTCGGCGCTACAAATCTGTGGCGCAGGTACTCCCAGATTTGCTACCGCAGCCGTCGGCGGGGACGGACACGGCGACACCGCCCCAGTCAGCCCCCGCAATTCCCGTGCCGCAGAGGATGCCTGTGGTGCAAAATACACTGCCACCAACGGTTGCAGGCACTATTTTACCTGTGCCATCAATGCAGCGGGTTGTACCGGCACAGGCCCCCACTTGGCGGTGTGTTCATACTCTGGTAGGCCACTCCAATGCTGTCACGTCGGTAGCTTTTAGTCCTGATGGTCAAACTTTGGCTAGTGGTAGCGAGGACAAGACGATTGAGATGTGGAAGTTGGATTCGTTCAAGCGCTGGTATACTCTCACTGGCCATTCTGACTGGGTGACTGCTGTGGCTTTTAGTCCTGATGGGGCGACTTTGGCTAGCAGTGGCCGGGACAAAATGATTCACATTTGGGATTTGAATAAGGGTAAGTGGTGGTACGCTTTGGCTGGTCATTCTGACAGGGTGGCTGCTGTGGCATTTAGTCCCAATGGTCAGGTTTTGGCTAGTGGGAGTCGGGACAAGAGTGTGTTGTTGTGGAATTTGAATAAGGGAAGGCGGATGTCGGCTTTGATTGGTCACGCTGAGGGGGTGGAAGCGGTGGCTTTTAGTGCGGATGGGGAGTTTTTGGTTAGCGGGAGTCGGGACAAGACTTTGCGGTTGTGGGATTGGCAAACTGGTCGATCGATTTGTACTTTAGCAGAGCACGGGGATTGGGTGCGATCGACTGTTTTTGCTGGGAACTTCCCTCACCCCAACCCCACCAGGGGAGGAGTGGGAGAGGGATTGATTTTGGTGAGTGGAAGTCGGGATGGTACGGCGAAGTTGTGGCGGGTGGATACCCAGGAGGGGCGTGGCAGCTTGTTGCGGAGTTTCAGGGATAATTCTGGGGATGTTTTGTGTGTGGCGTTGAGCCCGGATGGTCGGCTTTTGGCTAGTGGGAGTCGAGATGGTACGGTTTATTTGTGGGATGCTCAGGCGGGGGGTTTGTTGGAAATTTTGTCGGGCCACGGGGGGGAGGTTTTGTCTGTGGCGTTTAGTGCTGATGGGGGGAGTTTGGCTAGTGGTGGGGGCGATCGCACTGTGAAAATTTGGCGCAGAATTGGCTATTAGAAAAAACTTAATTTGTGTGCTTGACATTCAAGGGATAGTTCTGCTATATTAGGAATTCGTGAGGACGCATAGCTCAGTTGGTTAGAGCACTACGTTGACATCGTAGGGGTCACTGGTTCGAGTCCAGTTGTGTCCATTAATTTCATCCCTAGTGAATAGGTCATTTAGCGGTCTCACCCAATCTCTAGTTAACGTTTTCCGCTCATTTTTCGCTCATCTAGTTTCTCAGTGTAAGCGAAAAAAAAGGGAGGTATCACTCCCTAATGTTAAAATTTATTACGCATTATTCTAGAGTTAGCTTAGTATCCATACAAGTATCTATGTCAATTTGAGGGGCCAATTGGGGGGTCAAATAGAATTTATGGATAGCTACCTGTGTAAGATTACTAATCAAAAAATAATACCCTTTCCATTTAGTTTAGGAAGGGTATTATTGTTAATCACTAATTACACCCCTTATTTGACCCCTCAAATAAAGGTAAAGCCAAAGTAAGTAGCCAATAAAAAAACCCCTAGGTTAATTTAGGGGGTTTTATTTGTGCTTAGGCACTTCCTAGTAAAATAGACTAGGGTTAGACTTCCACTAACTCAGTAATCTTGTCGGGGCTAACGCTGTAGATACTAGCCAATAAGGCAATTTTCCCAGTATCAACGCCTAACTGTTTAAGCACCTTGATAGCGGAATTCAGAGGGATAGCTTGACTACTATCTGACTTAGTTAACAAGTCAATAGTAGTGTTGGTAGTCTGACGTTTCTTGTAAACAGTGTCATTCATTGTTGGGCTATGTCCTAGGCTCATGGCGCGAGTCTCAAGACTTACCCCGCTCATCATACCGTTAAGGTTAGCTAGGTGACGCAGTGCGTGAGTTTGAGTAAAACCTTTATCCCAACATTTTAAATGAGTACCAGCAACACGGGCATATTTTTTGGCTACTGTTTGTGGATTAGTTGAAACCATATTGAATGTCGGCAACAAAACCGACTTAAGCTCTAACTTTTCTATCAAGTCAGGGTGAGTAGGTGGTAACATCGGAATTGTCAAACGATAGCCCGTTTTGGTTGTGGTATCCAGTGCTGTTTTATCGCCTACTACTGCTAGCATTTTTGTGTTTTTGAGGTCATTCAATGCAGGGATGGTAACACCATCTTTTGTTTTGAATGGCTTGTCAATGTTCTGAATTGCAAATACTTCGTGAACTCGAAGTCCATACACCACTTGCATCCCAAACACCCATAACCAAGCTCTTCGAGAGTCTAAATGATATCGTTTATCATTGGCTGGAATATTTAGTACGTCTTCGCGTAGTTGTAAGAAGTCATCTATTGATACCGATTGCAAGTCATCTCGGTAAATGGTTTGTGTTCCATCAATCTTACTTAATTCCTCGCGTAGATGAGTGTCACCAATAGTCTCAGCTAGTTTTTTCATCACGGACAAACAGGACTTGTAAGACTTACTACCTCTCTCTTTACTGTTGATAACCATTAAAACATCAGTGAGATTAACTGTGGCATCTTGTGGTAGCAGTTTGTAGTATATTCCGTATACGTCATGCCAAGTATTTTGTGCCGACACGTTTCCCCGGTCTCGTTTCTGACGTTTTTTAGTGTACCCGTCCCAATATCCGGCCTCTACTTTTGCGATCGCTTCTCCAAACGTTATTAGGTCATTCTTGACGATGTTTTTTTCTAAGATTACGTCATCGTACCACCTTAAGAACTCTGTCTCACTAGAGAGCGATTGCAGAGCGCTAGCGACTAAATGAGCTTTATTTAAGGCATCGGTGATATAGCAACCGCCAGGGTGGTTAAGTCGTGGGGTGGGGGCGGGTTTATAGAATTTGTCTATACTGATGAAAGATATCGGTGAACCCGCCCCTACAAAATCTGCCCTAATCGCCTTGGCAGTTGCTATACCTTGCATTGTCAGGTTGCAGCCACAGGCTTTATTGACGCGCTTGTCACCCAGTTTGAATTGAAGGGTGATGTAAGAACCGCTAGCCTTATTGTCTTTTTTCAGCCCTACCCCTTTGGGGCATTCTTTTTGTGCATCCTTCAAATAGTCCAACACCCTCTCGTAACCGATAAGGTAATCGGCTGAGTTGCTTACGGTGACTGATTTAGATTTTCCACTCATATTCCACTCACTTGACTCACAATGTTGAGTCTGCTTATTGTGTACAACTTGCAGCAAAGAACTCGTTTTCCACTCAAATACGAAAACAAGTCTTGTGAGATGAGTGACTTATGAGCGAAAACCGTGTAAACTCGTTAATTAAATGAGTGGGGCTAATTCGAGTCCAGTTGTGTCCATTAATTTCATCCCTATAACACATTACCATTTCATTTCTACCTAGGATGTCAAGGTAGTGCTACTATGCGGTTTGTATCCGTTTTCTAAACTTAGCATCCTGGTTTTCTCTGAGTCCGCATCGGCGGACTTTGGTTGTTTAGAAGCGATGTTCATCGCCTAATTTGAAGGTTTTCAACTATGATTGATATTGGTTCCTTGGTCCGATCGCCCAAAAATGATTTGGGAGTCGGAAAAGTGGTCGAATTATCCCGCAACGAAGCCCTAATTGAATATTTTTGCTCAGTTAAAAACCGCCTTAGCAAAACAGTACCCCTAGGCTTGCTCCAAGAAGCCAGACTTCAGCGCCAAACTCGATGCTACCTCTGGAGCACCACCTTGGAGCGCTGGATTATTGGTCGGATTTATGACTGGGATGAAGATAGAATGCTCTACGACATCGACCTTCCTGATAGTCAAAGCATACAAGCTGTTGAAACAGATATTTATGTTCGCTGCAATATCCCGATCGCCGATCCGATCGACATTTTAGCCGTCAAAGGTCAAGAAACTCCGTATTTTCACGATCGCCGACTCGCCTTCGTTGAATCTACCATCACCCAGCGCGCCGTCAGCCGCGGTATGACAGGTTTAATTTCTGCCAACATAGACCTCTATCCTCACCAAGTTGAAGTCGTGCGGCGCGTCCTAGAAGACCCCATTGGACGCTATTTATTAGCAGACGAAGTAGGATTGGGAAAAACCGTAGAAGCAGGGACAATTCTCCGCCAATTTCTCCTAGATGAACCTAATAGCCGCGCTGTGGTGATGGTTCCAAAATACCTGACCGAGCAGTGGCGCGATGAGTTAGAAAATAAATTCTATTTGTCTCATTTTGCCGATCGAGTCCAGCTTGTTTCTCTTAGCGAAATTAATCAAGTTAGTCGCAATGCTAATCTAGATTTTCTGATTGTGGATGAAGCCCATGAGCTTGCAGCCATGGCTTATTCTGGCGATCGCACTCAGAAGCAGTCCTTTGAAATTTGCCAAACCCTCGCTCATAAAAGCAAAAATTTATTGTTATTATCTGCGACACCAGTTTTGGGACACGAGCAAGAGTTTCTGACAATGTTAAACTTGCTAGACCCCACAACTTACCGTCTTGATGATTTGGCAAATTTCAAAGAACAGGTGCAAAATCGTCAGGAAATCGGGCGCGCCTTGCTGGATTTTCGAGCAGAAACTAACCCTGGGGTTTTGCAAACAAAACTCGCTCAACTCCGCACTGTTTTTGCTCAAGATGATTATTTAATCGGATTAGCAAATGAATTAGAAAGTTGTTGGAAAACTGAAGCAACCACAGAATGCGATCGCCTTGTCAGAAGTATTCGCACCCACGTTAGCGATACCTACCGTCTGTACCGCCGAATGCTTCGCAATCGCCGAGACGCAGTGGAAGATGTGATTTTCGATCGAGATACTCTCCCCAAAGTTGAGTACGATCTCAATGACGAACAGTGGTCGGAAATTCACAGTATCCTGGAAAAATGGCGGACTATCGCTCCTCATAAGAGCACCTATCAAAAAATCTTTCTCCTGTTTTTCCGAACTTCCGGTACCTGGCTGAATGTTTTGGAACGGGTTGTGAAAGCTCGTTTACAAAAGAAATCGACGGCGGAACTCGATCGCGAATTTGGGCAAAAGTACATGGGGATTGTGACTCAAACCGCCATGTTTTCAGGAGAAAGCGCCATCTTAGAATCTTTGCTCAATGCCCTGGAAAAGCCCCAGGAAGGAGCCGACAGACTGAGTTTGTTGAGAATCGTCATTATCCGATTTCTAGGCGTTGCTTTGAAGATTCCGCCGGAGTATCACAGCAAACCTCGCGATTTGTTGTCCAGAATTCAACAGCAAATTAAAAGACCGCTTCCGGGTGATAAATTCCCCAAAATAGTCATCTTTACCAGTTTTAATGAAACTTGTAAAGCTATTGCCGAAAATTTAGCGAAGATTTTGGGTAAAAATGCGATCGCCACCCATGAGACTAGCAAATCAGTCGCGGATGTTGAAGGGAATTTGAAACGGTTTAAGACAGAGCCAACTTGCTTTATCCTAGTATGCGATCGTTCGGCGGAAACCGGAGTAAATCTGCAATTTGTGGATTGGTTAATTCACTTCGATTTACCGTGGCTTCCCAATCAGTTAGAACAAAGATTAAGTAGAGTCGATCGCATAGGTAGCAAAATGGGAGTGCAGTTTTGTTTGTTTGCAGGCCCAGATTTGCCAGAAAGTCCCCACGAAGCTTGGTTTCAAGTTTTAAAAGATGGGTTTGATATCTTCAACAAATCTATTGCTAGTCTTCAGTTTTATGTCAATGAAAAGATGCCCCAAATTGAAGAGAAATTGCTGACAGAAGGAGCAAAAGGCCTAGCTAGCGAAATTGAATTAATCAAAACTGAAATCGTCGCCGCCAAAGTCAAAATTGACGAACAACAGGTTTTGGATGAAATTGACCTGTTTGAGGAAAGTGCATCTGAGTATTTTGAAGCCCTCGATGATTGCGATGCGAAGCATAAAGAAATGCAGCGGGCGGCGGAAGGTTGGATTTGTCAAGCTCTGAATTTCAAACAGGTTGAACATCCGAGTATATCGGGGTTAGTGCGCTATCAACCTAGTCAAAAAACATTGATTCCTTCCAATGATTTGAGAACCAGATTGATTCCCTATTGTCAGCAGTATGGTAGTTATAATCGCCGAGTGGCTCACCAAAATGCTGATGTCGTTCTTTACCGCATTGGTGAGGGATTGATCGATGCCCTTAGTTCTTATATTCGCTGGGACGATCGGGGTCAAGCTTTTGCATTGTGGCGTCACGATGAAAGTTGGGATGCGGAGGAAGGAAAGGAGTGGTTTGGGTTACAATTTAATTATTCAATCCAGACTGATTTGCAGCCTGCTTCCCAGGTGTTGCAAACTCAAAATATCGAAAATTACAACTTGAAAGCTTTGCAAAGACGGGCTGATGCTCTGTTTCTGCCTGTTTTTGAAACGGTGTTTGTTGATGCTCGCAGCGAGCCGATGTTGCTGGTGGAAGAGGCGGAAATTCTGAATATTTTGCAGCGGCCTTATAAGGGGAAAGGTGGTCCGAATCGGGATTATAATTTGTCGAAAAATCGGACTGCGATTCTCGACAGTTTTGTCGATCCGCTGGAATGGGATGATTTTTGTCAACGGGGACGGCTGAGATCCGAGGAATTGCTGCGTGGGCGATCGGCTTTTGTCGAAATGTGCGAGCGATCGGCTCTGAGTGCTACAATTGAACTGGAAAACCGGGTGAATCAATTGCATTTGCGTTTGCATCGGTTGTCTCCATCGGAACAAATTTTAGAATCGGTTTTGGCGGATGAAATTAGCACGGAAAGTGTGTTAAGTCAAGCTGTTTTGGCGGGAATTCGTCAGCCAAGTCTGACTCTCGAATCGGTTGGGTTTATTGTGATTTCTGGGCGTGCTCCTGTTAAGTTGGAGGATGAGGGTTAACTGGTTTTGGTGAACTGCGATCGCTCTTGTTTGCGGAGGGCGATCCCTAGCTAACCCCACCTAAAATTACCAATCCTGCAATTACTGATTACCAAAATCAAAATCTTAATCGTAGATGATAACTCTTTGATGCGGGTTGCATAACTTTTATGTACAAAAATATAAAAAAGATGGTGGTATGATGGAAGATACCGACAAAACTAAAGATCAACTGATTGCAGAATTAAAGTTGTTGCGCAGGGAAGTCGCCGAACTCAAGCAGACTTGGCGATGGTGTCCCCAAACCTATATACCACCGACAACGCCCCAGGCGAAGATTTTGACGATTCTGTTAATAGATGATTCAGAAGTCGATCGCGCTACCTACCGACGATACTTGAGGGAACATCGCGATCGTACCTACGAGATTTTTGAATTCGATCGTGGCGAAGATGCTCTCGAATGGTGCGAACACAAAATCCCAGATATTTTTCTACTCGATTACTTTTTACCCGATATGGACGGGTTAGAGTTATTGCAGGAACTACAGCAACAAACGGGGCGAAATACTCTTCCCGTGATTATGTTGACTGGTCATGGAAATATCCAAATTGCTGTTGAGCTACTCAAAAGTGGAGCTCAGGATTATTTAGAAAAAAGCCAGATTACCTCTAAAAATTTGCATCGCTCTATTAGCTATATCCTCCGACATAACCAACTGATTCAAGAACGGGAATGGCAACAACAACAACATCAAATTATTCTCAAAACAGCTCTTTATATCCGCGAATCTCTCAACCTAGATGATATTCTCAACACTACGGTAAGGGAAGTCAGAAACATTCTTCAGTGCGATCGCGTAATTGTTTTTCAATTTACTCCGGACTGGGGTGGGACTATTCTGGTAGAGTCGGTTGCTGATGAAAGTAAGGCTATTTTACCGCTCCATATTTATGACTGTTGTATTGGGAAAGAGTACGTTGAACCATTCAAAAATGGTTTAATTACGGTAAAATCAGATATTTATAATTCTGGAATTAGCCCCTGTCATATAGAATTTTTAGCAAGTTTACAAGTCAGGGCAAATTTAGTAGTTCCCATTCTCAAAGAAGGTGAATTGTGGGGGTTACTGACTGCTCATCACTGTACCTCTCCTCGCCAGTGGCAACCTTCAGAAATAGAATTGCTACGGCTGTTGTCGGCAGAAGTTAGTATTGGCATCCAACAAGCTGATTTATTTGATAAATTACAAGCGGAATTGAGGGAGCATAAACAAGCACAAATTGCCCTAGAACAACTTAATACCGAACTACAACAGCGGGTAAAAAAACAATGAAATGTCGATAGGTGCGAGGGACTAAAGTTCCTGAAAAATTGCGCCGCGCTGTTGTAGATTCACTTTCATCTCCTCGGAAAGTCCTGAATTATTTCCAAATCTGGCTGACTCAACCTTCGCACCGCCCAGATTCGTATTGGTTAAGTTTACTTCCACTAGATTTGCATTTTCCAAATTCGCGCCACTGAGGTTAGCCAAAGCTAGACTTGCTTTATACAAATCTGCACCTTTCAAATCGGCATTTCCTAAGAAAGCGCCGCTCAAATCTGCACCGCTGAATTTGGCATTTTGGAGGTTGGCTTCGCTGAAATCAGCGTCGCTTAAGTCTGCACCCCGGAAATTGGCGCGATCGAGATTTGCACTACTAAAATCCACTGCATTCAAAGTCGTTCCCCGCAGGTTAGCACCCGCGAAATCCTCTGCTGGATTAAGATTGGCGATTTTTGCTAATTCCGCAAAGTCTGCTGTTTCAGCGGAGATAATACGATCGACCATTTCCTGCAATAGCGCTTCCTCAGTTTGCGGAACAATTTCCACATCGCGCCTTTTCAACGCCGATGAATCGTCACACAATATGGCAAAACTCAGAGCTGGCTGGAGTTGATTTGTTGCCAAATATAATGTCAGGATTCTTTCTAAAATTGAATGTTGATTTGGGGTAATGTCGTGGGGCCACAAACCTTCGGCATCTGTGACATAAATATCTTCTTTTGCAACTTTAAAAACTGCTTCAATCCTAAAATTTGGTGCTGTTAATTCTCCTATTTTCGCACTTTTTAGCAACCCTTTTAATAGAGGATTTCCGCGTTTAACTTCAAATTTCCAAGCAGGTTCTGTATCGTCTCCCATGAGGGAAGCGTGGCAAAATGTGTAGTCCGTTTCATCTGTTTCTTCCCGATCGCTGGCTCCCTCGCCCCGCTGATTTTCTGGCTTTTTTTCTATGGGCAATAGCTTGAAATCACCGGCTAACTGACACGCTCCCAGGGGAATTTCGGTGTTTGCCAAATTTAATTTGAGCGTACCTGATTGTAGTCCAAATTTGACCATGCCACCGAGCAAAGGTTGCCAATGTTCGTTAAAATTGAGGCTGACGTAAAGGTCTAGGTGCTGGGTTGCTGTTGCAGCAGATGATACTGGAATTGCTTCTAATTGCATCCACAAGCAATCTGGATATTTGTTATGAGAATCTAGCGATCGCATATCGGGTAGAATTGCTGGCGCTACCAGCTTGTAATTAAAAATTTTATTACTGTCTAATCCCTAATCTATCACAATGGAGCATTTTTTTCTAGGTTGAATTTGTAAACTTTGTTGGATTTTCAGGACTTACGCAAAAAACCAGGTTTTTGAGAAAAAAACGATGATTGTGTAGGGGTAGTGCCAAGAATGCCCACCCCCCTCATATCAGTTTTTTATGAGGCTGCTCCTGAATCTGATCCCCCCTAGCCCCCCTGGTGGGAGGGGGGGACAAGATTCTTCTCAAAGTCCCCCTTGCTTTCGGGGGATGCGAGGGGGATCTAGATCTGTGCAACTTCACATTAAATTGGTATCATATCAATTCCGGTTGTATCGGAATGATTTAACCGCGAAGGCGCTTATGACGCGAAGGAAGATAAGAGAGAGTCCAAGAGGGCCGGCACGGGGGCACGGCACGGCCCATACCAACAATCAAACAGCCCTGCTGGCGAGGGAGGATGGGGGAAATTCGGGAAAAAGCAAGAGTGGTGATACAGCAAGATGTTTAGCCATTGAGATAGGATCGCGAAATACTAAAGACAAATCCAGAAAATTCTACTCAAAAATTCCGCCACCCTCCATTAACTCAATTTTTAACCCTTCAGAAAGACCCAAACAACCAGCAAACTTGGCATTTTTTACCACAATATTTTTCAAATCCGCACGGCTCAAATCAGCACCATTCAAATTGGCACCGCTCAAATTAACACCGCTCATATCAGAATTTCGGAAATCAGCACCCTGCAAATTGGCACCAGCCAAATTCGCATTGGGTAAATAAGCACTGCTCAAATTTGCGTTAGTTAAATTGGCATTTTCCAAATTAGCCCGTGGCAACTTTGTCCGCAAGTCAGCACCGCTCAAATCAGCATCATTGAGTTCGCTATCGCGCAAATTAGCATTGCATAAAGTAGCATTAATTAACAGAGCACCGCTCAGCAAAGCACCGCTGAGATCTGCTAGGGTAAAATCTACACCGCTGAGGTTTGCATTCCGCAAATTTGCTCCGGCAAAATCAGCATATTGCAAGTCAAAATTACTTAAATCTTCTCCGGCAAAATCTTCCACCGGATTCAAACCAACCATTTCTGCAAGTTGTACAAAATCGTTATTTTCCTGACTTAAAAACAGTTGTCGCACGATCGCCAATTGTTGCTGTCGGTAGTAGTTAGCTTGCTCGTAATTTGCTAAATACTTGTAAGCTAGCTTCAAATTCTTGAGGGCGTGGCGTTCAATGCGATCGTCGGAGCTCGCGCGGGCGAGCTCCAACTGCTGATGATAGCACTGGAGCGCACCAGGCAAATCTCCTTTGGCATCGAAAGCTAAGGCCAAATTACCCAAAGCTTCTTCTTCCCCGCGATTGTCTCCCGTTTCGCGCGCGATCGCCAAACGCTGCTGCTGGTATTCAATCGCACCGTCAAAGTTCGACTGAGCACAGCAAGCATTGCCCAGATTGCCCAAAGCATTCGCCTCACCGCGG
This sequence comes from Microcoleus sp. CAWBG506, assembly GCA_020883125.1. Classification (GTDB taxonomy): domain Bacteria; phylum Cyanobacteriota; class Cyanobacteriia; order Cyanobacteriales; family Microcoleaceae; genus Microcoleus. Next base: position 32,000 of record JAHREW010000018.1, read on the forward strand.
CGATCGCCAATTTCCCGCGCTAACACCAAATGCTGTTGATAGCAGTCGATCGCACGCGCCAAATCTCCCAGGGCTTCATAAGCAACTCCCATATTTCCCAGCGCCGCACCCGATCGACGTTTGTCATCGATTTCCCGATACAGACTCAGCGCCTGTCCCCAAGATTCCAGCGCTGCCTCAAATTCTCGTGCCTGATATTGGGAAATTCCCTGTTTGATTAGGTCATTAGCTTGTGGGGTCATAATTATAAAAATTAGTGAAATTTTTAAGTGACATCTCCCACATCAACTGAGTACAGTATGATGTGGGCTTCTTGCAGCCCGATGAAGGGTATGCAAAATTTCCTTTACGGTACTGTCATCCATAGTTCCTACTACAGAAAAATTCCCGTTACGGCGTTTTATACTGGGGAAAATGTCCAACCCCAGTTTCTTCAAGTTAATCGCGGCATTTATATCACGATCGACCATTAAAGAATGTTGTTCATCCCAATATTCTCGAATATTACAATCGGTGAAAACAATTTCATTCCGATAGCACAGAAGCATTGAGGTGTATGCAGGTTTTTGCGAAACACAGAAGCATCTTCAAGCATTAACTGAATAAACCAACCATCAACCTTCCTAGTAACACTAGCTTGCTTGATGGTAAATCCATCAGGAATTGAGCGGTGCATCCGAACTTTTACGACACCTAACTTTGGCAATCGAACATACATCCAATTCTTGCGAACCAGTTTTATCCAATCACTGTTAGCCGTCGAAAAAGTCATCGTGCGATAATCGGCTTCAGTCTTGAATCGGGGCTTACCCGATCGCCCACCCTTGCTGTCCCCAGCGATCGACCGTTCAAAGGCTTTATCTACTCGCTTAGAAACATCTTGCAAGATGGTTGAGTCTACCTGTTTAAAATCTAGTAGATCGCCACTATGAAAGACTTTTACAAAATCCTTTTTAAGAATCGGCAATTGTTTTTTTTGTGAGTAGTAGTTGGGTTTTTCCCTAGGCGCAGAGATACTAACAATCAACGGACAAGCATTTACAGTAGTGCGGTTCATTTCCCACCAATCAAAACGATCGCCTAGCTGGCGATTATACCAGTAACGGCAAATCCTTAGCCAATGGTTAAGAGTGAGCTTTTGCTTGATGTCGGGATCAAACTGATACTGATATGTTGTCCTCATTGCGTTACGAACTTTACGCATTTATTGAGTAGGAAAATAGCATAAAATGCTGCACTGTGTCAAGCAATTGAATAATTATATTGAACAGTAAAATTAATTTATTAAATGCTGAAAAAAAAGCCAAAAAATAAAAATGCCAAAAAAATAGAGAGTCGCCTAAGCGACTCTCCTTGCCATCAGGGTGCATCTACATAACACAATATATCATATCTGCAATGAGGGGTCAACCCCCTTTTTTAAAAAAATCACAGCCGAGAAATCGGGGATATATAGCAGTCGCCTTGGCGGCTAATGCGCTTGGCGACTGCAATATAGCAACTGCCAAGGCGATTAGGGCAGATTTTGTAGGGGCGGGTTCACCGATATCTTTCATCGGTATAGACAAATTCTATAAACCCGCCCCCACCCCACGACTTAACCACCCTGGCGGTTGCAATACAAACAAAACCCGCCGAAAGCGGGTTGAAGAATAGACATCTAAATTATTGTGGAACAGGCTGTTTAGGCCTGTTCAAAACCAACTGCTGAGGAGCAGTCTAATTATTTGGGACTAAGTGCTTTAGCCGTTGAGCTTGTTGGCTAGCAACTCATTGGTCAATTTGGGATCTGCCCTACCACCAGTCTCCTTCATCACCTTGCCGACAAAAAAGCCCAACAGCTTAGTTTTACCAGCCCGGTACTGTTCGAGCTCCTTGGGATTGGCTGCCAAAACAGCATCGATCGCCCGATCGATCGCACCAGTATCGGAAATTTGGATCAAACCCTTGCTCTCAACCAACTGTTGCGGAGAACCGCCCAAGGCTAGCAACTCCGGTAAAATATCCTTAGCGATTTTGCCACTGATCGTGCCAGCCTCAATTAGCTTCAGCAGTTCGGCCAAATTATCTGGTTTGAAAGGAATTTTAGCGATCGCCACTTGTTCGTTTTTGAGATAAGCAGTGATATCGCCCATCACCCAATTGGCAGCTTGCTTAGGCGCAGCCCCAGCGGCGATCGCCTCCTCAAAATACTCTGCTACTGCTTTGTCATCAGTCAACACCCGCGCGTCATAGGGAGAAAGACTCAGTTGAGTTTCGTAGCGATCGCGCTTTTCGGCCGGCAATTCTGGCAATTGAGCTTGCCAATCTGTCAACTGAGCCATCGAAACCTCGATCGGAGGCAAATCCGGTTCCGGGAAATAGCGGTAATCGCTTGCCCCTTCCTTCATCCGCATACTAAAAGTACACTGTTTGTTTTCATCCCAAAGTCGCGTTTCTTGGAATATGGTTTCGCCGTTTTCCAAAGCTTGAATTTGGCGCTCGATCTCATAATCGATCGCCCGTTCGATCGCATTAAAAGAGTTCATATTTTTAATTTCCACTTTCGTGCCGAACTCTTTCCTACCCACCGGGCGCACCGAAATATTCACATCGCAGCGCAGGGAACCTTCCTGCATATTCCCGTCGCCCACACCAATATAGCGGACGATCCGGCGCAATTCTTGACCGTATTCCGCTGCTTCTGCGCCCGATCGCAAATCTGGTTCCGAGACAATTTCGATCAAAGGCACACCAGCGCGATTGTAATCTACCATAGAATAAGTAGAACCGCTGAGTCGATCGCTGCCACCGTGCACCAATTTTCCCGCATCTTCCTCCATGTGCAAGCGAGTGATCCCGATTTTTTTGCGAGTCGAATTCCCTGCTTCATCAACCAATTCAATTTCGAGCCAACCGTTAGTGGCGATCGGCAAATCAAACTGAGAAATTTGATAATTTTTCGGCAAATCCGGGTAAAAGTATTGCTTGCGATCGAACTTACTGTAAGGTGCGATTTCGCAGTGCAGAGCCAGCCCTGCTTTCACCGCATACTCCAGCACTTTCTCATTTAAGACAGGCAACACTCCGGGCATTCCCATACAAATTGGGTCAATATTAGTGTTGGGAACACCACCAAATTCTGTGGAAGAACTCGAAAAAATTTTAGTCTTCGTACTCAATTGGCAGTGAGTTTCCAAACCAATAACGGCTTCGTACTCAGTTTTAACTTTTGCAACAACAGTCATAAAAAAGTTCGGTAAGTGAGAAAAAGTGCGAGTTGTTAGAGCGAGGGAGGGAAACGACGCGGTTGGTTTTAACCACAGTCAATCTTTTTTGCTATTACCACCTGGGGATTGTTTAGCGTGATGTACTTTTTAGATCGACTTTCGAGCTTGACAATTACCATCTCAAGCTGCACAATCCTGTACGCATAATAGTTGGCTGCTATACAAATCCAAGACTTGTCTCGACATTTGCTTCTTACTTCAACGGGAGCATGGGAGCGGTTATCCCTTGGTAAGCTTTCACGATTTAGCCAACCGCGATCAATTAATTGTTCTTTCCATCGCCCCACGGGGTAATGCGCGCCATAGCTTAATTCAGTTTAAACTTTATTTGAGCTTTTGATTAACCAAAGCGATGCACCAGAGCTCAAGTACAACTCGCGCCCACAACTTTTCGATCGCCCCCAACTCCCTCACCACTTTCTGTAAAGATATGTTAAAATTTTTCAGACTCAGCCAGTGGTAAGGCGTTGCTAGGGGAGGTTCAGCCTCGCAAACCGCAATTGCCGACCACTAGGCAAGTGTACCCTGTAGCCAGTGCCAGCTTAAGGGGTTCAGTTAATGATTAAAAATGTAAAATTTAAGAGTAATACCAATTTTAAAAAAGAATGCAACAGTAGTCTTGTCCCTCCCCTTTATAAGGGGGGGTTAGGGGGGGTCAAAGATTGTTGCACTATTTTAGAGAAATGGTATTAGTTGAAATATATTCTTTAAATCATTAATTGATGACCAAAAAGTAACACTTCCCTAAACATCAAAAATATGCCTGAAATTCCTGTCGGAAGTGCCACACTGTTTCCCAACAGCATCACTCAGCTAGAGCAGGCGGAATCAGCCCTAGAAACAGCTTGGGAAGAACTAGAAGCAGAAACAGCAAAAAGTATCGATCTAATAGGGCAAATCAGTCCCGAACATTCACAGAGAATAGGCGAGGGACTTGCCACAGTTAAGCAACTGCGCCAGGAGTTAAAAACCCAAATGAAACAAGCCACCTCGCGACTAGAGTTTCACCTGGACAACTCACAGATGGCAGTTTTAGAATGGGATTGCCAATTTCGGATCGTTCAGTGGTCAGCCGGGGCAGAACGCATATTTGGCTGGAAAACAGCAGAAGTAATCGGCAAAAAATTTGAGGAATTATCAATAGTATATGAAGCGGATTTAGAGCTAGTCAACTCAGTCACAAATAAACTATTAGAGGGGCGCGAACCCCGCAATAGTTGCCACAACCGCAACTACACTAAAGATGGAGCGGTAATTCACTGTGAATGGAACAATTCAGCACAGACAGATGCAGAAGGAAAAGTCGTTTCTATTATCTCCTTTGCCCTAGATGTCACTGAACGGCACCGCACTCAAGAAGAACTGCGCAGGCGGGAAGAAGCTTTCAGCGCGATCGCCGAAAATGCCACCGATACCATCGCGCGGTTCGATAGAGAATTGCGCCACCTTTACGTCAACAAAGAAGTCCAACGAGCCACCGGAAAACCAGCTTCAGAATTTATTGGCAAAAGTAACAAAGAATTAGGAATGTCCCCCCAGCTTTGCAATCTGTGGGACCAAGCTTGTCTGAAAGTTTTCCGCACCGGTCAACCAGAAACCATAGAATTTGACTTTCCTACTCCCGCAGGCAAAAAATATTATCAATGTCGAGTAATTCCCGAATTTACTCAAAATAATACCGTAGAAACAGTCCTAGGCATCGCCCGTGACATCACAGATCTCAAACAAGTAGAAGCCCAGTTGCGACAAAGTGAAGCTAAATTTAGGCACGTTGTTGAATCTAACATAATCGGTATCTTTTTTTGGGATATACACGGTGAAATTACAGACGCAAACGATGCTTTTTTAAACATGATTGGATACCCGCGAGAAGACCTGGAAAACAGAAAATTGAGCTGGAAACAAATTACACCACCAGAATATATCAGCCAAGATGAAGCAAAAGTAGCAGAACTGGAAGCCACCAGCAAAGCTAGTCCCTTTGAAAAAGAATACATCCGAGGAGACGGGAGCCGTGTTCATGTCTTGCTGGGGGCTGCATTTTCCGAAGGTTCTCAGGAGTTTGGTGTCAGTTTTGTGCTGGACTTGACTCAGACAAAACAGGCAGAAACCGAACTCAAAAGAAATCAAGAACTTTTGGAAAGTATCCTAAAAACTATTCCCAACTTTCTCTATATTTATGATGTATTAGAAAATAAAAATATTTATGCAAATCAAGCAGCATTATCTATATTTGGCTACTCTTCACAAGAGTTGCAAAACATGGGTAATGCAGCCCTGTCAACCTTAATTCATCCTGACGATATGTCAAAATTAATAGCCGGTATGCAGCGACTAGCAAACAGCCAAAACATTCACGAAACAGATGATATAGACTACAGAATCCAACATAAAAATGGGGAATGGCGTTGGGTACACGATCGCTCTACAATCTTTAAAAGAACCCCAGACGGACAAATTAAGCAAGTTATCGGCTCTGTACTCGATATCAGCGATCGCAAACAAGCCGAAGCATCATTAAAACAACAAAAAGAACTGCTGCAAACTATCTTCGACAACGTACCAGTCACGATCGCATTCTTGGGCGACAGCGGTGAAATAGAGTGGGTCAACCGGTACTGGGAACAATTGTTCGGCTGGAGTTGTGAAGCAATGAAAGGCCGCGATATCTTTGCCGAATTTTATCCCCAGCCAGAATACCGCCAATACATTTTGGATGAAATCCAAGCAGCCAATAAGAAGTGGACCGACTTTAAAACTAGAGTTAGAGATGGGCGGATTATTGACACTTCATGGGCAAGTATTCGTCTTTCTGACGGGAGATGTATCGGCATTGGTCAAGATATCACCGAACGCAAACAAGCGGAAGCTGAACTCCAAGAACTTAACGAAACTTTAGAAGCTCAAGTCGCCCAGCGTACCGCTGAACTAGAGACTTTTTTTGATGCTTTGCCCGATCGCATTTTTGTTGTAGAACGCGAAAATATGCGTCAGCCTTTTGTGAACAAAGCTCTGGCAAAAATGGCTGGTTTTGCAAGTAAAAAAGAGATGCAAGGAAAGACAGTTTTTGAATGTTTCCCACCAGAGCTATCCGGAAAATTTTATCAAGAAAATATGCAGGTATTTGAATCTGGTGAAATTCTACATTTGCGGGAAAAATTTAGTTTTGAAGGGCGAATTCATTACTATGATACGTTGAAAATTCCCCTCAAAAATCCCGGAGGCGAAATTTATGCTTTAATTGGGACTTCTCGCGATATAACTGAGTTGATTGAAACCAAAAAAGCTCTCTCAAAACGCACAGAGCAATTAGAATTTGCCAATCAAGAATTAGAATCTTTTTCTTACTCTGTGTCCCACGACTTGCGCGCTCCTTTGCGACACATTTCAGGTTTTGTCAATGCCTTGAAACAGCGACTAGAATCAATGGATGTTCTGGGCGATCGTAAAATAGTTCATTATCTGCAAGTAATTGATGACAGTAGCCAAAAAATGAGTCTGTTGATTGACGGTTTGCTCGCACTTTCGCGGGTAGGGCGCACCGAGTTAATCCAAACTCCGATCGACCTGAGCGAGTTGGTACAAACTGCGATTAAATTGGCTCAACCCCGAACAGTCACAGATTTGACCCAAACTCCCCAAACCGTTGAATTTGAAATCGGAGATTTACCTATGGTGACGGGAGATCCTACCTTGCTCCAACAGGTGTTCAGCAACTTGATTAGCAATGCAGTCAAGTTTAGTCGCGGACGCAATCCAGCTACAATAGTTATTGATGCCATACCAGATGGAACAATTTTTGTCAAGGATAATGGTGTCGGTTTTGAGATGGAATATGCCGATCGACTGTTTGCAGCCTTTGAGAGATTGCACTCCCAGAGAGAATTTGAAGGCACCGGCATCGGTTTAGCGATCGCCTGGCGGATTATTCATCGCCACGGCGGTACAATTTGGGCCGAAAGCACACCCGATCGAGGAGCAACATTTTACTTTAAACTCAATTAAACAGTCTCAACCTTTTTTCCGGTCTAGGACGAGCTTATTTCATTTGTAAACAAGATTTTTTAAAGCCCTACCACAGGATGCAAAGCAAAAGCACAGAGAACATAAAGAGAAGTTCACAAATCATTTAATATTGGTATATACTATTACATATTTCAGGGTAATGACTGACTCAAGTCAGTCGCCATTAGTTAGTCAAAGTATTGACAGCAAAATAAATAATCTTGCTAAATTAAACCAAATATACAAAAAATTAAATCAACTACTATCAATATAAAAATACAATGTTTCGCCAATTCCACCCAGCCAAATGTAATATGTTAGAGCGCAACCACCATAATAATTTGCTAAAAAACTCCCAAGAAGCTATGTTAAATTTGTTGATTGTAGAAGACATGGCAGAAGATATAGAATTAGTGGTAATCGCCTTAGAAACAGGAGGAGTCAAATTTACATTTGACACAGCTCAAACGGCAAATGAGTGTAGAGAATTGCTCCAAAATGGCAAAAAATACGATGCTGTACTGTCGGATTACAGGATGCCCGGTTTCAACGGTTTAGAATTGTTGAAAATGATGCAGGAATTAGAGCGAAACATACCTTGTATTTTAGTAACAGGAAGCTTGGGAGAAGAAGCGGCAGTTGAGTGCATCAAATCAGGCATGACCGATTACTTATTAAAAAGCAAATTATTTAGACTGCCAACAATCTTAGAAAGATCGCTCCAAGAATATCAAATGCGCGCCCAGCGACAAGAAGCGATCGCTAAAATTCAGCGACAAGCTCAGAAAGAAGCGATAGTGAACCGCATTGTCCAGGCCATGCGCGAAACCCTGGTGCTAGACGAAGTGCTGCAAACCACCGCAGATCAGCTCCATGAAGCTTTTCAAACTAGCGGCTGTGGGATTTTGCAGCCAGATGCTGAGGGGGGCATCATAATTCGCTACATGAGCAAATCAGCAGACAAACAAGACCTCGTGGGGCTAAATTGCGACTTTGCCGAACACTACCGCTCCTCTCTCGCGGCAGGAGAAACCCTAGCCCTGGACGACTTATCCAAGCTCTGTCCGTCTCTGCAAGCATCAGCAGAGATTGTAGGGTTTCAGGCAGTGACGATCGCACCACTGCTCTACCAGCAGTCATTTTTGGGAGGAATTTGCCTCTACCAGTGCGATCGCACCCGCTCTTGGAGTGAAGAAGAAATATCCCTAGTCAAAGCCATAGCAGATCAGTGTGCGATCGCGATCCACCAAGCCGAACTTTACCAGCGAGCCCAAACCGAACTAGCAGAACGCAAGCGCGCCGAAGCAGCAGTCCGCGGCATCCAGCAGCAGCTAGCAGCAATGGCAGCCAACATCCCCGGCTCGGTTTACCGCAGCATTATGCATCCAGACGGCAGCGTTTCCCTGCCTTACATCAGTCCGGGGGTGCGGGAAGTGACTGGCATCGAGCCATCCGAGGTGATGGCGCGTCCCGAAATTTTGATGGAAATCATTCATCCAGAAGACAAAAGCTCCTTTGACAGCAGCGTAGCAGCATCCAGTGCCAGTCTTGAGCCGTGCGATCGGCAATACCGGATCGTTTTGAAAACTGGCGAGGTGAAGTGGGTGCAAGACAACGCCCGGTTTTCCAAAAACGAAAACGGCGACATCATTATCGACGGGGTAGCCCTAGACATCAGCGGACGCAAACAGGCAGAAGAAGCACTGCGTCAAAGCGAGCAGCGGTTTCGATCGCTGATCGAAAACGCTACAGACATCACGATCATTCTCGACGGCGAGGGCACATTTCGCTACGTCAGCCCTTCCGTCAAGCGAATTTTAGGATACTTACCCCAAAAGACGATCGGGCGGAGCGTTTTGGAAACCGTTCATCCCGAAGACGGAGCCATGATTACCGAAACACTCAAAAAAGTAATTCAAAACCCCAAGACAAGTCACTCCCCTGTTGAGTACCGAGTCCAGCACCGCAACGGCTCATGGTGTTTTTTAGAAGCAGTAGCCACCAACTTACTACACGATCCGGCAGTCAAAGGAATAGTAGTCAACTGCCACGACATCACCAAGCGCAAACTCGCAGAACAACAACTCCTCCACGACGCATTTCATGACTGCCTCACCGGACTGCCCAACCGAGCCCTATTTATCGATCGACTGGAACACGATCTCAGACTCGCCCAAAGACGCAAAGAATATTTATTTGCAGTGCTGTTTCTGGATTTAGATAGATTTAAAGTGGTCAACGATTCCCTCGGCCACGCCATCGGCGACCAACTGCTAATCGCTACGGCTCGGCGTTTAGAAACCTGTTTGCGGGTTGGAGATACAATTGCCCGCCTCGGAGGCGACGAGTTTGCCATCCTGCTAGAAGATATTGACGGCATCAATGAAGCCAATAATATTGCCCATCGCCTCCAACAGAGAATCAGTGATCCTCTGGTTCTAGACGGAAATGAAGTATTCATCACCGCCAGCATCGGTATCGCCATGAGTTCTGTCGAATACTTGGAATCGACAAATCTGCTGCGCGACGCCGACACCGCTATGTACCGGGCAAAAGGACTAGGCAGATCCCGCCACGAAGTATTCAACAGTTCCATGCACGCCCATGCTTTGAGGCTATTGCAGCTAGAAAACGACTTGCGCCGCGCGGCGGAATCGATTCGAGACCGCCCCAGAGAGGAAGATGAGGGACAAGAGCAACTTGGGGGACACAAAATATCAGAAGACTCCACCACAGCGGTTCTCTGTCTCAAATTCCCCAAGCCTCCCTTGCCTCCTTTGTCCCCAGCGCCGCAGTTTGTTGTTCACTATCAGCCCATAGTTTCGATCGCCACCAACACCATTACCTGTTTTGAAGCCTTAGTGCGGTGGCAGCATCCAGAACGAGGATTAGTTTCCCCAGCCGAATTCATCCCAGTCGCCGAAGAAACTGGACTGATCGTGCCCCTCGGCCGCTGGGTGCTGCGTACAGCTTGCCAGCAAATCCGGCAGTGGCAGCAGCTATTTCCCAGCAACCCCCCCCTGAGTGTCAGCGTCAACCTTTCTGTCAAACAGTTTTCTCAGCTAGAGTTAATTGAATACATCGACCAAGTGCTAGAAGAAAGTGACCTAGACGGCAGCAGTTTAAAACTAGAAATTACAGAAAGCGTACTTATAGAAAATTCCGAATCAGTTACCGCCATGCTGGTGGAACTCAGATCCCGCAACATACATCTGTGCATCGACGATTTCGGCACTGGCTATTCATCCCTCTCCTATCTGCACCGATTTCCGACCAATACTTTAAAAATAGACCGTTCTTTTGTCAGCAGAATGGGAGTCAAATTTGATATCAGCAAAGGAGAGATTGACCCGACAGAAATTGTGCGCTCGATCGTTACTTTATCGCATAATTTAGGCATGGACGTAGTGGCCGAGGGAGTGGAAGAAGCCACACAGCTAGACCTGCTCAAAGGGTTAAAATGCGAGTACGCCCAGGGATATTTTTTCTCGAAACCTGTAGACTCTCAAACAGCAGCAACCCTCATCCGACAGCAACAAGAAAAGCAAAGTTTGCTCGCATTAAGCGAATTCGTAAAGGGCAATTAAAAAAACACGGCGCTTTGTGCGTCCCATTTACTAAATAAATGGGTCTGAAGTTCCATAAAATCTTAAGATATTGTAAAACAGTTCCTAACTCGTGTCAGTTTATTAACTGCTGGATCAAAATAAGTATGACTACTGGCTACCTCGCTCTTGTGCTCCACGCCCACTTGCCTTTTGTCCGCCATCCCGAAAGCGATTATGTTTTAGAGGAAGAATGGCTGTTTGAGGCGATCGCCGAAACTTACATTCCGCTGCTACAAGTTTTTGAAGGACTAAAGCGGGACGGCATTGATTTTAAGATTACCATGAGCATGACGCCGCCCTTGATTGCTATGCTGCGGGACTCCCTGCTACAAGACCGATTCGACGAGCACTTGGCAAAACTCGAAGAATTAATCGAACTGGAAAGGTCGCACAATGCCGGCAACGGACACCTCCGTTATTTAGCCGAACACTACGCCACCCATTTCTCTCAAGTTCGTAATTTCTGGGAAAGGTGCGATCGAGATTTAGTCACAGCCTTCAAACAACACCAAGACACCAACAACCTCGAAATCATTACCTGCGGCGCCACCCACGGCTATTTACCGCTGATGAAAATGTACCCAGAAGCAGTTTGGGCACAAATTCAAGTAGCCTGCGACAACTACGAAGCCAACTTCGGCCGCCGACCAAAAGGCATTTGGCTACCCGAATGCGCCTACTACGAAGGCTTAGAGCGAATGTTAGCCGATGCGGGTCTACGATACTTCCTCACAGACGGCCACGGCATCCTCTACGCCCGCCCACGCCCCCGCTACGGTAGCTACGCCCCAATTTTCACTGAAAGCGGAGTAGCAGTATTCGGTAGGGATCACGAATCTTCGCAGCAAGTTTGGTCATCGGAAGTCGGCTATCCAGGTGCAGCAGAATATCGAGAATTCTACAAAGATTTGGGCTGGGAAGCAGAATATGACTACATCAAACCCTACATTATGCCCAACGGTCAGCGGAAAAATACCGGGATTAAGTATCATAAAATCACCGGTCGCGGATTAAGTTTAGGCGACAAACAGTTATACGATCCATACTGGGCGAGGGAAAAAGCGGCCGAACACGCCAGCAACTTTGCCTTCAACCGCGAACGCCAAGTCGAACACCTCAACGGGATTATGCAGCGCCCACCGATTATTGTTTCACCTTACGACGCAGAACTGTTCGGTCACTGGTGGTACGAGGGGCCTTGGTTTTTAGATTACCTGTTCCGCAAGAGTTGGTACGACCAAAATACCTACGAGATGACCCATTTGGCAGATTATTTGCGCGAAAATCCGACTCAGCAAGTTTGTCGCCCGTCGCAGTCTAGTTGGGGATATCGCGGTTTCCATGAGTATTGGTTGAATGATACGAATGCTTGGATTTATCCCCATTTGCACAAGGCTGCGGAGCGGATGATTGAGTTGGGAAGTATGGAACCGGAAGATGAGTTGCAGTTTCGTGCTTTGAATCAGGCGGCGCGGGAGGTGTTGTTGGCTCAATCTTCTGACTGGGCGTTTATCATGCGTACAGGGACGATGGTCCCCTATGCGGTGCGACGGACTCGATCGCACTTAATGCGTTTTCACAAACTGTACGATGAAGTGAAAGAAGGGAAAGTCGATTCCGGTTGGTTGGAGAAAGTTGAGGAAATTGACAATATTTTCCCTGAAATCAACTATCGCGTTTATCGATCGCTTTAAACAGTTATATTACTCGTCCCCAGGCCCACAGACCTTGGGGACACCCCTCTCCATCAAGCCATTCATTCCTATCGTTGACCGTTGCATCGGAATTATTTAACCACAGAGAACGCAGAGAACACAGAGGGAGATAAGAAAGATGAATAATTCCCATGCTATGCGAATATTTATCAGCCATTCCCAGGGCGATCGCCGCTGATGAAAAGAAGTTGCGACAAATTTTGATTAATTTGAGCGGCAATGCAGTTAAGTTTACTGAAGTTGGCGGTGTTACTTTTCAATTGAAAACTTAAGCTTTTTTCCAGATTCCTTTCCCCTGCATTATTTGTAATTGCTATTTGGCTTTTTGACTTCTATCTAGGGAAATATTTTTAATTATATTAGCTCTTTCATTAGGAGTAGCGATCGCCTTTTGTCACAGGCGATCGCTGTTTGATGCTCAGGCTAATTCTATTCAGGGAAATCAGGAATTACCCATTTGGGGGGTGCAGTCCGTTTTTTTCTGATCGCTTCCTCCGCTATCTCCAGGATTTTGTCGAGGGAAGTATTTTCAATAAAACTTGACGTTGCTGCTGCGTATTCCCGCTTCGGGCAATTGTCGCCCAAAACGCAGCCATTGACGCAAGCTACAGCACAATCGACACTGTTTTCCACCATAACTTTTTTCCTTGACGCTTCCAAAAACTAAATAGATAGGTACTCTTGGTTAATTTGTCAAGAGACTTACCTCTATCTTTATTTTACTTTACAAAGCACAATCAAAGGGCGATCGACTCAGGTAAATTACCGGAAAATTGGGTTTAAAGCCCCGTCTATGTCAAGATAAAATCTAAGTAACCTACATAATCTCTAGCTCATGAGCGATTTTCTGCGCCGCTTAAAAATTTTACCTTGGCGAGAAATGCTGCAAATTGCCGCGATCGTCAACTTGACTGTTTTGGGAATAGAACTATTCTTAGTATGGAGTGCGATCGCGATTCCGGCCATCAGCAACGCTCTGATGTTACTCTACAGCTCCTCCCTAGGAACATTGATACCTGTAGTTACAGCCGTGGGAATAGGGGCCCTAGCGGTTTATTTTTTAGAATATTGGCAACAGCAATTTTTACTGAACCGGGCTAATTTGTGGCTGTTAGTTTTCTGTTTAGTCCTAGGTTTATTTTTCAAGTCTCTGTTTTTACCTCCATTTTTCATAAGTTTATCGGAAATTACACCCATAGCAGTTGCGGTGGGAGTTTTTTGGAAAGGTAGGCCATATTGGAGATAGTTATTAGTTATTGGTTGTTAGTTATGGGTTATTTATTATAGGTTTTTAGTGACGACTGAAGTCCTCAGAATAAATCACTAAAGTCCTGACTATAAACCTTTGGGAGTAACTAGAACAATAAAGGATAAAATTAACTCAATTTCCTCTAAAATGTTTGCGAGCATCCCGATTTTGCATAGGCGAAGCATAACGGCTGTAAATCTCTGGCGCGAGCTAATAAATTGTCTGCGGTCATGCTAGAGCATCGTATGAATATATTTGCAAAACACAGATACCCAAATGTTTGGCCTTGTCCACTGATTTTGTTTGAAATTAATAATGACTGTCAAAACACGCCAACAGGCTAACCTATTACTCTTACTATTTCCTGCTACCGCATGGTTGATAATTTTCTTCATTTTGCCTGTGCTAATTGTACTTTTGTACAGTTTCTTAGAACGTGGCACCTATGGTGGCGTTACTTGGATATTTACTCTCAGCAACTACCAAGGTTTGTTCAGCGGACTTTTTTGGGGGGTAATTGCTCGATCGCTCTGGCTAGCTTTTCTGACAACAGTGGCTTGTCTTTTAGTTGGCTATCCCCTAGCATTCTTGATTGCTACCCGTTCTCCACGCTGGCGAAATGCCTTACTGTTGCTAGTAATTATTCCATTTTGGACTAATTTTTTAGTCAGAACCTACGCCTGGATTATCCTGCTGCGAAGTGAAGGAGTGATTAACACAGCCTTGCAAACTTTGCATATTATTACCGAACCATTAAATTTGCTATTTACACCTTTCGCTGTGGCGCTCGGTCTAATTTATGGTTATTTACCTTTCATGGTTCTGCCATTGTATTCTAGCATAGAAAGATTTAATTTTTCATTAGTAGAAGCCGCTCAAGATTTGGGGGCTAATGATATTCGCACTTTTTGGCGTGTATTTTTGCCTTTGACTACTCGCGGGATTGTTGCAGGTTCGATTCTGGTTTTTGTCCCCGCCGTTGGTGCTTTTGTTACACCAGATATTTTGGGTGGTTCTAAAACAATGATGGTGGGAAATTTGATTCAAAATCAGTTTTTTAAAGCCCGTGACTGGCCTTTTGGTTCTGCGCTTTCTATGCTATTAACAGTAATAGTATTGATTCCGGTATTGATTTATTTCCGCCTATATGATAAAACAGAAAGTTAACTATTAACTGTTAACCGTTCGCTGACCAATGACTAATAAGTAATAACCAATGACTAATAACTAATAACCAATGACTAATGACTAAACTAGATTTACGTGTTCGGGCGATCGGTAAAAAATGGCTTTGGATACAGGCTACACTAGCATTTACTTTTCTCTATCTGCCAATTCTGATTTTAATTATTTACTCCTTCAATACCTCCAAATTCAACGCAATTTGGCGCGGTTTTACCTTCGATTGGTATCGCAGCTTATTCAGCGTCCGTACTCTCGGCATTGCTAGCAGTAGCAGTGCCGGAATTTGGACAGCACTCAACAACAGTTTACTGATTGCTACTATTTCGACTCTGCTAGCAACAGTTTTGGGTACAGCCATCGCCCTCGCACTGGAACGCTTTCATTTTCCAGGGCGCAAAGCAGTAGAAACTTTACTGTTTTTACCGATAATTATGCCCGAAATTACGATCGGCATTTCGCTGCTAGTTTTCTTTACCCTAGTATTTCGGATCATCGAAAATCTAACTGGAATTCGCATCAATCTCGGTTTACCTACAGTAATTATCGGTCATGTTACCTTTAATATTTCATTTGTGACTATTACTGTCAGGGCCCGTTTGGCGGAACTAGATCCGATATTAGAACAAGCAGCTTTTGACTTGGGTGCTAACGAATGGCGGACTTTTTGGCGGATCACCTTACCTCTAATTTGGCCTAGTGTTTTTAGCGGGGCACTGCTAGCTTTTACTTTGTCTCTTGACGATTTCGTGGTGACATTTTTTACAACAGGTGTTGGTTCGATGACGCTACCGCTATTTGTTTATGGCATGATAAAATTTGCTGTAACACCAGCGATTAATGCGCTATCAACTTTGATGTTATTGGCTTCGTTATTGCTGGTTTTATCCTCATTGAGAATGAAAAAAAATTAAAAAAATGCTTTTTGTGTCATAATTAATTTCATGCGCTACTAACAAAACTTATGAAACGCCTGCTGACTTTATTATTTTTGTTTATGATTAGTGCCTTAGTGCCTTTTGGCTGTAGCAGCCAAGGTGCTAACCAGCAACAAGTGCTCAGCATTTACAACTATGCGTCTTATATCGCCCCAGATGCGATCGCCCAATTCGAGAAAGAGAACAACGTCAAGATTCAATACGATACTTTCGAGAACAGCGACGCACTTTACGCCAAACTCAAACAGGGAAATCCCGGTTATGATGTCATATTTCCCGCAGATTACATGGTAAAAATCATGGTTAAGGAAAATTTACTGGAACCGCTGAATATTAATAATATCCCTCACCATAAAAACCTCGATAATAAATATATTAATCAAGCCTTTGATCCTGGTAATAAATATTCTTTGCCCTATCAGTGGGGAACAATGGGCATTGGCTACAATCTCAAAGTAACTCAGGGCGAAATTAATAGTTGGGAATCAATGTTCGACTCTAAATATGCGGGAAAAATCGCATGGCAAGATGATGCTAGATACACGTTTGCGGGGCTGTTGATTTATTTGGGATTCGATCCAAATACAACTAATCCTGAAGAAATTAACAAAGCCCGTGATTTGTTGATAAAAAATAAAAATTTGATTGCTGCTTTTGTCCCCGATACTGGTCAAACTATGTTAGATCAAGGCGAAGTAAATCTGACAATGGAATGGAGTGGCGATATCTTCCAAGTTATGAAGGAGAATCCTAACCTCCGCTATGCTATTCCGAAAGAAGGCACTATTATCTTTTCTGACAATATGGCCATTCCCAAAGGCGCTGTTCGCAAAGAGTTAGCGGAGAAATTTATTAACTTTATTTTGCAGCCAGAAGTAGGGGCTAAAATTTCTAATTTTACTCATTTTGGTTCGCCGAATAAAGTAGCCGTAGACAAAGGTTTAATCGACCCGCAAGATTTAAAAAATCCTCAAATATATCCTCAGCCAGAGGTGTTTGCTAAAATGAAATTCTTGCAGGATGTCGGCAAAGCCACTGCATTGTACGATCGAGCTTGGACTGAAGTGAAAGCAGGTGCAGGGAAATAAAATCATGAGATTGCTCTACTAGAGGGAATTTTTAACACAATGCACGCCGTAGAACTTCGGGAAATTTCCAAAGTATTTAAAACTGTTCGCAGCGACGATTTTTGGGCTGTAGATAACATCAGTTTGCAGATTGAAAACAAAGAGTTTTTTTCTTTACTCGGCCCTTCCGGCTGCGGAAAAACTACGACTTTGCGAATGATTGCGGGATTTGAAATGCCGACTACGGGGGAAATTTATATTCACGGTGAAGCTATCCAAAATCAATTGCCATTTCATCGTCCTGTGAATACAGTATTTCAAAACTATGCTTTGTTTCCACACATGACAGTAGCACAAAATGTTGCTTTTGGGTTGGAAATGGAAAATTTATCGAAGCAAACAATTCGCGATCGCCTCGCAGAAGTGTTAAATTTAGTGCAGTTAACTGATGTAGAAAAACGCTATCCCCGTCAACTGTCCGGGGGACAACAGCAACGAGTAGCATTAGCGAGAGCCTTAGTCAAACAGCCTGGGGTTTTGCTTTTGGATGAACCTCTGGGGGCGCTGGATTTAAAATTGCGAAAAGAGATGCAATTAGAATTAAAAAAAATTCAGCGCAGGTTGGGGATTACGTTTATTTATGTGACTCACGATCAGGAAGAGGCGTTAACGATGTCGGACAGAATTGCGGTGATGGATGGCGGAAAATTGCAACAAGTGGGAACGCCTGTTGAGATTTATGAATATCCACAAACGCGGTTTGTTGCTGAGTTTATCGGTGAGAGTAATTTGTTGACTGGCCGTGTGGTGTCCAAGGAAAGTGGTACAATTATAGTGTTAGTTGACCAACACTTGCCTGTGTTAGTTGCTACCACTGACTCTCTGCCGGCGGGAAAGGTTGTCACCTTGGTTTTACGACCTGAAAAAGTTGCTATTTATCCGGCTAATTATGAGGCTGAAAATACTTGGCCGGGAACTGTAACAGATGTGGTTTATATTGGTACTGATACTAGGTATACGGTGCTGTTAACTACGAAAAGCTCGATCGCGATTCGGAGACAAAATTTACACAGAGATGACTTGCAGCGCCACAAAAAGGGCGATCGGGTGCAAGTGGCTGTCTCGCCAGACAGTATTTGTATTTTGTGAAGTTTTATAAAAAGTGCGGAGACTTGTTTCTTTGCAAAATGTCAAGTTCAAAAAAAATTTAGGGAGAAATTGAAAAATGAAAGATGCTTTTAATGAATTCAAAGAAATTATACAAACTGGCTTAAAAAATAATATGCCACGAGATGCTAAATTGATTACAGTTGGGCAAATTATTCATGCAGTTACCCGCGACGAGCTGACAAATAAAGAAGGTTGGCTGCTGGAAGAGATGATGGGTGGTAGAACCGAGTGGGAAGATGCTCTTGAGTACAGTATTTTTGACTATGCAGTAGATACCGCAACTCCATCTTTTGACAAGCCTCTAATGATTGCTGGCAAAACTTTTCATTCTCGTTTAATGACTGGTACGGGAAAATATCGCAACATTGCAGAAATGCAGCAAAGTGTTAATGCTAGTAGGTGTGAAATTGTGACTGTGGCTGTGCGACGCGTGCAAACCAATGCTCCCGGTCATGAAGGATTGGCGGAAGCTCTGGATTGGACTAAAATTTGGATGCTGCCCAATACTGCGGGTTGTCAAACTGCGGATGAGGCGATTAGGGTGGCTCGTTTGGGTAGGGAAATGGCAAAGCTTTTAGGCCAGGAAGATAATAATTTTGTGAAGTTAGAAGTGATTCCTGATGCTAAATATTTGCTACCAGATCCGATCGGCACTTTGGAAGCAGCAGAAAAATTAGTCAAGGAAGGTTTTGCTGTTTTGCCTTACATCAATGCCGATCCCCTGTTGGCAAAACGCCTCGAAGAAGTTGGTTGTGCGACTGTGATGCCTTTAGGTTCCCCCATCGGTTCGGGACAAGGAATCAACAATGCTGCCAATATTCAAATAATTATTGACACGGTAAAGATTCCTGTGGTGGTGGATGCGGGGATCGGGACACCTAGTGAAGCTGCACAAGCCATGGAAATGGGCGCTGATGCACTGTTAATTAATTCGGCGATCGCCAATGCCCAAAATTCTCCTGCAATGGCAAAAGCCATGGGAATGGCGGCGGAAGCAGGGCGTTTAGCGTACTTAGCAGGCAGAATGCCAATCAAAGATTATGCGATCGCTTCTTCTCCCCAAACAGGTACTGTCACCTCAAAATAAATTATTCAATTTTCGTGGGCACTTTTTTGGTAGAGTTGTAAACATCAAAAATACTAAGGATTGTGACTAATGCCTTACATCAAGGATGACGATGGACGCTTGAACAACTTTGCTAAAGAGCCAAAGGTGTATGAAGCCGTACCTCCCAATAAAAACCAGCAACGAAACTACATCATTATGGGTATTGCAGCGGCGATGTTAGTTGCAGGTTTGGTGTTTGTGGCTGCTTCTGTCTAGAAACAGGGCTGAGATTCAAAGTTGATTCAAATCCCGATTTTAAATAACTCTTGAGAAAACCATGTTTCTAGACAAATGGAAACATGGTTTTTGTGCTTCAATAACAAGCAGGAAGTGGCAAAAGTCCTGAGCAACGCGACACGAGCTGAAAGACTACATAAGACCAAAAGCATTAGAAACGAAAAAATCAGGACGGGGTTGGGACCTGAATTTTAGGTCAAAAATATACAATAGCTAGTTGAAAATCTACCCTAAACAAGCTCCCGGATTTACCTGTGGGCATAAATCTAAAATCTAAAATCTAAAATCTAAAATCGCCAGACTCTGATGTCTATTCCTTCCCAAAAAGTTTCTAGCTCGAACAAGCTGATTTACCAACGCTTGAAACAGGCACTTGAACTGAATTTGCGCCGTCAAATTTTTATCGCCGCCTGCGATGACTTGTGCTTGCGGGACTGTCTAGCAGCCCGCTTAGAGGCAGAATTGACTGCTACAGCCACCGGCGACATATTTCGATCGCCGATCGCAATTGGGCGATTTGTCAGCTTGCAACTCAACCTGGGCGATCCGAATCCTTGGGGTGCGATCGCAGCATGGTTGACCGAAAACCCACCGCCCCAAAATTCGCGCAGCTACAGCCCGTTGCCGGGATTTCAAATTTTGGGGGTCGAACACCTGACTCGGCACTCAGCGGCCGTCCAGTGGTCTTTCCTGAGCCATTTGAGAGACATCGAAACACACATGCAAGTGTGGGAGTCCACTCTGTTGCTGTGGGTGTCGCGACCGTGGCTGAGTTCAATCGAACAGTCAGCCCCGGAATTTTGGCACTGGCGAACCGGAGTATTTGAGTTTGAAGGAGAACCAACACCATCCCCCCGCCATTGGGACTTCGGAGAGCGCCAGGAGTTGGGTGAGGAATGTTTAAGTTCCCTATCTCCTGTGACAAATTCCCCCTTACTAACTCCCAATTCTCCATCCACAACATCCAACTCTCAGTCTATTGAACTAGCAGATTTAGCGCTACCAACACCGGCCCAGGAGTTGACCGCTTACAATCGGGCCGCCGAGGCGGAAAATGTGCAAGAGTTGCAAACTCTGCAATACATCGAACTGTTGCAAGAAAATCAATGTTTTTCCGAATCCTTGGCTTTGGCTTATCAAAGTTTGGGGAGTTGCTACCGCGATCGCATTCAAGCCGGAGACCCTTCTTGGCAAAACTTAACCATTGCCATTGGCGCGATCGAACAAGTGATTCAATACCTACAAATAGATCCTCACGAACACCAAAATCAACCACTAACTCCGAAATGCGCGCTACTAATTGACGAATTTAAACACCACTTAAGTCAATATATTCAGGAGTCAAATAACCTACTGCCAATTTCCGATTTGTGCAACGACCTCGGCACTCTCTACTGGATGCTATCTCGCCTGCAACCAAGCTATACCGAAGGAAATGACACCGAAGAACCCACGACTTTAGATCCAGTATTTTGCTTGTTTCGCAGCATCGGCATCTACCGAGAAGGTTTAAACAAAAAAGATGGGTCTTTGACACTGCAAACCCGTGCCCGATTCAACAAAAATTTGGGCATCGCCTTGGCTGAGTTAGCCCGCTATCAAGACAAAACCGAAAACTTGCAGCAAGCAGTGACAGCCTACCAGCAAGCGCTCCTGGATATTGACTCCCGGACGGAACCTCAACAGTATGCAGCGGCTCAGAATAATTTGGCGACAGCATACTGGAGTTTAGCTCAAGATGGTCAGCCGATCGTCTACCTCAAAAGTGCGATCGCCGCTTACTCCCAGGCCCTGACCTGCTACAATCCATCTACAGAACCCCTCAACTATGCAGGAGTGCAAAACAACATCGGTACGGCTTGCTGGAACCTCGCCCAGCATCAACCGGAAGAAATTCTGCTGGTAAGGGCGATCGCGGCCTATCGCGAAGCCTTAAAATACCGCACCAGAGAATTAGTCCCCGCCGCCGCCGCCGCCACTCAAAACAATCTCGGTACAGCTTATTGGCATTTGGCCAACAACTTCCAGCAACAACGCGCTCGGACAGCATCCTTGCAGCAGGCAATTTTAGCCTACGAAACTGCCCTGGATATCGCCTCGCAGCTCGATCGCACCCAACTCACCTTTGACACCTTAGCCGCCCGCAGCAATCTGGGACTAGCCCACTATCAACTAGCTACAGACCCTGATTTCGCTGCCAACAAAGCCGCACAGACACAACATTTAGAAGCAGCACTGCACCACCAGTTACAAGTTTGCGCCGCCTGGGAACAGCATCTTCAGGACAAAGAGTTAACATATGGAGATAAACTAAATTTACAATCCGACGATGCCAACTCCCAAGCGATCGATGGTCGGCAAACAGCTTTGAGCTATATTGTCAAAACGATTAGAGCTTTCTATAGTGAATGTGGGCTGCCTGGCCAAAACTTAGCCTTATCCAAAGTTCCAGGAGATTTGTTGCCGGAAATTTTGCGTAGGTTATAACTATTAAAAGCTGAATTGTTCCCAGATATGTATCCAGTTTTCTATTATTATGGTTAAACATTCTGCCCTAATTATTCAAACAAAATTGTGGTCATGACCCCAGAAAAAATCCTTGTGGTTGATGACGACCCGGCAATCCGAAATTTAATTCACCGTTTTTTAAGTCAGCAAGGTTATCAAGTTGAGTCTGGCGAGGACGGTCACACTGGTATGGAATTATTTAAGCAATTTAATCCTAAATTAGTGATTTTGGATGTAAATTTACCAGATACCACCGGCTACAGTTTGTGTAAACAAATGCAAAAGGAGACGGGCGTTTTTGTAGTCATGCTAACTAGCCGTACCGATGAAAATGACAAGGTGATAGCCTTTGATTGCGGTGCTGACGACTACATTACTAAACCTTTCAGCCTCGTAGAGATTAAAATTCGCGTAGCAGCTCTTTTGAGGCGGTTGCGCCAGCAAAAAAATTCAGAAGAACCTGAAAGCCGTGTCTTCGGAAAGCTGGTTATAGATCCCTTAAGTCGGGTGGTCACTCTGGGTGGCCATATAGTTGCTTTGACTGCACTGGAATTCGATTTGCTCTACTGTTTGGCCAGCAAACCAGGTCGCGTGTGGAGGCGTGCGGAATTGCTGCAAGAAGTCTGGGACTATGAATATGTAGGAGCCGATCGCGTAGTCGATGTCCATATCGGTCAAATTCGTCGCAAAATCGAACCCGATAGTAATCAAAATTCCATGATTCAAACCGTCCGGGGAGTGGGCTACAAATTTGTTGAGACAACAAGCTAGAAAGTGTCAAGACCCCCGAATTCCTCCGTGGGGTCTGTTTCTTCACCGCTTCTAAAAACCTACAGAAATCTGTAAATCAAACTTAGCGGTCTATGTTTTGCCTAGAGCAAGTGCTATATGCTTCCTGATTGCTCAGGTTGGCCTACTCTTCCCAGTTAGAGACTGCCTTGATTAGCAGAGGACTTGAAATATTTGGTTTTTTGACGATCAGTTTGTGCCAAGTGTGTTTTCTGTGGTTTTCACACCCAGTAAGCTTTAGCAACCCACACTAATCAAGCGTTTGGCCAGTTGATCACAATTATTGTTGGTTTTCGTCAAATTCTGAGAAAACCTAGACAAACCTATGTATTTTGACAACTGCCTAAAACCCAAATCTTCAATCCCTTAGCTGGTTTCTTGTAAATATTTGCTAACTGCGATCGCCCTTTCCAAACCCAGCCGCACACAATCTCCCAAAGCCACTCCGCCAACGTAATTACTACACAAATACATCCCTGGCAAAGATTTTAAGCCTCCATCGATATGTTGCAGGCGATCGAGATGCCCCAAATTATACTGAGGAATCGCCTGTTTCCAGAGCTTCACCGCCAACACCTTCGGCTGTGGTACATTCGGTTTCAGCAAAATCCGAGACAAATCTCGATGCACCTCGGCCACAATTTGTTCGGGGTCAAGATTGCCAATACCCGAATCCGTAGCCCCACCGATGTAACTCGTCAGAGTTTGCCAACCCGCCGGCGCGCGATCGGCAAATAAACTCGAAGTCCAAATCGTTCCCAGAGTGCGAATTCCCTGCCCCCTCGGAATTAAATTTCCAAATCCCACCAATTTACCCTTGACATCCGACAGCGGATATGCTAATACAACACAGGCAACCGTAGGGTAAGTAAAAGCTTGTAAAGTGCTGCTAACTTCCGGTTGCAGAGATTTCAACAAATCCGCTGCCACATAAGCAGGCGTTGTCAGCACCACAGTCCGAGTCTCAACTTGTTGCGGCCCGTCGGGGGTAGAGAATTCCGCAATATAAGTTTTATTTTCAGTACGCTGCAAACCTGTCAGATGCCAATTCAGTTTCAGGCGATCGCCCAAGGAAGCAGCGATCGCCTCTGGCAGAGCCTTCAGCCCCCCTTTAAACGAACCCAGCTCCCCCGGCTTAGTCTGAGGAATATTCGGGTCTGGAGGCATTTTTTTGGGCCGTTTCTTGGCAGAAAGCAGCGCCCCGGCCACCAGCCCGCCACCAGCATCAGCCATCTTTGTCACCCGCCCAAAAGCCGCCGCCGCGCTAAGTTGTTGAGGATCGCCGGCATAAACCCCAGACACAAAGGGCTCCACCAATCGCTGCATCACTTCCGTACCCAAATGTCGCCGGAAAAATTGAGAAACAGTTTCCTCCTCACCCTGCTGCGAAAGTGTAGCACCCATTGCTGGAGCCACAAACCCCAAAGCCCCGAACAGAGCCCGCAGTTTCCCCGGAAAACTCAGCAACCCAGACTGAATCATCGCCCCAGGAGTCATCGGCACAGGTTGCAGCTTATTTTGCCAATATACAAAACGAGGCAATTGGCGATCGGCAAAAATCAACTCCTGCTTGAGCCCCACATCCACAGCCAACTTCATCAATTCCGGCGTCGGCGCAAAACTATTCGGGCCCTCCTCCCACAGAAACCCATGCCCTGTAGAAGTCGTGATATTCCCGCCCACACGTCCCTGACTCTCAGCAACTAAAATCTTCAGGGGATCTCCAGTCTTTGCTTCCTTGTGCAGCGCGTGGGCCAGACTCAAGCCGGTAATACCAGCACCCACAATCAAGGTGTCTACTAGGTTTGTCATTGGTAAATGCTAATTGGTAACTACTAATTGTTGACATACTCCGTTCTTCAACCTCAGAAAATCGTCAACTTACTCAGAGAACCATTTTAGCGTAATCGATGAAGACGCTTAGGGAAGTTTAGATAGTCAGCAGTTTCAACCCAATTTTCTGGTAAGTGCCACGCCAAATCAGAGATGTTAAGCGTGCTATACATTATTGCTGTGCAAGTCTTGAGGCGACTGAAACAGCGTCTCCAGATAAACTCTTGCCGCTTGGCGATAGCTACGAGAAGCCTCCGGGGTGCCACTGTCGGCATTCTGCAACAAAAACAGCGACAAAGAAGCACAGAACACTCGGTCTAGATCCCATTCAGGATGAGTTTCCAAGTAGGTTTTGAGGGAATCATGCAGCGTTTCGGGAATTTCGGCAAAAATACTGACTGTTGGGTTCATCATTTTTTTTAGTCTCGCTAATAAATTGAAAATAGAACCCACCTTTCGGCCGGATACAGGTGTAGGCACTGCCGAAACCAGAGCATTTTTTTAGGTAGGTCGCATCATTGTGCGCTATGAGGGGGTAGGTTTGTCAATGTGGCGAAATATTACAAAGTCCTTTAGATAAAAAAAAGATTTACGGAACAATCAGCTTTTGAGGACATTTTTTGTTACATATTTTTATATTATTTAGAAAAACCGAGGGATAGGGGAGCTAGTTAACAAAATCCCCAATACCGCAGCAAGATCCGACAGCGCCGTTGATTTCTGTGGAAAACTTTGTCAAATCTGTGGAAAACCTGCAACTTGCCTGTGGAAACGTTGTGGAATATGGCGGAAAAACTAAGGGAAAAAATAAGAATTGCGAAGGGGGATGGGGTATTGTTGATGCTTGACCGAAGAACGAGATACAAGCCCCTGGCTTTAGACACGGGTCCTAGTCGGTAGCGGTTTCAACCGCCTTCAATATTTCTTGACGTGGTTAATCAGGAAATGATGTTACCATGAATGACGATCGAGTAAGAATAACCATCTACGTGTTGAAACATCCTAGAGGGCGAGCAATTCCGGCAACGGACAGCTCCGACTCAGATTCGGAATAGTTAAAGGGCAAACAATAGCAGGATGTAGAGCGTACCGTATCTGTTGGCGATCGATGGCAGGGCGAAAGCAAAAAAAAGTATACGCAATGTTTGAAGAAATTCAAATGGAGTGAGTAGTGGCGACTTGATAGGGCCGAAGACAAGTCAGACTCTGGACTCTTCAAGAATCCCCGTCTATGAAAGGGCTGGGGAGTATCAATAAATGCCATTCATGGGCTTTTTGGCTAATAGTTGCCAGCTCTGCCGAGGACATTTTATCCAGATTGGCTAAAATAAAGCTCATGCGCCCGATCGACTGCAATTTTTCCCGGTGGCGCGCCAGGAAGTCCCAGTAGAAAAAATTGAAGGGACAGGCATTTTCGCCCGATCGCACCGTGCGATCGTACTTACAACCCCGACAATAATCGCTCATCTTATTGATATAGTTCGCAGACGCAGCATAGGGTTTCGACGCCAACACACCCCCATCCGCAAACAAACCCATACCCAACACATTTGTCTGCATTACCCAGTCATAGGCATCAATAAATGCACTGTGGAACCAGTTTTCCAGCTCCTGTGGCGAGATGCCAGCAATTAGACCAAAATTGGCCAAAATCATCAATCGCTGGATGTGATGCGCGTAACCAGTGCTTTCGACTTGACTTAAAACTTGATGCAAACAGTTCATATCAGTTTTGCTAGCATCCCAAAAAAACTCCGGCAAAGGCTGAGTGTGGTTGAACCAATTCTTCTGAAAATAATCAGCATCCACATAAAAATAAACACCGCGAATGTATTCTCGCCAGCCGAGAATTTGGCGGATAAAACCCTCAACGCCGTTTAAATTTAAGTCATTGTCTAAGTAGGCTGTTTCCGCCGCTTGAATAACTTCTAAAGGATGCAGTAACCCAATATTTAGATAAGGAGAAATAAGCGAATGCCACATAGTTTCCTCCCCCGTTACCATCGCATCTTGATAAGGGCCAAAGCTGGGGAGACGTTGGGTGATGAAATTATTTAACACTTGCAAAGCTTGCTCTCGCGTCACCCCCCAGCGAAAAGGTTCCACATCTCCGTAAGTTGGGAAAGATAGAGCCTTAACATCGGCGATCGCTTCTTGAGTTATTTCATCCTGCTCAAACCAAATAGCTGGCGGTATATTCAGTTTACCTTTTGGTGGCTGGCGATTTTCTTTGTCAAAATTCCACTTACCGCCCACTGGTTTATTTCCATCCATTAAAACTTGGAAACGCTGCCGGCTAACTCGATAAAAATCTTCCATTAACAGGCGTTTCCGGCTGGATGCCCAATCTTTAAATTCTGCTTCACTCCACAAAAATTGGTTGTTAGCAATTAAACTAATTTTGCCGGGAAGTTGCAAGTTTTGGATTTTTTGTAAAAAAGGTCGATCGCTCGGTGTCATCACCCGCAATTCAGTGATATTATCAGTTTCAATCCAAACTTTTAGAGGAGTTTCAAAATCCGCCGCTTTCGCATAAGTAACTTCATAGCCACTGTCGCGTAATTCAGCCGCAAAATGCCGCATCGCCGACCAAATTAAAACTAACTTCTGTCCGTGATATGAACGTTCAAGAACGTGTTGCCAAGATTCAATTAAGATAATTTTGGGAAATTCTTTCAGATTAATTGTGCTGGCGATCGCAGCTTGATCATGCCAAAGTTGATCGCCTAATATCCAAATACCAACTGTCATTCTTTTTAACCTTATTAGTTTTTATTTTGAATTATTTATAATTGTTAATATTTTCGCTGACTAATTTATCTTTGCGCTTTTTAGCCTGTTTTTGGTTAGCTTAAACTTGCCGATTTACTTCAATTATTTAAATTGTTTAGCGGTCAATTAATTATTTTAATTATCGACTTACTACAGCATAACATTGATTTCCAAAGATAGGGAAACCTGCCAGCAAATCTAAACTCTATTTCGGTATATTGTTCAATTTCTAACACCTTGGCAAGAGTTTTAACCGAAAAAAACTTGACATGACCATTATCCCAAAGAACAGTAAAATGATTTTCCATTTTACCAGTAATTGCTAAAATCAAATTTTTTAAATAACCATGATATGGAGTGGAAATAATTAGTGTACCTCCTGGCTTAAGACATTTTTTGGCAGCTTTTGCTAGTTCTTTTGGATAAAGTAAATGTTCTATTACTTCAATGGCGAGGACAACATCAAAGGAATGCAGTAGATCGACTTCCGGGAGAGCGTAAATATCTGCTTGGATAAACTGACACTCCGGGAAACTTTCACGAGCAATTGCTATGCCTGGTGCAGAATTATCAACGCCAACAACTTCATAGCCTTGCTGTGCGATGACGTGACTCAAGCTACCATTGCCACAGCCGAGATCTAAAACTCGGAGTTTTTTCTGGCTGGTAGCTTCCAGTGTTACCAGCATTTCCAAAAGGGGGGATAGCAAATAAGCGTGATGATATCTGGGACGGTTATTTGTGTAATAATAGGTATAGTCACTTGAGTTTTTTTTCATCGATTAAGTAAGCTAGAAAGATGATTGTCGATCGCCCTAATCCCCAGCAAGTGTATGGGCTGTTTGAGCTGATGTTCCTTCCCTAGGGGGTTGTGAGAGTCGATAGACCATTCCATCATCTCATTATTTGACCTCTCCCAAAAATCCTGTGGGGTACGCATTATGCCTGAGCTTAACATTGTTTTTTATAAAAATCTATTGTAATCATAGTATGATAGGGTATCCAGGCAGAAAGTAAAACAATGGATGACACCATAAGCTGTTCAACATTTAAATTGATGGGGTGATCTAAGTCAGTAAAGGGCTTGGACCTCTGAAACACCCAGTTTAAATGCACAACAGCTTAACCTATTAAGCAACTGTTTAGAGGAATTTTAGCCAATCAATCTCATTCATAAATTCCGATTACAAATTGGCTAAAAGAGATATAATTAATTGGACTTATCTGACGCACTTGTTACTATTGGTAAGGCGATCTACTTTCCTGTACGGCTGACAATTGTTCAAAAAACCCACCTGACCCACCCTACCATTCGAGCTTACAGATTCCCGTTGCCTCCACGACTGAGTGAAGTAGTGGGAATAGCTCTGCCTCTACCTTTAGAATAGCTCCCAGATCGATCGCCTGACCCAATCAATGACCGTGGCTCCTATAATTATGCTTAACTATTGTGAAGCTGTTTTGTCTCTTCAGCAAAATACCCTTGACAGATCCGCCTGTCGGTCTGCTTTGTTGCACTATGGTCGTTGTTAGGTGTCGCACCTTAATTTAGAAATGTCCTATGGTTAAGTTAGGTCAATCCTCCTTTCGCCGTATATTACTGTCGCGGATTTTGTTGCTGAGCGTACCCGTTCTACTGGTGGGGGAGTATGTTACCTATCGCAAAGCACGATCGACCCTTCTGGAAACAGCACGTCAAAATCTGACCGAAAGTGCCGTCAGAAAAGCAGAAACTATTGAACAGTGGGCCAAATCACTCAGATCGAATCTGATCGGCGCTTCGGAAAGCTCAATACTACAGTCTGTAGAACCCAAAGATTATCAAAAGTTGATCGCGCAACTAGGGCAGCGGTTCCCCACTCAGGTAGATTGCGTGCAATTGACTAATTTGCAGACAAATCAAGTTATCGCCAGCACCTGTGGACCTCTTCCCATTCTGTCAAAGTCGCCCCCTGCTAATTTTTGGCCGCAGCAACAGCAGCAACAGGCTCTACTCGACGACAAGAGCGTCTACATCAGTCTGTCTTGGCCAGATATGCAGCAGGGGAAAACAAAGGACAAAAATCCCCTTTCCTCTACTGCGAAGTTTTCCGATTCCAGCAAACAGGGCCAAGAGGGGAAGGAAAGTCAGGTGAGTTTGGTGTTGAGTGCCCCCGTTTACACTCGTCGTGCCAATAGTCGCCAATTGAGTTATGCTCTGAGTTTGCAGTCCTCCTTGCCAGTCCAAACCAGTTCTCCCAAGGGCTCTCTGGCTGGCTATACCGTGGCGATCGACCAAGATGGCACCATTTTGGCTCACCCCAATATTGACCGCGTAGGACGCAATATCGACCAAGAAGCCGATGCCGATCGCCTCAAGAGTCTGCTCAAAAGGGCGATCGCCGGAGGACAAGCTTTTTTACACCTATTTTCCTTTGAAAAAAATGGCGTAGAATTGCTCGCTGGCTACGCTGCTATCCCCAGCCCTTTAACTAAAAAAGAAAACAGCAAATGGATTATTTTAGCTGTCTCCCGTTTGGATTACGCCTTGTCTGGTTTGGAAGAAATTCAGCAGGTTTTATTTATTCTGATTGTGAGCTTAATAGGCGCTAGTATCATCGCCACTTTATATTTGTCTCGCGACTTAGCTCGTCCTTTGGAAAAACTCAGAGACTATGCCCTAAAAGTAGATACAGAAGCGCCACAAGCAGTACCACAAAATCTAAAAATTCGTGAATTCAATCAATTAGCCGATGCCCTCAACAGTATGGTGGGTCGCCTCAAATCCTGGGCCGACGAATTGGAAGTTGCCACCAAGGAAGCAAAAGTTGCAAATCAGTTAAAAGATGAGTTTTTGCGAAATATTTCTCACGAATTGAGAACCCCCCTCAATGGGATTATTGGTTTTCTGCAAATTGTGCGAGACGGCTACTGCGATGACCGAGAGGAGGAAATGGATTTTTTGCAGCGAGCTCACGACTCGGCTATGCAGTTACTAAATATCATTAATGATATTTTGGATATTGCTAAAATCGAAGCCGGTTCCTTCTCGCTGATGTTTGAAGTAATCGATATGACTGAAGTCCTGGAAGATGCGGTTGAGTTACAGGCTATTCTGATTAAGGAAAAAGGTTTGAAGTTACATTTGCCACTCCCTAGCCCTCCTATTACTGTTTATGCGGACCCGGAAAAACTCAAGCAGGTGTTTTTGAATGTGTTGAGTAATGCTGTGAAATTTACAGAACTCGGCAGCATTACTATATCCATAAACATTGAATCTAACAAAATCAAAATTTCCGATCGACTCAACGGGAATCTAGGAGAAAATACGACAAGCCTTAGCGAGGACCCCGAATCGGTAGTGGTGACTATTAAAGATACAGGAATTGGTATTGAGCCTGAACAACAGCAAAAATTATTTCAGCCTTTTGTCATGGTTGATGGCTCTACTACTCGCCGATTTGGTGGTAATGGCTTGGGCTTGGCTATCTCTCGAAAAATCATGGAATCTATGAGAGGGAGTATTACCATCCACAGTGCGGGTATCAATCAAGGTGCGACTGTAGTAATTTCTTTACCTGTTACTCAGCAATCAAATTCTGCTGTTGACAACCCGGATTTGCTAAAGGAAAATGCCATGTTTAAAGGCTTTGATTGATGAGCGAAATTAGGGGCTAATAGTTAATGGTTGTCCGTCGAGTTCTAGGGATTGGCTCAAAGCGCTAAGAATGCGGATTAATTGGACGGACTGGGAGCCGGAAGAAGTGGGGCAGGGAGTATTTGTTTGGACGCAATGGAGAAAGCGATCGCACACTTGACGCAGGGGTTCCACTGGTTCTAAACTCAATATTTCCCGATTTTTGATGATAGTTTGCTCCGCTGCACTAACCCTTCCCAAACTATTTTCGTCACCCCCACCATCTGAATTCCCTCGGTGTAAAATTAAGGGTGTTTCTGGCGACATTTCATCAAAAATCAAAGTTCCTAAACTGCCAACAACTGTTAAGCGCCGCTGTTTGTCGGGATTTAGCCAGCACAGGTGAATGAATGCTTGAAATCCGTCTGGGTAGGTGAGTGTTACCCAAACTAAATCTGCTAGTCCTTCTAAAGAATTTTGGGGAAAAATTGTAGGAGAAACTGAACTTTTTTCCTCTTCCTGCCCCCCTTGGGGGGCAGCAGGCAGGGCGGTTTCATTCTCCTGTAGGGGCGGTGCCCCCATGCCCGCCCCGATATCTGGAATAAGCGATTTTTCGTCGGTGGGGAGGGGTAGGCACGCACCATCCACTACCCCTACAAAATCCTCGTTTTTTGGAGAATGAAACAGCCCTGGGGCAGCAGGGGGGGGTTGCCCCCTAACTTCCCCTCTTGGGGAGGGGAGCGTTTCCTTCTGAAATACAGTGCCCATCGCCCTTACTTGAATTGGGGTTTGTGCCAGCCAGGTATTGAAAATAGCAATGTCATGAACCGCTAAATCCCAAAGGGCATCAACATCGTGCCGCACGGGTTCGAGATGGGTGCGCTGGGCGTAACCGTAGCGCAAATTTCCGAGTTGATGTTGTTGAATAATTGCTTGGCCTCGATCGACTCCTGGATGAAATAGATAAGTGTGATCCACAAAGAGTTGGCGCTGCTGTTTTTCGGCTAATTGGCAGAGTTCTAGGGCTTCACCGCTGTTGAGGGCGAGGGGTTTTTCTACCAAGACGTGGTAGCCACTGTTGAGTGCTGCTGCTGTCAGGGTATAGTGGGTAGAGGCGGGAGTGGCGATCGCCACTGCTTCTAGCCCTGGCAATTCCTGCACTTGAACCCAATCACTAGCTAAAATTACATTTTCATTAAGATTAAACAGTTTTTTGACGGCTGCCAATGAATCTGGATTTTGGTCTACAATCGCTAAAACTTCGCTGTTTGGATGTTCTAAAAAGTTGCGAATTAGATTGACTCCCCACCGGCCAGCACCCAATACAGCTATTCCGATTTTCATGGATTATTAATTATTACTAATATCGTCTGCGGTTTTATTAACTACTGACTATTAACTAATTTATTAAAAGCAGCTTGAGCCGCAGCTTGTTCGGCCGCTTTGATCGATCGACCTTTGCCCTCTGCTAGTAACTCTTCCTGAAGTCGAACTTCTGCGGTAAAACGATCCTCACCACCCTGGACTGTACCAGTTTCTTTGACACTATATTTTGGCAAAATTTTGTATTTACCTTGAGTCAATTCCTGGAGAGCAGCTTTGTAGTTTTGGCGGGCTGGATCGCTGCGAATTTCCGTTGCTAGCCGTTGAAAGTGAAAGTCTAACCAAGGGCGAATTAATTCTAAGGTATGGGTACTCAAATAAAGGGCTGCCAGTAAGGCTTCTAGGGCATCTGCTAGCCGGCTCTCCGCTCCTGTTTTGTCGCTGGCGGCACTGCTGGCAACAATCAAATAGCGATCGAATCCGTAACTTTCAGCAATTTTTGACAGAATGCGATCGCTCACCAGGATCGATCGAATCGCCGCAAATTCCCCGACTGGACAATCAGGATAAATCTCGAACAACAATTCCGATGCCGCCAGCCGCACCACAGCATCACCCACAAATTCTAACTGTTCGTAATTAGCTTTAGCTGATGCACTCGAATGAGTCAAAGCTAAATCTACTAGATGCCATTTAATTGAATCTTTATGAGATATTGGTAATTTTTCTACTAATTTTTCAAGTTCTTTTTGACGAGCTGGATAAACAAGATTCATATCAAATTTGTTATTTATGATTGGTTATTTGTGATTGGTTATTGGTTGTTTCATCTCCGTTACCACACTTCTTGTTGCTGGGGATTTGGGGGGGGGGAAAAGTTGGACATAAGCCGGGTTCTGTTCTCTCAACTGCAAGCAATTTTTGAGGGCAGTTATCTATCTGGGACGCCTGTTACCAGACGCCTCAAGCGGTACCCAAAAACGGAACTGGAAAAAAACCAACCATAGCTCCTCCGACCTTGCTCCCAACCGGGGTTTACCGAGCCAGCACCTCTCGATGCTGCTGGTGCGCTCTTACCGCACCTTTGCACCCTTACCAAATTAGTTGTTGCTTCCCAGTCTCAAGTCCTCAGTTACTCACTAACGACCAATGACTGCTGACTAATCACTAATTGGCGGTATCTTTCTGTGGCACTCTCCTCACGATCGCTCGCACTGGGCGTTACCCAGCAAGTTTGGTCTTTCGGGAGCCCGGACTTTCCTCAGACTAACTTTCGTCAATCCGCAACCGCCTGCGCCTACTTTTTCCCCAAATTTATTGTACGCGATCGTTCGTCAATCAATTTAGGATTTTAGATTTCCGTCATCTTGAATACTCGAAAAATTTTCAAACCAGCCACGCCGCCAAAAAAAGTAAACTAAAGAAGAGGCGATCGTCACCATCAGTGCCCAACAAAGGGGATAACCAAAATACCAGTTCAGCTCTGGCATATTCAATGGGGATTTCTCACTATTAAAATTCATGCCGTACACTCCCACAACAAAGGTTAGGGGAATAAAAATGCTAGAAATTACTGTTAGTAGTTTCATGATTTCATTCATTTTGTTGCCAACTGAGGACAGATAAACATCCATTAAACCCGAAGCCAATTCTCGATAAGTTTCCACCATATCCATCACCTGCACTGTGTGGTCATAACAGTCTCGCAGATAAATTCGCACCTCTGGACTAATCAAATCACTGCTATCTCGAATTAGCGCATTAATTGCATCCCGTTGTGGCCAAATAGCGCGACGGAGAGTCAGCAATTCTCGGCGGATTTTATAGATTTTTTCCAAGGTTTTACGGGTGGGTCTGACTACCACTTCGTCCTCTAATTCTTCAATCAGCTCTCCATAAACTTCTAATACTGGGAAGAATCCATCGATAATCGAATCTAAGAGAGTATAAGCCAGATAATCTGCTCCGTGCTTGCGAATACTTCCTTGTCCTTTGCGGATGCGATCGCGCACGGGGTCAAAACAATCATAGTCCGGTTCTTCCTGAACAGTTAGCAAGTAATGTTTACCCAAAATTAAACTCACTTGTTCTTTATGAAAATTATATGAATTAGGCTTAATCATTACCATCCATGCAATAATTAAAAGATGGTCTTCATAGTCTACTACCTTCGGTCGCTGGGGAACATTAACTACATCTTCTTGGGTCATCAGATGCAAATTAAATACTTGACCCATTTGCAGCCAAGTTTCTTTATTTCCCAATCCCAACATATCAACCCAAGACACAGACTCTGTATCTAAATACGCAGCAGCTTCTTGAGGATTTACCAATTTCGAGCGAGTAGCTGTTCCCTCGGAATAGTCAATTAATACAATATCGGGAGGTGGTGCGCCCGGTTCTAAGTCAAGAGTTCCCGGCGGAGCCCCCGGATCGTCATAAAAATAATCAACGTAGGAATCATCCTCATCATCTTTAATTTGTTGTTTGCCAACACCACTAGATGTATTTATGTCTTTGTATACCATGTAGATATTTCCTAGTTTTAGTTAGTATCTTTATTTGATATGATATCATGCCCTAATAACCAATAACCAATAACGAATAACTAATAACGAATAACCAATAACTAATCACCAACAACCAATAACCAACAACCAATAACCAACAACCAATAACCAATAACCAATAACCAATAACCAATTATCTTTGTCGAATAGGAATTTCGATTGCAAATTCCGTCCCTCCTCCCGGTGCAGAAGTGCAGTGCAGGGAACCACAGTGTCTTTCTACTACAATCTGATAACTGATCGAAAGTCCCAAACCAGTACCTTTTCCCACAGGTTTAGTAGTGAAAAATGGATCGAATATCCGAGATTTAACAGATTCTTCCATTCCTGGGCCATTATCCGAAATTGCGATCGCCACCCGATTGCTTTCCACAACCTCCGTGCGAATCCGAATGCAAGGTGATGGGTTAGAAGTTATAGGTACTGGTACACCAGGAACATCTTGACCTTGCGTTTGGGAACCACTAGACACTTTCAACTTTCTATGTCTGACATCTGCTAAAGCATCGATCGCATTACTTAAAACATTCATAAACACTTGATTTAGCTGTCCAGCATAGCACTGTACCAGTGGCAGTTCGCCATATTCTTTAACTATTTCAATTGGGCGAACTCTACCATTTTCTTTGAGTTTATGTTGTAATATTAACAAAGCACTATCAATGCCTTCATGAATATCCACAGGTTTAATATCTGATTCTTCTAGACGCGAAAAATTTCGCAAAGATAAGACTATTTTTCCGATGCGATCTGCTCCAATTTGAATGGAATTAAGCAGATGTGGAAAATCCTCTTTCATAAATTCTACTTCTATTTCTTCCGCAAAATCAGCGATTCTAGAAACAGGTTCTGGGTAATATTCTTGGTATAAAGAACACAGTTTCAACAGATTGTTTGCATATTCGCGAGCGTAGGTGACATTACCGTAAATAAAACTTACAGGGTTATTAATTTCGTGAGCAATTCCGGCAACTAACTGTCCCAAGCCAGACATTTTTTCCGCTTGAATTAGTTGAGATTGAGTTTTTCCTAGTTGATTCAAAGCTTGATTGAGTTCGTAATTTTTATCTCTTAATTGAGATTCAGCTTGTTTTCTGAGGGTGATGTTGCGAGAAATAATAATAAGTTGATTAACCTTGAAAGGCATAAATCTTGCTTCATAAATTTGTGCCTCTTCCGTTGTATCTAAGGAATATTCTAAAGTGACAGAGGTATTGTTTTCTAAGGTTTTAGTAATAGATTGTTCAAATTGGGTTACTACATTAATCGGCAAAACATCTAACATCTTTTTGCCGACAAAATCTTCTACAGGAATGTAAATATCCGATGAATTACCTGAGAGATAATCCAAGATAACGCCATCAGCATTGAGTCGGAAGTACAAATCGGGTAGAGCGCGAAAAACAGCTTCTAACTCAGAAGTTTTTTGTTGCAGTGCTTCTCGATCGTAATAGCGATCGCTAATGTCAAAAATTACCCCATCCAAACAATAAACGCTTCCATCTTCATCAAATACAGGAGAACCTTTATCCCACACCCATTTAATCGTGCCGTCTGCTGCCAGCAGGCGATATTCCAAGCTGTAGGACTGTTTATTTTCTATTGCCCTCCGAATCGTTGCTTCAACTTGCTGCAAATCTTCAGAATAAATAACGCTGGTAAAAGTCCGGGAAACTCTGTCGGAAAGCAATCTAAAATCCGCAGCCGGATAACCAGTGAGCGAGTAAACTGCATCGCTAATAAAACAGACAGAAAAATCGCACCACCACCGATAAACTACTCCGGGAATATTAGCTACCAAAGACCTAAATCTGGCTTCGCTTCTACGCAAGGCGGCTTCAGATTTATGGCGTTCAGTAATATCATGAGCAAAAGACAGCACTGCAAATATATTACCTTCCTGGTCTCTGAGAGGGACTTTTTGGGTGTCAAAAATATGTATCGATCCATCAGCAAATGTTGCTGGTTCGCAGGGATTATGAATATTTTCACCAGCTAATACAGCCAAGTCGTCTTTGCGTATTTTTTGAATATTTTCAGCAGAAGCATCAATTATATCTTTTTGAATAACCAGTTCCAAATCAGATTTTCCGATAATTTGGTCTAGTTTTTTACCAATACCTTTAGCAAAGCTATTGTTTGCTAAAATACATCTAAAATCTAGATCTTTTGCAAAAATCCAATCACTGCTTTTGTCAAGGACTGTTCGCAACAGTTGTTCGGAACGTTCGGTTTGTTCCAAGGCTAGCTTGAGTTCTAATTCGAGAATTTTGCGATCGGTAATGTTTTCAAACGCTACGCCTACGCAGTTGTTGGGTAAGGGAAAAGCTTTTATAGAAAAAGCGTGGGTTATTCGATCGCTTTCATCGCACTCAATATCTTCAATTTCTAAGGCTTTTTGGCTACCAATTACCGATGCAAAGGCATGGGGAATATTTTTCGATCGCCACTTGGGAAAAATCTCGTCGATTGTCATTCCCAAAACATCTGCCATTTCTAGTCCCGTAAACTTGGTAGCAGCGGGATTGGAGGCGATCGCCCTTAAGGTATTCTCATCATCAATATTTTCTAGATGGTAGACGTACAAACCTATTTGCATATTTTCAACAATTTGGTCGTAGAGACGAACACTTTCGTCTACCTGTCGGCGTTCCGTGATATCTTCAGTAATGCCCAAAACGTATTGAGGATTGCCTTTCGAGTCAAGAATGGGCACTTTCCTAGTGTGCAGTATTCTCATACCTTTGTGGCGAGACTGAAAGGGTTCTTCGACTATTTCGGCGACGCGGGACTGGTTTTGATAGCTAGTCAAAATTTCCCGATCTTGAGCTGTGGAAACATCAGCTTGTTCTTTGGGATAAATATCGTAGTCATTTTTGCCGATCGCCTCGGCGGAAGTAACACCTGCGATCGTCTCTCCCGCTTTATTCCACAGCACAAATTTCAGGGAGGAAGCATCTTTAGCAAACACGCCCACTGGCAGATTTTCTACCACTGAAGTGAGGAACGATCTAGCGGATTTTAACTCGGCTTCTGCCCGCTTGCGCTCGATGCCTAAAGCAATGACATCAGCCACCGATCCTATAGTTTCCAGAAAAGCTTCTGTCAGCGGTTGAGCGCTAACAATTCCCATGACTCCCACTAAGCGTTCTTCGACAATCAAGGGGTAGCCAGAAAAAGTTACAATAGATTTTTCTGAACAGCAATTAATCCGCATTTTGGGATAATTAACTATTGCTAATTCCGCACCATCTCCCAATAGTGATTTTCCTGATTCTTTGGTATTAATCTCAAGATTATCGGAATCAACTTGGCATTCAATTTGTGGCTTTTTACTGTTGGCAATCTCATTTATTTTACGTTCAATAAAGCGTGCCCTATTGTCTTTGTCCCGATAACTTCCGGCTGATGCCTGCCTTTCCAGGAGATTTTCTTGAGAATTGAAAGTCCAAATTTCAGCAGAGACAACTTCCAAATTTTGAACCATTGCCTCACAGCACGGCATCAGGATATCTTGAGGGTATTTAGTCAGAGCAATCCCGACATCAGCTACCATTGCTGTCAGTCTAGTAGCTTGAGATTGTGCCGCTTCTAACAATTTGCGTTCGGTGATATCTTCCACCAAAGAAAGTACGGTAAAATCATCCCCGCTGCCAATAATGGAGTTAAACCACTGACACCAAATAACTTTGCCACTTTTAGTATAATTGCGGTTAATTGAAGTATTGGCTTTACCAGTTCCTAGTTCGAGTTGGAGTGCACTTACAGCCTCGATATCTTCCTCGCAAACCAAAGCCAAGTCGCCGAATTCCCTACCCATCATCTCCTCAGATGTCCAGCCAAAGACGTCTTCAGCGCGTTTGGACCACTGAACGATCCGAAAATTTTCATCCCAGCCTACCATTGCCAGGGGACTATTAGCAGCGTTTAACCAAAGTAAATGACTAGAGTGTCGCAACTGTTGACTTTTCTGCTGCTGCCAGCGATAGTGCCTAGTGATATCTCGACCAACACCGAAAACCCGCATTTGATTGGTAGAAGCATCCACCACTGGCGTGTAAGTCGTCTCATAAATTTTAATCCCGCCGTCTATCTCCGTTACCTCGTGAATTGCCAGCCTTTTTTCCCCTGCGATCAATACTTGTTTGAGACAGGAATCGATTTGGGAAATAATCTTTTTAAGAGCAGCACTATTGGGGTATAATTTCAATAAATCTTGATTAGTTTTGTTAACTATTTCACCAGGATCTAATCCCATCCAAGCAGCAGCAATAGGATTAACAGATAGGTACTTATGCTGTCCATCGCACTCTAGGAAAGCATCAACAGAGTTAGATAAAAAAGACTGAAACCAGTTGATAACTTCCTGCATGGGTATTCTTTGATAGCTTGCAAGTTAAGCTTTATATTTTTGGTGATAGATATCTGCTATACAAATAAAGCTCGCTCCAAGTAGCCAATCCCCAGTTATAAGTAAACCTAGCTATGCCAGCGTGTTTGCTCATAATTGTTGATAGACTCTTGTTTAGCTTTAACTTTGTTTTGATGGATAAAAGCATTGTTCGACCTCAACACTGGATTTCACCGATGACCAGACAGGGTGGGTTTGGCTGGTAACTTCCCCGAAACATCCTAGCGAAAGCGAGTGTCTTTACTGACAATCCAAGGTTTTTTGGGAATCGCGCAGGGTTTGAACAAAATGGTCGTAGATTTATCTATAAGTGTACCATCTTGTCTATTTAATCGCTAGCTAGGTACTAGCTCAGTCAAATATTTTTGAACACTGTACTGCTGCGGTGTATGGTGCTATTTTCAGCCCAACAATCAATGATACAAAAATTTTTAGGAAATTGTATTTATTTGAATATAACTTAATACTAAAGCAGATTCTAACTTTTTACACAAGATGTATGCGATACAAAATGGAGAGGCAGAGGTCGGAAAGCCTGTTCTTGATATCGATCGCAGATTCTTATTTCACAGTTGTACCCGGTTTCTGGAGGTAATAGCCTGATTGGATATTGATGGCGCGCCAGAAACCGGGTTTATTAGGTGGATAGTGCGTCCCTGGTGATGAACTACATCATGCCCATGCCGCCCATGCCGCCCATGCCGCCCATGCCGCCCATGCCGCCCATGCCGCCCATGCCGCCCATGCCGCCCATGCCGCCCATGTCGCCCATGTCACCACCAGCTTTTTTCTTCTCTGGTTTTTCGACAATCACAGCTTCAGTGGTTAACACCATACCAGCAATGGAACCAGCATTCTGTAGAGCCGATCGCACTACCTTAGCAGGGTCAATAATCCCCGCCGCAATCATATCTTCGTAGACATCGGTAAGAGCGTTGTAACCAAAGTTCAACTCGCTACCACGAACACCCTCGATGACGATGGAACCTTCAACGCCTGCATTATCAGCGATTTGACGCAAAGGTGCTTCCAAAGCTTTCGCAACCAAATCAGCGCCAAGCTGTTCTTCTGCGTCTAAAGTATTTCTGATCGCCTCTATCTTTGTAATCAAGTGAATTAGCGTCGCGCCGCCTCCGGGAACGATACCTTCTTCCACAGCAGCTTTAGTAGCGTTCAAAGCGTCTTCAATACGCAGTTTGCGGTCTTTGAGCTCGGTTTCGGTAGCAGCGCCGACTTTAATTACAGCGATGCCGCCTGCGAGTTTGGCGATGCGTTCGGTTAGCTTTTCCGTGTCGTAGTCGGAATCTGTCGCTTCTAGCTGTTGGCGAATTTGTACAATCCGTTTTTGGACATCAGCTTTGTGTTCATCGCCGGCAACGATAATCGTGTTTTCTTTGTCGATCGTAATTTTGCGGGCGGTACCGAGCATTTCTAGGGTTGCGGTATCAATGCTGAGTCCGACTTCTTCGGAAATCAGTTGACCACCGGTGAGAACGGCGATATCTTGAAGCATAGCTTTGCGACGTTCACCAAATCCGGGAGATTTGGTAGCTGCGATATTCAATACGCCACGGGCTTTGTTGACTACCAGAGTTGCCAAAGCTTCGCCTTCAATATCTTCGGCGATAATTACCAGCGGTTGACCAGCGCGAGCGATTTTTTCGAGAATGGGGACAAGTTCTTGAATCGAACTAATTTTTTTGTCGGCGATCAGGATGCGAGCGTTTTCGTACTCAACTTCCATGCGATCGGTGTTGGTGACAAAATAGGGAGACAGATAACCGCGATCGTACTGCATCCCTTCGACAACTTCTAATTCTGTCAACAGAGATTTCGACTCTTCAACAGTAATTACGCCATCCTTGGTTACTTTTTCCATTGCTTGGAAAATCATTTTGCCAACTTCTTCGTCATTACCGGCGGAGACAGTAGCAACTTGAGCAATGGCATCACCTTCGACAGGTTTAGCCAATTTGGCGATTTCTAGTACCAAGTGGGCGATCGTTTTTTCAATTCCCCGGCGCAGGGCGACTGGATTTGCGCCCGCGGCGACATTCTTCAAGCCTTCACGAATCAGGGATTGAGCCAGAACGGTTGCCGTTGTGGTGCCATCCCCTGCGATATCTTTAGTTTTGGAAGCTACTTCTTGAATTAAGCGAGCGCCAGCATTTTCCAAGGGGTCTTCCAGTTCGATATCTCTAGCAACCGTGATACCATCGTTAACGATTTGGGGAGCTCCGAACTTCTTTTCCAATAAGACGTTCCGACCTTTGGGCCCCAAGGTAATGCGGACAGCATCAGCCAGTTGATTGACACCGCGTTCTAGTGCCCGCCGAGATTTGTCGCTAAATGCAACTATTTTGGTCATGTTTTGTCTCCATTTGCTTACATAGCAAATTTAGCACTCTCTGAGGCTGAGTGCTAAATCGATCGATTTTTGGTTTATTTTCTAGTCCGGTTAAACTCACCGCAGTCCAAACTTCTTGCCTGTTGAGGCTGTCGGGCCTGTTCCACAAAGAGTAATTTTTTGGTGCGGTGGGCCGGAGAGCCCGCCCTAAACTGAATCGGTGTATCCGTGTCAAAATCTGTGTAGTACCTTTTTACCCATTGGTGTCAACAACCAGGTACAACCAATAGTCCGGCAGGGGTTGAAACCCCTGCCTCAACTCATTAGTCCTCTAAAAGAGGACTAATGAGTTGAGATTCTTCTCTTCAGTCCTCTTTGAGAGGACTTTCGCTATTAGACAGGGGTTTCAACCCCTGCCGGACTTGATGGATGACTAACGGACACGGGCGGGCTGACAGCTTAAGTTGACACCTATGCTTTTTACCCTCTCGCTAAATCGAAGAGCCTTCTTCCTTCTTCCTTCTTCCTTCTTCCTTCTTCCTTCTTCCTTCTTCCTTCTTCCTTCTTCCTTTCTTCTACCTATGGCTCGTTATTCTCGACTGCAAAAACTGGGTGGTTATATGCGCCCCCACTGGAAAGCGACATTTTGGGGCGTTTTTTCCCTGCTAATTGTGAATGCTGTGGGCGTTTACATTCCCCTGCTGATTCGGAATGCAGTTGACACTCTGCAAGTTGCGATCGAATTTGACCAAGTTTTAAACTACGTGTTGCTGATTCTGGTACTTGCCTCAATCATGTGGGTAATTCGGATGGCATCGCGGATTTTTCTGTTTGGCGTGGGGCGTCAAGTCGAATTTGACCTCAAACAGCAAATATTTAATCATTTATTAACTTTAGAACCATCTTATTTTGCGGCCAATACAGTCGGAGATTTAATTAACCGCGCTACTTCCGATTTGGATAATATTCGTCGCTTGGTGGGGTTTGCGGTGCTGAGTTTGGCGAATACAGCCTTTGCTTACGCTTTAACTTTGCCCGTGATGCTGGGAATTAACGTGCGGCTGACTCTGTTGGCGATCGCGGTTTATCCTTTAATGCTAGTTTTGGTACAATTATTTAGCGACAAACTGCGCATCCAGCAGCTAGCTGTCCAGGAAGAACTGTCGGCGATGAGCGATTTGATTCAAGAAGATATGAGTGGCATTTCCGTAATTAAAATCTACGCTCAAGAAGAGAACGAACGCCGCGCTTTTGGTGATTGTAATGAAAAATTGCTCTCAGCAAATTTAGAATTAGCAAAAACCCGCAATTTTATTTTCCCCTTACTAGGCGGTTTGGCAAGTGTGAGTTTGTTAGTTTTGCTCGCTGCGGGGGGAGGTTCCATTGCTAAGGGTGAAATTAGCGTGGGAGATTTTGTCGCTTTACTGATTTATGTCGAGCGTTTGGTGTTTCCGACAGCACTTTTGGGCTTCACAATTACTGCTTATCAGCGGGGAGAAGTGAGTGTCGATCGCATCGAATCAATCCTTACCGTAGAACCAAAAATTTACGATCGGACTGATGCAATTGAAATGCCAACTCCAGTTAAAGGCGAGATAGTAGCCCGCAACCTAAATTATAAATACCCAGGTGCTAATATCCCCGCCCTGAAA
Organism: Microcoleus sp. CAWBG506; assembly: GCA_020883125.1. Lineage (GTDB taxonomy): Bacteria > Cyanobacteriota > Cyanobacteriia > Cyanobacteriales > Microcoleaceae > Microcoleus. Next base: position 75,369 of record JAHREW010000018.1, read on the forward strand.
AACCTTAACTTTACCATTCAACCGGGAGAAACTGTAGCTATTGTTGGGGCGATCGGCTCTGGGAAATCGACTTTAGCTAATGCGCTACCGCGACTGCTAGATATTGCTCCAGGTGAATTATTTGTAGACGGATTAGATATTACTCAGGTAAAATTGACCGACTTGCGCGGGGCGATCGCCTACGTGCCCCAAGAAAGCTTTCTCTTCGGTACTACCATCAAGAATAACATCCGCTACGGCAATCCCTTAGCAGAACAGCCAGAAATTGAACACGCAGCCCAACAAGCACAAATTCACCCAGAAATCCTCAACTTTCCCCAGCAGTACAAAACAATTGTCGGCGAGCGCGGCATTACATTATCCGGCGGACAAAGACAACGCACAGCCCTAGCTCGCGCCCTATTAGTTGACGCTCCCGTACTCATTTTAGATGACGCTCTATCCAGCGTTGACAATCAGACTGCTACCGACATTTTGAAGAATTTGGCAACCGGAACCGATCGCAAAACAGTCATCTTTATCTCCCATCAAATGTCAGCAGCGGCTAGTGCCGATCGCATTTTCGTCATGGAAAAAGGAGAAATTGTCCAAGTAGGAACTCACAAAGAATTAGTAGGGCAGCAAGGGCTATATCAATATTTGTGGAACCAGCAACAATTAGAGGAGTTATTGCATTAATGGGGCATGGGGTGGCATTGGTAATTGGTAATTGGTAATTGGTAATTGGTAATTATTCCCTATTCCCCATTCCCTATTCCCCATTCCCTTTGGCAACATCAGAGGAGCAAGGATCATCGCACCGATAATCACGGCGGTACTGTTGGAAAGCAGTCCAAGGGTGGCGATAATACATGAGCTTAAAATTAATACTACGCTAACTAAACCGTATTGCCCTATAATTAACAGTATCTAATCCACTCTCATCATACCAGAATCATGGTCGCAGAAACAAGCGCCACACTTTGGCCGAGCCTAGTTACCGCCTCAGCATTATTACTCTATTTTATTGTCACGATTAACGTCGGTAGAGCTAGATTCAAATACAAAGTTTCTCCTCCCCAAGTGACAGGAAATCCAGACTTTGAGCGAGTATTGCGAGTTCAGCAAAACACCTTAGAGCAAATGATTTTATTTTTGCCATCCCTGTGGCTCTTCGCGCAATTTATCAGCCCCATTTTTGCCGCTGGTATCGGTGCAGTTTGGATAATTGGACGCATTTTATTTGCTTGGGGTTACTATCAAGCTGCCGAAAAAAGAGCCGTGGGTTTTGGGATTAGTACCTTAGCTACTTTAGCTTTACTTGGCGGTTCCTTCACTGGCATCATCATGTCGATACTGAAACTTTAACCATAGCTTTAGCTAGTAGCTAGTTAGCTAGTTACCAGGCTCTTCCTGGTAACTCATATCTGGAGGCTCAGCCTAGAATTTTCCTGTTACCCAAACGCCTAAATTTTTGGAGTAAATATGTCAGAAACCAATCAGCCTGTCTTTCAAATTAGCCCCCAACTTTTTCAACAACTTGTTGAATGGCAAGAAAAAATTGCCGAAGAAGATGAATTAGCCAGTGACTCAGAAGCAGAAAAATCAACTGAGGTAAAAGATCCCAGGGAAAGTCATGAAGAACCTTCTCAAACAGATAATTCCTAGCTTGTGGCTGGCGGCATCTTTTGGATTTCCGGTTGCTGTGTCAGCCCAAGTGTTGACACCCAGCCAAATTCAGCAAATCAATAGCGGTTTATTTCGTTCTAATTCTCAAGATTTTTTTCTACGGGGAAATCGTCACCTCGAACAGGAAATTAAAGTTCTATCGCAGCAGCGTTTAAATTCGGAGGTGAAAATTTTGGAGATTGATAAAAAAAAGCGCTCTGAGCGTTGTCACCCAGACTTTCAAATATCATCGCGCAATTTTGAGACAATAAATAAATGCCGCACCCATTCCTAGTCTCAATACAAACGTAAAAGATGTTTGCAGGGGGAGCATCCTGGTTTTGCATAGGCGAAGCATGACCGTAGATAATTTATAGCAACTGCCAAGGCGATTAGGGCAGATTTTGTAGGGGCGGGTTCACCGATATCTTTCATCGGTATAGACAAATTCTATAAACCCGCCCCCACCCCACGACTTAACCACCCTGGCGGTTGCTATATTAGCTCGCGCCAGAGATTTACAGCGGTCATGCTTCGCCCCTACGAATATATTTGCAAAACTGATATGCACCCTTTGCAGGTACTATTACAATGAATGGGAGGTAACTATTCAAGATTTAGTGTTAATGGATCGAGAAGTAATGACAAAGTTGAAGCAAGCCATGTTGGACGCGGCAACTGCTGCTCAATTGGCCGCTATCATTATTGATTTCACTCATGAGGAAATGATGGTAGTTTTTCATGGACTAGAATGGGAACAGCAGCATAGGATTAAAGCTATTTGGCTGGGTGTGGGTTAAAAGATGTAGCAGTCGTAAAGGCGCTTTGGTTATTGCTACCTGAGCAGAGTCGAAGGGAGCAATGACCAAAATACCTTAACAGCCTTTGCAGTTGCTATAGAATCAGGACGAAAGTCGTGACTACGAAGCCAATCTAAGCTAGGGTATCGAGGCATAATTGCCGGAAATGATCTCCCCGTTCCTCGAAGTTTTGGTATTGGTCGAAGCTAGCACAGGCTGGGGAAAGCAGCACTACTTTTGCATTATTTTGTTTACCTAATTCTGCTGCTCTGTTAATTGCTCTTTCCATTGTTTCTACGATTTCCCATGCGTTGTAATTTGCTTGTTCGAGCCGATCGCTAAAAATACCCGCAGCATCTCCAATTAACAACACCCCAACAGCTTTGGCTTTGATGGTATCAATCCAGGCGCTGTCTTCGCCTTCTTTTGGGTCGCCACCGGCAATTAAAATTGCTGGGGCGCTTACTGAGGCTAATCCCACTTGGGCGGCGTCATAATTGGTGGCTTTGCTGTCGTTGATGAAATCTATGCCTTCCCAGGTGCAGATATGTTCGAGACGGTGGGCTACTCCTGGGAATTTGCTAATGGCTTGGGCGATCGCACTTTTATCGATTCCCGCTAAATTAGCCGCTGCTACCGCCATCAACAAGTTTTGCAAATTGTGTTCTCCCACCATTTTCAAAGCATCAGCGGGCAGAATTTTCTGGTTTTGAGCGATTACCCAACCGTCTTTAATGTAAGCCCCAAAAGCTGCATCGCCCAACAGTTCTGTTTCACCTTTGACGCTTGTCCAACACGCATCGGGCCAGTTGTCAAGTCCTTGTTGCCGCAAATACGGATCGTCGCCGTTCAACACTTGAAATTGGGATTTTTTCAGCAATTTGGCTTTAATGTTGTAGTAATTTTCTAAAGTTTTGTGGCGACTGAGATGATCGGGTGTGAAAGTCGTCCAAATGCCGATTCGCGGCGCAAGAGATGAGGAAGATTCTATTTGATAGCTGCTGATTTCTGCTATTACCCAATCCGGCTGTTTTTCGGAAGCAGCTAATTCGCACGCAGCATACCCTATGTTGCCACAAGCGGGTGCATAGAGTCCTGCTTCTGCAAAAATTGCTGCGATTAAAGCTGTAGTTGTAGTTTTCCCGTTAGTGCCGGTAATTCCCACCCACGGAGATTTGAGATAGCGCCACGCTAGTTCCATTTCTCCGATGGTTTCAATCCCTAATTTTCGGGCTTGGATTAATGCTGGAATGTCCCAAGGAACTCCCGGACTTACTACTATTAATTGTATAGATTCGTCTGGTTGAAAGGATTGACCTAACTCTACTTTAATGCCTTCGAGGGCTAGTTCTTGTTGCTGTTTGAGTAAGTTTGGGGAAGATGAGCGATCGCTCAATGTTATTTCCCATCCTTGGCGTTTTAGCAGTCTGGCTGCTGCTATTCCTGATTTTCCTAGTCCTATGATATGAGCGATCGGCATAATTTGTGTGATAGAGCGAATTTTGCTGGTTTTGTCCTTTTGTATGGGTTACGGTTTTTTTGGGATTATTTAACCGCAGAGAGCGCAGAGGGCACAGAGGAGGAGATGAGAGAGATTGATGTTTCCTATGCCAATGGATTTGATATTACATCAAAAGGTTTGGTGGCTTTCTAAAATCGGCTTTCTAAGATCGATTGACGATCGCCCCAAAGTCAGCCAACACCCGCGCATGATTCCGCAGCAATCCCAGTAAACTCAACCGATTGCGCTTAATTTCCGGGTCAGAATCCATCACTAAAACACTTTCTGGCCCATCGAAAAAGTTGCTAACAGTCGGAGCAATTTCTGTTAAACTATCTACTAATAGCTGGTAATTGCGAGTTTGTTTGGATAGCTGGGTTTGTGGCACTAACTGCACTACTGCATCGTAGAAAGCTTGTTCAGACGATTTTTGAAATAACTCTGGTTTCACCGCATTTTTCGGTTCCAATTCGATTTTATCCAAATCTCCTTGAGCCGCCAAACGAGTTGAACGATTCACTGTTTCGTAAATCAGATCCAATGTATTGTCATTGCGGATTTGTTGCAAGAAAAGCGCTCTTTCCAAAGCATCCAACAAATCTCTTAATGCTCGTTCTGTATATTCTGGGTCATTCTCTCCCAAAACAGCATTCACCACATCGTAATCTAATTGCCCTTCTTCTTCCAGCAAAGTCCGAATTCTTTGCAGGAAAAACTCTGATAATTTTGAAAGTAATTCTGGGCTTGTTTCCGGGCGAAGTGCTGTAAATTCGGCAACAACTTCTGCGAGTAACTGGTGCAAATTGACTGACAACTCAGCCGTCCAAATAATGTTAACTATCGCATTGGCGGCGCGGCGCAAAGCAAAAGGATCGGAGGAACCTGTGGGCAACATTCCTAAGCCGAAGATGCTGACTAAAGTATCTAATTTGTCGGCGATTCCGACAATTTGACCTGTCAGAGTTTCCGGCAAATTGTCGCCCGCACCTTTGGGCAAATAATGTTCAACAATCCCTGTGGCTACTGCTTCCGATTCGCCGCTGGCTAAGGCGTATTTCTGCCCCATGATTCCTTGCATTTCTGGCAGTTCGTAAACCATTTGGGTTACTAGGTCGGCTTTGCAAAGTAAGGCTGCTCTGGCTATGTGTAAGCTTTCTTCTGCTGTTAGTTGCAGTTGATTGACAATGAGACTGGCAATCTTGCACAGGCGATCGACTTTGGCGCGTACAGTCCCTAAATCTTCTTGGAAAGTCACTGTTTCCAATTTGGGCAAATAATCTTCTAGAGGTTTTGCCAAGTCTGCTTTGTAGAAAAATTGACCGTCTGCTAATCGGGCGCGCACTACTCGCTCGTTCCCGGCGGCGATGATGGCTGATTTGGCTGGATCGCCGTTGGAAATTGTAATGAAGTAGGGCAGAAGTTCGGGGTATTGAGGATTTTTTAGAATCGGAAAATACCGCTGGTTGGTGACAATAATTGTGGTGATTACTTCCGGTGGTAATATCAAAAATTCGTCGTCAAATTTGCCTACTACGGCGTTTGGCCATTCCACTAAGTCGGTTACTTCTTCTAATAAATCATCGCTGATGTCTGCGTAACCGCCTTGTTTTGTGGCTGCTGCTTCTACTTGGGCTTGAATTTGATTTTTGCGCTGTTGGCGATCGACTTCAACGTAAGCAGCCCGCAGACACTCGACATAGCCCTCGGCTTGCGAAACAGACACGGGTTGCGGGTGTAAGACGCGGTGCCCTTGGGAAATTCGATCGCTCTTGACTGTATCCGAACCGCTGACTAATGTAATTGGCAGTACAGTATCATCTAGTAGTGCCACGATCGATCGAATCGGGCGAGGAAACTTCAACTCACCGTCGGCCCACCGCATGAATCTTTTGCCTTCCAATTTGCTAATCCACACCGGCACAAGTTCAGTTAAAATATCCGCTGTCATCCGCCCCGGAATTTTTTTCAGTACAAAAACAAAATCGCCCTTATCTGTAGCGCGAACTTCCAAAGCATCAATTTCTACGCCCTGCTTTTTCGCAAAACCTTCGGCTGCTTTCGTCGGTTTCCCATCTTTAAAAGCGGAACTAGCGGGGGGGCCTTTTACCTCTTCTTCTCTGTCTAATTGTTTAACTGGCAGTCCTGTTACGAGAACGGCCAAACGTCTTGGAGTAGCGTATACATTAATTGAGTCGTTTGTCAAGAATTGTTCGGCAAGAGTTGCAGGTATCAATCGCTGCCATTGTTGGGTACTATCGCAGACGAAGGAGGCGGGTAATTCTTCTGTACCGAGTTCTAATAAAAATGCAGCCATATCGCACCGTAATGGAATTTAGTTTAAGGTAATTTATCGGATCGCGCGTGGGCGTTGCCCTCCAACACGATCGTATATCTTCAAAAGACTCAAAAATTCAGCATACCACGTAAAATCGGGGAGAAAGATCATATCTCAACAGCACATGACTTTGCCTGAAAAACTAGCACAAGATTGGAAGTCTCGATTGGAAAAAGATTGCCAGGACGAAAATTCGAACACTCGCCAGAGTGTGGTTCGCTGGCTGTTGGGACAACAGCCAGATAGATTTGACACACTCCATCCTACTCAATTGGCGATCGCCACTGGGGCGATCGACTTTTTGTATCGAATTTTGATTTCTCGGTATCTGGGATTGCCACCAGAACAAGCTTATCGCAACTTGATCGGGCGACTGGGCGGTTTGGTGGTGTTACGACAAAAAATCCAAGCGTGGGTGTCTTTGAGTCGCGACAGACAGCGGAGTGTGGTGGATGTGCTGCAAGAAGTGATTCAGGAAATGCTCAATTCCGATCGATATCTTCAGCAGCAAATCGCCTGGATTGCTGAATGTACCTCAGACAGACGCTTGCGAAATTCTTTGCTGCTAGCAACTGTAGAAGAATATTGTTTGCGCCCGATCCGCAACCAGCCACTGCTGGTGTATCGTTTTGTCAACTACCTGCGGCGTTCCCAGCGGGGGGGGTTGACCCAAGTCCCAGCAGGAGACTGGGTGCGGCTGGTGTCGGAACAGGTGCTACCGGATGATACAGATGAACCAGTCAGCCTACTAGACGAAGAGGCGATGTCTGACTATCTTGAAACTCAAGCTTGGGAGGATCGGCAAGCTCAGCGGCAGATTGTCCAAGCAGAGTTTGAGGCTTATTTGGCCGCCCAAGTCGATCCGCTGGCCTCTCAGTGGCTGCGGCTGTACCTGCAAGGGCGTTCTCAGGAAGCCATCGCCGAAGCTTTGAATGTTCCGATCAAGCAAATTTACCGCTTGCGAGAAAAAGTTAGCTACCACGCGATTCGGGTGTTCGCAGTCAAACAATCCCCCGAATTAGTCGCTAGTTGGCTGGAAACTTCTCTGCAAGAACACAGTTTGGGTTTGACTCCTAGTCAGTGGGAGCAATATTGGCAAAACCTGACGGATGCTCAACGGCATTTGATAGAATCGCTCAAAGCAGGTAAAAGTGTAGAGACGATCGCCTCTGAACTCAAATTGAAAACCAATCAGGTCATCGGCGAGTGGACTAAACTCTATTTAGCAGCTCAATCTCTTCGCAACGATCGCTCCTGAATCTGTTGCAGACCATTGTTAATAGTTAATTATTTGTAACATTTTGGTTCTATGCTCGATACAAATCAGTTCCCGATCCGGTGTCTTTTCTGTGAATTGCCAAATTGAAAGTGACCCGATCGCGATCGCTTAATTGTCCGCAATTAACTGCGACTACTGCTTGGTAGGATAAGATACTAGCAGCACGATCGACTTCTCAGGATTTTCTACCTAATCCTAAATTAACTATTACACTCACGTATCTAGCAAGCAACGCCTCCGCGCGATGCTGCCAAATGTGGGCCCTGACAAATAATGATTTGAAGTCAATTGAAGCGGTTGTCTATAAATTATCAGTTGTGGTGCATATTTAAAACTTGTGAATTAGTCACAAACCCCCTGGATATCGGACGATCGATCCCATGGGCAACTTGGACTCACGATTTTTATTCAAAAGAACATTCAGCCTTCAGACTTCTGCCCCGTCAGGGAAGTTACAGCGTTTAATTTGATGGATGAGGTTGGTGTGTCGCAAAAAGCGCGATCGCGCTTGTCCCCAACTATTACTTATTGACTAATGGTATACACATCTCCAACAAACTCAGTGACGGTCATCAACACCGATCGAATATTTCCATTAATCGATACGGTTGTCCCCTTTGAAGCCTGTCTTTACTATCAAGTTTTGCCTCTATCTCTAGAAGGTAATATATTAAAACTGGGCGTAGTCGATCTACAAGATGACTCGGCTTTAGACTATGTACAGCGAATTTTAGCTTACATGAATTGCTCTGTCACCACGGAGCAACTTTCATCAGAAACTCAGCACTCAATGCTCTCAGCGTACTTATTGCACGCTAACCAACCAAGAGAAGCAGCGCCCACAGCCACCACAGCAGCTTTTACCCAGACCAATCCCACTCTGGGGAACAAGACAACGGTAAATTCCCAGCCAAAAGCAGAAACAGTGCTCTCAGGGCCAGAACCCAAACGTCCCAGCAGCTTGGGCTTAATACCTGCGCCACAAGTAATTAAACCAGCTTCTTCTGAGGTTTCCTACTCAGAAATTGGGTTGCCAGTTTTGGAGGTAGAAGCCTTGCACTTGTCAAGTCCCATGGAACATTTGGCAAAATTACCCGCGCGACAATTGCTGCATGAATTGCTTGGCAAAATATTACGAGAAGGTATCGGCCGCCTGTTTTTTGAGCGACAGCAGTTGCAAGGCCGGATTCTGTGGAGTCAAGACGGCATTTTGAAATCAATGCTTGAAGATATCAATCCCCTATTGTTTCAAGAAGTGATCGACGAGTTGAAGCGGTTGACAGATATGCCTGCGAGTCGGGTGGAACACATAAAACAGGTGGAAGTTGAGCGAGTTTATCAAGAAACTCATTTGTTATTGCGCTTGCGGGTGATGCCTGCCAACGGCGGCGAAGAAGCCACGCTGCAAGTGTTGCGGGGGGCTGCTTTGAGGTTTTATGAGCAGCAACAGTTGTCTAATTTGAGTCGGGATGCACTAAAATTAGCTCAGGAATTGCAGCGAAAAGTAAATCAAATTCGCGATCGCACTCGACTTGGTCCCTTGCCCTTAGATGGTTTACCGGCCTTGGAAAAAGTAATTAGAAATGTTGACGATCAAATAGAAGCTTTAATGCACCAACACCATGTTGAATACTAATATAGCCGAAGCAACAAGCCACAAGCCACAAGCCACAAGTAATATTAATTCCGGTTGTATCGGAATGATTAAACCTTACTAGGACACTCTTGACACAGAGAAAGAGAAGAGAGAAATAATAATTCCGATGTCAACGGATTTGATATAACAACGAATTAACTGGTTCCTAGGAAGAGCCTGAGAACCGATGTCCACAGGCTCTTCCTCGCCCCAAGCTACCACGAAAATAGGAGACCGAGCCAAAGTATCTGGGTTTCTAGGAACAGCCTGGGAACCAGTACACCATTAAATCATCAGTGCTCGAAAACATCTTTGTATTGCAATAAATCCAAACTTACAAAAACTGGCAAACACTGAAAACATTGCTGTGCAACTTCCCAACGTTCCTCTCGCTGCAACATCGCCATCAACTTCTGTTTAGCACTCAACAAATAGAGGACATCATTCCCAGCATATCGCAGTTGTTCCTCTGAAAGATTGTCAAAATTTCCCCAATCAGAACTTTGAGAAGTTTTATTTAATTCTACTTTTTCCAGTTCAAGAATTACTTCTTTCAGTCCGTGTCTGTTGGTATAAGTTCTCGCAAGTTTACTAGCTATTTTAGTGCAGAAAACCGTGGCAATGTCAATCCCTAAATTGTAACGCATTGTTGCCATATCGAAGCGAGCAAAGTGAAATACTTTTTCAATATTCTCAGCTTCCATTAATTTCTTTAAATTCGGCGCTTCTTTTTGGCCTTTAGCAATTTTGATCGCGACAACTTTACCTTCCGGGTTGCACAACTGCACCAAACACAGGCGATCGCGCCAGGGCATCAAACCCATGGTTTCGGTATCAACAGCGATCGTCCCTGCGGTCAAATAGTAAGATAACAGAGAATCGGGCAGATCGCGATCACAGACTTGAAAATTAGGAAATTCCATTATTGAGAATTAGTAATTGGTAATTGGGCATTGGGCATTGGTAATTTGGCATTGGGCATTTGTTATTTGTTATTTGCTGTTCTGCTACCAATAACTCATAACTAATGACTAATGACTAATGACTAATGACTTTAAATTATCGACGGCGGACAAAAAGCTGAGTAAAATAATACTCCCCTTTCGCATTTTTCGCAATCCCAATCCCAGTCAAATTAAACTGACCCTCCATATTCTTACGGTGTCCGTCACTCTTAATCCAACCATCAACAGCATTGCGTACCGGGTCGCTGAAGCCCATGTTGTAAGCCACATTTTCAGCTACACTTTGATAGGGAATCGCGAGCGCCTTTGCCCGCCCCTCAAACCCATCATGGCTAAACTTAACCTTCCCACTCGCCATATTTTCGCTATGAATCCTAGCTTGCTTAGTAATACGCGGATCGATACTAAGTGGCGGCAACTTCTTAGATGCTCGATATTGATTAACTTGTTCGTTTACCGCTGTTTCTAAATCAGCAATTGAACTAGAAGCAAGATTAGCATTCATGGGATTTTGTGGCAGGGATTCTGTAGGAATTAGCTGGGAACAATTAGGCAGGATTGTTAGCAATCCTAGGAACATCAAAACTAAAGATTTGTACATGACCTAAACCGAGAGAGCAAGTTAATTGTTACTAATTCCTACAGAGCGATCGCCCAAAATTCCGTTAAACTAAATATTCAGAACCTTCGCCACAGTGTTCACATCCTTGTCACCACGTCCAGAACAGTTAAGCACAATCCGCGGACTGCCGGTTAACTGCGGACAAAGAGTCTCCAAATAGGCGATCGCATGAGCAGTTTCCAAAGCCGGAATAATCCCCTCCAACTGCGACAACCGTTGAAAAGCATCCAAAGCTTGTACATCAGTAACACTGTAATATTCAGCCCTACCAACATCCTTCAAATAACTGTGTTCCGGCCCCACACCAGGATAATCCAAACCTGCACTAATCGAATGCGGCTCAATGACTTGGCCCTCATTATCCTGCAACAAATAACTCATCGCCCCGTGCAGAACACCCACAGTTCCCTTAGTCAAAGTAGCCGCGTGTTTATCAGTTTCCACACCTTCTCCCGCCGCTTCAACACCAATTAACCGCACAGTTTCTTCCCCAACAAATTCATGAAAAAGACCCATAGCATTGGAACCACCGCCCACACAAGCTAATAAGATATCCGGCAAACCATTCCACTTTTCTAGACACTGAGCGCGGGTTTCTTCACCAATAATTGCATGAAAATCGCGCACCATCATCGGGTAAGGATGGGGACCAGCCACAGAACCCAGAATATAATGAGTTGTTTCCACATTTGTTACCCAATCGCGAATCGCTTCGGAAGTAGCATCTTTGAGAGTTCCAGTACCCGCTGAAACACCCCGAACTTCCGCTCCCATCAAGCGCATTCTGAATACATTTAAAGCCTGTCTTTCCATGTCATGAACGCCCATGTAGACAACGCATTCAATGCCGAATCGAGCGCAAACAGTGGCAGTAGCAACACCATGTTGACCAGCTCCCGTTTCCGCAATCACGCGCTTTTTGCCCATGCGTTTTGCGAGCAATGCTTGAGCCAAAGCATTGTTAATTTTGTGAGCACCAGTGTGGTTTAAATCTTCGCGTTTGAGGTAAATTTGCGGGCCAGTTCCGTCTGGTTTAGCGTAGTGTTCGGTGAGGCGTTCGGCGAAATATAAGGGGCTGGGGCGGCCGACATAATCCTTGAGTAATTGTTGGAGTTGCTGTTGAAATTCGGGCTCGCTGCGGTATTTGTGGAAAGCGGCTTCGAGTTCAAATAAAGCCGGCATCAGGGTTTCTGGGACATATTTGCCACCAAATTTGCCAAATCTGCCGAGGGAGTCGGGGCGTTGGGCGGTGGTGGTTTCGGTGGTGAGACGCAGGGGTGTGACTGTCACGGACTTTGTGGGGATAATGGGACAGATTTTATTATATCGAGTCCATGGGACTATGGGCGATCGGGTAATTTTGCCAGGGCTGCAAAAAATCGCTGGGATGTCTATGCTGTCGTTGACCCCCTCGCCAATGGCCTCTGCACAGGTTGCGCTGTATGGGGTGTATAGTGCAGGAGTCCCCACTCGCTGGGGAAACTAATTGAATGGAAACTTAACAATTATAAATTCTGTTCTTCCTAATCCAAAGCAATTTTGTCCTTGGGCGGGGGCGGGTTTATTATATTGTTGGTTTCCGACGTAGATTATTTGTAAAACCCGCCCCTACACACTTGGGCTTTGCGATCTCCTAGGGCATAGTACCAATCTAAGAAAGAAATCCTGCCATCGGGTCGGATCTAACGTCGAATTTCTCTCGGCTGTACTTCCATAATTTTATCACAGTCGATCGCCAATTTCTATAATTTAGCTGACTCCGATAAACTGTGGAACTTGAGCCGATAATCCATAACATCTTCAAGTACCATCTGAAGCAATAGGCAACTCACTACCCTATCCCTAAACATCAGAAACATCAACCTCTCTCATCTCTTCCTCTGCGCCCTCTGCGCCCTCTGCGGTTAAAACCTCCACAAACAACCATAAACGATATAATTGAATTAAAACAGGGAAATGCGCTATCAACAGCCCAAAAAATCAATTCCCGTAGGGGCGGGTTTTACGAATAATATTTAATACCAACAAACAATCTAAATAAACCCGCCCCCACCCACAAAAAAATCTCCAAACACCAAACTACTATGAGTACATCAAAACCCAAAAACTCCAATACAAATAACCAATCAGGAAAACGAATAGTTTACTCCGAATTTGGCAACATAGACAACTCCGCAGCCCTCCAACGAGGCGTACAAGAAGTCCCCCCAAATCAACAAAACCTCAAAATCGAAGCATCCCGAAAAGGAAGAGGAGGCAAAACAGTGACAGTCATCAGCGGCTTTCAGGAAAAACCAGAAACCTTAGCCACTTTAGCCAAACAATTAAAAGCTCAATGCGGCACAGGCGGCACTCTCAAAGATAACGAAATCGAAATTCAAGGCGAACACAAGCAAAAACTCCTAGAAATCATCACAAAACTAGGCTATAAAGCTAAAATTAGTGGAGGGTAAATTAGTAGGGGCGGGGCGGGTTTATGAGATACTTAGTTGTCAACATAGATGGTTGGTAAAACCAGCCCCTACATCGCGCAAATTATACAAGCAACAATCCACCGGAAACGATCTTACAAATTACCGCCGATTTTAATGTACACTAGACCCTTAGCCCGCTTGATCGAACAATTGCAGCGCTTGCCAGGAATCGGTCCCAAAAGTGCCCAACGACTCGCCTTACATATTTTAAAACGACCCCACGAAGAAGTGGAAACCCTGGCTCAATCCTTAATTGATGCCAAACAGCAGGTAGGATTTTGTCAAGTGTGCTTTCACCTCTCTGCTGAACCTGTTTGCGAAATTTGTCACAATCCTAACCGTGACAATTCTACCATTTGCGTAGTCTCCGAATCCCGCGATGTCATTGCGTTGGAAAAAACACGGGAATACGGAGGTAAATATCATGTTATCGGCGGTGTCATCTCCCCCATGGATGGAATTGGCCCGGAACAATTGAACATTCAACCCTTAGTCAGACGTGTTAGTCTGCAAAAGATTGAAGAGGTAATTATTGCGATTAGTCCCAGTGTGGAAGGTGAGACGACTACGCTTTATATTGGCCGTTTATTGAAACCTTTTACACGGGTGACTCGCATTGCTTTTGGTTTGCCGATGGGGGGAGATTTGGAGTATGCTGATGAGGTGACTTTGGCCCGCGCTTTGGAGGGAAGGAGGGAGTTTGATTAGTTGAATATGGCTAAGGGAAACGAACCGCGAAGACGCGAAGCACACGAAGGCAGAAAGAGAAGAGTTTATAATTGGTCAAATTCAAAGTTAAACTAAGCAAAGTTACCAAAAGTAAAAAATCATGGCTACATTCGATCGCCCTTTAAGTTACCCCACAACGCGCAAAATCGACCAAACCGACGATTACCACGGTGTCCCAGTATCGGACCCCTACAGATGGCTGGAAAATCCAGACTCTGAGGAAACCCAGGCTTGGGTGGAAGCCCAAAACGCAGTCACTTTTGGCTATCTCCAGGAAATTCCGGCTAGGGAAAAAATTAAGCAGCGACTGACTCAGCTTTGGAATTACGAAAGATATGGCATACCTTTTAAAGAGGGCGATCGCTATTTTTATTACAAAAATGACGGTCTACAAAATCAATCTATTCTCTATACTTTAACATCTCTTGATGGTGAACCGCAAGTATTAATTGACCCTAATACTTTATCGGAAGATGGCACTGTTGCTTTGGGTGGTATGGCTATTAGTGAAGATGGCAAACTTATGGCCTATGGTTTGTCTACTTCCGGTTCCGATTGGCAAGAGTGGAAAGTCCGCGATGTCGAAACTGGCGCAGATTTATCAGACCATTTAAAGTGGCTCAAATTCTCCGGCGCATCTTGGACTCACGACGGTAAAGGCTTTTTTTACAGTCGCTATGATGAACCTAATGAAAAAAGCAAACATGAAGATGTTAATTATTACCAAAAATTGTTTTACCACAGGCTAGGCACTCCCCAATCGCAAGATGTCTTAATTTACGATCGCCCTGACCAAAAAGAATGGGGTTTTAGTGCTGGCGTTACTGAAGATGGCAAATATTTAATTATATCAGTTTGGCGCGGTACTGACCCCCAAAACCTGATTTTTTACAAAGATTTAACCGCCCCAGAATCCGCTGTCATAGAACTGATTAACAAATTTGAAGCGGAGTACAATTTTATCGACAATGATGGCTCTGTTTTCTGGTTTAAAACCGATTTGAATGCACCGCTCGGCCGCGTAATTGCGATCGACATTAACAACCCCCCAGCGCCATCTCTCGCTGGCGATGAAACCCCCCCGTCGCCCCCCCTTAGTAAGGGGGGAATTGATTTGTCGCCCCCCCTTACTAAGGGCGGGATTCAGGGGGGGTTCACAGAAATTATCCCCGAAGCAGCCGAAACCCTGGGAGGAATTGGTCTCCTCAACAATAAATTTGTCACTTCCTACCTAAAAGATGCCTACACCCAAATTAAAATCTTCAATTTAGATGGCTCTTTTGTGCGACAAATAGCATTGCCCGGAATTGGTTCAGCCGGAGGATTTGGCGGTAAGCGACACGAAACAGAAACTTTTTATGCTTATACCAGTTTTACAACGCCTAATACCATTTACAGCTACAATATGCTGACAGATGAAAGCAAAATTTACCGCCAGCCAAAGGTAGATTTCAACCCGGATGATTACGAGACAAAGCAAGTATTTTATCCCAGCCAAGATGGTACTCAAGTACCGATGTTTATCACTCACAAAAAAGGTTTGCAGCTAGATGGTAATAACCCCACGTATCTTTATGGCTACGGTGGTTTTAGTATATCCCTAACTCCCAGTTTTTCTGTTAGCAGAGTTGTGTGGTTGGAGATGGGTGGGGTTTATGTCACAGCTTGTTTGCGGGGTGGTGGCGAATACGGCGAAGCATGGCACCAAGCAGGGACGAAGTTGAACAAACAAAATGTGTTTGATGATTTTATCAGCGCGGCCGAATGGTTGATCGCAAACAAATACACTCAGCCAGCAAAATTGGCGATCGCAGGTGGTAGTAATGGTGGCTTATTGGTGGGAGCCTGCATGACTCAGCGGCCTGAGTTGTTCGGTGCAGCATTGCCCGCTGTGGGTGTGATGGATATGTTGCGGTTCCACAAGTTTACCATTGGTTGGGCTTGGACTTCCGAATATGGTTCGCCGGAAAATGCAGCAGAATTTCCCACAATTTATGGCTATTCTCCCTTGCACAATCTCAAACCGGGCACGGCTTATCCGGCGACGATGATTACCACAGCAGATCATGACGATCGCGTTGTTCCAGCTCATAGTTTCAAGTTTGCTTCGGCTTTGCAAGAAATGCACGGGGGAGAAAAACCGGTGTTGATTCGCATTGAAACTAAGGCTGGACACGGTGCTGGTAAACCAACGGCGAAAGTGATTGAAGAATTGGCTGATGAATGGGCTTTTCTGGTGCGGGAACTGAGTATTAACGCTTAGAAAGCCAGCGCTGGAGGGTGCGATCGCCTCTAGCGATCTCAAATCCGGGTATCATAGCCCTTGTAGAGTAAGTCGCTGAACAATTCTCGCCAACCACACAAAGATGCGACAAGGGAAGCAAACCCGGATTTGATATTACAGCATTGTTTTTTGAGATCCCGGACAACTTTTACCAAGTCGGGGATCTCGCTATTTTAAATTTACAGTGGGGAATTTTGGGTTTATTAATTTTTTCACTATTTAATTGTAATTTTTAAATTTATATGATAATTTTTACCATTAATTATGGTAATTATAAACTATATAACTATTAAACTATTAATTGTCAATACCTATATTTTTTGACATTGATTTAATTATTCACATTCTTTATTTTAAAAATATTTTGCCTCCATCTTGAGAGAACTAATGTAAATATAAACACACTCGAAATAATTGCGAACTCGCAATTACTGAAAGTTGTTCGCACGTATTGAGCTAATTGTCGATCGCCCTCTGAAAGCTTTGTCACCCTTGCAAAATCCAGACTTTAGCTACAGTTGAAATACCTGTAAGTGCTGAATTTTCTCAGATTTAGGGTAATTTTTTGTCTGAGGCGATCGCAGTTATACCATTGCATTATATGTATAAAATCTACTTAGTTAATCTCACTAAATAGTAAAAAACACGTAAGTATTTTATAGTTAACAACAATCCATTACAAAACTTAATATTTTATCGTTTGTCGATTTTTCTAATATCGGTTAGCTTAAACGAGGCAATTAAGTCGATCGGAAATGAAGTTTACCAGCGAGTACAGTATGTCAACCGTGAAAACACGCAATAATCAAAAAAATGTGAGTAACATCTCATGGGGAAGTTCCAGCTTGGGAGCAAAATCACAAGAGAGCAAAGATCTAGTAATTTTCGACTCGCAAATAGACAACTACCAACAATTAGTCAGCGGAGTTAAAGCGGGATTTGAAGTAATTGCGATCGATCAATTCCGAGATGGCATAGAACAAATCAGTGAAATTTTGGGCGATCGCCACAACATCAACAACATTCACATAATCTCTCACGGCGAAGCAGCAGCCATAAAACTTGGCTCAACAGAACTCAATATTCACAACCTAGAAACCTACAGCAGCCAATTGCAGCAGTGGGGAAAAGCACTCAACAAAGCAGCCAGCATTCTACTCTATGGCTGTAACATAGCCGCCAGCGAATCCGGCATTAAATTTATACAAAAAATCAGCGAAATAACCGGCGCAAATATTGCCGCTTCCAACAACCTCACAGGAAGCGCAGCACTAGGAGGCGACTGGGAATTAGAAATTACTACAGGAAAAATCAATACCGAAATAGCCTTTCAAAAACAAGTCCTAGAAGACTACCCATCAGTCCTAGCTACCTTAGTCGCCGAAAACTTTAAAAACGATACAGTAATCGGGCCTTGGATCTATGGAATTTCTGGCACTTCTGCTAACCCAGACTTAACCGCAGGTGCCGTCAACCTCAGCGGTGTTATTCCCAGTTTAGGGCTTGGCGATACAGTCGGCTCAGGCGCTTTGAGATTAACAGGAGCTCTCGGTAACCAATCAGCTTATGTCCTCTACAACAACCCCATCTCTGCCACTGATGGTATAAGAGTTACCTTTGATTTATTTGCCTATGGCTCCACGAGCACTGAGGGTGCAGATGGTCTTAGTTTTTTCCTGATTGACGGAACAGCAACGCCAACAAAAGCGGGAGGCTTTGGCGGATCTCTCGGCTATGGTAGCAATAATAGCCTAAATCCTGCCCTGAGATCCGAAGGCATTGTCGGAGGTTATTTAGGTGTCGGATTGGACGAGTTTGGCAATTTTTCCGAGCCTCAACCGCTCCCACCACTACGATCGACTTTCGGGCGTGTGGGTGGTCCCGGAATTAGAAAAGATTCAGTAGCAGTTAGAGGCAGTGAAAGCAGAACTTATGAACATTTAGGTTTTAATTTTTTAACTAACACTTCCATTTCCCTTGGCATAGATAATCAAACTGCAACCAGTCGGACTGCTATTAATACTAAAAGAAGCGTCCAAATTACATTATTTCCGGTGAATTCACCAACACCTAACCGTCTCGCAGTGGCCATAGACTTGGATCAGAACGGCAGCTTTGATGCGAGTGAAACACTGATCGACATCCCAAATTTGATAGCCGTAAACGGAGCAGTGCCACCTACTTTTAAATTTGGCTTTGCTGCTGCCACAGGTGGCGACAACAACATTCATGAACTTAACAATCTCCTCGTCGAAAGTATAAATCCGCCACCCCAAGCCGACGTTTCCATTGCCAAACAAGGACCCCAGGTTGCCGCCCTAGACAGCGCCATTACCTACACAATTACCTCCACTAATATAGGACCCAGTACCACCGACGCGAAAGATGTCCTAATTCAAGATATCCTGCCCCCAGGCTTAACAGGAGTCACCCCATCCAACAGTGGCACATACAACCCCACAACCAGGACTGTCTCGTGGCCAGTGATACCGACTTTGACCAGCGGTGGTAGCGTCACTTACACCGTCACCGCCATAGCTCCAGCCACACCCACCACCATCACTAACGTCGCTTACAGTAATTCCAGCACTTTCGATCCCGTTGTTGCAAACAATAATACTTCGCTACCAACCTCTAGGGCCATCACGACAATAACTGCTATTGCTGACCTAGCTACCACCAAAACCGGGACTAATAGTGCTCCATCGGGTTCCACCGTCAGTTATACAATCACCACAAAAAACAACGGGCCGAACACCGCCGATAATATCACCATCACCGACAGCATCATTCCCGGCTTAACAGGAGTAGTTGTATCCAATGGCGGTACCTACAACAGCACTACAGGGATAGTCACCTTCCCCCTAGCCACCTTAACCAATCAAGCCAGCACCACCCGCACCATCAGCTTCATCGCACCAGCAGGAGTCAGCGTATCGAATATTGCCAGCAGTAGCTCCAGCACCCCAGACCCCACTCCCAGTAACAATGACGGTACTGCACCGGGTGCCAAAGTCACCACCGCTCTGACACCGAGCGCCGATGTCATTACCACCAAAACCGGGACTAATAGTGGTGCACCAGGTTCCACCGTCAGTTATACAATCACCACAAAAAACAACGGGCCGAACACCGCCGATAATATCACCATCACCGACAGCATCATTCCCGGCTTAACAGGAGTAGTTGTATCCAATGGCGGTACCTACA
>JAHREW010000018.1:94950-114875 GCA_020883125.1 Microcoleus sp. CAWBG506
TTCATCGCACCAGCAGGAGTCAGCGTATCGAATATTGCCAGCAGTAGCTCCAGCACCCCAGACCCCACTCCCAGTAACAATGACGGTACTGCACCGGGTGCCAAAGTCACCACCGCTCTGACACCGACACCGACACCTCCAACACCTCCAACACCTCCCACACCTCCCACACCTCCCACCCCAACTCCCACGCCAGTACCAACTCCCACGCCCACTCCTCCCACACCTACACCGGTCAACCAACCCCCTGTCACCAACAATACCAATGCAGTCCTAGCACCTAACACCACCCTTCAACTCCCCGGACTCGGAGGAAGTGACCCCGACGGAACCATCGCATCTTATACAATAGATACTTTACCGAACGCCGCCCAAGGAGTCCTGTTCTTAGGAGACCCAGCCAACGGCGGCGTCGCTGTCACACCGGGTCAAGTGCTGACACCAGCCCAAATTAGCCAGCTATTTTTCAAGTCCACAGGTGCATTCACCGGAGCCAACTTTAACTACAAAGCGACAGACGATAAAGGTCTCAGCAGTCCGGCGGCTGCTACGGTATCGGCTTTGCTACCTGGTGCTAACCAACCGCCTGTAACGAATAATGTGAATACAGCGATCGCACCCAACAGCACCCTTCAACTCCCCGGACTCGGAGGAAGTGACCCCGACGGGACGATCGCATCTTATACAATAGATACTTTACCGAACGCCGCCCAAGGAGTCCTGTTCTTAGGAGACCCAGCTAACGGCGGCGTCGCTGTCACACCGGGTCAAGTGTTGACACCAGCCCAAATTAGCCAGCTATTTTTCAAGTCCACAGGTACCTTCACCGGAGCCAACTTTAACTACAGAGCTACTGATGATCAAGGTCTCAGCAGTCCGGCGGCTGCTACGGTAGCGGAGATTGTAGCTCCCACCCCAACTCCCACGCCCACTCCTCCCACACCTACACCGGTCAACCAACCCCCTGTCACCAACAATACCAATGCAGTCCTAGCACCTAACACCACCCTTCAACTCCCCGGACTCGGAGGAAGTGACCCCGACGGGACGATCGCATCTTATACAATAGATACTTTACCGAACGCCGCCCAAGGAGTCCTGTTCTTAGGAGACCCAGCCAACGGCGGCGTCGCTGTCACACCGGGTCAAGTGTTGACACCAGCCCAAATTAGCCAGCTATTTTTCAAGTCCACAGGTACCTTCACCGGAGCCAACTTTAACTACAGAGCGACAGACGATAAAGGTCTCAGCAGTCCGGCGGCTGCTACGGTATCGGCTTTGCTACCTGGTGCTAACCAACCGCCTGTAACGAATAATGTGAATACAGCGATCGCACCCAACAGCACCGTTCAACTCCCCGGACTCGGAGGAAGTGACCCCGACGGGACGATCGCCTCCTATACAATAGATACTTTGCCGAACTCTGCCCAAGGAGTCCTGTTCTTAGGAGACCCAGCTAACGGCGGCGTCGCTGTCACACCGGGTCAAGTGCTGACCCCAGCCCAAATTAGCCAGCTATTTTTCAAGTCCACAGGTACCTTCACCGGAGCCAACTTTAACTACAGAGCGACAGACGATAAAGGTCTCAGCAGTCCGGCGGCTGCTACGGTAGCGGAGATTGTAGCTCCCACCCCAACTCCCACGCCCACTCCATCACCAGTACCAACGCCCATTCCATCACCAGTACCAACGCCCATTCCATCACCAGTGCCAACGCCCACTCCATCAGCAGTACCAACGCCCACTCCAACTCCCCAGGCGAATGAACCCCCAGTGGCTAGCGATGCTACCTTGAGCATTCCCCCCAATAGCAGCAAACAAATAACAGGAGTGTCAGCCACTGATCCCGATGGGTCGATCGCCTCTTACACTATCAACACTTTGCCCCCAGCAGACCAAGGAATCCTATTTTTAGGAGACCCAGCCAACGGCGGCGTAGCAGTGACACCAGGTCAAACCCTGACTCCTCCACAGATTCAGGAATTATTTCTCCAAACAACTGGTAATTTTACCGGAGCTAGTTTCACTTACAGCGCCACTGATAACCAAGGCGCTACCAGTCCCTCCACTGCTACTGTAGCTGCTATCTTACAGCCAGTTTTGTCCACACCAACACCAACTCCCATCGCCGAACCAGAAACAGACTGTGGGTGTGAGCTGCTTGTGGAAACACCGGAAATTAACTTTTTGCCACCAACACAACCCCCTGAAGTCTCATTTAACAGCTCAGAGACACAAGTGTCGCTTGAGGAACAAACCCTTAAAGGAACCAATGACAACGACTTGATTCAGGGTAGCAATCGTAACGAAAAAATTGCTGGTTTTTTAGGTCGTGACCTACTTTTAGGTGAAGGTGGTAACGATGTAATTTACGGCAACCAAGACAATGACACAATTTTTGGCGGATTTGGCAGCGATGTTGTTTACGGTGGCGAGAATGACGATTTTATAGCCACTGGGAAACAAAACGATTGGATTTCTGGCGACTTAGGTTCTGATACTCTTTTGGGCGATCGAGGTGCGGACACTATTTTGGGAGACACCGGGCTAAACAACTCCCAGAGTCCTGACGATGCTCGCGATTTAATCTTCGGAGGCGATGGTGCAGATGTCATCAACGGCAATGAGGGTGACGATACCATTCATGGCGGCAAAGGTAATGATATTGCCTTTGGAGGTCGAGACAGTGACCTGATTTGGGGTGAACTCGGCTCCGATACGTTGATTGGCGGTACTGGAGAGGATAGCTTGTTTGGTGGTATCACTGACAACAGGGCTAAGGACTTCCAAGGACGGGACTTGCTCTACGGAGGTTTCGGCAACGATTTTCTGAGCGGCCAAGAAAATGACGATACGCTGATTGCCGGCAAAGATAATGATGTTGTTTATGGAGGCAGAGGTAATGACCTAATTTTTGGTCAATTAGGCTCTGATACTCTCTACGGTGGAGAAGGTATTGATACCATCCTCGGTGACAGTGGCAGTTCCAACTCGATTGGGGATACTGGCGAACAAGATTTAATCTTTGGTGGTACCGGTGGGGACATCATTGCCGGCGGTAACGGTAATGATACGGTGCAAGCAGGTAAGGGCAACGATGCCGTTTGGGGGGGCAAAGATAATGACTTGATTTGGGGCGAACTTGGCTCTGATACCCTTACCGGAGACAGTGGAGACGACACTATGTACGGTGGTACTCGCAGTCGATTCAAGGATGTCGAGGGGAATGACTTGCTCTTCGGGAATATCGGTTCTGACTTATTATTCGGCGATGAATCTGAGGATACTATCCGTGGCGGTAAGAGCAATGATTCTCTCTACGGTGGCAAAGGTAACGACCTCATACATGGAGACAGTGATGATGACTTAATTTTTGGCGGCGATGGTAATGATGAACTTTGTGGCGATGATGGCAACGATACCATCTTTGGCGATCGCGCCGATGACAGAGGTGTTTCTGTAGGTACTACTGGCCAGCAAGATTGCATCAGTGGCGGTGCTGGCGAGGATTTGCTTTACGGTAATGAAGGGGAAGATACTCTCAACGGGGGTGATAGTAATGACACTCTCAATGGAGGGAAAGATAAGGACATTCTCAATGGCGGTGATGGTGACGATCTACTGTTTGGTGGTTTGGGCGATGATACTTTGATAGGAGGTATCGGAAGCGATCGATTTGTGTTGAGTGCTGCTAGTGGCAATGATACTGTGATTAATTTTGATGTTGGTGTCGATCGATTTGTCTTGACTGGTGGTCTGAGTTTCCAGCAGTTACAATTTACACCTACTCTCAACGGTATACTGCTGCGAGTAGCTGGAACTACTGATGTTGTAGCTACTCTGGTGGGAGTTAATGGGGCGATAAGCTCCTCTGATTTCCTGTGACATACTCCCACGTCAAGCCTCGTGGTGCTATGACGTGGGCATCTTTGCAGCCCTACTATGGGTATACAAAATTTCCTTTATGGTACTGTCATCCATAGTTCCTACTATAGAAAGATTCCCACCACGGCGTTTTATACTGGGGAAAATGTCCAACCCCAGTCTCTTTAAATTAATCGCGGCATTAATATCGCGGTCAACCATTAGAGAGTTTTGCTCATCCCAATAATCTCGAATACTGCAATGGGTGAAAATGATTTCATTCCGATAACTGAGTACCATTGAGGTATAAGCAGGTTTTTTTGAAATGACAACTGCTCCAGCTTTTGCGGCTATGTAGTCCAGTGTCTTGAAAAATTGACCGAATGCAGCATCCAGCCAAGACTTGTTCAGTCCTGACTTGACTGATTGACCATTGGGGAGGTAAGTCCCATCATCATCTTTTTTAACTTTATTTCGCTTCGTTAAACCCTTCAGATTTAGGTCTTCATGGAAAAATAATTTAGCACCTGTTCGTACAAGCTTGTGAGCAACTTTGTACTGAAAGTCTTGGCGAGAACGAGCAATTCGTTGATGCAGACGCGCCTCTTTTTTAGCCAACTTTCGCCTAGCCTTGCTTCCTCTTTTACGCTTATTCCGTTTTGTCGAAATCCGGTCTAGCTTAGCTTGGTTCTTGCGTAGTGGCTTGAGTGAAGATAGCTTTTCACCCTCAGATGTTGCTAGATAAACATTCTCATGAAGTACCGCGTCCAAACCAATTGAGTTGTCCCAAGTTGGCATAACCCCATCGGGGGTGAACTCAGGCACTGATGTGTCTTCAAGCATTAATTGAATGAACCAACCATCAGCTTTTCTAGTGACACTAGCTTGCTTGAGGGTAAATCCATCTGGGATGGAGCGGTGCATCCGAACTTTGACAACCCCTAGTTTTGGCAGTCGAATATAAATCCAGTCATTGCGGACTAGCTTAATCCAATCATCGCTAGCAGTTGCAAAAGCCATTGTGCGATAGTCCGCTTCAGTTTTAAAGCGAGGTCTACCTGATTTCCCACCTTTACTATCGCCGATGATGAATCGCTCAAATGTTTTGTCTACTCGTTTGGAAACATCTTGCAAGACCGTAGAATCTACTTGCTTAAAATCCAACAATTCACCACTATGACAAACTTTTACCAAGTCTTTTTTGATAACTGGTAGTAAAGCTTTTTGGTTGTAGTAATTAGGCTTTTCCCTAGGATTAGAAATACTGCTGATTAGTGGACAAGCATCAATACCAGTCCGATTCATGTCCCACCAATCGAATCTGTCGCCTAACTGGCGATTATACCAATAACGGCAAATCCTCAGCCAGTGATTGAGCTTCTGTTTTTGATTAGTGTCTGGATAGAATTGATACTGATACGTTACTTTCATCGCGTTACGACCTTTACGCTTTACTTAAAGCTAGCCTATCAGGATGTACATTTAGTGTCAAGCAAATGAGCTCATATTTTATTCCTAAGGCTAGATGGGTTTCAGACCTCAAATGTCGCTTAGTGTTAACAACTAAGTATTGTCACAAAGTTCTCGCAGATACAATGCTGATCAGACTTGAAGTGATATTTAAAGATTTGCTCGTCTCGTCATCCGCCCGCTTACTGCTAACATCTTTGATTGTTAGATTGCAAGTGGGCGGAATCCTCGCCTCACACGCTTTTCATCCCACACTAACCGAGGCGGTATAGTGTGGGGATTCCCGTCTGTTTAGCTAAGTTTGTTAGCGATTTAGCAACCGCCAAGGCTGTTAAGATACTGTGTTAATTGCTGCCTTCGACTCCGCTCAGGGAGCAATTAACAAAACAGCTTGGCCACTCCTATCTTCCTACTTTTAGGATTGATATTTTTTCAAAGTAGCAACTTGTTCGGGGAAGATTTCGATCGACATTTTGTCGTCATATCGAGTAGCGAGCGATCGCGTCACCTCTCCCAAAAACAGTGGCTGGGAGACTCCTGGCTCTGGATGTACAATTGTCCGTACCTTAATAGTCATGTAGTCTCTGCCACGTCCAGAGCGACCTGGGGAGTACAAATCCGCAGCAGCTTGCTGCATCGTCGCTTCCAACTCTGATTGGGCGATAGTCGGTGGCACGGTAATTACAGTTTGAGCACCGCCTGTATCGTAAACTAGAGAATAGCGCACAGCACCGGGAATTTCAGTGCGAATAAACAATCCTAAACCGAGGCCAAATATACTAGCAGCAATTACTGCCATAAAGCTAGTAACTCCTACCAACCGGAAGCGAAAACCCCATTGCAAGATAAATGCAATCACCGTGAAAACAGCGAAAGCCGCTGTGATAATTCCTGCCCATTGGGCGTACATTAAGAGATTAGAATTTACGTTCATTGGATATTTTTGTATTTTTTGACTGTTATGAGTTATTTGTTATTGGTTAAATGACTAATTAACCCTTTGGACCCAAAAGCAGATAAGTCATCATATCTCCTTTGCCCTTCACATGAAGCACGCCTCGATCCTCGAAAATGTACTTATCCCGTAGCCGTTCGTAGGTAGCAACTGTCACCTGAATCCCTCCGGGTACACCTTGAGATTCCATCCGAGAAGCTATATTTACTGTATCTCCCCATAAATCATAGGTAAACTTTTTAGTACCAATTACCCCAGCTTCCACAGGGCCAGTATTGATACCGATGCGGATGCTCAGTGGTCGATCGCCTTTGGTTCGCATCTTGCTAATGGCTGCTTGAATGTCGATCGCCATAGAAGCGATCGCCTCAGCATGATTGTCAGTGGGTGTGGGCAAACCACCAACTACCATATAAGCATCACCGATGGTCTTAATTTTCTCAAGTCCGTAGCGATCGGCCAACTCATCAAATTTCGAGAAAATCTGGTTGAGCAATTCCACCAACTCCGCGGGGGATAAGTGAGTAGAAAGCTTAGTAAAACCAACCAAATCCGCAAACATCACAGTCACGTCAGGGAAACTGTCGGCGATCGTAATTTCTCCCTGTTTGAGGCGTTCGACGATCGCCTGGGGTAAGATATTCAGCAGCAAACGCTCGGACTTCCCCTGTTCCTCGGCTAACTCCTGTAAATAAGCTTGCTCCTGATCGCGCAGCCGTTTTTTTTCCAGACAAGCACTAATCCTGGCCTTCAATAGCACCGGATTAAAGGGTTTAGAAAGATAATCTTCTGCCCCCAACTCGATACAACGGACGATACTGTCAATATCGTCCACTGCCGAAATCATAATCACTGGGATGTAGCGCAATCTCTCATCCGCCTTCAGGTTTTCCAGGACTTGATACCCGTTCATTTGGGGCATCATAATGTCAAGCAGAACCAAATCAAAAGGCGCAGAGCGCATCAATTCTAGAGCTTGGACACCATCTTCAGCAACTGTCACCGCGTGGCCTTGACGCTGAAGTCTGCGGGCCAGTAAATCGCGGTTTACTTCATTGTCGTCAACAACTAGAACGCTGCTCTCATCACCTTTCATGTCATGGCCTCTTTCAGAAGCAGTTCAATCTTACCCAAAAGTCGCGGAAATTCAACCGGTTTGGTGTCGTAGTCGTCGCAGCCAGCGTCTAAACACTTTTCTCGATCGCCTGCCATAGCATGAGCCGTCAGGGCAATCACCGGAATCCTGCTAGTTTCTGGAGCCGCCTTAATTTGCCTGGTTGCTTCCCATCCATCGAGCACTGGCAAACTCATATCCATCAGAATCAAATCCGGTACTTTGGCGATCGCCATCGACAATCCCTCGGCACCGTCCACTGCAATAAACACCTCGTGTCCCTTGCGAGCTAGGCGTCTTGACAGCATATCTCTGTTCATTTCATTATCTTCGACCAACAGGATTTTAGCCATTGGTTCCCTCCTTGTCTTTCGAGCCGTACCTGCGATCGAATCTGTCATTTACTATAGAACGAACGTCGCGCAGCAAAGTATCGCAACTGTAGACTCCCTTAAATAGCACGCGATCGACACAACCATTTAGCTGTTGACTTTCGGCTGGTGTCAAATCTTTACCCGTGATCACAACAATCGGTATTGGATCTCCAGAGTTCAATTTGCGAACTTCGCTAATCAACTCAAAGCCATCCATTTCTGGCAACATCAAATCCAGTAGGATCAGGTTGGGTAGGGAAACGTCTAGGCGATCGAGAGCAGCGCGCCCACTATCGGCTTCAGTTACTGCCCAGCCCTGTTTTTCTAGTATGCGTCGCAGTATTCTGCGGGTGGCAACATCATCTTCCACAATCAGGATCTGACAGCTCAAATTGTTATTTACCCGGTTGTCTTGGTGGCGTCGGTACTTCCTCAACAAAGCAGCCAGCCGTTTGCCGTCCACTGGCTTGGTGAGGTAGTCCGATGCACCCAATGCAAAGCCGAGGCTTTTGTTGCCAACAAAGGATAGCAGGATTACGGGAATTTCGGCAAGGTCTGGATCGGCCTTCAGTGCTGAGAGCACTGCCCAGCCGTCCATTCCCGGCATCATCACGTCTAGAGTAATGGCATCCGGGTGCAGTTGCTTGGCGAGGGCTAAGGCTTGTTCCCCGTTGGTGGCGAGTTCTATGCGTAGTCCTTGGCGAGTCAGAGCGCGTTGGATCAAATCCCGCGAAATCGCATCATCGTCAACTACTAGAATAGTCCCTATAGTATTTGAGTCCAGGGGGCTGCTGTCGCGGACTTTGGTTTCTGGTATTTCCGGCAGTTTGATTTGGCTCGGTAGGATGACGGTGAAAGCACTGCCGACACCCAATTTGCTGTTGGCTTCTATGGTGCCACCCATCATCTGACAGAAGCGCTGGCTGATAGCCAATCCTAAACCTGTGCCCCCGTACTTACGGGTTGTTGAAGCATCAGCTTGGGTGAAAGGTAGGAAAACTCGCTGCAATTGTTCTGCATTCATGCCGATTCCCGTGTCGGCGACACGGAAACTTAAAAATTCCGAATTGGAAATTAAAATTTGACCAGATTCCTCTTGATTTTTAATTCTTAACTCTTCATTTTTAATTTTTTCGACTCCGATCGCAATCTTTCCATTTTGGGTAAATTTAGCGGCATTACTCAGCAGGTTTAGTAGTACCTGTCGCACTTTTGTCATGTCTGCGTGCATGGTGTCGAGATTGTCAGGGCAGTAAATTTCTAGGATGTTGCCGTTTTTTTCGATCAGTGGGAGTGCGGTAGCCACCGCGCTCTGTATGAGGGATGGGATGTCGAAGGTTTCTAGGTACAGTTCCATTCTCCCGGCTTCTATTTTAGAGATATCTAAGATGTCGTCGATCAGGGAGAGCAGGTGTTTGCCCGCGGTGCGGATTTTTTCTAAATCCGGGACTGATGCCTCGTTCCCAGAGTCTTCGGCTTCTTCTTGAAGCATTTCGCTGTAGCCGATGATCGCGTTGAGGGGTGTGCGGAGTTCGTGGCTCATGTTTGCCAGAAATGTACTTTTGGCACGGTTTGCTGATTCTGCTGCTTCTAGAGCCTGGTGGAGGGCTGCTTCAGCTTGTTTGCGATCGGTGATGTCTTCTACAGTACCTTCGTAGTATAGAACGTTGCCGTTGTCGTCGCAGATGCTGCGGGCGTTTTCAGCAATCCAGATTTGGGTACCGTCTCGGCGGTATACTTGCGATTCAAATTTGGATATTTCACCGACATCCGTCATCACTGCAACCAAGTCTGCCCGTCGGTGGGGGGCGCTATAAAATTGGCTGTTGGCATCGGCCAGTTCGTTTTCCATTTGGGTGCAGGAGTCGTAACCGTAGATGCGGGCTAGTGCTGTGTTGGCACTAATGTAACGCCCGTCTGGCGTGATTTGGAATATGCCTTCCACTGCGTTTTCAAAGATGCTGCGGTATTTTGTTTCGGCTTGTCTCAGGGCTGATTCTGCTCGCTGGCGCTCTAGGGCATTGGCTAGCATTTCTCCTACTATTTTGAGCTGGGTGCATATTTCGGGCGATCGACTTGTTGTTTCTTTTTTGCTATCGAAGCCTATAAATCCGATTAATTCTTTACTGCAAACTAGGGGGATAATTATCAATGAACGCAGGCTTTTGATAGCTTCTTTTTTAATTGGAAAATTTGGCAGGGATTCTCCCAGGGCTGCCAAGGACTTCAGGGAGCTTTTATTGGGATTTTTAAATTGGTATGTATGGCTTGATTCCGGTGCTTTATTTTCGTCAAGATATGCTATTTCTAATAATTTTATTTCCTCTAATTCGTTTATTTCTGGAATGTATAAGCTTTCAAATTTCGCTATTTTTTCCCCTAGCCAAGGGATTTGTTTTACTGATATTTGTGGGATTTTTTCTCTCAGGTACTGTCTCCCTTGTTCACACCACTCGTAGCTGTTTTTAAATTGATTTTTGTCTGCGGATAACAGGTAGATGTAACTGCGCTCGAAGCTGGTTTTTATGGCGATCGCTTCTAGGGCTTGAACGATACCTCGTTCTATTTCTGATACTGACTGGCTGATAAAATGTGTTGATAAACTGGTAATTAATTGATCGAACTCAACTCGCTCTTGCAAAGCTTTTTCTACTCTTTTGCGTTCGGTAAAATCTCGAAAACTCCAGACTCTGCCTACTATTTTTGAGCCTACTTTTGAGGGCAGGGAATGTAATTCTAGAATTTTCCCATCTTTAAATTCTAATAAGTCGTCTATTTGAGTATCTGGATGAGCCGACACTTTCATCACATTTTTGAGAAATCCTTGGGGGTATTTTAATTGGCGCAGGGCAAAGGGAAAGCTGGTTTTAGTGGGTTTTTGCAGAGTGCCGACAGTCGATCGACTTAATTGCTGTGCTTCCGACAAACCCCACATTTCGAGAAATTTTTGATTGTAGTTACACACATTACCATTATTGTCAACAGCAATAATACCCGCATCCGTGGATTCTAAAACTGATTGTAGCATAGAGAGCGATCGCTCTTTTTCTCTAGCAACTCGCTTTTGTGCGCCGATGTCAAAAAATACCAAGACGGAGATGTTAGCGCCACCATCGGCGGGATTGAAAAAATAGGAAACGGGTAAAATTTTCCCATCGCGGCAGAGAAATTCGTCTTCTGAATTACTGTAAGGTTGACCAGAGGCGATCGCATCTTGTAAAGATAGTTTAGTGGCGATCGGCGACAGTTCGCTCTTGTTTGCTTCCTGTGGCTTGGAACTTAAAACCTTTGATTTTTTGCCTTTCCTCTGTTTGGAGGCGATGCGCGACACCAGCGCCACCCCTACGAGTTCCGACTCTCGCCATCCCAACAGGCGTTCGGCTTCTGGGTTGACACCAATCACAATTCCCTCAGCATCCAGGATCAAAAGTCCCGCACCTAAGTTGTTGAAAGTGGCCCGCAGTCGATCGATTTCTGAAACCTGTGGAGCATCTAGATCAGACTGTAGCGCTTCTGGTTCCGAGTTTTCTGAAGCTGGTTTCACCAACACCCGCTGGTCATTGCTGTGATAGCTTTGACCGATCTCTTCTAAAAATCGCTCCCACTGCTCGGCAGTCGGAGGGGTAGAATGGTCGGTTAAATTAAGCTTTGCGAGTTGGCGCTGGAGGTGAGGATGCATAATTTATCGTGCTTTGTAAGCAACTTTCTTAAGTATAGGTATTGGAGTGTCAATTACTCTAAATTTTCCGCTTAAATCTAACATTTAAAATCGATTGTGGAAGTTTCGCTGAACTTGGCTGGAAGCCTAATTGTAAAAATAGAGCCTTGATTCAACTCGCTGATAGCTGTAACATCTCCGCCCATCATTTTGCAGTATTTTTTGGTAATTGTCAGTCCCAAACCTGTTCCACCATACTTTTTGGTGCTGGAAGAATCGGCTTGGGTAAATGGCTCGAACACTCTGGCTAATTGCTCGTTAGTCATACCGATGCCCGTATCTTTGACAGTGAAAACGATCCTGTCTTGAAATGTAGACTGGTGAGACATCCCAGGTGAATTATTTTCTTGTCCTCCATCAACAGGATCTAATACTGTAGACTCTTCAGTAGTTTGGACAAGTTGGCGGGTAACGGCAAAAGTCACCACCCCAGAGAAAGTAAATTTAGAGGCATTGCTCAGAAGATTCAGCAAGCACTCGCGGAGTTTAGTCAAATCACTATACATATCGCCAATATCGTCATCACATTGTATGTCTAAAATATTAGAATTTTTGTCTGCCAGCAGGGCAATCATAGCGGCCACATCCTCAACCAAACTTAAGATACTGAAATTTTCCAGCTCTAGTTTCATGCGACCAGCTTCAATCTTAGAAAAGTCAAGAATATCTTTAATAATTGCTAGCAAGTGTTGACCTGCGGTGCTAATTCTCTTGAGGTCATCGACAAACTCTTCGGCACCTAGGTCTTGGGCATCTTCTTGTAGAAGTTCGCTGTAGCCAATAATCGCATTCAACGGGGTTCTCAGTTCGTGGCTCATGTTGGCTAGAAATTCACTTTTGGAGCGATTGGCCGCTTCGGCTGCTTCTTTGTCCCGGCGGAATTCTTCGGCTCGTTTGCGTTCGGTGATGTCGCTAGTCATGATTAAAACGCACTGGGTGCTGCCAAGGTAAATCAGTTCCACCGACAGCAGCCAGTCCCTTTCTTCGCCTGCTTTAGTGCGAATTAATACTTCTTCATTACTGATGGAATTTTGGGATTGCAAAGTCTGGGCCAGTCGCGGTCCGTCTTCAGGGTTGACCCACATTTTCAACTCGTCGGCATTGTGGCCGAGGAATTCGCTACGTTCCCACCCTAGCTGGCGCAAAAAGCTTTCATTGGCATCTAGAAAACAGCCGTCTGTGAGGGTGCAGATGCTGATGCCAACTGGTGATGCGTGAAAAGCCTTGGAAAATCGCTCTTCGGAGGAGCGGAGGGCTGCTTCGGCTCGCTTGCGGTCTGTGATGTCTTGGACGGTGCTGCTGATATAGCTAGAGTTTACAGCGGCTTGTTCGCAGACGGTACGATTGCAGCCGTTGGGGAGTAATAGTCGGTAGTCGATGCTATAGGGCTGTTTTTGAAATAAAGCAGCTTCAATGGATGTCTTGACTAATTGTCGATCGTCTGGATGTACATATTCCAAGAAAGCTTCTAGACTGGGTTCAAAGCTCCTCGGCGGTTGTCCCAGGATGCGGTAAATTTCATCGGACCAGCGCAGTTGTTTGGTGAAGCGGTCTAGGTCCCAGTTGCCCAACTGGGCGATGCGCTGGGCATTGGCGAGGCTGGCTTCGCTAGCTCGCAGGAAGGTTTCTGCGAGGCGACGTTCGGCTACGGTGGCCGCTAAGACTAAGCCTGTAACGGCGATGACAGCAATGAATGCTTGCAGGGATAAAAGTGCTTGGGGGATGCTGCTAGCGTGTTTGAGAAAAGGGCCGCTACCTCTGGCTATGCCCCAGATGGCGAACCCGTACAGGATGACGTTGCAGAGGGCGGTGTAGCGCTGACCAAATCGAAAGGCGGCCCAAACTACTAGGGGAAAGGGTAGGTATTCTAGGGGATAGCGGGCGTAGGCGGCACGGGTGCGGGAGCAGAAGACGAGCCAGCCAACGGCTAGCAGTAGCAGCAGCCAAATAGCGCGTTCGACAATCTGCTGGGACTGGGTTTTGACGGAGGGTAATTCACGCCAAGTCAGGATCAGGGGGGCGATGAGCAAAATTCCCATGGCGTCTCCCACCCACCAAGTCGCCCAAATTCTGCCAAAATTGCTCCAGCTAGATAAGCCTGTGAGACATTGGACGAGGCTACCGATGGTGGAGTTGATCAGGGTAGAGCCGAAGGCTGCTAGTCCGACTATTCCTAAGATGTCTTTGATCCGATCGAGTCCGGCGCTGAAGTTAAGCCGTTGCAGCAGGTAAGTTCCTGTCCATGCTTGCAGAGCTCTGCCACTGGCGGAGATAAAGGCGCTGGCGATGTTAGCTGAGGGGTCGCTCATGCTGAACAGGAAGCCGCCGATGGCGATACCTGGCCACAGTTGACGCCCCAATAGCAGGAGGGCAACTTGGGCAATTCCTGCTGCTGGCCACATGGGGGATACTTCTGAACTCAGTGTGAGCATGGAAATAGCGAATTGGGACGCCCAAAAGTAGATCAGAGCGATCGCGCCTACTGAGAGGAAGTACCGCCAGGAATGTCCTTTGATTGTGTGAAGGAACTTTTTCTGCATTGTCGTTGGGGGAACAGGTGGAGAGTCGTTGGGGTATCAGTCAGTGCTACGAGACAGGGATCGGGTAAGGAAAAAATGGCTATTAAGCGATGGTAGGGCATAGGTGGTTGCTAGGAGAAGAACGGTGTGAACTCACTTTTTGTTGAGATGTTAATGGCTGTTTTTTTTAGGACTCGATCAAATTTACACGTAAAATTTTGATTTGTCGCCAAAAGGCATTTTTCGCCAATATATCCCTAATTGTCGATGGTTCGGTGGGCAAATTTGGGGTTTTTGTTAAAGATTTATGACTGAGGAAGAATGGGCGTTAGTTTGTTTCTAAAGGAGCGCCGGATCGATCGGTGGGACTGCTTCTCCAATCTCAAGTCTCGCATCGAACCTATAATCCGATCGCACTTCCGATACTCGACTTCGCAGAATTTGTCAGGTATCTGGGTAGTCTATTTTTGTAGCTACGCTGACTTATTCCCAAAGCCCAGGCTGTTTGGCATCCTTCAGTAAGAGTGTCTTCTCCAAATTCTAACCCTTGACCCTAGACCTATTGTGGTTAATTGCTGTCACATCGAAGGTGTCACAGGCGGTAAGTCCGAATTTTTTTTAGCCTGAGTTAATGCTGACCTATGTTCGCCCCTAAGCTTGGGTTTTAAATACAAGTTTTCAATCAAAGCAGCAACTCCTGCAAACCAAGGTGGCACAATCACCGCCCCGATAATTCCCAATACTTGAACCCCTCCTAAAACCGATAGTAATTGATATAAAGGATGAACTCCTACGGAGGAACCGACCAATAAAGGATCGAGGACGTAAGTTTCTAAGTTTTGGACGATCGCAAATAATAGCAATACCCATAAAAGCACCCAACCACCTTTAGCTAATGCTACGATTAATGCTGGCACTGCTCCCAATACCGGGCCGATGAAGGGAATTAGGTTGGTCACGCCTGCGATCGCACCTAAGCCTAAAGAAAATTCCGGCATTCCCAAAATGCTCAAACCCGTGGTAATGAATAGGCCTAAAATCCCGGAAACTAAAAAACGGCCACGAATGTAACTTCCCATTCTTTGACCAATCGGTTTAGCTTGGGCTGCTAATCTTTCATCCCAAGGTTTGGGGAAAAATTGTACTAAACTGTTAATTAAGGTTTCGCTGTCGGCAACCATGTAACCTGAAATAAATAAGGCTAAAACTAAACTGAAGAAACCGCCCAGAATGCCTCTGGTTAAACTATACGATCGCAAAACCAGTTGTTGACTCGATCGAATCAGCCAATTAGTCAAGGATTGAGTATCCAACAATTGTCCCACCAAGCTTGGTGCATCGTCAGTCAAGCGACTTGCTAAGCTGGTGGCCACGGTTTCTAGACTTTCGGCGTAAACTGGTAACTGCCGCAGCAGTAATTCTATTTGTTCGATGACTGTGGGGCCAATTAATACTACAGTGCCACTAAATCCGCCGATGAGAGCTAAATAAACCATAATCACTGCCAGCCAGCGGGGAATCCGCCTGGTTTCCGCCCAATTGACTATGGGTACGATGGAAGCCGCAAGCACGACTGAGATCATGATAATTACTAACAGGCTCCGCAATTGCCACAGCAGCACTAACAGCAAGGAAGATGCTATGATGAGCAGCAAGTTAGGTAAAGAAATAGTTATCCGCTGTTCTGACATAATTAAATAATAAATGTAGTCTCAGAGGGCGGGTTTATTTATCTCTTCCTTTACCCAAAATATTTAGGGTGAAAGCCGCCCCTACTTATATTATAATAAAAACTAACTTATGCACAATAAAATAATATGGAACCGCAATCTTCAACTCAAAATGTGTCAGCTACTTTGTCAATCAAATCACCAACGCTGTTTTATGAGTGGCAAAATTATCGCTGTGCTTATGAAGTTTACCGCCCAACTACGGCAACAGAAGATAGTATTCCTTTGTTATTAATTCATCCTATAGGAGTTGGTTTGTCAAGGGTCTTTTGGCAGAGATTTTGCGAAAGCTGGAACGAAGCCGGCTATAGCAATCCGATTTACAATCCCGACCTTTTGGGCTGTGGTGATTGCGAAATGCCCGCTGTAGCCTGCTATCCTGACGATTGGGCGGCACAGTTGCAGTATTTCTTGGAGACTGTAGTCAAAAAACCTGCGATCGTCCTGGTGCAAGGTGCTCTATTATCAGTAGCCTTAGCTTTAGCCAAAAATCAGCAGGAAAGTGGCTCGAATTTAATGCAGGGGCTAGTGCTGGCTGGACCTCCGGCTTGGGGGGTAATGAACAAACATTCTACCGCACAGCAGCAAAGAATTGTGTGGAATTTGTTAGATTCTCCCTTGGGAAATGCGTTTTACCGCTACGCCAGACGCGCCGAATTTCTGCGCTCTTTTTCCATTAAACAACTGTTTGGGGATGCGGCAAAAGTTGACAGCGAATGGCTGGATGCTTTGCAGGCTGGGGCGGCTAATCCTGACAGCCGTCATGCGGTTTTTTCGTTTTTAGCGGGTTTTTGGCGGCAGGATTATAGTAGCACTATCCAAAAGTGCGATCGGTCTACACTCGTCATCATGGGAGAACAAGCTTCAAGTATCAGTCAAGCTGGTAAGGAAGAAAAACCGGAGGAAAGATTAGCGCAATATTTAGCTAATTTTCCCAATGCGGAAGGTTTATTAATGCCGGGGCGCAATGTTTTACCTTATGAGTCTACCGCAGAATTTGTGAGTGCTGTTGCGGATTTTGTGAATAAGCAAAGTGAATAAGCAAAGTTTAGAATTCGGCGGTTGAAACCGCGTCTACACAAACAAAGTCTGCCTCCGCAGACTATGAACTTAGGATACAATTAAAGAAAAGTGTACTCAACTCGGTTTTGTTATGAGTTATCGGAACATCATTACGATTGAACCAGGTAAACGCGGTGGAAAGCCTTGCATCAGGCGAATGCGAATTACGGTATATGATGTGTTGGGTTGGCTGGCTGCGGGAATGTCTCATGGAGAGATTATCGACGACTTTCCAGAGTTGACGGAGCTCGACATTCGAGCGTGTTTAGAATTTGCTGCTGACAGAGAACGTTGTCTGATTGCTGTGGTAGGTGGCGTCTGAAACTGCTGTTTATGAAACTTCTATTTGACCAAAACTTAAGCCGGAAACTCGTAATATCAATTCCGGTTGTATCGGAATGATTTAACCACGAAGGCGCGAAGGACGCGAAGTTCGATAAGAGAGAGTTTAATAATTCCGATGCTAACGGATTTGGTATAACTCTACTTGCTGATATTTTCCCTGAATCTAGTCATGTTCAGTAAGAAACTGGTGGCTTTAAGTTTGTACAATCAGTTAAGAATTCGGCGGTTAAAACCGCTTATAGAAGAAGAAAGTCTGCCTCCGCAGACTAAGATTGAGTTTCAACCTCGATGCCAGATTGTTGTACCATCCTTTTGATCGATTAAAGTAATTCCTCGATCCTTAAGTTCATCGCGAATGCGATCGCCCTCAGCAAAATTCTTCGCTTTCCGGGCATATTTCCGCTGCTGAATCATGACCTCAATCTCTGCATCCGTCAAACCACCAACCGAGATTTTAGTCTCAGCTTCCGGCGAAAATTCCAAACCCAAAACACCCGCCAAATTCACCAAAGTTAGCCATTTTGGCTGCAACAATTCCGCAGGTGTTTCGGTTTTCCCTTGATGTACCAAAACATTACCTTCCTTACCCAATTCCTTAGCCAATTCAAACAGCGCAGTCAAAGCAGCCGGAGTATTAAAATCATCATCCATAGCTGCTTGAAATTGCTGCACAAATGTGCTATCTTGTGCCGTCAAATCATAATTTTTTTCAGCATCCCAACCCAGTGTAGAACCGTGTTGAGTACCAAAAAGTAAGCCTTCCTTCAGAGTTTTCCAGCCATTTTGAGCATTGGCGATCGCCTCTTCGGTAAAATCAATCTGACTGCGGTACTGCGCCATCAACACAAACAACCTCACCGCCATCGGTTCAACGGCTTTTGCATTGTCGCTTTGAATCTGACTCCCCGCCTTTGTAGGGGCGGTGCCCCCGTGCCCGCCCTCTGAGGGGGAATCAGACTCCAAATCACCAGACCAATTCCCCTCCAACAAATCGCGAATTGTAATAAAATTGTGCAACGACTTAGACATCTTTTTGCCATTGACAGTCACAAAAGCATTGTGCATCCAATAATTAGCAAGAGACTTCCCCGTCGCCGCTTCAGATTGAGCAATTTCGTTCTCGTGGTGCGGAAAAATTAAATCGGAACCACCGCAGTGAATATCAATAGTTTCGCCCAAGCAATCGCGCACCATGGCAGAACATTCAATGTGCCATCCGGGGCGGCCTTTCCCCCAAGATGACTCCCAAGCAGGTTCACCGGGTTTAGCACTTTTCCACAGGGCAAAATCAGAGGAATCTTGCTTTTTTTGAGCTTCTATTTCTTCTGTTTCCAATCTACCGCTAGCCCCAGCTTGCATTTCTTGTAACTTGCGGCCGGAAAGTTTTCCGTAATCAGCAAACTGCCTCACATTGTAGTAAACGTCGCCGCCGGAAGCATAGGCATAACCTTTATTTTCTAATTCGTGAATCAGTCGTTTAATGCCGTCCATTGTGTGTGTGGCGCGGGGATATTCATCGGCCCTGAGAATATTCAGTTGGTCCATGTCTGCGAAGTATTCATCGATGAAGCGTTGGGCTACGGCTTCCATTGTGGAATTTGTTTCGCGGGCGCGGTTGAGAATTTTGTCATCAATATCGGTAAAATTTTGGACGTAGCGAACATCGTATCCGCGCCACATCAAGTATCGGCGCACCATGTCCCACACGATGTAAGCACGGGCGTGGCCGACATGGCAGTAATCGTACACCGTAACGCCACAGCAGTACATCCGCACCTTTTGTGGTTCGAGGGGTTCAAAAGGTGATTCGCGACGAGTCAAGCTGTTGTAAAGCGTTAGGGGCATGGGATTTGATATTTGAGATTGATGTACTGCTGTAATTTATTATATTGCGGTTGTTGAATCTTTTTGCAACTGTATCGATCGGCTACCAAACATCTGTTAAATCTAAGACAAATCCCGGTAATACATCTTCCCCGGATAAAGTGCTGGGACTATCTAATATTTCCACATCCTGATTTTGTCTGTATATCTCGACTTTCTGGTTTTTGCGATCGATTAACCATCCCAAAATGGCTCCATTCGCGATGTATTCGCGCATTTTTTCTCGCAATGGTTCCATGTTGTCAGATTTAGATCGCAATTCTACAACAAAGTCTGGACAGAGGGGAGCGAAGCCTTCTCGTTCTTTGGGTGTGAGAGTTTGCCATCGTTCTAATTTAACCCAGGAGGCATCTGGGGAGCGATCGGCACCATTGGGCAGTTTAAAACCGCTAGAAGAGTTAAATGCTACTCCCAGCTTGGTTTGGCGATTCCACAGCCAGAGTTGTCCTTCAATATCTAGGTTTCGATTGCCTGTCTCACTTCCAGTGGGTGCCATCACGATTAATTCTCCTGTAGCAGTTCTCTCTAGCCTTAACTCACGGTTGACGGCAGCAATTTGCTGGAACTGTTCGTCAGTTACTTTGAAGGTTTGGGGAATGGTAATGGTGGTTTGGAGCATACTGGGCGGCCTCGCGATCGGCTATTACCTATTCTATTGTGTCACAAAAGCTTGCAAGGTTATATCTGCTTTTTCAAGTAACCTTGTACTAATTATACAAAGCTTTGCTATTTTTTTGTGATAAAATTAGGAAATATTGCGTAGCTGACATACAGCGGTTCCCGCTGTATAATGGTACAATAAATAATAACAAAATATCATCTTGTATTAAAAATTAATGAAAGCATATTCTCTCGATCTCCGCCAAAAAATAGTAATAGCACATTTGGTT
>JAHREW010000019.1:0-16406 GCA_020883125.1 Microcoleus sp. CAWBG506
ACTGTCGGACTGTCGGATTGTGGGACTGTCGGACTGTCGGATTGTGGGATTGTGGGATTGTCGGACTGTCGGACTGTCGGATTGTGGGATTGTGGGATTGTGGGATTGTGGGATTGTGGGATTGTCGGACTGTCGGACTGTCGGACTGTCGGATTGTGGGATTGTGGGATTGTGGGATTGTCGGATTGTGACAATCATAGAAACAGTCCCAACCCGCGGCTAAAGGTATTTCCAATACGATCGCACAACGAAGCATCCGGCACTTTATTTCCTTCCTGTTCCCATTTTTCCACGAGTTGGCGGCCCAGGGGCGTGAGGCGAAAACTGTCGGTAATCCCTTGTCCGTCTACTTCCCGCCGCAGTACACCGACTTGGATCAGCCACAGCAGGGAGTTTTCGGCTGCTAGTTCGGCTACGGGCGATCGGGTGTAGCCGCTTTCGACACCGGAATTTGAGGCGATCGCAGTTAGGAAAACGCTGTGATCGCGGATCGTCTTGAAGAAGTGTAATTGAAATGGGCTGCACCGGATCGCGCGATCGGCTCTTTTGACAGTGCGATCGGGATAACTAATAGATTTAAACGCTTCGGATGGGATAAAAGTCATTGCCAGAATTTTTGAATAGGTACTATTCTTATCATCACCTATTTAGAGTCAGGAGAGTTGTGTTCTTAGGGCTTACACAAAAAACCCGGTTTCTTCCAAAAATCGTCACTTTTTCGATAAATATTGACGGAGAAACCGGGTTTTTGGCCC
Organism: Microcoleus sp. CAWBG506; assembly: GCA_020883125.1. Taxonomy (GTDB): domain Bacteria; phylum Cyanobacteriota; class Cyanobacteriia; order Cyanobacteriales; family Microcoleaceae; genus Microcoleus. Next base: position 756 of record JAHREW010000019.1, read on the forward strand.
CATGCGTAAGTCCTGGTTCTGAAAAATACATCCACAACAGAGGGGTTGCAGTGGTTGGTGTTGGGCAGGAGCGATCGTTCAACATCCAACACCCACATCCAAAAAAGCAAGTCATTTCCACAAACTCTACCTATTAACTATTGATTAATGTTTCAATATTTTGTTCAAACTCATCACATTTTCCTATCAACATAAGTACAAGTCTACTGAAGTAATTAACATCTATTAAGGTTATTTCTGCATTGTGAATAATAGAAAAAACTTGTTTGTCTCCTATTTTTTGCAAAGCCCAGAATCCCAGTTTATATTCAGCATTTTTACCAAGAAGAAACGTTGATAAATTATGGGGTATATCATCTACGTCGTCAAATTTTAAGCCACTCGGACAAGAAAACTCAAGAGTTGAATCGTACTTGACAATAAATAAAGTCTGTGTACTGCCAGATTCCATATCAAACCTAATTACAGCTATTTGATTATCAATACTAGAAATATTCCAGCCAATACTTCGGCAGTAACCCTCGATCGTAGATCGAAATTTAAAGGAAGAAAATATATCTTTATCAATAGCCATAGTTTCATCTCCTGAATCAATCGGTTTACTCGTAGCTAATCTCGTCCATTCTCGTCCCGTACAAACCTCACACTCTGAAGGCTTCATCAGTGAAACAACTTCATTCCCACAACCTTTACACTGGTAAGTTTTTTTCATAAAATCAAAAATTTCATAATTTGGGCTTCAGATTGATGCTTAGCTTATTTCTACCATCTTTGGGTGGAACACCATTATTATAATAATACTTTATTCTTTGATGAACTTGATTAATATCAGGTCTTTCTTCATGGTTTAAAGCTAACATCTCTCCTATTAGTTTACGCACTTCGGTATCTAGTGGATTTTCAATGAGAGTACCGCGCAATTTAGTTGTATTTTTCATCTGCGGTAATTCCAGTTTTTTCCCATCCAGAATAGCTTCGTGAGCATAAGTATACTTTTCTGATAACATCGGACGATCACCTGTCCAATATTGACTGAAAATCAAACCCAGGGAAAAAATATCAGATTTTTTAGTGGGTGCAGGTGTCTTTCCTGCTGTAGCAATATGTTTGGCAAATTCTGGGGAATAATATACCGGATCGCCGACTAAAAATTCCGCCGCGATTAATTCTCCTTCAAGAATACTACTATCAAAATCAATAATTTTAGCAACTTGCCTTCCTTCCCATTCTTGAATCAGCACATTATCTGGTTTCAAGTCAAGATGGACAATGCCATTTGAGTGTAAAATTTTCAGCGCGCCTGCTGCTGTTAGCATCACAAATAAACGCTTTTTTGGCTCTAGTGTATGTATCTCCTTTGATAAGGAACTGGTATCGACTTTGTGGCAGACTTTGAAGAAATGTTTACCATAATCGTCACCGTACTTAAAAAAGTCCACCATCACTACTACCGATCCGCCTGCACCACAAGCGGATAATGCTGTTTGAATAGCTAGCTGTTTTCTCGCAAATTCATCACACTGATCGCGCCGCTTTTGTTTTCCTTTTTCGCTTCCTGGTGCATCTTCACCTGGATAAACTGGACTAAGGAATTTTTTAACAAAATATTCGTTCCCATCGTGTATATTCAGAGCAAAACCCCATTGGCATTGACCCCCGTTAGCACTATCAAAGTCACGGGTTACTAGATATTTGTCAGTAATCACATCACCTTCTTTGTAAGACATAGGTTATTATCTGCTATAGTAGTATTTATTCTGAATTTCTCGATACTTTTGTTGCGCTTTTAGCCGGCTTTCATAGTTAAATTCGGTAGAGTGCAATCTATCATAAATATTCATTGCTATTTGAATATTATTGAATGCTGCACTTAATTCTCCTCTTATTTCATGTAAAAGTGCCATAAAGTAATAAGGGTAAGCCTTTTTGCCTACGGCAAAAAGGTTGGCTAGACACTGACAAAACTGAATGGCTACATTTGATGGTTCATATTTATTACTGATTAAATTTAGAGATGTAACGAATGCTTCTAAGTGTTCTTCCCAATCGTGGAATTTTTCCCAATCGTGGAGTTTTTCCTTAGCCTCAAGAAGAAGTTTAAAATATTTGCGATAAGAGTCAACAGCTTTCTGCCATTCACTCAAATTATAGTAAATAGAACCTAAATTTAGGTAGGAATCTATAAGTGTCTTTCCATAAATTTTAATAACTTCATTTTCCCAAGATAAAGCGGCTTTTTTGAATAAAGCTTCTTTTTGACAACAATCTATTTCCAAAAAAGCTGATTTAGTATAAATCAGTCCTAAAAGATATTTACATTCACTGTGATGAGGATCAATCTCCAAAACTTGACTGCACCAATCTTGAGCTTCTTTTAGTTGATTGTTGTCATAACAAGAGTTAGCCCTATCCAGCCAAATTTTAATTTTTTCAGCATTAGCTGTTGCTTTATCTTTAGATGATTGAGTAATTTCTTGAAATTTATTTGTACTCAAACTTGAACTGGTTGAACTGGCTGGGGAGGGTTTCGCTTCTGACACTGGCGGTTGAGAATTAGCGGTTGGCTGAATATCCTGAATGAATGGCAAATAATGTTCATAATTAATTCGATACTTTTCCCACAGGTTTTGTAAATCCTCATAGGGAGTATTAGCCGTAGGAGAAATAAAGTTTTCTTGGAGATACTGCAAACGTTGGCGATAATAGTTTTTTAATTCCTTAATGTTATAAAATCCTACAACAGATAGAACTAAAGAAACATCATCTTGTTTGATTTGAGTGTATTTTTGGGAAAGTAATTTATCCCAATTGTTATCTGTTATTTTATCACCGATTGATTGCAATAGTGTTTCTACTAACAACTTTTCAAATTCCCAAGGAGCAGAAAAATACTGAAAACAGCCGTCAGTACAAGCTAAAAAACAGCCCGGTTCTTCTATGATATGACGCTGATAATGAATTTGCCATCTCGGATTTAGATCGGCAGTTAAAAATTGAGACATGGGTGGATCTTGTCTCAGCATTTCTAAGGCATCTTTGGGAGTGACTAAATCATCTTTAGTTAATTGTTGTAAACCTTTAGTTGGACTTAGAAAATAAATTCGTGAATCTCCCATCCAAGCTAAGTCAGCTTCAAAAATTTTTTCTTGTCCTTGTTGCTTGAGAATGCTAGCTAGGGCGATCGTTGTACAAAGTTTATGTTCCATTAAAGAACCTTTTAGCCGAGATGAAGTTCTCGACATATTAGTATCGGCTAGAATTTTCAGTGAGCGGCAAATTTCTTGTTGCAGTAAAATGACATTTTCAGGCGTTATTTTACCATTCCATTGTTTAAAGAATTTTTTGCTGAGTTGAGATGCGACTTCTGAGGCAATGCGCCCCCCTGTTTTGCCATCATAACCAGCCGATCGACCTCCTAAGCCGTCAAACACCCCCATCAAAATATTTTCTCTAAAATCTCGATCAAATAGATTAGCATCTTCACCTTTGTCTTCGGCAACTTCTATATTGACTACTAAATTCAACTTAGTCATGATCATAACTTAATTCATTATTTTTTATATGGACTTTTAAGGTTAAGTTAACCCTAATTTTTTTAGTGATAATTTAAAGTTAATTATCAATTAACAAAACTACTTATATCGCACTGTGAATCGGGAATATAATTTGATCGATTTCTCCTTCTTCTAATCCATGCCCTGCTTCCGAAACATAATGAATCGTATTTTCCCAGCTATTCATCATTGTCCAGGGTTCAACATCAGGTGCAAATAGTATTAAACGCTTGGCTCTTCCTGGCATTTCATGCCAGTAATCGGTCAAGTCATCAAAGGTTTTTGGTAAATCATTAGGATAATGATTGGGTTTAGGAATTTTTTCTAAACTATGAGCACTAGCATCGGTGAAAACAATTACGACATATCGTTTCTTTAAAAAGTCTCCTTTCTCCCAGTTAGACTTAAGCGCTAAAGCAAGCGCTTCTAAACCATTTTCTGGTTCATCCCCCCCACCATGAGCTTCAATTTTAGAGATAAAATTCGCAAAATCTGAGTATTGAGAGCGCAAGTCAAAAAACTCAGAATATTGCATCGCCTGTTCGGCTGTATTTGCCCAATAATCTCGAAAAACAATTACCCTAGCTCTGAGTTGATCTATTTTCTTATTTCTTTTTGTCATACTAACTTCTAGTCGATCGCAAAACTTCAGAGCGGATGACTTCACTGCTTCCAAATAACCCATTGAAGCTGTCCCATCAATACATATCACCAAGTCCACTGCCCACCTAAAACTTTGACCATCAACCATAGACTTTTACCTGCGTTGTCACTTGCTTATACTTAACTTTATCTGATAGTTTGATGTTTAGGGTGTGTCAGAAAGTAAAGCTATTTTTTTACCATTAACTTACAAATCTGACACACCCTACTACTGTGCTTGGCAATTTCAACCCATTGCCAATGCTTCATTTTATGAGGCTACCTTCACTTCAAATTTGGCTGCATTTATGTCCGACTACTTATATACTCTTGGCGATGGCATTTAAAATTTCTTTCATCTCTGTTTTTTCTAATCCCCTACCTGCTTCGGAAACATAATGAATCGTATTTTCCCAGCTACTCATCATTGTCCAGGGATCTGCATCAGGTGCAAACAATAATAAACGCTTGGCTGGTTTTGGCATTTCATGCCAGTAATCTGTCAAATCATCAAAATTTTTTGGTATATCATTAGGATAGTGACTGGGTTTAAGACCTTTGTCTAAACTATGAGCGCTAGCATCAGTAAAAACAACTACGACATATCGTTGCTTACTAAAGTCTCCTTTTTCCCAGTTAGACTTAAGTGCTAACCCCAATGCTTCTAAGCCATTTTCCGGTTCATCCCCACCACCGTCAGCTTCAATTGGAGAGACAAAATTAGCAAAATCAGAGGACTGCGATCGCAAGTCAAAAAACTCAGAACATTGCATCACTTTATCGGCTGAATCTGCCCAATAATCCCGAAATACAATTACCCTAGCTCTCAGTTGCTCTGCTTTTTTACTTTGTATTTTCATCTCAGCTTCTAACTCATCGTAAAACTTGAGAGCGAGTGACTTAACTTCTTCAATTAAATGACTCATTGAACCAGTGCCATCAATACAGATAACCAAGTCCACTGCATACTTAAAAATTTGACCATCAACCATAAACTTTTACCTCTATTGTCACTAACTTGTGTTGAACTCTGTCTGATCGAGATGAATTTTAAAAAGATTTATAATTCACTCTATACCTAAATCTTCAATTTTGAAATTGCGTTGGACGTTCCCTGCTGGTAGGATATTCACAATTTCTGATTTTTCAATTCTCTTCAATTCTTCATAGCTTTCAATCACTTCATAAGAAAAGAAAAACTCCCTTTGGTGGTTGGATATCACACTGCCAATGCGCTGCCTATCTGTGCCATTAAAATGTTTTTGAAGTCTTGTCTTGATACAACTTCCGGGTGTCCCTTTGGCTCTTCCTACATAAGCAGTATCAATTTCTCCATCAAAATCATGGTATATTGCATAAATGCCAGATAGACCGGATGGAATCGATCTAAGATTAGCATCAGTCATTCTTTGAGGCATTGACATACTGAAGTGCCTTGTTCAAAACAAAATCATAAAAATCACTATACATACTTTGATAAACGAACACAAGCTTAAAATGTCTTATTTTATCTTGTGTTTTTTTATAAAAATCAAACTAAAATTAACAAAAATTAATTAAACATCTTAAAATATACTATAATTGTCATAAATTTACTGTGGATACATTTTATGAATGTTACAGAGGTTTTACAATGTGCCGATCAGTTGGTCTTCACTAAGACTGGAAAACACTTGGATGATGTGCAAAAATCCGTAATTACAGGGGTTTATCAGGGGAAAACCTATGATGAAATTGCTGATGATTGTAAGCGTAGCGAAAGTCGTGTTAGAAATGTTGGGCGTCAGCTATGGCAAATTTTATCTAAACAATTAGGCGAAGATATTAATAAGCATAATTTTCGCTCTACTATAACAAGGTTGAATACAACATCACCACAAATTATTAATGTAGCTAGCAATCATAACTTTAATTTTTGCTCATCCGCTTATCAACCAAATAATGAAAATTCCAATTCCAATGTTAATCATAAATCTCTGTATCACGATTTAACCCTAGCACCTAAAATCACCAGCTTTTACGATCGCACAACCGAACTTCAAACCCTCTCCCATTGGCTAACTCATCAAAATACTCGTCTCACCTCAGTTTTAGGATTAAGTGGAATTGGCAAAACCACCCTAGTCAAACAGTTTGTTGACCTAAATTTACAAAAATTTGATGTAGTAATATGGAAAAACCTCAAACTATCTCAATCTTTAGATGGCATTATTACTGAAATATTAAAATGTGTTAATGATGATTGTATTCAAACCGATAATAAATTAACTCAATTTTTCAATCTTTTGCGTCAACAAAGATGTTTAATCGTCCTTGATGATTTCCAAGAATTATTTATTAAGGGAGAATTGGCAGGAGAGTTCAAAACGGAATATAAAAATTACCAAAATTTATTGACAACGATCGCAAATATTGAACATCAAAGTAGTTTAATCTTAATAAGCCAGGAACAATGTCAAGAAATGATTAGCCTGGATGAGGAGTTATATCCTATCAAGTGCTTAGATTTACAAGGATTAGACAATACAGAAATCTTGAAAAAATGGGGTTTAAAAGATGATGAAGCCTGGGCGGAGTTTAGCGATATGTACGGAGGAAATTTCGTTGATTTAAAAGATATTGCCAGTTTAATTAAAAGTATATTTGGGGGCAAAGTTGCTGATTTTTTAAAAGAAGATAGTTTAGTTGTTACTAAGGATATGAAATCTCGGTTGACTGAATTATTCAAACGGCTATCACCCACAGAGCAACAGATTCTTTTACAATTAAGTAAATTTGATGTACCTGTGTCAAGGGAAGATTTAAGACAAAGTTTATCTCTGTCATCAATGGACTTAATGAATGGTTTAGAATCATTGCGTCAACGTTATTTACTCAAAAGAATAGAAGGAGAGCAAGTATTGTTTGATTTATCTCTTGTTGTTCGAGAATATGTTAGAAGTTGTTGTCAAGATTAATTAAGACTTACGCACCGGGGGCTAGAAACCCGGTTTCTGCGATGCCTCGCTGCAAAACCCAAGATTTATCCTAGAAACCGGGTTTCTTTTCGTAAGTCCTCCAAACTGCGGTAAGATTAATGTTTAGGTTGCAAGTGCCGATCGCCTGTTTTTACAAATACTCTAAATGATTGTTCATTTCTTCAGCATTCAGCACCTCCCAAATTAATAGTAACCCCTGCAAGCAAAATTTCCCCAATCGATTTACTTGTTTGCGGACAGTAAACAATACCCGCGTGAGACAAACCTGCATGATGCAGTCTTAAAAAATCCGTATCTTGGGTAAAAATTACCCGCTCTTGAGACAGGGAAAATGCTAATTGTTGTTCGTCGGATTGCCCAATCATTCCTTGTTCTGGTGTCGTGGTGATATCAATTCCACGTCTTCGCAATCCATTAGCTATGGCAAGAGTTATATTTTCGTCGAGATGAAATTTTATCTTAGCCATGCTGACGATTTTTTAATTTTTGTTGCAATAACGATGGGTTTTGAGCTTTCAATTGGTGGGCAAATTCTGTATCTGCTTCGATCGCAGACCTAATTTCATCTGGGCGATCGTGATAATAAGCTAAAGCAGCATAGATATCAGATAAAGTAATGCTGGGATAGTGATACAAAATTTCGTCTGGTGACATTCCCATTTGTTCGTGCCAGACAACAATATCCTGAACTCGGATGCGATGTCCGGCGATACGGGGTTTTCCCCCACAGACTCCTGGGGTGATTTCGATGTGTTCTTGAATTACGGCGATCGACATGGTAGCGAATTAATATAGGTTGTCTCTTCTATTTTAGAACAGGTTAGACGAGTTTGCCTGTAAAAGGCATTTTACGCTATCCTCTTTCTGGGTTGCCAACAAGTATTTATAGCTTCACAAGAATATTTTTAGGCATAAACTTTAACAGTGTAAAATTAGATAATATTTTACTTACTTCATCAAGTTTAAGAGCGTCAGAAAATTCGTAGTACACGCCCATAATTTAACACACGATCGCCATTCTGAAAATTACCTCCGCAGATAGACCCCCGTCCCAGAAACCTATGGAACACTGAGGATGGAGCAATCGATTTACCAACCATGACAGAACACAAAACATTGACAACGGCGGACGGGATTCCCGTTGCAGATAACCAGAACTCCCTGACAGCGGGTGAACGCGGGCCCATCCTCATCCAGGATTTTCACCTGATGGAAAAGCTGGCTCACTTCAACCGAGAACGCATTCCTGAGCGCGTTGTCCATGCTAAAGGGGCCGCTGCATTTGGCACGTTGACCATCACCCATGACATTACTCGCTATAGTAAAGCTCAGTTATTTTCAGAAATTGGTAAACAAACTCAGGTTCTTCTCCGCTTCTCTACCGTAGGCGGTGAAAAAGGTTCAGCAGATGCCGAACGTGACCCCAGAGGTTTTTCGATGAAGTTCTACACCGAAGAAGGTAACTGGGATTTAGTTGGTAACAACACCCCTGTTTTCTTCATTCGCGATCCGATTAAATTCCCTGATTTTATCCACACCCAAAAGCGCCATCCCCAAACCCATCTCAAAGATCCTAACGCCAAGTGGGATTTCTGGTCTCTGAGTCCTGAATCTCTGCATCAGGTGACAATTTTGTTTTCCGATCGCGGTACGCCGAAAAACCACCGCCACATGGACGGTTTTGGCAGCCATACATTCAGCCTAATCAATGCCAAAGGAGAACGAGTTTGGTGCAAATTCCACTTCAAAACCATGCAAGGTATTGAAAATTTGACCGCCGCAGAAGCAATGCGGATCAAAGGCGAAGACCCCGATCATTCCACTCGCGATTTGTTTGAGACAATAGAACAAGGTAATTATCCTAAGTGGCGCTTTTGCATTCAAGTAATGACCGAAGCCCAGGCGGCAGAATATCGCGAAAACCCCTTTGACTTGACAAAAGTGTGGAAGCACTCAGAGTTTCCCTTAATTGATGTGGGAATTCTCGAACTCAATCGCAATCCCCAAAACTTTTTTGCAGAAGTAGAACAGGCGGCATTTTCTCCTTCTAATGTCGTTCCAGGAATTAGCTTCTCTCCAGATAAGGTGCTGCAATCTCGCATCATGTCCTATGCAGATGCTCAACGCTATCGTCTCGGTGCAAACTATCAGCAATTGCCGGTTAATCAACCAAAATGTCCGGTGATGCACTACCAGCGGGATGGCGCAATGGCATTGGGTAACAACGGTGGTAGCGCGCCGAACTACGAACCCAATAGCCATGATGATACGCCCAAGCAAAACTGTGTCTATGCTGACCCAGCTTGGGACTTGGGAAATGTCAAAGTCGATCGCTACGATCATCGTAAAGGCAATGACGACTACACCCAAGCAGGAGACCTCTATCGCTTGATGAAACCCGACGCACAGCAGCGGCTTGTCGCTAATATTGTGGAAAGTTTGGGTGGAGCAAAACCGGAGATTCAGATGCGCCAACTGTGCCATTTCTTCCGCGCCGATCCGAATTACGGCCGCCAAGTGGCAGAAGGTTTAGGGATTAAGCTCGATCCATCGATGATGGCGGCGGCTGCTCAACCGGTGGGCGTGTAGCATCGGAATTAATATTACCTATAATCAGGAGACGGCAATGCCGTTTCCCTACAATTAATCACGGTTTACTCGTTACCAGGCTGGAGCCTGGTAACGCTGTTCTGGAGGATCTGCCGACCTTTCCATATTCCCCAGCGAGGCAGAGCAAGAGTGATATGGGTTCCCAGGCTGGAGCCTGGGAACCAGTTAATATATTCGTAGGGGGGAAGCATGACCGTAGTAAATCTGTGGCGATCGTTAATAAATTGCCTGCGGTCATGCTTCGCCCTTCCCAAAGTGAGATGCACCCATTACAAAGGTACATAACCAAGTAAAATAAGTTGAGGAATTGCAATACAAACCAAACAAGGGAAACAGAACTATGACTTTACCAGTTGGATGCGCCGCCCCTCAGTTTACCGCCAAAGACACCAATGGCAAAACAGTATCCCTCTCTGAATTATCCGGTAAAACCGTCATATTGTATTTCTACCCCAAAGACGACACACCAGGCTGCACCAGACAAGCCCAAAGCTTCAAAGCAGCCCATGAAGAATACACCGGCAAAGACATTGTAGTCCTCGGTGTCAGTCGCGACAACGAGGAATCCCACCAAAAGTTTACAGAAAAATACGATTTACCTTTCCAGCTATTAGCAGATGTGGATGGCGCGATTACCAAAGCCTACGATGTCGAAAAAGGCGATTATGCCAAGCGCGTCACCTTTGTCATCGATGGTACCGGCAAAATCATTCAAGTTTTTGAAGGAGAAACCATGAAAGTTGACACTCACGCTCAAGATATTCTGGTCACGATAGTTTAGCCGATCGAACTTACAAGCTGAGGGGTGAAAGGTATCGGGGAAAAAACACCCTACTTCAAACTAAATTTGTTTCCTGTTTCAAATTTAGCCGATCGACCAAATCCCCTCAAAAATTAAAAATCTACGCTTTCAAAGGCACTAACCGCTCCTAGATTCAGTCTAGGAGCGGTTTTATTTACGATCGCCCAGTTGTATTGATAAAATTAGAAGTTATCGTTGTGATATCAAATCCGGTAGCATCGGAATTAATATTACCCCGCAATCAGGACACGGCAGTGCCCTGTCCCTACAATTAATCGGGGTAGGGACACTCAAGCGTGCCCATAGGTGTCAACAATCGCCTGAAACCCTTGGTATCTCTCGCTTTTACCTAAGTCTAGATCCCCCTCGCATCCCCCTTCTGAAGGGGGACGAAAGATCGGACTCCTGTCCCCCCCTTCGATCGGGGGGCTAGGGGGGATCTGGCCTTAATAGTCAAACAGCAGTCTCTGACTGGGTTTGACCTGGTTGTTGACACCTATGGGCACTGCCCTGTCCCTACAATTAATCGGGGTAGGGACTAAGGCCAAGCCGTGTCCTCGGTATCTAATGGAGATTAAGATGACAAACAGCACCAGTATTCTGAGTTACTTAGGCCCTCAAGAAATTGAGGCAAATCGAGCCGCAGCCCTAGTGGGTATTTTCGACAAAAATCGAGTGGCTGGGATTTCAGCAACCGAAGGCACAAATGCCCTGAATGTAGAAATAAATTTATCTACAGGTACTTGGAGTATTGGTTTAGCCAAAGGCTTCGACAACCCTGGAATTCGCACATTGCAAGTAAAAGCAACTGATAAAACAGGCAAAGTTATCGGCGAACAAACATTTAATATCAAAGTCAATCCTGCTACTAACTCCGCCCTTCCCTTATTGATGTTAGTTGTCCTCCAAAATACCAAATTTAAAGCGGGAACAATCGCATCAGCCAGTCTCAATGACCAACAAAAAGCCGACACAATTGCGGGTCAAACCTATCTGCTAGCAGATTATGAGTTAGACGATAGACACCTGAGAGTAGAACTAAATAATCCCATTTCTCCGGTAGGAAAATCTGGCTATTTCTATGAAGAACACGTTTTGCTCACCAAAGGTGCAAAAGTTCTCAGATTCGATCGCACTGACTTACCGACACCCCCACCGGGAACACAGTTACTGTGGGTAGTCAAAAAAAGCAAATTGAAGCTCAGCCCCGCTGATTCTGCGACTTTAGCGCCGAATCAAAAAGTAGATTTGAGCCAGGGAGAAACCTTCAATATCCTCGGCTATGCTTGCATGGAAAATCATTTTCGAGTCACCTTCGATCGCCCCATACCCAACTTGGGAACTTCCGGTTTTCTGTACTCGCAGCACGTCCAAATTTTGCAAAACGGTCGAGGTATTCCCTTTGACAGAAATGCTGTCACCATGACTGTTCTCAAAACTACTGTGTTTAAAAAGCGACCAGCGAATGCAGCGACTCTGCAACCACAGGAAAAAATTACTTTACCAGCGGGAATAATTTACGGAATTAGCGGATTCTCCATCGAACAAGGCCACATTAAAGTCTCTCTTACTGAAAATTTACCGCCCTTTGGTAATACCGGTTTTATTTTTCCCGATTTTGTACAATTTGCTCGCGGTGGCAAATCTTTCAATCCGGCACCAAATTTAACTTATCAAGGTCCAACTGAAGTGTTGCTGAATCAGACGATCGCACTTTCAGGTACTTTTGACAAACAAGAAGCAGTCAAAGTTGAAGTCATAGCCGAGGATAAGCTGCCACTAAACGTCACACTAAACCAAACAGCAGGCACTTGGCAAGTAAATTTAGCCAAAGGATTTAGCACGCCTGGAGCTCGGTGGCTGCGACTGCGAGCCACTGATAGCAAAGGCAATGTTACTGGCAGTCAAATCATTTATATTACCGTAAGTTCTGACCCCTTAACTGTCGGCAAAGATTTGACTTTAAAGATAGTTTCTGATACTTTATTTAAAGTAGCTCCAGTGGACTCTTCCCGACTAGACAATCAGCAAAAAGTTCTGGTTAAAGCAGGTCAAACTTTGATTGTTAACAAGTACGGATTAATTGACGGCCATCTCAAGGTGGTTTTGGATGCGGCAATTACGCCGATCGGCACTTTTGGCTATTTTTATGAACCCGACGTTCAGCTAGCCAAAGGTACAAAAATCCTGAAATTTGACCTGGCTGATGTACCCAATACTAACATCAGCGCTCAACTTTTGGTAACTCAAACCACCCAGATTAAAGGTTCACCTGAAGATTCACCAAAACTCCCAGCAAATCAGGTAGCTGACCTAATTCTAGGCAGTACCTATGCCATTACTGGCTATGCCTGCATTTTGGGTCATTTCCGCGTAACTCTTGCCGAATCTATTCCTGATTTTGGGAATGTGGGATTTATCTATTGGCGTCACGTTCAAATTAAAAAATTAGATAAAGAAATCACCTTTGACCCCGATGCTTTGACCATAACAATGTTGCAACCAACTGTGTTCAAAAAACGACCAGTTGATGCTAATCAATTGAGCGCTACCGAAAGGAATACGTTGCCTCTGGGTCGAGTTTACGGTGTGGAAAGCTACGGTGTGGAAGGAAATCACCTGAAGATTTCTTTGACGGAAGAACTGCCTAATTTTGGCAATACAGGTTTTGTTGTTCCTACTTCTATTCAGTTTAAGCGGGGCGATAAAGTTTTCGACCCAATTCCCAATAATGTGGAATTGAATGTGCCCTATTTTTCTCAGCGCGATAATCCCCGTTTTGATTGGTCTACTTGCAATGTAACTGCGATCGCGATGGTACTTTATTACTATGGCGTTCGTTCTAAGTGGGGCGGACAGTTGGAGGATGAGTTATTGCAGTGGTGTTTTGACTATGCGGGTCAGGGTTCTCAAACCGATCATAACGTGCTTTCGGCGCTGATTAAAGCCTATGGGTTCAAGACGAGTTTTAGTGTGACTCGGAAATGGGCTGATTTGCGATCGGAATTGTTGAATCGGCGGCCAGTGGTTTTAGCCGGAGATTTTACTGCTTCCGGTCATATTATCACCTTAATTGGTTACAATTCCGACGGTTATATCGTCCAAGATCCGTGGGGAGATGCACTCACTGGTTATAGGGATACTGAGGGTAGAAAGTTGATGTATCCCTACAATTATATGAATCAAGTCGCTGGGCCAGATGGGAATATTTGGGCGCATTTTATCTCGCGCTAATTTAACAGAGAGAGAGGGCGGGGACTCTTGGCACCGCCCCTACAAAAGGGTGGATAAGAGTATTCAAATTCTCCCTTGTTAATGAGGATTTAGGGCGATCGAAACTTGGCTAAAAGCTAAAAGTATTGAGATGCGTTTTGTGTGTTTCATAAATATATGATAGGGCAACTACGGTAGCAGGTGTAAGCTATGTCCTCAGAGAAACCGTTAATTCTGGATTTTGCCCAGACAGACGCGACGAAATTGATTCTTCCGCGTGCCGCAATCCTGTCGAGTCACGGTGCAAAGTGGGAGGGAATTCACGTCGAATATCACCGTCAGCCACCACCACACCAATGTCCCGAACACTGTTTCCAACAGCACAGCATTGGGCTGATACTCAATTCAGTAACAGTAACAGGAATACTGAGCGGAAAACACTACGGTAGCGAACCGTGGCAGAGTGGAGAGATGTTCATCGGTGCTGCTGGTACTGATTTCCAGTCAAGTGCAGTCGAAGAACCTGAATTTATGGCGATCGCCCTTGAACCTACCGACTTCGACAATACAGTTGACGAATCAACCAATTCCAACCTGATTGAAATTATACCGCAATGGCAAGTCCGCGATCCGTTGATTCACGGAATTGGCTGGGCCCTCAAAACCGAACTGGAATCAGGTGGATTAAACGGTACTCTTTATGTCGATGCACTAAAAAACGCGCTTTCAATGCACATACTGCACCGCTATTCGGCACAAAAACCCCATCGGCGAGATTTTGAAGGCGGTCTCGAACCTGTCAAATTGCAGATTGTTATTAACTACATCAATGACTACCTAAACCGAGATTTGCACTTAGCTGAACTTGCTAATTTAGTGCAGATTAGTCCTTATTATTTCAGTCGTTTGTTCAAACAATCAATTGGAGTCACGCCCCATCAATACGTCACGCAGTGCCGAATTGAAAAAGCCAAACAGTTGTTGAAAACGCGAGATTTATCAATAACCTATATCTCGCAGCAAGTTGGGTTTCACGACCAAAGTCATTTTAGCAAGACTTTCTGCAAAATCGTCGGTGTGACTCCTAAGAAATATCGCGATTCACTTTAATAAAGGTAACACCCGCAGTGTGGCCCTCCGACAGTCCGGCCCTCCGACAGTCCGGCCCTCCGGCAGTCCGGCCCTCCGGCAGTCCGGCAGGGGTTTAAACCCCTGCCTCATAGCAAAAGTCGGTTGAAACCGACTGGGAAATCCAATTGAATTACGATCGATACCAGTCCTCTTTGAGAGGACTTTCGCTATGAGACAGGGGTTTTTAACCCCTGGCGGAATATCGGACTCACCCAAAATTTTTGGCATTCAAGAATTTTCGCATTCACCCACAAATCCTAGGAGTGAATTCATTCCCCGTCGAGAGAGTGAAAGTCGGTTGAAACCGACTGGGAAATCGAATTGAATTACGATCGATACCAGTCCTCTTTGAGAGGACTTTCGCTATGAGACAGGGGTTTTTAACCCCTGGCGGAATATCGGACTCACCCAAAATTTTTGGCATTCAAGAATTTTCGCATTCACCCACAAATCCTAGGAGTGAATTCATTCCCCGTCGAGAGAGCAAAAGTCGGTTTCAACCGACTGGGAAATCGAATTGAATTACGATCGATACCAGTCCTCTTTGAGAGGACTTTCGCTATGAGACAGGGGTTTTTAACCCCTGGCGGACTCTCGGACTCACCCAAAATTTTTGGCATTCAAGAATTTTCGCATTCACCCACAAATCCTAGGAGTGAATTCATTCCCCGTCGAGAGAGTGAAAGTCGGTTGAAACCGACTGGGAAATCGAATTGAATTA
>JAHREW010000019.1:16506-17442 GCA_020883125.1 Microcoleus sp. CAWBG506
TCGGACTCACCCAAAATTTTTGGCATTCAAGAATTTTCGCATTCACCCACAAATCCTAGGAGTGAATTCATTCCCCGTCGAGAGAGTGAAAGTCGGTTGAAACCGACTGGGAAATCGAATTGAATTATCCAACGAGCTACTGATATGGTAAAATAACATGGCTAGAAAATCGCAAAATAATAAAAAAATTACATAAAGATCGGAAACATATTTATGGCAATGTGGCGGCTGTACTATCATTTAGTTTGGGCAACAAAAGAAAGGCAACCTCTGATACATCCACAAAGAGAAACAGAACTTTACAATTATATTATCGGCAAAGCTGATACCCTCAATTGCATCGTCCATGCTATCTGCGGCACAGAAAATCATATCCATTTAATAGTTTCCATTCCTCCAACACAATCGAGCGCTGAATTTGTAAAAAATATTAAAGGTAGCAGCAGCCATTATCTCAATCAAACTTTGCAAAATCCCAATAGATTTGGCTGGCAAGAAGGATATGGAGTATTCTCTTTAGGACAAACACAACTAGAACAAGCAGTCACTTATGTTATCAATCAAAAGCAACATCATTTGCAAAATACTGTAAATTCGCATTTAGAACAAATCACCGATCGAGACGATCGCCCAACCCGCTGGTATCCAAAGAGGCCAAACAATTAACAGATCAAACTCTCGCATTCACCCACAAGTCCGCCAGGGAATTAATTCCCTGTCTCATAGCGAAAGTCGGTTGAAACCGACTGACAAATCCAATTAAATTATCGTCAATCTTAGTCCTCTTTGAGAGGACTTTCGCTATGAGACAGGGGTTTTCAACCCCTGGCGGACTCTCGGACTCTGGGAATATCGGACTCTGGGAATATCGGACTCTGGGAATATCGGACTCTGGGAATATCGGACTCTGGGAATATCGGACTCTGGGATTTACCC
>JAHREW010000019.1:17542-20707 GCA_020883125.1 Microcoleus sp. CAWBG506
TGTCTCATAGCGAAAGTCGGTTGAAACCGACTGACAAATCCAATTAAATCATCGTCAATCTTAGTCCTCTTTGAGAGGACTTCCGCTATGAGGCAGGGGTTTTCAACCCCTGGCGGACTCTCGGACTCTGGGAATATCGGACTCTGGGAATATCGGACTCTGGGAATATCGGACTCTGGGAATATCGGACTCTGGGAATATCGGACTCTGGGATTTACCCAAAATATTTCGCATTCAATAGTTTTTGCATTCACCCACAAGTCCGCCAGGGAATTAATTCCCTGTCTCATAGCGAAAGTCGGTTGAAACCGACTGACAAATCCAATTAAATCATCGTCAATCTTAGTCCTCTTTGAGAGGACTTCCGCTATGAGGCAGGGGTTTTCAACCCCTGGCGGACTCTCGGACTGGCGAAAAATCGAACTGTCGGACTCTGGGAATATCGGACGATCGAAAAATCGGACTGGCGAAAAATCTAACTGGCGGACTCTGAAACAGGCGTTTTAACCCCTGGCGAACCCTCAAAATGTCGCACTTACAAACCGCAACCGCAACCATTGTTACAATTGTTCACAAAAATCCGAGTAATTTCGCAAGAAAATTGTATTTTTCGCAAATTTTTCGCAAGAATTTACTATACAGCAAACCCGGTACTCCCGTATAATTACTGACATAACATAAGCCAGGAATACCAGCATATGAGCTCTCCAAATCAACAAACATCTTACGGTCAAATTCCCTTAAGTTTTATTGCAAATACTGGACAAACAGACCCTAATGTGAAATTCCAGGTAAAAGGTGCCGGCCACAATATCTATTTCACTCCCAACGAAATCACCTTTACCGCTTTCCAAAAACCAAATGAACCGGGAAATCAAGCCACAAATTCTTCAATTGTCCGCAGCAGCTTAGCCAACAGCAACCCGAATCCCACAATTTCCGGGCTGGAAAAATTGCCGGGATTTGCTAACTTTATTTTAGGCGAAGATTCCAGTCAATGGCACACAGACGTTCCTACTTTTAACGGCGTTGTTTATCAAAACGTCTATCAAGGAATCGATCGCGTTTTCAAAGGCACTGAAGGACAACTGAAAAGCGAATTTTTGGTTGCACCTTTTGCCGATCCGAATCAAATTAAGATGAACTATAGTGGTGTTAACAACATCCGGTTGCGTGACGACGGATCGCTGATATTAGAAACACCGCTAGGCGAGTTAATTGATAACGCACCGATAGTTTATCAAGACATCAACGGACAGCGGGTGAATGTTCCCGCAGCTTATAATTTATTAGGAAACAATCAAGTTAATTTTAGTTTAGGAGATTTTGACCGCACTCAACCCCTAGTTATCGACCCGGTTTTAGCTTACTCTACTTATCTAGGTGGCAGCGCCTCTGACAGCGCCAACCGCATCGCTGTAGATAGCACGGGTGCGGCGTACATTATTGGAACTACTGTTAACAATTTTACGACTACTCCCGGTGCGTACCAAACTACGCCAGCAGGTCAAGCTGATTTTTTAGTTACTAAAATTAACCCTGAAGGAACTGCCTTAGTTTACTCTACTTATATCGGCGGTACAGGCAATGAATACGGTATTGGGATTGCGGTAGACGGTCAAGGCAATGCTTATTTAACCGGACAAGTCGATCCCGGTTATCCAACTACACCTGGTTCTTTTCAACCCACAGCAACTACTTACAATGCTGCGGCAACTAAACTCAATGCGGCCGGGAATTCTCTAGTTTATTCTACTTTTTTAGGCGGTAACGGGAGTGCTCTAGGCACTAGCATTGCTGTAGACAGTAACGGTAATGCTTATGTTACCGGGCCGACAGGCGACAATTTTCCCACCACTGCCAATGCCTCTCAACCTCAACTTGGAGGCAATATTGATGCGTTTATTACTAAAGTCAATCCCACGGGCAGTGGTTTAGTCTATTCTACTTATTTCGGCGGTAATAATCGCGATGAAGGTCAAGGCATTGCAGTAGATAGTAATGGTAATGCCTATGTTTCTGGAATTACTTATTCGACTAATTTACCATTGACTAATCCAGTTCAGACTACAATTGGAGGTGGTCAATATGATGCTTTTGTCAGTAAGTTTACTCCAAATGGTGCACGTATTTATTCGACCTATTTAGGTGGTACTGGTAATGACCAAGGTACGAGTATTGCTGCTGATAGTTCTGGAAATGCCTATATTGTGGGAACTACAAGTTCAACTAATTTTCCGACACTTAGTCCGATTCAACTGCTTAATGCAGGTGGTGCGAATGATGCTTTTGTCAGCAAGCTGAGTGCTGCGGGTAATTCTTTGATTTATTCAACTTATTTGGGTGGTAGTGGAGATGACAAGGGCGATCGCATTACTGTAGACAGTACGGGTAATGCTTATGTGACGGGAAACACTACTTCGACTAATTTCCCGACTAAGAATGCGATTCAAAGTATCAGCGGTGGCGGGCAAGATGCTTTTATTACAAGTATTAATTCCTCTGGTTCTGCCTTAGTTGATTCTACTTATCTTGGCGGCAGTGGCGACGACAACGGTGGTGGTATTGCGGTGGATGCGAATGGTGCAGTTTATGTGGCGGGATCTACTACCTCTACTAATTTTTCAACAGCAACTCCTTTGCAAGCGGCGAATGGGGGAGGTGCTTCTGATGCTTTTATTACTAAAATAATTCCTGGCGGGCCGCAAGTAAAGATTGTTGAGTCGGGCGGCAGCACTAATGTGGCAGAAAGTGGTACGACTGATACTTATACAGTTGTGCTAACTAATCAGCCTACTGCAAATGTGGCGATCGCCCTTAACACCGGCACTCAAATTCAATCAATTGCTGGCCTTAACTTTACCCCAGCTAATTGGTTTTTGCCACAAACGGTGACAGTCAGTGCAGTTGATGATATCGTAGCTGAAACTTCGCCGCACAGCGGCCCGATCGCCCATACAGCCACAAGTACCGATGCTAAGTATAACGGGGCAAGTGTCAGTTTTACGGTTAATGGCACTGCCAGCAACACGGTCAATGCTAAGATTACCGATAACGACACCGCAGGCGTTACCATTACTCCCACTACTGCGACTGCAACGGAAGGCGGTGCAAATGGCAGTTACAGCGTTCAGTTAAATACTCAACCTACAGCACCTGTTACAA
>JAHREW010000019.1:20807-112006 GCA_020883125.1 Microcoleus sp. CAWBG506
TTAACTTAGCTACAGACAGTCAAATTCAACCGATTACCGCACTTACTTTTACTGCGACTAATTGGAATGTTGCTCAAACTGTGCAGGTGAAAGCGGTTGATGATAGTTTAGTTGAAGGAAATCATACAGGTGCGATCGCGCATACAACCACCAGTACCGATACTAAATATAACAGCATCACGATTTTGCCTGTTAATGTCGCCATTACCGATAACGACACCGCAGGCGTTACCATTACTCCCACTACTGCGACTGCAACGGAAGGCGGTGCAAATGGCAGTTACAGCGTTCAGTTAAATACTCAACCTACAGCACCTGTTACAATTAACTTAGCTACAGACAGTCAAATTCAACCGATTACCGCACTTACTTTTACTGCGACTAATTGGAATGTTGCTCAAACTGTGCAGGTGAAAGCGGTTGATGATAGTTTAGTTGAAGGAAATCATACTGGTGCGATCGCCCATTCTTCTACCAGTAGCGATGTTAATTATAACGGCATCACAATTCCGGGTGTCAGTGTCGCCATTACTGATAACGACACGGCAGATTTCAGCGTCACACCTACAAACATAACTGCTACGGAAGGCGGTGCAACTGGCAGTTACAAAATCAAGTTAACTTCGCAACCGACTGCACCAGTTAGTATTAGTTTCAATACTGGGAATCAACTCAATCCGATCGCTACGCCTATTACTTTTGACAGCACTAATTGGAATGTGGAAAAAACTGTCACTGTCAGTGCGATCGACGACAATGTAGCACAAGGAACCCACAGCGGCACGATCGCTCACACAGCTACCAGTAGCGATGCAAATTATAACGCGAAAGTCATTCCCAATGTGACAGTATCGATTACTGATAACGATAGTCCCGGTGTTTCTATTGTCCAATCAGGAGGCGGCACAGATATTGCTGAAGCAGGTGCAACGGATACCTACGGCGTAGTTTTGACTAGCGCGCCTGCTGCCAACGTCACGATTAACTTTGAAACAGGGAGTCAAATAAGTACGATCGCACCTCTGACTTTCACGCCGAATAATTGGAATGTTGCTCAAAATGTGACTGTTAAGGCGATCGATGACAGCATAGCGCAAGGAACCCGCAGCGGCACGATCGCTCACAAGTCTGTCAGCCCCGATACCAAGTATAATAACCTGACGATTTCTCCTGTAACTGCCACGATTGCTGACAACGATACCGCAGGTGTGAGTATTTCACAACAGAATATAACAGCTACAGAAGGCGGTGCAACAGGCAGTTATACACTCAAGTTAAATTCGCAGCCAACTGCACCAGTTACTATCAGTTTTGACGGGGGGAATCAAATAAGTGCGATCGCACCTGTCACCTTCGACGCTACTAACTGGAATGTCGCGAAATCAGTCACAGTAACGGCTACAGACGATACGGTTGTGGAAGGAAATCATGCAGGGGCGATCGCGCATACTGTTACCAGTACCGATGTTAAATATAACAGCATCACAATTTCGCCTATTAATGTCGCCATTACTGATAACGACACTGCGCCAATATCTCCAACACCAGCGCCAACACCGACACCAGCGCCAACGCCAGCGCCAACACCAGCCCCAACCCCAGCGCCAACCCCAGCGCCAATACCAACTCCTGCGTTACCAACCCCAACACCAACAACTGCAAACCCAACAGCCACACCATCAGCGACACCGGCTGGAATTACTGTTAATCCTGCAAGTGGATTAACCACCACAGAAGCAGGTAAAACAGCAACATTTGAAGTCAAACTCAACAGTCAGCCTAATGCTGATGTCAAGATAGATTTAGCAAGTTCCAATACAGCAGAGGGAATAGTTTCCCCGGTATCTCTTACCTTCAATTCAGCTAACTGGAATTCACCGCAAACAGTAACAGTTACAGGTGTTGAAGATAATATTGTTGATGGCGATAAAACTTATACCATTGTTACTGCCCCTGCTGTTAGTACGGATAGCAAATACTCTGGGTTAAATGCACCGGATGCTGCTGTCACCAATAGCGATAATAATACTAGCAGCAGCACGTTTGCCATTGACCCTGTAACCGGTCAGGAATACAAAGAAGGTGAGCTTTTAGTTAAGTTAAGTCCTCAAGCGAGCGAAGCTACAATTCAAAGCGATTTATTTGCAGCTAACGGTGCGATCGAAGTCGAAAACCTCGTACCTCCAAGTCCTCCATCAAATGCCATTAATTCTGCATTTACAAGCGGTACATTTTTCTCCCGGAGTGCATTCCAATTTGGAAACTTTACGCTTCCCAACCTAAATGTGGACTCGACACAAGAGCAATTACCGCAATGGCGATTGGTGAAAATAGCAGCCAACGCAGACTTGCAACAGGTTAAAGAAAATTTAGATCGAGATCCCAGAGTAGCAGCGGTTGAACTTAATTACACAGTATCGATCGACCAGTTTTCAAATAACTTTAACTTCAGCCAGCTTTTCAACAATGTATCGATTCTGGATACGCCAAGCGATCCGCGACTTAATGAACTTTGGGGTTTGAATAATACCGCACAAACTGGTGGAAGATTCGATGCTGATATTGATGCACCAGAAGCATGGGATATTCAAAAAGGCAGCAAAAATGTGGTAGTTGCAGTAGTGGATACGGGTGTGGACTACAACCACCAAGACCTTGCTGCTAATATCTGGAGAAATACAGGAGAAATAGCAGGTGATGGCATTGACAACGACGGTAACGGCTACAAAGATGACGTGCGTGGCTACAATTTCATCAATAATAATAACAATCCCACAGATATCGACAGTCACGGAACTCATGTTGCGGGTACTATTGGGGCAGTTGGCAATAACAACATTGGCGTTGTAGGCGTGAGTCAAAATGTTAGCATCATGCCTTTAATGGTTTTTCAAAGATACCCTGATGGCAAATTGGGAGCTCCAACCGATGCCCTCGTAAAAGCTATTAATTATGCAACCCAAAAGGGTGCAAAAGTGATTAACGCTAGTTATGGGGGCTCTTCTTTCTCCCAAGCTCAAAAAGATGCGATCGCCGATGCTAATAAAAAGGGTGTTTTGTTCGTAGCAGCAGCAGGTAATGATGCTAAGAACAATGATACTGTCGCACAATACCCTTCCAATTACGATCTCCCTAATATCATTGCGGTAGCAGCTACAACTGACAGTGACCTAGTAGCTTTCTTCTCCAACTATGGAAACAATTCAGTAGATTTAGGGGCTCCAGGACAGAGTATTCTCAGTACGATTCCAGGGAATCAGTACGGTTTCAAAAGTGGAACTTCAATGGCTGCTCCCCACGTAGCGGGAGCGGCAGCCCTACTTTTAGCTCAAAACCCCAGTTTGAGTGTTACGCAGCTAAAAAATATCTTAATGAGGACTACAGATCCACTTCTTCCTCTGATTGGATTCACGGTTAGTGGAGGGCGTTTAAATATTCGCAGAGCTCTCAACCGCCCACCAGTGTTAAACTACGGCCCTACAACAACTCCGTGGCACTATAACTATCTAAATGTCAGCAACTCATCGACATTCAATTACACTTTTCCTTGGAACACTTTTACCGATCCCGATCCGGGAGATACCCTCACCTACTCAGCAACCCTCAACAACGGTCAACCCTTACCTTCTTGGTTGAGATTCAACCCCACTACTCGCACCTTTAATGGTACAACTCCAGGGCTGCAAAATTTGGCAATTAAATTAACAGCAGTGGATACGGTAGGTGGCAGCGCGAGCGATGTGATTAACCTGACACTTAGCAGCCGAGGTGTGGTGATTGATGGATACATTGCGGGTGCGACTTTGTTCTTCGATGCTAACAAGAATGGTGTTCTAGATGCCGGGGAACCATCAACTACTACTGACTCTAATGGTGAATATAATCTTGATATTGCTTTCGAGATTTTCGACAAAAATCAGAATGGGGAAATTGACCCATCAGAAGGCAATTTAGTTGCTTTTGGAGGCACTGATACCGCTACTGGTTTGCCTTTGGAAACACCAGTCACAGCACCTGCTGATGCCAGTGTTGTCACCCTTTTAACCAGTTTGGTAGCAGATTTAATTGACAAGGGAGTTGCACCGGAAACAGCGCAATCTCTGGTCAACTCTTCTCTTTCGATTCCCGCTGAAGTTGACATCACCGATTTTGACCCGATCGCAGCTACCGAAAATAATATATCGGGCGGCGTAGCAGTCTTAGGTGCAATGGTGAAAGTCCAAAACGTCATCACCCAAACTGCTGCTTTGATTGACGGTGGTTCCAGTGCAGCAACTAACACAATTGTCAAGGCTGTTGTCAGTGCAATTACGAATCCAATTCAATCCGGTACTGTTTTAAACCTCAGCAACGCAGCCACTTTAGAACCCATAATTCAGCAAGCTGCGGCGAAAATTAAGCAGATTGACCCCAGTTTCAACAGTCAAAAAGTCACCTCAATTACCTCGCAAGCTGCGACAGTAATGGCAACAGCAAATCAGCGGATTGATACTGCTGTCTCCAGCACAACAACATCAATTCCTGAAGCAGTCGCCCGCGTCCAAAAAGTAACTTTGGGCGCAACTACTCAAGACTTCAAAGCAGTTGGCGCAGGAAATAAGACAATTTCTCAGGTAGTTACTGACAATACTGGTGCTGCATTAGATAGCAAGATTCAAGCTGTCATATTACCTGTTGGGGTTGCGACTCCTGTAGTCACCGGCGATGCGGATTTGGGCAGCAATTCTCCCGATCGCATTCTCGGTACGAATGGCGACGATATCCTCACCGGCGACAGCGCGAATAATGTGTTGATGGGCATGAGGGGCAATGATTCTCTCGATGGTGGCGCTGGGAATGATAGTCTTTTCGGTGGCAAGGATAGCGATATTTTGCTCGGAGGTATCGGTGATGATACCTTGTTTGGCGGCCGCGGTGCTGATAGTTTGAATGGCGGTGACGGCAATGATATTCTGCTGGGAGGTAAGGGTGATGATGCGTTGTTTGGCGGTTTGGGAAGTGATACTTTAACAGGAGGTAATGGTATTGATAATTTCTTGCTTTCTACCAATTCCGGTATTGATACTATTACTGACTTTGAAGTTGGTAAAGACTTGTTGGTATTGGGTAATGGGCTGACTTTCTCGCAATTGTCAATTACTCAAGAAAACAGTGCAACATTCATCCGCTTGTCAGCAACCGGAGAGATTCTAGCCTCTCTGAATGGGGTGTCAGCCAGCCTGATTAATGCTGCTGATTTCAGCCTAGCTTAG
The DNA here is from genome assembly GCA_020883125.1 of Microcoleus sp. CAWBG506. GTDB lineage: Bacteria > Cyanobacteriota > Cyanobacteriia > Cyanobacteriales > Microcoleaceae > Microcoleus. The sequence continues at coordinate 26,060 of JAHREW010000019.1, forward strand.
AGCATTATGTTAGAACCCCTACTTCTTCAAGAAGTAGGGGTTCTAGCTTGTAATTAGAGCTAATCTAGCACTTCAATTTGCGTTTTGCTGCTAAAATACTAAGTCCGGCTACAGTACCGAACATAGTAGAAGGTTCTGGTACTGGTTCAGAAGCTTCTTTGGTAAAAGAGCTTTTAATGGCGATCGCATCATTAGCACATTCCGCAAACAAGTTAGCAATATAACTGCCAGAAGGCATTGATGATTTATTAAAACTCAATCCAATTGTTTGAGAACCTTTGGCATTAAACTGAGCAAAATTCAAACCCAGGGCGCTTAAAGTTGCTGGGGTGAGAAAACTTATTTCTCCGACTTTTGTACCCGTAGCAATTGAGTTGAGAACCGTCCAGGTACCTGTTTGCTCAAAATAGGGGTCTGTGGCAGATAAATCGCCCATTGATGGTGTTCCACCTGCTGACTTCACGCGATCGTTGAATTGACTTAAATTGGTAAAACCAGAATTTATTTGGGTGACATTTTTAGCAGTTACTTTACTGTAAACACCTGTGGTAGCTACACCGGAGTCGTTTCCTTCTGCAAAACGGATACCAAATAAGTTGCCTTTTGCGTTAGCTGTGTTAAAATCTTGACCGGAAAAATTGAAAAATAAATCGCCGTAATTGATATTGCCTCTTTGGACACCGCTGTTAGCATATCCTCCTAAGCTGAGATTGGAGTTGATGGCAATGAATGCGGTATCTGATGTTTCTTTGACGGCGATGCCATAAAATTCAAATTCGCCACCACCAATTTGAAGACCGGTCACACCATCATTGAAGGAGTCGATCGCATAATTCCAGCCATTAGAGAGGGTGGCTGCCGCTGCTTTTGGTTGTTGCGCTACGATAACTGCACATAACATAGCGCCTGAGTAAATCCATCGTCTCAAAGTTTTAGAACTTGAATTCATTATGTTATTCATAAAATTATATTTCATCTTTAAATTAAAACCGAAAATCTACAAATTATTTAAATTTTATCATGAATTATAGTCATTAATCTCTAAACCCGTGTTCTAAATAATCGCCGACAGTTCGTTGACGATCTTGACTCGTCCCTTGAGTACAGAACGCAACAAACGGTTCAGGGAGTTTCTGTCTTCGTCTTCGAGAGATTCGTCCAAAACAGCGGCCATCAAGCCATAGCGATCGGCTATGGTCAAAGTACCAGTATCGCTCACAGAAGCAAGTATTTCTGAAATAGCGCCAGGAATCAGTTGAATCAAAAACATGATATGTTGATTGAACTCTACATATATATCATCTCTGGTTCTCCCAAAATCCCTCGTGATGCCAGCATAGTCTATCTGGTGATATTTTGATACAGAGTACGTGACATTAAGCACTCTAATTGTGTGATGGTGACAACCAAGAGACTACGATCAATATCACAAAAATATTTCTAGCCACCCAAGTCTAAAGATTTATTAATCTTTTTAACTCAGTGGGCATTTTTACCGATTTATGCAAAAAACGCATGGGTGATACGCTAAAAATTCATAAAAGTCGATGTTTTGTAAAAATAGCTACGAATATTTACGGTTAAGGGATTTACATTAGTTCACAACCAAGGTGCACAGAAAGGCTGCGATCGACCGAAGCATCCGTAGCAACTATTACCAAAGTAGTTTCGTGGCTGTCTCAGCAGCACCTAGTAAAAATCTAATTTATAGATAGCCAACGATGCTTACAAGAAATGCGATCGAGTAACTAGATATACAGTTTTAAATCAGTAAACTCACTAAGGTTAGCGAAAAATCACACTTTATGCCCCAAGTCAATAGCTCCCCCAACAAACCAGCCGCGAGGGTAAACCCATGACCCAAACCGTAGAACCCAAAGCCACCTTAAACAAATTTGAAAAACTCAAAGCGGAAAAAGACGGCTTAGCCCTCAAAGCGGAACTGGAAGACTTCGCTAAAATCGGCTGGGAAGCAATGGACGCCACAGACCGCGAACATCGCCTGAAATGGCTAGGTATCTTCTTTCGGCCGGTCACGCCCGGAAAATTCATGATGCGACTGCGCTTACCAAATGGCATCATTACCAGCAGTCAAACCAGAACCATGGCAGAAATTGTACAACGCTACGGAGATGACGGCAGCGCTGACATTACTACCAGACAAAATCTGCAACTACGTGGCATTCTGATCGAAGACTTGCCAGATATCTTCCACCGCCTCAAAGAAGTTGGGCTGACCAGCGTCCAGTCTGGTATGGATAATGTGCGAAATATTACAGGTTCCCCAGTAGCGGGCTTAGACGCAGACGAACTAATAGACACGCGGGAATTGGCTTATCAAGTTCAAGACATGATTACCAATTGTGGCGAAGGTAATCCCGAGTTTTCCAATTTACCGAGAAAATTTAATATTGCGATCGCCGGCTGTCGTGACAACTCAGTCCATGCCGAAATTAACGACATCGCCTTTGTCCCCGCTTATCAAGACGGCAACATCGGTTTCAATGTTTTAGTCGGGGGTTTCTTCTCCGCCAAACGCTGCGAAGCAGCCATTCCTCTCAACGCCTGGGCAAGTCCTAGCGACGTTGTAGATTTGTGCAAAGCTATATTAAGTGTGTACCGCGATCGCGGACCTAGAGCCAATCGTCAAAAGTCCCGCCTCATGTGGCTGATTGACGAGTTGGGCATCGAACAATTCCGATCCCAAGTAGAACAGGAATTAGGCCGTACTTTGCTTCCTGCTGCGCCCAAAGATGAAATCATCTGGGACAAACGCGATCACATCGGCATTTACGACCAAAAACAATCAGGTTTAAAGTATGTAGGCTTGCACGTTCCCGTCGGCCGACTTGCAGCAGCGGATTTATTCGACTTGGCGAGAATTGCCGACGTTTACGGCAGTGGGGAACTCAGACTCACCGTCGAAGAAAACGTGATTATTCCCAACGTTCCTGAATCACGGATTGAATCCTTGGTTAAAGAACCGCTGCTAGAGCGTTTTTCCATCGACCCCGCACCCCTAACGCGAGCCTTGGTTTCCTGCACCGGCGCCAAGTTTTGTAACTTCGCCCTCATCGAAACCAAAAGCCGTGCGGTGGCAATGATTAAGGAACTCGAAGCCGAACTCTCAGTACCCAAACCAGTGAGAATTCACTGGACTGGTTGTCCCAATTCCTGCGGCCAACCCCAAGTAGCAGATATCGGTCTCATGGGGACAAAGGTTCGCAAGAATGGCAAAACCCTCGAAGGTGTTGACATTTATATGGGAGGTACTGTCGGCAAAGATGCTCATTTGGGTAGCTGTGTCCAAAAAAGTATTCCCTGCGAAGACCTCAAACCTGTAATGATTCAAATTTTAGTCGATCAGTTCGGGGCGGTTCCCAAGGCATCTGGGGAGGTAGCTTCTCTCAACCGACAATTGCTTTTGACGGTTGAGGAGGGCGAAACCACCGTTCCCGCAGCGAAACCTCAGACATCTACTGTCATTTTCGCTCGATCGGGCAAAGAAGTTGCTTGCAGCGAAGATGAGTTCATCCTCGATGTTGCCGAACGCGCCGGGATTGAACTAGACAGCAGTTGCAGGTCGGGAACCTGTGGCACCTGCAAACAGAAACTTCTCGAAGGAAAAACAGTCTACGACGGTCAACCCGACGCAGCCGCTGACTTAGAACCAGGGTTCATTTTAACTTGTAGCGCGGGGGCGATCGGCAAAGTGACGATCGACGCCTGATCTCACAATGTGATATTCAACACTATCAAATAGATAGTATGATGTCACTGCAAAGGAAATGATTTGATTGTGTGCGAACAAAGCCAAGCAATCTCACACCTATATTTTTGCTTTCCCAGGCACCAAGTTCGCACAAAATCTCACACCTTTATCTCACATAATCTCAAAGTACACCAAAAATTCAAGACACATGAGCAACCTTTCTAGAAGAAAATTCATCATCACCGCCGGAGCAACAGCAGCCGGCACTCTCCTAGCCCACGGTTGCAGTTCCGGTTCCAGCACCAGCAATGGCACTGGCGGTCCCAGCCCCAGCGCTTCCTCTGGCACTCCCAGCCCAGCAGTTAGCATCAACCCCGCCGACGCCCCAGAAGTTACCGCAGCCAAGCTCGGATTCATTGCTCTAACTGATTCAGCACCCTTAATTATTGCCCAAGAAAAAGGCTTATTTGCCAAGTACGGCATGAAAGACGTGCAAGTTACCAAACAAGCATCTTGGCCGGTCACGCGCGACAACTTAGAACTCGGTTCCGACAAAGGTGGCATTGACGGTGCCCACATTTTATCCCCCATGCCTTACCAGATGACATTGGGGACTATTACCAAAGGTAATCAGCCAGTGCCGATGAACATTCTGGCGCGGTTAAATACTAATGGTCAGGCAATTTCCGTCAGTAAAAAATACCTAGATTTAAAAGTAGGTACTGACAGTAAAGCCCTCAAAACGGCTCTCGCTAATCAAAAAGTTGCGATCACCTTTCCTGGAGGCACCCACGACTTGTGGATGCGTTATTGGTTAGCAGCCGGTGGAATCAATCCAGATACAGAGGTTTCTGTAATTCCTGTTCCACCACCGCAAATGGTAGCTAACATGAAATCCGGCAGTATGGAAGCCTTTTGTGTAGGCGAACCTTGGAATGCTCAGCTAGTTGCTCAAAAGGTCGGATACACTGCTTTAGTCACCGGAGAACTTTGGAAAGATCACCCAGAAAAAGCCTTAGCTTTAAGAGCAGATTGGGTGACTAAAAATCCGAAAGCTGCGAAAGCAATTACCATGGCTGTCTTGGAAGCTCAACAGTGGTGCGACAAGGCTGAAAATAAAGACGAAATGTGTACAATCATTTCCCAAGATAAGTGGTTGAAAGTGCCAGTTGCAGACATTATCGGTCGCGCCAAAGGTCAAATTGATTACGGTACTGGTAAAGTTGAACCAGCCAGCACCTTAGCGATGAAATTCTGGGCGGACAATGCTTCCTATCCCTACAAGAGTCACGATGCTTGGTTCATTACCGAAAATATTCGCTGGGGTTATATGCCAGCGACTACCGACATCAAAGCAACGGTTGATAAAGTTAACCGGGAGGATATTTGGAAAGCAGCGGCGACAGCAATTGGTGTGCCCGCAGCTCAAATTCCGGCTACCACTTCTCGCGGTGTGGAAACCTTCTTTGATGGTGTGAAATTTGACCCAGATAAGCCAGAAGAATATTTGAAGGCTCTGGCAATCAAGAAGGCATAATTAGTTAGCCAATCTTGAATTGTGTGGGTGGGGTTTTGTAACTGAAACCTCTCCCATATACAAGGAAATCAATGCAAAGTATCTAGAAATAATCGATTATTCACTATAATCAAAACAGAAAAATGGCAACTAATCTCTCTGTTTCTAAAAGCAAAAATCCTGTAGATTTCATTCTGAATCAAGTTCAGAAAAATCGCAAAAAGATTATCCGTCCCCTAGTGGCGATCGCAGTTCTGCTGATAGTTTGGCAAATCCTCTGCCACGATGCCTCATCGTCGTTACCAGGCCCGATCAAAGCCGTCCAAGAAAGCTGGAATTTGATTATCAATCCTTTCTTTGACAACGGTGGCACCGACAAAGGCTTATTTTGGCAACTTGCAGCCAGCTTGCAACGGGTGGCGATCGGCTTTACTTTAGCAGCAGTTCTCGGCATTGGTTTAGGAATCCTCATCGGCACAAACTCCCTCATGTTCGATGCCTTAGACCCGCTGTTTCAAGTATTCAGAACCATCCCGCCCCTGGCTTGGTTGCCGATCGCCCTGGCAGTATTTCAACAGTTCAATCCCTTTGAAGCACTGGGACTGAAAGCTAACGAAGTTTCAGCACTTTTCGTAATTTTAATTACAGCAATTTGGCCGATTTTAATTAACACTACAGTAGGGGTTCAACAAATCCCCCAAGACTACAGAAACGTGGCCCGCGTGTTGCGTTTGCCTAACAAAAAATACTTCTGGAAAATCTTGCTTCCGTCTTCAGTTCCTTACATATTCACTGGCTTGAGAATCGGTATTGGTTTGTCTTGGCTGGCGATTGTAGCTGCGGAAATGTTAGTCGGCGGCGTTGGCATCGGCTTCTTCATCTGGGATGCTTACAACAGTTCTCGACTCAGCGCGGTGATTCTGGCTGTGCTTTATGTGGGAATTGTCGGTTTGATTCTCGACAGAATTGTAGGTTTCATCGCATCCAAAGTTGTTCCTGAAGAACAGAAATAGAATTTGGAAATGGGGAATGGGGAATGGGGCATTGTTAGCTGTTAACTGTTAACTAATGCCCAAGGCCCAAGGCCCAATTACCAATTACCAATTACCAATTAATAATTAGCATCTTCCACGTAAAAATTACCCTAAAAAAATCATGTCAGTATTTGTTGAAGTAGACCACGTAGACCGCGTATTTAATTTGCCAAATGGTGAGACATATATCGCGCTCAAAAACATTGAACTAAAAATTAAAAAAGGAGAATTTATCTCCTTGATCGGACACTCCGGTTGCGGCAAATCGACACTATTAAATATCATCGCTGGACTCGATCAAGCAACTCAGGGGGGGATTACTCTAGAAGGGCGCGAAGTCCGCGAGCCTGGCCCCGATCGCATGGTAGTGTTTCAAAATTACTCCCTGCTACCTTGGCTGACAGTCCGCGAAAATATTGCTCTAGCCGTGGATGAAATCTATAGAGAGATATCTAAAGAAGACCGAGATTTAATTATCGAACACCACATCGCCTTAGTCGGACTGCGACACGCCGCCCACAAACGTCCAAGTGAAATTTCTGGGGGGATGAAACAACGAGTGGCGATCGGCCGCGCCCTCGCGATCCGCCCCAAATTGCTGTTGCTAGACGAACCCTTCGGCGCATTGGATGCTTTAACTCGTGGCGGTTTGCAAGACCAGTTGATGAAAATTTGCGAAGAAAGCAAAGTAACTGGGGTTATGGTAACGCACGACGTTGACGAGGCCTTGCTGCTGAGCGATCGCATCGTGATGCTAACCAACGGGCCCGAAGCGCAAATCGGGCAAATTCTCGAAGTCAACATTCCCCGCCCCCGCAAGCGCATGGAAGTAGTCAACCACCCCAGTTACTACGCCCTGCGTGGCGAAATGGTTTACTTCCTCAACCAACAAAAACGAGTCAAACAGCGTCGCGCAGCCCAACAAAAATCAGCACAACAACAAGCCCCAGCGGTAGTAGTGTCCCGCAACGGCTTGGAAAAAGTCAACCTCGATATCGGCTTTATTCCCCTCACCGACTGCGCCCCCTTAATAGTAGCCAAAGAAAAAGGATTCTTCAAAGCCCACGGTTTGGAAGAAGTCACCCTCAGCCGGGAACCTAGCTGGAAAGAAATCGCTAAAGGAGTCGCCCAAGGACGGCTGGACGCGGCCCAAATGGTGGCAGGAATGCCTATCTCCATGCTGCTAGGCTTAGAGGGCGAAGTGCCAGTCCCAGTCTGTAGCGCCTTAACCTTGTCCCGCAACGGCAATGCCATAGTCCTAGGCAAAAACCTTTACAATCAAGGCATTCGGACCTTGGAAGATCTCAAAGCCTCGATCGACAGTACCCCCGACAAAGCTCACACGTTGGGCATGGTATACTCTGCCTCGATGCACAATCTGCTGTTCCGTTACTGGCTGGCGGCTGGTGGGATTGACCCTGACCTTGATGTCGGCTTAACCGTCATTCCGCCCCCACAGATGGTAGCCAGTTTAAAAGCAGGTAACATCGACGGTTATTGTTCAGGAGACCCATGGAACTCCCGTGCAGTCAACGACGGTATCGGTTTTGTGATCGCCCGTTCCTTGGACATTATGCCAGGACACATCGAAAAAGTCCTGGGTGTTCGCGAAGATTGGGCTCAGAAATATCCGAAAACTCACGTCGCCCTGGTCAAAGCCCTTTTGGAAGCCTGCGACTACTGCGACGATCGCCGCAACCGCCCAGAAATTTTAGAATTGATTTGCCGAGAAGAATATATCGGTGTTGACGCCAAAGATGTGCGTCCGGGCTTCCTAGACCCTTACAATAACGGTACGACGACAAAACCGGAAATGGTTTACAACTTCAATCAGTTCTACGTTGACAAAACCAATTTTCCCGATCGCCTGGAAATGCTCTGGGTGACGGCGCAAATGGCCAGGTGGGGAATGATTCCATTCCCGAAAAACTGGGTAGAAGTAGTCGATCGAGTTTTGCGCCCGGATGTTTTTGGTCAAGCAGTCAGAGAATTAGGTTTGCCAGATGTGGGTCGCGATCGTCGTAGCATTGAACTATTTGATGGTAGTGTATTTAATCTAGACGACCCGATTGAGTATCTAGAAAACGTCAAAATCAAGCGTAACGTCCGGATTGAAGAAATCTTAATTGAACCCGTAGGCAGTCAGTGTTCAACCAAACTGCCCGCAGCATAATCAGGAAGTCATTAGTCAGTAGTCAGTAGTCAGTAGTCAGTAGTCATTAGTCAGTAGTCAGTAGTCATTAGTCAGTAGTCAGTAGTCAGTAGTCAGTAGTCATTAGTCAGTAGTCATTAGTCAGTAGTCATTAGTCATTAGTCAGTAGTCATTAGTCATTAGTCAGTAGTCAGTAGTCATTAGTCATTAGTCATTTGTTATTTGTTACCGATGCTATAAAGGCCCGATGCCCATTCCAATTCTTCAACTTAAAACTCGTGCACTATTTTCATCCCATTTCTTATGCCTAATCCAGAAAACCCTAGCCCCAATTCTGAAAATATGCAAACTTACGAAAATCAAAAAACAACTAATAAAGCGAGCAACGGCAAAACCTCGACAGCATTTTTGTCCATTAAAGACGTATCAAAAGTCTACCAAACTCCCACAGGCCCTGCCGTAATTCTCGACGGTGTAGACCTCCAGATTAATGAAGGCGAATTTATTTGCTTGATCGGTCACTCCGGCTGCGGCAAATCTACTTTACTCAACATGATCGCCGGATTCAACGGGCCCACAGAAGGAGAGATTGCACTCGAAGGTGCGCGGATTACTGAACCTGGACCCGATCGCATGGTAGTGTTTCAAAACTACTCGCTGCTACCTTGGCTGACTGCTACTGAAAACATCCACCTCGGCGTTGAAACTGTTTACGCCGAAAAGTCCCCAGAGGAACACAACACGATCGTTCAGCAACACCTAGAATTGGTGGGACTTACCGAAGCTAGCAACAAAAGACCAGGCCAGTTGTCTGGGGGGATGAAACAAAGAGTTGCGATCGCCCGCGCCCTAGCTACTCGCCCCAAACTGTTGATTTTAGACGAACCCTTCGGAGCTCTAGACCCGATTACGCGGGAAGAGTTGCAAGAAGAATTGCTCAAAATTTGGCGGGAGTACAAAATTACCGTCATCATGATTACCCACGATATTGATGAAGCTTTGTTTTTGGCCGATCGCATCGTGATGATGACCAACGGCCCGGCGGCTAAAATCGGCGAAGATATGCACATTCCCTTTAGCCGTCCCCGCAACCGCACGCGGATCATGGAAGATCCGAAATACTACGAACTGCGGAACTTTGCTTTAGAGTTCTTGTTCTCCCGCTACGCCCACACAGAAGGCGAAGAAGAAACCGAAACCGCCCTCCCACCCTTGCCAGAATCAGCCCTCAGACCCGCCGCTGTTCCGCAGGAAAAGCCCAGAACCAACTTCGCGCCAGCAGAATTTGTCCCTCACGCTTCGGAACCCTCAGAAGCATCACGAATCAAAGGCGCTGTACTAGGAGTGTCTTGGTTATTCGCGATGAGTATTTTAGCTGCTGTCAATATGTCTCATGTTGCTAGTCAGCAAAAACAAAAATTAGCAGAACCAGCAACGAGTGCGCCGGCGGCTGCGGTAATTAGTTCTCCTCCCACTCCGGCTGCACCAATTGCTGCTGCGAGCACTGCACCAATTGCTGCTGCGACTACTGCACCGAGTGCTGCTACGACTACTGCACCAATTGCTGCTACGACTACTGCACCAATTGCTGCTACGACCACTGCACCGAGTGCTGCTACGACTACTGCACCAATTGCTGCTGCGACCACTGCACCGAGTGCTGCTGCGACCACTGCACCAATTGCTGCTGCGAGCACTGCACCAATTGCTGCTACGACTACTGCGCTGAGTGCTGCTGCGACCACTGCACCCACGGCTGCTAAGACTACTGCACCGAGTGCTGCTGGGACCACTGCACCGAGTGCTGCTGCGACCACTGCACCGAGTGCTGCTGGGACTACTGCACCCACGGCTGCTAAGACTACTGCACCGAGTGCTGCTGGGACCACCAGCCCTACCTCACAGATTGCTGACAAAGCGCAACTCGATGCGATCGGACAGCAGTTATATGCACAAATTGACCAAAATTGGAGCACAACTCCCACCTTTACTGAAAGTTTGACTTATCGAGTCAAAGTGAAGCAAAACGGGGAAATAGTGCAGTTCGAGCCTACCAATAAAGCAGCTAAAGATTTCGTCCAAGAAACTCCTCTGCCAGTTTTGCAAATTCCGGGCGGTGCCCCAGCAGGTGCTGAAAAAACTGCTGAATTTCAAGTAACTTTTAGCCCCAGCAATGGCGGCAAATTAGAAGTTAAAACTGGCAAATAGCTAATTGGTACGATCGACCGGGTTTTTTGCATTCCATCGATCGTACTCTATCTCTGGTAGCGGCTGATTGCTAGTAATATCGAATTATAGGGTGCGTCAGGTAAGTTTTTTGAATAATTTTTATGGGTATTATAAAACTTTATTAAGTTTGTAAGCAGTAGTAAGCAATGGTAGTATCATATAGTCAGAAGGGTCAACAAGCGAGAATTATGGCGAGGGTTAAAAAATGGAGATGCTGAATGCAACTAGCAGAGAGACACATCATTAAATCCACAGAACATCGTTTTGTTGAAATAGACGGATTAGCCTTTAAATCCAAAAATCTCTACAATGCCGCTAACTACGTGATTCGTCAAAGTTTTGTCTATGGATGGGGTTATATAAATTACAACGAAATGAATCGTTTGATGAAATCTCATCCAGCATACAAGGAATTACCAGCCAAGGTAAGTCAACAAATATTAATGATATTAGACAAGAATTGGAAGTCTTTTTTTGAAGCAGTCAAGGCTTACAAAATAGACTCCACTAGATTCACAGGCCGCCCGAAATTACCGAAGTATAAAGATAAAGTCAAGGGTCGGAATATTCTCGTCTATACAATTCAGGCGATTAGTAGCAAGGAACTAAAGAAAGGAATTATCAAGCTGTCGGGTACTAATATTTTAATTAAAACCAAAATCAAACCAGAGCGAATTTGTCAAATTAGATTGGTGCCCAAATGCGATTCCTATATAATTGAGGTGATTTACAATGCCTGTACTGAGCCGGAGTCCACCCTTGAGCTTGATGAAAACCCCAAAGCATTAGTAGCTAGTATCGACTTAGGGCTGAATAATTTAGTGGCGTTAACTTCAAATCAGCCGGGATTTGTCCCTTTACTGATTAACGGGCGACCACTGAAATCGATTAATCAATTCTACAACAAGCGTAAGGCACGACTACAATCTCAGTTAAAAGGTCTGCGTAAAACTTCATCACGGATTCAGCGTTTAACCCGTTGTCGCCATCAAAAAGTCGATAATTACTTGCACTCTGCTAGTCGGTATATCATCAATGTTCTCGGCTCACAAAATATCGGGACGCTAGTAATTGGCAAAAATGCACAATGGAAAGACGAGCTTGATTTAGGAAGGAAAACTAATCAAAACTTTGTAAACATTCCTCATGCTAGACTAATTGAAATGTTGAAGTACAAAGCTGAATTGATGGGAATAAAGGTAATAGAACAAGAAGAATCCTATACTTCCCAATCCAACTTCCTGAATTTAGATCCAATTCCTGTGTACGGGAATATAGGAAGCTTCGATGTCACATTTAGTGGTCAGCGAATTAAGAGAGGATTGTACAGAACATCGTCGGGTAGATTGATTAACGCCGATGTTAACGGGTCTTATAATATATTGAGAAAAGCAATCCCAAATGCTGTTAGCGATGGGATAGGTCGTGGGCGTAGTTCAGCCGAGGCGGGTCAATCCGCTCGAAGTAAAAGCGAAGGGGGAGGGACTCCATGCCTCCTTAGTCATGTCATAGATGACTATACTTTTACCAGCTATGAAACTGATGCACCTTACCAAGGGTGACAATTGCGTCCAGGAATAACCAAGTATTCCTGCTGAAAAAAAAGTAATATTTGATACGCAATTTGCAGTAATCCTTGCTTGCTACTATAATTAGCTGTTATCAATTACCTACTAGCTTAAAAACAAGCATCTATAAATTAGCAGATGGAAACTATCAAAACTCTTTGCCCTTACTGCGGTGTAGGTTGTGGTCTAGAAGTTCTTCCCGACAAAAACCAAGGTTGGAAAGTCCGGGGCGATCGCAACCACCCATCAAGTCAGGGCATGGTTTGTGTCAAGGGAGCAACGGTAGCAGAGTCCATTCGCACCGATCGGCTGCTTTATCCGATGATGCGGGATACCCTCGATCAACCGTTCCGCCGCGCTAGCTGGGACGAAGCACTAGATGCCATTACCGATCGGATTCAAGCAATTCGCTGCACTACCGGCCCCGATGGTATCTGCGTTTATGGTTCCGGTCAATTCATCACAGAAGATTATTATGTCGCCCAGAAATTGGTTAAAGGTTGTCTGGGAACTAATAATTTTGATGCCAATTCTCGTCTGTGTATGTCTTCAGCAGTTTCGGGATACGTGCAAAGTTTTGGTGCTGACGGACCGCCTTGCTGTTACGACGATTTAGAATTAACAGATTGCGCTTTTATTATTGGTAGCAATACCGCAGAATGCCATCCAATAGTTTTCAATCGCTTAGCAAAATACCATAAAAAAAATCCCCATGTCAAGATGATTGTGGTAGATCCGAGGCGGACTCCGACGGCGGAAGCAGCGGATTTGCACTTGGCAATCAAACCAGGTACTGATATAGACTTGCTCAATGGAATTGCCTATTTACTGTTGCAAAGCCAAAGCATAGACCCAAAATTTATTCAAGAATCCACAGTTCATTTTGAGGAGTTTGTGGAAGTTGTCAACAGCTATACCCCGGAATTCGTAGCCTCGCGCTGTGGCATTTCTGTGGGAGAGTTGGAAACTGCGACTAGGTATTGGCAACAGTCCCAGCGGGTGTTGTCTCTGTGGTCCATGGGCATTAACCAGTCCTCCGAAGGTACGGCAAAGGTGCGATCGCTAATTAATTTGCACTTGATGACCGGTCAAATTGGCAAACCGGGATGCGGCCCGTTTTCCCTCACAGGCCAGCCAAACGCCATGGGAGGGCGGGAAGCAGGGGGACTTTCTCACCTATTACCGGGATATCGATCTGTGAAAAATGCCCAACACAGAACCCAAGTAGAGCAATTGTGGGGTCTGACACCCGGAAGTATTTCGCCCAATCCAGGCCGCACTGCTTGGGATATGATTTTGGGTTTGGAAACCGATGAAGTAGAGATGTTGTGGATTGCAGCTACCAATCCGGTAGTGAGTATGCCGGATTTGGAACGCACAAAAGCGGCTTTGTTGCGATCGCCCTTTACAGTTTATCAAGAAGCTTACCATCCCACGGAAACCTCCGCCTACGCTCACATCCTCTTACCAGCAACTCAGTGGAGTGAAAAAACCGGAGTGATGACCAATTCTGAACGTCGCGTTAGTCTTTCTATCGGTTTCGACACTCCTTTAGGGGAAGCCCGCGACGACTGGAGTATTTTCGCTGAAGTGGGACGCAGGTTGGGTTTTGCCGAACAATTTGCTTTCAATAACAGTGGTGATGTTTACCAAGAGTTCGTACAGTTGACGCGGGGCCAGCCTTGCGACGTCACAGGCCTCAGTCACGAATACTTGCGCCAAGAAGGCCCTCAGCAGTGGCCTTGTCGGGAAAATGAACCCAAGCATTCAGCTAAAGAAGCTAAGCGACTTTACACTGATGCACGTTTCCCAACTCCCGACGAGCGGGCGAGATTTTCAGCTTATCATTCCCGTGGACTGGCTGAACCTCCAGACCCCAATTATCCTTTTGTGTTGACAACGGGCAGAGTTTATGGACACTGGCACACGATGACTCGCACTGGTAGAACCGAGAAAATTAATCAATTGCACCCGGAACCGTTTTTGGAAATTCATCCCCGCGATGCTGCTAATTTGAAGATTAAGGAAGGGGATTTGTTGGAAGTTCGATCGCGCCGTGGTAAAGGAGTGTTTCCCGCAAAAGTTACTAAGGCGATCGCCCCTGGTACTCTATTTGTACCAATGCACTGGGGTTCTCTGTGGGCCCAAGGCGCCGAAGCCAACGCTATGACTCATGCTGAAAGTTGTCCTGATTCTAAACAACCCGAATTAAAAGCTTGTGCAGTCCAGTTAGTGAAGGTTGGGGCCGAAATTGAAGCGGAAGTAAGCGAGTTTAATTGGGCCGAATCTCCCATCCCAGTCAGTTCTTGAGTAGGGAGTTAATTTTTTCAGCTCAATTTTTTCGACCTTACAGGTGGGTTTTTATCTGGAAAAACAGGGTTTTTTAACCCAAATACTCCCCTCAAATCTTTAAGTCCGATCGAAGCAACCAGGTTTTCGATCGGCCTGACTCTAATTTATAGCAACAAAAATTTGCTGTTTAAACCCACAACTTTGAGTCAAAAACCCTATTTATTCATAGCTTTTGCCTCAGTTCTGTTTGCTTTTTTATTGGTTGTGTTTGATTGATTTTTCCGGTTTTTTGGTTTTGGCTTTCGATCGACTATCACCAAATAATTGCAGTATGGAGCGATAGGTGCTATGCTCTATTCATAAGGCTTATTTTCGGCAGTATAGTTCGTTCGATCGGCGTTCCTCCGGATTTAATTCTCTACACCCTCTAATTCTGGAGAATGTTTAATGTCAATTTATGTCGGCAATTTATCCTACGAAGTTACGCAGGATCACCTCAACCAAACTTTTGGAGAATATGGCACTGTTAAGCGCGTTCAGCTACCTGCCGATCGGGAAACAGGTCGGATGCGCGGCTTTGCTTTCGTAGAA
This sequence comes from Microcoleus sp. CAWBG506, assembly GCA_020883125.1. Taxonomy (GTDB): domain Bacteria; phylum Cyanobacteriota; class Cyanobacteriia; order Cyanobacteriales; family Microcoleaceae; genus Microcoleus. The sequence continues at coordinate 41,154 of JAHREW010000019.1, forward strand.
ATGTCCACAGAAGCCGAAGAAGCAGCAGCTATTGAAGCACTTGACGGTGCTGAATGGATGGGTCGCGACCTTAAGGTCAACAAGGCAAAACCCCGCGAAGAACGTGGTGGTTCTAATGCCGGTGGTAACTGGGGCGGCGGCAACAATCGCTCTTCTCGTCGCTACTAAAGCATCCAAGCTAAATTTTAGCTTCCTTGCTTGTCCCTAGGCTGACCGCGAGTTAGGAGTCAATAATCCTTCTCTATTGACGAGAGAGAACTGTCTGTGCGATCGCGCCCAGTCTTAAAATCCTCAAAATATTGTCGTTTAGCAATAGTTTGAGGATTTTTCATGGCAAAAATTAATCCAGCAACCTCAGACACAGGGGATTGCCAAGAACAGCAGACAATGACATCATTAATAATAAATCACGATTAAGTCACGGGTATGCTGAAAAAAATACTGAGGCAACTTTCTAAATTCGGCAGCGATGAACAATTTCTGCACTTTACTGAAGATGTAGAAGTAGTCGTATCGAAAGTTTTATCTCTGGCGATGATTTTGGTAATTATCATCAGCGTTTGTGATTTAATCATTTATCTAGGAAAAGAATTAATCAATGACCCCCAGACTTTGTTAAAAGACACGCTATTTGTCATCTTTGGGTTATTTTTAAATGTTTTAATCGCGCTAGAAATCTTGGAAAATATTACAGCTTACCTGAAAAAGCACGTCATTCAAGTAGAATTAGTCATTGTCACTTCTTTAATCGCCGTCTCTCGTAAAATAATTATTCTCGATTTAGAAAAGAAAACTGCCGCCGACTTAATCAGTTTAGCTACAGCAATTTTCGCTCTTTCGATTAGTTATTTGATAGTGCGATACACAAATAAAGGAAATAATTAGTATTGGGGGAATTGCTCCTTGGGAATTGGGGATCAGGAATTTTAAACCTTCTTCTTTCTTCCTTAAATTTGTTACACAATCCGTTGCTTAAATTTCTGATTTATTAAATTTCATCCAACAAACCAGAAGGAGGAACAATTTCAATTCGACCTTTTTCTAAATCAACAATTGGAACTATCTCTTTCACAAAAGGAATCAAAACCTTTTTTGTTTGCAGTGGTTTAACACGGGGAGTTTTGCGTTTTTTGCGACGACTATCTTTGTGTTCAACCTGTACAGAAACAGTTTCTGGTACTTCCGGTTCTGCCGCTTTTGTCGCCTCCGCTTGATTTAATTCAACTTCCAAAAGGTCATTTCCTGCGGGGATAATATCACTGACTTTCCCCAATAGTTCTCCGGTTAATTGATTGAAAACCTCCATCCCAAACAAATCTTGCACATAAAATTCATCTGGTTCTAAGTAAGGTCTCGATCCTTTTTGCACAAAAAGTTTGCAGCCCCGCAGCGCCTCAGCAGCATCCCGGCTTTCGACCCCAGCCACCTCTACAGCATACAATCCTTTGCCCGGAATGTAGCGACCACCCAAAAATTCGATCGCTTCTGGCTCTGTTTTATTAGGAAACAACAGCCACCGCTTTCCCGGTTCGACAAACCTTTCCGGGAAATCAGAATCGGGATATACTCGCACTTCCCCGTATAAACCTTGAGCTGCTACAATTGTACCGATTTCTATCCACTCAGACATAGATTATATATTATATGTTATATGTTATTTGCATTGTTGGTTAGCCAACGGACAACTGCAAACTGCCAACTTTAAACCAATCCCGTTCTAAGCGCCACAACTGCTGCTTGCACCCGATCGTCTACAGCCAACTTATTCATAATACCACGAACATGAGTTTTAATAGTATTTGGACTCAAATAAAGCGCCGCAGCAATTTCAGGATTAGTATTACCTTCCACCATCAACCTTAACACCTCCAATTCCCGCTGCGACAATTGACCAAAAGTAGTTGTAGACAAAGGCGCTGGAGGTTTAAGATGTTCAATCACAGTGCGAGCGATTTGAGGATCGAGGTATGTAGCCCCCTCTGCCGCCGCCGCGATAGCTGCTAACAACCTATCCACAGAAGCACCTTTAATACAATAAGCATCAGCACCGCTAGAAAGAGATGCAATAATTTCAGTTTCAGCCATATGCGAAGTCAACATCACTACTCGAACATCGGGTAATTGCGCTTTAATTTGTTGCGTCGCCGCTATCCCATCCAGCCGTGGCAAACCGATATCCATGACAATAATATCAGGTTTGAGTTTCAGTGCGGCTGCTACTCCTAAATAGCCGTCTTCTGCTTGTCCTACTATTTCTATATCTGGGGCATCGGCTAAAACTTGCTCTAGCCCCAGTTGCATCATCGGATCGTCTTCAATAATTAAAATTTTCATATTTAAATAACTAATGACTAACTTTTAAAACATCAACAAATTCTCCTGCTAAAACCCAGGTTTCCGTTGGTGGCAAAACTGCCAAACCAGTCGTATTTGCCAAGTTAACTAAATTCGCTGAATTTTGGCTGCCACTGGCTGGTTCAAACTCCCATACTCCGGCCACTAAATACAATTTACCCCAAACATAGGTCTCCCGCTGACCTTGCGATCGCAATTCAACATGACATCGAGCCCGCACCAACTCCGGCCCCCAAGCATCCGCACCAAGTCCAGAAATTTTTCTCAAAGCAGGAACCACAAACCGCCAACAACATACCAACGCTGAAACCGGATTTCCCGGCAAACCAAAATAAAGACAATCAGAACTCATCATCGGCGAATCCGATTTATTTTCATCTCGTTTAAACTTAGCAACCGTTAAAGGTTTACCAGGTTTAATCGCCACAGCACGAATGTGAATTTTTCCTCCCAAATCCGCCAATATTTGCTCAACATAATCATATTCTCCTACAGAAACTCCACCAGTAGAAAGCACTACATCTGCTGTCAAAATAGCCTGACTGATTGCTTTTGTTAGTTCCTGCTGATTATCTGGAATTATCCCCAATCTTATCACTTCACATCCCATTTTTGCTATCAAAACAGTCAAAGCATACTGATTCGAGTCTACCAATTTACCCGCAGACAAAGGTTGGTCTGGTGATACCAATTCGTCGCCAGTGGAAAAAATTGCCACCCGCACACGCCGATAAACCGGAACTTGAATACACTGTGCGGTTGCTAACACTGCTATTTCCGAAGCATTAATCGCAGTACCCGGATTTAACAAAGGCATTCCTGCTTGATAAAAAGCGCCTTTATGCCTGACAAATGCTTGAGGTTTTTCAGGAGAAACCAGGATAAAAATGCGATCGCCCTCACGCCTAGTTTCCTCCTGCATTACCACTGTATCAGCACCCGCAGGCATCACAGCACCCGTAAAAATCCGCGCTGCTTGTCCAGGTTGTACAGTATTTTGAGGCTGATATCCCGCCGGAATCTCTTCAATTATATCAAGGGTGACAGGTTTGCCACTGTTGCAGTTTTCCACATCAGCAAACCGCACCGCATAGCCATCCATCGCCGAGTTATCCCAATAGGGAAAATCCAGGGAACTTGTGACACTTGTCGCCAAAACTCGCCCCGATGCTGCCAGTAAGTCTACAGTTTCTACATCCTGCTGACTGTCAAGGGGTTGGGCTAAATTTAGTACGATCGCTTCTGCTTCTTTCACTGACAGCATTACTGTATCCTGGTTTTGATAACACTCTGATTAGTTTAGCAAAAAAAACAACCTAGTGGAGTGATATAATTTTTTTGGTGCTTAGGAAAGTCAAATCGCATTTTTATGTAAAAATCACTTATGACAATTTGTCGCTCTGTAGTCAAACTAAATTGTTTATCCTTATTACTGGTGGTAGTGTTGATAATTATCACTCAATCTTCTGGATTAAAAGTCAGCGATTTATTCTTTCACCCTTATTTTTCACAAAATCCGAATGTCGCATTATTAACTCGAACATTCCAAATTTTATGTGCAGTGCCAGCAATAGTTTGTACTTTTACCTATGGATTAGCCAAAAGTTGCCACCCCCGCCATTTGGGCAATCGATTTATTTTATTTTCTGCCTTGTTAACTGGTGGATTTCTGCTCAATGAAATTTACAGGATTCATATATATATGATAGGGGTAGGGATTCCAAAACTGGGAGTTTGTCTTCTGTATGCTGTTGTTTTGTCTTCCTATGGATGGTTTTTTCAACAAGAACTTAAGTTGACTCCCTACAAAATATTGTTAGTTGGTTTGGGATTGTTGTTTTTGGCGATGGGGATTGATACTCTCAAATTAAAAAGCCAGATACTTGCCAGTTTACTAGAAGGAGTTCCTAAATTATTTAGTGAAATTAACATTGCATTTTATTATTGGTATGTGTGTAAGTGTTTTGTAGAAAAATCTTTTAATCAAATCGAAAATAGACAATCACCATATTAATCAACACATAACACCATGCTAGCAGTTACCATCAACTTTAATGCGATCGCCAAAATAAGCGACGACCAATTTTATCAACTGTGTCGTGAAAACCCAGATGTCAAATTTGAACGCAACGCCCAAGGAGAAATAATCATTGTGTCACCGACAGGAGGAGAAACCGGAAATTACAAGTCAGAAATTAATGCCGATTTTGTGATTTGGAACCGACAAACTAAGCTGGGAATTTGTTTCGATTCTTCAACTTGCTTCAAATTACCAAGCGGTGCAAATCGTTCTCCCGATGTCTCTTGGATTAAACAAGAAAGATGGGACGCACTAACTGCCGAAGAAAAACAAAAATTTCCTCCGATAGCCCCAGATTTTGTCTTGGAATTAATGTCACCGACAGACAGTCTCAAACAAACCCAAGACAAAATGCAAGAATACATGAATAATAGAGTAAAATTAGGCTGGTTAATTAACCGCAAAACCCGCAGAGTCGAAATCTACCGTCAAGGACAAGCAGTAGAAATACTGGAATCTCCCGCAGAACTATCAGGAGAGGATGTTCTGCCCGGTTTCGTGCTAAACTTGCAGCTAGTGTGGCAATAACCATAAATCTGGCATCTATAATAGACCTCTCCCATAATTAATTGTTGTGGAACAGGCATCCTGCCTGTTATTGACTATCTTTTTGGGATATATCTAGTGAGTCGTGAAACTCTATTCTCTTTCCGTTCTTCGCGTTCTTCGCGTCTTCGCGGTTCGTTTAAAACTTTTTTTTCACAACTCCTGCAAGACTGGCTGTATCAGCATTTATTTGCATTCATCTGCGTTAAAAAAATCCAATGGAAACTAAAGACACAAATTCCCTAACAGCGGAACAACACAAACAGAAAATGCGCCGCCGCCAAGAAGTCCAATCTGAGCGCATCGCTAATTCATCAAAAGAAAAAGGTTTAATTATAGTCAATACTGGTAACGGGAAAGGGAAAACAACCGCTGCTTTGGGTATGGTAGTGCGATCGCTCGGTCACGGATATCGCGTCGCCATAGTACAATTTATCAAGGGAGCCTGGGAACCAGCAGAAAAAGCCGTGTTTGAAATGTGGGAAAATCAGCTAGAATTTCATGCCATGGGAGAAGGCTTTACCTGGGATACGCAAGACAGGGACAGAGATATCGAAACAGCTCAAAAAGCCTGGAATAAAGCTTTAACTTTTATCTGCAATCCCGAATTCCGATTAGTCCTCCTAGATGAAGTTAATATAGCATTAAAACTGGGTTATTTGCAAATAGAACAAGTATTAGCAGGATTAGAACAAAAACCCGAAAATACCCATGTTATTTTGACAGGTAGAGGTGCGCCTGCTCCCCTCATTGAACGTGCGGATTTAGTGACAGAAATGACTTTAGTTAAGCATCCATTTCGAGAACAAGGAATTAAAGCTCAGCCAGGTATTGAGTATTAATCACTATGGGATAAATTCTGCTATCCCCAATCGATTTATAACCCAGCCGATAACATGACAGTAAAAGTTGACCCCTTACCCACCTCACTCTGCACCGTAATTTCTCCCCCTAGCATCTCAGCATATTTCTGGCCTATGGCTAAACCCAAACCAGTACCTCCGTACTTGCGGGTAGTCGAAGCATCAGCTTGGGTAAAAGGTTGAAATAACTTCTGAATCTGTTTGGCATTCATCCCAATTCCCGTATCGATACACTTAAAAATTAAACTGTCATAATCCCAACTATTTTCTTCGTTTTTAACTCTTTCTACCCTGAGTGTGACTGTCCCATTCAGCGTAAACTTAGCTGCATTACTAAGTAAATTTAATAAAATTTGAATCAGTTTAGTTCGGTCAGAATTGATCACCCCTAGATTGAGGTCGAACTCCATTTGAAAGCAATTGTTGTTCCTAAAAAATAAAGGCTCAACAGTGGTTTTTACTTGTTGAAGAGCAGCGGACAAGTCAAAAGTTTCTAAAACAAGTTCCATGCGCCCTGCTTCAATTTTTGATAAATCTAGAATATCATTGATTAATCCTAATAAATGGTTCCCTGCACTGTGAATTTTTTCCAAATCTATCACAAAATCATCTTCACCCAGTTCCAAGGCATCTTCTTGTAGAATCTCGCTGTAGCCGATAATTGCATTTAGAGGAGTTCGCAGTTCGTGGCTCATGTTAGCCAAAAACTGACTCTTAGCCAAATTAGCTGCTTCTGCCGCTTCCTTCGCCTCATAAACTTCTGTCTCGGCTTGCAAGCGCTGCGTAACATCCTGAGCTAATACTAACTTAGCTTTCCTGTTGTCAAATACTAACTCATAAGAATTAATTTGTACATCAATAATATCACCATTTTTCTTTTGGTGTTGGCTGAGAGAGATAGAAGTTATTTCGTCATCTACTAGATGTAGATTTTCGATAAATTTAAGTGGATTTTCAGGAGGCATAATTTCCACAACAGTCATGGTGATAAACTCCTCGCGAGTGTAACCGTAGTGTTCTATAGCTGCCTGATTTACAGCTATAAATTGCAGAGTTTTTAAATCGTAGACCCACATCGGATGGGGATTTTTCTTAAATAAAAGTCGGTAACGTTCTTCCGATGCTCGCAGTTCGGCTTCAGCCTGTTTGCGCTCGGTAATGTCGCGGACAACGGTACAAATAATCTCCCGCCCACCGTAGGAAATCACACTACCGCTTACTTCTACATCTACGCAGGAACCGTCTCGGCGACGGTAGAGGACTTCGCCAATTCGGAATTGTTTGTCCGCTAATAGGAACTCAATATTGGTGTCAATCAGCTCTTTCGAGTAGGCCACTATATCGTAAATAGTCAGTTGCGAAATCACATCGGGGCTGTAATCTAGCAATTTTCTAAATGCTGTATTCGCTTCCAGAAGGCGTTGGGTTTTAGCATCCCAGAGGAAGATACAGTCTGTAGCCTGCTCGACTACGGCTTGGTACCTTGCTTTTTCTTCTATTTGCTCGTTTTCTGCCGTGGCGATCGCACTGAGCATTCCGTTGATAGTATAAGCAAGATCGGACAACTCATCTTCACCCACCAGCGGTAGTCGCAGCGACAAATCTTTGCTAGCACTGACGCGACGGACTCCTTTGGCCAAATCGCTCAGCCGAGAAAGCACCAGATATTCCAGTAGCAGCAGAGTGCAGCCGATAAAACCGATTCCCGCCAACCCTACAGACACCAGAAGATATAACAGACTTTTTTCACCTTGGCGATAGGTTTCTCTGGGGATGTCCACCCGCAATAGCAGCGCGGGTTGATTGTAAATATCATTGACTAAAGCGTAACCTGCGATCGAATCTTCGCTCACAGCACGCACAAAAATCGATTTCTTGCCCGAAAATTTGGCCCGCACTTTTTGGAAGTCAGCAGGCAAGTCCGGCTCATTAATACTGTGTACAATCAATGGTAGGCGAGTGATTTTAGAAAGCTTCGCAATGCCAGCAGCGTCCAAATTGCGCCCAAACACCAGAGTCCCTCGAATCGGTCCTGTGCTTTTAGTAGTGACAATTGGTCGGGAACTAATCAGCACTGGCCCGGAAGGCATCAACATGACACCAGTCAGGCTGCTGTCAGCGTTGGGGTGCTGCAACAATGGGTCTTTTAGAGAAATGTGCTGTTTTAAGGTTTCTGGAACAGGCCTTAGTTGCAGCTTTTTGGTGTCTAAACCAGTACCGTAGACAATCTTGCCAGAAGTATTGACAAATACGGCAATATTAACTCTCAAATTAGCCAGCCCTTCTGGCACTAGATTTGAGGCAATAAATTCTTTGTTGCGATTTTGGATGAAGGCATAGGTATCATCCCACGCTGACCAGTCTGCAAAGCGGGAGTTGAAGTCATCTGCGGTTTGACTGAAGACATTGAGCACTCCTTGGACAACCTGAGTGGCTTCTTGTTCTTCGGCTTTGACTAAGCTGCGCAAAAGGATGCTTGAGGATGTGGCGTACAGAACACCAGTCAATCCAGCAATGGTAATCCCAACTATCGAGAGTGTCTTCCGACGCAGTTTCATGTTGCCGAGTATAGTTTGTCAGTCCGAAAGTTTCAACTTAGGAGCAACTTTACCGCAGTTAGTTGAACTATGACTGCTGGTGGCCCCTGTTTTAGTTGTTAAGTAGTATACAGTTTAAATAATCTGATTTCAGGTATTCAGATCACAGCTATGTTGTCGGTAAAGAAAGCCCTGTTTAGGAAAAATCAGGGATTTGACCAGAAAGCATCCAGGAATTAATATCAAATCCCGTAGCATGGGAATTATTCATCTCTCTTATCTCCCTCTGTGTTCTCTGCGTTCTCTGTGGTGAAATCATTCTCATGCAACCGGAAACGATATAATGGGGTTTTTCAGCATTTTTGAGAGAGGCAACTTTCCGCTGACTCAGATGGTAATGCCGGGGCTACTTTCCCCACACTTCGTCCTGGTGAGCTCTCTTGCAAATACCCAAGATTCGGCGATCGTTGTCACTGACAGTGGAAATGTGGTAATACTGTTGCAGGTTTACCGAGTAGGGAGAGCGACTACCGTCGTAGGTGTCTACTACTGTTAAATTTAACTGATTTAACTCTATACTGCCGTAAAAACAGTAAAAAGCAGAGCGAGGTAGGTAAAAAGCGCCGACTACCTTGCCCTGACGCACTTCAAATACAAAATACTCTTGTTTAATTTGTTCTGGCTCAGCAGACTGACCGTAGAGGTAAATACTCTGTGTTCCGTCCATCCTACTAGCTGCATCGGGCGTTGAATTTGGGACAGTTCGATCGCCCACAACGGGTTTTAACTCCCTCTGCTGTGCGCCATCTGGAGTTGACTGGCCTACTAAGATTTTGGCAGCGGGGAATGGGGTGCTGAAGTTACTGGGGGAAAAGGCAAGGGCGATCGCCCATAGTTGTAGACTGACACTATAGCAGAATGCCGAAGGCAAAAGTCGATTTGAAATAGCAATAAAATTAATGATTTTAGTAAGTAAAAATGTCTTACTTACCGACAAGGTGGCTATAAGTATCACATTTAAAATAAGTGCAAGATTTGGGTTGACAAATTTGGCGATTTACCATTGATATAACAAGATCCCAACCCCAGCACCCATAGGTAAAAAGAGTTTAGATTTTGGGGATAATCTAAACTCTTTTAGGTGCTAGCTAGCTAGGTATTCTCGGACTTGAGCTTGGCGGCGTCGGAGGTGGGCGAGGGCTTGATGTTCTAGTTGCCTCACCCGTTCCCGGCTGAGATTGAGCCGTTCTCCAACTTTTGCAAGAGACATTTCAATGCCGTCTTCTAAACCGAAACGCAGAATTATGACATCTCGTTGCTGAGGCGTAAGTTCTGATATCAAAGTATCGAGGTCTTGCCGCAACAATTCTGAAGTAATGTAATTGTCGGGAGATGCGGTTTCGTCTTCTAGAAGTTCTTGGAGTTCGGTATCTTGGTTGTCTCCTACCCGCAAGTCCAAGGAAACTGGATGCCTAGACATTAGTAGGTATTCCCGAATTTGGGATGGGTGCAGTTCCAACAAGTCGGCAATTTCTGTTGGTGTGGGAGACCGGCCCAATTGTTGAGTGAGTTCCCGCTGCACTTTTTTGATTTTGTTGAGTTTTTCGGTGATGTGAATGGGTAAGCGAATGGTGCGGGCGTGTTGGGCGATCGCGCGGGTAATTGCTTGCCGAATCCACCAGTAGGCGTAGGTAGAAAATTTGTATCCCCGCATCGGGTCAAATTTTTCGACTCCTCGTTCTAAACCGAGGGTGCCTTCTTGAATTAAATCCAAGAATTCCATGTTGCGTTTCTGGTATTTTTTGGCGATCGCGACTACTAGGCGCAGATTCGCTTCAATCATCTTTTGTTTGGCGCGCCGTCCTACGTGCAATATCCGGGTCAGTTCAGCTTCGGTCAACTCCATTTCTGCCGCCCACTCTTGGGGAGTCAGATCGCGCTGCCATTCTTTAGCAAGTGCTTGTTTTGCTTCGACTAATTTCATCATTTGCTGCACTTGCTTCCCTAAGATAATTTCTTCTTCTCGGGTAAGTAGTGGCACGCGACCGATCTCGTGCAGATAGGTACGAACCGTATCCGTTGAGGAGTATGGCCGACTGCCCATGCGATCGGCTTTCACTGTCTTGCTTTTGGGGGTTGTGGTGGACATGGGTGAGTATTGCACTCCTTGTAACAACAGATAAAAAGTTGGTGATACCCTGTCCCACTTTTGCAAGTGGGATACAGACTGCTACAGGGGGAGATGTTTCCCCTCCTGTTCATTGGTAACGATCGGTAGAAGCTTTTTGTTTGGGATTACTTTTCAGCTTGATTTTCTAGCAATCCTGGTTGATTTTCGGTAGCTCGCTAGCTTTAACGGCTAGTTCAAGGCGAAGTGAATTTAAGTTTACTTTGCTCAATATTATTCCAAATTTTGAGGTTAGTAAAGGGTAAAAACCTCTGTCTTAAGGTGAACATTCTACATTTTTCCTTAAGGTTTTAGAATCCCTGCTAGTTTTGACTGCAATTCCACTTCACAATACTCATGCAAACAGACTCATGCAAATCGAGAGTTTTTTTGGCTCTCTGTTCTATCATCGCTTGAAATTTTGGTGTTGCCTAGATGCTGGGATGCGAGATAACCGAACCCGATCGCGTAGTAGTATGGTCGAAGATCGATGTGAAAAAGGAAAAAGGAAGAGGGAGAAGGGGTGAGGGGGACAAAGAGGGTGGGGGGGAGACCAATACCCCAGTAGGGCTGGTTAAACCAATCTCAAAGCTAGTTTTTGGGTTGTTTAATTTTGATTATGGCGATCGGCTTAACAATACTTAACTTTATCGAAAATTTGTTGAAGGAAGCAATGAGGGGTGAGAGGGTGAGGGGTCAAAGCTCCTTACTCCTGGCTTGGGAATTATTTTATGTTACTTTTTCAGTGTGACACTTGGCTTTAGCCCTGTTCAACCCTTTTATTCAAGTCTATTTGTCAACCTTGCTCTCAATTCATTCACTGATAACTGAGACAATTGTTCCCATCCGATATTAACGTCAATTCTTCTAGTTCGTCACTAGATGGCAGATTTAGCAGTGGGTTGTAGTTTATCATAAAGGTTTTATAGCAACATCATGTTTCGATTTTAGCATCGGGTGAAAGTTGCAATTAGGGATGAAGGGCGATCGCACTTTGGGAAAAAAGGGAAGAGTAAAACAGATGGAGTCAGCTTGGATAGAGTCGGGTACAAACCAAGGCTACGCGATTAAATTCTAGTTATCGGCGGTCATTCGCTGAAAAACTCGAAGAGACATTTCAGGAAAAATCTTCCAATCATCCCCGTAAGTGGGGTGATCTGCAAAGATAACCAAAATATAAGCAGCTTTTCCATCTTTAGTGGCTATGTAGGCGACTTCCTGGCGGGAACTGAAAGTCCAGCCTACTTTAGAAGCAAAGTAAACATCATTAATTGGTAAAGACTCGCCTAAAAAACCTCGAACTGAGTTGTATTGATCTTGCTTCCAAACTTCAGGTCGCAAATCTCTTGTCAGCAGACTTATCATCTCCTCGCTAGATTTATGCGAAACTGCTTGATATGTAAAAATTTCATACATTAATCTAGCAGCATGATCTGTCGTCATTTTATTCCGAATAGGCTGTGAAAGTTGACCGCGCAATTGCAGGTCGCGACCTTGGGGGTTTTCAAGCTTTAGATAGGGAATAGGAAAGTTTTTTTGGTTGATATTTATGCCTTTGTACCCAGCGCGCTGAAAAAATCGGTTAATTTGTTCGCGTTTGCTGATCCAGGCTAGGTACTCTTCTCCATCTAGCCGCAAACCAGATGTTGTGCCTGTTAATTGGTCAAGAATACGGCTAGCCGCCTCATTGTCTGACTTCTGTATCAGCTTACATATATCTGTTTTGCACAAAGGCGTATACAAAGCTGCTTTTTCTGAAATCATTCCTTTTTCTATGTAAGCGTATAATGCGGTCATCCAAAATAACTTAGAAACACTTGCAGGAAATCTAGGTGTTTGGTTTTTATAACCTGCCAATGTCTGAGTCTTTAAATCAATTATGCTAACTGACAAAGGTTCTGTCGGCAAATTTTCTTTAGTAGCAATATCAACAACTTCATCAACTATATTTTGTATTTTTTGGCTATATTTAAGGTTGGGAATGCTAGTGGTATTGTAAGCAATTTCTAAGTGTTCTCGATCTTGATTTTTAGAAGTGTTTAAGGATGGTGATGCTAGATGATTACTCAGCTTTATTGCAGCCATACCGCTGACGGTAATCATTGTAGCAGTCACAGTTACTATACTTGCAAACTGTAATCGAAGCAATACAGTAAATTGTTTGCTGTATTTATGGTTTTTCATTTAATTTTTACAACTCCAGATAAGTTGATTGTTATTTGTTTTCACCAAAAGTTTCACTACTATAATCATTTCCTCAATTAATGCTTCGGTAATCAGATATTTTCCAACGACCCTCTACAAACTGCAAATTATAGCGAACAAGTTTGGTGCTGAAGTCAGTTTGAGTCTGATCGACTTTGCCATTAACATAAAAGGTACGATTTTCAGTAAGATTCACCTCAATTGTTGCCTGATTTCCGTTAGCACTGAACTGTTTTATTGATTCAACTTTTTGTACTCCGAATTGATAATAAGCTTTATTCTCTATTAACCAATCTATTGAGCCTCCTGGCTTGGTCATGTCCTGATATAGAACATCGGTAGTAAGTTCAGCGGCCAGTTGGCGATTGAATGGAGAAGCAAATATTTGTCGCTTGGATTGCAGCCAATTAGAAATTAGATTTCCTGCTTCTTGTTGTGTTATTGATGAAGATGGAGTAGAGGAATCTGAAGACTTTGAACTTGAATTAGAACTTGAATTGGAATTGCTTGTAACTGGTTGATTGGCGGTTTGAGGGCCTTTGGTGACAACAATACCAATGAGCATAGAACCCCCAATTAAGCTGCCTGCAATAACAGCATTTCGCCAGTCTTTAGAATCTAAACTCATTGCTTATTTCTCCTATTTGTAATGTTAATTTCGGCAGACAAATCCAGTAAGTTCATAGATTACGATTGACTCGATCGACAGATATATCTATTGTTCCTAATTCCTCTAAATAGTCATTCATCATCTCCTCAATGGGTCTTAATATTTCAGTGTTGAAATAATTTCGGTTTATTCCTGACCAGTGTTCCTCTGTTTCCGACAGTAATCTTTGAACTCGGTTCCATTCATCTCTAAGTTGCTCGATCGCATAATTTAATGAAGCCATAATTTTAGACAATCAAAAGTTTTAGCGTTTTACTGATAGCTGCTATTTATCAGATTCCTCTTCGTCAATTTGTATCCCGATGGGATACTTAGTTTTTTCTATTGGCATAGGTGCTGGACGCTCAGAAGCTGGCTTTTTCAGTTCCTCCTCTTCAGCCGCTTTCATCATTTCCAATAACTTTTTTTCTTGTTCAGATAGTTCTATCATCTTTTGTGCCTCCACCATTCAACTCCATTAGGTGTCTCCACCATCCGAATAAAAGTTGTACCTTCTTTTTCTTCTACGGACAAAACTTTAAACTTACTTCCCGGCAAAAAAAGGACTTCTTTTTCATTCGGGTGTTTGGCATATTCTTGAATTACTTTGCCTGTTTGAGAAAGAATGGTATACCGGACATTACCCTGAAAGTTTTCAGATTCAGCAATACCTGTACTGGTGCTAGTAAAACTCTGCTCTGTTAATATTGTACCTACTTTGTATTTAGCTATCTGGTCAGCACTTAATGTGGTTTGCCGGAAAGCTAATAATTTATAATTAGGCAGAGCATTCAAGGCTGCTGCTGCAAAACGCGCTTGTTCTAAGTAGTCATTTTTAGCCTGCTCCAAAGTCTGCCAGTTATACAAGTTTTTCTCAAACTCTTTCAAATGCCCCCGCAATAAACGGTTTATCTGTTTGTAACCATTGTCGGAGGAGTAAAAGATTAACGCTGCCATTTCTTCCGGCCAAAGTGGTAAGTTAGTAGCTTTTTTTACAGCATCATTTAGGTCGGATTCAGACATAGAACTTTGGTGTTGAGCTTGCATGACTCGCTGTCTGTATATGGCTCTCTCCTCTGCTGTAGTCTGTAGATTAGTCCAGTCAATATTTTCTGCTGGATTTCGTGTTTTGTTTTGAGCTACTTTTACACTTTGCTCCGTGTGATTGTCGATGGGTATGGCTTTTTGTGAGGAAGTTTGGGGTTGACTTTGAGTCATTCCGTATCCCTGCGGGCCGCCGGCTAATATGCTTCTCATTCGAGAGATGATATTAGCCCGATCGCTCAATTCGTCTTGACACCGAGGTATTGCTTTGTTTAACAACTCTCCTACTACGCTACTTTGGTTTTGATATCGATCGCAGTCTCGCTCAAATTGTTGCGAACACGCTCTGATATCTTCCGAAACTTCTTGCAATCTGTACATTTGTGCCTGTTCATAATCACAAGACCCATCTTCCTCGGAGTTGTACAGACACTCCTGATAAGCTCTCTGTGCTTCTTCAGCATCAGCTTCAGCACTAAGGAGAGCTTCAGAGATGCGATCGCGCGTTTCTTCCAAATCAATTTCCACTTGCGAATGAGTCGCCTGTAATTGTTCTTTCAGGCGATCGAATGCCGCGTGCAAACTCTCAAATACTTCTAGTTCAGCCTTTACCTGTGGCATATCTCTATAAGTTCGGTAAATTTCCCAATTTTTGTCGCCGTTCCTCTGCAACTTTTATCTGCTGATTCAAGAAAACCAGATAACTTTCACACTCCCGTTCACCATCACTATAAGTCGATTTCAACTTCTCAAAAAGTGGCTCGAAACTGTCAAATTGATTGTCGTGCCAAACTCCTTTTAGATTTTCCCACTGACTTAATACTCTTGACCATTCTTGTCGTTGCGTCTCATAAAATTGCTGCAACTGCTCTCGAAGGTCTTTAGCATCCTCTAAATCAAATGATGTTTGTTCCGCCATAAGTCATTTATCTCCCTTTAATAACGTTCAAATTCTCTGACAATTTCGTTAAACCGTTCTAGCCATTTTTGGGCATCATCACCCGCAGCTAATGCAGACTCGATCGCCTGTTTTGTTCGCACGAAATCTGTTGTTAATTGATTTTTGCTTGCACCTTTCCAAGTTTGATCGCATTGATTCCAGCTAGTTTCAACGGACTGCAATTTTTCAGTAGTCACTTGCTGGAAAGCAGCTAAAGCTTCAATGAACCTGTGCAATTGCTCTTCATCAACATCAATATCTCTCGCCATGATTTTAATTTTCCTATCAAGAACGCTGTTTGAATCGATGACCGTACTCAGTAATTTCCTGAACTGACGGGACTGCATAGGGCTTGAACTTTTCAAGCCCTGCCGCCGCCACTTCATCGTGGAAGTAAGCCCTTAATCGAGGTAGATTCTGAGCAGAAGTTTCCCCAAAAAGTGACCTTGAATCATCTCCTGGCATTGTTAAGCCAATACGAAGATCGAAATGAGTTAATGATGAACGGTTTTCCGCCGTCATCTTCAGAAATGTTTTCATGCTTTCTAACCACAGGATAGTGTGAATACCTAACTCCGGCCCTTGAGAGAGTAGAGTTATCAGGTTTTTAGCGTCTGCGGATAGTTCTTCATTGCGTGCACCCATGATAGGTCGCAGATTTTGCGCCCGACTAAGGCCGCCTATCGCACACACAAAGAATAAGGATTGCCCTAAATTCATTTCATTAGGGTTGTCATCTCGCAGTTTTTTACGCCGTTCAAATTCAGCATAGGTTTGTTGTAGGATATCTTCCGATCGCTGAATTTGAACGTCAGGATTTGGGAAGCGCTTCCCAATCGATACCGGGAAATATTTTCCAAAAGTATCGCGGAAAGAGACTAACATTTTTCCTTGATGATTTTCTTCATCTTGTTGGGACAGATCCATAATTCTAAATTGGGCTGTATTTGGTTGGCGACAATGGACGAGACTAATTAAAATTCCGCCTAAAATGCCAAAAATTGTTTCTTCTGATGTACCAATTAGCAGCATATTGCTGCGGGGACGGCGACGAAAAATTGCCTGGGTGTGGTTTCCTATTCGCATGGCTTCGCCAAGCCATGCAACGCCAGGAGTTTCTTCTAACGACCAATCTGCCTGTTGGATTACTTGTTTGTTTAACTCTCGTAGAGGCAGCCAGTTAGACATCCCTGACAATTGAATTAACTGTCGGTTGCGATTCAGTTTAGTTGCTTGCGTCCCGTTGAACAAAATTAGCGGTTCTGGGCGTTTGTAATGCTTATCTCCTGCAACAGACTGGATTTGCAGCAAAGCATTTCGCCTGATGGTGGCAGACATATCAGCTATTTGACCTACTGTGTTGTAACCTTTCTTTCCTTGCTGAGAGTTGTAAATAATTTCGCCCGGCCCTTCCAGCAAATCTACGGCATCTATATTACCTTCTGCTAGCACTGAAGCAGCCGTTTTTTTGTCCATTTGCTGTGCCATACGCAAGTCAATAAAGGAGTAAATGCCACCACTCATATTCGG
This sequence comes from Microcoleus sp. CAWBG506, assembly GCA_020883125.1. Taxonomy (GTDB): domain Bacteria; phylum Cyanobacteriota; class Cyanobacteriia; order Cyanobacteriales; family Microcoleaceae; genus Microcoleus. Next base: position 58,070 of record JAHREW010000019.1, read on the forward strand.
TACACTGGGGGATTGAGATGCAATCAGTAAATGCACGCCAAAAGCTCGTCCCCTCCGCGTGATGTCATCAAAAATAATGTTCAGTTGTCGTGTGATGTCATCATTTTCTTGGAACATATATTGAAACTCATCAATCACGACTAAAATGCGTGGCATTTTTTCTTCTGAGCGATTGCGATAGTCTTTGAGACTGCTTACGCCTGCGGCTCGAAACTTGCTGCCGCGGTCTTCTAGTTCTCGCTGAATGTATTTAAGAACGCTTAAACCAAATTCACGATCGCTCTCAATTGAAACAACTTTGGCATGAGGCAATGCCTTAGTTTCGTTTAACTCTCCATCTAGATTAGCTGATTCCGATCTTTCTGGGTCTACATATATCTGAAACTCAACACCTTCTTTGAAATCAAGGAGATACATTTCTAGTTCGTCTGGCGAATACCTCATTGCCAAACTGGTGATGATAGCGTGCAGCGTGTAGCTCTTTCCTGCCCCTGGCTTACCTGCTAACAACCCTTGACTTGTTACTTTTCCATCTTCATTGTTTCCCATCCAAAATTCGATATAATCGGTTGCACCTGTAATTCCGATTGGTGCTCGCATTTCTTCGCGACTGTCAAAAGACCATTCAGTCATTTTAGGAGGATAAAGCTCTGTAAAGGGTATTGTCTCTGTTTTTACTTCCTTGGTGGCTTTGGTGATAGCTTCTGTTATTTGGTTGAACTGCTCGTTAGCTGGGGGGCGATCGAGAATTACTTTACAAGCAAGATTATTAGGTAAATTCATTGAAAATAACTGATTTCGTTGAGAATTGCGATCGGATGGACGCAATACAGTACAGCTACTATTGAAAATTGCATAGTTGAAGTTTCTGGGTTTCTCTAGAGTTTCATCAATGTGCATAACCACGTACACACCGGCTCTGGCTCCATTAATTAACAAACTTTTTAAGTCTTCCCAAGATGTGTTATCAAAGTTGGTAGGAAAATCAGCAACAAATAAATAGCGGTATGGTTCCTTGATGAAGGATTTAGCACCATTATATTCTTCTATTGTCTGATAGTCCGTACTTAAATATTTCTGAATTACCTGTTCAGTTTTTAAGGTCAATTCTCGCAACTGTTCCCGTACATCATCACTGCGAGTGTAGGTTCTAGGGCCGGAAATTATTTCTGGTAAGCTCTTAAAAGGAAAGTTATTTCCCATCCCAACTGGGTCGATAAATACCCCCCGAACTTTTTTAACAGGAAATGTGCTGATGACTCTTAATGCGATCGACTGAATTGCTTCCACAGCAGCTTGTCGAGAATCGGCACTGTTGCTGAAGATGGCGAGGTGTCCTGGTGTGTGGGAGGCGGGATCGGTTGATAGAGCGCGAATTGGCACAAAAGCAGGGATGCTAATACGAGGCTGAAGTTGTTCGAGTGGCAGCGTCCCTAATTGCTGTAACTCTCCTACCCGTAACACGCCTGGTGCTAGACCATTTGTTTGAGGGCGATAGCTATTTTTTTCTCGATCGGAAGGACTCCAAAGGCGATCGCCCCAAGGTAGAGATATTAAACGTGGCGGGCAGTCCTCTGAAGCTGCTGTTATACCATCAATTAGGTGCATAATGTCAGCAAGCAATTGTTGCTGCTGAGTCCACTCTTCTATCAATAATCGAGGCGCTTCTTCGTTAGCTTTTTGGCTGGCTAGTTTTGTGTAGGAAGCAATTGTTGCCAGCTCTACTACGGCTTTTGCTTTTGACTGTTCTAGCAGCTTATTAAAGCGGACTTCTGCTTGAGGCATGAGTTGCTTTAATTGAGCCTCTTCTTCGAGTCTTTTTTGGCTCATTTGAGCCTCTTCTCCTGGCAATCGCCGCCTTAACTCTACTTCCTTTAGTTGCAGTTCTTGTAGCTCTTTCGTCATGTGCTTGAGCATCGAAATAATATTAATGATGTTTCCCATGTTTTTATCCTAGTTTCAGAATTTTTTGTACAGACGAGTTTCAATTTATAGATTAACAGCCACTAACTAATTGATAGATTACTGCTAATCCCCCATGTTATGAGCATAGCAACTATGACTGCCACGATATTTTGGAATATCAAGACTGTCACCACCCCAACACCTACTATCAATAAAATTTCTAGCATTCGTTTAGTCTTGAGCGAATCAATATTTTTAATAGTAATCCGAATTTCATTTTCAAGCTTTTCTAGCTTGGTTTTAAGCTCGGAAATATTTGAATCTAACTCGCTACGAAGATTAGACATAGTATCTTCAACCTGTTTTTGCAGACGTTCTCTAGTCTCTTTGAATTGGTTTTGAATATTCTTATATTCTGTTACCTCACTGCTAGCTTTAGCAAGGGCTAACTCAACCCGCTCTTTTGCAACTTGAGTAAAGGCTGGCAACTTGACATTAGGTAAGCTTGAGGAATTCCTCAACTCAAGCTGTTTGGCTAATTGATCGGCTGCATTTAACTGATTGTTGTACCACTTCAAGTCTTCCCGTGCATTGAGCAGTTCTTGATTTCTGGCTTCTAGCTGAAATAGAGCCAAGCAGTAGTTATCTAGAAATGCTTGATTATCTAAATTAACAACACCATTGTTATTACCGGATGTAATGCTGATTTCGGGTGTACTAGGTTTTTGAGGACTCATTTTCAGATATCGGTTATGGGCTGCTGTTCCCTCTTCATCTCGCTGGAGTGCTTTAAGTGCATTGGAAAGAAGCAGCCAAGGCTGGGGGTTAGTTGGCTCAACTGAAACTAAATGACGTAAAGTTGTGACAGCCTCTTCATATAGTTTGAGTTTGATGAGTACCTGACTTTTTTCAAGTAAAACTTGCCCATTGTTGGGATTAGTTTTAAGGATGTTATTCAATGAATCCAGTTCTGCTTGATATTGCATTGTTTGCTTGGAGGTAATCGTCATGGTAAAGTAGGGATATTAGTGAAATATGAGCAAAACTAACTTAATAAATTTATTAATTTTTCTGAGGCAACAACTCCCTGCCTGTCTCCTTTAGCTTCATACAAACTTTTAGCCTCTTTATATAGAGGTAATGCCTCGGCTTTGCGTTCCTGATAATCTAGAAAAAAAGCCAACTGAAAGTAGACATCAGGGTCATCTGGTTCGACTTCTACCGCCTTGTAAAACATTTCTATAGCTTCATTTTTATCGTATTTATATTTACTTAGCAGTGAGCCTAGTCTACTGTATAATATCCCAGTATCAGGGGCAAGTATGATGGCTTTTTTATACCCTTGAATTGCGTCTCTGATATTTCCTTGTTCTTGTAAAATATCTGCTATGTATCGATAAACACCTACCATCTCAGTATTAAGATAGACAGCTTTTTGAAGCACTTCTAAAGCTTCAGGTAAACGACCTAAATCAGCGAGAAGCAAGCCAAGATGACCATAAAAACAGGAGTCTTTGGGATTAATTTCAATGGCTTTTGTAAATACTTGAACAGCTTCATCCAATAAACTGCAACTTTGAAGAGTCCTTCCCAATATAAAGTAAGCCATTGCATAATTTGGATCGACTTTAATTGCTTGTTGTAAGACAGAAATTGCCTCGGTTAATTCTCCTTGGTTATATAATTTAGCTCCCGAATTCAAGTAAGAAGTCGCCTGACTATTAGAGCTAGTATTCGCCGAACGTATTTCAAGCTCTCTGGCTTCAAAATCAAATTCTGACTCCTGCTGTGGTGAGGTTGTTAAAGATTTAGGAGAATCCTCTTTATTTTCGCAAGATTTTATAAAGAAATTGGCAGTTTCGCAGCTTTCTGTATCGCCTTTGGCTAGACAAATTTCTAGCATTTCGTACCAATCATTTAGTGCATCTTTATTTCTCCCTAATTGCGTAAAAGAGTGAGCTCTTTGTTGGTAAGCTATATAATCGTTTGGATTGTGTTGAATACAAATACTAAAGTCTTCAATGGCTCCTACCTCATCATCTAGAAGCGCTCGCGTTCTACCTCGCTGTTCGTAAACATGGATATTTTCTGGTTGACATTGTATTACAAAGTCAAATTCTTCTACAGCCAAAGTTAGTCGCTCTGTTGTATCAACTTTAGTATCATTCGACATCATCCCCCATATAGACAGAATACTACCTCTGCGGTGGTGTGCTGATACGAGACTGGGATTAATTTCAATTGCTTTTTCATAGTCTTTGATTGCTTTCTCTCTATCTCCTAGGTCTTCATAACAATTACCCCGTAAGTCATAAATCCGATCGAGACTAATCTCCTTTGGTTGAATTTCTATTGCCCTATTAAAATCTTTGATCGCTTCCTGATAATTATTGATAATGGCAAAAATTAAACCACGATAAAAGTAAGCGATTCCTTGTTCAGTATCTCTAGATAAAGCTTCATTAAAAAGCTGAAATGCTTCAGAGTAGTTTCCCTCAGAATAACCAGCAATCCCTTCGTTAATTAACTGTCTTGAAATTAACTGTATTGCAATTTCTTGTGATGTAGCCATATCTCCTCACTCTGCTGTACAAGTTTCTTGAATTGACCTTGATTAATCAAAAGCAACTAAGTTTAAAATGGGGTTGTTATCCCCAATCTTTCTTAGCTCCCCTAGGTTCTTGCCAACCTCTATTTACCTTTCATGAATTTGGTAATGCCTCACGCCAATTGAGCCATTGCTGCGTTTAAAGCTGACTGAATCTCTTTAATCTCCTGCAAATTTGGAGACTCGTAACTACCAATGTCTTTCGAACTCGTATTCAGGAAAATGATGTATGTAGGTTTTTGAGAATTCCACCACCAAATCCCAAGAGCAATCACGAGAATACCAATTACAGCAGCTAGTGTTAGAACTCCAATAACAATGCAAATAATGGGCCCAGTTCGATCGGGTTTCTTTTCACCTTGTCTAACAGCATTAATGTTGCGGATTTGGTATTGGGTACCGGGAAATTCAAAGATAGTTCTTGTAATCCTGACTCCGCCTTTGTCGTAAAAAAGAGAATCTGCCATATCAAATCCTTGCAATAAATTGACTGTGGTTTGTTTATTTAAGGTCACTTCAAGTGTTGGAATAACCTGTAGAGTTTCCTAGGATACAGAACCTGTGAATAGATTTGCTCTCAACTGGGCCATTATTTTTATTCATAATAAAAAATGGAAGCATTGAAAAGCCTTGTTATCCTGGGCTTCTATTTATCTATCTGGGTGAGTCCGCAAGTTTTATGCAAAATACTCGGATTTTGTTACAAAACTTTACATCAGTCTGGCAGAAGCTAGTTTTGAGGCTAGTCCATAAGCCGATCCGATCGCCCTAATGCACCCTGAACCCCGATCGACCGCAACAGTAGCGGTACTTCCTGGGCTTCTATTTATCTATCTGGGTGAGTCCGCAAGTTTTATGCAAAATACTCGGATTTTGTTACAAAACTTTACATCAGTCTGGCAGAAGCTAGTTTTGAGGCTAGTCCATAAGCCGATCCGATCGCCCTAATGCACCCTGAACCCCGATCGACCGCAACAGTAGCGGTACTTCCTGGGCCTCTATTTATCTATCTGGGTGAGTCCGCAAGTTTTATGCAAAATACTCGGATTTTGTTACAAAACTTTACCTAGCCCGGTCTGAGGTTCGTTGAAGCGATCGCACCTCGCCATATATAGCAATCCTTGCAGGAGTCGTAAATATTTTTACCCCACCCCCAACCCGGACCGCGAGTTCGGTCCGGGAGTAAGAAATGCACAAATGATTTAGGATTGCTATATCTAAGTATTTACCTAAGATATATATATTTTGTATTGAAAAAATATAGTAAATCCGGCTGCACCGGAATGATTAAACCGCAGAGAGCGCAGAGGACACAAAGTCCGAGAATAGAGAGATGGGTAATTCCGATGCGAACGGATTTGATATCACGACACTCGTTAGATTGCCGCAGCGCATCAATTCGATCGCCTATTCAAACTAAAACCCCAGATCCATCTTAGCAGCTTCAGCCTCTGCAAACACCTCTGCATCAGGCATTTCTTGCCAATCAATATCACCAATTTCCCTGTAGAATTGTTCATCATAAGGGCGAGTTTGCACAACCACCGGCATCGGTACAGCGTGCCCCAAAACTAATGCTTGTTGTTTGGAGTCGAGTTTGGCTAAAACCGATCGCAAACTTTGGCCTCCCGAAACACCGGTGAAAATAGCATCAATGTCCTTATCGTCATTTAACAAGGCTGTGATGCGGGTGCCCACTTGCGACATGACTTCGCCGTCGATACCGGACGGACGCTGGTCTACAATTAGTAGAGTTACGAAGTATTTTCGCATTTCGCGGGCGATCGTGCCGAAAATAGTCGATCGCACGATCGCCGGATCGAGAAAACGGTGAGCTTCCTCAATGGTAATCACTAACGGTTGCGGGCGATCGCACGGATTCTTACTCTGCAAAAACTTCTCAGCCTTCCGCACGTAAGATCCGTGAATGCGGCGAGTAATCACATTTGCTGCTAACATATAAGACAGCAAATCCGAGTGGGAACCAAACTCAATTACCACATTTTTGCCACCATCCAAACACTGCAAAACCTCACTCACATAATTTTTAGGACAGCGTTTGCGAATGTATTTTAGATCGTTCAATCTCTCCAACTTCCGCTGCAAAGCCATAATCGAAGACTTATTTCCCCGCTTCTCTTCGCAAAACATGGAAATATCTTCATTGCTCATTTCCAGCAACTTATTAATCCAACCAGTACCCAACTCGTTTCTTAAAATAATCGCATTTTCAATACTAGCTTCCGATAGATTTAACTCCCGCTGCACCAAGGAGATATCTTCCACTTCAATTTCATCGAAACTCAAGTATAATTCTTGAGCATCGCGGACACCCCGACGTTTTGTCGATTCTGGATCGAGGGTATAAATTTGAATTTGACTGGGAAATAACTGTCGCAAACCTTTGACAGTGCTAAATTGTTTCCCTTCCGAAACTGCTTCCCAGCCGTATTCGGAGTGCATATCAAAAATTAAATTAACCGCAGCTTGTTTGCGAATAATTCCCGATAATAGCAAGCGCGTCAGAAAAGATTTTCCAGTTCCAGATTTACCAAAAATCCCGTTACTGCGTTCGACAAACCTATCTAAGTCTAAGCATACAGGAACGTCCATGTCAATCGGTTTGCCGATCGCAAAATTGCGGCGATAGGGGTCATCTTCCCAGCCAAAAACTGCCCGAAAGTCGGTTTCTTTGGCCTCAAACACCTGGGAAAAGTGGCTGGGAATAGTTTTAACTGGTAATAGTTCAATGTCAGCGCTGCTTTGTGGCTGCAAAGATCCTAAGTTTTGGGTGCCGGATTTTTTACCGTTAGTTGTGCTGGAGTTCGGATTGAAAATTGCCTGCTGTTTTTCTCGTTCCGCAGTCAGCATCAACATCGGCGCTAGTTGAATTGTACCGTAGGTGCTGCTACCTGCGAGCACTGCAATCAGAAAATCGTCGTTGGGGTTGGGAGGATTGGATAAAATGCGATCGCTGGATGTTCCGAGAGACACGTCGGTAAGCATACAGAAAAAGTGCGATCGGACTCCGCGCACGACTAAAAATTTTCCTACTCTCATATCTTCTACCGAAACGTCGGCGTGCAGTCGCACTTCTAATCCCTTGCTGAGGGAACCTTGAATAACAGATCCTAAAGGTTTTTCAGTAGTCATTTGTCAGTTGTTATTAGTTATTGGTCATTAGTCATTAGTTATTGGTCATTAGTCATTAGCTGATTTTATTTATCCGCACTCTTGATCTTACAGTTATTAGTTGTTAGTTGCTAACAATCACTAATGACTGCTGACTAATGACTAATTACTCTTCTGATTCCAATGGCATTTCAAAAAAACTCGAACTCAGCTCGACATCAGTCAAATCCGTTTCGCTCAAATGAGCATCAGTTAAAAATACTACCTTAAAATTTGCCCCTTTCAGGTTTGCCCCTTTTAGATTAGCACCTTTGAGATTAACTCGAAATAAATGAGCATCGCTCAAATCTACCTCAGTTAAATCGGCTCCTTCTAAATTTACCCTCACTAAATCTGCTTTTCTCAGGTCGGCTTCGTTCAACTTAGCGCCACTGAGATCGGCTTTTGTCAAGTCTACACCTCTCAAGTCGGCTCCGCTTAAATTAGCGAACAACAAAGTCGCCCCGGTTAAATCTGTCTCCCTCAAATCGGCATCGCTCAAATTAGCACCGCTGAGGTCAGCCCTAGTTAAGTCTACACCTCGGAGGTCTGCTGACCTCAAGTTTACTTCGTGCAAAATTGCGCCGCTTAAATCGGCTCCTCTCAAATCTGTTCCCTCCAAGTTTGCACCTTTGAGGTAAGCTTTTTTCAGGCTAGCTCTGCTGAGGTCTACATTTTTGAGGTTGACTAAACTTAAGTTAGTTCCGCTCAAATTAGCTCCGCTTAAATCCAATCCGTTCAAGTCTGCTCCCGTCAAATTTAAACCTTGTAGCGATACATTGGGAGCAATTAAATAAGCGCCGGCAATCCTGGGGTCAATACCTTCTGAAAACAATGTTTTGTTGCTATAAACAGCTTTTTCCAAAATCGCGCCATTCAAATTAGCTTCTCTCAAGTCTGCTCCGCTGAGGTTTGCTCCTGTTAAGTTGGCTCGCTCCAGTTTGGCTCCAAATAATATAGCTTGGCACAGGTTTGTCCGGCGCAAATCCGAGCCTTTTAAATCAACTCCAGTTAAATCTACCATCGACAGATTTAAGCCTGGGAGTGAAGCATTGGGAGCTAGTAAAAATGCTCCCATTGCACTGGGGTCAATATCGTAGGGAAAAACCGTCCGATTGTTGTAGACAGCTTTGTCTAAAATTGTGTCGATCAACTGGGCACCGCGCAAATCTGCCCCACTGAGGTTGGCTCTGGTGAAGTTGGCTTCTTGGAGATTCGCTCCAACTAAATTGGCTTTAATTAAACTTGCTTGTTGGAGGTTTGCTCCCAAAAGTTCAGCTCCTACCAGAGTAGCTTCTCTAAGCACTGCACCAGTCAAGTCAGCTTTGGTGAGGTTGGCTAAATTAAGAAATGATTCTGCTAAATCGGCCCCCCTGAGATTGGCAAGGGTGAGGTCGGCTTCTATCAGGTCTGCATACCTCAGAATAGCATCGCTGAGGTTGGTTTCTCTGAGGTCAGTTCCTCTGAGGTTTGCTCCTTTGAGTTCTGCACCGCTGAGGTTGATGCCTTTGAGGGCCTGTCCTCTGAGGTCGAGCCGATTGAGAAAGTCACCAACGTTCATTTCCATTAGCGATATCTGGTGAAAATAATGGAGGGATTACCTCGAAGGGGAATATTTCACGCGAGGACTATGAAATTACTACTCGCGCATTAGCAGAGGAATTAAGGATATTTTCAAATTCATTAGAGCAACCTGAGTCAAATTTAATTATATCTGTTTACGCTCCAGATAATTCCTGTCTTCGTCACGAATAAGTACACCATCAATGTGTAATATCAATTCCTGTTGCACCGGAATTATTGTTGATGCTTAACGGTTAACCGTTAACTCTAATTTACTATTCCCATGCAACCGGAAACGATATTACAGTTATTTTTGCTGGATTTTTGCCTAGATTTTCCCTTGGGCGGGAGGGTAGTTGCCTTCTACATTCTCGGTTCAGGGCACAGGGGCAAAACTGTAAATTTTTTGAGGTTTGAGCCGATCGCAAATTCCGACTAATTCTGACCAAGGGAATGTCTCGCGATCGAGCTGGACTTGCAGGATTTTGAGCGGATCGGAACCGGAGGAAACGATGAATTCTAATGTTTGCAAATCTTCCCAGGTGCTGATTTCGCTGAGAATTTGGGCGATCGCCTTGACATAAGGGTGACTTGGTTCTTTGTACCAGTCGGTGGTGGCGAGTCCAGCTTGGTCGAAGCCGAGGTGAAAGATTAAGGAACTGTCTCCAAACAGGGCTATCCCCACGGGGCGCGCTTCTTCTTGCAGCAATAAATCCCGATTTGCCGCCAAATGCCGCAGTTTTGCCAGGTGTTCGTACTTCCTAGCAATTCGAGATTGCAGTCCCGGAATTAAAACTTCTTCTCCTTCCTCCTTCTTCCCTCGAGGTGCCGCTAGCGTAGTCGAAGAGCCTTCTGCCTTCTTCCCTCTGCCTTCTTCCTTGGTTTCGTCCCACTCAATTGCCACTGTGACTAGATAAGTTTGCAATAGCATATGACCTAGTTTTTCAGCTTTTGTTGCCAGATAGATAGAGTTATAATCTGTGGCTTCAATTAATAGGGGGAGGCGATCGACTACTTCTATACCATAACCTTTCAAACCTGCTATTTTGCGAGGATTATTAGTAATTAACCGGATTTTTTGGACTCCCAAATCATTGAGCATTTGTGCTCCCACACCGTAGTTCCGCAAGTCGGCGGGAAAACCCAAGCGCTCGTTGGCTTCTACGGTATCAAACCCGATATCTTGTAGCGAGTAAGCTTTGAGTTTATTCACCAGTCCAATGCCCCTACCTTCTTGGCGCAAGTAAACTACGATGCCAGAACCCGCATTTTCAATCATTTTCAGTGCGGCTTGCAGTTGCATTCGGCAGTCACAGCGCAGGGAACCCAAAGCATCGCCGGTCAGACATTCGGAATGCACCCGCACCATCACGGGTTTGTCTTTAAATTCTGCTGGATCGCCCTTGACAACGGCAACGTGTTCGGAGTTGTCTTGAGTGTCGCGGTAGGCGTAAATCATAAACTCGCCGAATTGAGTTGGCAATTTGGCGACGGTTTCGCGGCGGACAAATCGATCGTGCTTCAGTCGGTAGCTAATTAAATCAGCAATGCTGATGATTTTCAGGTTATGGGTTTTGGCATACTCAATTAATTCTGGCAACCTCGCCATGGAACCGTCGGGGTTTTGAATTTCGCAGATGACACCGCTGGGATAGAGGCCTGCGAGTCTAGCGAGGTCAACGGAGGCTTCGGTGTGGCCGGCGCGTTTGAGGACGCCACCATCGATCGCCCGCAGGGGGAAAATATGACCGGGACGACGCAAATCTTGAGGTTTGGTGTCGGGGTGAATGGCTACTTGGATAGTGCGGGCTCTGTCTTCGGCGGAGATGCCGGTACTAACGCCGTTGACTGCATCGATGCTGACGGTAAATGCGGTTTGGTTGTTGTCGGTATTTTTGGTGACCATCAGGGGCAGTTCCAGGCGATCGAGTCGATCGCCTGTCAAGGCTAGACAAATCAAACCCCGTGCGTTCACTGCCATGAAATTGATATGGTCTGGGGTGGCGAATTGGGCAGCACAAATGACATCGCCTTCGTTTTCGCGGTTTTCGTCATCGACTACTACCAGGGCGCGACCTGCTTTGAGGTCTGCGAGGGCGCTGTCGATGGAGTCAAATTGAAAGGATTGAGTTGAGGTGTGGTTATTGGGCACTGAGAAGTTCAAACTATAAACAGTAATATTATGGAACCAGAATTTGACACTCCGGGCGCGTAAACGCGCAGGGATTCTTTATTTTTTATCCTCAAATCAACGCACAGCCATCTTGTCGTTAGACTGAACTACGCACCGTGCTAATTTCACAGCATGGTCTTTACACAGTTGTCGTAAAATCGAGAGATTGCAGACCATGCCCTTTCGGCACTAGCTTGGAAGGCCATTGAGTTGAGTTCTGATGCAAACGGGAATTCATGAGCCAGTACGGCACAGTATTTCTGCAAGTCGTATTGCCCAATCTTTTGATTATCCATCCACAGCCGAATACAGCTATTTCGGACAAATTGCGCTGTCCGAATTGCTTCATCTACCGCAGATAACTGAGCGGATTTCTTGTAGGCTTTAAACTCAAAAACTAGCATGGTTTTACCTCCTACTTTATACTAATCTATTTGATATAATATTTGATGTAGGTTTGCAAAACTTGATGAAGCCGTCCTCCAAAGACGGGGCTTTATACCCAATTTTCGGGTAAACTTGCGATGGAAGCGTCACGATCAAATCAGGACTAAGCGAAAGATGAGTGGAAAACAGAAACCTTGTTGAATCAACAAACCTGAAACTATTGACTCGCAAAGGATGGAAATTGATGGGAGTAGAAGGACTTGAACCTTCGACCTTGAGATTAAGAGTCACCTGCTCTAACCAACTGAGCTATACTCCCGCATCTTTGTTACTATAACATAGGTAGCTTATTTTGGCAATACTTTTTCAAATTTAGTGCGATCGCCCCGCAGAGAATTGCCCTATCTAGCTGTGGTGGAGAGTCTGATAGGGTGATGGGCATTAGATTTGTGGAAGTGCGATCGGGCAAACACCTGATTTGAACGCCAATCAGGAAATCCGTTTTTGATCCAGAATATAAGACAACAATTTAGCAATATTTCTCGCATCATCTATGCCTCGGTGAAGAGTTACTTCTCGCGGTAAACCCACAATTTGCAAAGCTTTCGCCATGCCAAGTCATTTTTGCAAACCTTGTTTTTCCGAAAACAATTGTTTGAGATTGACATGAGGATAAGCAATGGGAAAAGGTACTTTGTGAAAGTTGCTGTCTTGTTGGAATTGTTTGCGATCGTAATCGCCCCAGGAACCAAACACGCCATTTGAGTAACCAGACAGCCATTTTTTCAGAAGTGCGATCGCAGCAAGTCGCTTCGAGGTCAAGCACCAGATAGTAATTATAATGTTGTAAATTCATCTAAATTTAACCTTAAATAATCAATAATGAATTTCAATGAGTTGTGAAACTCTCTTCTCTTTCCAATCTTCGCGTTCTTTGCGTCTTCGCGGTTCGTTTAAAACTCTTTTTAATCACCGATCTAGTTTTTATGTTGAATAAACTAGCAAATCTAAACTTATTATAAACCAAGATGCTACCGTTTCACCATATCCGCACTTCAATTGGTTTTAGCAATTTCATGTCTTCAATCTCAACATGAAGTCACTACAAAATAAATCTACTATGAAATTCTGCCAATACTTTTGCTTGTTCAGAAGAGTCAAGTACAGAAAATAAGATACTTTTTACTCTTCTATAAAATTGACCACTGGGCAATAATAAATCTGCAAACATTTGGGCAACCATTGCTGGATTGTTTCTAAAGACACCACATCCCCAAGCTCCCAAGACTAGAGCGTCGCAGCCATTATAAATAGCTAAGCTCAACAATTTTGCACCGCGTTCATACAGAACTTCGCGTATTTTTTCAGCATCCTGGGATTGTTGTCTCCAAACTTCACCAGCATTAGGAGCCGGACTTGTGATGAAATCAACAAGATAAGGTATTTCTAATAGCATTCCATCATCTTTTCGGAAAACTGGACAATCAGGTGAGTAGATCATCCGATCTGAATACAGGAACGAATGATGAGATCGATGAAATTCGTAGTGTTCGCGACATTTCAAGATGCTTTGGTAAAGAGCAGAACTGCGTGCTAAACTCTCTTCTTGAGCTTGTGCGCCTTTGAGAAATCCACCACCAGGATTTTTGGCAGAAGCAAAATTAAGGACTCCAATTTTTTGAAACTGTTGTCCTCTTGCCATACGTTCTGCTCCCATCAAAGTCGTCTCATTCCTCACTTCAAATTCAATGTTTGAGAATAGGGGAGTACCATAAAGAACGCTTTGTTTGATTCGAGAAAGAGCATCAGGTTCATAGGATTTTGTCTGTTCAAGACAGGATTCTATTTTTTGAACAAGTTCAATGCGTTGACCTTCAGGAGAGCAGTAGTAGCCTGCTTCAATAATTTTTAGTGTGTCTTGAGCGATCGCAATCCGTCTCATGATTTTTTCTATGATTGTTTAGCAAAACATTAACAAAAATAAGATATCTGGCTTAGTTATAGCAACCGCCAGGGTGGTTAAGTCGTGGGGTGGGGGCGGGTTTAGAGAATTTGTCTATACCGATGAAAGATATCGGTGAACCCGCCCCTACAAAATCTGCCCTAATCGCCTTGGCAGTTGCTATACAAGCAGATGGCGAGATTTGAACTCGCAAGAAAGCTTTACAAGAGCCTCATGTTGCCAGTTACATCACACCTGCATTTTTGGTGGCGGGGACAGGAGTTGAACCTGCTATGAAGAGGCTTATGAGACCTCCAAGCCTACCCAGGCTACTTCACCCGCGATGTCACCAAATACTCCTGACTGGCATCGAACCAGCACTAACTAGATCCTAAGTCTAGCGCCTCTACCAATTGGGCTACAGGAGCAAAATCCATCGCAATTTTGGGTTTTGATACCCAATACCCCTAGTTGGATTTGCACCAACAAAACTCTTGCACTCAACAAGAGATGTCTACTAATTGCATCACAGGGGTAAAGTCGGGATGGTTGGATTTGAACCAACGACTCCATGCTCCCAAAGCATGGCTTCTGGCCGCTGAATTACATCCCGTTCATGCTCCTGGCTGGATTTGAACCAGCATCATCCGATTTTTAAGACCGGCGCCTCTTTCCAGTTGGGCTACAAGAGCAATTTTTGGTACTCCTGGTGAGATTTGAACTCACACAACACAATTTTTGAAATTGTGGCCTCTACCAATTGGGCTACAGGAGTATAATTGATCTGCTTTGGTAATAGCAGAACTCCGAAGGCAGGGCTTGAACCTGCATTTGTCCGCTTTCAAAGAGCGGTGCCATACCGATTAGGCGACTTCCGAATATAATTTACTCAAATTACTAAATATTTAGATATTTAATATTTTTATTTCTGTTCACACAAGCACTCTACCAACTGAGCTATCGGGGGGAAACGGAGAAGGTGGGATTTGAACCCACGACGGGTGTTAAACCGCTCTTTCTTAGCAGGAAAGCGCCATAAGCCACTCGGCCACCTCTCCAAGAGCGAGAACGGAGGGATTTGAACCCTCAAATCTTCAGTCGCGCTAACTGAGTTGTTGTCCTGTCACAACACATTCTCAAGATTGCAACTATATATTAAATACAGTTACAAATGGGTCGGGCTGGAATCGAACCAGCAACGCTTTAAGCTACTATTTTACAGACAGCTACCCACACCAATAGGAGGGCCGACCCAAGATCGAAAATTTGGTAGGTCGCCGAGGAATTGAACCTCGCTCCATCCGCTTAAAAGGCGGCTGCAAAGCCATTCTGCCAACGACCCACACAAAGTGCTGACGGGATTTTAACCCGCAATTCACTTGGGTGAAAACCAAGCGGCTTATACAATTTGCCTACAGCACTAAAAAATTGGCACAGGGACTGAGATTTGAACTCAGAAAATCAGTTTTGGAGACTGAGATGTTGCCAGTTACATCATCCCTGCATTTGGTGGCAGTGGCGGGATTTTAACCCGCATTTACCAAGGTATGAACTTAGGGCTTTACCGTTAAGCTACACTGCAATGTTATCTGATTTGAAATTTCAGATTTGAGGTTGTTCCTATTAATAAATAGGAACAAAGGTTAGAGTGAGATTTGAACTCACGAAAATCGCTTTTGCAGAGCGACGCCTTATACCACTCGGCCATCTAACCTGGGAGTCCCGACGAGGTTTGAACTCGCAATCTTCACGCCTGAGAGGGTGACGGCTTAAACCAATTTGCCTACGGGACTATCGACGGGGCTGACGGGTTTCGATCCCGCTACCTTCGCTGTGACAAAGCGACGCTCTCCCAATTGAGCTACAACCCCACAGATTTTTGTTGGGAATTTCTGTTTGGACGGGGTGGCGGTTGATTGCGCGTACTACAACTCAAGGGAGTTATTGTTGCCGGATTCTACACCGCCAATGTCCAAATTTATGTAACATTGTTAATTATCTATTTGGTTGTCAAGGTTCATATTGCTCTTGAGATAAAGCTTTGAGGCTCTTTCCCCTTCGCCATACATTTATACTACAGCTTGTGATACAAGACTGTCAAGGGGGTAATACAATTTTTTTTTCGATCTGCTGCTTGGCGGGAAATCAGAGGGGCTGTTTTGGGGCTAAACCTCTTATAAATCAATAGATTTGGGAGCTAAAGTGGTAGTGTCACGGGAGGTAAATTCAATGCTGAAGCTGTACTACACTCCCATTTCTCTGAATTCTCGCCGCCTGTGGGTGGCCCTTCTGGATAAGTAGATGGCTTCTGAGCCGATCGAACTTAACCTAGATAGGATGTTTGGGATATTTTGTGATGAGTATCGGAACTTGCAGGCTTGGTGCGATCGACTAAGGGTGCGATCGAGCCGAAAGCAGACACAGGATATAGCTGTTAGCACTGCGACTTGTTACGAAGTCAGGGTTCTGAGATCTATTAGATCGGCTTTAGATTTTTTCGCTACAATTCCCTTTATCATATTGGGCATTGTGGAGTGAAAGGAATCTGAAGTGAGGGGAAATTATTTGTTTCAAATACTACTAAAAAAATGGCGTTTTGTGGCGATCGTACTGACAGGAGCCATCATTAGCTTGGTCATGGGTTCGCTACTGCCGGAGTTTCAGCCGACTGAGCATCCTGGAACTGCTGTGGCTGAGGTACAAAACCCTAAGCAATCTTTAACCCTAAATCCCTTATTTCATGAGGTAGGAGACAATCAAACAGGGTTTAATCTCGATCGCAAGATTCAACAACTTCTCACTGTATTAGAATCGAAAGAACAACTGCTGACCTTTGTACCGCCAGAAAAATTTCAAGGAACCACTATTTTTGAGGGACAAGTCAACAAGTCAGATAAAGTTATTGCCTTAACCGTTGATGACGGGCCCTGGCCGGAAACGACGGCACAAATGCTAGATATTTTTCAGCAAAATGATGTGAAAGCCACATTTTTTTGGATAGGTAAATCTCTGGAAAGTTCACCGGAAATTGCTCGGAGAGTTGTGGCAGAAGGTCACGCGATCGGCAATCATACATGGCATCATCCCTACGATCCAATGGATGCGGCGACTGCTGCTGACGAAATCGATCGCACCGCCAAACTGATTTACGAAACAACGGGAGTTAAGACAACTTACTTTCGCCCACCTGGGGGAGTTTTGAATAACGGCTTGGCCAAGTATGCCAAAGAGCACAATTATTCTGTGATCATGTGGTCTGTAACTACAGCAGATACCGATCGGCGGGCTCAACCAGAAGCTTTTGTTGAGAATGTTCTCAAGGGTGCGAAACCGGGTGCGATTGTGTTGATGCACGACGGCGGGGGCGATCGATCTCGTACTATTAAAGCCTTACCTGATATAATTGCTGGTTTGAAAAAGCAGGGATATCGGTTTGTGACGATTCCTGAGTTGCTGGAAATGCCAGAGCAACAAGCGTAGCTCAAACCATGAGAATTCTCCCATAATTGTGGAACAGGCATCCTGCCTGTTCTTCACAGACTGGTTGGAGGGGGATTTTTTTACCGCAGAGGGCGCAGAGCACGCAGAGAGATTTCTGAGATTTTTTGTTGGTTGATAGGTGCTTGTTTCTGGTTGGAGGGGGATTTTTTTACCGCAGAGGGCGCAGAGTACGCAGAGAGGTTTCTGAGATTTTTTTGCGATGGAGAGGGGAATTGAGAGGTGCTTTTATGAATGGAATTTGCACGCTAGCTAATGATACAGTTTACGACCAAGTTGTTGCTTTGCTCAACAGTATTGAAGTTATTTTAGGCTCAAGTATTCCTGTCTGCATTTATCCTTTCGATGACCAAATAGAGCAAATTAAAGGGGAAATTGTTAACCGTTCCAATGTTTTTATTTATGAAGATAGCGCTTCTATTGAGCGATGGGACAAATTTATGGAAGCAGCCGCGCCAGAGCGTTTGAATCGCAAAAAGTTTCGGCTTTACGGTGCACACCGACGCTTTTGTGCTTTCGACGGTCCGTTTGCAAAGTTTATTTATATGGATGCTGATACTTTGCTGATGAATTCCCTTGATGCAGTTTTTCGGCAGTTAGATCAATCGGATTTTGTAGTTTATGATTTTCAATTTAGCGACCCAACTAAAGTCTATAATATTAAGTCACCCAAACTCCTTACAGTATTTGACGAAAATCGGATACAATCGGAAATATTTTGTTCTGGATTTTATGGCAGTAAGCAAGGATTTTTTGAGCAAAATACTAGAGCATGGCTGGTATCTCAACTGCAATCTGGGGATGGAGAAATTCTATATGAAGGTGCGGGAGAACAGCCTTTGCTCAATTATATGGTGATGAAAACTGGCATGAGTAGTTATAATTTTGCTTATAGTTTACCGGACTATCAAAAAACTGGGTGTTGCGTGAGTTCTCAACATTTTGAAGAGCAAGATAAAATTTTGTATGACAAGGGAAATCGACTGACTTACATTCATTATATTGGGGTGCCGCCGGATTTAATTCGGAGAGTTTGTGCGGGGGAAAATATTGATTTTCCCTATCGCGATTTGTTTCTGCATTATCGCTATCTCCGGGAACCCTCCCAGAGTCCAGTTTTTCGGGAAGCGCCCAAGTCTTATACTGAGGTTTCTAGGTCGAATTTGTTAACAAGGGTATGGAGAAGGTTGAGGATAAATACATGAATCGCGGTATTTATATTGTGGCGAACGATCGGGTGATGGAAAGTGCGATCGCACTTATGAACAGCATAGGTTTGTACAATCGTCAAGTACCAGTTTTTTTGATTCCCTTTGATGAGAATTATCACCAAGTCGCCGCCACACTCAGCCGTCTCCACGGAGTCCAATTGTTCCCAAATCTGGAGTTTGTCGAACAGTTTACCAGAGAAATTGGGCAAATATTCGATCGCAACTTTTTAGCCCTCCCTAACAAAATGCGAAAACTCGTCGCCTGGTTTGGCCCTCTCGACGAATTTCTGTACATCGATACCGATATCATCGTCTTTGAAGACATCGCAGCCAACCTCAACAAACTATCCGAAGTAGACTTTTTTTGCTGCGACTACCACTACCTCAGCGAAAAACTGCGAAATGTATTTTCACCCATTGTCAAAGCACAAAATATTTTCACAGATTCCGAACTTAAAGATGTCTTCAACAGCGGCTTTTGGGCTTCGCGGAAAGGAACTATTTCAGAATTGCAAATGTACGAAATATTGCGCGAATGTTCCCAGCATCGAGAATATTTCGACTTCACTCAAAATGTCACTGACCAACCGATACTAAATTACCTGATTCTTAAACTAATTCCCAAACGGTGTAACCTGGTGAAAGCGACGGAATCAGAACCGGGAAGCTGGGCTGGTTCCAAGCATTTTCAGGAAAGAGATTATGTGCTTTATGACAAAGGTAAAAGGTTAAAATATATTCATTGGGCTGGAATACCGATTAAATCTGGTAGTCCCTACTGGAAACTGTGGAAACATTATCGTTATTTATATGAGGAAAAACCAAATTTAATGCAAAGAATATTTCGATCCTTGTAGGGATAATATTGTTTGTAGGGAGGGGGCGGGTTTACGAGATAGTTAATTTTCCCCATAGATGGTTGGTAAAACCAGCCCCTACGAGGTCACAAATTAGATAATAACGAATCAACAGAACCTGATATAATTTATTTTCAAATTATGACCAATGGTATTTATATACTAGCAAATGATGTGGTTTTCGACCACTTAGTCGCTTTATTAAACAGTCTGGAAGTGAATGGGGCAAAAGATATTCCAGTTTGCATCATTCCCTATGATGAGAGACTGCAAAAAGTGCGCGTAGAAATTGCAACTCGTCCTCATGTCACCTTGTTTGACAATAACGATTCAATCATGTTTTGGGAAGACTTTGCCACTCAAGTTTGGCAAACTCATGGGAAAGCTCAAAAAGTTTGGAAATCTAAAGGTTGGAAACCAGTTCAATGTTTGGAAATGCACCGAAAGTTATGTTGTTTTGACGGCCATTTCGATAAATTTATCTATTTTGACGCAGACACTCTGTTAATGGGAAATCTGGATTACATATATCAAAAAATTGATGACTTTGATTGGGTAGCTAACGATTTTCAATACAAATCAGACCTCAATTATATATTTGATTTATCCTCTCCCAAATTGCCACAAATTTTAAATATTGACGAACTGCAATCTCATACTTTTTGTGCGGGTTGGTTTGCTTCAAAATCAGGTATTTTAAATCGTAATAATTGTTCTCAATATTTAGAATCTTTAACATCAGGAGAAGCAGAAATTATGTCTTTGCGGGGGGCTGACCAATCTTTACTTAACTATTTAGTCGCCCGCAGCAAAATCTCTTTTTACAACTTTGCATATGCTGAACCAGAACAGGTGACGGGGAATCATTGGTCTTCTCAATTTGATGTGAAAGATAATGTTCTATACGATAAAGGACGGCGGCTGACTTATTTGCACTACATGAGTATTTCGGCGGCCAAAATTAATCGATTGTGTGCTGGCGAAGATGTGGAGATTCCCTACCGAGATATATTTCTGCACTACCGTTATTTAAAGTCGCCGGAAACCCAGCCAAAACTCACCCCTCCAAATTTGCTAGTTCGCTTCCAGAGAAATCTCAAAAGTTGGGGAAATCAAAAAGTTAATAATGTTCAATTTAAGTTGCGGAATTTCTGGGATAAATAGGATAATATCAAATCCTCTCATCATCGTAATTGTTAATCTCTCTCTTCTCTTCCTTCGCGTCCTTTGCGCCTTCGCGGTTAAATCATATCAAATCCAGTTGCATCGGAATGATATAGAGGACACGACAATGCCGTGTCCCTACTTGATAAACCTAGAATACGCTGTATCTAACCGTACAAAGACTGAATCCACTCCCATTCTTGCCTTAAACCTGCTTCTAAACTAACTTGTGGCTGATAGCCCAATATTTTCTTAGCTTTAGATACATCAGCGCTAGTGTGTCGCGCGTCACCCCGCGCCGTTTCGGTAAAATCGATCCGAAGGGGTCGATCGACAATCTGCTCTATTGTATCAATAACTTCTTTCAAAACCACCCGACTTCCCCCACCAATATTAAAAACTTCCCCCGCTGCTTCTGCAACCTCAGCCGCGGCTAAATTAGCAGCAACGCAATCGCTGATAAAAGTAAAATCCCGCGTTTGTAATCCATCGCCAAAAATAGAAATCGGCTGGTTGAACAAAATCGACTTAAAAAACTTGTGAAAAGCCATATCAGGGCGCTGTCGAGGCCCATAAACTGTAAAATAACGCAGCGAAGTTGTGGGAACACCAAAATTATGATAGTAAAGCCCGCACAAACGTTCACCAGCTAACTTCGTAATTCCGTAGGGAGAAACGGGGTGGGGACAAGCATTTTCACTCGTGGGGAAAGATTCAGCATTTCCGTAAATTGAGGAAGAAGAAGCGTAGACAAACTTTTGCAGTCTTGGTGCATTTTTAGCAGCTTCTAATAATACTTGGGTGCTGTTAATATTGCGTTCGGTATAGCTGCGAAAACCCTCGCCCCAGCTAGCACGAACTCCCGCCTGGGCGGCTTGATGAAAAATCACCTTAGCATCGGACAAAAGAGATGACCAATTTAGAGACAAAATATCTCCTTCCACCAATTCAAAACCAGGATAGTTTTCAAATCGTGCAATATTCTTACGTTTGAGGGAAGGATCGTAATAATCGTTGAACTCATCAACACCTATTACGGTCTCCCCTCTATTTAAAAGAGTTTCTACTAAGTTAGAACCAATAAATCCCGCGGCACCCGTAACAATAAAAATACTCATTCTATTTTAGATTTTAAAGCTTTTACAGAAATCATTGAATAAGTTGCGAGTCTCTTCTCCATCTAACTCTGCGTTCTCTGCGTCCTCTGCGGTTCAAAAATCATCTAAATTAATTAGGCTCAAATATTAGAGAAAAATCAACCCCCTTTTTTTCATCAAAAAAGGGGGGTAATTGTTAACTATCATCCTTCAAAGGAATCTAAGTCAAGGGCTTGGGAGCCTCCCCGTTCTAACTCCAACAAAAGCTTACCTAGCTGTCTCCAAATTAGCCATGCTGTGAGTAAGGTTAGTGGTAGAGACAAAGCATAAGAAAACAATTTAGGAATTCCAAAAATCTCTACACCGGAAGCTAAGAATACACAAATTCCTCCTGCCATTCCCAGGAAAGGCACGAATAATTGTAATCCTTGGAGGTTAGCTAAGGTGCGAGTAGAACGATTTTTTGACCAGAGCTTGACGGCTTCTTTGAGGGTTGCTTCAAAGGCTAAGCCAGAGGCGATTCCTGCTAGCAATCCAGCGGTCATTAAAAAATAGGGAGGTTCGGCAAAATAATACACGAATAATTCCTGAATTTGGTGAATTGGGAATGGGGAATTGGTAATTGGTAATTGGTAATTGTCTTTTGACTCATAACTAATTACCAATGACTAATGACTAATGACTAACTAAAATCGAGTGAGGGCGGCGGCTCCTTCTGTGGAAAGTTCTGCTAAGGCGTCGAGAGCAACGTTGAATAGGCGGCTTGGTTGCAGGTCTTCCTTGACTAGGTTCCACAGGCTGCCAACTTCTGCTGTGTGGATGCGATCGTCCTCAATCAAAGCTAGCATTAGCTGGCGTCGCAAAAACGAGCCTTCCTCGGATAGCAAGAATTGTAAACCTAGTTGTGCTGTCGGGAGTAGATCGAAACTCTGATCGGACCTAGCGATCGCGATCATGTCCTCTAATCTATTCCACTGGAATTTGCCATCCTTGAATAATACCTCAATCAAGCGCCGCCGCAGTGCCGGAGATTCCCCGTTCAACAAACGTCGCGCCACGTAAGGATAGGCAACCTCAACTATCTTGAAATCTGGATTTAGCGTCAGGGCCAAACCTTCTTCTGTCACCAGAGAGCGAATTATTAAGGCAAACTTCGCCGGCACTCGGAAAGGATAATCGTACATCAATTCCGAAAACTGGTCTGTAATCGTTTTGAAGTTAAAATCTCCTACCTTTTCGCCGACGATATCTCCCAGTACAGATTCTAGGGCCGGGACGATCGGCAGAATATTTGTATCTGGAGTCAAAAAGCCTAGTTTTACAAAATCTTTGGCTAACTCTAAATAATCTTTGTTGATTAAATGAACTACGGAATCAACCAAAGTTTCTTTAGTTGTTTCTTCCATCTGATCCATCATCCCAAAATCGATATATGCCATGCGGCCGTCCGCTAGAGCAAATAGATTTCCCGGATGGGGGTCTGCGTGAAAAAATCCGTGTTCTAATAATTGGCGCAAACCGCTCCGGACTCCCACTTCAATTAAAGTATCGGTATCCAAACCTGCGGCTTTAACGCTTTCTATATCGGTCAGCTTGATGCCGTTAATCCACTCAAGAGTGAGAACGCATTTTGAAGTATAGCGCCAGTAGATGCTGGGAACTTTTACTGTTGGGTCATCGGCAAAATTTGTCGCAAATTTCTCGGCGTTGCGGCCTTCATTGATGTAGTCGATTTCCTCGAACAATTTGATGCCGAATTCATCGACAATTAAACTGAGGTCGTGACCGAGATTTAGTGGCAATAATGGGCCTAATAATCCGGCGGCCCACCGCATTAAATAGAGGTCAAGACTCAAGATTGGGAGCAAATTTGGTCGCTGAACTTTGACTGCGACTGCTTCTCCGGTGATGAGACGAGCCCGGTAGACTTGGCCGAGACTGGCTGCTGCGACTGGTTCTGGGGAGATTTGGCTGTAAGTGTCGCTAATTTTGCGATCGAGTTCTGCTTCAATAATCTCAAAGGCCTGGGCAGAGTCAAAGGGCGGCAACTGATCCTGGAGTTTGATCAGTTCTTGGAGAAAGTCTTTGCGGATCAAGTCTGGTCTGGTCGAGAGCGCTTGACCGACTTTAATGAAAGTGGGGCCCAAGCGAGTCAGTATTTGTCGCAGGTGTGCCGCTCGTTCCGGCTGGTGTGCGGCGACTTCGTGCTGCCAACTGTCCCACAGCATCCCGATGACGAAGCCTGCAAAGGACCAAATAACGGTGATGGCTCGCCAAATTGCTTTCCAAGGACGGTTGCGGTAATACTGAGCGATCGCTTGTGGATCGTAGCGTCTAGCTTGAGTAGATTGATACTGACGCACTCGTTTATTTTCCTCTTAGTTTCCGAAATTGACAATTAATAGGGAATGGGGGCATTGGGCATTGGGCTTTGGGCATGGGTAGTTAAAACTGTCTTCCCTGTTCCTTTTTCCTTCTTCCTTCTTCCTTCTTCCTTCTTCTAAATTTGTTTCTTTTCATTAACTATAGTACATAAAAGTACAAGTGCTTAGTCAAAAAACGTCGCTGATTGAGCTAAGCAATCTTTGAGTCCATAAATCGCGCGCTCTTGTTGATCCCTCGACAGTTCTGGGAACATGGGCAAAGACAAGACTTCGCGACAAACTTGCTCCGCGACGGGCAACTGACCAGGCTGATAACCTAAAGATTTGTACACAGGTTGCAGGTGCAAAGGTAACGGATAGTAAACCATGGAACCGATGCCGTTTTCCTGTAACTGAGTCCGCATCCAGTCGCGAAATTTTCCAGAGGGAGAAATAGGAGGATGGTGCGGGTTTTCTGGACTGGTGAGCCGGATAGTGTATTGATTCCAAACTCCTTTTGCTTTGGGCAATTCTTGTGGTACCACGACTCCGGGGATGTGGCAGAGAATTTCGCTGTAGAATTGGGCTTTCTCGCGCCGCTGAGCATTCCAGGTGTCGAGATATCGCAATTTAATGCTGAGAATCACTGCTTGTATGGCATCTAAACGGCTGTTGTAGCCGATTTCTTCGTAAAAGTATCTAGAGGACTGGCCGTGTTCTTTGAGCATCCGCATGGATGCTGCCAGGGCCCGATCGTTTGTGGTGACAGCTCCGCCGTCGCCGCAAGCTCCTAAATTTTTGGTTGGATAAAAACTGAAGCAGCCCACATGGCCGATGCTGCCGACTTTTTGAGATTGCCATTGGGCACCGACTGATTGGGCGCAATCTTCAATGACTGCTAGATTGTGTCTGTTGGCAATGTCCATGAGCTGTGTCATGTCTGTGGGTTGCCCGAAGATATGCACGGGCATAATTGCCTTGGTTTTTTCGGTTATGGCTGCTTCTAGGCGATCGACATTCATGTTAAATGTCCCAGAGTCAATATCGACAAACACTGGAGTTGCACCGACGGCGCTAATTGTCTCAGCCGAGGCAAAAAAGGTAAAAGGAGTGGTGATGACTTCATCGCCAGGGCCAATTTTGAGGGCCCGCAAAGCCAAAATTAGGGCATCGGTGCCGGAGTTACAGCCCACGCAGTCGGAAACTCCGGTGTAGTTGGCGAACTCTTGTTCAAAAGTCTTGACTGCCGGGCCGCCGATGTAGCCACCAGAGGCAAGCACTTTTTGTACCGCAGCAGCTATTTCGTCGCCAATCAGGGCGTATTGGCTGGTTAAGTTGAGGGGGGGGACATTATTCACTCTTCACACCATAAATTTCAACCATTATCAAACCAAATTCTTGCAGCAAAACTGTTTCCCAGACACCTTTATTGCAATATCTTATATTTTGACGTGCCAACAATCACTTTATCGAAACGGAGTTCCTGTGTTAATTTTGCTAGATTTTACGGATTTGGGTTGGGCTTTGGGGATGGTGGCGATCGCGATCGGGCTTTCGGCTTGGCAGGAATTGGGAATGTCCGGGTCGATCGCGATCGCGGCGGGACGCACCCTGATCCAGTTAATTTTAGTCGGCTACGTGCTGGCAGTCGTATTTGACCCCAATGCTAAAAATCCTTGGCTGGTTTTAGCAGTCTTAGCAATCATGGTGACAACAGCTAGCGTAGTAGCCACCAACCGCATCAGCAAAAAAATCAAAAACTTACTACCTTTAGTTTCGGGTTCAATTTTGATCGGCACAGCCTTGACTTTGGCCTATACAAATTTGCTCATCCTACAACCTGAGCCTTGGTACGAACCACAATACCTGATTCCTTTAGCGGGGATGATATTAGGAAATGCCATGAATTCCGGGGCGATCGCCGGCGAAAGACTTGTCAGTACAATTAATGGCAGCCAGTTAGAAATAGAAACCCATCTGAGTTTAGGAGCCACCCCCCAGCAAGCAGTCAAGCAGTATCGCAAAGATGCTATTAAAGCTGGATTAATCCCCACTTTAAATACAATGACGGTTGTGGGAATTGTGGCTTTGCCCGGTATGATGACAGGTCAAATGCTCAGTGGTGTTGCCCCTCTGGATGCAGCATCTTACCAGATTTTGATTATGTTTGTGTTAGCGCTGGCAACTTTAATCGCAACTTTGCTATTGACTGAGGGATTGTGCCGGAGGTTTTTCAATCAAGATGCACAATTGATTAAATGGTAATTGGGAATTGGACATGGGGAATGAGGAGACGGCAGTGCCGTTTCCCTACTATGATTAATTGTAGGGAGACGGCAGTGCAGTCTCCTGGCTGTGAGTAATATTAATTCCGATGCTTATCTTGTGAGGTATGCTTATAGCCCGCCCTAGTCATCACTAAGCAGAATAACTATGATTCAAATAGCAACTAAAACGCTAACTTTTGAAGAATTTGCGGAATGGAAACCAGAAAACGGACGTTATGAACTGCACAACCGAGGGATTATTGAAATAGCCCAGCCACCGGGAAAACATGAAGAAGTCATCGGTTTCTTAGCCTCGGAATTAACTATTGAATTTGTTAGGCTAAACCGGCTGTACCTCATTCCCGGACAAGCATTAGTTAAGCCCCCAGAAAACGAATCAGCTTATTCGCCCGATATTCTGATCTTAAATCGTCCGAATTTAGCATCAGAACCTCTGTGGAAAAAATTCTCCACTGTGACTCAAGGGGCATCAATTCCGCTGGTTGTTGAAGTCGTTAGCACGAATTGGCAAGATGACTACATCAAAAAAGTAGGTGAATACGAACTAATCGGGATTCTTGAATACTGGATTGTGGATGATCTCGGTTTGGGCGGCCGCAGATTTATTGGTAATCCCAAGCAACCGACTATTTCGATTTACCGGTTGATTGATGGCGAGTATGAAATTAGCCTATTTCGGGGAGACGATCGGATTGAGTCGCCAACTTTCCCTGAGTTGAATTTGACGGCGCAACAGGTTTTTCAAGCTGGATTAATTGCGGAGTAACTCAACACCCTTGCCAAAATCTATTTGGTGGGTTAGCCGTGATTAAATATTTACCGATTAGTGGCTTCAATTCATCGCCTCCGCCAACCCACGCTAAAATCTGTTCCAATCCCAACTAATTGCCGTGAGTGCCAATGCGCTTACCATCGCCATCGTACACTTGCATGGGAATATTGGCGTTATCACCGATCGCCTCCAAGGCCTTTTGCAGAGTTTCAACGTGCTTTTCCACAGCTTGACGAGTCTTGGTAGCGTTGTTATAGTCGGCTTGAATGAAAATTTGTTGCAGTTTCTGCACGTAATCGGGAGTCATCTGCACCGCAATCAAATCTTTG
The DNA here is from genome assembly GCA_020883125.1 of Microcoleus sp. CAWBG506. Taxonomy (GTDB): domain Bacteria; phylum Cyanobacteriota; class Cyanobacteriia; order Cyanobacteriales; family Microcoleaceae; genus Microcoleus. Next base: position 85,398 of record JAHREW010000019.1, read on the forward strand.
CTAACAGTATAGTCGCAAATCTTGGGATTCCCCTTGCAAGTTTTATCTAAATCTGTGCGGGCTTTTTGTAAAGTCCTTTCTTCCTGCAACTTAACTTCTGCTTCGTGCAAATAAGTTCTATAGGAAGGCACCAGTGGTTTGGTTTTCAAGTAATAAGAAGTTGTGGGAGGAACTTGGGCTGCATAACTCAAGGCTCGACGCCAGTGTTCTGATGCTTGAAACCAAGCATTTCGATCCTCAAAAATTCTCGCTTGAGCAGCTAGTGTTACTGCTTGAGTATAGGCATCTTCTGCGATTTGTTCGACTTGTTTTCGCTCGCTAGCTTCTGATAGTTTGGTTTCGTATTGAGGAATCAGGGATTTCGCTTGTTCGTAAGATTCGGTATTGGTGGAAATTTCTGATAGCTTGTCGAGGGATTTTTGCCAATTTGCTTGCACTTGTTCCCAACTTTCTGCTTGCTGAGCTACTATAGCGCGGGCTTCTGCTATTTTGGCTGTCTTTTTGGCATCTAGCAGTTGGTTTTCGGCTTTTTTTTCTGTGGTTAACTGTCTATTTCCCTTTGCTAATTTTTGGCGATATTCCTTTAACTTTTGCTGAGCAAAGGGATAAGCTGTGCTGTTTTGGGGAATTTCTTTTAGTTTGGCGATCGCACTTTGCCACAGAGACTGGGATTCTTGCCAATTCTGTGCACTATGGGGCGGATTTTCGGTTATTTCTGCGGCGGATACTGCCAGTCTCGCGGCATCTACTGCCAAGTTTAAATTCTGACTTTGCCTGCGGTATCTGTCAAGTTCGTCTTCAGCTTTGCCGTGATGAATTGACCAAAATGGAATAGGTTCTAAAAGGGCGATCGCCTGTTTTAACTGTTCTTGCGCTGCTTCGGGAGTATTGTCAACTTTTGAAGTTTTGAGCGTCCTCGCTGAATTATCGCTTAACTGTTTAGCATCAGCCAATGGGGTACACTCGCCGATAACGCAAGGGCGACTCAGTAAGTAATAAACGCCTCCCAAAACTACGATCGCCACACTAGAAATAGCTACTACAGCTAAGCTCACAAACGGTGAATGCTTGGCTTTTTTGGTGACGGTGACTGGTTCTAAATCCAGCGGATCGAAGGGATTTAGATCGCTATCTGTCGGTATTGCTGAGACTTTAAAGGCGATCGGTTCCTCATGGTTGGGAGTCTCCCACACATCGGGAAAAGTTTCCTCAAACCATGGGTTTCCATCGTCTGTTTCCGAGGGCGACTCACCAGCTACATCCGGTACCTGAGTTGTCTCCGTTGTCTGCTGCGTCTCCGCTACTCTAAGTACGATCGCACTTTCCGTTGAATCTGCGGGTATTGCTGTGGCTTTTTGCCGTATTTCCACTGTTTTTGTCCTTGACAAAACAGGGCGATTCATGGTAAAAGAATGAAACGAATAGGGCTGTTTTTGCCCGGTAATTTTCAGGCAAAGTCCAATCTGTTGAATAGATTGGGGTTGCAATTCCAGAATTGCTGCTTCTAGCACCGCAAAAGTTTGTTTAGCTTTGAGAACCAAACTGCGCGGATGTTCTCCAACTACGGTTAAAGATGCTTCTTGAAAATCGCAGCTTAGATAAAGTGGTAAATTTTTCAAGCCGGCTGCTTGTAAATGTTTATGTAAATCTACTTCGAGAATTTCCGATCTGCTTTGTCGCGCTGCTACTTTCATATTAATTATTCCTTACGATCTCACCACACTAACAATTTTGAATTTGATGTTTGAAATTTTCTATTTCTCGGTTGTCTGTGTTCAATAGGACTTACGCAGTATGGGCTGCTATGCCATAATTTGAGGTGCTTGGCAACCTTTGTGAATGACAGCATCATGTTGAAATTCGTAAGTCCTATTAATTTGGCGGCAACGCACTTCTAGGGGAGAGCATCCCGATTTTGTAAGTAAGGGCGAAGCATGACCGCAGACAATTTATTAGTAATAACCAAACATTTACAGCGGTCATGCTTCGCCCCTACGAATGTATTTACACTCATTGAGATGCACCCTTCTAGGGTAAGTCTAAAATCTAAAATTTTCATTTTAAAATCGTAATTTTTCTCCATAACTTTCGCTGTAATAAACTCGATCCCAATTAAAACGTCCGCCGTATTTTTTGAAAGGTTCTTGTGCATAGCCAAGGGGAAGTAAACAACAAACATCTACTTCTTCGGGAATGTTAAAGGCTTCTTTCACCTTGGAGGCTACAAAACCTTCCATGGGACAACTGTCCACCCCAAAACTTTTGGCTGCAATCATTAAATGAGCTACAGCTAACATTGTATGGCGATTTGTCCAAGCTTCTAAGGAGTCAAAACTAGGATGAGACTCGAACAATTGCGGGATTGCGGCGCGTATATAATCGGCTAAAGTGTCATTGACACCACCGACGGCTTTACCCAATTCAATGACGGCTTCAATATTTTCGGGTTGAGAAGCGCGCCGATCGCCACAGCAAATTAATACGATTGGGGCTTCTACAACTTGGCGCTGATCGAAAGCACAGGCTTTTAATTTTTCCTTACTTGTTTGGTCTTGGAGTATGATGAACCGCCAAGGCTGCAAGTTGTAACCGGAAGGCGATCGCACTCCCAAGCGCAAAATTTCTTTGAGAATTTCTGGTGGAATTAGATCGGATCTGAAACTGCGGGCAGCCCGGCGGCTTTCGATGGCTGTTTTGACATTAATTGAAGGCTGCATTTCAATATTCATGGGTTATGGGTTATGGGTTATTCGTTATTAGAACAACAAATAACAACTTTAACTGCTTTTCGTGTCAACTGACTTATCCTAACCCCAACTCGCGCTTGAGCAAATTAATCGACTTAGAACCGATGTAATTTTCGCAGCATACCAGTTGGGGCGGACGAATAATATCTTCTCTGGCGGCGTTAATCGCAGCTTTTACTGTAGCAAAACTTGGTTGGTCGCAAAAGATTGTTCTGGCCGATCGCACGATCGAGTTAATTTTGTAGGTATCTGACAGCAGCGCCGTCATCACCAGCAAATCCTCTCCCCGGAAACTGTGAATGATCACTTCAGTCGATCGCAACATACCAGGGCTGAGACTGACTAAACCCAAATAACTATCTTTCGGCAAATCCCCGACTAACTTAATCTCCTGAACATAATCGTAAATGTCCACGGGAATAACTCGCACAGAACGAGGTGCCGCGATCGATTCTGCTTGTCCGATAAAATAACGACTCGTGATCACAGTACCCGAAGAGATTTGATCCAAAAAAGTACCCAAATCTTCCATCGCCACCAACTGTATGGGGATACGCAGAGCTTGTTCAAGTTCTTTCGCCATCAACTCTCCTACGCCGATGTCTTCTGCGGGGGCTGTGACGAGCACCCGCGCGCTGCACCGGAGACGCCAGTCAATTTCGGCCAAAAATAATTCCCTGGCTTGGTTGAGGCTACAGCCCTGTCCCAGCATTTGATCCAGGCTTTCTTGCACTATCTGGTTTGCCAGAGGATATTCATCCAGGATGGGAGATTTGAGTTTACTGCCACCTTCGTGGCCTTGAGCCCGCACGTAAATGCCCGATCCGGCTTGAGCTTCCACCAGTCCAGTATTTTCTAGCTGTCGGTAGACTTTGCTGATGGTGTTGCGGTGCAAACCAGTCTGCATGGCTAGTTGTCTGGTACTGGGTAAGCGGTGTCCAGGTGGAAATTGTCGCGAGGCGATCGCAAACCTGATTTGATTGAACAGTTGCGTGGAGGCTGGAATATCGCTATCTGTTTGAATATGAAATTGAACCATATTAAAGTATCCGAGGATTTCTAATTAGTATTTTTATAGGTTGAGTACCGCGCATATCATGCCTCGGATATCTCTGTCTATAGCATAATCTGATTTGGTCTATCTGCTACGGCTGTTTTGCTTAGTTTGCGATCGGGCTGATTGTTCAGGTACTTTCAAGTACCTGAATATTTACCAACTACCAATACTTTCAGCCATTAATTACCAGATTTCTAGCTATCAACGTCTTTGGGGACGTAAAATTTCGGACTTGGCGTTTGGGGAATTTCTACAAATTATTGAATGGGTTGCCAATAAAAAAGATAAGCAAATCGTCTTTATAGATCGGTGGTATCCATCTAGTAAGACTTGTTCAAACTGTGGACACGTTCTGAAAGAATTGGATTTATCGGTGAGAGAATGGCGCTTGAGGTCATGTCAATCGATCAATGGACGAGATGAAAACGCGGCCCAAAATATTTGTGCGGTTGGGGCATCAACCGTTAAGTTAGGTGATGTTAGACAGGCCATGCCTGCAATCGCTGTTTTACCTTAGAATCCCCGCGCGTTTACGCGCCCGGAGTATGTCAATCTCCGATTTCCATCTCGATTCCTGTTTTCCTCCCAATCAGCAGATAAGTCCGCATTTCCCCTTTGCCTTTAATCTCGATCTCGCCGCGATATTCAAATTCATATTTATCATGCAGCAACTTATGAGTATAGTGGCTGACTTGAATCCGACCTGGTATGCCATGAGATTCCATGCGGCTAGCTGTATTCACCGCATTTCCCCACAAATCGTAAATAAATTTTTTAGTACCAATGACTCCTGCTACAACCGAGCCGCTATTAATGCCGATGCGGAGGTCAAAGTTCGAGTCTAGCTTCACATTTAACTCCTTAATTGCTACTAGCATATCCAGTGCCATTTCGGCGATCGCCTCAGCATGATCTGGCCGTTCGATCGGAATGCCACCTGCTACCATGTAAGCATCCCCGATCGTCTTAATTTTTTCTAAACCATGCTTTTCTGTTAATTTGTCGAAAGTTGAGAAAATTTCATTGAGCAAGTACACCAATTTAGTCGCCGACATCATGGTAGAAATTTGAGTAAAATTCACCAAATCAGCAAACAGGACAGTGGTGTGTTCAAACTTGTCAGCAATCACCCCCGGTTGGGACTTCAATCTGTCAGCGATCGCCTCTGGTAAAATATTTAGCAATAAACCATTAGTTTTTTCCTGTTCTTTCCTGAGAGCCGATTCAATCCGCTTACGTTTTGTGATGTCATGAAAAAACACAGAAATGCCGTCATGGGAAGGAAACATCCTAACTTCCAACCAAACTTTTAAATGACGATAATATTTTTCAAAACTCATTCCCACTTGTCTAGATACAGCTTCCTGAAACTCTTTGTAAAATACTGAACTAAACAAATCTGGAAACTCTTCCCAGATATTTTTACCAAAAATTTCTTCAGGTTTGCAATCCAAAAAATTCGCAGCTTTGTAATTGACATAAGTAAATCGCCAATGCGGATCTAAAGCAAAAAAAGCATCGCTCATTCCTTCTAAAAAACTCACAATTTGCTCATCCGAAGCGTGCAACTTTGCTTCTACTTGCTTATGCCTTTTTATGGCTCGGTTTAACTTAACTAAATTAATCCGCAACTCCATTTGAGTGATTACTTGTCTTCCTAAAACTCTCAGCGCTTCTAACTGTTCTGGAGTCAGTTGGCGAGGGACTGTATCGATCGCACACAAAGTCCCAATCGGAAAACCATCAGCAGTTACTAAAGGAGTTCCAGCATAAAATCGAATATTTGGATCGGAAGTGACTAAAGGATTCCCAGCGAAACGAGGGTCTTCTGTAACGTCTGGTATAACTAGCAATTCATTCGGGTTTAAAATAGTATGAGCACAAAATGCTAGTTCTCTGGGAGTTTCTTTTGCGTCTAAACCAACTCTTGATTTAAACCATTGTCGATTAGAATCAACCAAACTAACTAAAGCAATAGGAGTACCGCAAATGTGGGATGCCAAAGCTGTTAAATCATCAAAAGCTCCTTCGGCATCTGTGTCGAGAATATCATAGCTATGAAGTGCTTTTAGTCTTTCTTCTTCATTGCTAGGCAAGGGTGCAGCTTGCATGGGTGGCGGTGCGGATACAGATTTCCGAAAAATGCTCGCAACTGTCGCTGCTGCCATTTTTTGCACTTGTGCTACCAGCCTTTCTACTAGCATTAAAAAATCCACCTTCCAAGCTTTGTTCATATTTATCTTGTTTCACACCCAATTTAACAGCACAAGTAAACCTCTATTTTGAGATGTACTTACGCATTTACCGTAACTAAATTTTCAATTTCTAAAGCCTCAGCAGGCAATTTTGCAGTCAAAACTTCTCTCCCCCTGTCTGTTACGAGTATATCATCTTCAATCCTAATTCCCCGAACATCTGCAAATTTTTCTAACTCGTCCCACTTTACACAATCTTTATATTTAATCCGAGTTTCGGCATTGTGCAAAATAGCCGGAACCTGATAAAATCCAGGTTCGATAGATACAAGCATTCCCTCCTGTAAAACTCGATTTAACCGCAGGAATCCCAAACCAAAACGACTGCTTCTAACTCTCCCTGTTTCATAGCCAGCCAAATCGCCTAAATCTTCCATATCATGAACATCTAAACCAATTAAATGTCCAATGCCATGCACAAAAAATAGGGCGTGAGCATCCCTAGCCACCAAATCTTCAACATCACCTTGCAAAATACCCAAATCAACCAATCCAGCCGCCATAGTCTTAGCAGCTAACAGATGAATATCTTGGTATTCAACACCCGGACTAATCTTGTCAATACAAGCATCGTGGGCTGCCAAAACCAAATCATAAATGGCGCGCTGAGTCGGAGAAAATTTTCCAGAAACAGGCCAAGTGCGAGTCACATCTGCTGCCCACCCCATTGCTGTTTCTGCACCAACATCTGCTAATAGTAAATCTCCGGTTTGTAGCGAATTGTGATAATGTTCGCTGTGCAGAACTTCTCCGTGTACGGTGACAATACTTGGATAAGCAGTGGTCATATTTTGTGATATAATCGCACTTTCCATTGCAGCACGAACACCAGCTTCGATTTGAGCTGTGGGAGTGGCGGCCATTCCGGCTTTGTGAGCTGCCACGGTGACAGCAGCCGCTGCTCGTAATTCTGCCAAACTTGCAGCATCTTGGGTGAGACGAAGTGATATAATTGCCTTGGTTAGTTCTAGGTCAATGCCTGCGGATGATTGAGATGGTGTCAAAGGGCGATCGAGCATTTGTGACTGTTGCAACTGAATCAAACTATCTTGAACGGGTATAGTTGCTGCATCAGTCGATCGCGATTTCAACTCGGCCATGGGAAAATCAGCAGCAGCCCCAATTAGTGTCGCAATTTCCGCTCTTTTCGGCATTTCTCCATGCCACAGCGTGCTACTAGGAAGTGCGTCATCCATGAACAGTTCTAATCTGCCAAATTCTAAACGAATAGCCGCATTTTCTAAGGGCAAACCCGCAAAATAGAGAAAGTGACTGCTGGCACGAAAGGGGAACTTGAGAGCCGGATAATTACGAGAAATACTGCGCCCTGACCAGAGAATTACCGGAAAATCAATTAAATTCGCCAGTTTTTGTCTGCGCTGACGCAAAGCAGTTGTTAACAAATCGTAATTATTGAAGTTTTGCATTAATGTGCGATCGGCTATATTGACTATTTTATATTCTATACTTTAAAATTTAAGTAAAATCATTAAAAAACCATGCGAACTTATCATAAAACCCATTATAGTTCCGTTCAAGCGCGGGATTGGCCGATCGCACATTTGCCTGGATTGAGCAACGAAAACCAATCTCAACTAGAAGAATGTGGAATTAGCACCACCGCGCAACTAATTCGTATGACTAAAACACCGACGGCGAAAGTATTGCTAGCACATCAGTTGCAGATTGACATTAGATATGTTAACAAATGGGTAGCGATGGCAAATTTAGCTCGAATTCCGAGTGTAGGATGTGAGTATTGCGGGCTGCTACTCCACGCAGGCGTTGCTTCTCCGGCTCAACTAGCCGAAATGCCCGTGGGAAGACTACACCAGCAAATTTTGAGACTTCATGTAGCGACAATGCAGCGGAACGATTTGACTCCTTCAGTCGATCGTGTGCAAAAATGGATTCAAGATGCTAAATTAGTCATTAGTCATTAGTCATTAGTCATTAGTCATTAGTCATTAGTTATTAGTTATTTGTTACTTGTTATTTGTTACTTGTTATTTCTGTTGATTCTAATGCCCAATGCCCAATGCCCCATTTCCAAATATTATGTCAATTCAAGTTTATGGAATCCCGAACTGTGGAACCTGCAAAAAAGCTTTCAAGTGGTTGGAAGATAGTGGAGTTACCTATGACTTCATTAACACCAAAGAAAATCCACCGACTCGCGAGATGATTGAAAACTGGGTGAATTCTTTAGGTTTTCAACCAATGCGAAATACTTCCGGTCAATCTTACCGCGATTTGGGCGAAGTTCGGAATGATTGGACAAACAAAGAATGGATTGAGGCTTTTGCTAAAGATGCGATGCTGTTGAAACGTCCTCTTTTTGTCAAGGATGGAACAGCGGTTTTAGTAGGTTTCAAAACAGAAGTAATTCGCGAAAAATTGGGGGTTTAAACAAGCTGAGTTTAGCCACTTGTTCGCCGCCGCATAAACTTTATCTCGCCCACGTCATCAGTGAAGCCCCACCGTTCATAAAATGGTATCATCTTCGGCAAACAGTGAAGTCCTACTGTTTCAACAGCTTGCAATTTAGGATGATTTACAACTGCATCCATCAGCTTCACACCTAGTCCCATCTTTCGATGCGTCGGGTTGACGATGACATCAAAAACCGTTGCTCTGTATACAAAATCGGTGATAACGCGGGTAAAGCCAATTAGCCGATCGCTCTCATCGACCAAACCAATGGTAACATCAGTAGCGGCCAGCATTTTCACCACATCCTCCCGCCTCCGCTTGTCGCACCAAAACTCGTTTTTGTACAAATCCATCAAATCAGATACCTGATTTTCCGTCAAAGTTTCAACGATGCGGTACTTATCCATGTTGTCGGTCATACTCGATTTTACCGTAATCTAGTTTAATTGCGCGATCGGCTAGATCGAAATAGCGATCGTCATGACTAATCACAAACACAGTTTTACCGCGCCGCTTCAACTCCGGTAACAACTGCTTATAAAAAATATCCCGAAAAAACGGATCTTGATCCGAAGCCCACTCATCAAACAAATAAATCGGCCTATCTTCCAAATAAGCAGTCAGCAAAGCCAACCGTTTTCGCTGTCCCTGAGACAAAGCCGTAGTCGATAATATACCATCTTTCACCTCCACTTTACTATCCAAATGAAACTCTCGCAAATATTCAGCAGCCTGTTTATCCAAATCGTGATTAGTCATTCCCAAAAGCCGTTCAAATAAATAAAAATCCGAAAATATTACTGAAAAATGCTGCCTGTACCACTCTCGATTCTCATCAGTAATCCGCTGTCCATCTAGCAAAATTTCTCCAGATTCAGGAATATATAAACCAGAAATCAACTTAGCCAAAGTAGACTTACCGCTGCCATTTCCACCAATTATAAACACCAACTCACCCGCATGAAACTTCAAACTTATCTCACCCAAAATAAAATTGCTATCTTCTTTATCTCCCGGATAGCTGTGAGTCGCCCCCTTTAATTCAAGAGTCTGCCAATCAGCACTTGCCACCCTTTTTACCACAGAATTAATTTCAGATTGACTAGCCAAAGCCAATCCCATTCTCTCTATCTTTTCCACTGAAGTATTAGCCCGAAAAATAGCCGGCAACCTTTGCAAAATATTCTGAAATGGAGACATCAAATAGGTGCTTGTGAGAATATACGCAGACAAAACCGGAGTAGAAACTGGCACAAATTTGGGTAAAACAAATAACAACAAACCCATCAGCATAAAAAACAGCAATTGCCCAACTCCAATCGCCACCGCACCGGTATTCAAAGCAGTCACGTTATAATCGCGGGAAGCATCGGCGCTTACCTGCAATTCTTCCGTAAAAAACTCTTGGCGTCGCAAAGAATGCAGTTTAAGTTCCTTAATCCCGTCAGTAATGCTGCGGAAATGCTTAAACAATATATCCTGTTCTTCTCTAGCTAAATCGAAGAACTTCCGCATTTTGTTCAGCAACAGTTGTACAGTGCCAATCATTAGCACCAAAAAACCAAATACAACTACAAAAACCGTACCAGAAATCGTGCTTAAATAAGCTAAACATCCCACAACAACAGCGATATCAACACAGAGAAAAGGAATCAAAAATATAGTATTAGAAAGAGTTCCCACATCATCAGTTAGAGTCGCCAACAAGCGGTTAGCGCCCAACTCTTCCAAATTTCGCAACGGAGAAGACAAAATCCCACGACTCAAACTCAGTCGCAGATTATAAACTGCTTCTTGAGAAAGATAGATTAACAAAAATTGAGAGACAAAGCCACTCAAAAGAGCCAAGATTGCTAATCCCGCAAAATACCAGACTAAATTAGTATTAGAATTATCGCTGATAGCGCGGTTAATTAGGGAAATTAACATAGCGCTGCAACCGCCGCTGATTAAGCCGGTGAGGATGGCGATAGAAACATTTAACCAAGAAGCTTTTAACAATAACCAAATTACATTCATCGTTTACCTCTATAATAACTCTGATCTGCGTTAATCTGCGTTAATCTGCCTACATCTGCGGTTAAAAAAGATAATTTAATCACTCTCCTGCGTTTCAAATACAACCAACTCATAAATATCGCTCATCGACATTTGCACTTCGACCGAAGCGAAGGAAACTATTGCCGATTCTCCCTCATATTCCCGAAACAACCAATCATTAGATTCAGTTTTAATATATTGTGTCACTAAAAACTCAGATTGATTGACTAATACATACTCGCGAAATTCAGGAATCGATCGATAAAACCGAAACTTGTCCTCTTTATCGAAATCCTTGGTAGACTTAGAAAGCACTTCCACAATCAGCACCGGATTGAGTATTTCATCTTTCCGTCCCTCTGTACAAACTAATTCTCCTTCAACTACCATCACATCTGGATAAGTTCCGCGTCGATACCGAGGAATCCACAACCGCAAATCATTGTGAAAAAGCTCATAGGAATTCTCCTCAAGCAAATTTCCCAAAACTCTACTCAAATTTAGGATAATCCGGCTGTGATTAATATTACCACCACTCAGTTGTACAATTTCTCCATCGCGGTATTCATGCCTAAACTCAGCAGTTTCTTCTAACTCCCGGTACTCATCTAAAGTATAAATTTTTTGCTTACTTTGTACTAACATTTTCACCTCTGTACAAACTCTTATCTGCGTCAATATGCGTCAATCTGCCTACATCGGCGGTTGAAAATCATAATTAACAGTAGATCACAACAAACAATAATAAAACGCCCAACTGCACATAGTTAGGCGCTTTATACTATTTCAAAACCAGGTAAAATTAATCGTGGCTAGAAAGCGAATTCGATTCGATTTTGGCAGCAGCTATGACAGGCTGTACCTGACTCAAAGCCGACTGCAACATGGGAGTGTTGGCAACAGCATTGTTAGCCAGATTAAACAAAGGATTCGACAAAATACCCGCCAAAGTAGTCCCAACTAGCGTCAGTACAACGGTGACTTGCAAAGGCCGCATTCCTTGAAGATTCCAGCGAATTTCAGGATAATTTTTGACAACATCTGACATCTCTTGAGGTTCCTTGACTACCATCATCTTGACGACGCGGATGTAGTAGTAAATCGAAACCACGCTGGTAATTAATCCCAGGATAACTAAGCCGTAAAGTCCAGCTTGCCAGCCGGCCCAGAACAGATAAATTTTGCCGAAAAATCCAGCTAGCGGTGGAATTCCGCCGAGGGAAAGCAAACAAATACTCAAGGCCAAAGTTAACAGCGGATCTTTTTGATACAAACCGGAGTAGTCGCTAATTTGGTCGGTTCCAGTCCGCAATGAGAACAGAATGATGCAGGCGAAAGCGCCTAAATTCATAAACAGGTAAACCAACAGATAAAAGATCGTGCTGGAATAACCGGCTTCGGTTCCTGCAACCAAACCAATGATCACAAAACCGGCTTGGGCGATCGAGGAATAAGCTAAAAGCCGCTTCATGCTAGTCTGGGCAAGAGCTACCACATTCCCTAACACCATGCTGAGAATCGCTAAGGCTGTGAATACGAAGTGCCACTGTTCTGTAAGTACGGGAAAAACCGTAGTTAACAAGCGGATAGCTAGGGCCAAACCGGCTGCTTTGGAACCGACAGAAAGGAAAGCAACTACCGGTGTCGGCGAACCTTCATAAACGTCCGGTGTCCATTGGTGGAAAGGAACCGCAGAGATTTTGAAGGCAATTCCGGCGATCGCAAATACCAACGCAATCACTAAACCGAGAGATTGACCTTCATTCACAGTAGGAAGATGATCTGCGATCGCACTTAAGGTAGTTTCGCCACCAGACAACCCGTACAACAGCGAAAGTCCGTAGAGAAACACCGCCGAAGAAGATGCACCAATTAACAAATATTTCAAAGCAGCTTCATTGGAACGGGGGTCGCGTTTTGTGTAACCCGTCAGCAAATAAGACGAGATACTCAGAGTTTCCAATGAAATAAAAATCATCACCAATTCATTAGCACCGGAAAGGAACATTCCCCCCAAAGTAGCGCTGAGCAAAATGCCAATAAATTCCGCTAAAGCAGTACCAGTTTGCAATACATAGCGAACGGATATCAAAATAGTGACAGCCGCAGCCAAAGTGATAATTCCGCGAAATACTAAACTAAAGGCATCGCTATTAAAACCGCCGAGAAACGAGATAGTATTAGTGTTGTCTGCTTGCAAACACAGGGCACCAGTGGCCGCCAGCAAACCGGCAACAGCCACGTAGGGAGTCCAACCAGAGGAACTGCGGCCGACGATTAAGTCGCCGACGAGCACCACCAAAAGGGTGACGATGACAATTCCCTCTGGCAATATAGTTCCAGCATTTAGCTGGGCGGCAAGAGTAGCAAAATCCATATTTTCAGACAAGTTGGGTAATACAGGCCCCAAAGCCTGTGATGGGCAGTGAAATGTTAGAAAGTCTTTACCAAATTGGATTGTAGCTGATTACAGCCTCGCGCTCCCAGTTTAGCTAGTGTTTGTTGCGATATCTTGCGGAGGGGCGATCGATCTGGGCGCTGTCAACTGGTTCCCCAGCTCTGCCTCGGCCCCCATGTCACTCTTGCTCTGCCTCGTCGATCGCACGCGCATTCCAGTTGCCTCTGTATTGCCATCCACAGCGCGATCGGACGGGTGCATCTGAGTTTTGCAAATATATTCCTAGGGGCGAAGCATGACCGCTGTAAATCTCTGGTTATCACTAATAAACTGTCTGCGGTCATGCTTCGCCTATGCAAATTATCAAAGAAGTGGAGAAGAAAGCATTAGAGTAGCAAAAAGTGAAATAGAGCGACAGAGATTTGCTAGCTTTAGCTAATTATTGACACTCCCCGGTCTGAAGACGCGGGGATTCTTAAGGACAAACATTGGGGGATGAATCCGCCCAAAGTTGAATTCTTAAAGGGTAAGTCAGATACCCACTACCCACTCGCTCATGACTGAGTCTATGGCTACTTTTTTGCCTAACGGCTTGCAACTGTCGGGTTTTTCACCAACTAAGTTTCAACAACTTGATCAAACCAAAATCAGTTTGTCAAGATGGGCAGGATTTATCCTGCAACGCCCTTTCATCCCTGGACTAAAGTCGCAAGGTTTTCAGGGTATTTCTTATAATTTTATGATATCTTGCAGTGTCGGATCGATCGCGCCAAGTATTTATTGCACCATAGCGAACTCAGCATCGCAGAAATTGCCAGCGAAGTAGGTTTTTGTGACCAAAGTCATTTGACTCGATATTTTAAGCGCCTGGTGGGCGTGACTCCCAAACAATTGCTGCGGCGAGCATAAGGCGATCGGCAATATTGTACTAAAACTCGGCAACTTTTTTCTAGAGTTTTGAGGGGAAAAATTTCTAAGCTATCAGCAGATCTTCTAGGAGAAACAAGATGCAAATGCCGATCGATATGACTTTCCCCCTCTGGGGCTTAGCAATTCTAATTTTGTGGGCGATCGTACTGGTTATCGCGCTGCTAATCACCAGAATTCGGCATCTATCAGCAGGCGGAACCATCAAAGATTTCGGTACGCCAAACGATGAAAGTTTGCTGTGGCGCCTGCTGCGGGCGCATTCTAACTTAATAGAAAACCTGACTTTGTATGCGGGAGTTGTTTTCCTGCTTACCTGGCGGGCGGTTTCCGGCACAGCAGTAGATTTGCTGATAGTTGCCTACACCGGATTTCGGATTTTACACTCAGTAATTCACATCGCTCGAATCGATCCAATATTTCGGCTTTTATGTTTAGCTATTCAGTTAGGATGTTTGGTGGCTTTAACTGGTTTGGCAGTCTTTTAGTGCCGAAAATAAAGAAAGCAGCAGTTAATTTTTGGTAATTTTCCGTAATCACAAAGGCCGGCCTGGCCCGCCTTTGTGATATTTTCCCCATCTGCGACCCGACACTTCAAATTACTTAATATGGAATCTTGAGGAACCATCGGCCCACATCCAGCAGTCTCAGCATCCAGCAACCAGCAATTCTGCTAAAGTCAGATCACATATCCCGTGCATCTTGTCCCCACCAGGTATTCAGCATTTGGCAGAATTCTACCCCCAACCCGATCGGCAATAACTTAAAAATTAAGGTAGCGTGAAAATAATAGCCAAAGTTCCCATAAGCCTTGACATCTGACATACACTCTGTAAATTAAACACTCGCTTCTGCGCCGCCATCCATATATAAAAGATGCCATGTCAACCTTAGTCATCGTCGAATCTCCCACAAAAGCCCGTACCATTCGCAACTTCCTGCCCTCCACCTACCGAGTAGAGGCATCAATGGGCCATGTGCGCGACCTCCCATCCTCCGCCGAAGAAATACCAGAAGCCGTTAAAGGAGAAAAATGGGCCCAACTAGGCGTAAACGTGGAGGCAGACTTTGAACCCCTCTACGTCATCCCAAAAGATAAAAAGAAAATAGTCAAAGAACTCAAAGACGCCCTCAAAGACGCCACAGAACTGATTCTAGCCACTGACGAAGACCGGGAAGGCGAAAGCATTTCCTGGCATTTGCTGCAAATCCTCAAACCCAAAGTTCCCATCAAGCGGATGGTGTTTCACGAAATCACCCGCGAAGCCATCCGCGACGCCTTGACTCACTGTCGCGACATCGACAATCGAGTCGTACAAGCCCAAGAAACTCGCCGGATTCTAGACAGACTCGTAGGTTACACCCTTTCTCCGCTACTGTGGAAAAAAATCGCTTGGGGCTTGTCCGCAGGTCGAGTCCAGTCAGTCGCGGTACGCCTGTTGGTATGCCGGGAACGGGAACGCCGCGCCTTCCGCCAAGGTAGCTACTGGGATTTGAAAGCGACTTTGACCCCTCCCAAAGCTCCCGCCCAGGGGCAAGCGGGTGCATTTGAGGCCAAACTGGTAACAGTCGGCAATGTGAAAGTTGCCAATGGTAGTGATTTCGATGAAAATACCGGGCAAATTATCGTAGGCCGTCGCGTACTTTTGCTAAATGAAGGACAGGCGCGGGCTTTACTAGAACGCATTCAAAACAAGCCTTGGACTGTCACCAATCTCGAAGAACGGCCAGTCACCCGCAAACCTTCGCCACCATTTACAACCTCGACTTTGCAGCAGGAAGCTAACCGCAAGCTGAGGCTGGGTGCGCGGGAAACCATGCGAATTGCCCAAAGTCTCTACGAACGCGGTTTTATCACCTATATGCGGACGGATTCGGTGCATTTATCCGAACAGGCGATCGCCGCAGCCCGGACTTGCGTCCAAGAACTTTACGGTAGTGAATACCTCAGCCCCCAACCCCGCAAATACACGACGAAAAGCAAAGGAGCCCAGGAAGCCCACGAAGCTATCCGCCCCGCCGGTAGCACTTTTCGGACTCCGCAGCAAACCGGGCTAGATGGCATTGATTTCCGCCTCTACGATTTGATTTGGAAGCGGACTGTCGCTTCTCAAATGGCCGATGCGCGCCAAACTCACGTCACGCTATTAACTCAGGTGGAAGATGCCGGTTTCCGTTCCAGCGGCAAACGCATCGATTTTCCAGGCTTTTTGCGCGCCTACGTGGAAGGTTCCGATGACCCAGATGCGGCTTTGGAAGACCAAGAGGTGATTTTGCCGGCGCTGAAAGTGGGTGATAAGCCGGTTTGCAAAGACTTGGAAGCAGTTGGCCACGAAACTCAGCCTCCCGCCCGTTTCACTGAAGCTTCTCTGGTCAAAATGCTCGAAAGTGAAGGTGTGGGTCGTCCGAGTACCTATGCGAGTATTATCGGCACTATAGTCGATCGCGGTTACGCCAAATTAGTTGCCAACGCCCTAATTCCCACATTCACCGCTTTCGCCGTCACAACTTTATTGGAAACACATTTTCCCGATTTAGTAGACACTGGTTTTACTTCCCGAATGGAACAAACCCTCGATGAAATTGCCACCGGCGAAGCTAAATGGCTGCCGTATTTAGACAAGTTTTATCGAGGGGAAACCGGACTGCAAACTCAAGTCAAAGAACAGGAAAGTCAAATCGATGCCAAAGTTGCCCGGACTGTGGTATTGGAGAATATTTCTGCCAAAGTGTGCATCGGCAAATATGGCGCTTATCTAGAAGCGGAAAGGGAAGAAGGGCCGGTCAAAGCATCGATTCCCCAAGATTTGACACCGGCAGATTTAGACCCGGAACAAGTCGAGTTTCTGTTAAAGCAAAAAACTGAAGGGCCGGAAAAATTAGGTCTGCACCCGGAAACTGGGGAACCGATTTTTGTGCTGATTGGTAGTTATGGGCCCTACGTTCAGTTAGGGGAAGTGTCGGAAACTAACAAGAAACCGAAGCGGACTTCTTTGCCGAAGGGGACGGACAAAGATAATGTGACGATGGAGATGGCTGTTGGCTTGCTGACTCTGCCGCGCTTGTTGGGCACTCACCCGGAGACGGGGGCGAAGGTGCAGGCTGCTTTGGGGATGTACGGGCCTTATGTGGTGCACGACCAGGGTAAGGTTGGTAAGGATTATCGATCGATCAAGCCGCCTGATGATGTTTTGACTATAGGGCTCGATCGGGCATTAGAGTTATTATCGCAGCCAAAAGCCGTCCGCGGCAGCAGCAAAACAGCCACACCTTTGAAGGAATTGGGCGCCCATCCAGAGTCGGGAGAACTAATCAATGTTTACGATGGCCGCTACGGACCCTACGTGAAACACGGCGATATCAATGCTTCTTTGGCTAAGGATGAATCAGTGGAGAATTTCACCTTACAAAAAGCACTGGATTTGTTAGCAGCGAAGGAAGCGGCGGGCGGCGGTAAATCTAGCAGTAAGTCGAAGAAGTCTACTAAGACTGCGGTGGCGAAGTCGGAGACTGCAACTGAGAAGACTGCGGCGAAGAAAACCACTGCTAAGAAGACGACGACTGCGGCGAAGAAAACGACTACTAAGAAGGCGGCGACTGCGACTGCGACTAAGAAGAAGGCAACTTCAAGTTAGTTGAGTTTTCACTCATTCAGAAACCCGATATGCTGGGGGGAATGTCCCCAAGTGCGATCGGGTTTCTTTGTTGGTAAACTATTTGACAAGCTGAGGTTTGTAGTAAGGACTTCAGTCCTTAAAATTGGGTTTTAATCTAGTAGGGCATAAGGTCTATGGAATGAAATTAAGAGATAGACGGCGGCCCGGAACGATAGACTCGAATCACTTTTCCCGTGATACTCTCAGCACTAGATATCGCATCATTAATATTAGCAGTCAGTCTAGCAATATCGTCATCTCGCGTGCAGGCAATAATACCGCAGTGGTCAGGTTGCAGCTTGTGGAGTTGAAAGAAATCGCGCCGATTTACGGTCAAAACAGCCCGACTTTCAACGATCGCAAATGCTAATACATCCTCATCAGGTAGTCCAGCGTTTCCTGCTTGTTGAACAGTCAAAACATCATGCCCCAAAGAACGCAGGTTCTGCACAACTTGCCGGGGAAAGTGTTCGTCTGCATAAATACGCGCCATAGGTTTATGGGATATTTTCAGGTGTATCTAAAATTTCGTCAGCCTCGTCTTGCAATCTGATTGCTTCCTCAATTTCGTCAGGGTAAGCCTCAGCATAAGCCCAAACATTTACTAAATCAGTGGCACTCAGATGGGGATAGCAATCTAAGATAAAAGCATCGGTAGCGCCGTCATTGCGATAGCTGGCCAGCAACCACACGGGAATCCGAGTTTTGTCAATACAAGCGTCGCCGCCCATCACGCCGGGAGTTTTTGTAATAGAGCGTCCGCTGTTTTTGAGACTATGGGTTAAGATGCGAATTGCCTCTGCTTTCTCTGCTGGCGTTAAGGCCTTGAGTTGCGCTTCTAATTCTGGGATTGTCATAGAGCTTATTTGATTTATGAATTATGTATGTATTTGATATTGTAGGGCGATCGCCCTATTAGTTAGGTTTCTTGCAAAACGTTGTGAATTAATTCTGCTGCTAGTTCTAGTTTATCTCGGTGAGTGAGGGCTTCCATGTCAACGGTGACTGCTGAGCGGCGCTTGGGTGCGGGTGTGGCTGGGGATGCCGCGGGCAATTGCAGAGTTTCGTAGAAATAATCAATTGGTTTGCTGTAGACGGCGGCGAAGGCGGGTAGCTCCCTCTCGGCGTCTACTTTGCGCTTGCCGTTTTCGATAGTAGAGAGCGTCTGCTGGCTCATGGTGATGTTGTAGTTGATCTCTAGCTGCTCAATGACCTGCTCTTGAGTCAGGCCAAGGAGTTCACGGGTAGCGCGGAGACGCTGACCAAGGGAAAATGCCATGTCTGAATATCGGATAATCGTGTATTTACAAGAAAATCCTATAAATTTTGTTGACAAATCTCCACCATATAAAATAGTATTACTCAAGATAATCTTGTAAAGCTCAAATAATCATCGCCTCAGTGCAGATGTCCAACCAGTCACAGTGTGTTTGTCAATATCTTGAGAAAGGAATTCGCAATCTTATGAAGTATCAAGTTTTTGTTGGTAGTATCGCGCTCTTAATATTGAGTATATCTCTGCCAGCTAATGCTCAATCAAAGACTCCTGTAACCGATCAATTTGGTGCTACAGGAACGACACCAAATGCCAATCAATGGCGCGAAGAATATAGAAAATTTTACCGCATCAGGCTCAAGCCAGATGGTACTTTCATGACTGATACTACTCCCATAACAGATGAATTCGGTGTTACGGGAAAAACACCCAATGGCAATGAATGGTTAAAGAGAGTCAGTCGGACTTTCTAGCTGTTGGTGGAAAGAAAATTGAAGAGCGATCGCACTTTTATCAACACCTTGATGAAAGTGCGATCGCTCTATTTTGCATAATTTGCACTGACTCAGTATTAATTTCGGTTAAATTAGTCAGTTTTATATCATTTGTGCGATCGGATCGATCGCACCACCCACCCTATCCCTAACCTCACGTTGATCTAAAATCTTCTGGGCCGCCAAAAAGGCCATATGTGCGATCGACAAAGCGATAGCAATGCGGTGTTTCGACACTTAATTAATTAGCAGTGCAAATCAGAAATATGTCAAGGCTTGACAGGCAGTGGAACAGAATACCCCTCTCCTAAAATATGTGCGACAAACTTAGTTCGAGCGTAGAAAGCCCGAGAAGTGCTTCCATGCCCTTGCCCTTTAGTTCTTGCCTGCACAAGTATGCCCATTTTTCCAGTAAGACTTGAAAATCCTTGAGTTATAATCGTTTCTCGAACAAGGTTGTAGTCTGCTTTCACTTGCTCGTAGATTTGAGGATTATCAAGATCGAAAGAAGCTACTGAATGCACAAGAGAACGATTATCTGCTAGGCTCTCAAATACCCGTGCAACAACAACCATTTTCTGTAGTTTGTTGAAGAGATGGCTTTCCTCAAATTCTTTGCTTGCGACCTCGACTGCATCTATCATAGTGATTGCCATCGTTTCTTTGACTCTGAGTTCTCCTGTTCGTCTGGCTACTAGCGGAACCAGCTTTAGCTCCCAACTGCCAAAATTAGGCGATCGAGATGAGTTAAGGGCTAATCCCAAGTAGCGTTCAATTGTATGCCCAGCCCAACCCTTGTTTTTCTTATCTTCTTTACTCCAAACCGTTATACGGTATTGATCTGCTAGTTGTCGAAGATCTTGACCTACCAATGTAGTTAGTCTTTTAATTGCCTCTACTCTTTCCATAGATGACCTTACTTCAATGCAGGTGGCAACTCCACTTGACCAGGATTACTTAAACGTTTAATCGAGAGTTCAACATGACCTGCATCTGCTTCACAACCAATAAATTTCCGTCCTAATGATAAAGCTGCAACTCCAGTTGTGGAGGAACCAGAAAAAGGATCAAAAACTAGATCGTCTGGGTTTGTGCTTGCTCGAAGGCAACGCGCAACAAGCTCAATAGGTTTTTGTGTGGGATGCTTACCATAGAGTTTTTCATCTTTGCCAGGAGTAGACATTCGCCAGACATTCTTCATCTGTTTGTCGCCATTTTCGGCCTTCATTTCCTCATAATTAAATGTGTAACGTTCTTTTCCTTTACGTGCTTTCGTTGCCCACAGGATTAGTTCTGTTGAGTGAGTGAAACAGCGACACCCCAGATTTGGAGGTGGAGCAGGTTTTTCCCAGATAATGTCATTGAGAATACGAAAGCCAAGCTGCTGCATGGCAAATCCGATTGATGGATACACATGGAGAGTACCTGTTACCCAGATAGTACCAGTTGGTTTAAGAAGCCGATAACAAGCAGCCAACCATGCTTTGTTAAATTCATGATCTAGTTCAACACCTTGACTGCGATCCCATTCCCCCTTATTTACCTTGACCATGCGACCAGCCACGCAGGTAATACCATCATTGGAAAGGTTGTATGGCGGATCGGTCCAGATGCAGTCTACGCTTTCAGCAGGCAGCAAAGCCATGAGTTCCAAAGTATCGCCATGATAAAGGTGAGACAGTCCATCGTGCGATCGCCAAACTATCTCCGGCTTTACCTGTTCAAGTTGTACTTGTGCAATCATAAGGCTTGTTTACTGCTCGGTTGATAGTTTAAAACTACAATCTAGATTTTAGACTGGATTTGCCAGCTTATCACAAATTTCAATCGCGCAATGCCGATCGCACCACCCACCCTATCCTCACGTTGGCCTAAAATCTTCTGGGCCGCCAAAAAGACGATATGTGCGATCGACTTTCACGAAAAAACTGCGGTAATCCAGAACTAGAAAGCGTACTATACCGCAACTCGCCCTGGAAAATTTTAATACTTTTATTGAGTAAAAGTTGACACATATCCAAACAATGAACTATATTAGATGTATGGATGCAGCAGACATGATCTAATCATGACATCCCGTTACCCACGAGGGTCGAGGAATTCCGGTAAAGACGTTCTGAATACCAAAATATAAATTTTGGCGAAGGCTCCTTAAGGAGCCTTTGTTATTTTAGGGCTTCGGTAATTCCTTATTCTGCAATAATTTTTTGGCTATGACAAAGAAACCGGGTTTTTGACAAAAATACTTTGTTGAAGCCCGCGGATTCGGCAAAAAACCCGGTTTCTGAACTCCCAGAATTCCTAATTTCAAAACAGAGTTTACCGAACACATCACTCAAACACAGGATTCAACAGCTTATGATGCTAGGAACCACCGAGATCCCACAATTAAAGCCGCTTTCCGACTCGGAAATGCACAAAATGAACGCCTACTGGCGATCGGCAAACTACCTTTCCGTCGGACAAATCTATCTCCTGGACAATCCCCTACTCAAAGAACCCCTCAAACTCGAACACGTCAAACCCAGACTCCTCGGACACTGGGGCACCACTCCAGGCCTCAACTTCATCTACGTTCACCTCAACCGCCTCATCAAAGCGCAAGACTTGAACGCTATCTACATCGCAGGCCCAGGACACGGCGGACCAGGCTTGGTGGCCAACACTTACTTGGAAGGAACTTATACCGAGTATTATCCGAATATTTCCCAAGATGCTGAGGGGATGAAACGACTGTTCAAACAGTTTTCCTTCCCCGGCGGTATTCCCAGCCACGTCGCGCCGGAAACTCCGGGTTCGATTCACGAAGGTGGGGAACTCGGTTACGCCCTCGTGCACGCTTATGGGGCGGTATTGGATAATCCCGATTTGATTGTGGCGGCGGTTGTGGGGGACGGGGAAGCAGAAACTGGCCCGCTGGCTGCTAGCTGGCATTCTAACAAGTTTCTCAACCCGGTTCGGGATGGGGCCGTGTTGCCGATTTTGCACTTGAATGGCTACAAAATTGCCAATCCAACGCTGTTGGCCCGCATACCCCGCGAGGAGTTGGAAAGTTTGATGGTTGGTTATGGGTACAAACCCTATTGGGTGGAAGGATCGGACCCGGAAACGATGCACCAGTTGATGGCTGCAACGATGGATACTGTCATTGGCGAAATTAAGGCGATTCAGGAGAAAGCCCGGACTGAGGGCTGTTCCGATCGCCCGCAGTGGCCGATGATTGTGATGAAGACTCCCAAAGGCTGGACTGGGCCGAAGGAGGTTGATGGTAAGCAAACTGAGGGTTCGTGGCGATCGCACCAAGTTCCATTATCCGAAATGGCTTCTAAGCCCGGACACGTCCAACTCCTGGAAGATTGGATGAAAAGTTACAAGCCGGAAGAACTGTTTGATGACAACGGTAAACTGATTGCAGAATTGGCGGAACTTGCACCGAAGGGCGATCGACGCATGGGGGCAAATCCCCACGCTAACGGCGGTATCTTGCTAAAAGACTTGAAAATGCCAAAATTTGAGGATTACGCCGTAGACGTGCCAAAACCGGGGACTGGGATGGCAGAAGCAACCCGCGTTTGTGGCCGCTTCCTCCGAGACGTGATGAAACTCAATCAGGAGAACCAAAATTTCCGCATTGTCGGACCAGACGAGACGGCCTCCAACCGCCTCGATCCGGTATTTGAAGTGACTGGCCGGGAGTGGATGGGTAGTGTTTTACCGGAGGATGACGAGCAATTGTCTCCCGACGGGCGGGTGATGGAAGTGCTCAGCGAACATCTGTGTCAAGGATGGCTGGAAGGCTATTTGCTAACAGGAAGGCACGGATTTTTCTCCTGCTACGAAGCATTTATTCACATCATTGATTCGATGTTCAACCAACACGCTAAATGGTTGAAAACTACTCGCGATATTCCTTGGCGCCGCCCGATCGCCTCTCTCAACTACCTCTTAACTTCTCACGTTTGGCGGCAAGACCACAACGGTTTTTCCCACCAAGACCCTGGTTTTATCGACCACGTAATTAACAAAAAAGCAGAGGTGGTGCGGATATATTTGCCACCGGATGCGAACACTTTGCTATCAGTAACTGACCACTGTCTCCGCAGCCGCCACTATGTGAACGTGATTATTGCTGGAAAGCAGCCGGCTTTGCAATATTTGGATATGGATGCTGCGATCAAACACTGCACGGCGGGTATTGGCATTTGGGAGTGGGCTAGCAATGACAAAGGTGGCGAACCCGATGTGGTGATGGCTTGTGCGGGTGATGTTCCGACGCTGGAAACTTTGGCGGCTGTTGACCTTTTGCGCCAATATTTCCCAGAGTTAAAAGTGCGGGTGGTGAATGTGGTGGATTTGATGACGCTTCAGCCTTCCAGCGAACATCCTCACGGTTTGTCTGACAAGGATTTTGATGCTTTGTTCACCACAGATAAGCCGGTGATTTTTGCTTTTCACGGCTATCCTTGGCTGATTCACCGATTGACTTATCGCCGCAAAAATCACCAGAATATTCACGTTCGCGGTTATAAGGAAGAGGGAACGACTACGACGCCCTTTGATATGGTGGTGATGAACGATCTCGATCGCTTCCATTTGGTTGGAGATGCGATCGATCGCGTGCCGAAACTCGGTTATGGTGCGGCTTATGCCAAACAGGCGCTGCGCGACAAGCTGATCGACCACAAGCAATACATTACCAAACACGGCGACGATATGCCGGAAATCCGCGATTGGAAGTGGCCGCACGGGGGTGCGGTTAAGTCGGAAACGCCGAAGGAAACGAAAGATCCGACGGTGACAGGAGATCAAGGTGTGCGATCGGGTGCACCAGGTTAGGGGCGATCGCTGTCTGAAAAGAAAGTCCTCAGAAATTGAGGGCTTTTTTAGTTGCTATGAGAAATCTGTCGTTGGTCTGCGAGTCCGCCAGGGGTTTAAACCCCTGTCTCATAGCAAAAGTCGGTTGAAACCGACTATCGATTTTAAATTTTAGATGTTAGATTGGGAATTATTAATTTGAGATAGGAGATTGAAGATTGGAGATTAGGAATTAAGTGGTTTATTTAATTGGCTTTTCAGTCCTCTTTCAGAGGACTTTCGCTATGAGACGGGGGTTTTCAACCCCCGGCGGACTTGTGGGTTAATCGATACTGCGATATCCAGGTAGAAAAACCTATTTATATAGATGATTATCAAAGTTTGGAAGGCTTGAGCGAAACAGAGTTAATCAAAGCTTTAAAAAATTCAATAAGAAAGATTGACCGAAAAGATATCGAAAAAATTGGAATTATTATCGATATTGATAATTGTTCAGAGCAAGAACGGCTAAATTTTGTAGATAGATGTATAAAACAGGTGTTTGAATCTGAAACTTTGTCAAGCACTAAACAATTTGTCGATATTTGTACAGATTATGGAACAAATGCAAAATTGGCTTGTTACTTTACAAATGTTGGAGGTAAAGGCGAACTGGAAACGCTTTTAAAGGCAATCAAGGCGAAAAATTCCCCTTACGCTGATTGTTTGGATAGCTGGAAAACTTGCCTAGAAAGCCAGGGAAAGGAAATCAACCAGAAAGATTTTGATAAATTCTGGATTAGCAACTATATTAGATATGATACTTGCTCAAATCAGGAACAGAAGCAGGCTGGAAGAAAATGCACTATGTCAGGGTTTGATTATGTTATGAAACACAAAAAAGAGATTTGGGATTGGAATAATCCTGCTCTTGATGATTTGAAGGATTTTTTTAAGCTTTTTTGCTAAGCTGATAAAAATCAAATACAATCAATATCAAATCCCTTGGTATCAGAATTACTCATCTCTCTCTTCTCTTCCTCTGCGCCCTCTGCGCCCTCTGTGGTTAATAAAAAAAATCTGTTCACCAAATAAGATATCGATATGAGCCTAAAAATCTACTTTCTGCGCCACGGTGAAACAGTTTACAGCAAAACAGGCGGTTTCTGTGGCGACCTCGACCCAGATTTAACAGCCGAAGGTTCTCAAATGGCAGAACAATTTGCTGCAACTTATGCGAAATTGCCTTGGAATGCTGTTTATGTCAGTCCCATGAAACGCACGATCGCAACTGCAAAACCTTTGTGTGATACTCTGGGAATTCAAATGCAGCTTCGCGACGGCTTGAGGGAAATTAAGTACGGCAAGTGGGAGGGTCAAACAGTTGAATTTGTCCGGGAAAAATATGCCCAAGAGTACATTAATTGGTTGACGGAACCGGCTTGGAATGCGCCGAATGATGGCGAAACTTCTGTGCAAATTGCTAGCCGAGCGTCCTTAATTATCGCAGAAATTCAGGAAAAGTACAAAGATGGTAATGTTTTGGTAGTTTCGCACAAGGCGACTATTCGGATTATTCTGTGCAGTTTGTTGGGAATTGATCTGGGAAGTTACCGCAATCGCATTGCTGCTCTAGCAGCTTCTGTTAGTATTGTCAAGTTTGATGTGCGCGGGCCTATGCTGGAGATTTTGGGCGATCGATCGCACATGGATGAAACTCTGCGCAACTTACCCGGTACTTGAAATTGTCGGTAAGCTGCGCCACCATCATCCTAGATTCTAAATCGCACCGATATAAGACAATCCTAAAATAGTACCTGCACCCAAAATATGACCAAAACAGGTGGTTCCCAATACTGCACCCAAGCCAAAACCGCCAAACATACTCGATGAGGGCATTGCGGGGCCTGTGCTCGGATTTTGGATCGTTAATTTGCCGATCGCGATCGCTAGAATATTACAAGCAATCATGATCAAAGCAATAGTAGGGCTCCATTCTACGGTTCTGGGCGCAACGGTTAATAAAATTGTTGTCAACATGGCGATCGGCTCCTTAAACTTTAATCAATGAAAATCTGATGATGAATGTATATCAAACAACCGTAACCCTTGGCTACAGATTGCATTAATACTTAATATTTTGATATGTTTCTTAATTTTAGATGGCGGGTAAGTATGATTATGAGACACGGGATTGTTAAATGGCAAGGACACGGCAATGCCGTGTCCCTACAAATATCAATAGTAGGGAAACGGCATTGCCGTATCCTGAAAATTCGGGAAACGCGACTGTTAAATAGTAGGGAAACGGCATTGCCGTATCCTGAAAATTCGGGAAACGCGACTGTTAAATAGTAGGGAAACGGCATTGCCGTATCCTGAAAATTCGGGAAACGCGACTGTTAAATAGTAGGGAAACGGCATTGCCGTATCCTGAAAATTCGGGAAACGCGACTGTTAAATAGTAGGGAAACGGCATTGCCGTATCCTGAAAATTCGGGAAACGCGACTGTTAAATAGTAGGGAAACGGC
>JAHREW010000002.1:0-57480 GCA_020883125.1 Microcoleus sp. CAWBG506
CGTCGCTATCTAGAAAAGTAATGTATTTACCGAAAGATGCTTGAATACCCGCATTTCTGGATAATCCCATTTTCCGGTTTTTATGCTTAAAATAGCGGATATTTTCATGTTTTTCCAGAAACAAATGCCTGCGCCAACTCCCACACCAACTCCTGCGCCAACTCCCACACCAACTCCCACACCTGCGCCTACACCAACTCCTGCGCCTACAGCTGTAACAATACCAATATCAACACCCACACCCACACCCACACCCACACCCACACCCACGCCCACACCCACACCCACACCGACGCCAATAACTAATAACATCCCCAATGATGACTGCATCTGCGATGATATTGCCTATCCCAACTTAAACCAACCAAATTCAGTTGAAAACACCATACTCGGTGGATCGACAATTCAAATAGGCACAGCCAAAAATGATGAATTTTTAGGTAGCAACAACGGCAATATATTCGATGCCATATCCGGGGATGATAACTTATATGGTGGCGACAGCGGTGACATCTTTAATGGCAATAAAGGCAACGATTTTATCAGCGGTGGTAGTGGTGATGACATCTTATTTGGAGACGAAGGAAACGACATCATTCTCGGTGACGAAGGCAAAGATTTAATCTTTGGAGGCAAAGGCAATGACTCCATTAATGGCCGCGAAGATGATGACATCATTTATGGAAATAGAAATGATGACTTCATCGATGGTGGTAAGGGTAATGACAACTTATTTGGAGGTAAAGGTGATGACATCATCCTTGGTAGTGAAGGTGAGGACTCCCTGTTTGGGAATGAGGGTTCGGATACCATTTGTGGCGGCACGGGCGATGATTTTATCAGCGGTAATGAACAAGCAGATATTCTGGGAGGCTGTGAAGGCAATGATACTCTTTACGGAGGTGAAGATAATGATACTCTCCTGGGCGGAAAAGGTGACGATATTCTTTACGGAGATTTGGGCAATGATAGTTTGATTGGCGGTAGTGGGAATGATATATTTGTCTTACAAGCTGGTCAAGGATTTGATATCATTGCTGATTTTACTCTGGGTCAAGACTCGATCGCACTAACCGGAGGTTTGAGCTTTGGTCAGTTAGCGATAGTTCAAAATACTCAGGGAACTCTCATCAAAAATGTCTTGACAGGAGAAGAGTTAGCTGTAATGATTGGAGTGAGTGCCAATGCGATTACATCTGCTAATTTCCGGTTGATTTAGGGAATTGAGACAAAGTGCGATCGCCCTTGGTAGTGAATTAAGGGCGATCGTAATAATCTACCGGGATAGGGGCTTTTCATTAGACCTTTCCAGAAAAGCAGGTCTTGAACAGGCAGGATGCCTGTTCCACAATGAATATGATCGAGGTCTATTTGTTAATTTTTCCCAACTCTGCCAGCGGTTCTGAGAATTTGACACGCCAAAATTGCCGCACCAAACCCATTATCAATATTCACCACCCCAACACCAGCCGCACAAGAATTAAGCATAGTTAAAAGAGGCGCAATCCCGCCAAAACTAGCGCCATAACCAACACTCGTCGGCACAGCAATCACCGGACAATCCGCCAAACCCGCAACCACACTCGCCAAAGCACCTTCCATACCAGCAACTGCAATCAACACATCAGCATCATCAATCACGTGCCGATTATTCAACAAGCGGTGAATTCCAGCAACTCCCACATCCCACAAACGCTGTACCTGAAAACCGCAAAGTTCGGCAGTAACAGCCGCCTCTTCCGCTACAGCCAAATCGGCTGTGCCCGCACTAATAATTGTTACTTTACCTGGATGTTGCGAAGTTGGAGAACTAGGAGAAATAGCACAAATTCGAGCTTTTTGGTAATAGCACAAATCTGGTATTTTCTGCTGCAATTGCTGGAAAACTTCCGGTTCAATTCGCGTCGCCATCACCGCCGGATTTCGCCCGCGCATTACCTCGATAATCTCAACAATTTGGTCTGGGGTTTTACCAGGTCCCCAAATTACTTCTGGGAAACCGGTTCTGAGAGTGCGGTGGTGGTCGATTTTGGCAAAATCGCCCACTTGTTCAAAGTCAAAGTGCTTTAGTTTTTCTAAAGCTGTGGCGGGACTGACATCACCTGTGGCCACAGATTGGAGTAACTTTTGTAAGATTTCAGGTTGCATGAAAATTGGGAATTGGTAATTGAAAATTGGGAATTGGGAATTGGGAATGGAGAATGGGGAATTGGGAATTGGGAATTGGTAATTGTCACTATCCTAATGACTAATGACTAATAACTAACAACTAATGACTAACAACTAATGACTAACAACTAATGACTAACAACTAATGACTAATAACTAATGACTAACAACTAATGACTAACAACTAATGACTAATAACTAATGACTAACAACTAATGACTAACAACCAATGACTAACAACTAATAACTAATGACTAACAACTAATAACTAATGACTAATGACTAATAACTAATGACTAATAACTAACAACTAATAACTAACAACTAATAACTAATGACTAACAACTAATGACTAACAACTAATAACTAATGACTAACAACTAATGACTAATGACTAACAACTAATGACTAACAACTAATGACTATTCGGTAATTTTTAGTTCGTACAAATTCCAGAAAGCACCTCCTATGGCACTATACCGAATTCCTGAAATGCGATCGCGCACAGCCTCAAAAGTCAAGGGATTCACCATGTAGATAAACGGTACTTGTTCTGCTATAATCCGTTGCGTTTCTGCATAAATTTCCTTGCGCTTCGGCTCATTCAGTTCCTGGGAAGCTTTCACATAAAGGTCATCAATTTTCTGCTCCCAGTTAGCCACTTTCCAGCCCTTAATCGGCGGTTCTCCAGCTTGTGGCCCCTGGTTAAAACTGTGTAACGTGCCGTTTACCGACCAGATATTGTAGCCACTGTGCGGTTCCAGACCGCCCGTAAAACCACCGAGGTAGGTATCCCAATTTTTAGTCAAACGCAGCTTTTCTACATAAGTGTTAAAACTCAGAAATTGTGTATCAATCTGTATCCCTAACTTGCCTAAATCTTGTTTAATTTGTGTTCCCATTTGTTCCCGAACTTTTTTGCCTGCCGCCATTAACAAAGTAAATCGCACTTTGTTCCCATCCCGATCCAATAAATCCCCTTCATTATTATACTTGAAACCAGCACTTAACAATAATTCTTTGGCTTTTTTGGGATCGTAGTTGTAAGTTTTTAATCCTTCTTTTGGGGATAAGTAGAACGGGCTTTGGGCTGGAATTGGGGAATGCAGGGGCGCGCCAAGTCCGCGATAAATATTGTTAGTCATGGCGTCGCGGTTGATAGCGTAGGCGATCGCCTGCCGAAACTCCTTCGTTGCGAACCACCGAGATTTAATCGGGTCTACAAATCGCTGATTTTGAGCATTACGACCCTGATTCAGATTGAAACACATAAATACACTCCCAGTGTCGGGGCCACCGTTAAATACCGTATATTTACCGCGTTTTTCCTCCCTTTTCAGCAGCGGAAACACTTCGGGCTGCACGTCCAGACTATCCAAATCACCAGAGCGAAAATTTAGCAGTTGAGTATCAGTATTTTCGATAATTTGCCAGACTATCTGCTGGATGTAGGGCTGAGCTGTTCCCTGAGTATCTTTACGCCAAAAATAGGGATTTCTTTCTAACACAACTCGCTGATTAGGAGTATAGCTTAACATTCGATATTGACCATTACCGACAATTTTTTTGGGGTTAGTATCTGTCCCCCAAGTAGTCAGGAACTTCGGCTTGCCTTCACTATCTGTATTGCTGATTGATTCTTGTAAAAGATGAGCTGGTAAAATTGGTATGCCTCCAGCATATCTAATAAATGGAGCAAAGGGTTCGGCAACGGAAAATTCAACCTGACGACTATCAATTTTTTTGAGTTTGGGAAATTGGCGACTCATTCCAACTCTCAGAGTATCTTTTAAACCGCTAGGAATTTTATCATTGAAATAAATCTTGTCATAGCTGAAGATAATGTCATCTGTAGTCATGGGTTCGCCATCAGACCATTTCAATCCTTCTCGCAGGGTGAAGACAATCTTTTTCCCATCTTTGGACACTTTCCAGGACTCGGCTAAACCGGGTTCTAGTTCTGATGTCAGACCATTTTCGTTGATTAGTCCTTCATTGAGATAGCCAAAAACGCTGTAGGCTGACTGATTTAGGGGGTAGTTAAAGGTGGCTGGGCCACTGGGGGTGGGGACGACGAGTCTGTTTGCTAATTGCGATCGCACCGGAGTACACGCAGACAAAGTTATGGTGGCAATTGCAGCTAGCAAAATAGCCAGCCAGCGGCGCTTTGAATGTAAAATAGGGAAAATTTTCATAACAATTTACCAAAAAATATGATTTCGCATCCGGGCCTATAGGGACAGGGCACAAATCCCTCATAAAAACAGCGCTGTTAACTTCAACTGTCAACTGTCAACTGTCAACTGTCAACTGTCTCACGCCCCGTAGCAATACTCATCAGAAAGTTGGTCTCGATATATATAATTGCCACCTAATTCCACTCCTGATTTTGTTGTTCCACCTGCAAGTAATGGTAGCAAACCGATGGCTGCTATCTGTTCCGATGCTGGCGGAATTTCTGATTTCCTCCAGTTATAATCTAAGTCATGCAGCCACGCTTCAATCAGCCCTCCAAGGGTACGTTCAGAGAACCATTTACTGCCAAACGTAGGCATATAATAGCGACATACTTCACCTGTATTGAGAGTGCAAACAGGCTCCGATAAATTCACGCCATCCCATTTGAAAATCAAAATTTGTTCCGCGTCAATAAACATAGCATAGGGGATGATCGTGTTTCTTTCAGACACCTTAGCTAACACAGCTTTCAGCCAATCGATCGCGCGATCGACAATTTTCTGTTTCGCAGCCGGTTCTTGAGCTTGAATGATTTGAACCTCGATGAGTGCTACTATGCGATCGTCCTTATCCAATGCGATCACATCCGCGTCTACAGGAAATTGTAACTCCCAGGTGTCAGTGTCCATGATTTCAGGCTTCCTAGCGATTTTGGATTAAACAATTGACTCCACAGTCAATTTTAGATGATAGAGTCCTATTTTTGGCCCAGCAAAACTACAGCGTAAGCTGCGATGCCTTCTTCTCTCCCCACGGGGCCTAACTTTTCGTTGGTGGTGGCTTTGATGCCAATTTTGTCGGGTTTTAATTGTAAGACAGCAGAAAGGCGATCGCGCATTTGATGAATATGCGGTTTCAGCTTCGGACGTTCAGCCACCACAACCGAATCAATATTGCCAATTTCCCAGCCTTTATCTAATATTAACTGATTGACTTGTTCGAGCAAAACTAAACTATCAGCACCCTTCCATTTCGGGTCAGTCGGTGGGAAATAAAGGCCAATATCTCCTAAGCTGAGAGCTCCGAGCATCGCGTCCATAATCGCGTGAGTGAGCACATCTGCGTCACTGTGACCGAGTAATCCTAATTCGTGAGGAATTTTGACTCCACCGAGGATGAGAGGGCGTTCTGGAACCAAGCAGTGAATGTCGTAGCCGTTGCCGATGCGGATGTTCATAATATAAGAAGGAAGAAGGAAGAAGGAAGAAGGAAGAAGGAAGAAGGAAGATGTGATAATAGCAAATGTTTCAGCGATTAAAACTGTCCTAACCGTCCCTATAGTTAATCACGGTTAATCATGGTAGGGAAACGGCAATGCCGTCTCCTCTATATCATAAGGAATGCAACCGGAATTGATATATAGCAATCCTAAATCATTCATGAGGATTTGTAGGGGTAGTGCCCCTGTGCCTACCCCAGTATCTAGGGGCAACCACGGGGCCAAGAGCCCCTACAATAATTATGCAAATGATTTAGGATTGCTATAATATCCAAGTAATCAAATTTCATCAGGGTTAATGCCCAACTCTCTTAACTTGGCAGCTAACCGTTCTTTCTGTTGCTTTTCAATTTTTAATTGTTGTATCACCTCCTCTTTCTGCTGTTGCTCTAATTCGGCTCTTTGAGCTTCAGCTTCATCTCGCATTAATACTAAATTTCCATCACCCTCAAAAAACCTCAACCAATTACCTTGAGAGTTTTCTATTTTACCTTCCCATATACCCAGCCATAGCCCTAATGATTCACAATATAATCTCCCTTTTTGATTAGGAGATAAGGATTGGTATCGACGATTAATTAATTCCCAACCTCTTAGAGAACTGGGATTTTTGGGATTGTAGACAAAGTAGTCTTGGGTTTTTAATTTACGCTCGTAGATGTCTTTTTTGGTGGTTAAATCTACTTCGGCAGTTGAGGGAGACATTAATTCAATTACCACATCGGGGAGGCGACTATCTTCTTCCCAAGCAATCCAAGCATCTCTATTTATGGTTCCATCTACATCTAAGACAACAAAAAAATCATGGCCTTTGAAGTCTTGATTTTTGACTTGGTTTATGCTGTAGTAGACAAACATATTGCCGCCTACAAAAAAGTCTTGTCGATCGCGCCAGTAATATTTAAGAGATTGGATGAGTAAATTCATCGAAACTCTATGGTTATTGCTTTCCATTGGCTCACCATCATCAGTAATTAAATCTATTGGTAAATTTTCTACGGCTAGTGACATAGTGATACTTTCTCAACTTGAGTTGTTTATGTCTTTCTCTAGGATAGCATATTACTGAAAATTCTCGTTAGACGATGAGTTGCGATCGCTTGCTCGGTATTTGAGGATGATTTAATTTGTTGGAAAATTGACATTTTTTACTTTTGGGTCATTGGAGGAATGCGATCGGCCGTTAAAATTACAACTTTCCCATCTTGCCAAACAGCAATAGATTCACCTAATTTGCGGTGTCTTTCTATAGCTGCGGCAACTGCCGATTTCAGTCCAGCATTAATCTTTGTAGATAAAAGTTGTCTGGGTTTTGATTGTTTCATTTTATTTTTTAGTTATTTGATTCCAGCTTTCAACATTATAGATTATCTGTTCTTCCTCGATACTTCCTTCTGCCACTAACTGAGCATTTTCGTGAGAGTTGTCATAGATAATCCAATTGTCGCACAGTGGCAAATACAGAGCAATCAAATTTTGCAGTCCTCTGTCATAGCGACGGCGAATGACATCTTCTGGAATAGAATGACCGCCGCTAGCTACCCGTCTGGCTACTCTTGCTATGGCTAGTTCGGGCGATCGCAACCAAAAGTAAATTAAGTTAATTGTATAATCTTTGGTTTTACAACTTCTGAGGAAAGCTGCAAAGCTGCGGGCCGCCAGAGTAGTCTCAAAAGCAAAATCAGTTCCCGAATTAGATAGGGTTTGCAGTCTTTCTAGCATGATTCGTCCGGCCCAAATGGCTACGGACTGTTGATTGAATGGTGAAAGTGCAGCCGCGATCGCATCAGCATTGACATATTCAAAACAGTCCAGAAAGTTAGGCAATAAACTCATTGATGCAGTGGTTTTGCCGGAACCGTTAGCGCCGCCAATTATGTAAAGATTCGGCATACATTCAACAGTTAAATTCACACTAACTTTAGTTAATTAATCCGCTAGCAAATCAGGGCGGCGCGATCGCGTTTTTTCAATTTGCTTGGACCTCCGCCAGCGGGCAATTTCGGCGTGATTCCCAGATAGCAATACATCAGGAACCTTCAATCCCCGAAAATCGGCCGGTCGAGTGTACTGCGGATAGTCCAAAAGTCCGTCTTCAAAACTCTCAAATTTCAGCGAATCTTCCTTCCCCACAGTTCCCCGCAGCAAGCGCAAAACTCCATTAATCAAAGCCAAAGCTGGAATTTCGCCACCTGTGAGCACAAAATCGCCCAAGGATACCTCGCGAGTGACTAAATCCAAAACTCGATCGTCCACACCTTCATAATGACCGCAAATCAACACCAACTGGTCGCACTCAGCAGCAAAACCTCGAAACATATCCTGCTGCATTGGTTCCCCCTGGGGAGTGAGCAAAATCACCTCCCGCCTGGGCAAAATTGGCAGGGACTCCACCGCAGCAAAAATTGGTTCCGGCTTCATCAACATCCCAACTCCACCACCGTAGGGTTCGTCGTCCACTCGGTGGTGCTTGTCTGTGGTAAAATCACGAGGATTGACAAAATTCACCTCAGCAATATTTTTAGCTAAGGCTTTGCCCATCAGTCCCGACGCTAGGGGAGCCAAGAAAAATTCTGGAAATAGGGTAACAAGGTCAAATCGCACAATAGTTTAAATTTATTGACACACTCTAGTTTCACCTCTAGAGGGCGATCGATTTTCGGTAATTGCATTATTCTTCATAATTTATTAAAATTTTTGCAATTGAAATTTTATGCTTTTGTGTATGGGTTTTGTATGAAAATTATCTGTTTTCAGTACAGCCCCTTTCTAAACTAGCTTTCCAAGGACTGCGGGCGATCGCGATTATCCATCGAACCTCACGCTAAATTATTCAGTCTTCAAAACGCCACTAGTACCCACAACACGGCAAAATTTAATTTCACACCTAACTGAGGAAGACACACCATGCAGCAATTGACATCTCCAGCCATTGAACAAAACATCCCCCAGCGCACAAAAACCTCGATTATGGTAATCGGGGGAGCCGAAGACAAAGTTCACGGCCGCGAGATTCTGAACACATTTTTTCACCGTTCTGGGGGTACAGAGGCGCGGCTGGCGATCGTTCCCTCAGCTTCGCGAGATCCAGAAGGGATTAGCAACCGCTACCGCACCATCTTTGACGAAATGGGTGTCAGTGCTGTCAAAGTAGTTGACATCCGCGAACGCCAACAGGCAGAAAACCCTGTGTGGAAGGATTACTTAGAAGACTGTACGGGCGTATTTATCACCGGTGGCGACCAACTGCGGCTGTGCGGGTTGCTGGCGGACACACCCGTAATGGACAAAATCCGCAAAGAAGCCAGAGAAGGCAAAATTACCCTAGCTGGAACCAGTGCTGGGGCTGCGGTGATGGGCTATCACATGATTGCAGGCGGCGGCAGTGGCGCTTCTCCCAATCGCTCTTTAGTAGATTTGGCAAACGGTCTGGACATTATACCGGAAGTGATTGTAGATCAGCATTTTCACAACCGAAATCGCATGGCTCGCTTGCTGTCGGCGATTTCCTCCCACCCGGATCTGCTGGCTCTAGGTATTGACGAAGACACCTGCGCCCTCTTTGAAGGAGACGACACGATTAAAATTCTCGGTAAAGGAACTGTGACTATTGTCGATTCTAGGGAAATGCTTTACACCAACGAGCCTCACGTAGGAGCGACAGAACCTTTGAGTCTGTTCAATCTGCGCATGCACGTACTCTGCCACGGAGATTGTTACAATATTGCCCTAGGCAAAGCGATGTCCTCCTCCGCCTGTTCCGAGTCTGGGTGGCCTCCTGAATGTCGCACCTCGAACTAAGACACCAAATAATAGTTATCCCCCCTCGTCAATCATGAATTAGTAGCCAAAGATTGAGGACGGAGGATAAGCTATTGGAACATCAGAAACCCACGCCAGATTGCCCGATCGCCCGATCGATGTGGATATCCCGATCTCACAGGTAAAATCTCCAATTCCGTGGGCAGTAACTGAAAAATTAGTACAAAAATGTTCGTAGCGAACAGTTTATCGGAGACTATGGCTTGAAATTGAATAAATGATCCAATAAAGTCAAAGATACATTGCAATAGGAATGTGAACTTCGTGGTCAGCATCTTACAAAAATTGAGGAAAACTCAACTCCTCGACGGCATTTTTGGCAAGGGTAATTGTCTGCCAGTGTTCAGCAAGCAGTCCCATGACGGGAAACCTTCGGAAACAAAAATTCAGGGTGGATTCGCTCGCACCGCCAAAATTTGTTTAATTAATGCCGATTGTAACTGCCCCGCGAAGCTCATCCTCTCACTGCAAGACTCAGCAGCCACAAACTCAGTGGGAATCACCATCAGGAGTTAGTAGCGGCGAAGACAGAAGGTTTGGAAAAATTAAACAGGTTGGCGATGGCTACCAAAAAGTTTTTTTTCAATAATTCTTGTATCTTGAAACAGGGAATTTAAACTATCAGATTTCCGCCTAGAAACTAGCAAAAAGTTGACCCAAAAGGCTCAGGGGCTAGATATAAAGTTTCTCTCCTACAAATCCAGTCGAGTCACGGCGATGAAAAACCCCTGAGTCGTTTTTCATCCCCCAACTCAAAGTTTAGGCTTTCCAAACATCTACGAGGCTTTATGAAAATACTAAAAATCCAGACCTTGCGCGGCCCTAATTATTGGAGTATCCGACGCCAAAAACTGATCGTCATGCGTCTAGATTTAGAAGATTTAGCCGACAAAACCACAGCTCAAATTCCGGGATTCTACGAGGGCTTACTGGCGGTGCTGCCGAGTTTGTATGAGCATTTTTGTTCCCCAGGTCGTCAGGGAGGCTTCCTGCAACGTGTGAAAGAAGGCACGATGATGGGACACGTCATCGAACACGTCGCGCTAGAACTTCAGGAAATGGCAGGGATGCCTGCGGGATTCGGTCGCACCCGCGAGACTTCGACCCCAGGCATTTACCAAGTGGTACTTGAGTATCAAAACGAACAAGCAGGTCGCTACGCGGCAAGGGCTGGAGTCCGCTTGTGCCAGAGCATTGTCAGTACCGGCACTTACTCACCTACAGAGTTGGCCCAAGATTTAAGAGACCTCGCAGATTTTGCAGCGTCGGCGGCCTTGGGACCGAGTACCGAAACACTGGTCAAGGAAGCGGAAGCTCGTGGCATTCCCTGGATGCAATTGAGTGCGAGGTTTATGATCCAGTTAGGTTACGGGGTTCATCAAAAGCGGATTCAAGCCACTTTGAGCAACCGCACGGGAGTTTTGGGAGTAGAACTAGCCTGCGACAAGGAAGGTACTAAAAATATCCTGGGTAGTGCCGGTGTGCCGGTGCCCAGAGGTACGGTAATTCACTATTTAGATGAACTCGAAAGTGCGATCGAAGAAGTGGGCGGCTATCCCATTGTGATTAAACCCCTAGACGGCAATCACGGACGGGGCATCACCATCGACATCAATTCCTGGGAAGTAGCAGAAGAAGCCTACGACCTCGCCAGCGCCGCCTCAAAAACCAAAAGCATCATTATTGAACGCTATTACACAGGTCGAGACCACAGAGTATTGGTAGTCAACGGTCAAGTCGTAGCCGTAGCAGAACGAGTCCCCGCTAACGTTGTGGGTAATGGCAAAAAGACCGTAGAACAGTTAATTGAAGAAGTCAACAGTGACCCGCAGCGGGGAGACGGACACGACAATGTTCTCACCCGGATTACGATCGATAAATTGTCTTTAGATTTGCTGCAAAAACAAGGCTACAGCCTCGACTCCGTAGTACCAGGGGGGAAAAGAGTATTTTTGCGCGCGACAGCCAACCTTAGTACCGGGGGAATTGCAGTCGATCGCACCGACGAAATCCACCCCGAAAACGTCTGGTTATTTTCCAGAGTTGCCAAAATTATCGGTTTGGACATCGCCGGCATTGACGTAGTAACAGACGATATTTCTGTGCCACTGCGCGATGTCAACGGAGTCATCGTCGAAGTCAATGCAGCACCGGGTTTCAGAATGCACGTCGCGCCGAGTCAGGGTTTGCCCCGCAACGTCGCCGGCGCAGTCTTCGATATGCTGTTCCCCTCGCCTCAACCCAGCCGGGTGCCAATTTTAGCGGTAACGGGAACCAATGGTAAAACGACAACTACTCGCCTGCTAGCCCACATTGTCAAGCAGACTGGTCAAATTACGGGCTACACGACTACCGACGGCACTTACATCGGCGATTATTTGGTCAATAGCGGAGACAATACCGGCCCCCAAAGCGCTCAGTTGATTTTGTCTGACCCGACGGTAGAAGTTGCGGTGCTGGAAACAGCTAGGGGCGGAATTTTGCGATCGGGCTTGGGATTCGACCAGTGCGATGTCGGCGTCGTCTTGAACGTCGCCGCCGACCACTTAGGCATTGGCGACATCGACACCGTGGAACAACTGGCGACCCTCAAGAGCGTGCTGGTAGAGTCGGTGATGCCCAAGGGCTATGCAGTCCTGAATGCAGACGACCCGCTAGTATCACGAATGGCGCAAAGTGTCAAGGCTCAAATTGCATATTTCTCCATGAACCCAGATAACGAACTTGTGGCAAGACATACGGCTGCGGGCGGGCTGGCTGCAATTTACGAGAATGGCTATTTGTCGATCCTGAAGGGCGATTGGACGCTGAGAATTGAGCAGGCTGTCAACGTGCCTCTGACGATGGGCGGGCGGGCACCGTTCATGATTGCCAATGCTTTGGCAGCTTGTTTGGCTGCTTTTGCCCAAGGAGTGAAAATAGAGGACATTCGATCGGCTTTGTCAAGCTTCCAGGCATCGGTAGGTCAAACTCCCGGACGGATGAACCTGTTTAATTTGGGTAAATATCACGCTTTGCTAGACTATGCGCACAACCCTCACAGCTACAAGGCTTTGGGGAGTTTCGTGCAGAATTGGGATGGAATGCGGATCGGGGTAATTGGTGCGCCCGGAGACAGGCGAGATGAGGATTTTGTCCTGTTGGGTAAACTTTCGGCCGAAATGTTCGATCGCATTATTGTGAAGGAAGATCTCGATCGGCGCGGCCGGGAACCCGGTGTGGTGGCCAAGTTAATTTGTCAGGGGATTGCAGAAGCAATTTCTGCACGAACCCCGGATCGATCTAAAGTTGAATACGAATTGATTCTCGATGAAACAATTGCTGTTAACAAAGCTTTGGATCAAGCGCCAGCAGGCAGTTTGGTAGTAATTTTACCTGAAGGTGTCACGAAAGCCTTGGCTTTAATTGAAGCCCGGAAACCGATTCAGGAATCTGTGGAAAATGTCGTTAATGTCGATCGGCTTCAAGAGTCGCGCGATAGCTTAAAAACTTCGGTGTGAATCAAGGCTAAACTCTGAAGTTTGATTAAATTCATAGGTTGGGTTTAATTGTGTTAAACCCAACCTATTTGTTTGAGGAGTTATAGCAATCGCCACAGCGGTGAGGACATAAATAACCTGATGAATAGAGCCTATAGCCCAATACGGTTTACTTAAGAGAGATCCCCCCTAACCCCCCTTAAAAAAGGGGGGGACAAGAATCCTCTCAAAGTCCCCCTACAACCAGGGGGATGCGAGGGGGATCTCCGGGGCATAAATATGTTAAGTAAACGGTGTTGTGCGATGCTCAAGAAAAACTTTGTAAATCTTCCTCAGATAGCTGAGCTATTTTCATCAAGGCTCTCAAGGTTCCAACTTTCAAATCTTGATTTCGGTGAACAGGAATTGACAAAATTTGTTCTAGTTCCGGGTTTTCATAGATATGATGACTGCCGGTAATTCTTTTCAAAACCCAACCTTTCTGCTCTACTATTTTGCAAAGTCGCTTGCCCGAAATAGATTTCATACAGCAATTTCCACAACTAGATCTGTGGAGGCAATTGCTTCACGACTATTAGCAACTTCGAGCCAACCGACCATCGCATCTTTTAAATTAATTATTACTTCTTCTATCGTCTCTCCTTCAGTAATGCAGCCGGGAAGCGCTGGAACTTCTGCCCAATAGCCACCTTCTTCTGCGGGATGTACGATCGCTCTAATTTTCATACATTTATTGAGTGAGGTATTTTTCAAGCACTAAAGCCATAAAAACCCGGTTGCTACGCAAAATCTTCGTTATGAGCGATCGACTTTAAGGCAGAAGCTGGGTTTTTGACTCCGCCTGTATCTAAGAATATCGGCAAACATATTATAGCAAATATCAATAGTAAAGCGTCCTAACCGCCTTGACGGTTGCTATAAAGCAAAATCGCCAATCCGAACCGCCAATCCGAACCGCTCTAACTATAGAATAATGAAAAAGCAAGCAGCAGGTTTGAAAAATGAATGAAGCCGATCGCACCAGAATCGAAACATTCATCACGCGCTGGGAAGGTTCTAGCGGTAACGAACGGGCAAACTACCAGCTATTTTTCGTGGAAATGTCCGATGCGCTGGGAGTCGATCGCCCTTTTGATAAAGGCAGAATTCCCAACGATCCCTACTGCTTTGACAAAGATGTCAAAATTTTTCACCCCAGCGGCAAGATAACTCCGGGGTTTATCGATTTTCACAAAGCCGAGCATTTTTTAATAGAGGCAAAACAGGGCGGCACGACGGGTAAAAAAGGAACGGCAAAACGGGGAACGAATACCTATTTGCGAGAGATGGAAAAAGCCTTTGTGCAAGCAGTTGCTTATACCCGCAGTCTCAGCAGCAAGCCGCCATTTTTGTTGACTTGCGATATAGGCGACCATTTTGAATTGTGGATGGGTTTTAGCGGCGACTATGGCGGCTATGGGGCGCGGCGAGAAATTGGATTGGTGGAGTTGCGGAAAGCCGATGTTTTCGATTTGTTTGTCGATATTTTCAGCAATCCGCAGCAGCGCAACCCGGAGAAGATTGCGGCGCGGGTGACGCGGGAAGTGGCGGCGGATTTGGCCCAGTTAGCGAAGGGAATGGAGGCGAATGTCGATCCGCAGCAAGTCGCCCAGTTTTTGATGCGCTGTATTTTTACTATGTTTGCTGAAGATGTGGGGTTGCTGAAGGAACATCTGTTTACGCAGGCGCTGGAAACGCGATGGATTCTCAATCCGAAGATGTTTAAGCCGGAGGTAGAGGCGCTGTGGGAAGCGATGAATCAGGGGACGAGTTTTGGTTTTCATGGGAAGTTGTTGCGGTTTAATGGCGGATTGTTTGCGGATTCTGGGGCGTTTGCGTTGACAAAAGCGCAGTTGACGGTGTTGTTGCAGGCGGCGAAGCGGGATTGGTGTAATGTGGAACCGGCGATTTTTGGGACGTTGTTGGAGAGGGCGCTGGATGCGCGGGAAAGAAGTAAGTTGGGGGCGCATTATACGCCGCGATCGTATGTGGAACGCTTGGTAAAACCGGTGGTGATGGAGCCTTTGGGCGATCGCTGGATTGCGGTACAAGCGGAGGTTAAACAGTTGCTAAACGCGGGGGAAGCGGAACCGACTGCAAATCAAAGGAAAAAGGCGATCGCAGTTTTAGAGGCATTTTTGACGGAGTTACAACAGGTGAAGATTCTCGATCCGGCGTGTGGATCGGGGAATTTTTTGTATGTGACGTTGGATTTGTTGAAGGGGTTGGAGTCGGAGGTGTTGCGGCGCTTGGAAGATGTCGCAGGATCGGCGCAGTTGCGGTTGGATATTGCTCAAATCAATC
The DNA here is from genome assembly GCA_020883125.1 of Microcoleus sp. CAWBG506. Taxonomy (GTDB): domain Bacteria; phylum Cyanobacteriota; class Cyanobacteriia; order Cyanobacteriales; family Microcoleaceae; genus Microcoleus. The sequence goes on from JAHREW010000002.1 coordinate 15,271, forward strand.
CCAGTCAATTTTTGGGGATTGAGATTAATCCTAGGGCGGCGGCGATCGCAGATTTGGTGATTTGGATTGGGTATTTGCAGTGGCATTTTCGGCGATTTGGGGATCTTCCGCCGATCGAACCTGTGTTGCGGGAGTACAACAATATTGAATGTCGGGATGCGGTGTTGGAATATGACGGGGTGGAACCGGATGTCGATGCAGCGGGGAAGGTGCGGACTCGCTGGGGCGGGCGGATGATCAAAAGTCCGGTGACAGGTGAAGATATTCCCGATCCGACAGATCAAGTAACAATTTATCGGTATTTGAATCCGAGGGCGGCTGTGTGGCCGGAGGCGGATTATATTGTGTCGAATCCGCCGTTTATTGGGAATGCGAGGATGCGGGAGATGTTGGGAGATGGATATGCAGAAGCGCTGAGGAAGGTTTATAAAGATGTGCCGGATACTGTTGATTTTGTAATGTATTGGTGGCACAAAGCAGCAGAATTGGTTCGATTGAGTCAAGTTGAACGATTTGGATTTATTACAACAAATAGTATTCATCAAGCTAGACTGCGAAGTGTAATTGAATTTCATCTTAATCACGAAAAATCAATTAAGCTGTTTCTAGCCATTCCCGATCATCCCTGGACTGATGAAGGTGCGGCAGTCAGAATTTCAATGACTGCTGGTGAAGTTAACCATTCAAGGTTTGAACAACTTGCTCAATTGGGAACTGTGATTTCTGAGGATGAAGCATTAACTCCTGAAGACTCGGCTGATCGAGTGAAAATTATATGGAGAAGTTTTGATAAAATTTTTAGTAACCTTCGTGCAGGTACTGATGTAACAAAAGGTAAGGTTTTACAAGCCAATGTCAATCTTGTTAGTCGTGGAGTAATGTCAGGTAGTGAAGGATTTCAAGTCGCTTCTCAAGATTTAGATTTAGTTGAAATTGATTTACTCAGACCCTATCTTAATGGTCGAGATGTTCTACATAACTCTCGAAATAAGTTAATTATAGATACAGTAGGTCTTAAAGAAAATAATTTCCTAACAAATTATCCAAAAACATATCAATATCTGTTGGAGAGAGTAAAGCCTGAACGTTTAATGAATAACGATCCAAAACTTCGTTCAGAATGGTGGCTGTATCGTAGAGCCAACACAATCCTGAGAGATGCGTTGAAGAGTCTTCAACGTTATATAGTTACTGTTGAAACTTCAAAATATCGCGTATTTATATTTCTAACTGCTGATATTTTGCCAGATAATAAACTTGTTGCTATTGCTTTAGATGATGCTTACTTCTTGGGAGTTTTTTCTAGTCAAATTCATGTTAAATGGGCATTAGTATGTGGCGGACAGCTTGGTCCGACCCCAGTTTATGTCAAAACTAAATGCTTCGACCCCTTCCCATTCCCAGACGCAACCGACACCCAAAAACAAACCATCCGCGAACTCGGAGAACGCCTCGACAGCCACCGCAAACGAGTCCAAGCCACTCACCCCGAAGTCACCATCACCGGGATGTACAACCTCCTCGAAAAACTCCGCAAAGCCGAACCCCTCGACGACAAAGACAAAGCCTTCAACCAAAAAGCCCTAGTCTCCACCCTCAAACAAATCCACGACGAACTCGATACCGCCGTATTTGCAGCCTATGGTTGGGAAACCACAATTACCGACGACCAAATCCTCGAAAACCTCGTCACCCTCAACGCCCAACGCGCCGAAGAAGAACGCAACGGACAGATTCGCTGGCTGCGTCCCGACTACCAAAATCCCGGTGAAACCTACATACAACCAACTCTTGAAGGTATCACCACCGAAACCGAAACCGCCATTACTCCCACCGAACAACAACCCTTTCCCAAAACCCTGAAAGAGCAACTTTCCGCCATCCGCGACTTATTTCGCACTCAAAGCGGCGAATGGACAGCCGCCCAAGTCACCGCCCATTTCAAAGGCGCGAATCGCAAACAAAAAGTCATTCTCGACTGTTTAGAAAGCCTGGAAGATTTGGGGATTTTGCTCAGTCATGCGGAAAATGGGATGACGTTTTGGCATTTGGCGGAAGTTGGAAAAGCTGGGTAAGCTTGGCTTTGCAATTGTTATGTCCAATCTTCCAAAACCAGTCCTGGGACTTGTGCAAAATCTTGTCGATTTCGCGTCACTAAAATTGAGTTATTAACCAAAGCAATGGACGCAATCCGCAAATCTTGTGTCCCAATTCGTATTCCCTGACGGCGCAGCCCCAAATATTGCTCGTAAGCTGACTCGGTAAAATCCAGAACGAGAAAATCGTTGAGAAATTTAACTGCCGATCTCAAACCAACATAAGCCCAAGTTAAGCGTTGCTGCTGTCCGGGTTGCGAAGCTTGACGAATTGCATTGAACCAGCCCAGAATCAATTCCTCAACATTGATGACAGTAATAGCAACATCGCTGGTATCGAGAGTTTCAAAACGTTGTAATATGAGTGGATTAGAGTGTTGCAGCAGTGTGATATGGTCGGTATCGAGAATATATTGAGTCATAGGGTCTCAGACTCAGGAAAATCGATATCTGCATTTCGATCGTGGCGATATACTTCAACATATTTCGTGACTTCATTCAGCAACGGATTACATCTCAAAAGAGGTGAAACATTCAACATCGGACGCGCCTCATACCAAGCAATCCGATCGTCAATTTCTAGCTGATTATCCAGATAAAAACTAATCGCATCAAACACTTGAGCCGCCGTCACGAGTTGCAGTAACTTCTGTGGGATTTCGTCAGGCTTTATTCCCGATTTCCAAAACACCACAATATCCCGTACAGTAACTTGAGTGCCTGCAATAATCGGTTCCCCCTGCAAAACTTCAGGATTGCGGGTGACATAGCGAGAAATGCTTGTAGGAGACAGCGAACTGGTCATAACGACCTCATCAAAAAATGTAAACCAGCCTTCATCTTAGCATAGTGGACAGAAGACGCCCGCGTTCATTACTGTTTGGTTCATTATCGATTGTAAAAGATTAAAATAAATTAGAGAGTTACTCCCAAAAATTTTCCATGCCTCCCGAAGAAATCCTCCTACAATACTGGCGCGAACTTGCCCCCGCCGATCGCGCAAAAGTCCTTCAGTTTACCCAAGCTCTAGCGCTCAAATCTTCACCTGAATTTACCCCCAAAACACAACTCGGTCAAACCCTATGGAAACTTCGCCAACGGGCGATCGCCAACGGTATGAAACTCCTCAATGAAGTGGAGTTAGAGCAAGAAATTGCCGATCGTCGAGGTGGCTGCGGTGTCTGATAAACTAACTTATCTGGATTCAGCAGAACCGGCCGGGCGGGTTTATGAAATTGTCAATTTTAGGCAATTATTATTGGTGAACCCGCCCCTACAAGAATTATATCTATTTAACCGAACCTGATATGATTCATCTCTCTGATCTCTTCCTCTGTGTTCTCTGCGTACTCTGTGGTTAAATCATTCCGATCCAAATCAGAATTGAAATTACCCCTTAACAACCGCCCACTGAGTCACCGGTGCCAGCGGTTTCCAACCCTGAAAAGAACCGATCGCCCCAGCGCGCTGAATCCCAATTCTCAAGTCTGACGCACCCTACAACTAGACCTTAGTCCTGACTCTATTCCATCTGCAAATATTCCAAAACCAGCAACCGCAAATAGTCTAGCATTCGGATATAGGCTCGCATTTGAAGATAGCCCGATCGCGTCTCATCATAAAACTGAGCGATCGCAGAACGATCGAACACCCTAAGCCGATCCTTTTCGTTGTGCATGATCTAATACCATTTTGGCAATTTGTTGCTACGCTTATTCAGTCTATATAAATTATCTGTCATCATCATAAATTTCTGGATACGGCAGTGCCGTGTCCCTACAGGTAAAAACCTCTAATTTCTTTTTTGTAGCAACGTTTTTTTGAATTGGTATTAGATAGCTTTATGGACGCTGCTCTGAGCAACGTCCAAAAAGAGGATGATTGATTTTTTAGGAGCATTTAAGTATATAGTAACTGATTTTGTTTCTGATATTTCCAGAAAAGATATCGATCGCATTTCAACTCTTAACTACAGCCCACTGAGTAATCGGTGCTAGCGGTTTCCAACCGAGAAAAGATCCGATCGCCCCCGTGCGCTGAATCCCAATTCTAATTAATTCCCCACCGTGCAAAGAATGCCATTGCAAAACTTTCAATTCACTCTCAATAGTCACCGCATTCACAACTAATCGGCCGCCTTCACCTAAAGCATTCCAACAAGTTTCTAACAAAGCCTCAGCAGTGACACCGCCACCGATGAAAATTGCATCCGGTTGTGGCAAATTTGCCAAAGCTTCTGGCGCGTCTCCGGCGATGATTTTGAGTTCGGGAACACCCAAATTAGAGGCATTTTCAGCAATATATTCCAGTCTAGTTGGATGGCGCTCGATCGCGATCGCCCGACAACTCCGATGACTCCGCATCCACTCAATTGCGATCGAACCACAGCCCGCCCCCACATCCCACAGCAACTCCCCCGGAATCGGCGCTAAGGTTGACAGAGTAACGGCTCGAATCTCCCGCTTGGTAAGTTGTCCATCGTGTAGATAAGCATCATCCGGTAAACCCGAAGTGCGCGGAAGCAGCAGAGTTTTGCGATCGGCTGCAACTACAATCGCGATCGCATTCAAATCAGCCAAATCCGGCACATTCCAGGCTGCTGCTACCCCCTCGCTCCGCCGTTCCGAAGCCGCCCCCATCCGCTCGAACACCGTCATCAAACTGCTACCAAACCCCCGCTGGGTCAACAATTCGGCAACCTTTATGGGAGTGTGTCGATCGGCACTTAAAACTAACAACCGCGCCCCCGGATATAGAGAAAGGGCGATGGAGGCTACTGGGCGGTTTGTCAAACTGAAAGTCTCAACCGCATCCAAAGCCCAACCCAGACGGGCGCAGATGAGACTGAAGGCTGATGCTGCGGGAATTATCGTCATTTGGGCGATCGGAATGTGGCGCAACAGGGTGACACCAATTCCGTGACACATCGGATCGCCACTGGCGAGCACGCAAATCGACTCTCCCCGGCGACGGATAATCTCATCGACTGTGGCTTGTAAAGGTGAAGCCCAGAGCAATTTTTCCCTGGTGTCGTCGGTGGGTAGCATGGCGAGGTGACGGGCACCGCCGACTACGACTCGAGCGCGATCGACTAGAAAACGGGCGATCGAACTCAATCCCGATAATCCATCTTCCCCAATCCCCACCACCGAAAGCCATTTGTCTACCATCAGCCCTACTCCTGCAATTTTTGCCACTCAGCATGAATCTATTTCCAGCATATTAGACAACAGCCAGTTGACTAATTGACTACAGCTAAAAACTAAATCGCCTGGTTGGCAACTTCCTTGATACAAGCTTTCCAGCCATTTCAGCATTTAGGTAAGTCACCAAATACAAGCCACATAGAAAAAGTGACACTTTTAGTTGTTTAGTAATTCGTCTTTTTCCCTAAAGTTTAAGTAGAGGCAAACAAAACACCTAAAACGTTCAGCCTTTTATTTATATTACTTACAACGGGGTCTTTACTATGAAATACCTAAATATTTTAACCTTAATGTTTTTCTGGACTACTCTCAGCATCACCTCTCCAGTTAAACCCGATGAATTGCCAGCCTTCACTAATTCTAATAATGTGAATTCTCTAGAACAAATTTTAACTCCTAGAAATATCGAGGGAGAAACTCAGCCGACGGAATATCAACAAGATCCAATGTTGTTTGGAGATATTTTACCTGTGGCTACCTTTGGTTTGTCATTGGTTTGTTTTTGTTTTAACTCCCCTACCGAACCTGATTGAAAACTAGGCGAGTTTTCATTACTCAAGGCAATTAGGCGAGGGGGAATTTGTTAAGAAAATTGAGGGTTTTGGTTTTGGGGGGCAAAAATGTGATACCTTTCTTAAACCTGAAAGCGGGAAAGTCCGGTGTAATTCCGGCGCTGTGCCGCAACTGTCAAAGCCAGAATGCCGATTTCAGGAGTGTCAATTGAGATTCCCTGCGTCGCACGGGGAGGAGTTTCTTTGTTAAGTTTGAGTGAATTACCGACTTGTCCGGGCTTATTTTCTGGTTCCAGAGCCAGAGACGGAATATTATCGAGGATGCGGATTCCGGGGGGAATTTTAAATGTAGCGCAGTGTGGGGCGATCGCAGATTTAGTCGATCGATACGGTACGGGCTACGTGCAAGTAACAAATCGCGCGAATTTGCAAATCCGAAACTTGAACTCGGCAATTTCTGCTGAAGTCTGGCACGGTTTGCAAGCATTGGGATTAGCATCTCGCCGCGTTGAAATTGACCCGATTCGCAATATTATGGCAAGCCCGACAGCGGGTATCGATCGCCAATCATTACTCGATACTCGCCCCCTAGTTAAAGATTGGGATGATTATCTGCAAACCCATCCCGAATTGTCGGAACTTTCGCCTAAATTCAGTGTCGGTTTTGACGGCGGAGAATCGGTTTCGATCCGCGCCCTACGCAACGATATTTTATTAGCAGCAGAAAGGCGATATGCTGATTCAGAAATCGTGCTTCGGCTGTATTTAAACGGCGACACAGGGATTATAATTCAAGAATCGCAATGTATTTCAGTATTAACAGCCATCGCTAGCGTTTATCTTCAATACACAAAAAATAAGCCTCCAATTGAGGGTAAAAAACCGCGTTTGCGTCACCTGCTGGCAGATTGGGGTGTGGAAAAATATCTCGAACAGATACAGCATAATTTACCCTTTGTATTGCAGCAAAGCTCGATCGCTCCGTCTGAAAAGTCGATCGCCCGTTACCAGCATCTCGGCATTCACCCCCAGCAACAATCCGGTTTTTCCTACATCGGAATCGCACTACCGCTAGGCTGGCTAAAATCGCAGCAATTGCGAGATTTGGCAAATTTAGCCCAAAACTTCGGCAGAGGCACTCTCAGGCTCACGCCTTGGCAAAATCTGTTGATTTCTAACATCCCGAACCACCGCCTTAGCGAACTCGAAAAGTCGATCGCCCGTTTGGGATTGCACTCATCCGCAACCAATCTAGACTCATGCTTAGTTGCTTGTGCCGGCAACACTGGCTGTGCATCGGCTCAGACAGATACCCAAAGCCACGCCCTAGCAATGGTGAAGGATTTAGGGCAAAAATTAAAGATCGATCGCCCAATTAACATTCATTTCAGCGGCTGCGAAAAATCCTGCGCCCAACATTCTCCCATTGATATCACTTTAGTGGGAATTCAGATGAGGCAGGGAAAGGAGACGATCGCAGGTTATGACATCTATGCGGGTAAAACAGATTCGCCTTTTGGGCGGCAAATTTTCCAGGGTGTGAGTGTTGCAGAGATGTCAAGTTCCATCGCCCAAATGTTGCAAATTTATCAGCAATTTCGATCGCCAGACGAATCCTTGGGCGAATTTGTAGATCGAAGTGCGATCGACCAATTGCAGCAATTGCTTAACCCCAAAAAACCAAACCACAAGTGAACCTCTTTCTTCCTCTTTCTTCCTTCGCGCCCTTAGCGCCTTCGCGGTTCATTCAAAAAAGATCCAGTTTTAAATAATGCTTGACTATATTAAAGACGGAACAGAAATCTACACCAAATCCTTGGGCGAATTTGTAGATCGAAGTGCGATCGACCAATTGAAGCAGTGGTTTAAAGTTGAGTCCGGTTAGTAAGTTTTCTGTTTGCGAGTTTAGTATTCTCAATGGCTTGTAACTCAACAATGACTAAATTCCTTCTAACGCGCTATTATTAACAAAAAGCTGGTGCGTCCTCACTTCGCGTTAAATTTTACCAGAAAAATCAATATGCTCTCCATTCCAGGCGTAGCCGTTGTAACACTTCTCTATGAAAGTGTCAACTCCCTCGTTTACCGGGCCATTCGGGAAGCAGATAACCAGCCACTTATCCTCAAACTTCTCAAAGACAGTTACCCCACACCTCAAGAATTGGTGCGCTACCGCACCGAATACCGCATTACCCGAAAGTTGAAAGAGGCGGGAGTCGTGCAAGTTTATGACTTGCAAAAATACCAAAACACCCTCGTGATGTTTCTGGAGGACTTTGGCGGCGAATCGTTGAAAATATTGATGCAGCAGCGTCAGTTTAGCCTAAAGGAGTTTCTGCAAATTGCGATCGCCACCACTGAAACTTTAGGACAAATTCACATCGCCAATATTATTCATAAAGATATTAACCCCTCAAATATTGTTTACAACCCGAAAACGGAACAATTAAAAATTATTGACTTTGGCATTTCCACTCAGCTAAGCAGAGAAACACCGACTTTGAAAAACCCAGGCATTTTGGAAGGAACCCTCGCTTACATCTCACCAGAACAAACCGGGAGAATGAATCGTACTCTCGATTACCGGGCTGATTTTTATTCCCTCGGTGTCACATTTTACGAATTGCTGACAGGAAAACTGCCTTTCGAGACAGAAGATGCTTTAGACTTGGTTCACTGCCACATTGCCAGACAGCCAGTTACCCCCCAAGAAATCGAGCCAAAAATTCCTCTGATTATCTCCCAAATAGTTATTAAATTGATGGCGAAAAATGCCGAAAACCGCTATCAAACAGCATTAGGATTGAAGCACGATTTAGAAAATTGTCTCGTTCAATTACAAGCAACGGGTAACATTGAAAAGTTTGCCTTGGGAAAGCGGGATATTACAGACCATTTCTCGATCCCAGAAAAGCTCTACGGCAGAGAAACTGAAGTTTCCAATCTATTAGCAGCCTTTGAACGAGTTGCATCAGGACGATCCCCCCAACCCCCCTTATTAAGGGGGGCTTCATCCGACTCCCTCCTGAGTAGGGCCGGTGGATGGTGCGTGCCCGCCCTAGAGGAGGTATCGCATTTATCCCGCAGTGAACTGATGCTGGTGGCGGGCTTTTCTGGGATTGGTAAAACCGCATTAGTAAACGAAGTTCATAAGCCGATCGCCAGACAACGAGGCTATTTTATTAAAGGCAAGTATGACCAATTTCAGCGCAATATTCCTTTCTCAGCTTTTGTCCAAGCTTTTCGGGATTTAATGGGGCAATTATTATCAGAATCTAACGCTCAATTACAAACATGGAAAACCAAGATTTTCACCGCAGTAGGCAATAATGGGCAAGTCTTGATTGAGGTTATTCCTGAGTTAGAACGCATCCTTGGCGCTCAATATCCAGCAATAGAATTATCGGGGAGTGCAGCACAAAATCGATTCAATTTGCTGATGCAGAAATTTGTGGAAGTATTTACTACTGCCGAACATCCCTTAGTGATGTTTTTGGATGATTTGCAGTGGGCAGATTCGGCATCTTTGAAGTTGCTACAACTATTAATGGAGGATAGGGGGCATCTGTTAGTTTTGGGTGCTTATCGGGATAATGAAGTATCGCCTACTCATCCGTTTATGTTGACGGTAAATGAGATTATTAAGTCTGGGGCAGTGGTGAATACTATTATGTTACAACCATTGAGTTTAGCAGATCTGAATCAATTGGTGGCAGATACGTTGATTTGCGATTTATCTTTTGCTCAACCGTTGACAGAATTAGTCGAGCAAAAAACTCAGGGTAATCCCTTTTTCTCGACTCAATTTCTGAAGGCATTACATGATGATGGACTAATTACTTTTGACCCCCCTCAGTCCCCCCTTAGTAAGGGGGGAAGTAAAGGGCATTGGCAGTGCGATATTGCTCAATCTAGACTGACTCACGCCTCGGATGTAGTGGAGTTTATGGCGGCGCAATTGCAGAAGTTGCCCCAAGAAACTCAGGATGTTCTTAAGTTGGCGGCTTGTATTGGAGCGCAGTTTGATTTAGATACATTGGCAGTTGTCAGTGAAGAATTACCAGAAAAAACGGCATCAGCACTGTGGAAAGCTTTGGAAGAAGAACTGATTTTACCGATTCACGAAAATTATAAATGTTTTATTCCAACAGAGGCTCAATTCAAGACTGATTCTATTTCCAATCCAACTTATCGCTTTCTACACGATCGCGTCCAGCAAGCGGCTTATTCATTGATTCCCGATCGCCAGACACCAACCACTCATCTCAAAGTTGGACAATTGCTGCTACAAAGTTCCTCGGAGAGCGAAAGAGAGGAAAAACTGTTTGATATTGTCGAGCATTTGAATCTAGGCCAGGAGTTGATCGCCCAAGCAAATGAGAGGGAGGCCTTAGCACAACTTAACTTAAAAGCTGGACAGAAAGCCAGAAATTCTACCGCCTACGCTGCGGCAAAAGTTTATTTGCAAATAGGGATAGAGTTATTGACAGCAAACTGTTGGCAAAGTCAATATGAATTGACATTAAATCTTTATGTTGCCGCTGTCGAAGTTGCCTATTTGAATGCTGACTTTGATGATATGGAGCAGATAGCAGCACTGGTGTTGGAGAAAGCCCAGACAATTTTAGACAAAGTTAAAACTTACGAAATTTTAATGACAGCCCAGACAGCCCAGAACAAGATGTTGGAGGCGATCGCAGTAGGCAGAGATGCACTGGCGCAATTGGGAGTTGAACTCCCTAGCGAACTGGATCAAGTCAAGATAGATCGAGCGCTACAGAGTCTTACTAGACAACTCCAAGACAGAAGGATTGAGGAACTACTTAACTTGCCTGTAATGACAGATCTTCAGACTCAAGCAGCCATGCCAATATTAGGAATATTATGGTCACCGATTATTCAAGCCATGCCCAGTTTAACGCCCCTACTGAGCTCCACGATGGTGAGTTTATCGCTCCAGTTTGGGAATGCACCAGCCTCGACGGTGGGGTATTTGATTCACGGTGTGGTGCTATGTTCTTTTTTGGGAGATGTCAAAACTGGCTATGGGTTTGGTAAATTGGCACTGAATTTACTCGATCGGTTTAATACACCGGAATTTAAGTCCCAAATTCTGGCTGTATTTAGTAGCTGGATTCAGCATCACCAAGAGGCTCTCAGGGCAACAATACCAATCAGTAAAGATGGCTATATGGCTGGCATGGAAACTGGCGATTTTCTATACGCTGGCTACAACCTAACCGTTTGCTTTGAGGGCACTTTGTTTGGTGGGGTAGAAATAGATACTTGGGAAGCCGAACTAGCAGATTACAGTGCTGCATTCGCTCAAGTGAAGCAATATTCTGCCCAGACCCTTTTGGAGATGACGTGGCAGACGACGAAAAACTTCAGGGAAACCGTGAGTACACCGGATTGTCTAATCGGCCAGGTCTACGATGAAACGGTGATGATTCCCAAGTACCATCAGGACAATGTATTCACGGCGATTGCTATGGTATACACATATAAATTAATGCTTGCTTACTTCTTTGGTAATTATCCGGCCGCCCTAGGCCACATTGCCCAAGCCAAGCCGTATTTAATGTCAGTATCGGGATTGATTTTTTTCCCCATTTTCCATTTCTATGCCGCCCTGACGCACTTAGCACTTTTTTCCACCTACCCAGAAATTGAGCAAGCTGAAATTTTTGCTCTGGTGGAAACCCATCAAACTACTCTGCACCAATGGGCGCAAAATGCTCCCATGAATTATCTGCATAAATGGTATTTAGTGGAGGCAGAAAAGCAACGGGTTTTTGGCAATAAAGCCGAGGCGATCGAATTGTACGATCGCGCTATCTCCCTCGCTCAAGAAAATCAATTTCTCAACGAAGAAGCCCTAGCCAATGAACTAGCCGCCAAGTTCTATCTAGAATGGGGCAAAGAAAAATTTGCCCAAATCTATATGATTGATGCCTATTATTGTTATATCCAATGGGGAGCCACTGCTAAGGTAAAGGATTTAGAAACGCGATATCCCCAGTTATTGAAGGTAACTCAACCGGGAAGGAAAAACACTCAAACTAGCGTATCCATGACAACTACGGGTTCGGGTAATCACGTAGATATCACCGCAGTCATGAAAGCTTCTGTGGCGATTTCCGGCGAAATATTGCTGGATCAGCTACTGTCTAGCTTGATGAAAATTTTGATTGAAAATGCAGGGGCGCAAAGGGGCTATCTGATTTTGTCAAGCCAGGAACAACTGTTAATTGAAGCTGAAGGGACAACTGATGGTGCTAGCGTCACCGTCTTACAGTCAATCTTAGTTGATAATTGTCAAGAACTTTCCTCTGCGATTGTGAATTATGTCGCTCGCACTCAAGAAAGTGTGGTACTAGATGATGCTGTGAAAGAGGGACAATTTACTAACGATCCATATATCCAAAAGCATCAGCCTAAATCAATTTTATGTGTGCCGCTGATTAATCAATCTCAAATCGTTAGTATTGTTTATCTTGAAAATAATCTGACAGCAGGAGCTTTTACGCCAGAAAGAGTGGAATTATTAAAAGTATTATCTGGACAGGCGGCTATTTCGATTCAAAATTCTAAGCTTTATACAGAAGTACGCGAAAGTGAGAAGAGGCTGGCTCAACTCAATAAAGCTTACGAGCGTTTCGTCCCCAGTCAATTCCTCCAGTTTTTAGATAAATCAAGCATCATTGATGTGGAATTGGGCGACCAAGTGCAGTTGGAAATGTCGGTGTTGTTTTCCGATATTCGCGACTTCACCACGCTTTCAGAAAGTATGACACCGGAGGATAATTTCAGATTTATCAATTCCTATCTCAGTCGCATGGAACCCGTCATTAATCAAAATAATGGGTTTATTGATAAATATATTGGCGATGCGATTATGGCGCTGTTTAGCGGGGATGCGAATAATGCCGTAAACGCGGGAATTGCCATGCTCAATCGTCTTTTTGAATACAATCAAAATCGCGCTAATTCTGGTTATGCCCCGATTCAGATTGGAATTGGGATTAATACGGGTTCTTTGATGCTGGGAACGGTGGGAGGACAAAATCGCATGGACGGGACAGTCATCAGTGATGCGGTGAATTTAGCTTCTCGCGTGGAGGGATTGACGAAAAATTATGGGGTGTCGCTGTTAATCACCCAGGAAACTTATTCGCGTTTAGAAAATCCATCGAAGTACGCAATCCGCAGCCTCGACACGGTAAAAGTCAAGGGAAAAGCGGAAGCGGTGACGGTTTATGAGGTGTTTGATTGCGATCGCCCAGAAATTAAAGATGGCAAGTTAGCCACGCTGCAATTGTTTGCGGAAGCTTTGGCGATTTACTCCGAAGGGAAGTTTGCTGAAGCGGGGCGGCTGTTTGCAGAGTGTTGGCATCAGAATCAGGGCGATGGCGTTGCTAAAATTTATTGGGAACGCTGTCAGGTACTTTAAGGACTCCCAGAAAAATCAAAGACAGGTACAACAATCTAAACTAAGGAGAAAAATCCCAAACCAGATCGGTACATTAATCAGAGGGATATGCTGACAATACAGTATTACCAATTTCCAATTACCAATTATTTTAATGCTTGACTACATCCGAGACGGAACAGAAATCTACACCAAATCCTTCGCCACAATTCGCGCCGAAGCAGACTTGTCAAACTTGTCCCCCGACTTAGAATCTGTCGCAGTGCGCCTGATACACAGTTGTGGCATGACAGATATTGTCGCAGACTTAGCAGCTTCCCCCGGTGCAGCCACTGCTGGGCGCAACGCCCTCGCCGCCGGCGCGCCCATCCTGTGCGATTCCCGCATGGTAGCCGAAGGTATCACCCGCAAACGCCTCCCCGCCGACAATGCGGTGATTTGCACCCTCTGGCATCCCCATGTCCCGGAGTTGGCGCTACAAATGGCCAATACTCGATCGGCCGCAGCCCTTGATTTGTGGCTAAATGATTTGGAAGGTGCGGTAGTGGCGATCGGCAATGCCCCGACTGCTTTGTTCCGACTGCTGGAAATGTTGGATGATGGAGCTCCCAAACCAAGTTTAATTCTGGGTTTCCCGGTAGGATTTGTGGGGGCGGCCGAATCTAAAGCGGAACTCGCTGCCAACAGTCGGGGTGTGCCGTTTATTACAGTGCACGGAAGGCGGGGTGGCAGTGCAATGGCAACGGCGGCTGTAAATGCGTTAGCGAAAAAGGACGAATTATGACTAAGACTACTGGTAAATTGTACGGTTTGGGTATTGGTCCTGGCGATCCTGAGTTGATTACTTTGAAGGCTTATCGGATTTTGCGATCGGTCCCGGTGATTGCTTATCCGGCCATGGAAAATGGTAAGGTGTTGGCGCGGGCGATCGTCGCAGATTATCTGCGCCCTGAACAAATTGAGATTCCGATGCCACTGCCTTTTAGTCCGACGCGATCGTCTCAACCTTATTATGATATTGCTGCGGAGAAAATAGCAGCCCACCTCAGCGAAGGGCGGGATGTGGCGGTGCTATGTGAGGGGGAACCTTTTCTCTATGGCACTTTTATGTATCTATTTAACCGTTTGTCGGGAAGATTTACGACGGAAGTTGTGCCGGGAATTTCTTCGACAATGGCGAGTGCAAGTGCCTTGGGAGTGCCGCTTACTTACCGTAATGATGTGTTAAGTATTATGCCTGCGACTCTGGATGCCTCTGTTTTGCGCGATCGACTGGCGCTGGTTGATGCTGCTGTGATTATTAAGCTAGGCCGCCACTTTGCCAAAGTCAAGGATGTGTTGATTGAGTTGGGACAGTTCGATCGAGCATTATATATTGAACGAGCAACTATGCCAAATCAGCGCATTCGGGCGATCGCAGATGTCGATCCGGCAGAAGTTCCCTATTGGGCTCTGGTGATGATACCTAGCCAACAAAAATCCGTCACTTAAATTATCCCTTGTGAGTCGGCGCAGGCAATGGAAATATAGTGGTTTTCGCAACTCGCTTTTTCTGCCACAGCTTATCTGACTGCTTCCGAAGCTTTCAGATATTGCTGCATCTTCATTTCAATTTCATGCTGCTGCAAGGTAATCTCGATCGCCACTCGCAAGTCTTTTTGTTGCAATGGTTTAACTAGATAGCCAAAGGGATTGGTAAGTTTAGCTCTTTCTAGTGTTTTTCGATCCGCATAAGCTGTTAAAAATACTATCGGCACGTTCATTTTGGAGTCGATTATTTCCGCAGCAGTTATGCCGTCCATGTCACCTTTAAGTACGATGTCCATTAACACTAAATTCGGGAGGTTTTCATTAATTTTTTCAATGGCTTCTTCTCCCGAAGAAACTGTAGCTATTACTTGATAGCCGAGTTTTTTTAATCTACCTGCTATATCTTGAGCTACAATCACTTCGTCTTCTACGACCAAAATTTTTATGGGATTCATATTATTTTAAATGCGTCGCCGATAATTCAATTCTTTAAACAAAATATTATAACAGATTCCACACTTACTTTCAATTGTAATTTCTCCATCTAATTGCTGGGCCAACATCTTAACCAATCGCAATCCTAGAGTCTCAGTATTTTCCACATCAAATCCAGGGGGAAATCCTCGACCATTGTCTTGAATACTTAAGTGAAATTCAGTGTCTACAAGTTCCAAAAGATTAATTGTGATTTCACCTTTCCGAGTGGGAATGAAAGCATATTTTAAAGAATTAGACACCAGCTCGTTAATAATCAATCCGCAAGGAATAGCTGTCTCTATATTTAAATAAATTGGCTCTATATTCAGATTTATTTGGATCGAATCATTGCATAAACCAAAAGATTGAAACAAATTAGCAGCCAAGTTTTCTACGTAATTTTGAATGTCGATCCGAGCCAGATTATCCGATTGATAAAGTTGTTCGTGAATCAAAGCCATTGAATGAATCCTGCTCTGGCTTTCTTCAAATAAAAATAGCGTCGCTTCATCATCAATGTATTGAGCTTGAAGTTCTAGCAAACTCGAAATTACCTGCATATTATTTTTAACTCGGTGGTGAATCTCCTTAAGCAATACTTCTTTTTCCCGTAGTGTTCCTTGGAGGCGCGACTCAGCAAATTTGCGATCGCTAATATCTTCGCAAATACCAGCCACGCGATACAGTATCCCCGACTCATTATAAATGGGAAAAGCTCGATCGCACACCCAACAAATTGTGCCGTCTGGACGTAAAATCCTATATTCAGTGTTAGTAGATTCGCCTGCTACGATTCGCTCAAATGACTGATGCAAAAGGTTTTGGTCTTCAGGATGCACCCAATTTATCCAATTGTAGTTATTGGCGTACAAATCTTCGCGCGATCGCCCCCAGATTTGTTCGTAAGCTGGGCTGACATACAAAATATCCGTCAACTCAACAGAAACTAGCCAGAAGGAATCTTGGATATTTTCTGCTAGCTGACGGAAGCGTTCTTCACTTTCCCGGAGAGCTTTTTGGGCCTGTTTCCGTTCGGTAGTATTCCGAGAAACTCCGACGGTCATTACCACTTTACCTTCCGTGTCAAAAATTGGTGATTTTATTGTGTCGAAATAGTTGACTTCTCCGTAACTATTTTTCTGAGGTTCTTCTAATATTTGCCGAACTTCACCGGTGTTGAATACCCTGGCATCGTCTAGGAGATCTTGCTGAGTATATTCCGGTTCTTGAAACTCAGCGTCAATGATACCTATCAGTTCCGAATTTTCCCTTTGGTAATAGTCGCGAAAGGCTTTGTTTGCCCAGACAATGCGAGATTCTGGTCCTTTTACCAGTATGATGTCTGTAATAGCATCAAGAATTTGCTGATACATTTGCTTGGCATCTTGTAGTTCTTTTTGTACTCTTTTTCGGTCGCTGATATCTTCTGCAATGCCAACTATACGGTAGACTGCACCCCTTGCATTTGTAATCGGAAAAGCGCGGTCTCGAATCCAGCTAATTTCCCCATTCGGTTTAACTAATCGATACTCTTCATCGTATTTCCCCAATATTTGTTTTGGTAAATTACTAACAATCCGCTGTTTATCTTCTGGATGAATTGGCTCTAAAAAAGACTTTGGTGCAGCATACAATTCCGCAAATTTTCTCCCCCAAATCTTTTCGTAAGCAGGGCTTACGTAAATTATTTCATCTTTAGGGATATCACTAATCCAAAACACACTTTCGATATTTTCTGCTAGCTGTCTAAACCTTTCTTCGCTTTCTTTAAGTGCTGCTTCTGCTTGTTTTCGTGCGGTAATATCGCACTCCACGCCAAAATATCCGACTATTCTGCCATAGGTATCGTAAATGCAAATATAGTCAGCTTTGACGCTAATGGTAGTCCAGTCAAACTTGCGATGGTCGCATTCTATATGAATTCTGCCAGCTTCAAATAATTGCCTGATGACCTCTCTACCATCAGCCCAGTTGTGGGATAAAAAAAAGTTAAGCGTCTGACCAATAAACTGTTCTCTAGTAGAACCATATTGAGCTATCAAAGCATCATTTGCCTTCGTTACTCGCCCCCGCTCAAATACATAATCCAAGACTTGTTCTTGGTCAACTGTGTCATCCCAATGTACAGGTTCATCTAGCATCACAAATAAAAAGCCATCTAAAGATTGAGAAAAAAACAGTTCTAGCTGTTGCTGACTTTCCCTCAAAGCTTCTTCTGTGCGCCAGCGCTCGATAATTTCTTCTCGCAACAGTTGGTTGGCAATTTTTAAATCCTCAGTACGCTTTTGATATTTAATTTTGAGATCGTTTTTAATTAATCCCAGCGCTATTTCTGCCTGCTGTTGTGCTGCTATATCTTCAATTCGGTAAAGTTCCTGGCTTTTTTGGACAGATGCGATGAACCCGGTGCGAGTCTCGGCCAGATCCAATTGAGTGTTGGAATCCAAGCCGCAGAGATATTCGACGGCTTGGAGTTGTGTTCGTAAATATACGCACAATTCTTTTTGTTGCTGTAACTCCTCTTCGAGTTCTCTGATTTTAAATTTTTGCTTGGCTACTAATGCTTTGCAGGTGTCAAGAGTTTCATCGTCGCCTGTGGGATGAATACACATACTCGGTAGTGAATTTGTAGTTCCAAACTTGAGTTTTTTCAAGCCTAACATTTTCTACACAAACAAAACCCCCTTGGAGTGGGTTGAATTTCTGGGTGGAACAAGAGGGGTTGAAACGGGAGCATCCCGACTTTGCATAGGCGAAGCATGACCGCTGTAAATCTCTGGTTATCACTAATACAGCGAGAACCGCTGTTATGAGGTACACCCACTTATCGTTCAATCCTCGTAGGGACACGGCAATGCCGTGTCCCTACCGTGTTTCATAACAGCGGGAACTGCTGTAAATTGTCTGCGGTCATGCTAGAGCATCGTACGAATATATTTGCACTCATTGAGATGCACCCGTTGAAACTGCTTTTACACAAACAAAACCCGCTGACGCGGGTTGAATTTCTTTAGTCCCCTAGGAGTGGACTTCGTTGTTGTAGGAGCGAATTATATTCGCGCTGAATATTCTGTTTAAAGCTGAGGAACGTACTGTTCTTTTTCGGGGACAAAAGTGTATTCAGCCACTATTTGCCGGAATTCTTCACCGTCGATGGTTTCTTTTTCAATCAACAAATCAACTAGGCGATCGATTACGGTGCGATTTTCCCGAATAATTCGGCGCGCATCATTGTAGCAATGATCGACAATCGATCGCACTTGTCCGTCAATCCGAGAGGCAATTTCTTCGGAATATTCCGATCGCGCTGTGTAGTCGCGGCCCAGGAAAATTTCGCTTTGTTGCGCTTCCAAGGCGATCGGGCCCAAGTCTGACATTCCATAGCGAGTCACCATTTGGCGCGCCATACCGCTGACTTGTTGCAAGTCGTTACCTGCACCCGTGGTAACTTCGGCATCGCCGAACACTACTTCTTCGGCCGCGCGGCCTCCCAAAGCACCGCTAATCCGTGCCAAAATTTGCGATCGCGAAATCAAACCTTGGTCTTCACTAGGCATAAACCAAGTTAAACCACGGGCTTGTCCGCGAGGGACTAAAGTTACTTTTTGGACGGGATCGTGGGCTTGAATCACCGTACCGACGATCGCGTGACCGATTTCATGGTATGCAATTAAGCGTTTGCTCTTGCTGTCCACCAAGGGAGTACCTTCCATACCTGCGACTACGCGATCGACTGCATCGTCAATTTCCAGCATCGTAATCGCTTCTTTCCGGCGACGGGCAGTTAAAATCGCAGCCTCGTTGAGTAAGTTGGCCAAATCAGCGCCTGTAAAACCAGGAGTCCGACGGGCGATCGCATCCAAGGAAATATCAGCACCCAGTTTTTTGTTGCGGGCGTGTACTCCCAAAATCTCCAATCTGCCCTTGATATCCGGCGTATCTACACTCACTTGGCGGTCAAAACGTCCCGGCCGCAGCAAAGCAGAGTCAAGCACATCAGGGCGGTTTGTGGCCGCAATAATAATAATCCCAGTATTGCCCTCAAAACCATCCATTTCCGTCAGCAACTGATTGAGAGTTTGTTCGCGCTCATCGTTGCCGCCACCGATACCTGAACCCCGCTGGCGGCCCACTGCGTCAATTTCATCGATGAAGATGATACAAGGAGCATTTTCCTTGGCTTTCTTAAACAAATCTCGGACGCGGGAAGCACCGACACCTACGAACATTTCCACAAATTCTGAACCGGAGATGCTGAAGAAAGGCACGCCAGCTTCACCTGCGATCGCTTTTGCCAACATAGTTTTACCAGTTCCGGGAGGGCCCACTAGCAGCACACCTTTGGGAATCTTCGCTCCAATTGCGGTAAAGCGTTCTGGTTTTTTGAGGAATGTCACAACTTCAGAGAGTTCTTCTTTTGCTTCTTCAACGCCGGCTACATCGTCGAACAACACGCCAGTTTTGGCATCCATTTGAAAGCGAGCTTTGGACTTACCAAAATTCATCGCTTGACCAGGGCCACCGGGAACGTTACCACCGTTGCGACGGAACAGAAAAAACAGACCTCCCACTAATAGCAGGGGAAACACGAGATTGCCTAAGAGTCCCCACACAGCGCTGTCGTTACGCAGGGGGTGAGTGTCGAAGCTGATTTGGGAGGCTCTGAGTCGGGAAACCAATTCTGGAGCATTGGATGGTAAATCCACTCGCCACCGCTGTACGTGATTGTCCAGTTCGGGATCGACAGCTTCGACAATGGCCGTCCGACCTGCATCGTAAAGGTCTACGCTGGTGACTCGACCGGCGTTTAAGTAATCTAAGAATCTACCGTAGCTGAGGCGGGTGCTGGCGGTGTTCTTGGTCATTTCTGCAGGCGAGGGTGCAAAAGCGCCTTGCCACAGGAAGAAGCCGATCACTAGGGCGGGTAGAGTCCAAAGTAGTATAGTTCGCCAAGAAATTTTCATAAATTATGAGGGTCTAGAATTGTGGACAAATCAGGTAAGATCGCGGTGTCGAAGGAATGGGAGCAAACTTAACACTCAGAATCTTAACTAAATGTAACTTAACAATGCACTCTCAGGCAACAGGGTATGGTCAAGACGATGGAAAATAAAACTGACAATCAAGCATCCGGGCGACAAGAGGGCCCAGATGAATCCGTGGAGTAGCCCGTAATATCTAGAATCTAAATCTAAAATTCATAAAAGGCGATCGTCCCGAATATAATGTTTGGTGCTGATTTGAATGCCGATCTAGGTAAAGTTATAAAAATCGCGGCAAAACCCACTGTCTTTAAGCGTGGCAGTGTCCAGGGATAAGGCATGATAATGGTGAGGCTCAGTGAGGTAAAACGTTTCAATGACAACTAGACAGCTTGTTCCTAATTCGGCTATGTTGACGCAACAGACTAAGATCGCTTCTCACAAATCGATTATTAGTGCTGATTTGGGTCGGACGGCAACTAAGGCCTGCGTGAGCCGCAATCCCAATGGTGTTATTTTTATCCCCGCCAACGTGGCTTCTATGCCAGTAGAAAAGGTACGGGGCGGTAGCTTTGAGTCGAAAGCCACAGACCCTTTGTTGGATATGTGGCTGGAGTACCAGGGCAAGGGTTACGCTATCGGCCAACTGGCTGCGGATTTTGGCGCTAATCTCGGCGGCGCAGACCAGTCTAAAGTAGTAGATGCTTTAGTTAAGGTTTTTTCCTGTGCTGGATATTTCCAGATGAAAGGCGATGTAGCAGTTGTGCTAGGTTTGCCGTTTTATTCCCAGGATCAGTTTGAGAAGGAAAAGGAAGAAATAGTCAGCCAACTGCGCTCTCCGCACCTGATGGTTTACCGGGGCGAGCGCGTGGATATTAATATCAGCCATGTTTGGGTGATGCCCGAAGGGTTCGGCAGTCTGATTTGGTGCGAAGCTCAAGACAATAAGGAGTTTTCGCCGGAGTTGCCAGAATTATCGGTGGCTGTAGTCGATATCGGACATCAAACTACTGATTTGTTGATGGTCGATCGTTTCCGGTTTGCTAGGGCTGCTTCTAAAAGCGATTCTTTCGCCATGAATAAGTTCTACGAACAAGTCGCCTCCAAAATTCCAGGGGCAGATGCTCAATCTCTGTCTTTATTAGAAGCGGTTAACAAGCCGGAAGGCCAGCGTTTATATCGTCCTAGAGGAGCTACTAAGCCAACTAATTTAGATCCGATTATTAAGGATTTGCGCGAGACTTTCGCTAACGAACTATCCGAGCGTTTGGTGCAGTGGCTACCAGAACGGGTGACGGATGTGGTTCTGACTGGTGGGGGCGGCGAGTTTTTCTGGGAAGTTCTCCAACCCTTGCTCAAAGAAGCTAATCTCAAGGCTCACTTGGCTCAACCTTCTCGGAAAGCCAATGCTTTGGGACAGTTTATATATGCTGAGGCTCAGCTAGCCACCATTAAGTAACGGATTAAGGCTTGAACCCTATGGCACTTTGGGCAAAAAATAAGGCTAATTTCTCGGTGGCGTTTACGGAAGATGCAGCCGATCAAACTTTGCTGGCCGCTATTGAAAAAGAGCTGGCTTTGACTAAGTATCAGACTTTCAGCAATCTCTGCAAGCAAGCTTTGTGGCAGTTTTTGTCGGTTTCTGAGTCGGCTGGTCCTACACCTAGCTTTCAGCGGTTGGAACAGCGTATTGCTGAACTGGCGGTCAAATTTGCTGAGTTCGAGCACAATGTTTCTGCTGAGGAATTAAGCCGTTTGGAAGGACTACAAAATCACATGAATCAACTGAGTACGCAGTTGTCGCAGTTGCAGGGTAGTGTGAATAGCCAGTTTGCTAAAGTTTCTTTTGCTCAAGTTTCCAAAGTAGTAGAGTCTGACAGGGTTGAGCCGGAGTCTGTAGCAGATAAGAATGTAGTTGCTGATGCTGAGGTTACTCCTCGTCGGGAATCCGATCCGTTGTTGGATCGTTTAAGTTCTTTGTTGCCACAAGATTTCTAAAATGAGGTAGCCAAGGTTTTTTTTACCTTGAGATTTGCTGTTAGTGGCTGGCTGTTGTCGGCCAGTGGTGAATAAATAAACTAGGCGATCGCTCTTTTGCAAACAAGGGCGATCGCTTTGTTATGAGTTATTGGTTATTGGTTATGAGTTATTGGTTATTGGTTATGAGTTATTGGTTATTGGTTATTGGTTATTGATTGTTGGTTATTAAGTAAATCCACTTAATTAAACGTAAAATACGGATGACCGAAAAGCTGACTGCATAAGTCTTCTTCCTTTTTTCTTCTTCACATCGATCTTATTCCTTCTACTTAGTTGTTGGTTATTATAGCAACCGCCAGGGTGGTTAAGTCGTGGGGTGGGGGCGGGTTTATAGAATTTGTCTATACCGATGAAAGATATCGGTGAACCCGCCCCTACAAAATCTGCCCTAATCGCCTTGGCAGTTGCTATAGTTATTGGTTGTTGGTTATTAGTTGTTGGTTATTAGTTATTGGTTATTGGTTGTTGGTGAGGTTCTAACCATTCCCGATTCCCGATTCCCAATGCCCTATTACTATTATTCCATTAATCCTAATTTTCGCAATCGCGAACGAATCGCCCCAGATTGTCTCTGAAATTTCTTGGCTAATTCGCCAATTTTTTGACCGCTAGCATATTCATTTTTCAACTTCTCATCTTCTTCTCGACTCCACTTGACATAAGCTCTGGGATACTTCTGTCTAATTTTTTCAACATCGTAGGTTTTAGGTCGATCGCCATTTAAACCGGAATCCAAATTTTGGTTGATTTCCCCGCCGTGACGCTCTACCGCCTCCTGTACCTGGTTAGGAATAGTAGCAATTTCTTGGGATAGTTCACCCAAAGCCTTTTCTACTTGTTGCTGAAGTTCTGTTAGCTGTCGTTGCTGCAAATTTCCCCACTGTGGCAGTTCGTTGATAAATTGCTGCAAATCGAGAATGATTGTTGTTAAAGTTTCGACTTGTTGTAACTCTGGCCGCTGTTTGAATTGGCGGCTGGTAATTTCGATCTCGGTTTGAATCATTTTCATAGTTTTTTCTAAAATTATTAACCGCTGACGCATATTTTCAACGGCTGAAATTAAAGAATGTACGTTCTCTCCCGGTTGAGCATTGATATTTTCGTTGGCTGTTTGGGGCAGAGCTTGATCTAAGGATTTTACGGCTATTTGTAATTGTTCGATCGCGCGATCGGTTGTTGTCGCGTGTCGATCTACCCGATCGAACGTTGAAGCCGTACTCATCCTAATTTGCTGCTGCAACTTCTGTCGATTCACAAAATTCAACAGTAGCGCAATGGCGATCGGCACTTGGGCATAAATGCTCTGCTGGAAAACCAAACTAGCAGCTAATCCAACGGCAGAGACCGCCAAAAAAAACAATTCAGCAGTTTCTGATAAATTGGTCAATTTTGGATTTTGGATTTTGGTTTTTGAATTGGATGAGGACATATGTTAAATGGGAATTGCGAATTGGGAATTGCGACTTAGAAATTAATAATTGATATTTGCTAGGCTCTAGATTACCGAATTTAAAATTACTATCGGTTTTTGATGTATCTAAATCTACTTAAATATATTAAACTTTCAAAATTAATCGAGCTAAAGAAAAATAAATTAAGACACCGAGGACATCAACTGCGGTGGTGATAAAGGGTGCGGACATCAAAGCCGGGTCTAAACCCAAAGAACGAAATAAAAAGGGCAAAGCTGAACCTGCAATCGAAGCTAAGATTGCGATCGCCAACAAACTAATCCCTACTGCGATCGCCACTGCTAAATTCCCTTGCAGAATATAAGCCCAAACAGTGGCTACTGTCCCCAATATAGCTCCTAGCAGCGCTCCCGCCATCCCCTCGCGCACAATTATTTTCAACGGCCCCATGGCTGTAATTTCATCGGTGTTCAAACCGCGAATTACCACCGTTGAGGACTGGGCTCCCACATTACCTCCCGTACCTGTGAGCAATGGAATAAAGGCTGCTAGAGCTACCACTTGCTGCAAAATATCTTCTTGAGCTCGAATAATTGCCCCCGTAACAGTATTAGTTAAGAGCAGCACAAATAGCCAAACTACCCTTTTGCGAGCAACGGTGATTAAATCGGTCTGAAAATAATTGTCACCGCCGGACTGAACACCGCCGAGGGTATAAATATCTTTGGCTGCTTCTTGTTCCAAAATGTCGATCGCATCATCCACTGTAATAATACCGACTAGACGCTGTTCCCGGTCTACTACCGGCACCGCCAAAAAATCATAACGCTGGATCAGCCTAGCGACTTCTTCTTGGTCAGTACCAGTTTGAACTGAAACCACCTCGCGGGTCATCATTTCACCGACAGTTTTGTCTAGGGGAGAAGTTACTAAATCCCGCAAGGACAAAATACCCGTTAAACAACGACTGGCATCGGTGACATAAAGAGAATAAATTGTTTCTGTAGTCTTAGCCAAAGATCGGATTCTCTCTAAAGCTTGGGTGACGGTAAAGCTTTCTTTGAGAGAGATGTATTCTGGGGTCATGATCCGACCGGCGGTACTAGCTTCGTAACCCAAAAGTTGAGCCGTAGCTTCCCGTTCCGTTGGGCTCAATTCACCCAACAGCCGACGGACTAATATTGCCGGCAGTTCGTCAAATAGTTTAGCGCGATCGTCCGGTGACATTTTGTCTACAATGTCAATAACTTCTTGGCGTTTGAATTTTTCACACAGAGACTGCTGGACGCTGGAGTCGAGATATTCGTAAACTCCGATGGCTTCGTCTTTAGCCAGCAAACGAAAAGCGATCACCTGCATAGTTTCTGGTAAACCTTCGATGGCTTCAGCGATGTCAGCTTCCTGCACCGGCTGCAAAATCGCTTTTGCTCCTGTCCAGTCTTCTTGTTCCAGCAGGGCCTTTAATTGCGATCGGACTAATTCCCGCAATTCTTTTCGCGCGTAGGTCGGTAGCGAAGATAATTGATAATTGTTTTCTGTCACCTGCGACCCTCCTAAACCTGTGCTGCGCGCGTTCCTGAATCCAGTTTAGAGCCTATTGACACCAATGTTTGCAGTTATCAGACTGATACCGATGAGAAAGCAGGTTTATTTTTAGATCCCTCACCATCTCAATCTAAATGTATCCTACAAATCATGTTTATTGGTGTTAGTTTTTGTATCTGTAACTGCTTAAACCAGCAATTGATATTTTTCTTGTGCTAAACGGTAAAGCGGACGCCACACCAAACGGTTAGTTAATACAACCAACAGCGACATCACAGAAGTAGCAGCCAACAACAAGGGAAAATTACCGGAAGCTGTCGCCTGAGAAATAGTTTCTCCCAAACCCTCAGTCATAATTATTTCACCTTTAAACTGCACGTATTCACTAACAATACTGGCATTCCAAGCACCACCAACCGCCGTAATAATCCCGGTAATTAAATAGGGGAATATTCCCGGCAATATTAAATTTGTCCACCGCTGAATCAGGGACAGTTTATAAACTTGTGCAGCTTCAAATAACTCAGAAGGTATTGCTTGAGCACCGGCAATCACATTAAACAGTAAATACCACATAGTACCTAACATCATCAATGCCACTGAACCAATTTGTAAGCCACCACCCGCGTGAATTAAAGCTAGTAATAATACTGGGAATAAAGCCGTTGCTGGTACAGAAGCAGCTATTTGTACTAAGGGTTGCAAAATCTGAGCTAAACGCGGATTTCTACCGATCGCAACTCCCACTGGTACTGTCCACAATAGCGATAAAAACAGGGCGCAGATGACTCGCAAAGCTGTGAAAATTGCACCTCCAATCACTTTTTGCCAGTCGCCCAAACTCAGCACTCGCAACAACAGCACGGCTTCCCAAGTTCCCCAAAGCACAACCACAGCAAACCCGCTGACAAATATCCAATTAATCCAATTACCAATGGGATTTTTCTGTTGGGGATTTTTGGGTAAACTAGCTGGTGCAAAAGCTCTGGCTAAACCGCGATCGAAATTGTCCCCGATCGGCGCAATGCGAGACTTCAACATCCGCAGTGTTGCCGATCGCCTGAAAAAATCCAAAACATTTGACTGAGGTACATTCGCCGCTTCCACAGCTTGATATTTAAACTTTTCTGCCCAAGCAATCAAAGGCTGCCATACAAAAAAATCAATGGCTACAATCACACCGATTAAAACTGCTAAGCCCCAGCCGATCGCACCAAAATTTCCTTCATTGGCCGCCTTACCCAAATAGGAACCAAGTCCCGGCAGTTGAAAGTTTTTGTCTCCCAAAGTAAAAGACTCGATCGCAATCAAAAAGAACCAACCGCCAGCCACTGACATGACGCTATTCCACACCAGCCCGATCGCACCAGCGGGTAACTCTAGGGTCCAAAACTGCTGCCAAGCATTAAGTCGGTAAACTTTAGCAGCTTCCTTAAGTTCTTGGGGAATGCCAGAGAGAGACTGATAAAAGCTAAAGGTCAGATTCCAAGTCATCCCTGTGAATATGAGGATAACTGATGCTATTTCTACGCCGATTCTTTGACCGGGAAATAAAGTAATTAGCGCTAAAACTACTCCCGGCAAAAAAGATAAAACTGGAATTGATTGTAAAATATCTAATAACGGAATTAAAATTTTAGCAACTAGGGGAGAACGGTAAGCAGAATAAGCATAAACTAAGGTAAAAAGTAGAGATAAGAAATAAGCTATTGCCATCCGTAAGAGAGTTTGGGCTGTATATATTGGCAAGACACTTAGTGTTGTCTCTATTTTGTAATTAGGGTTGTAGTCACCTGTGAATTGGGATGCTGTTTGGACAATTACTAAAATTAGAGAGAAGATTGCTAGAATTAGCAACCCATCTTGCCAAGTCCAAGTTGACCGTTCTAAAGTTTTATTAGCTGGTGTTAGAGGTCTTGTCATAAGAATTGGTTAGTGGTTATTGGTTATTAGTTATTGGTTAATGGTTATTAGTTATTGGTTAATGGTTATTAGTTATTAGTTATTGGTTATTGGTTATTGGTTAGTGGTTATTGGTTAGTGAAGGCAGATCCTCCGGGTATGTATTCCCAGGCTCTGCCTGGGAACAAGACTCATAAGACTCTAATATTAACTAATAACTAACAACTAATAACTAATAACTAATAACTACTCACGTTTATCTTCCGATTCTAAGAAAATTTCGCCTCCCGGTTCGTCATAACTATACAACTCAGCATACCGACCCCAGTCAATAGCAGTTTGCAATTGGCGCATTGCTTCTTTGGGGCTAAAGTGGGCTTCCAGAATATCCAAAATCAATTCTTCAGAAATGCGGTGATTGCGCTTGGACTGAAGCATTCGCGAAATCTGCTGTACTAGGCGAATATTCCCCAGAATTTGGGTACGAACAATTTGTTTGCGCCGATCGATCCCACCAGCAATGAACTCCAAACCAACAGCAGTCAGGAAGAGGTCTCCTTCTTGGATTGCTAGAAAATCCATTAATTTTGCAGCTTCAACGATCGGCAAAATGTCGTCAACCTCTAACATTAATTCTTGACCAAGCCGATAGAGGTCTTTCTCTTTGCGGTCTTCTAATAGTTCTAAAAGACCTGCAACAGCCCCAATTCGTACTTGGGGGAGGGATTGGTATTGAACGCTTTGAGCGGGTTGAGGTTGAGATAAAGTAGTGTCTGGCTGCGGGACTGTTTCGCAACTCAAATCGGGATTGGTCAGAATTTTGTAAACCTGGTCTACGATGGCTTGAAATTGCGGAGTTTTGCGATCGCGATAGTGCGGCAAAGGAACCGTCAACTCGGCGCGAATTCGCCCCGGATTGCGACCCAAAACTACAATCCGATCTGCTAATATTACTGCTTCCTCAATCCCGTGAGTCACGATTAACACTGCTTGAGTTGGAATCTTTTTTTCTAGCCACAAATCTAATAACTCAAACCTCAAGTTTTCTGCTGTTAGTACATCTAAAGCTGAAAATGGTTCATCCATGCAAAGTAATTCTGGTTCCACCGCCAAAGCTCTAGCAAATCCCACCCGCTGTCGCATACCACCAGAAAGTTCTTTCGGATAAGCATTTTCAAATCCGTCCAAACCGATAATATCAATCATTCGCAAAGCTTTTTGTCGGCGCGGTTCTGGCAATTCTCCTTTAGCTTTTAAGCCTAATTCTACATTTTCTAGTACCGTCAGCCAGGGATAAAGGGCAAAGTTTTGAAAGACAATTGCTATCCCTGGATTTAATCCGACCAAAGGACGATTGTGGTAAAGAACTTGACCCGCACTCGGCGGTATCAGTCCAGCAATCATCCGCATTAATGTTGATTTCCCAGAACCAGATGGGCCGAGAAGGGCTACTATTTCCCCCGATCGCAATTCTAAATCAATGGGTTCTAAAATTGAGATTGTTTGACCGTTGGGTTGTTGGTAAACCTTACTGACACCTTCTAAGGTAATGAGGCTTTCTGTTGCTATTTTAACTACCACAACTAAACCTCCTCTGTTTTGTTGAAATTAGTCAGTAGTCATTAGTCAGTAGTTATTAGTCAGTAGTTATTAGTCAGTAGTTATTAGTCATTAGTTATTAGTTATTAGTTATTAGCCAAAACTATCTATAAATGACAATAAATACTTGTCCGCAGGCACGAGTCCGCGTTGGCTAGTTTTACAATTCCAGGACTTAGGCCACACCACCACAGACTGGGTAATGGTTCGACAGAGCGGGCGACGCAACGATCGCGCCTACCGCCACGGGGCGATTGCCGCTACCTTCACACCATATACGGACACTGGGCGTAAGTCCTAAATTTATTCTTGGGTTCCCATACCTATACCCCATAAAGTCATTTTTAGCAAGACCTGCTAGCGGGAATGCCTATAATCTGTCAAATATCAATTAAAGCTGAAATGAGGAGCGATCGCACCAATCCGACTCGATCAAAAAACTGGATTTGTAGATTGGGCATTAATTTAATCAGTAGCCTACCCAATGATCGATGATTGGGATTTGCTAGGTGATTTTATCTATTTGCCCGATCGCCCTAGAATGATACCTAACTGAACTGCAATTACTCCTAGTATGGCACTACCGGCCCAATAAAAAGTGGCCACGCTGTAAGAACGATCGCGCCACAAAGCATTTGTCTCTAAACCGTAAGTAGAAAAAGTAGTATAAGCCCCCAAAAATCCCGTCGCAACCATTAACCGCACTTCCGTCGGAATAGTCGGCACTCGTTCAAAAACCAGGGTGATAAAAAATCCCATAGCCAAGCAACCAGTAATGTTAATAAAAAAAGTTCCGTAGGGAAAAGCTGTGCCGAAACGGTTGGCAAACCATAAGGTGATATAATACCGGCTCAAAGCGCCGGCGATGGCACCGAAACTAATTGCGATGGGAGCTCGGAGATTCGGATCTTGCAGCATCAAACGAGTTGAGATTTGAGATTTGAGATTAATACCACAGATTGTGAGAAATAGTTAAATATTTTGGCTTTTTTTATATTGTAAGAAGGGCGATCGCTCAATACGCGATTGTTAAAACTGTTTATCCCCCGGAGAGCTCTTGCAGTATCCCCCGGATAGTCGGGGGACTTTAAGAACTCTCTTGTCCCCCCCTTGGGAAGCTACCGTGTACACACAAGTCCTGAGATCCCCCCTAGCCCCCCTTGAAAAAGGGGGGAACCGGACAAAAACATATCAAAGTCCCCCTTTTTAAGGGGGATGCGAGGGGGATCGAAAGGCTCAGACGTTAGTTTTTAAAGTTGTGTGTACACCGTAGCCCTTGGTTCGGGGGATGCCGGGGGATCAGCCTTAACAATCGCGTATTGGATTAGACAAGCAGTTGAAAATCCTGTGCAGTTATCAGGTTAGCTTGCACTCCAATTAAATTTGCCAAAACCAGATTGCCAGACCGAACTAAAGTCGCATTACTCTCTTGAGTAATCGTCAACTGTTCAAACCGCAAACCGCCGGATAATCCTATCAAGTCCTGCCCCTTTGTGAAGTCGGCAATAATGTCAATTCCCTGACCGTTACCTAACACAAAAGTATCCTTTCCTTGACCTCCAATTAGACTGTCACTGCCCAAATCACCAGTCAAAATATCGTCACCGATGCCGCCGATCAGAGTGTCGTCTCCATCTCCTCCAGTCAGGATATCATTTCCTTCGCAACCGTCTAACACATCATTATCTTTGCCGCCAAACAAGAAATCATCACCTTTGCCGCCGCACAGCGTATCGCTGCCAGCCTGTCCGAACAGAGAATCATTGCCTTTGCCACCGAAAATTATATCGTTGCCTTTGCCTCCAAACAAGGAATCATTGCCTTTGCCGCCGTCGGTAAAATCATCACCTTTGCCGGCGTTAATTAAATCGTCAGAGTCGCCACCGTGGAGCAAATCATCCCCCTGATTTCCGAAGATTGTATCAGCACCTTCGCTGCCAATTACAATGTCATTCCCTTTGCCGCCAAACAGCAAGTCATCCCCTTGCAGACCATCTATAAAATCATTGCCTTCATTGCCGTTGAGAGTGTCGCTGCTGTTGCCGCCAAAGAGGTTGTCATTGCCTTCATTGCCGTTGAAGAAACTAGGAATGTTAGTGCTAAAAAAGGCGTCAGCTAAAGGCGTGCCCTTTCTGACCCCACTGCCACTAGCGATCGTATTTTCGACAGCATTGGGGAGGTTGAAGTTGGGGTAAGGGATGCGATCGCAGATGCACTGATCGTCAGGCTTTTCAGCGCTGGTAGGCTTTTCAGTGCTGGTAGGCTTTTCAGTGCTGGTAGGCTTTTCAGTGCTGGTAGGCTTTTCAGTGCTATCAGGGGTTGGTGTTGGCTTCGGCGTAGGCGTGGTGACAGCCGTTGGCGTTGGCAGAGGCCTGGGAACAGGTGCAACGGTAGTATTATTGCCGGTGCCGGTGTCCTCAGAGGTAGGTGCCAGAGAATCGACGATCGGGTCTTTGAGGGCGATCGTCTCGACAACGGGGCGAACAGTAGGGTCATTAACCTTCACCTTCTCCATCCGAGAAAGGATCGCCTCTTTGGTGTTTTGAGCGAGGAAATCTTCAACCTTGAGAGTACCCGCTGCCAGTTTCGGCAGTCCCACCGCAATTTGACCCACAGACACCGCCTGCAACTTGGTAATTTCAAGGGCAATATCCTTGATGGGGCGACCACTAGCAATGAGATCCTTGATGATTTGATTGCCCAGCGCCATGATTTGAGCGGCGGCTGATGCCACAGTTTTAAGTTGGGCTACGTTGATTGTGGAATCCGATTGGGCAGCTTTCGTAATAGAGTTTTCAACGATCGCCTGTATTGTGTCTATTTTGGCTAAATCGACAGATGCCCCACCCTTTAAGGAAAGAGCGATCGCTGCAATGGGCGCATCAGCCAACTGAGCCAGCGACACCTTACTTACCCCATCAATAAACTTAGCAGTTTGGACGATCGTATTTTGTACCTGAATTGCCGCAGCATACAACGCTAAACCCTTCGGATCGTTATTCGCCAACGCTTCTAAGGGATTAAACGTCGCCAAATCAACATCTGCCAACAGTCCCAAAGCAGCTTTTACCTTGGTTTGGGCTTCGGTGACATCCATTCCTTCCTGTGCCAGTTGCGCCACTATCGTTGTTAGCGGTGTCACCATTTTGGAACCATGCACAGAACTCAATGGCGTATCCAAAGTCAAGCCGGTGGAGATATCTTGGCCGCTAGTTAAAACGACTTTGCCTTCAGTGGGGTCAAGTTTACCGTTTTTGTTGATATCGAATTTATCCATATCAACTTGTAGCTCGAAACTGCCATCAGGGAAGGTCATCGAGTTAGACTCACCCTCATCTTGGATGTTGTTGAAATTCGCATCAAAGAACACCCACGCACCAGTGATGTAACCATCTTGAGCAGTACCAGACTCGGCACCTACCCGGAAGTTGTATATAGGAAAAGATGCCAGACGAATCCTTTTTTCGGATGTGAGAGCAGTGTCATAATAAGCATCAAAATATCCACGAATTCCGCCTTGCAAATTTAGGATACTTCCCGGATCGGTAAAAATCTTCGCCAGATCGTTAGCCCGCAGCTTTCCATCTTGAGGACTGCCGTTGGGTTCCATCAAATTCAACTCGGCGGTGCCTTCAATTCCCCCTTCCACGCCTGCTTCGGCGACCAAAACATCAAGTTCAGCAAAAGCACCAATGGTTGCTTTAAGGATCAGTTCTGGCAAATTCGATCCCGTCCCATCAGCATTGGCATTCGTACTCATGTAGAAGCCATTGAGTAAATCTGAATCCTTACCCGTTTCTGCCCATTTTCTGATTCCGTAGGTGTCGTATCCGATAGGAATGCTGCGAAGATTCGCTTTTAAACTGCCTCGAATACCTCCTTCAAGCACCCCAAAAGCTCGGAAAGATGCCTGGACTTCTGGCCCAAATTCCAGGGCTGGCAATTTGTAGGTCATTAGGGGAACATCTTCCCCTGCTAATAACTTGCCAGCACTTTCAGCATTGGTCAAAATTGGCAATTCAAAATTATTGAACCCCCCTGCTAACTTACCGGCGATTTCTGCTTTTTTGGTGACGGAACTTCCCTTTTTCTTATTAACCTGATCCTTAGCACCCTCACCAGCCACCTTAATTTGCTGTTTCATTTCATTTTTGGTGGCTATTTTTTGCAGATTTTTCGTTTTTTCCTTCGCTTCTTGATATTCTTTAATTCTTTTGTTTACCTGACCACCATAGTCATCAGCAAATTGATAGAAATCATCAGGAGATTGAGTTGCTTCAGCATCGGAATAAAATTCGTAAGGCTTAAGGTCAATGGCAAGATTTCCATCTTCTTTTAACGAGTCTTCCATCAGCCTTGTAAGGCTGTCTATTTCTTTGACAGCCTCAATAAATGGAATGTATTTTTGTGCCGATCCTGCCGCAAATTTCTTGACGAGATCCAGGGGAGTAACTTTGCCATTTTTGTCTGCATCTAACTCCCCAACTAAACCAACTTCGCCAAAAATTTTAGTGTCGGTATCCAAAAAGTCTAAGATGGGTCGAATGGGTGCAAGGATGCGCGAAATATTACCAAAAATTGGCTTGCCAAAGTAGGAAATAAAATTCCCCAGATCCAGTTTAATGTTATTGAGCGTGAAGAAACTAGGGACCTTGTCTTTGTCTAATTGAGCCTTATCTGTGGTTAATTTGCCATTAACATAATTAACAGTTGGCAAATCGCTGTAAAGGTTAAATTTTAGAGATGGCAATCCAGATTTCAACGCCACTTCACCATCTAAATTCAGGGTTCCGTCTGCACTGAGGACTGAGTTATAAAGCGGTTGAGACGGATCTTTTGTCTTTAAGTTGTTGGCAATTTCAGAGACGGTTAGCCCAAAACCATCCGCGTCGGTTCCTGACTTATCCAAATCACGCAAAGAGATTTCAAATTTTGCCTGAGATTGATTTTGTTTTTGATCCGTGGATTTCGCAGTAAAATTAACCGGCAGAAATCCACTTCTACTGTCAGTAAATAGGGAGTCGTCTTTTACTTTCTCGTCAATTATGGTGCTTAATCCTGTTTCTTTTGTGTTGATATACCATCCCAACTCAGGCTTATAAGCAAGAGCCATAGAGATATCATAATTTATAGTTGTTTTGCCGGCTAAAGCATTAGGCTCGCCCGATTTCACCCCATTTTGATTGAATTTGATTCGGTCAAAAAGGTTAAATCCTTTACTGGCGATATTACTGTTAAAACTTTCTTTACCCTGAATCTTAAATTTCAACGTATCGTTTTTTAGGTCAAAGGCGGAAGCATCGAGGGAAAATCCCTGCGGCAAGACTGCTGTCAGCTTTTGTTGCAGCTCTGTGCCCGTCATTTGAGGGTTCTGAGCCAGTACATCCCCGAAGCTTTTACCTAGTCCAGACAAACTATTGTCAAGTACATCGCTTGGAAATTGACCAAAGAACGGTAACTTAACATTTCTACCATCCTGGAGAGCAGAAGATGCCAGCAAATCAAAAGCTAGTTGGGTCACGCCAGATATTGATGGCTTAGTGTCAAAAATAATCCCCTGTGCAGAACTATTGTCTAACGCGACATTGCTCGGACCGCTGAGGATAAGTTTGAAGCGCTCGTTCAATTCAGGTTTGGAGTCGCCATTGATATTAACGCTAATCGTTTTTTCAGTTTCTCCTGGTGCAAACGTTAACGTTTGCTGTGGGTCGATCGCCTGGTAATCTTTGTCTAAAACTGTAGCAGTGTCATCCTGCGTGCGATAGCGAAGGCTAACTGGAGCTTGGGTTGTGCCGGGGCGATCGAGCTTGAGGTTAAAGATGGCTGAGGTAGTAGTCCCCTCTGCTCCTTCGGGGATTAGGACAACAGGGTCGATCGAAATTTTGGGTCTGACACCATCAGGATAGAAAGATCGTGAGTCATTAAAATCATCAATGACAACAGTCCCCTCCCCTACAGCCTTGACAAGGGGATTGCGATCGACGAGAACAACGCTAAAGGTTTCGTCACCTTCCGCCTTGGTATCGGGGTTAACCGCAGCAACAAAGTCAGCCTCCCCAAATTCTATATAACTTTTTTCCTTATCCGTTAACGGCTTGGTGGTAACGGTGATAGTTTTGCTTGTTTCTCCCGGCTCGAACCTGAGACCCCCTGAGATTGCCGTGTAATCGTTATCAGAACTCTTAGCCGTACCATCTTTGGTTGTAACGCCAACCATTGTTGCTTTTGAGAAGGGTTTGGAAAGTGTAACGGTAAATGTAGCCGTTCCCTTGTCTTCATCAAGGATGGCTTGTTCGCTAATCGTAGCTACTGGTCTGTCATCATCAACAATTGTTACTGTACCTGTATTTTTTGTTAGGGTGGCATTAGTGGCATTACTGAGAACAAGATTAAATGTTTCGTCAGCTTCAATGTCGGTGTCACCATTCACCAGAACTTTAATAGTTTTCTTTGTTTCGCCTGGTGCAAACTCAAGCTTATCCTGAAGGTCGGTATAATCGATACCATTGTTTGCACCTGTTGTTCTATAGTCAACCGTTACTGGAACGTTGAGTGCTTTTGCAAGATTGACCGTAAAAGTCACTTCTTTTTTGCCGGTGTCGCCCTCAGTTATGCTTACGGGCGCGTCATCAATCCAAAGTTCGATTTTGTCGTTAATCGTAATGGTTCCAGTATCTTTTGCAAGCCGGGCATTGACGGGATTGCTGAGAATGACAGAAAAAGTCTCGTTTGGCTCTGGCTTACCATCGTTAATGATCGGAACCGATATGGATTTAGTGGTTTCGCCTGACGCGAATGAGACTCTACCAGGGGCGACTGGCTTATAGTCTTGATTCGCGATTGCCGTACCATCTTTGAATGCGTAGTTAACCGATACGGACTCTGTGCTGGGACTAGACAGCTTAATCTCAACATTAGCGACTCCATCTCCACTGCTGGAACCAACTGTTTCCGCAACATTGATATCGGGAACAGAAATTGTCGGTCTGGAATCGTCATCCAGTACCGTTGCGATCGCATTGCCTTTATCTTGAGCGATGCTCCCATTAGTGCCATAGGTGTCGAGAATCAGCTTAAACTTTAAAGTGCTGTTTTCTTCAAATGCCGTGTCACCTCTTACTGGAATTGTAATTGTCTTACTGGTTTCACCCGGCGCAAATGTTGCGAGAGTCCGTTGAACCGGCTGATAGGCAGCCCCGATCTGACCATAAGAACTTACATCTTCAGTCCGATAATAGAAACTAATCGGTTGACTAGATGGCTTAGAGAGAGTAACTGTAAAATTGGCTTGGGTAGAAAAGGTATTGTTATTCCCGTCAGCATTGCCCTCGTTCAGAGTAATATCTTTTACAGAAATTTCTGGCGGAGCATCATCGTTTTCTATGTATATACCCCGATCATTATTATATAATGTAGACAATAAAGCATTCTCAGGATCACTGATGCGAACACCAAGAAACTCATCTTTTTCGTCAATGAGATCGCCTTTGATAGCTATATCGATCTTTTTCTTGGTTTCTCCGGGATTGAAGGTTATAGTTTGGAGTGGAATGGGGGTATAGTCCTCATTTGGCGTTGCTAAGTCGTTCACCCAATTTGGCCCATAATAAGTTTCAAACTTAACTTTGACCGGAACACTGCTCGGTTTGTCAAGGAAAATAGGAACGTAAGTATTAGAAATACCACTGTTTCCTTCTTGAACATAGAGCGGGGTGTCCAGGCGAGTTTCTAGGCTAACTACAGGCTTCTTGCTATCTTTGATTTTAGCTACCCCAGTAACTTTATTACTCAACGCAGCATTTTGAGCGTTGCTCAAAACAACTTTAAATGTTTCATCAGGATCCCATATATTATTATCTTCCAAGATTGGGACGGTTATAGTTTTTGTTTGTTCACCTGATGCAAATCTAATCGGAGTTTTGGCAATCGCTGTATAGTCTTTATCGGCTGCTTTTGCTGTGCCATCAACAGTTTCATAGTCAACCGTTACTGCTGCGCTACTTGCTGTTGAAAGCGAAATGGTAAAGTTAGCATTCGATCCCGTTTCATCAACTTCAATATCATTAATAGAAATTGTGGGAAGAACATTAACAGCATTTGTTGTCCAGTCCCAAGCACTATTTCCGCTTATACCCGCATAATTATTTACTCCTAAATCTTTAATTGTACCGTTAGTAATCTCGACGTAGTATTGTGTGTTTAGCTCCAAGTTAGCCGTTGGGTTAATTGTCAGTTGGCTGCCACTAATCGTGACATTACTTGCTTCGACAGAAATGATTTCAAAAAGGGAATTATTAGACTTTCGCTTGATGACAATATTGCCCGTGCCTTTTTGAATGGGTTCGCTGAAATTGACAACTAAGTTAGTGGCAACTGCAACAGCCGTAGCATTATCAGCAGGGGTGAAAATTGTTGCTGTGGGTGCAATTGTATCGGCAATGAAGTTCCAGGTATTATTGTCGTTAATTCCCGGAAAAGAATTCCCGGCTAAGTCTTTAATGGCAGGATTGTTAATTCTAACGAAGTAGTCTGTGTTTATATCTAAGTTTGCCGTTGGATTAATAGTCAGTTGACTGCCACTAACGGTGATATTATTAGCCGTAACAGGGATTCTTTCTACAACGGTATTATCAGATAGTTTCCTGATGGTAATATCGCCGTTACCTTTCTGAATGGGTTCACTGAAGTTGACTACTAAGTTATCAGCAACGTTGATATTCCTAGCATTATCGGCAGGAGTAAAACTCGTAGCTGTGGGTGCAATTGTGTCAATTGTTTGGAATCTCCAATTGCTATTACCACTAATTCCAGCATAAGAGTTTCCAGCTAAATCCTGAATAGCCCCATTAGAAACTTCAACATAGTAATCTGTCTTTTGATCTAAACTTACCGTTGGGTTGATTATCAGTTGACTGTCACTAATCGTGACATTGTTAGCCGTAACTGACATGGTTTCCACAACGGAATTATTAGAGGATTTCTTGATGACAATATTTCCCGTTCCTTTTTTAATTAATTCACTGAAAGTGATAACTAAATTTTCATCAATCCCAACACTTATAGCATTATTAATTGGTGTAAAAATGTTGACTTTAGGTGGGATTATGTCTGGAAAAATGCTATTATTTTTGTACAGTTTGGATATCCGATCTGAAGCCGAGGAACCCATCAACAAAAAGTCTTGTTTTCCGTCTCCGTTATAGTCCGCCCAAGCTACAGAACTGTTGCTAACACCGGGCAAAGAAATACTCGTGTCTTCTACAAAACCACTACCTGTATTTTTGTACAGTTTGGAGATCCGACCTGAAGCCGAGGAACCTGTCAACAGAAAGTCTTGTTTTCCGTCTCCGTTATAGTCTGCCCAAGCTACAGAACTCTCGCTAACACCGGGCAAAGAAACACTGGTGTCTTCTGTAAAACCACTGCCTGTATTTTTGTACAGTTTGGATATCTGACCTGAAGCTGAAGAACCTGTCAACAGAAAGTCCTGTTTTCCGTCTCCGTTATAGTCCGCCCAAGCTACAGAACTGTTGCTAACACCGGGCAAAGAAATACTCGTGTCTTCTACAAAACCACTGCCTGTATTTTTGTACAGTTTGGAGATCCGACCTGAAGCCGAGGAACCTGTCAACAGAAAGTCTTGTTTTCCGTCTCCGTTATAGTCCGCCCAAGCTACAGAACTGTTGCTAACACCGGGCAAAGAAATACTCGTGTCTTCAGTAAAACCACTGCCTGTATTTTTGTACAGTTTGGATATGTTGGGAGTAAAAGGCGCATAACCGGTCAACAGGAAGTCCTGTTTTCCGTCTCCGTTATAGTCCGCCCAAGCTACAGAACCGAAGTCAACACCAGGCAAAGAAACACTGGTGTCTTCAGTAAAACCACTGCCTGTATTTTTGTAGAGCTTGGAAATCCGACCTGCTGAACCAGAGGAACCTGTCAACAGAAAGTCTTGTTTTCCGTCTACATTATAGTCAGCCCAAGCTACGGAACCGGAGTCAAAACCAGGTACGGAGACTTCCTGGACAAAATCACTGCCTGTATTTTTGTACAGTCTGGAAATCGGGTTAAAATTATAACCTAAACCAGTCAATAATAAGTCTGGTTTGCCGTCTCCATTGTAGTCAGCCCAAGTTGTAGAACCGTAATCTCCACCAGGGAAGGAAATATTGGAGTCTTCAAAGGAAGGAGGTAGAGCAGTCTGGAAATCCCAAGTATTATTGCCAGTAATTCCCGCGTAATTATTTCCAACTAAATCCTGAATAGCCCCATTGGGAATTTCAATGTAGTATTTTGTATTGTAAGCGAAATCTGCCGTTGGATTAACTGTTACTGTACTACCAGTAACGGTGACATTTGTGGAGGTAACATTGATAGTTTCAACAACTGAGTTATCGGAGACTTTCTTGATAACAATATTGCCAGTGCCTTTCTGTACGGCTTCACTCAAGGTGACAACTAAATTAGCAGCTACGGCAACAGTAGTGGCGTTGTCGGCGGGGGTGAAAGTGGCTGCTGTAGGCGCTGTGGTGTCAGCAGTGGTAAAATTCCAAGCAGTTGCCCCTGTAGTGCCAGCATAATTGTTACCAGCTAAGTCTTTAATCGCACCAGCAGCAATTTCAACGTAATAATCAGTACCGGGTAGTAAATCAGCCGTGGGATTAACTGTGACCGTAGAGCCGCTAACTGTAACGTTGGCTGAGGTAACATTAATAGTTTCGACAACTGAATTGTCAGAGACTTTCTTGATAACAATGTTGCCCGTGCCTTTGGAGACAGCTTCACTCAAGGTGACGACTAAATTAGCAGCCACAGCCACACTGGTGGCGTTATCTGCGGGGGTGAAAGTTGTAGCGGTAGGGGCTGTAGTATCCGGAGCGGCAGCAGTGGTAAAATTCCAAGCAGTTGCCCCTGTAGTGCCAGCATAATTGTTACCAGCTAAGTCTTTAATCGCACCAGCAGCAATTTCAACGTAATAATCAGTACCGGGTAGTAAATCAGCCGTGGGATTAACTGTGACCGTAGAGCCGCTAACTGTAACGTTGGCTGAGGTAACATTAATAGTTTCGACAACTGAATTGTCAGAGACTTTCTTGATAACAATGTTGCCCGTGCCTTTGGAGACAGCTTCACTCAAGGTGACGACTAAATTAGCAGCCACAGCCACACTGGTGGCGTTATCTGCGGGGGTGAAAGTTGTAGCGGTAGGGGCTGTAGTATCCGGAGCGGCAGCAGTGGTAAAATTCCAAGCAGTTGCCCCTGTAGTGCCAGCATAATTGTTACCAGCTAAGTCTTTAATCGCACCAGCAGCAATTTCAACGTAATAATCAGTACCGGGTAGTAAATCAGCCGTGGGATTAACTGTGACCGTAGAGCCGCTAACTGTAACGTTGGCTGAGGTAACATTAATAGTTTCGACAACTGAATTGTCAGAGACTTTCTTGATAACAATGTTGCCCGTGCCTTTGGAGACAGCTTCACTCAAGGTGACGACTAAATTAGCAGCCACAGCCACACTGGTGGCGTTATCTGCGGGGGTGAAAGTTGTAGCGGTAGGGGCTGTAGTATCCGGAGCGGCAGCAGTGGTAAAATTCCAAGCAGTTGCCCCTGTAGTGCCAGCATAATTGTTACCAGCTAAGTCTTTAATCGCACCAGCAGCAATTTCAACGTAATAATCAGTACCGGGTAGTAAATCAGCCGTGGGATTAACTGTGACCGTAGAGCCGCTAACTGTAACGTTGGCTGAGGTAACATTAATAGTTTCGACAACTGAATTGTCAGAGACTTTCTTGATAACAATGTTGCCCGTGCCTTTGGAGACAGCTTCACTCAAGGTGACGACTAAATTAGCAGCCACAGCCACACTGGTGGCGTTATCTGCGGGGGTGAAAGTTGTAGCGGTAGGGGCTGTAGTATCCGGAGCGGCAGCAGTGGTAAAATTCCAAGCAGTTGCCCCTGTAGTGCCAGCATAATTGTTACCAGCTAAGTCTTTAATCGCACCAGCAGCAATTTCAACGTAATAATCAGTACCGGGTAGTAAATCAGCCGTGGGATTAACTGTGACCGTAGAGCCGCTAACTGTAACGTTGGCTGAGGTAACATTAATAGTTTCGACAACTGAATTGTCAGAGACTTTCTTGATAACAATGTTGCCCGTGCCTTTGGAGACAGCTTCACTCAAGGTGACGACTAAATTAGCAGCCACAGCCACACTGG
The DNA here is from genome assembly GCA_020883125.1 of Microcoleus sp. CAWBG506. Taxonomy (GTDB): domain Bacteria; phylum Cyanobacteriota; class Cyanobacteriia; order Cyanobacteriales; family Microcoleaceae; genus Microcoleus. The sequence continues at coordinate 56,220 of JAHREW010000002.1, forward strand.
TGGCGTTATCTGCGGGGGTGAAAGTTGTAGCGGTAGGGGCTGTAGTATCCGGAGCGGCAGCAGTGGTAAAATTCCAAGCAGTTGCCCCTGTAGTGCCAGCATAATTGTTACCAGCTAAGTCTTTAATCGCACCAGCAGCAATTTCAACGTAATAATCAGTACCGGGTAGTAAATCAGCCGTGGGATTAACTGTGACCGTAGAGCCGCTAACTGTAACGTTGGCTGAGGTAACATTAATAGTTTCGACAACTGAATTGTCAGAGACTTTCTTGATAACAATGTTGCCCGTGCCTTTGGAGACAGCTTCACTCAAGGTGACGACTAAATTAGCAGCCACAGCCACACTGGTGGCGTTATCTGCGGGGGTGAAAGTTGTAGCGGTAGGGGCTGTAGTATCCGGAGCGGCAGCAGTGGTAAAATTCCAAGCAGTTGCCCCTGTAGTGCCAGCATAATTGTTACCAGCTAAGTCTTTAATCGCACCAGCAGCAATTTCAACGTAATAATCAGTACCGGGTAGTAAATCAGCCGTGGGATTAACTGTGACCGTAGAGCCGCTAACTGTAACGTTGGCTGAGGTAACATTAATAGTTTCGACAACTGAATTGTCAGAGACTTTCTTGATGACAATGTTGCCAGTGCCTTTGGAGACAGCTTCACTCAAGGTGACGACTAAATTCGCAGCCACAGCCACACTGGTGGCGTTATCTGCGGGGGTGAAAGTGGTGGCAGTAGGGGCACTACTGTCAAAGGTACGGGTGAGGGCGGTGGCTGCGGTGTTGTTATTGCCGGTGGCATCCGTGGCTACCCCTGCTGGGACATCCACCGTTACAGTTCCCTGACCGGTGGGGGTGACGGTAAAAGTGTAGGTAGTCCCAGAACCAGTAAAACCGCTGACAGTGCCGTTGGTGAGACTGATATCGCTGGCGATAAAGTTGGTGGTACTTTCGCTGAAGGTGGCGGTGACGGCAAACGGGGCGTTGACGGTGGCTGCTGCTGCCGAAGTCAGGGCTACTGTGGGAGCTACACTGTCAAAGGTACGGGTGAGGGCGGTGGCTGCGGTGTTGTTATTGCCTGCTGCATCAGTGGCTACTCCGGTAGGAACGTTCACCGTGACAGTTCCCTGACCGGTGGGGTTGACGGTAAAAGTGTAGGTAGTCCCAGAACCAGTAAAACCGCTGACAGTGCCGTTGGTGAGACTGATATCGCTGGCGATAAAGTTGGTGGTACTTTCGCTGAAGGTGGCGGTGACGGCAAACGGGGC
>JAHREW010000002.1:57580-141939 GCA_020883125.1 Microcoleus sp. CAWBG506
GTTGACGGTGGCTGCTGCTGCCGAAGTCAGGGCTACTGTGGGAGCTACACTGTCAAAGGTACGGGTGAGGGCGGTGGCTGCGGTGTTGGTGGTAGATCCCGTCGTGTCGGTGGCTATCCCTGCAGGGACGTTCACCGTTACGATTCCCTGGCCGGTGGGGTTGACGGTGAAGGTATAGGTAGTCCCAGAACCGCTAAAACCGCTGACAGTGCCGTTGGTGAGACTGAGATCACTGGCGATAAAGTTGGTGGTACTTTCGCTGAAGGTGGCGGTGACGGCAAACGGTGCGTTGACGGTGGCTGCTGCTGCCGAAGTCAGGGCTACTGTGGGGCCAACTACACCAGTGGCTCCGAAAACTCCCAGTCTATTATCAACGGTTCCACCGCTGGTTTTGGTGACGGTAATGCTTTGCAGGGTTTTGGCTGGGTTGGGATTGAACCCGAACCCGAATAGGGCTGGATCGTTGATATCGTCATAAGTTGTTCCAGTTGCACCAGTCCTCCGATCCATTCCGTTGATCAGATAGTAGTTGGAAAATGATTCTGTTGTAATTTCGTTAAACCAGTCGTCAACGGTGGCTGTGCTTGTGCCAGTTGTGCCATCGCTATAGTTAAATGTCACCTGCATCCCTGCCGCACCATTTGTACTGGTGGCAAACAGGTGGATTGCTGAATATTGGTTGGGCGTGACTGCGAAGGTAAAGGATGTGCCGTTAGTTATGAGTAATTTGGCGTTATTGCCATTATTGGTGTTGTTGTAGCCTAGCTGAACGGCAGGATGGTACGCATTCGCTGCAAAAGAGCCGTTGTCGGGTAACCCGTTGCCATTAGCAGGGCTTTGAAATGTTGCAAAGGACTGAGTGATTAAGGTATCTATGCCAACCGGTGAGCTACCCAGTGGGTCTTGTGTGGTGTCTGTGACTCCTCCCGTGTAGTTGGTAATCACATCGCTATCGAATACTGATGTGAAGTCAAATTGAACGGCTGTGGGTAAAATACTGGCGTAGGTTGTCATCGCTTCCTGTGACAAGCCAATGGAAGCTTCAATTGAACCGGTGGTTTTTTCCAGTTCCCAATCTCCGCCCAGTGCCGCATTCCCCGTTAAGTCCGTAGATGCTGCCACATCTGCCCCGGTTATTTCACTGAGGCGCTTTACGAAGTTTTCTCCAATTTCTCCGGCTGCTACGTCGCACCCGTACAGCAAAATATCTGCTTCCTCAGTCAGCACGTTGCGCCACTGCTGTATCTGGCTGCTAAAACTTTCTAAACTTTCCCCATTCAGGATGTCAGAACCGAGTTGGACGCTGCCTGCACTGCCGTGCGAAATAATATGGACTGCTGCTACGTTTTGTTTACTTGCTAGTGTTTCGGTTATTTGTTCGATGCCGCTGCGGTTAGCATCTAATATGACGATTTCGGCTTGTGGATCTGCGCCTCCCAGTAGCGTTTGATAGTCTGGGACGTTGGAGTCGATGAAAATAATTTGTTGGTTCACGTTAAATACCTGCCTGGTTAGCGGTGAAGTTTTTTAATTTGAGATTTGTAGAAGCCCGCGACAAATTAATAGGGCTTATGCACTCGCCCACAAAGAAACAAAGAAACCCGGTTTTTTTAACTCTTATTGAGGGTTCTTAGCCAATATTTTGGTTGAAAAATTCGGTGGCTGGATACCCGTGCGTCCAGCACTGACCGACACCCTCTCCCACCTTCTCCCAGGCTTTCATCATCGCCTGACTGAGAGCATCTTCCGCATGATGAGGATTGCCTGTCCACCTAGCACAACAATGATATAGATATCCTCGATATTCCTGCCCTAGATGCCATAAATTTGTTGAAATTATATCCGTCACACCCTCCTTCAGGTATGACAGTACGAGTGCTTGAGTCACTAATCGATTCATCACTTACAATCAGGAATTAGTTTGAATTTTTGCTTAACTTAGAGTTGTATTGATGCACCCGATAAATTCTGTTACCTTTTTCCAGCTTTTGTAAGCTAGACCTGGCATTCTTTTAAAGAATAACACTTAATCCCACGTTTTGTGATGGAAGTTTTGTGTGTTTTTTGTAAAGTTACCCCAACAATCTGACTAAGTAGAAGTTCGACAAAAGTCGGAACAAGAGATACACAGCAAGCCTTTTAGGCAAGGGAAGTCGGAATAAAAGATACACAGCAAGCCTTTTTAGGCATCCGTATTTGACGTTTAATTAGGTCGATTTACTTAACAACGTGAGGTCATTCAAGCCCAAAGCTTAAACTTAATTAGTCACATTTGCCGTCAAATTTGACTGAGGAAGTTTTTATCTTATGCCTCTCGATGCCCATCATCTCAACTTTCCACAGGGCTGGGATTAATTTTGACAGGGTTAGTTTTTGCATGCCACTAAAATAACTATATTTTCTTTCGCGCTAAAAGTAAAGTCGGAAAAGTCGGGTTCTGAAGTCGGAAAGTCGGGTTCTGAAGTCGGAAAGTCGGGTTCTTAAGTCGGAAAGTCGGGTTCTGAAGTTTCAGGGAAAGAGCCCAAACAGTTTCTATGAGGTTGGTTGCTGCCGTAAGGGGCTTACACAAGGTGAGGCTTTGTTATGCCGTGGTGGGGTGGAAGACAGGGCAAAGGCATTTAAACAGTATTGACAAAACAGTCACTTTATGTATGTCGAAAAATCCTCAGAGTCATGATTCTCGGTTTCAGGTATTTTGAAGACTCAATGCCTATGAGATGGTAAAGTTTCACGCTTAGCAGTGCTGGAGTCTTAACATCCAATTCCCGATGAAACTTAAACCGCAATTCACTCTCGCCATCAGGGCGAACTCTTAGTAGGAGCCGCAGAAGTTGTAGATACCGATCGTGATGAAATTCCCTATTTAATAGCTGCCCCAACCATGCGCGTTCCAATAATTTTAACAGAGACAGTCAATGTCTATCTCGCAACCCGGGCTATTTTAACTCTCGTAAAATATGGGACTGTTCCAGACGGAACGCCGGTCAAACATATCATTGAGACGATCGCTATTCCCGGCATGGGTACGGGCACGGGCAAAGTCCCGCCGGATATCTGCGCGCATCAGATGAAAGTCGCGCTTCAAGATATCCTCCTATCTCAATACAATTTTCCTGCATCTTGGCTGGACGCCGAAAAAAGTCACCACTTGTTATATGCGAGCGATGTGGGAGAGTTGCCGCTGGAAAATTGAAAAAATTTAATTTCAAACTTTTGCAGTGTTGAGAAACCAAGTTTGTGGGTGTTGTGTGTTTTTAGGTGGAGCGACTTCTCAGCAATTAAAGTGCGCTAAACCGTACCTGTAAGTTGGTGGTATCCTAGACATGAGCTCTACTTTGGTAGATAAAATGTAATAAAACAGGACTAAGTTTTTAATGCCAGAATGAATTCGGGCGCTACACATACAAAGTCCGCCTCCGCGGACTACAAAAGGAGATAATTGATATGACAGATCCAAATGTGACCGAGGAAATAATTGTAGAGGTAACTCCGGAAACGACGGCGATCGTCAAAAAGGAGATGCCAAACGCGACTGATGAGGCGATCGCCGAAACTGCCGTATTATTTGAAGCGATCAAAAAACGCGCAGCCGCAGAGGTACAAGCAGCAGGCGATCTCACCCGTGAAGCTTACTTAAAAGCTGTGCACAAAGCCCAGTTAGCCCTGGCCAAAAATAAGACCATCGCCAAAGAAAGAATGACTGATGCGGTGGGGCTGATTCAAAAAGAAGCAGAGAAAAATTGGCTGGTGGTTGATGCGATTAAAACTCGCGCGCAATCACAAGTGCAAGATGCAGGGGAAGTCAGTCGCGAGGCCTATTTGAAAGCGGTTCGCCAAGCGCGAGAAGCGGTAGAACAAAATAAGTTTATCGAACGCGATCGCATTGAACAAGCTGTTGACCAAATTCAGAAAGAAACTGAAAAAAATTGGCACGTTGTGGTTGGGGAAATTGAGTCGATCGGCACTCGTTTGACGGATGCGTCGAAGTCTGCGTGGAGTGCGCTAACCAAATTTTTTGACAAGAAACATTAAACTCATATTTTGCACCATTCTCGCTGAATATTACCGGAAATTAGGAGACGGCAGTGCCGTGTCCCTACAATGTTATTTTGGGGTAGGGAGACGGCATTGCTGTGTCCGAATTTAGAAATTAGGAGACTGCACGTGCCGTGTCCCTACAGCGCTATAATCGAAAAGCTTTATTTTTAGTCCATAACCCCGAACCATGAGAACTTACTACTGCGGCGAACTGCGAAGCGAACACATCGGAGAGACTGTCACCCTGTACGGATGGGTGGATCGCCGCCGCGATCATGGCGGGGTGATTTTTCTGGATTTGCGCGATCGATCGGGTAGCGTGCAAATAGTCAGCGATCCCCAACGCACCCCCGATTCCTATCACGGGGCTGAGGCTTTGCGCAACGAATACGTAGTCAAAATTACCGGGCGAGTCACCAGCCGCCCCGCAGATTCCCTCAACCCGAAATTAGCTACGGGTGAGGTAGAAATTTATGCAGACGAAATTGAATTGTTGAATGCCGTGCGCAAACAGTTACCATTTCAGGTAGCGACGGCGGAAAATGAAAACGTGCGGGAAGATTTGCGCCTGAAATATCGCTATTTAGACTTGCGGCGCGATCGCATGAGTCGCAATTTACAGCTTCGCCACCAAGTAGTCAAAGCCATGCGTCGCCACCTCGAAGATGCTGAGGGTTTCATGGAAATTGAAACACCGATTTTAACTCGCGCGACTCCCGAAGGTGCGAGAGATTATTTAGTTCCCAGCCGCGTCAATCCCGGTGAATGGTATGCTTTGCCGCAGTCGCCGCAGTTGTTCAAACAATTATTAATGGTGTCTGGTTTTGATAGATATTATCAGATTGCTCGCTGCTTCCGCGATGAAGATTTGCGCGCCGACAGACAGCCGGAATTTACACAATTGGACATGGAAATGAGTTTCATGTCTGTGGAAGAAGTGATCGAATTAAATGAAGGTTTAGTCTGCAATATTTTCCAAACAGTCAAAGGCGTGGAATTACCTCGTCCTTTCCCGCGTTTGACTTACGCAGAAGCGATGGATCGCTACGGTAGCGACAAACCCGATACTCGCTTCGGTATGGAATTAGTCGATGTTTCCGATTTGATGAAAGATTCGGGATTTAAGGTATTTTCCGGTGCAATTGCTGCGGGTGGAATTGTGAAAGTTTTGCCGATTCCCGGCGGCAATGAGGTTTTTTCTAACGAGCGAATTAAAAAAGGTGATGTGTTTAAAGAAGCCACCGAAGCCGGTGCGAAAGGATTGGCTTTCATTCGCGTGCGGGAAAATGGTGAAATTGATACGATCGGCGCAATTAAGGATAATTTGACGGAAGCACAAAAACAGGAATTGCTCGATCGCACCGGCGCGCAACCAGGTCATTTGTTGTTATTTGCAGCAGCAGAGGCGCCAACTGTCAATAAGATTTTGGATAGATTGCGTTTGTACGTTGGGAACGACTTGGGATTAATCGACAAAGACAAGATGAATCTGCTGTGGGTGACTGATTTCCCAATGTTTGAATGGAATGCTGACGAGAAGCGTTTGGAAGCATTACATCACCCGTTTACCGCACCGCATCCCGATGATATTGCCGATTTGAAAACTGCTAGAGCTCAAGCTTACGATTTGGTATTAAACGGTACAGAAATCGGCGGCGGTTCTCTGCGGATTTACCAGCGGGAAGTTCAGGAAAAGGTGTTTGAGGCGATCGGCTTATCCACTGAGGAAGCTTACAATAAATTCGGCTTTTTGTTGGATGCGTTTGAGTACGGAACTCCTCCCCACGGCGGCATAGCCTACGGTTTGGATCGGTTGGTGATGCTGTTGGCTGGCGAGGAGTCGATTCGCGATGTCATGGCTTTTCCGAAGACGCAGCAAGCGGGTTGTTTGTTGACGAATGCGCCGTCTAGTGTGGATGAGAAGCAGTTGAAGGAGTTGCAAGTGCGATCGACTTATGTACCTAAGTCATAAGGCGATCGGGACTTAGGCAAAGCCTATGTGTCATGCTGAGAGAAGGGAAGCATCTCGCTGGATGCTTCACTACACCGCGTTTTGTTCAGCATGACAGACACGATTCTGCGTCCTGGACTGTCATTGAGTCAAAACTTTGGCTGATACTGTATGTTATAGTTATACCCCACGTCTTTAGACTAAAAACGCTATAATTAGCATAATCGAAAATAGGTAAAAACGATGTCAACTGTTTATCGTTTAAAAGCCAGCGAACTCACTCATCATTTTTTAGAACAAATCAAGGCGACTTTTGGAGACAAAGAGATTGAAATAATTGTTTCTGAGTGTGATGAAACCGAATATCTTTTGAAATCAGAAGTCAACAAAAATAGACTTTTAAAAGCTATTAAAAATGTTAAAGAGGGTCAAAATTTAGTTGAAGTTAACTTACAGAATTTGTAATGAGCAGAAGAATTGTTTTTGAATCTTCTGCTTTTGCAGATTTTAATGAATGGGTAAAATTAGACAAAAAGATTTATCGCAAAATTGTAGAATTGATTAAAGATATAGACCGATCGCCCTTTGAAGGATTGGGAAAACCTGAACCTCTGAAATACGAGTTAAGTGGTTTTTGGTCTAGGCGCATTGATAACGAACATCGTTTAGTTTACCAAGTTACGGATCAAGAAATTGCGATCGCGGCTTGTAAGTATCATTACACTGAATAGATGTGATTGCGTTTCCGAAGACGCAGCAGGCGGGTTGTTTATTGGCGAATGCGCCGTCTGATGTGGATGAGAAGCAGATGAAGGAGTTGCAAGTGCGATCGACTTATGTACCGAAATCATAGGTATCTAAAACACCTTCAATGAATAGTGGATGGGTGGCGAGAAACCGGGTTTTTTCCAGAATACTTCGCCACACCTCCCAGAAACTGCGAAAAACCCGGTTTCTTTGGTTTAGAAATCTTACAAAATATTTTAGCAGATAATATTGATGGGTAGAAAACGCGATATTAAACAGATTAATGCGATCGCTAGAGAGTTTAAGATGGGAGGTGAATTAAGGATTGCTTTTGGTTTGTTCATTGAAGAAGAAAAGAAAAATGGTTATGGTGGAACTTTAAACCGTAGAGGCGATTTTACGTATGAACAACTCCGCCAGAAAGCACAAGAATTTTTAGAGGATATTTAAATGGCTATTCAAACATCTATTGCCGATCGGAAGCCAAATATCGAGCAAATTATTTCAGTCATTACTAAACCGATGATCGGAGAAATTTGTCATCAGGTTATATTTAGTTATGGGGATGAATTACGGCTAGATTTCGGTGAGATGTCTGCCTATACTCACCCAAAATTAGCACATCTATCCAAAGGTAGTTGGCAATTTGGCACAAGGGCAACACCTTGGGTTTTCAAGCAAGGATCTCGCATTTTAACTTCTTCCTTGCCAGTAGATATAGATGCAGATGTAGACGATGCAGAAGTAGACGATGTAGAAATAGATGCTGTCAAAATAGTTTTGCAGCAGTTGAAAAATAAAGAATTGATCAATTTTGCGATCGATGCTGATAATATTAGCCTCACTCTAGTTTTTGAGGGAGATTATCAACTAATTATACAGCCAGATTTCCAAGATGATTCTGAACTTCCCTATTGGGAATTATTCATGCCAACAGAACAAGTTTTGACGGTTGGGTCTGGATTTTTCTGGGAATGTAAATCAATTCACGAACGCGATCGATATTAAATTAAATTGAGGATAGCTTTATATCTCTAATAAGTTTATTGATAGATATCGATTTATGTAGCATAATAATAATTATGAAACACCTTGACAATTTAACCATCCATCGGTTCCGAGGCCTGCGAGATTTAACCTTGCAGGACTTGGGCCAAATTAACATTTTGGTGGGCGGGAACAACTCAGGCAAAACCAGTGTTTTAGAAGCGATATCAACCTATTGTCGCCCCTTAGATCCCCTGGAATGGCTGAATACATCGTGGCGGCGAGAAATCAAATATTCTCGCAAGCCAAGACTAGATGCACTGAAATGGCTGTTTCCTCAAAATAAAGAAGAAGAAGAAGAACAATTAGATTTTAACCAAATGGAAACTCACGTTTCTGGTAATGGTAAGTTTTCAGTGAGAGAGTCGAGGGCAATTTACCAAGAATTTGATGGAGTGGAATTATCAGAAGATGACGAAATTCAATCCTCAGAAGATATTGGGTTTGACAATACTTTGCGAGGTGCAGAAATAGAGCTAAAAGCTATTCTATCGGATTCACCCAATGAATTATCTGAATATTTTGAAATTTGGGAAAATGAGCGTTTAACGAATCGGCGAATTCGCTCAGATGCCATGCTGTCAGTTGATACTGTGACACCTTTTTCTCACCGCATAGAACAATCACAAGTTGGCTTGCTCTCAGAAGCTATTTTTCAGCGTTTTAAGCCAGAAGTGATTAAGCTATTGCAAGTGATGGATTCAGGAATTATTGATTTAGTGATTCTATCGCATGGTGGCAATCGTAGCAGTCTCTATATCGATCACAAACAAGTGGGAATTTCACCATTAAGCTCTTTTGGTGATGGAGTACGTCGCTTGCTATTTATTGCTCTAACGCTGACAAAAGTCAGAGGTGGAGTGTTGCTAATTGACGAGATAGAAACAGCAATTCATACTGAAGCACTTCGCAGTTCATTTACTTGGATTGTGCAGTGGTGCAAGCAAATGAATGTTCAGTTATTTGCAACTACCCATAGTTTAGAAGCAATTGATGCGATTTTAGATGCTAGCGATTCAGACACTGATTTAGTTCTTTACCGTTTAGAGAAACAAGAGTCACAAACTAAAGCAGTTAGAATTGAACGGGAAAGATTGCAAAGATTGCGGGAGGATTTGGGTCAGGAGGTGCGCGTATGAAATACGCCATTATTGGAGTAGAAGGGCAGCATGACCAGGCATTTACAGGGAAAGTTCTCAAGCTTTTGGGTTTTAAAGATTTTCGGGAGGAGTTGAAAGGATTAAAGTCAGATTTAGACCCCTTTTGGCGCAAATTGATTCCTGTTTATCCCAAAAAAGGAAACTTGTACAAACGCCTTGATATGCCTTCTATTCTGTTTAATGATACTATATCAGTCGCAATTTATGCAGGTGAAGGAAGCAACCTTGTTACTAACTTAGATGATATTTTGGCCGCAAATCCTGAGTATCAAACAAACCTGTCGGCATTTGGCATAGTTGCTGATTGTGATAAGTCAAATCCCTCTCAAATTGTCGGAAAATTTACTAATTGCTTTCGCAACTACTTTCCTGATTTGCCTAACCAAGCGGGTGTTGTAAATACCAATAGCCCGCGTACAGGAATTTATGTTTTGCCAGATAACGTTTCCCAAGGTGTGCTTGATAGTTTGCTGTGCAGTTGCGGAGAGATAGCTTATCCCGCGTATATGGAAAAAGCTAGTTCGTATCTAGATGGATTTTCTGAGTCAGAGAGGAAATCTTTGAAATGGAAAAATTTCGATCGCGAAAAAGCTTTAGTTGCTACTGTTGTCAGCGTTCTAAAACCTGGAAAGACTAATACAACAAGTATTGCTGATAATAATTGGGTCAGCCAACAGACGCAGCAGCAGGTTCCGGCTTTGGCAAATTTTATTGAATTTTTGAACCAACTTTTAGCATTGATTTAATCGCCAGTCTTGAACGCACGAGTGACCAGAAACCGGGTTTTTTCCAGAATACTCGTCACACCTCCCAGAAACTGCGAAAAACCCGGTTTCTTTGGTATTTAAAAAATCATTCTTTCCAGTAACGAGTTAAAATCCGAATCACCTCACCCGCTAGAGGCGAAGGTAGAGGCGGACTCCATTCCCCAACTTGTGCAAAACCCAAAACGTGCAGCAGATTAACAATGCTTTCTACCGCTTTGGGAACCCCGCAAATCAGCAAACGAATCGGTTGTTTACCAGCGGGTACGTCGGGAATTTCTTCCCGGAGCAGTTCGGGAACTGATTTTGGTTGTGATATCATAGGGTTTGAACTACAGAAGTAGTGGAATTGCGATCGCCCTTAAAGTTTTCTAGGACAGGGGGCGATCGCTTTTCCGTTTGTACATCCTGAGTCTAGTTCAATGGCGGCCGATTGTCAAGCGTTAAGACAACTTATATTGTCGTACCGGCAATTTAAAAGATAGTCAAGGTTACAGAATGCTAACATCAGCTTGCAAAGTTATGGCTAGCAGTTGAGCGTCAGCAGTGATCCGTTGGAAATTGGCAGTTGTGATGGCCGATCGCAATATCAGCAATAAAGAATTGGCTGCTTTAATGGGGATGCACCCCACTTCCGTGTCAAAAATCAAAACCCGTCGCCGACTCACCCGAATCGACGAAGCAACCCTTAGCGCCTTGTGCAGGGCACTGAAATGTCAACCGGGGGATTTAATGGTGTATGAAGAGGACGAGCCCGATCGCTTAAAATGACATGGTGAACACGCTACCCCCAAACCATGTGAGTCCTGCAAAATCTCCTAGAGTTGCCTTTTACCCCCCGCCCGAAATCAAGGAGAAGTTAGAGAAACTGGCGAGTATTGAGCGTCGTTCGATTTCCCAAATGGCACTACTTTTGGTGGAGGAAGGGCTCGAAAAAGCGCAGAAGGAAGGTAAGTTCAATGAATCCAAAGACGATCGATCGCACCAACAGAAAAGCGACAGCAACCAACAAGACTGATGTTGGATTAAAACAAGGTCGATGGCTGTCGCCTCGGCTATCGCCTACGCACTTTTTGTGTTAAGTGCGATCGACCTTAAAGACTATTCTTTCCAGTAACGGGTTAAAATCCGAATCACCTCACCCGCTAGAGGCGAAGGTAGAGGCGGGCTCCATTCCCCAACTTCTGCAAAACCTAAAACGTGCAGCAGATTGACGATGCTGTCTACGCCTTTGGGAACGCCACACAACAACAAACGAATCGGTTTTTTGCCTTGAGGTACATCAGGAATTTCTTCCCGGAGCAGTTCGAGAACTGACTTTGGCTGTGATATCATAGACTTTGAATTACACGAATAGTGGAATTGCGATCGCCCTCAAGTTTTCCAGGCCAGGGGCGATCGCTTTTCCGTTTGTACATCCTCAGTCTAGCACAGGTATGGGAATATGGGAATAGGTAACTAAGGGAATTTTAAACTTTTCACACGTTTACGTGTGAAAATAAAGTTATGGCAAATGAAAAAGACACCATCAAACTTGTAATTCCCAAGGCATTGAAGATCAGGTTCAAAGCCTTGTGCGTTCGTGCGGAAAGGGATATGAGCAGCGTCGGAGGTCAACTAATAGAAAGCTGGTGTCAAGAGCAAGAGCAAGCCGAGGCGAAACGGGATGAGTCAAACACCTGAAGGGGCGACACCAAAGAGCAAAAGTAAGAATTTATTCTCGGATATCAGCTCGTGAAGGTTTTGTGTTTGACTATTTACACGGTATCACACCGAGTGTCACTGTGCAAGAGGTGTACAAAGAAAGTACGATCGATCTATGAAGTAAATTCCCAGTTGCCTAACTTGCCAGCAAAAAACCTAAAACGAGTCACCAGCTACGTTCCTCCAAACGCCTACAACGTCTTGGAAGATTGGGCCAAGGAAGAAGACCGGACAGTCAGCAATCTCGTAAGTCGGATTGTCTCTCAGGCTGTAGATGCTTACTTGACTAAAAAGACTACAAAAGATGAACCCACCAGCGATTAACCTTTGACCTCTACGCTGATGAGTCATTCTCAACTGCCAACCTGTCGGGCCGTTTATTTTGTGTTGGAGTGGGGTTTTGTTTTTCCTCTAACCCGAAACCCGATCCACAGGCTCAAATTCACCAACCTGTTTTTGACCAAATGTCATAGCCAAAACCAAAACACTCAACGTAATCCCTAAAACCGCATAACTCGGCAATGAAAAAACAGTTACTTTCAACAAATAAGGCAATTCCCCACCCTTCCAGTTCCACCGCTTTCCCAGAAACACCAACAACCCAGCATGAATCACCGCAGTTTGCACCAAAAGACAACCAACTCCCAATAACCAAACAGACATTCTCTTGCCAGAAAAGACACAATTTTTAATCTGAAAACATAAATCGTTCAGCAAAAAAACCACCGCCGGTGCTAACATCACCGAACTGGTTGGCTGAGAATAGTTAATCGCAATACTCAAACAAGAAACTAACACCATTTCCGGTAAATCAATATTTTTTGACCTAGCAGTGCGAGGGTGCATCTCAATTTTGTGAGGGCGAAGCATGACCGCAGACAATTTATTAGTGAGAACTAGAGATTTACGGAGGTCATGCTTCGCCCCTACGAATATATTTGCAAAGATGGGATGCACCCCAGTTCCAGATTGTTTTCGGTAAAAATACCAACTTACTAAACCAACCAACACCAGAATAATTAAATCCGAAAATAGCTTAGCTAGAAATGGACTATCGGGAAAAAATCTCGGCCCCACAACCCTTAAATCGATGCGACTCATCGAAATATAAGGATTATTTGATGGATCGTTGAGCCACAGTGGAAATCCACGAATAGCATCCTGTAGAAATCCTGTTAAGGAATTACCCGATATTGCCAAACCGAACAGTGCTAGAAGAATTGCCGTAATTATTGATACAAAAACTAGATAAAATCGCTTTTTGATGATAAAATAAGGAATAAATAATACAACTAACGTGGGTTTAAACAGGGCAATTCCCAATAAAAATCCGGCGGGTAAATCCCGATTATTTAGAGCTAAAATAAACATCCACAACAGCAGCATAGCAATAAAAATTGCCACATTGCCAACTTGCAAATCGAAGACGAAACCGTAGATAAATGCCACTGATATACTGCAAATAGTCCTCAAAGCTCGTGACTGCGACTCCAACAGGATATTCGCTCCCCATAAAACAAAACCTGTGGCGATCAGATGCAGCACAATCCAGATTGTGAATGCAGTCTTCATCGGAAAGTAACCCAGAAACCAGATCGGAGGAATGATATTAGGTGGATAAACAAAAGATGGAATCAGCCCACACACCTTTGTGATTCGACAAAAACCTTGGTTAAATACTTCGACATTAAAAGGACTCAAGTGATCGTGGGCTAATTTACTTGCTACATAAAACCACTTGAAATCCCAGTAAGGAGGCTCTGGTCGATTGGTCAAATCGTAAACTAACCAAATTGTATAACACAGCAATCTGGTGACAGCTAATATAATGACAGCTTGGAAAATCCAGTTAACGATAGGTCGAGAACAAAACTGACTAAACTTTTGGATGGCGGGATGTTTTAAAAATAAAGAATCTTGCCATGCTGTTTGGTCGCGGTCTAATCGCCAATTATATTTTAGAAACCAAGCAATTGTAATGATAATAACTAAATTCCACCATCCAAAGCTAATCATAGGAATTGACCTCCTATTTTAGGGTAACTTTTTTTCCCCCAAATAGCTGGTATTGCAACAATGTTTTACAATTAAATCCGTCCTTTTAGGAAGGGGGCACCACCCATTTTTACGATCGGATTGGTAAAGATTTGGTATTTTAATCTTAATAGTTAGTAATTACCAAACTGGAATTAAATAGAAGATAGCTGTATGGTTGGCATCGTCCATACAGCTATCTTCTACGCTATTGCTGTTAGTTCAACACCTTATCCCGTTCCGAACTGAATATTACCAGAATCGAACCCAACAAGGCATCGCAGTCACCTTGTCCTTGAAACGTCATGTTGAGAGAAATTTGGGGAGCATCCCGATTTTGCATAGGCGAAGCATGACCGCAGACAATTTATTAGTCATAACCAGAGATTTACAGCGGTCATGCTTCGCCCCTACTAATATATTTGCAAAACGTGAGATGCACCCGAAATTTGTTTACTCATAATTGCCTCCAGTATTTTGATTTTGATATTTCTGGCGATCGCCATCCCTGACTATGCCAACTCATAGTTAATCTCTGTAATTCTTCCTTTAAAATAGAGCCGAGTGCCTTCTGGATACTCCCATCCCACCTCGCCTTCTAAGGGAATCAGCATCCCATTACGAACTGAATATTCCCAGAATCGACCGCACCAAGGCATCGCAGTCACCTTGTCACGATAACGAGCCTGGGCTCGAATAGTAGCGATCGCCCCTTCAGCATTAAAAGTAAATACCAGGGACACAGTTGTTGTACCATCCGTCAGGGTACCCCGTGCTGAGGTATCATCGATCGCCGGACAGCGCACACCCTGACTGGGTAATAGTGCAGTGGGATACCAAGTAGCCTCAGCAAAGAATCGCAATAATTCACCTTGATTGTTTTCATGCGCACCGTGCATTTTTGCAACAGTGAAAAGACCGAGTAATGATGCGTGTAAGCTGCCTTCTCCTAACAGATATGTATCATGGACAAAGGCATTAACTCCAGGAGCCATCTGGATGCGTGCATCCCAATCAAAACCCGGACGTTGAGCGATCGCAATTTGAGTGGCGGTAAACGGCATCCACTTATCTTCCGTCTCACTCAAATTGAACTGTCCCTGCTGAGAGAGTTTGACCCCAGCCACGATGGGTTGTCCGTCCTTAATTACTGTCCTAAAAAATCGCTGTACGGGGGTGGGTTCGCCTTCAATTTCTTTTTCGTCGTAGATTTGGGGCTTAATTGTCCGCCGTCCATCTGTTAATTTGGCTCGTAGGCGATCGGTATCTGACTGCCAGCGATAGCTACCATAAATAGCAGCAATTCCCAAGCTGACTACGATTAAAACACCAATAATTGCTATCCAATTAATCCACATGATACTTACCTATGTTTGTTAATTCAGAAGTTGATATATTGTGACTATCGTAATGATTATTACAATAATTGTATAGATTAAAAACGTAATGATAGCCAATTAGGAAGATAAATCGCAAGATTGTCCATTGTTGAATTTGAATACTTGCGTGCAATCAGAGTTAAGGGACACACGAATCTAAAGGTTAGTAAAATTACACCTTCTAGAGATACAAATCCATAACCAATCCAGAGCCAGAGATCGAGTTTATTGGCGATCGCGGCATAAAGCATATAGAAAATCACCAAATTGAAGAATACCCAGATCGCAGTGTGAATGATTTTAATCAGAGTCAATTTGGTTTCACTTTTCATAAGACTTCATCCTCAAAAATGAAAAGCCCATGGAGTATCTCTCATAATATTGAACAAAGATGAAGAACCTGTGAAGAAGGTATCGATTAGGTAGCTACTACAGAACTTACACAAAAAACCCAGTTTCTTGGAACAATCACGGTTGAGCAAACATCCAGAATATTTTTCAGTGCGCCTTTAGTAACAATTAGATTCCTACTATCTTTTTTGAACAGGATGCTGAGACGTTTGCGGTTAAAATCATAGGCTACTTCATCTAATTTTTGATAGGTAGAAATGTCGAAGGTTTTGTATTCGCGAATCGCTGTATCGATCGGATTTACATAACCAGACTCAGAGGTGGCATTCAAATAAGCGTAAAGTAAAACGCGATCGCTATCTTTCCCCTCGACATCAACCGCAGAGTGAATTTTCACCTCTCCTTCCGTGTACCCGTCTTATCGGTGCAAAACACATTCATACTGCCAAAGTTTTCGCATCAGCATGGCTTAATCCTGCTGCTGTAGAGTGCGTCTGTTGAAGCACTGTATCCGTGGATAAGCTCCAAAATGTAGACTGTTGATTCATCTTTTGTTACCTGAGTTTTCATTAAAAAAATATGCTATTATCTAGATAGAATTTGTGGATATTAACATTAACTAATTAGGGTAATCCCACGCCCGATTTCCCCCGTTCGGGGGGATTTTACGGGGGGATTACCCTATAAGTCTGTAGGAATCCTTGAGACCGGCTATAGGTTTAAAAGGAGTAAAAAGTGCTATCAGTCGGAGAAAAAAATTAGATTTGTCTGTGGAGTTTATGTCCGCTAACCTAGTTATTGCATTTTGGATGCCATCAGACCAATAAGCACAATTAGACCTAATGCTCTCCGAAAGTAATTAACGCCTTGAAATAATTCTTCCCAAGCCCAAGTAAACAAGGAACCAAAAGCTAGTAGTTCCAACCCTAAATAAACTTTTTCCGTGGTAAAAACCAGCTTTAATAAACTAGCTAGAATCCA
This sequence comes from Microcoleus sp. CAWBG506, assembly GCA_020883125.1. Classification (GTDB taxonomy): domain Bacteria; phylum Cyanobacteriota; class Cyanobacteriia; order Cyanobacteriales; family Microcoleaceae; genus Microcoleus. The sequence goes on from JAHREW010000002.1 coordinate 73,737, forward strand.
GACAATTAGTGGTAAATTTGGTGGTTGAGCGATCGTAATTTTGCCTTCGCTGTCCCGGAATGTTCGATCGAATAACGTATTTTCCATGAAATCTCCCTCTTTTTTAATGTTTCTACAAGCACAAATACGCTCAGTATCAGTGCTCTACCGTCCGCTTAGCGCTTGCCCTGTCAAGGTGTTTTTGATTTAGGCACTTTTTCCTAAATTTTTAACGGTAGTATTACCGTCTCATAATTTTGATTTATTGCCATCCATCTTTAGACCCAAATTTTCGGTAAGGTAGATATCTCATCGATCCCAAATCTGGGTTAGCAGCCCCCTCGATTCTGGGGATAAAGAAACTTCAAGGGCGATCGCCGGAGAATTGGAGTTTAGACTAAGCACAAATTTACTCAGATCCTTCTGAGTATAAATTATGGTAAATTTAGAGAGAGATTCCCAGGTTAACTAATCAATTTTGGTGATTTTTTGAACCTGCCTTTTAATCGACCCGTTACAGTTTCTAAACCTTCGACTAAAATTAGAGTCATTGGATGTTTGGGACTGCCTCGAAAATGCAAGTCATCCCATTTTCAAGGGCCGGATTTTTCAGAGTTTGGGTTCGACAGATTCCAGAGGACGAGCTATCAAATAGAGCGATCGGTCTATTCTGAAGATATTGGCACACTCGCTGCCCATTGTTGAGCGCCTTTACCAATCGGGTTGTCCCAACTCGTAATACGTTCGTGTCTTAAAGGTAGCGCCCAACTGCCACTGTGTTCAGGTATAGCTTGTCGCCAGCGATTATTGCCGTTCTTGAGAACTGTTCGCTAGTCGAGAAGTGCGATCGCACTTTTTGACGTGCTTAGTGTAAACTCCAAAATCGAACAACTCAGTTACTATTGCAGGTTTTTCAAATAGGAATGGCGCACCAGTAGTGTAAAGTTCCTGTGGTGGTCGATTTACACTACTGGTGCGCCAGTTAGAGCGCCAGTCTATTGCAGAATTTCGAGAGTAGGGGTGTGGCAAAAATTACTCATCCATCCGCATTAGCTTGCGGTAAAAAACTTTAGAAAAATCGACGGTGCGAGTGCGCTGAAAAATCATCAGTACCTCAATCAAGCAATTCACAAAATCCGAGCTTTGCATAGTTACTTCGTAGCTGAGTTCAGCATTGCCGTCAAACAACACCCGACACCGAGTCAAGTCGATCGGCAGTGATGAGATATTCCAACTAGCTACAAACGGAATCTCGTCGCCACCTTCAATTTTTCGGGCACCTTCCAAGGTTTTGAGCTTGTAGAGAGCTATGGCGTAGGGTAAAGACTTGCGCCTCTGCTCTGGAAAAAAAGGTGCATAGACTTTTGATTCTTTTTCATCGGCGGGCTTGAGTTGAGGAATAGACATATTTGTTAAGTAGAATATCGATGGGTTCAAGGCAGAAGGAAAAAGGAAAAATGCTTATTCAGCAAGCTTTTTAGCCATCCGTATCTGATGTTTAATTAGGTGGATTTACTTAGAAAAAAAATTGGTAGAGCATCAGTGTCAGCAGAGTGGGGCTGAGTTGCCCTCTCCGTCAGCTTTCGACAAAATCCCAGAAACTGATAGAGTAGATACTTATCTCTACTAGGCATCTCTCATCATTCTGTAGGGTAGGTATCCAGCCAGCCCTTGACAGCATTTTTGGGAGAAGTCTACTAAATCCAAAACTATTGGTGATTGAATCAAGTAACCTATGCAGGAGAGTTCTTGGCAAGAAAACGACGTTCGCAGCGAGCTTAACTTGGATATCCCTGATTTAGCTCCTGACGAACATGAGAGTTTGACCTCAAACCCGAAGGTTAGCACGATATTTGCTACAGCCTCCGGTGGCGAAAGGATGTTTGACGTGGAAACCACAGGCGCTCCAACGGTAGCGATGGAGTTGCCTAATTCTCCCTCTTTTCCTCAAAAATTATACCAGGGACGTCGGAGGAAAGCTGCTATACTCCTGACGGTGATTTGGGGCGGAACGATTACTTTGCACTTGGTTTCTTGGGGTGCTTGGGTAGTCTGGGGATTGACGGGGCTGCTGTGGATGCAAGCATTTCGATTTTTGTTTGCTTCACCCAAGCCGACAATGGCACCTCTTTCAGAATCCAATCAACAGGATTGGCCCTACGTGTCGCTGCTGGTAGCGGCGAAAAATGAGGAAGCGGTAATTGCCAGACTGGTACAGTCCATTGGTAATTTGGATTACCCGATCGACCGTTATGAACTTTGGGCGATCGATGATAATAGCACAGACAGTACGCCTATGGTATTGGAACAGCTAACCAAACAGTACCCCCAACTCAAAGTATGGAGGAGAGGACCCAATGCCAGTGGTGGCAAATCGGGAGCCCTGAATCAAGTTTTACCCCTGACTCGCGGGGAATTTGTGGGGGTATTTGATGCCGACGCGACGGTGACACCAGACTTGCTGCGCTTGGTACTGCCGGTGTTCGATCGAGCTCAAGTCGGAGCTGTGCAAGTCAGAAAATCGATCGCCAATGCTCCCCTAAATTTTTGGACTCGCAGCCAAGAAGCAGAAATGGCGCTAGACAGTTTTTTCCAACAACAACGGATTGCGATCGGTGGTATTGGAGAATTGCGCGGTAACGGTCAATTTATGCGCCGCACAGCCTTGGAAAGCTGCGGAGGTTGGAACGAGGAGACGATTACCGACGATTTGGATTTAACAATCAGGCTGCACTTAGAGCGGTGGGATATTGAATTTTTGGCTGTTCCCCCCGTATCTGAAGAAGGAGTCACCAACGCCCAGGCTCTTTGGCATCAGCGCAATCGCTGGGCCGAAGGTGGCTATCAGCGCTATCTTGACTACTGGCAGCTCATTGTTCGTAACCGCATGGGAACGGGAAAAACTTGGGATTTATTTGGATTTTGGGTATCTCAGTATTTGTTGCCCACAGTAGCTGTGCCCGACTTTTTGATGTCGATCGTACTGCGCCGAATGCCGATCGCCAGCCCTCTAACTTTCATGACTATTACCCTGTCTCTGGTGGGAATGTTTGTCGGTTTGCGTCGCACTCGCCAAGAGACCAAATTTGACCTCAAAAGAGTTTTTGCCACCTTGATGCAAACCCTGTTGTCTACTGTATATATGCTTCACTGGCTGCTGGTAGGTGCTGTGACAGCTAGGGTTTCCGTGCGTCCTAAACAGTTAAAATGGGTGAAAACAGTCCATCAAGGCACTGCTGGCATCAAGTGAAACTGGCAAAAAAGTATCTAAAATTGCCAGGATTAAGGAAAATATCAACAATTAGAATTCTACTCACTAATGATGGTAGAATTTTAAAAGAAAATGTCTTTTATCAAAAAATACACGAGAGGCGATGGGTAAGAGCAAATAAGTAATCGGTAATACAAAAGTCGTAAATTATAAATATCGCCAAGATTTTTAAATTTTAACTTGACCGAAGAACGAGATACAAGCCCCTGGCTTTAGACACGGGTCCTAGTCGGTAGCGGTTGAAACCGCCTTCAATATTTCTTTACGTGGTTAATCAGGAAATGATGTTACCATGAAAGACGATCGAGTAAGAATAACCATCTACGTGTTGAAACATCCTAGAGGGCGAGCAATTCCGGCAACGGACAGCTCCGACTCAGATTCGGAATAGTTAAAGGGCAAACAATAGCAGGATGTAGAGCGTACCGTATCTGTTGGCGATCGATGGCAGGGCGAAAGCAAAAAAAAGTATACGCAATGTTTGAAGAAATTCAAATGGAGTGAGTAGTGGCGACTTGATAGGGCCGAAGACAAGTCAGACTCTGGACTATTCAAGAATCCCCGTCTATGAAAGGGCTGGGGAGTATCAAAAAACACCAATTACTATCTATTAATCATGATTAATAGATAGCGAATTACCAATTGCTTGTTGCCAACTACGAGTCACCAGTTATTGATAATGGATTTGTTAGAGTACCAAGCTAAAGCTTTATTTCGTGAGATGGCAATTCCGGTTCTGCCCTCCCAGCGGATTGACAATCCCGCAGACCTAAAAGGGCTGAAGATTCCCTACCCGGTCGTACTTAAGTCCCAAGTGCGGGCGGGGGGACGGGGTAAGGCCGGTGGGGTGAAGTTTGTGGAAAATACGATCGATGCGGTGGCTGCGGCTCAGACAATTTTTAATTTGCCGATCGAATCGGAGTATCCCGAAGTCCTGCTAGCAGAGGCCAAGTACAACGCCGACCAAGAATTGTACTTGGCTGTATTGCTAGATCCCGTAGCGCGACGCCCCGTACTCCTGGGCTCGCAACAAGGAGGTATGGATGTGGAAGGGTCGATCGAGAAAATGCAGCAAGTTGTTGTAGACCAAGAGTTTTCGCCTTTCTACGCGAGGCGACTGATGCTGAAAATGGGATTGCAGGGAGATCTGATTCAATCAGTCAGCACGATTGTGGAAAAAATGTATCGGCTGTTTGTCGAGAAAGATTTAGATTTAGTAGAAATCAATCCTCTGGGCATCAGTCCCAAGGGAGAGGTAATGGCTTTAGACGGTAAAGTCAGTGCCAATAATGATGCCTTGGGACGTCATCCAGACTTGGCGGCACTGGGGGAAAAGAAAGCAGATACCAAGCTCTCAGCAGACAGGAGACGTCAGGTCGATCGCCTCCGTGCCCACTCGAATTTGCTGCACTCCCCCTTGGAATTGGGAGGGAGTTCTCAATCCCAATTCTCCAATTCTGAATCTTTGAACTTAGTGGAACTAGATGGGAGTATCGGGGTTTTGTGCAACGGAGTGGGTTTGACAATGGCGACTTTGGATGCAGTGACTCACGAAGGAGGCAAACCAGCTAATTTTGTGAATCTCGGTTCCCTAGACCGCTACGATGGAACAAAGACTCTGCGCGATCGCTTGGAGTTATCTCTGGAGTTAGTCTCTCAGGATAAAAGCGTGAAGGTGGTGCTGGTGAATATTTTGGCTAGTACCGCAGCCAGCGAGGCGACAATCTCGGCAGTGGTAGGCTATCTGGAACGAAAAGCCCGTGCCAATCGCCAAATTCAGGTGGTGCTGCTGTTGGTGGGAATCGATCGAGATGGGGTGAAAAAGCGTTTGGGGCAGTTGCCTGTGCAACTAGCGAGCACTTTGGATCAGGCCGTAGCACAAGCTGTGTCTTTAGCTAAATAGCGGGCAGCCCAGACACTATAGAAACCTTCAATCAAGGACCGATCGACTCCGTAGTTGGGCAAACTTCCTTGCTCCTTCTTCCTTCTTCCTTCTTCCTTCTTCCTTCTTTTCCCCCCTTGGGGGGTGATATCAATTCCGGTTGTATCGGAATGATTTAACCGCGAAGGCGCGAAGTACGCGAAGTTCGAGAAGAGAGAGTTTAATAATTCCGATGAAGAGAGGATTTTATATGACTTCTTCCTTCTTCCTTCTTCCTTCTGCGATATAAAAAATGAATTTAACTCCTGAGAGTAAAGTCCTCATACAAGGCATTACAGAATCTCCCGCGTCAACCCTTGTGGGGCTGATGATGAAAGCCTACGGCACAAATGTAGTGGCTGGTGTCAGTCCCGGTAGGGGCGGGCATGAGTTGGAGGGAATTGCGGTTTTTGATTTGGTGGAACAAGCCGTGGCGGCGGTGGGCCACATTGATACCACGGTGATTTTGGTGGAGCCCTACAGGGTGCTGGATGCGGCCATGGAAGCGATCGCAGCAGGAATTAGGCAAATCGCGATCGTCACTCCAGGAGTGCCTCCTCTGGATATGGTGCACTTAGTTAGAAAAGCTGAAGCTATGGAAACTTTGGTGATTGGGCCCAACAGTCCGGGAATTATTGTGCCCGACAAGTTATTGCTGGGAACTCACCCCAAGGAATTTTACACTCCTGGCCCGGTGGGGATCATCAGCCGCAGCAGCACTTTGACTTACGAGGTGGCTCTAGAACTGACTAATGCTGGGTTGGGACAGTCGATGGCTGTTTGTATTGGCTGTGATGCGATTGTCGGTTCTTCTTTTATGCAGTGGCTGCAAATTTTGGACGAAGATGAGGCTACCGAGGCGATCGTGTTGGTGGGGGAAGTTGGCGGCTGGAGCGAACAAGCTGCTGCTTCTTATATCGCTGAGGCGATCGACAAACCCGTGGTGGCTTACCTGGCTGGCCGCTATGCTCCCAAAGGGCCGTCTTTGGGCCACGCCGGCATCCTGATCAGCTCTAGGGCTGCTGCGCGGACTGCCTTTGGGGTGAGTGCAGAAAATAAAATGGCTGCCTTTGAAGAGGCAAATATCCCAGTCGCTTCTAGACCTTCGGAGGTACCTAAGTTGATAAATAAATTACTCAAGAAAAATCAAGATGTCTCCTAAGTCCGATCGGCTTTATTCATTTTTTCTGGATCTGTATTTATTGAATTGATAGGTTTGGAAGCTAATATTTGGGTAGCTATGGTTACAAAACCTTGACAAAAGCTCTGTTAACCTGGTAGCAATTAATGATATTGGAAGCTCGCTGCTGTGGGATGTCTTAGTATTTCAATTGTTGAAGGGAATCCGCACCTGCGATCGCTCTTGGGCTGGCATCTACAGCAAGTCGGTCACTGGGTGCATCAATCAGCGGATATCAATCATGCTAGGGAAATATTTTTCAGCCAACAGCCATCCCTAGTAATTCTGGATGCGGAATTGCCAGATGGAGACGGTTTGGAATTTTGCCGATGGCTACAAAAACAGCAGCAGTCACTGATTTTAATGCTGTCAGCCCGGAATTCTGAAGCGGATATTGTTGAAGGTTTGAAGTCGGGGGCTGACGATTACCTAACCAAACCTTTTGGGATGCAAGAATTTATGGCGCGGGTAGAAGCTTTGATGCGTCGCAACCGCACGATGATACCGCCGGCTACCCTGGAGTGCGGGCTGCTCAAAATTGATTTGGTGCAACGCCGAGTGCGTTTGTACGAACAACATATCGAACTGACTCCCCAGGAATTCAGCCTGTTGTACGTGCTGGCTCAAGCTGGAGGAGTCCCTCTGTCGCGATCGGATTTACTGCGCAGAGCTTGGCCCGATGCTATTGACAACCCGCGCACCATTGACACTCATGTACTGTCTTTGCGGAAAAAAATCGAAATCGATCCGCGACAGCCGAGTCTGATTCAAACTGTGCGGAATGTTGGCTATCGGCTGAATTTGGAATTGTTAAATGGGAATGAATGGAATTCACCACTACCTAGGGTTGTAACTTCTTAATTTGGTTGCTGATTTGATGTTGGGAATTAATTGGCGATCGCCTCGGTTTTTCCTGACAGCATGAATTGGATTATTTGGGACAGGGCAATTGTCCGTTAGGAGTTAGGTAAACATTGTGATTGAAGTCATTAATGAAACATATGAGGAATCCTTGGCGGTGATTTTTTTTACCATCATTCCACCGCAATAATTCGGTATTTCCGGTGGTCCGCCCTGGTGCATCGGCAGTTTTTTCTAAGGTGCTTTCCCCTGGATTGAGCGATGATTCTACGCGAATACTTATTTGATCGACTTCTCCGGTTCGTTTGCCAAATTCATTAACTTTGTGATTATGAAGAACAAAGTTTTTGACATAAATGCCACGATTGGAAATATTAGTCAGTCGTAACATTCCCTGTTTGACTGTTTCTACTCGCAGCACGTAGGTAGGTGGAATGAAAGCAGCAAGAGATACAGATGCGATCGCCATTCCTGTCAAAAGTGATAAGATATTTTTCATATTATAATACTTAAACTCTGATTTTGAGTCTTTATTTTACTACAGTATTAACCGTTCAAAAAGTTACTCGGCGGTTGAAACCGCGTCTATACAAACAAAGTCCACTCCAAGCGGACTAAGAATATCCAGTTAGTTATTAACTGGTTCCTAGGCTCTGTCTGGGAACCCATTTCTTTCTTGCTCTGCCTCGCTATTATAGCAGCAAAAAGGGAGGCAGAGCCTCCGGATATGCGTTACCAGGCTCTGCCTGGTAACGAGTGAAAACGCATCAACCAATGACTTTTTTAATCAAATCTAACTTACCCTTATAGGGAGCATAGCGCCATTTCAATTCCAGCCAAAAAAACTTTTGCAACACGCTTTTGTAATGGGAAAAAGTATCAAAACTTGCTTTCCCGTGATAACTCCCGATGCCGCTTTCTCCAACTCCGCCAAAGGGCAAGGTTGTCACTCCCACTTGCATTACTGTGTCGTTGATACAAACTCCCCCAGAAGAAGTTTCCCGCAGAACTCGTTCTTGTTTCTGTTTATCCTTCGAGAAGAAATACAATGCTAACGGTTTGGGGCGGGCGTTGATTTTGGCGATCGCCTCTGATAAATCATCATACTCCAACACTGGCAAAATCGGCCCGAAAATCTCATCTTCCATCACCGGGGAATCCCAGGAAACTTTATCTAAAACCGTCGGTGCAATATATCTATTTTCCGGTTTCACTTCCCCGCCGATCACAATTTCTCCATCTTTGATGAACGCGCTCAAACGTTCTAATTGCCGCTGATTGATAATTCTGCAATAGTCGGGACTTGTTTGCGGGTCGTTGCCGTATAATTCAAGAATCGATGCTTTAATTGCTGGCATCAAATCCGGCTTAATTTTGCGATCGACTAGCAGGTAATCTGGAGCGATACAGGTTTGACCAGCATTAATGAATTTGCCCCAAGCAATGCGTTTTGCGGTGTGTTCGATCTGCACATCTGAGTCTACAATGCAAGGACTTTTCCCACCTAATTCTAAGGTGACGGGAGTCAGGTGTTTGGCGGCAGCTTCCATCACGATTCTACCAATTTTTGCGCCACCTGTAAAGAAGATATGGTCGAATTTTTCAGCTAACAATTGTTGGCTAATTTCCACACCACCTTCGATGGCGGCTATGTAAGCTGGATCGAAGGTTTTACCAATCATGTCGGCGACGACTTCGGATGTGTGGGATGCTATTTCCGAAGGTTTGAGAATGGCGCAGTTGCCAGCGGCGATCGCCCCTACTAACGGTGATATCATTAACTGAAAGGGATAGTTCCAAGGCCCGATGATTAAAACTACGCCTAAAGGTTCGGGAAAAATGCGGGCTGAGGCGGGGAATTGGTCGATCGATGTTGGTACTTTTTGGGGTTTTACCCAAGATTTCAGATTTTTGATGGCATACTTAACTTCAGCGATCGATGCGATTTCAAAGTAAGCCTCGAATTCCGGCCGATTTAGGTCAGCATTGACAGCATCCACTATTCGTGATTGATTAAGTTCGATCGCGCTTTTAAGTTTATGCAATTGTTCCAGCCTAAAATCCACCTCTTTAGTTTTTCCCGTCGCAAAAAATTGTCGCTGCTGCTGGAGCATATCGCTAACTAACATCTTTTGTCCTCCATGTTTATCAATAAATGTTAAAGCATTTCTGAGAATAGGCGATCGCAGCTAAAGTGCGATCGTGTTTCCAGGAAAGTCCCTGGATTTGAGATTAATGTTAAAATAAAAGGGTTGACATGGGTATTGTGTTTGTGGTAACACTTGTGCTTGCTGTTAGGATTGTAAAACTTTAATAACAGTATAAGCAGTAGTAAGCATAAGTAGTATTATATAGTCAGGAGAACCAAATGAAACTACCTGACTACGCCAAAGCAATAGGCATAAGTTACACAACCGCATGGCGCTGGTGGAAAGCCAATAAACTGCCACATCCAGCAAGACAAACGGAAAGTGGTCTAATTATAGTTGACTACTCGCCGCCAGCGCCATCAATTGAATCAAAGAAAAACCGAGTCGCTATTTATAGCCGAGTCTCATCCTCTGAGAACAAAGACAATCTCAACCGCCAATCACAGCGATTAACCGAGTACGCAATTGCCAACGGTTATCAAATTGTCAGAAATGTCAAAGAAATTGGTAGTGGATTGAACGACCACAGAAAACAGTTAGAAACACTCCTGCAACAAGATGATTACGATATTCTTTTGGTTGAACACAAAGACCGTTTGGCTCGATTCGGAACACATTATTTAGACGTACTGCTTCTGAGATTAGGAGTCCAACTAGAAATTGTCAATTTAACTGACAACGGTCAAGATGAATTAATGCAAGATTTGGTGGCAGTAGTTACCAGTTTTGCTGCTCGACTTTACGGACCACAGCGCGCTGCGCGAAAAACAGAAAGAATCATTGCTGAATTAAAAAATGGAGAGTCTGAATGCAGCTAGCAGAGAGACACATTATTAAATCCACCGAACATCGTTTTGTTGAAATTGACGGCTTAGCCTTTCAACCCAAAAATCTCTAAAATGCCACTAACTATGTGTCAATGTCAGCAGTGTAACAGCTTGGCATCGGACAGGGATACTCCCAAAAGCTCGGAAATTACTGACAAAACTGAGGGCGGCGAATCTGTGAAACCAGATTCAGCATTAGGGGCATCAGCCTAAAACAGGCAAATTATCTTAAAAAAGCGGGTTTCTGCCTAGGTCCACAGTTGACTAAAAAACCTTACTGTTTAAGAGTTTTTACTTAGTAATAGGAAGCAGAACAGTTGACTCCTGGCGATCGCCTAAGCAAACCTTTGATTAAGTGTCACAGGTAAGCCCATGGGTTTTCTCAACCAGAAGCACTATCAATTAATGAGAGCACCAATCAAAGTAGCGACTCAGGTTCAGCGAAGACAACTGCCATACTCAGTTTATATACAGGATAACATTATGAAAAACATGACGACGCGACAAACTATAAGTGCCTTAGTAGCAATGCCTATTTTGCTCATGGCACAGACAACTCAATCTTTGGCTAGTATTAGTGCTATGACTGGATCTCCAATCAAACAAGTTTTTGTGGGTGGTTATGGGATGAATTCGGAGAATTTGGATTCACAATTCATCGCCTTTGAAGAAAGCGAAAATTGGGACTTACCTAATTTTTATGAGGATGGGAATATGCAGAAAACTAAAATCAAGGAATCTCCAGTTAAATCAGAAATTACTTCCCCTGAACCAAAGCTTTATATCAGTGCAGCTAGGGGTAGCTCCAGCCGGAGTTGTCGCATTTCAGGACTCTGCTAATCAATCCATAATCATGTCCAGAAATATAAGTCTTGGGCTGGCAGGGAGGATGCCAACGCGACAGAAATTATAGGATATTTCTATTTGACGATCGCCTTTTGGGAAGCAGAGAATTTTCATACCGATTTCTCTATTTCTCGGTGGTTAATACCAACGGATTATTCAAATATTTTTTCAATATTTAATATGATTAATTCACACTACCAAGAAGATACACCAGGGCTGGAAAACAAAAATTCGTTGCAAACTCTCGCCCGGACTCTCAAAATGTCTCAGGGGCAGTTTTCTCTGACTTTGGTACGCTGCAATTACGGTGTTCTCCGAGAGCAAATTGTCAGACAATTGCACCAAGCTTGTGCGGTGGAGGTGCGAGAAATTTTTCTCCCTGCATCTGTGAAAACTCTTTACACTACCATAGAAGCAGAACTTGCTGGTAGCCAGCCCCAGGCTTTGATGGTGTTTGGATTAGAGTCGGTAAATGCGATCGATAAAGTGCTGACTTCTACCAACTATGTGAGGGAAGAATTTCGCAATAACTTTCCCTTTCCGGTGGTGCTGTGGGTGACAGACAAAATTTTAAAAAAACTGATTCGCTTAGTCACAGATATTGAAAGTTGGACGACAACTATTGAATTTGTACTCCGCCCCGATGAGTTAGTAGACTTTTTAGGAAAAAGTGCCGATCGCATTTTTTCCGGTATTTTAGAAAACGGCAATTGGCGTCTAACTAATTCTGCCCTTCTGGGTACTGGTGCCTTGACTGAATTAGAGTCAGCCCGGAAAGATTTGGAAACTTCCGATATCCGCTTGGAACCAGCGATTGAAGCTAGTTTACAGTTTCTGCGCGGCCGCAACGAATATGCTTGTCAGCGCATCGATACTGCCATTAAATTATATCATGAAAGTCTCAATTTTTGGAAGTATCAAGTAGGATTACTTGGTCAGCAAACAGAATTTAGTAACTTGTTATTTACGATTCACCCAGCACCCGTATTAGAGGGAATTCTGCTCTTTCACATCGGACTTTGCTACCGATTTCAAGCAGAAGAGCATCGTAAAGGGAACCGTCCTTACTGGACGGAAGCTAAAAATTATTTTCAAGAATCTATTGATGTTTTAGAAATAGCCGGACAGCAGGATGCTGTTGGTAAATTTATCAATCAATTAGGCGAAGTATTACAGTATTTAGAAGATTGGGATGCACTCTGGAATTTAGCTATCAAAGCTCGGAGGTTACATCAAAACATGGAAAATTCAGCAGTTAATTTAGCTCAAGATTATGGTTTTTTGGCTAAGGTAGCCTTAGAGCAAAAAAATTGGCAAGGGGCTAAGGAATGGGCTTTAGTGGCTCTAGATGTTCTGAACTCCAATTTAGATACCGCTGGACAAGGAACCTCGTTAAAGTCCCAGCATCAAGGCTTGTACCTGTTAATTTTAGCAGAAGCAGAGAAGGAAATTGGTGAAATTGAACAGGCGATCGCACATCTAGAAATGGCGCGAGCCCAAACCCCACCTTGCTACAACCCGCAGTTGTATTTGCGAGTCTTAGAACTGCTGCGATCGGTTTATTTTCAACGAGGGGAATATCTCCAAGCATTTCAAGTTAAGCAAGATTATCGATCGATCGAACATACCTATCGTTTCCGAGCTTTTATTGGTGCAGGAAAGTTGCAGCCTCACAGACAAGCAATTAATCCCACCACAGAAACTGTTACTGTCAATACTACAATTGCTGATGAAATTACTGCTTCCGGCAGAGAACAAGACCTCAACCGTTTGATAGCTAGGATGAACAGCGCCCAAAACAAATTAACAGTAATTTACGGTCAATCGGGAGTTGGTAAAAGTTCCATGGTCACGGGGGGATTAGTACCGGCGCTGAAACAAAAAAAGATAGAAAACCGCACTGTTTTACCAGTATTGCTACAAGTTTACAATAATTGGCCGCGGGAATTGACCAGACAGTTATCTGCTAGCAAATCAGAAATATTCGAGCGAGTAATTGCCGAAGATAGGCTAGGTTCAATCGAAGTCGAATCGGAAGGTGAAACCAGGGAAAAAAATGACTCTTTAATGGCGATATTAAATACTCCCGAAAATCCCCCTACCGAAGATAAAATTGTTCCAGAACAGCCTGTAGAAATAATCCTCAAAAAACAGACTATAGAATACGATAAAATCATCAAAGAATTGCAAATAAATGCAGAACATCTAGTCACAGTTCTCATATTTGACCAATTTGAAGAATTTTTCTTTGTGTGGAAAGAACAAGCAGAAAGGGAAATATTCTTTGAGTTCTTGCGGGAATGCTTAAAAATCAAATACTTAAAAATTATCCTATCTTTACGGGAAGACTATTTGCATTATTTGCTGGAATTTTGCCGACCCAAAAGCAATCAACAAATCATCAACAATGATATTTTAAGTGACATTCTCAGCAAAGATATTTTGTTTTATCTAGGCAATTTTTCGGTAGCAGATGCTACCGCGATTATTCGGAGTTTAACTCAACGTTCTCAGTTTTATTTGGAAGCTAGATTAATCGAAGAATTGGTCAAAAATTTAGCAGGAGACTTGGGAGAAGTTCGCCCCATAGAACTACAAGTTGTCGGTGCCCAACTTCAACAAGATGACATTACCACCTTAACTAAATATCAGGAACTAGGCAATCATCCTAAACAAAAATTAGTAGCCAAATTTCTCGAAGAAGTCATCCAAGACTGTGGTCCAGAAAATGAAGGAGCAGCCCGTAGAGTTTTGTACTTGCTGACGGATGAAGATGATATCCGTCCTCTGAAAACTCGTGCCGAACTAGCCTTAGATTTAGCCACCTTTGAAGAAGCTGATAAATTAGATTTAGTCTTAGAATTGTTGGTAAAATCGGGTTTAATTTTTCGTTGGACAGAACTGCCAGCCGAGCTTTATCAGTTAGTTCACGACTATCTAGTTGGTTTTATCCGCCAGCAACAGGAATTAGATAAAAAAGCTGAATTTGAGGAACTACGAAAACAGCACAAAATTAATAGAGATGTCATCGAACAACTCCGCAAGGAAAAAGAACTAAATGCCCTGCTTTCAGAATCCAGAGACAAACAGCGCCAAGCTAAAGAAAAACAGCATGAGGCTGAGGCTAAACTCTACGAAAATCGCAAATGGCAACTGCGATTAGCAGTGCTGGGAGTGGTAGGATTAACTGGTCTTTCTGGCCTAGCGCTTTATCAAACAAAAGTAGGAGACGAAGCGCGACAACAGGCTGAAAAAGCTCGCACTGATGCCCTAGATTCGGGTTCGCGTGCTCTCGTGCTTTCTAATGAAAAAGACCAAATGGGAATCTTGGAAACCAGTGTGAAAATAGCCAAAGATTCTGTCAATAGTACAGCCTTACCTCTGGATACTAAAAACCAGATTGCAGAAAGACTCAGACGAGCAGTTTCTGGTGTGCAAGAATACAATAGTTTTGATCGGCACACCAACTTTGTTTTGGATGTGAGTGTCAGTCCTGATGGCAATAAAGTTGCTTCAGCAAGTGCGGACAAAACGGTTAAATTGTGGAGCAAAGAAGGTATATTATTAAATACTTTTAATCACAGCGATGGTGTCACGAGTGTTACTTTTAGTCCCGATGGCAAAACCATTGCTACTGGTTGTGGCGATGGCAAAATTAGAATTTGGCAGTTAGATAATAATAAAAAGCCCATGGCCACTTTAGAAGGTCACAAAGATATAGTTACCAGCGTCAGTTTCAGTCCCGACGGCAAAACCATCGCTTCGGGTAGTTACGACAATACTATCAAAATCTGGAACATCCCCAGCCAAAAATTGCTACAAACTTTAACCGGACACAAAGACTTGGTACTTGGTGTCAGATTCAGTCCCGACGGCGACACAATTGCTTCCGCAAGTGCGGACAAAACTATCAAACTTTGGGACAAAGAAGGTAAAAGCGATAAATTTAAAACTATACCCAAAAATTTAAATAAGCATTCTGACATTGTTTACAGTGTCAATTTTAGTCCCAATGGTAAAGAAATAGTCTCGGCAAGTGCGGACACCACAGTCAAAATTTGGAATCGAGAAGGAAAGGAAATTAAGACGATTAAAGGACACAACGAAGAAGTTGTGAGTGCGAGTTTTAGTCGCGATGGCAACAAGATTGTCAGTGGTAGTGCGGATAACACTCTGAAAGTTTGGAGTCGCACCGGCACTTTGCTGAACACTTTTCGAGGTCATCAGGATGACGTGAGGGCAGTAACTTTCAGTCGCGATGGCACTATTGTTTCGGCAAGCAAAGACCAAATGGTTAAAAGTTGGAAACCGAACAATACTCCTTTGAATCAAATTTTGGCTGGGCACGGTGACTGGGTGAATAAAGTTAGTTTGAGTTCAGATGGCAAAATAATTGCTTCTGCTAGCAGAGACAAAACTGTGAAACTTTGGCTGGCTAATGGTAGTTTGTTGAGAAGTTTAGTAGGTCACGAAAATTCTGTTAATGGGGTGAGTATTGCGCCGGACAATCGCACCATTGCTTCGGCCAGCGATGACAAAACAGTGAAAGTATGGAGTATAGATGGGAAACTGTTAGATACTCTCCCGCACGGCGACATTGTTAACAGCGTGAGTTTTAGTCCTGATGGCAAAATAATTGCCACAGGAAGCGATGATAATAAATTGTACCTTTGGCGTTGGCAGAATGGTCGGGCAACTGCGATCGCCAAACTAGACCACATGAATCAGGTAGTGAGAGTAAGTTTCAGCCCCGATGGTAAAACCATTGCTGCACTGACAAACTACAAGCCAGAACCCAAAAAAAATCCTTTAAAAGTTGCAGCAACCAAGAAAGTTTACCTGTGGCAAATTAATGGTATGTCGGCAAAATTGCTGACTACTCTGGACCACGACAATAGTGTTAAGGATGTTACTTTCAGTCCTGATGGAAAAACCATTGCTACGGGTTGTGCTGACCAAAAAGTTTACTTGTGGAATTTTGATGGGAAAAAAGCAGTTTTAGCCGAAAAATATAACCACAGCGATAGTGTGGAAAATGTTAGTTTCAGTCCGGACGGGAAGTTAATGGCGGCTGGTGCGGGCAATACTCTTAAATTATGGAATTTTGATGGTCGGAAGGCGACGCTATCTAAGACTTTGGAATCTAGCTATCGGATGTTTAGCGTTACTTTTAGTTCTGATAGTAAGACTCTGGCTTTTGCTATGGATAGAAATGTGGTTATGTGGCCGGTTGAAAATTTAGAATTGAATCAAATAATTGCTAAGACTTGCGATTGGCTGGGGGATTATTTGAAGAACCATCAAAATGTGACTAAGGGCGATAAAAAGCTTTGTGTTGGGTTGGGTAATCAGGGTTTAAATAAGGGCGATAGATAAAATTATCTAGATGACTAAAGTCCTCACTATAAACCTGTGAGGGTGGGAGCATCCCAATTTTGCATGGGCGAAGCATGACCGCAGATAATTTATGAGTTAAAAGCAGAGATTTACGGAGGTCATGCTTCGCCCCTACGGATATATTTGCCAAAATGGGATGCTCCCGTGAGGGTTGTTAGTAAGGACTTTAGGAACCGAACAGAGTTATAATAAATCTATCTATTGGCTAATCTTTATAGTAAGAAATTTACGGTAAAATTCCAGTAGTCAATTCAACAGCGAGGTAAGCCCGATGGACACCAACTCACAAAATGTCCAACCAGTTCCGCCATTCAACGAGAAAAATCAGGAAACGCCAGAGATAGGTGGCGGTTTGCCGGTAATTGAGTTTTGGGTCGAACATACCTTGTCACCGGAAGGCCCAAAACTTTGGAAAACTTTGCTGCATAAAAGTGCGTGTTTGTCTTGTTCTTGGGGCACGGGTGGCCAAAAAGGAGGCTTTACCAACGAAGAGGGTGAAAAGCTTCAGCGCTGTATGAAAAGTGTGGAAGCAATTTCAGCGGAGATTAAACCTGCTGTCTCCAGTCACTTGTTTGCAAACCAGAGTATTTCCCAACTTCAACAATTAACTTCCATGGAAGCTGACAGGCTGGGAAGGCTTGGTTTTCCGATGATTTTGCGGGCGGGAAAGTCTCATTACGATCGCATTTCTTGGCAAGAGGTTTATGAGATTGCCGCCGATGCTTTGCGAAAAACCCCGGAACGAGTGGCATCTTATAGTTCTGGTCGCTCCTCCAATGAGGCGGCTTTTTTGCTGCAATTGATGATGCGATCGCTAGGTTCTAACAATTTAGCAGATTGTTCCGATCTGTGTCATGCTCCTTCTACCACCGGGTTAAACGAAATGTTTAGTACCCGCACTTCGGTGGTGAGTCTAGAAAATTTGAAACAAGCAGATTGCGTGGTACTTGCAGGGACTAATTCTGCTTACAATCATCCCCGCTTAATGAACGAGTTGATTAAAATCCGTGACAAAGGCGGTAAAATAATTGTGATTAACCCCATGATGGAAATTGGGTTAGTCAAGTTTGGTTCTCCCGCGTTTCCAGTCAAGTCACTGATTCCTGGTTCCGAGATTTCTTCCCTATACTTGCAACCAATTCCCGGTAGCGATACAGCGCTATTTGTGGGGATTCAAAAGTCTGTAATGGAACAAGGATTGCTGGATGAAAATTATTTAAAAGCCTACACAGAAGGCTGGGAAGCAGTAGTACAACAAGCCCGCGAAACTACTTGGGAAACGATTACTGAAACTTGTGGAGTTTCCCGCGCTGAAATTGAAGCCGCGGCCACAATTATCGGTAGTTCCAAGCGAGTTGTCTTTGGTTGGGCGATGGGAATTACCCAACATGATAACGGTGTAGATAATGTTTTCAGTATTGCCAATACTGCCTTAATGACCGGAAATGTCGGTAAAGAAGGGGCGGGATTAATGCCGGTGAGGGGACATTCAAACGTCCAAGGATTTGGCTCTATGGGCGTGACAGTGAAGCTGAAAAAAGAAATCCAAGAAGCTTTAGAAAAACTGTTGGATCGTCCCCTCAGTCGCGTTAAGGGCTACGAAACGCGATCGCTCATTGAAGCAGCAGATGCAGGGAAAGTCGATACGCTGATTTGTCTGGGCGGTAATTTGTATGGGGCTAATCCAGATTCTACTCAAGCAAAACGCGCGTTAGGTAAAGTTGAAACTATTATTTACCTCGCCACTAAACCGAATTTAGGGCATTTTCACGGATTGGCTAAACACAATACAATTGTGATTCCGGTTTTAAATAGATTTGAAAATCCTCACAAAACCACTGTGGAAGCTGGGAATAATTTTGTGCGTTTCAATGATGAGGGTAAAACTCATCTGACTGATGCTGATTTGATTCCTGAAGTGACATTTTTAACAGAATTAGCTAGCAGAATTCACGGTACTTATCCCGTTGATTGGCGCAAACTTCAGGACACAAAATATGTGAGAAAACTGATTGCTCAAACTATTCCTGGCTATGAAAAAATTGGGGAAATTGATGAAAATAACGAGGAATTTACCATTAGTGGTCGCATTTTTACCGAACCTAAATTCCCTACAGAGTCTGGTAAAGCAAAGATGTTTATCACGCCTTTACCTCATCTGAAACTACCGGAAGCGCAAGAGTTTGGAGTGTCACCATCAGTGCGGGGTATCGTTGTGGCATTGATGACGGGGCGCAGCTATTCTCAGCATAATACTGTGGTTTACAAAATTGATGACAAGTATCGGGGAATGCCACACCGGAATTGCATTTTGATGAATCCTACGGATGCAAAAAGTGCTGGTTTGCAAGAACATCAGCGGGTTACGGTGCAGGGAAATGTGGGAAAAATGGAGAATGTTGAGGTGATTTATGGGGCGGTGCGTGTGGGTGCTGCTTTGATGTTTTATCCTGAAGTTAATGTGATTTTCCACCCGGAGATTGAAAAGCGATCGGGCACGCCTGCTTATAAGCGTGTACCTGCTTTTGTTTATGCGGCAGGGTAAAAACAGCGTACTTAGAGCTCCGATTTTTTGCAGCAGCGGGGTTCAAAAAAACATACTTTAAGTAACTAAAAAATCGAATTTCCCGATCGCACTTATGGGAGTTCCGGGCAACTCGACCAAGACTTGTCCGGTGCTACCGAGCTTAATTTCAGTACCATTAGCTGAAGGTACGATCGACAGTTGCTCGAATTTCAAACCTTGAACCAAGGCCAGGTAGTCAAAACCATCGGCAAAATCAAGAATTGTATCTGTACCCCCATCCGGCTGTAACACAATGCGATCGCGACCGAAACCAGTGATAATGGTATCGTTCCCCTGACCGCCCCAGAGCACATCGTCACCGCCGGCACCAGTTAACACATCGCTGCCTTTGTTGCCATAAAGATAGTCATTGCCTTCGCCACCATCCAAAGTATCGTTTTGTCGCAGCCCAGTAATCGTGTCGTCCCCCGCACCGCCTAGAATATTGTTAGCTAATTCGTTTCCAACTGCCTCGTCATTTCCCGGCGAACCCACCAGATTTTCGATATTCGCACCAAAAGCAATGTAGATGCCAAAGTTTTCAGTTGTATAAATGCGATCGGGATCGGCACCTGGTGGCAACTGCGAAGGTTCTAAATAGTAGTTGAGATCTCCCAAAGCGCTCTTTGCTGTTAGCGGCTTACCCTGATTCATGTCCAAACGATAAACATCGTTGGCAGGCAGTTCCGAAAAGTCCAAAGTATCACTACCACCGCCGTCCCAGATAGTTTGAACGGTATTGAAATTACTGCTGTCAAATTTGTAAACATTATCGCCGCCGTTCCAGTCGCGGAGGGTGCCGTAGAGATACTGCAAGGCCCGAATGTCATAAGGCATCAAACTCCGGGGATTTTCGGCGTTGGGGTCGTTAAATCTTTTATATGCGGCATTGTAGGACATGATCGTATTTCTGGTGTTGTCCTTGTCCAATGGAAGATAGGGACCGTCTGCGGAGTTTGCTGTTCCATTGCTGCCGAAGTTGTAGTTGCCGGGGTGCTTTAAACCCATGGCGTGACCGATTTCATGAATTAAAGTATAGTAACCGTAACTGCCGGGGCCTGTGGAAAAAGCTGTTTCCGGATCGTTTTCATAGAGCTTTTGAAGGTGGATGGCGCCACCGCGCAACAAACCCGGACGATAACCGTAGGCATAGCCCTCAGCACCCGGCCCGTCGGAAAACATAATTCTGATGTTGCTTTGGGCGGAGTCTGGAACTTCTACAAAGTTGAGTGGCAAGACTGTGGCGTAATTGTCCCGCAAGATTTGACGGATATTCTGTTTGATGCCATCGTTAACTTCCTGAATATTAGTTTCGCTGGTATATGCAAAATAACTTTTCGCGCTCTCAGCAGTCACAAAACTGTAGGTGAGGGTGCCACCGGGAGCAACGTTCCATTTTGCTGGCTGTTGGGGGTTGATGCTGCTGCTGTCGAGCAGAGCATCGATATCGTTAGAGTTGCTGAAGGTGAAAGCTTGAGCGGCCGAACGCTCGGCGCTGGCATCTGAGGTTTCAGGGCGGCTGTCACAGAGCGGACAGCTATGTTTTGAAGTGTTTTGCAACAAATCTGAATTGTTATTAGTGAAATCGCTCAGATTGTAAACAGACATGAGCTTTCCTTCCAATTCGAGATAAAAGAATGTTTATTACTATTATCAATTAAGCAGATATCAAAGTCAATTCATAAAAGTCATGACTTTGGATTCATAAAAATCATATTTATCAATAATAGTCGGACACGGCAGTGCCGTTTCCTTACCACAACATAATCTCGCATTAATAGTCGGACACGGCAATGCCGTTTCCCTACCCAGATTAATTGTAGGGAAACGGCATTGCCGTATCCGGATTTCTCGCTTGCTATTAACTCTTAATTTGCAATGGTCTACCCCGCCAAGTCCATCCCCAACCGGTTTCGGTTTTAATTGCAGACCCGATCGCGATCGCCGCAATTAAGGTTCCTCCCAAACCTCCCAACCACCAGTATTTCGTGGAACAGTCGGAAATCTGGGCACCTAAATCTCGCAGATTGTACTGTTGCCAAATTACGATTATTGCTAACAGGAAAGATGGAAGATGGAAGATGGAAGATGGAAGATGGAAGATGGAAGATGGAAGATGGAAGAAAGAAATTAGATCTTTGAGAATAATGAATAATCCGATCCAGGGAATTGGATAGAGAAATAACATAATTGCTGCCATATAAACCATCATTCCCCAACTGCGGTTAGCACCCAGATATAAATTCTTTGTCCAGCCTTCCCACAAGGCGATCCAAGACCGATACATCCGCACAAATGCCAAATTTGACCCTGCATAAAGTCCTAGCTTTAAACCCGCACGTTTGATGCGTCTGGATAATTCTACATCTTCGACAATTTCGCCAGCAACTGCTTCGTGACCGCCGATTTTTTCGTAGGCCGATCGCCTAAATAGCATGAATGGCCCAGCGGCAAAAGCACTGTCTACTGTCGGATCGTTGACGGCGGTAAAGTCGAAGCAAACAGCTAGGTGATTGAACATTAAGGGCTGGACTAACCATTCGGCGAAACACTCACAAACCAGGGCGGGCATACAGGTTAGTAGGTCAATTTTTTCGGTTTCGACGGTTTCCAGGGCGGTTTCGATCGCCTGGGGTTTGAGTCGAACATCAGCATCGATAAATAATAAGAAATCTCCCGTTGCTACCTCGACAGCTTGGGCGCAGGCCCAGTTTTTGCCAGCCCAATATTCGTTGGCAGGTCGGGGCTGACCTGCTAGTATTTTGAGGCGGGGGTCATTAAGTTGCTGTTGGAGAGTTTGGGCGATCGCCAGTGTGTCGTCTGTGGAGCGATCGTCTACAATCAAAACTTCTAGGTTGTCCACAGACAGCCGTGTACTCTCCAAAATGGCGATCGCGCAATCCCGAATATTCTCGGCTTCGTTGTATGCTGGTACGATTACAGAAAATTTAGGGAACTGAGCAGTAGAGGGTGCTGACTGCTGAGCCGGACTTTTACCCGTTCGAGGTGCGTTTTCGACCGATCGGCGTAAATTCTTAGTGTAGGCTGTACTGACAATTAGGGAAAAAATCAGCAGGGTTAGCAATATCAAAGTGATGTTACCTCAAAATTTCGTCGCGGTCACGCAGTTGACTTGCTTAAATACTAAAAAACATTACAGCAAAAAGCTAGTCGATCGCCCGGAAAGTTATTTTGGCGATCGCTCTTGCTATAATTTGTGAGCATCTTTCGCTCAACGGGGGTTCATGGGTCAAACCAATCACCCGATTAGCGACGGAAAAACCGAGGATAGATATCAGTTGTCAGAGGATACTGCAATGGGTGAATTTCTTACCGTCGATATATTAGCAGACGGGATAGCGATAGTGGGTGCTTTGGGTTTCTTCTTTTTGGGATACCAAGCTTTGCAGATGTTAAAAAAATAAAGTATGGCAGAAGCAAGAAGCTAGAAGCAAGAAGCTAGAAGCAATAAGCAATAAGCAATAAGCTAGAAGCAATAAGCTAGAAGCAATAAGCTAGAAGCAATAAGCAAGGAAAAAACTATTCCCAATCCCTTCGCTTCGCCCCATGCCCCATGCCCAATGCCCCATGCCCAATGCCCCATCCCAGAGCTTCGCTTCGCCCAATCCCGGAGCTTCGCTTCGCCCAATGCCCAATGCCCAGGAGCAACTAAGTTATTATCATGGTGAGCCAACTTTTAGATGGACGCTATCAAATCATTGAAGTCATAGAAACAGGAGAATTTGGACTAACCTATCTCGCTAAAGATATTCGCCGTCCAGGTGAACCTCAGTGTTTTGTCAAGCACCTGCGTCCAGGTAGCAGCGAACCGAAATTAATTAATGCTACGCGCCGTCTTTTCCAAAAAGAAGCAGAAGTTCTAGAAAAGCTCGGTTTACATGACCAAATTCCTAAATTATTTGCTTATTTTGAAGAAAATGAAGAGTTTTTCTTAGTAGAATCATTTATTGCTGGTCACTCCTTATCCACAGAGATTGTCCCCGGCAAACCACTAACAGAAGAAAAAATGATTTCTTTGCTGAAAGAACTGTTAGAAATTTTGGTATTTGTACATGGACATGGAGTAATTCACCGAGATATCAAACCGGCAAATTTAATTCGCCGCTATGCCGACAATAAATTAGTTTTGATCGATTTTGGGTCTGTGAAAGAAATACATATAGCCCAAAGACAAGCGCCGATGACTGTGCGGATCGGGACTCTGGAATATATGCCGATCGAACAATTTCAATATAACCCCCAACTCAATAGTGATATCTATGCTTTGGGAATGATGGGCATCCAAGCGATTACTGGGGTGCCGGCTTACGATTTGCCGAAACTGCGAGATTTGAAAAATTCTAATAAAGGTGAAATCATTTGGCGGCATTTAGCAACCTGTTCCCAAGGGCTAGCTGATGTTTTAGATAATATGGTGCGCTACGATTTTCGGGAACGATATCAGTCGGCGTCGGAAGCTTTAGCTGATTTGAGAAAAATAGGCGATCGATCGCGATCGCGCATTCCCAAACTCACCATATATCGCGAAGAAGTCGATCGACGCACTAGCAGTCGCGGTGACATTACAGTTGTCGGCCGCCGAATATTAGACGAACTGCGTGTCAGCTTGGATTTGCTACCAGAAGAAGCAGAAGCTATCGAAGACGAGGTATTAAATCCTTACCGCAAATACAGGGAAAAAGGGGAACGCTACGAACAAGCACTGCAAGAAGCAATGCAGCAAGAATATCCGTTTTCGGCGGCAACTCGCGACGAATTAAAACGGTTGCAGCAAGTTTTAGGACTTACGGATGAAGATGCCGCCAACATAGAAGAATTAGTCGTCCCTAAATCTTTATTCTCGAAATTATATAAGGCAATTTCTACAGTCTTAGCAGGACACGGCAAGTCCAATCAGTCCCGTGAGGAAACTATTTCTCCACTCAACTTGCAGCCCAGTCAAGGGACTTACTCACCGCTTAATTTAAACGGAAAAATTGACTTGACCGTCAAGAATACCGCACCAATTGCCCCGCCGGAAACTCGCAAATTCAATCCTTTACTTGCGGGAGCTGCAATGGCGGCTATTTTAGCGGCGATCGGCGGAATTTATGGCTATTTGAAATGGCAAGAATGGCAGCAGCGACTGGCGAGGGACTCGCAACAAGTTAATCAAATTAATGCTCTTTATCAAGAAAGCAATTATGAAGACTGCATCGGCGAAATACCCAAAATTGCTAACACTTCCACTAGCTATTTATCAGCTCAAAACTTACAGGAACAATGCCAAGCAGGCCTCCGCTGGCAACACCCGAGAGTCAAAAATTTTGCTCAACATTCCGATGCAGTTGGAGCAGTGGCTTTTAGTCCAGATGGCTTGATATTAGCCAGCGGTTCCAAGGATAAAACTATCCAAATTTGGGATTTAGCTACAGGTAAGTCGCTCCGTACTTTTCAGGGTGATTCATCCACCGTTTGGTCTGTTGCTTTTGACTCAAATGGCTCGCGATTGGTAACTGGTACGGGCTTTTGGAGAGTGATGCTGTGGGATTTGAAAACAGGGCAATTGATTCGCAGTCTTGACCATAATGCTTCTGTTTGGTCCGTGGCGATTAGTCGCGATGGTAAACTAATTGCTAGTGGCAGTGGAGATAAGACAACCAAGATTTGGGATGCCGTAGATGGCAGACTAATTAATACTTTGCCAGACCATACAGATTTTGTTTATTCTGTGGCTTTTAGTCCCGATGGCAAAAGTTTGGTAAGTGCTTCTAAGGATAATAAAATTACAATTGTTGATGTGGTAACTGGGAGGTTGCTCAAGACTATTGATGGTCATGCGGACCAGGTGAGAACTGTGGCTATTAGTCCCGATGGCAAAACATTAGTTAGTGGTTCTTATGATGAAAGTATTAAAGTTTGGAATCTGGAAACCGGGGAGTTGATTCGTTCTATTAAGGGACATTCTGATGATATTGTATCGGTTGCTATCAGTCCTGACGGGAAATTTATTGCTAGTGGCAGTAAGGATAAAACTATTAAAATTTGGGATTTGGCTACTGGTGAATTGCTGAATACTTTGATCGGACATTCCGATGAGGTTTATGTGGTGACTTTTAGTCCCGATGGCAAAACTATTGCTAGTGGTTCTAAAGATAATACTATTAAGTTGTGGCTGAGATAATCATGCTATGGGATAGTTTTAGATTTTAGATTTAAAATTGATTCCACAATTGACAACTGACAGTTCCTCTAATTCCTCGTGATTTGGATAAATGTCCATTGAGTATTCTCGGAACTTAAAATAATAGTAGAGATTAGCTACAGTTAAATCTGATATTTCTTGCCAATTGGAGGGGGCTAAAGCTGGATATCCAGTGGCGATCGCCTGTTGGCTGATATAAAATTCCTGTCCTCGGCGGAGTTCCGGCTTCAGGGCGATCGCTAGCTGGTCCCGCAAGGAGAGAAAGTGAGACTTTTGCTTTAAATTTTCATACAGTGAAAATTCCGGTGCTACTATGGTGAATGGAGCCTGGATAGTGCTTTTTAAATTATCTACAGTTAGTCGATCTAAACTCGCTAATTGGTGCTGATCCTTTGGGGACAAAGTTTGCATCCAATCAACCTCCAGATGCCAAAATTCCAGCGCATTTAAATCGTGACCGAGAATTCTGAGAATTTCGGGAAATAAAAAATCTAGTTCTAGTTCCGATTGACATTCTTTAACCACAGTTAGACAATGTTGACGGATTTTTGATTGTAGTTCTCGGAGGCGATCGCTAACCATATCATAGGCCCGCTGCAACTGAAACGTAACGGCGATCGCCTGTTCTATCGCCCAAACACATTCCATTTTCCTAATTTGTGCCGCGGAACACAATCCCTCCAAAAAACAGGAATTTTCATAAATTTTTAAAGCCTCAAACAACTCTTCGCGCCCGCTATTAATTTCCGCATTCCGCAGTTTCACATCCCCTACTGTCAGGGCAGACTGGCAGCGTTTAATCCCTTTAGAAAAAAGATCATAACCATTAACCAGTTGCAGGCGGTGCACCTCAAAGTTTGAGTCATGACCCACCTTATAAATCTGCTGAATCACCTCGACCCCTCTGTCTTTGAGGATATGCCTGAGATCGATAAAACCATCTTTAATTTTTAGCCTTTGCTGCTTTGCTTCTTCTTTGAATTGTAATATTTGTTCGAGATTTACTGCTGACAAAACTGTGGAGGATAAATTCCCTACACCAATAACAGCAGTAGTGGCTTGCATCACAGCCAAATTAATTTTTAGCGAATTAAGCATTCTATATATTTTTTGAAATCCCACATGAGTTTGAGTAATCTGCAATGGTGCCATTGTCAGATGCACAGGGGCTACCAGTGGCTGTAGGGGGCTACCTCCTGCCAAGTGTGCTAGCAATCCTAAAACTCCGCGAGTTTCTGGAATTTCACTCGTTGATTGATAAAATATTTTGGCAATCTCCACAAACTCCCCAGTCACTGGATCTCTAGCTGCCGGGAGCAATTTTCCTGTTTGGGTAGCAGGCTGTACCAGGTTGCCAGTATTGAGTAGAGCCTGAGTTGTAGGGGTGAATACATAATTCATGTTGTGGCTCAGTTTGCATTCAAAAAGGCAGATCTTGTGTATTGTATGCTATTTAGGGAAAGAGAGGAATAAAACCCAATGAATGAATATCTCAAGGTATTCCAGGCTATTATCCAGTTTAGCGATCGATTGCTCGCAGACGAATACAAATCCCTAGAAATGAAACAGTCAGCTACTAGCCTCAGCGTAGATGTGCAACCATGCATTCAAGAAATTAAGCAATCTGCCCTCAGACTCCAGGCTTTACTTCATGTGTGTTTTAAAGATGTATCTCATGCTGAGGATATCTGGCATAGCAAGCCGAGAATTGCTCAAGCATCTTCGGTGGATATTTGGGAGCAAATTGGCAAACTCAGCGGATGCGATGCGAGAATTCGTAATTTAGGAAAACATGGCAAATATGAAGCTGTTGTTAAAGTTCGCCAACTCTGGAAAGAAAAGGCTGCTAAGTTACAAAATCAGTGGTTTTTGTGGGATGAACCTCAGCAAAAGTTTCAAAGAGATACTATCGGTTTTTATGAGAAAAATAATTTACATAAAGAGTTACGAAATGAAGTTAATTCCCATGCAGAGCGGGTAGTTTTGGTTGTGGAAAATGAACTTTATGTAATTTTTAAAGAATTACAAGATCTCGACCTAGAAAAACTTGAATTTTGTATTGAATGCTTCGATATTCAAAGTCAATCTAAATTTAGAGAGCAAGTACAGTCCATAGGCGGAGAAATTGTCTCTAAGTTTACCGAACCCATGAAATATTTGCCAATTTCTGATATGAAGACTTTTAAAGAAACTGTCAAAATTCCTGTGGAAACTCTGGTGCATAAAAGCAATATGGGAATCAGTTTGGTCGATCTTGAAGAATGTTGTAAATTGATTGGAGCTATTATAGATAATTTGATTATTTTAGTATTTGAAGACAGGATTAATTTAGCTATTCAAACAATTGAAAAAATGATGATGTTCTACCATGATTTTTTAGATAAGCAGGTGAGATACCAGAAAGAAACGCCGGAACAGCGAGCGGCGGAAAAAGACTGGATGGAATTGCATTGCCAACAACTCCACGAAGTTCAGCAGCATATTGAATCAGTCATTGGTCAATAGTTATTGGTTATTGGTTATTGGTTATTGGTTATTGGCGTCGCCAGCCAGCGAAGTCGAAGGGCAGGGCGACGCAAATAACAACTAACCATCAACAACAGTGAACTGACTATTGATATTGACCGCTGATTTCGTAGGCGATCGCCCCGAAAGAGGCTAAGCTAGCTAAAATTAACATTCCTGCTGGCATGAATTTGCGAGTTTTGACTAACCGCAGAATAAACACAACTACTAAAACAGCAGAAATGGCGGCTGCTAATATCAAACCCCAACTTTGTCCCATGAGCTGGGCGATGCCAGCTAAAATTAGCAGCGAACCGCTAACGAGACCTGAAATTAAGGAGGCTTGGCTTTTTGCCTTGACGTAGCCCATGATGCCACCAATCAAGGTTAAAGTGCCGTAGCCCAGGGCTGCTGCTATACCTAAATTCATTTTTTATCCTTCTGATATCACAAGTGCATCTAAATTTATACAGCGCGGCCTGCAATTAGTGTCACGAATTGTTAGAAAATTTATTAAACCCCACTGGGATATTTCACTTCGTTATAGAACTGTAATTATGTCGGCCCTAACTTCTGGTGCGATCGCCCAAATTCGCTACTTCCAACGCCAAGCAGCATCTCTGTTGCTATATCAATCTGTCTTCAAAAGCCCTGCTGGTAAAGCTTTTCTGGATTTGTTGCAAGCCCTGCACCACAGCGAAGTCAGCGGTCTTGACTGTCTGACAGCCTATGGGAACTGGTTTAAAGTTCAGGCTGCTAAAAATGTGAGCTGGAAAGGTTTCCTGATTTCCCAAATCCTCAAAGACGAAAACCCCTTTTCTCGCCAAGCTCAAAAAACAGATTTTGCCAGTTTATCTCCCGCCTTAGTGGAAGCCGCACGACATGATTTACAAGTGTTACAAAATCTTTATCAATGCAGTGGGGAGCAGTTGAGTAAGTGGGTGCGAGTCGCTGGACAACTGGAAGCCGTACCTCCGATTTGGGATTCCGAAACAATCAAAGAAAGCGACGATTTGCCTCTGCCTGGAAAACTGGAAAATTGGTCTAGTGCTGCGGAATATTTGGCAGAATATTACCGAAAGTTTGGCACTGGTTTATTTGCTGAATATCGCGCCTTTGGGTGGCGAAACGGTCAGTTGGCGAGTATTTATCATCCCGATAGCATCAAGTTGAAAGAGTTGGTTTGCTGCGATTGGCAGCGAGATGCTTTGGTCAAAAATACGGAATTTTTGCTGGCTGGTTATCCGGCTTTGCACGTTTTGCTATACGGTAGTCGTGGTTCTGGTAAGTCTTCTTTGGTGAAGTCGCTGTTGAATGAGTTTGGCGATCGCAATTTGCGCTTGATTGAAGTATCTAAATCCGATTTGCAAGATTTGCCGCTAATTATGGAACAGTTGCGAGGTGTTCCTCAAAAGTTTATTATTTTTGTAGATGACCTTTCCTTTGAGGAAGATGATGATGCTTTTAAAGCCTTGAAAGTGGTTTTAGAAGGGAATGTCACCGCCAAAGCTCAAAATGTAGTTGTTTACGCCACATCTAATAGGCGGCATTTAATTCGAGAGTTTTTTGACGATAGACCCCGCCCCCGCGATGGTGATGAAATTCACGCTTGGGATACGGTGCAGGAAAAACTTTCATTTAGCGATCGCTTTGGCTTGACTTTAACTTTTGAACCGGCCGATCAAAACACTTATTTAACCATTGTCCGACATCTGGCACTCCTGGCTGACATCCAACTGGCACCTGAAGATTTGGAACACCGGGCTAAAGAGTGGGCAACTCGCCGTAATGGGCGATCGGGCCGAACAGCCCGACAGTTTGTAGATTTTCTGAAGGCAGAGTTAGCTCTTTCACAAAAGTAGTACAATTCAAACATTAAAGAATGAGGAAATTACCATGGGTTTATTTGATAAGATAGCGCAGACTCGCCAACATAGTGAAGTCACTTTGGGGCCGGCGGAAGCATTTGCAGCGATCGCCCTAATTGCCGTAGCCGCCGATGGTTACATTAATGACAACGAAAGTCAAGTCTTAAGCATGACTTTATCTCGGATGCAACTGTTTAGAAGCTATCCGAATGATGTCATGAAAAAAATGCTCGATCGACTACTGATGCTGCTGCAAAGACAAGGAGTTCAGGTATTATTTAATGCGGCTTTAGCCACACTTCCCGACGAACTAAAAGAAACTGTTTTTGCGGTTACAACTGATATTGCTTTAGCAGATGGTGAAGTTTCCGAAGAAGAAGAACAGCTTTTGAACGATCTGTACATTTCCTTGGGACTTTCCGAAGAAATTGCACTCAAAATTATCGACGTGATGTTGATTAAAAACAAAGGTTAAAAAATCCATTTAAGGAGAAAATTTAATGAGTTTTGAATTAAATAAACACCAGATTTTTAACTCAAAACTCAAACCTCAAAACTCAAACCTACTGGAAATGTCTTTTACTTACACCCGCACTGTCCGCTTTCAGGATACCGATGCTGCTGGAGTTGTATACTTTACTAACGTCTTGGCAATGTGCCATGAAGCCTATGAGGCATCTCTGGCCGCATCGGGAATCAATCTCAAAGCATTTTTTAGCAATGCCGAGCTAGCCATTCCGATAATTCATGCTAATGTAGATTTTTACCGCCCGATGTTTGCGGGCGATCGACTAACTATTCAATTGACACCAAAACAGCTTGCAGGCGATGAATTTGAAATTGCCTATAAATTGTTATTGGGAGAAATTACAGGCAAATCCGCAGCTAAGGCTGTTACTAAGCACGTCTGCATTGATTCAGTTAACCGAACTAGAACACAGCTATCGGAACAATTAATGCAGTGGCTCAGCCAATTTTAGATTTTAGATTGTTTGTACTGTTTATTTATTGATGATTAATATGCCAAATCGCAATCGCAATTATGCCATCGTCGGCACCGGAGCTTTAGGCGGATTCTACGGTGCTAAACTGCAAAAAGCAGGTTTAGAAGTTAATTTTTTGCTACGCACCGATTACGAACACGTCAAAAAACACGGTTTGATTGTCGAGTCTCCCGAAGGTGACTTCACCCTCTCCCAAGTCCGCGCCTACCACGACGCGCACAAAATGCCTAAATGCGATGTCGTAATTGTAGCCCTAAAAACCACTCAAAATCACTTATTGCCAAATATTTTACCTGGTTTATTAAAAGATAATGGCGTGGTTTTAGTATTGCAAAATGGACTGGATATCGAACCAGAAGTAGCTAAAATAGTCGGTGCAGAACGAGTGATTGGCGGCCTGTGTTTTTTATGTTCTTATAAAATTGGGGCCGGTCACATCTGCCATCTAGATTACGGGACAATCACCCTGGGGGAATATTCCGAAGACTATAATTCCCCAAAAATAACTAATAGATTGAATCTGATAGCGAAGGATTTTAAACACGCCAAAGTTCCGATTAAATTGAGCGAAGATTTACTTTTGTCGAGGTGGAAAAAACTGGTTTGGAATATTCCTTATAATGGACTGTCTGTATTATTGAATGCGAGAACAGACGAACTGATGGCTAATCCAGACACTCTGATTTTAGTTGAAGAAATCATGAGGGAAGTAGTAGCGGGGGCGAAAAGTTACGATCGCATTATTCCCGATAATTTTATTCCACATATGCTCGACTACACTCACAAAATGAAACCTTACCGCACCAGCATGAAAATCGATTACGATGAATTGCGCCCCCTCGAAGTTGAAGCGATTTTTGGGAATCCCATACGATTAGCGGAGCAAAGAGGAATTAAGTTGCCACAAATAGAGGTGCTTTACCGAATGTTGAAGTTTGTGGATGCTCAAAATCAAGAATTGGAAAGGAAGCGACAGCTATTAAGTTTGTAGTAATTTGGAATTCATTAGGTTTGTAGTCATGACTTTAATCGTCACTACAAACCATTTTTTATTACCGACTAACAGGAGATGATATCAATTGCGGTTGTATCGGAATGATTTAACCGCGAAGGCGCAAAGGACGCGAAGGAAGAGAAGAGAGAGTTTAATACAGGACGATGAAGAGAGGATTTTATATGAAGCTGCATAGAATTCGATCCCCCCTAACCCCCCTTAAAAAGGGGGGGACAAGAGTCCAATCAAAGTCCCCCTTCTTAAGGGGGATTTAGGGGGATCGGAATATGTGCAACTTCACATTAAATTGGTATAACGGATTTTATATGACACGATCGCCATTTCTTGTAATAATTCGCGATTGATTTTCCCTTGGGAATTTCGCGGTAATTCTGCCGCCAAAACCCAATATTTAGGCCGCTTAAACTTGCTCAATTTACCTTCTATTGCCCTTTGCAAATCTGTGACAGTAACTGCGACATTTGTGGGAACGTAAATCGCTGTTACTACTTGACCCCAATGTTTGTCTAGCACACCAATTACTGCCACGTCGGCAACTAAATTAGTCGTCCTAATGGCGGCTTCTACTTCGGCAGGAAATACGTTTTCTCCGCCTGTAATAATTTTATCACTCTTGCGTCCCACAATGTTTAAGTAGTTATTATTATCAAAAAATCCCAAATCATCTACTTGAAAATAGTCGCTAGTACCCCATATTTTAGGATAATAACCCAAGGCTAAAGACTTGGAATTTACTGCAATATTTCCGACTTGATTGCCACCCAAGATTTCGCCTTTAACACTACCAATTGTTACTTGAGCGTGGGGCAAAATATGACCAGAACTGTTATTACCAGCTAGGAAATCTTCGGGTTTGAGTGTGGCAATTTGCGAAGCTGTTTCTGTCATGCCATAGGTTAGGGCTAATTTAATTTCATATTTTCTAGCTGCTGCCAAAAGTTCTGGCCAAGCGGGTGCACCGCCCAAAAGTACGGTAGGAAATCGTCGAAGCCAATTGGCTGTCTCTGGATTTTGCAACAGGCGTTGCAGTTGAGTTGGAACTAGGGAAATGAAAAATTCTTCTGGTTGAATATCGCATTTTTCGCCTGATTCTAGTCTTTTAAATACCTGGATTGCCAGTTTTCCCCCTGTACTAAAGCAACGCATGAATTGCATTAAACCGCTGACGTGATATAAGGGCAAAACGCAGAATGAGTTAATTCGATCGAGTTGAAAATATTGTTGGAAACCTTGAACTGATGCGGTTAGTGTTTCCCAAGTGTGGATGGCAAAACGGATTTTTCCTGATGAACCACCGGTGGGAATCATAATTAATGGTAATTTGTCAGTTTCGGAGGGATGGATATCCGGCGAATGGAATTCGTTGCTACATGAAGAAAATCTGCTTTCGTAAAGTGTAATGTCTCCCAAAATTATGTCTGGTTTGACTAAATCAAAAACTTGTTGCCATTCTGATTTTCCCCAGTTGGGATTGCACAAAAAAATGTGGGATTTGGTGGCACAAGCAGCTATGAAACTGGCAATAAATTGTACTGGTTCTGATTCGGCTAGGAAAATTATTTTTGGTGTGGGCTGTGGTTGATTGTGGGTTAGTTGTGGAAATAGGCGATCGACTATTTGACCAATTTGGCGACTCTCACCACCAATCAGCCAATTGTCAGGCAATCTGGATGCGATCTTTAGAATATTTGCTGTTACATTTGTTCCCATAGATGCTTTCACGATTTTTTTGAGTTATCAGTGGTAATGTCAAATCCAAAATCTAAGATTGAATGATTTTTGTCGTCGAACCAGTCATCAGTACCGAAGCCTAATGCTCTAGAATTGGAAAACAATTCTAGAGCTAGATTTAATGCTGCTTGTCTGCCTATCTGGGTTTCAAATACGGATGAAAAAACAGCGTCTATAGGGTGGATTTCACAAAATTTCCGCAGTTGGGATGGCGAACCGAGGATGGCTGGTTTGATGACGAAAATCCCCCTCCAGCCTCCCTCGTAGCATTCTTGGATGCGATCGAGATTGGCTACTGATTCGTCTAGGGCGATCGGAGTTTTGTAAACAGCACTCAATGCTAGCATTTTATCAAATTGTGATACAGGTAATGGCTGTTCTAAAAATTCAATTTTTACGGATAAGTCTGGATTTTTTAACAGATTGTCGCCAGTGTTTAGCCAGGTTTCAGCTTGGGAGTAATTGAGTCCACCGTTGGCATCTAATCGTAAAAATGCTGGATCGCGATCGCCCAAATCATCCATTGCCTCGATTAGCTGCTGAAAAACCTGTAATTCTTCGTCAATTGCCGCCACACCAATTTTCCATTTAAACGTCCTAAATCCCTGTTGCCAAAGCGTTTGTAAAGCTGATAAAGCTGTTTTACCGGCGGGTAACAAACCACTGTACCGACTATTTTCTGCCTCGTGTAGAATGGATGCAGAGCCTGAACACGAGTTAGATAGTGCTGACTCGAAGCCAAATTGACAAGCAGGCAATTCACTGGAAATAGCGAAAATAGTTGCTTCTGAAATATTAGTTGGTAACGAGGTGCAAAAATCTAAAGCTTGGTCAAAAGTTTCGGAACCAAACCAACTCAACGGGGCAATTTCTCCCCAACGAATTTGACCTGTTTCGTCGGTAAGTTTCAGGATAATTCCCGCTCGCATATCCCAAACACCGTGACTTGTTTGTAATGGACGCTTAAATTTTCGATGATAAGTCTGAAATTGAAATTGATATAGCATTTACTGAATAGGGAATAATTAGCACTGAGATTGTGCGGTTGGCTCAGAATTAAACAGAGGTGGCGCGTAAGTTTTGTTAGTTATAAAATTGTCTCACAGCGCCGACAAATTCATCGATATTTTCAAAATGGATGTTGTGACCAGCTTTGGATACAATTTTGTTATGGGCTGCGGGACATAAACTGGCAATTTCTGCATTAATCTTTTGAAATTTATCATCGTATTCTCCCGCTAGCAACAGGAGAGGAATTTGATTTTGTGCTAGTTTTTCCCAGAGAGAGGGCTGGTTGCCGGTTCCCATGTTGCGCAGGGATTTGGCTAATTCTATGGGGTTATTTGCTAAACGGGTTTCGATGAGTCGCTCGAAATTAGGAGATTTTTTTAAGGATGGGAACAAAGGGCGATCGTACCAGTAGTATAAAAATTCTTTAAGGTTGCTATTTTCCAGTTTTTGTGCTATCTGCAAATCGGATTCTAGGCGGTGCGATCGCTCTTTTTGGGTCTTCAATCCCGGCGAAGCTGACTCCAGCACTACTTTCTCGAATCTGTCAGGAAAATGCAAGGTCATATAAAGCGCCAATCGCCCGCCCATTGAATAGCCTAATAACAAACATTTGTGTATTTGTAAATCATCTAATAGGTGTATCAATGCTAGCGCTGTATTTGACATATTATAGCAAGTTTCTTCGCCCATGATGCTGGTTTTTCCGTGACCGGGAAGGTCAACTGCTAGACAGTAATATTTTTTATAAAGTAAGGCAATGATCTGAGTAAAATCTTGCAAATCACCAGTAAATCCGTGGAGTAATAAAATTATTGGCTGTGTGGATTTTCCAGTAAAGGAATAGTTAAAGTTATATTTTTTAAGGTGTTTCATTTGTGATTAATAGGAATTACGCAAAAAACCAGAATTCTTCAAAAGAATGTCGCTTTTTTAGACAAATATTCACGCAGAGACATGGTTTTTGACTCCCCATGCATCCAGAACTCATTAATAAAAATCATTCTGTTTCTAGTAAGGACTTTAGGGGTGCATTTGTGTTTGGCAAATATATTCGTAGGGGCGAAGCATGACCGCAGACAATTTATTAGCGATCACCATAGATTTACAGCGGTCATGCTTCGCCTATGCAAAATCGGGATGCTCCCGACTTTAGTCATGATTGACTAAAATTTGGCAAAAATGACTAAAGCCCTGAATAAAAACCATATTTCTGTTTTACTTCAATTGGCGATCGCCCGATTTACAAAACAAACCCCAACGCCAGGAGTAAACCGCTGACAAAATGCAGGGTGACAGCAATAAACTTGCAGTTGCTGACTTTTGCTGGCCGATCGTGATTGTCTGTGACATGGCGGCAAAGGTCGATCGCAAAAAACAAACTCCCAAAAATCAACAGCGTCCAAATTGGGAAAATTCGCAACAGGACAAACAGCACAGTCAAAGCATAAATGCTACCGCAAAACCACTGCAACAACAGGGCACCTTTTTTTGTACCGAGTCGAACAATAGGGGATTTTTTTCCGGCAGCTAAATCATCCGCCACTTGATGAAAGTGAGAACAAAATAAGATAATACTTGTAGTAATTCCCACGATTAGTGAAGCGCCAAAATTAGTGGCTGACCAACTTTGAGTTTGACTGTAATAAGCAGCAGCTAAAGCTAGAGGACCGAAGGTGAAAAAGCAGATAAATTCTCCTAAACCCTGATAGCCCAAACGAAAAGGAGGCCCTTGATAAGTGTAGCCAAGGGCGCAACACAAAATTACGAGTAAAATCACTGTTGGATCTTGTTG
Source organism: Microcoleus sp. CAWBG506 (assembly GCA_020883125.1). Classification (GTDB taxonomy): domain Bacteria; phylum Cyanobacteriota; class Cyanobacteriia; order Cyanobacteriales; family Microcoleaceae; genus Microcoleus. The sequence continues at coordinate 109,866 of JAHREW010000002.1, forward strand.
CCACCAAGAAATAGCACAGATTCCCGACACTCCCAAAGCTAAAAACAGATTAGCTAACCAGAAAATTAAAGCTTTATTTCCGGTTAAGTTAACGAGGGAATGTGCTTTGTTTTTGTCGATTCCGGTTTCCGAGTCAAATACATCATTGGTGAGATTCAGCCATGCTATAATTAAGACGGCTGACATTAAAAAAGTAGAAAATATTGACCAATTAATCGTTTGAGTTTCCGCAAAAGCAATTGCAGTTCCTACGGAAATAGGAATCACGGCAACGCTGTACATGGGTGGCTTGATTGCCGCTAGCCACAGTTTACTATTGGGACGTTCAATTAACTTTGTTGTCATTATACAAACTTGATTCAATTGATAGCAGTTTAGTAATTTTACAATTTTATTGGTTAAGTAGGTGTAATTTGTATCAGGTTGAGTGCGTGCAGGCATCCATTCAGAGGCTGTGGGGGTACTCAAACTGTGGAAGTATCCCGTCTGTAAACCTCTGTGGGGCGATCGACTTTTGCCGACTGTTAGGCGATCGATCTATAAAGTTTTGTGTCTAAATGTTTCGATAGATCGCCCCAGAGTCTGTTTTTTTGCCCTAGGGAGTCGAAACAGGGAGGGAAACTAGAAAGGTCTGTAGGGGGCAATCCCACGTCCGGTTGCCCCTAGATGAGGCCCGCACGCACTATCCACCGCCCCTACTTTAATTGCTGTTTAAATTGCGGAGTTTCAATCTTCTACAATCGTAACTTGACTGACATGAACAATTGATTCGGGTGCGGGCAAAATACGGACGCGGGCAAATTTTAAACCGCTGACTCCTTGTAACGATTCCACCATCCCAGTCTGAACTTTTGACTCTACCCAACCTTCGCGAGACAAGTAGCGCAAATATTGCTGGTACTCTTCCCACTCGTCTTCGGTTGAATAAACTATAGTCAACATTCCTGACTGGGTAATTCGCTCTTGGGCGTCTTTGTCAACGGCTTTTTCGATGCGCTTTTTGACAAGTTCGTAGCGAATGTCGCGGGTGCCTTTGACATCAAACATTTTTTCTGTATTTTCGTTGTGAAAAATGTCGATAGTGGTATTCTGTACTAACACTAAATGTGCTAGTTCCATATTTATTTGCGAATCTGCTTGCAGGCGAAATACGGTGCGCCCGCAGTCGCAAATTGCTCGTAGTTGTTCGTAACGCAAACTGTGGAGATGAAACTGACTGAATCTGCTATCTATAGATTTGCCAACATAAATCATGTGATCCATGCCGTCGGTACATTCTATGTCGCAGTAGTGGGGGAGAATTTTCTGCATTTTTTCTTGCCAGCGAACCCAAGTTTCTTGGAGTTCGCTAGTAATTAAATGTAGCATTTCGTCGTAGCGAGTGCGATCGCAGTAAACGCAGTTGTGTTCGTTTTCACAAGCTACTCGGTAAGCTTCCACTGCCTCCTGAACTTTCGGTCCGCACTGCAAAAAATAGTCAAAATATACTTCTAAATGTTCGTTCAAATACTCCGCTGCTCGCACCTCCATATCAACTGTTATTTTTTCTTTTAAATGCTCAATATAGTCTAGTAAATCGAGCCGTAGTTGCTGACCCAGGTGAGTAATTTGTGTGTCACAAACGACATCAACTATGTTTAATGCTAAGCGAAATTGTTCTAGTAAATCAGTTTGAATGGCTCGATTCCGCTCCTCGCTAGAACCACGAATATCGGAAATTCCAAACAGTGGATAAACTTCAGAAAATACTATTGTTTCCTGTGGTAGTCCCCAACTTCGTCTTTCTGCTTCTTGGATGAAGCGCCATTCGACGGAGGGGTGGATGTTGTGGATGTGGCTAAATCGCTGCTGCATGGCTTGCCGCAGGGCTGCTATGAAGGCGGGAATGAGTTCTTGGGCGTGCTGGGAGTCAATGCGGTTGAAGTGGTTGGGCCGATCGCACAACATACCCACTAGGCCCAAAATCCGCTGCACGCAGCCCTCGCGGGTGACAGTTTTGACCACTAGGGGTACCAGTAGCATCGATCGCACGCCCATTTTTCGCAAAGCCCGATCGCATTCGGTGTCGCATTCTCTGCGTAAATCGGGAACATTCCAAACTTGATTTGCCGCCGTTGCTTTCAAAAAATGAGAAGATTCTAGGGAGTCCATTGAATAAACCACTGGCTGCAAATGTTGGCCACCTTTAGCGACTAATATCTGTACCTGTTCGCCGTCAGGGCGCAGCAGCACAGTTCCGTCAGCATTAAAGAGCGATCGTAAACAACCGTCTATTCTTTCAAATTTGTCGGGGCGCAGCATGGAATCGCGATCGATTAATAACTGCGTCAGCCGCCGAATTTGTTCCTGCATGGTGACATCAAAACCTTCGAGTACCAGTAAACCTTCTACTTGATAATTATCCAACTGTAAGCGATCGCCTAAAATCGCCAATTGATTCGACTGCATCAACCAAGATTCTCGTTCGTTTACTGGCATTAAATTCAAATGTAAATCCGCAAATTCATCTATCTTTGGGTCAATTCTAGCAATTTGCAACTGTTCCGAACCCAGCCAAAATTCGACAAATCTTGGTTCAGGGTGTACCCGATTTTTTACAGTAGCCATCACTGGTTCGTCGAGGACTCGCAAAGCTGCGAGGTCAATTTGATAAGATTGTTTAAATACCCAGTGCAAAAGATGGCGGCGGTATAATTTTTCCGCTGTTTTGTTGTCCCACTCCTCGAATAGTTCGAGCAAAGTAATACCCATTCCTGCAAACAAACCGCCTAGTGGCCCATTTCCCAGGGGTGTTCCTTCCCAGCCAGCCAAACGACAGAAAGCTCCGTTAGCGTACCGCAGTGCAAAAGTCCTCGGCTCGATTACTGCTATTAAAACGCGACGGTTGCCGAGAAATTGAAACACCCACTGCAAGTCTTGTTTCCATGTTTTCAACCGTTCAATTTCGGCAGATTCATTCGGTACTCCAGCAGCCAAAGCTTGCAGTAGCTGTTCCATATTAACTTCGCTTTGCAAACTGTGATTATCTTGATCGGTGGAGTCTATATTTGCGGGCATGAGTGACTTGGCGGAGTTATTGCTGCTTTGACGAGATGAGGATTTAGGAGTAGACATGAGTAAAACACCTGAAAACAGTGAATTTTGCCAATAATAATCTTGGTGAGCCGGAATTTAAGGATTTTTGACACTCCCTGCGAGTCAAGCGACAGGGATTCTTAAGCCCATAATTTATGTCTTAAAGGCGCTGACAATTCGCCCCTACTGATTCCGCTTAGATCGAGTCCAAGCATTACCGCTACTTTTCTACCAATATTGCCACAACCGTTGCAATCTGCATTAATCAGCCAACCTTGAGCTGTTCGATACAAGCCACGCTTAATTCGTTTACCAGATGGAAGCCACCCTTCGGGTTTTTCGCCGAATGTAGGTAGCAAATCATTATCAACGAATGAAGCCTTTGAGGAATACGATTCTTCAGTCTCCAGAAATCTTAAACCGTACTGCTCACACAATTGACTAATTCTATCCTTCAGTTTACCTGTAGGAATTTGCACAAACTTTTGATTAGTTTTGCGTACCATGTTGGCAGACTTTTTTTGTCCTTTGTTCCAGCCAAATACAACGGTTCCTATTTGATTGCTCAAACAATGATTAATCACCTTTTTGGCTGCCTTGTTGACGGCATCTCGCATTTGACGATTTCGTTTCTCGGTTATGCTGGCAAGTCTTTTAGACCAAAACCCGTTAGATTTCCCGTTCATCAAAAATGCAACTTGCTTGTTATAACCTTGATTGAGAGATTTTAAATGCTTACCATCAACTATAAAGCTTGTACCAACATTGCTCAAACAAGTTAGCCAATTATCTACGCCGTGGTCAATCATCAAGCATCTGGCAATATCTACATCTGATTGAATTTCAGTAGTTTTGTAGACAAATTCTAGGTAGAAACAGCCGTTTCGAGGAAGAATGCGATATTCCCGAATAGCCTTGAAATCAAGATTAGATGGCATGGGCAAGTAAAACGCATCTAGACCAAACCACGCTTTGACCTTGCTCCCTAGGGGAAATCTCAACATTCCGTCTTTGAGTTTTACGGACCTACCTGTGAACGTCACCACAGCCATTGGGCCTTGACGATATTTCGGCAACTTGGGGCGGTCTATAATTATCCCATTTTTAAACGCTTTCATTAGCCCTAGGAAAGACTTAAAAGACTCTGCTACGCCCGTCAGAATTTGTTGGGCCGTATCAGAGTAAAATGCTTGATAGTGTCGATTTTGATTTTCGGTTCCTAAAACCTTGTGCAACTGAGCGCGGTTCGGAACATTGCCAGTTTTAAAATATAACTGACGGGCATAGTAAATTCCGCAATTAGAAAGTTTTGCCGACTCAGAAGACAGATATTCGAGAATCGCCTTAATCTCTGAGTCAGCTCGAATTAAGTTTTGTTGACAGCCAAACATGAGTTATCCTCCTTGTTATACAATTGTACAGCAAAACAACGGATGAAATCACGAAGAAAGGTTGAGATTTTCGGATTCAAGAGTCTGAATTTAAAATTCTTGAAGAACATTGCAAATCTGTAGGTCGGACTAAAACCGATGTACTTAGGGAATTAATCAGAAGCCTCAAAGTCAAAGAAAAGCCGTCCTAAAAGGACGGGGCTTCAGACCCAGTTTTTTTGGTGAAGAAATTACAGCCTGTTTATAAAGCTTTTGTCTGGGAATCGAAAACTGGCTATTTTCCCAGGGCGATCGGGCCCATAAACTTTGACTTTTCTTGACAAACAACCTTTCCCTCTCGACGTGACAGGGTTACATTAACGTTGTTAGCACATTGCCTGTTAAGCTTATTATAAGTGCTAAACAGTTGATAGGTGCTAAACATTAGCAACCATAGTCAATATATTTGATCTGGGAAATGGCAAATAGGCAAGCAAGTTGCGCTTGACTGGTTTTAGACCCAAAAGTTCCAAAATAAATTTTACTGAAATTGAGAGCGTCTCAGCAAATAATAAAATATAATAGGATTATCACCATTTTGAAAAGGAGATATCCATGGTTTTAACGATTAACAATCTACTCGGTGATCTGACAGGATTTCCTGTGTCATCTGGGGGGGGACCACGTTTTTTGGGATTTGCTACGGCCGATGATATCAATGTAACAGAGGGAGATTTGTCGGCTTTTACTTGGGGAGTCTGGGGATTGGATGGGAACGATACGATTTTAGGTTCCTCCGATAGCAACGAACGACTATTAGGAAATAACGGCAATGATGTCATCGCAGGTGGTCCGGGAAATGACATCATTTACGGTGGCAAGGATAATGATAGACTTGATGGCAATGAGGGGAATGATGTCATTAGAGGTGATGCCGGTAATGATGTTTTGTTTGGGAGCCGTGGCAACGATCTACTGCGAGGTGGGCAAGGAGATGACGATTTAGAGGGCAATGAAGGTAATGATTTCCTCGTGGGCGATCGCGGTGTTGATGTCTTGACTGGTGGCCCTGGTAGTGATATATTTGTGATCAAAAGCAATGATGAAGCATTTAGTGTTGCTCAAGCTGATGTGATTACTGATTTTAACTTTGACCAGGGCGATCGCCTTGGTCTCACCGATGGCTTAACTGAATTAAGTTTGCTGTTTACTGACGATAATCTGATCGCTTATGACAATGACGGACTTGTCAACGATATGGTGATTCGTAACCGCAGTAATGGGCAAATTTTGGGAATAGTCTTGAATAATAACAACTTCGATCTAACTGGTTCATTTGAAACGGCAAGTCCGTTTGCATTGGCGATTAATGGTTCCGATTTCCAGTTTTTGTAGGTAGTTTCAGGTGGATGTGAAACCTAATTTTTCTTACCTAAATACTGGCGGCTACTAACTAACAGTTCATCGATGATGATGGTATTTATGGGTAAGTAGTGAATCGGTTTGCGAAATTCTTCGTTCCCAAGCCAAGCTGAAGAACGAGGAATTTGCGATTTACAACAGCGAGCACTTGCGCTTTAAAGCTTCTTCCAAGATAGCATTGTACTGCTTTTCTTTGACAGTATAAGCCCCGAATCTTTCGAGGTGAGGATTGTTCATTTGAGCATCGAATAGTAGATAATATCGCTCGCGCAATCTCTCTACTAATTTCACCATCGCTACCTTAGAACCTTCTGGAATTCGATAAAACATCGATTCGCCAATAAAAGCGCCTCCTATAGACAATCCGAGAATTCCCCCAGCCAATTCGTTACCATACCAAGTCTCGAAGCTGTAAGCCCAACCGGTCTGATACAACGCCCAATATATCTGTTTGAGTTCTTGAGAAATCCAGGTAGTTTCGCGATCGGCACAACCCTCGACCACCGCTCCAAAATCGCGGTTTACAGCCACGGAAAACCGATTTTGATTGATTTGACGGCGGAGGGATTTAGGATAGGTAAAGCTTTCATCTAGGGGAATCAGCGCCCGCTGGCGGCTGGAATACCAGCCCAAACTATCTTCACCGTCATTGGCCATCAGGAAATAGCCTTGGGCATATCCTTGTATAATTGACTGTATATCATATTGCATAAATTTATCTGTTGTTTGTCAGTTGACCGTTAACCGCCAACATTAGCAATTAGGAATTAGGAATAACTATGTCAGAATCGATCGCACCCATCACCTTACCACCAGCCAAAAACCCAGAACAGGAAGGTGAATGGCTCCAACAAACACTGCTCGCATGGCTGGACTCTGAGTTTATCCCAGAACCAGCCAACCAGCAAATAGCTAAAAGAGCAGCCCAAATCTATGTCCGCCAACGCATGGAAGGCGAAAACGATGTGGGCAGTCTCGTAATTGCGATCGTCACCGAAATGCAAGCCTATGATTTTTCTAAAAGCTTCTACGGCGAATTTGCGATCGCCAATGCCGTCAGCGACTTATTACTAGAAAGTCTGGGCATCGATAAATGCTGCGGACAATGAAGCAAGAAAGAGGAAAATTTAACTCAGAATCAGGAAACAAGAATCAACCCAAAACACAATCTTGCCCATTAAATTGATTGTGAGTTTTTTCTTCCTTCTTCGTACCCCTTCGCGCAGTCGAAGAGTCGAAGGGCTTTCTTCCTTCTTCCTTCTTCCTTCTTCCTTCTTCCTTCTTCCTTCTTCCTTCTTCCTTCTTCCTTCGTTCTTTCTACTACCAGCTAGACTTAACTACACCGGGCAAAAGACCTTCATGAGCCATTTCTCGCATCGTGTTCCGAGACAGCCCGAAGTCACGATAGTAACCTCTGGGACGACCTGTCGCCCAGCAGCGGTTACGCAAGCGAGTCCGGGAACTGCTGCGGGGTAGCTTTTGTAGTTCGCGGTGAATCGCCATTTTATCCATCTGATTCGCAGCTTGGTCGAACTGGTCTTTCAGGTCTGCGCGCTTGTCAGCGTACTTGTCTACGAGTCTTTGGCGTTTTTTCTCGCGCTCGACCATGCTCTTTTTAGCCATAATCTGTTGATATCCTTAGATAAATCACAATCTAGTATTATACTATGTTTTGGTCATTTTGGATGAATTTAAATAATTTAACCGCAGAGAACGCTCCAGAACGCAGAGGAAGAAAGAAGACAGATCGATAATTTAGACTCTAGGAAATATTAGCAGAAGGACACAAATCAGCCAGTTCACACACATCACAACTTGGATTTCTGGCATTACAAACCGCCCGACCATGATACACCAACCGAATCGACCAATTTTCCCAATCTGGCTGTGGTAACAATAGCATCAAATCTCGCTCAATCCTGGCAGGATCTGGATGTTTGGTCAAGCCCAAGCGCTGACTTAATCGCTTGACATGAGTATCGACTGTCACGCCCATATGAATTCCAAAAGCGTGAGCGAGAACTACATTAGCCGTTTTGCGCGCCACTCCGGGTAATTCTAACAGCAATTCCATTGTCTGCGGGACTTGATTATTGAATTTATTGGCGATCGCCCAACAAGCACCTTTAATATTTTTAGCTTTGTTCCGATAGAAACCAGTCGATCGCACTAAATTCTCCAATTCTTCCAAATCGGCATTCCCCAAAGCAATTGCATCGGGAAAACGCTCAAATAAAGCCGGCGTCACCAGATTAACTCGCGCATCGGTGCATTGAGCCGAAAGAATAGTCGCCACCAGCAACTGCACGGGAGTTTCGTAATCGAGAGTGCAAGGAGCTTCTGGATAGAGGGATTTGAGGCGATTCAAAATTTCTAGCGATCGCTTTTTCAAACTTATTTTTTTAGTCATTAGTTATTTGTTATTGGTTATTTGTTATTGGTTATTCGATCCCAACAACCAATAACCAACAACTCATAATTATTGTTTCATTAAAAATCTAAAATCTATCCCAGCCAAATTAGCCGTATCCCGAATAATCAAGAAAATCCCCAAACCCAGCAACAGCACCAAACCAGTCTGCATCACGTTTTCCTGAATACGGTTCGGCAAAGGTTTACCGCGCATTCCTTCGATTAACAGAAAAGCTAGCTGACCTCCATCCAAAGCAGGTAAAGGTAAGATATTAATCACAGCCAAATTGATGCTAATTAGCACAGCATACTGAAACAAACTCGCTGCATCCGATCGCGCAATTCCTGCGCCCACCGCCACAATCGCTACTGGCCCGGACAACTTTTCAGCAGTCTGACTGAAATTACTCAATAATTGCCCGAAACCTTGAAAAGTCAGCACCACAATCCGCTCAAATTCAGCCGAGGCTTTAGTTAACGCCTGGACAATTCCGACTCGCTGCCGCACCACAGTACCATTGGAAGTTAGCTGCACCCCAATACGACCTTTACCATCAGGGGTCAATTCGGGAGTTACTGTTACTACAAATTTCTGTTCTTGACGCTGAATTTCCAAGGCTAGGGGTTGGTTGGGATGATTTTGGATTTCCGCGACTAAAGATTTGATTGCTTCGCTGGAAGCCCCCAATTCCTTACCGTCTACAGATAGAACTATGTCTCCCGATTTAATGCCGGCTTTGGCGGCTGCTGAACTGACTTCTAGCGCCACTTCTGGGACTTTAACTCCTGGTTGGTAGTCCATTGATGGGAGCCCGACAGTCCCAAATTGCACTACTAGCAGGAAGTAAGCAAAAATTAAGTTGGCAATTACCCCGGAGCTAATGACGATCGCCCGATCGAGCACGGGCCGATTTTTGAGCAAATCCGGGTCATTTGGGGGGATAGTGCTTTCGGGATCGTCATCGGGAAAACCTACGAAACCTCCCAAGGGAAAGGCTCGGAGGGCGTATTCGGTTTCTGGGCCTTGGTATTTCCACAGGATGGGGCCGAAACCGATGGAAAAGCGGTTGACGTGGATGTGTTGCAGTCTCGCCGCCAGGAAGTGGCCGAGTTCGTGAACGACAATGAGGATACCTAAAACTGCGATCGCTGCCAAAACAGACATGAAGGATTCCAATTATGCTTTTATTTGACTTTGATTTATTTTAATATCTTTTTTAATATCGGTGGCATGGGAGTGGCAATTTTCCATCACACTCGAAGATAGCATTTTAAGCTAAAGTCCCCTCCCGTGCGCCATCCGGCTGGTGTCGATTTTGGTCAAAAGTGCGATCGACCTACCAAACTAAAGATGAGTCACTACTCAGTTGCTGGTTTTTGGTATAATCACAAAGCACCAATAACTAATAACTAATAACCCATAACTAATCACCCATAACCATTTTATGAAAGAAACTTCTTTGAATATTATCGCTATTTCTATATTTGCCATCACTGTTTCAATCTTATTAGGACCCCTATTCAATTTGCCAGAGGCCGTACCAGCGATCGCCACTTTTTGTCTTTTGGGCCTCGCCACCTTAGACACTTTCCAGTGGCAAGGTCAAGGTGGGACAATTTTATTAGACTTGCTCGCGGGCACTTCCAAACAAAGGCGCGATCGCATCCTCCATCACGAAGCCGGACACTTCCTAGTCGCGCACCTATTAGGAATTCCCGTCACCGGCTACGCCCTCAACGCTTGGGAAGCATTTAAACAAGGTCAATCCGCCCAAGGAGGCGTTCGATTTGAAGACGAACAATTAGCCTTGCAACTGCAAAATGGCACACTTTCCGCCCAACTTCTAGACCGATACTGCGCCGTTTGGATGGCGGGAATAGTCGCTGAAAATTTTGTCTATGGCAATGCCGAAGGCGGAGCCGAAGACCGCACTAAAATCAATGCAATTTTCACACAACTCCGCCGTCCAAGTTCCGAAATTCAACTCAAGCAAAACTGGGGTTCTCTCCAAGCCAAAAATCTCATCGAAAGCCATAAATTAGCCTACGAATCTCTAGTTACAGCCATGGAAAAAAGAGCAAATATAGATGAATGTTATAGAATTATACAGGAAAATTTGTAATCTTTGGGCCGCACCGTTAAACTCTACGTCACAAAAAAGCAGCCTGTAAAGGCTGCTTAGAGAAAAAAACCGTTGTTCAGTCACAGGAGAAAACTTTCAATCGAATTCAAATTACCGCTGCTGGAGTTACCGCCTATTTTCACCGTCATTGAGATCTACCGTTGAGTGACTTTGGATTCCGAACAAAACTGTCAATCCCGATCAGAATGCTGCTGAAAATTCGTTGACGATTTTGACTTTGCCTTTTCTGACAGCCCGTAGCAAGCGGTTGACACAGCCTCTCTCATCCTCATTCAGAGACTCGTCAAAGCTGGCAGCCATCAAACCGTATCGATCGGCTAGAGTCAAAACACCTGTGTCGCTTACAGAAGCGAGGATTTCAGAGATAGCGCCAGGGAGGAGTTGTACGGGATTCATGGCAGTACGGTTGAATTCAATATATACATCATCTCCCTATTTCCCGAAAACAGCGGTGACATTGATGAGGATAGGAAGGTGATTATTTTGGGTGCCGGCAAGTGATCCAAATAGAGTTTATTTGTGATTTGAGTCACAGTATCACCGATAGTGGCGGGCAATTCCACCCAACCCTCACCTTTGGGTAGGACTTGGGAATCACCGCGTTTAGTAAAATAATCGTTAATCCCTCAAACAGTTCAACCCTTACCCCGGTACTCAAAATGCTTGACCAAGAAAATGGGATACAAGCCCCGTCCTTTTAGGACGGCTTTAATTTTGATTTTTTCCTGTTGATGATTCAGTTTAAAAGTATTATACTTTATATGGTCACAGACCCGCCCGGATCAAAGATACTCCGAAACAAATAGCAAGGTTGAAAGTCCTGTCAGAGTTGAGATTAGAAACAGGGGAAGCACAAGGGCAATGGAAATCCAACCCAGAAATGCAAAACAAGTATTTTGTACTTGCGGAAACAACAAAAAAGTCGCCCTAGGGCATTGGGAGACTCTAAACGGACACGGATCGACCGTAAGACTAATTCCTTAGCAAGTTGAAATGATGTGTCAAGAATCACCGCACTTATGACGGGCGGTGAGTATGTCAATTTCTCAATCCCATATTAGGGCGCAAACCCGATCGCATGAAAGCCAACGTGGAAATCTACACATGGCAAACCTGTCCCTATTGTATCCGCGCCAAATCCTTGCTGTGGTGGAAAGGCGTAAATTACACCGAATACAAGATTGACGGCGACGAAGCAGCTAGAAATGCCATGGCTCAACGCGCCAACGGACGCCGCAGCGTGCCCCAAATTTTCATTAATAACCAACACGTCGGCGGCTGCGATGACATTCACAAACTTGATGCCGAAGGAAACTTAGAGCCGCTGCTAGTTCAACCAGCAGTTTAAATACAGTCCCTATCAGGTTCATAGTCAGGACTTTAGTCCTTAAATTACCCAAAAAAGGCATGAATGCTTGACTACGAACCTTGCGTAAATTTACTGAGATTATCTTGCCGCCATTTAGCATCTGTGCGTCTATTTGTTGCCAATTCTAATACCCGAATCCCCCTATTTGGCAAAAAACTTAATTTTGCTTGGAACACTTCCCAATCGTCAATTATCTCGTGTTCCACGCCATAGGTTGCACACAACTTAGCAAAGTTGATATCTTGCGGGGTGGCAAAAAACTCTTCAAAGGGTGGATCGAATTTAGCAACGGGCAACATTTCAAAAATCCCACCGCCGTTGTTATTAATTAAAATAATTGTCAGATGACCTACCCATTTATTTTTAATTAAAAAACCGTTGGTATCGTGCAAAAGTGCTAAATCTCCTGTTAACATTATACAGCTTTGATTGCGGTGTGAAACTCCTAAAGCTGTTGACAATGTGCCGTCTATGCCATTAGCACCGCGATTGAAAAAAGGTTGGATTTCTAAGTTATTTGGTTGCCAGAAAAACTCTACATCTCTGACTGGCATACTGTTGGCAATAAATATCGGTGTGCGTGCTGGTAATATTTGGGAAAGCAGCCAGGAAACTTTGGGTTCAATTATGTTTTGAATTGCGGATATTTTTTGGTCTATTGCTTGTCTGACTTTGGTTTCGGTATTGTGCCAAAGTTGGAGGTATTCGTTTGATTCAGAGGTGAGAACCCCCCCTAACCCCCCCTTGGTAAGGGGGGGGACTTGAGTTGATTGGGTATTGGTAAGGGGGGGGACTTGAGTTGATTGGGTATTGGTAAGGGGGGGGACTTGAGTTGATTGGGTATTGGTAAGGGCGGGGACTTGAGTTGATTGGGTATTGGTAAGGGCGGGGACTTGAGTTGATTGGGTATTGGTAAGGGCGGGGACTTGAGGGGAGACAACTGTTGCGAGATTTTCTGGGGAAATTCGCAGGTGGATGGTTCTGCCGTGTAGGGGATCGAAGTTGTGGTGGCTGGGGTCGATTATGTAGCGTTTGGGTTGCGTTTTATCTAACCAGTTTCGCAGTTCTTTACTTGTGGGTAAGTCTCCGATTTGAATGGCTATTTGTGGGGTTAATTTATCTGCTAGTTCGCCGTTTCTCAGGATTAAATCATAGGTGGAAATGAGATGGGGGTTGAGTTGAGCATAGTTTCTGAGTGGGGATAGTCCTTCTGCTAAAACAGGCCAGTTTAAGGATTGGGAAATTTGGGCGATCGCCCTACAATACTGTTCCGGAAATTGAGGCTGTGCAACGCCCGCAATAATTATCCCTCTACTGCACTTTTGCCATTGTTTTATGGCACTTCCTACTCCCCCCCTTAACAAGGGGTGGCTGGGTTCTATGCCACTTCCTACTCCCCCCCTTAACAAGGGGTGGCTGGGTTCTATGGCACTTCCTCTTCCTACTCCCCCCCTTAGCAAGGGGGGGTTGGGGGGGGTAGAAATTTCTCCTGCAACAATCGGTTCTAATCCTGCAAAGAAATCCTCGATATCAAATTGTGTTTCTAAAGCTTCTACAGCAATATCTGAAACGGGTACAAGGGGGTCACGAAAGGGGGTGTTGAGGTGAACGGGGCCTGGAGTTGGAAATTGTGTCCGCTCCCAAGCATAGGCGATCGTCTGTCGCAAATAGCCTAACATTCCTAGGGACGTGGCAGGCATGGCTAATTCCGCTTGCCAGTTGGGATAGTTGCCGTAGATTTTCACTTGGTCGATCGCCTGTCCAGCATGGCAATCCCGCAGTTCTGGAGGTCGATCGGCTGTGAATATTAGCAGCGGAATTCGACTTTCTCTGGCTTCTATGATAGCAGGATAAAAGTTGGCGGCGGCGGTTCCAGATGTGCAGATTAATGCAGTTGGCAAATGCGATTTCTGGGCAATTCCTAATGCAAAAAAGCTCGCTGAACGTTCGTCTAGTACGGGAATACTTTCTATATTGTGATTTTGGGCAAAGGCGATTGTTAATGGTGCCGATCGCGAACCTGGACAAATAACAGCGGTAGTTAATCCCAGGCGCTGTAAAGTTTCTGCTAATATTGAAGACCAGAGAGTGTTTGTATTGCGAAAATCTATTGACATTGCTAAATCTGAGTTGATCAACTCTGTATTGTGCTAAGATATTATACCCAAATAATTATCATTATACATTTATTTTTATGATTCTTGAGGCGGTTGTGCTTAATGTTAAATCTGGCTGTGAGGGTGATTTTGAAATGGCTTTTAGAGAAGCTTCCAGTCTGATAGCGTTTATAGATGGATATTTATCTCACGAACTTCATCGCTGCACAGAAGTTCAAGGAAAATATCTATTATTGGTTAGATGGGAAAATTTAGAAGCTCATACAATTAGATTTAGGAGTTCCCCTGAATATCAAGAGTGGAAAAGAATGCTTCACCATTTTTACGATTCTTTTCCGATAGTAGAACATTTTGAGGAAGTTAAAATTTAACATTAACATGACTTGCGCGACTCGATCAACCGGGTTTTTAACTGAATATATGTGCTGTAACCAAGTATTTCGTAAAAAAACTGGTTTCTGGACTCCCATTAAAATTAACTGAATTATATAAAATCCTATCTTCATCGTCCTGTATTAAACTCTCTCTTATCTTCCTTCGCGTCCTAACCTACGGGAACGGCTTCGCCGAACGCGCCTTCGCGGTTAAATCACCTGACGATACAACCGGAATTGAGATTAAACTAAAGCATTTAAAAGTGGTTGTAATTTGAGCTGAATTTCTGCTAGTTCTTTTTCCGGTTCCGAACCGGCGACAATACCGGCACCAGCATAAAGTATAGCCCGATCGCCGTCGATTAATGCCGATCGAATGCCGACGGCGAATTCGCCATTACCACGGGCATCGATCCAGCCGATGGGTGCTGCGTACAAAGAGCGATCGCAGGTTTCGCAGCGACGAATTTGTTCTAGGGCTATATCTCTGGGTACGCCCGCTACCGCTGGGGTTGGATGCAGTTGGGCTAAAATCTTTAATAAATGAATATCAGGCGGAATTTGAGCGGTGATGGGTGTCCACAAATGCTGAATGTTTGATAGCTGTAGCAGTCTTGGTACTGGGGAACAATTGGGGGTTATGCCAAGTTGCGACAGGCGATCGACTATAAAATCAATCACGACTTGATGTTCTCTAATATCTTTTTCGCTGTGCAATAAACCTTTGGCTAAATTCCCATCTTCTGCCTCGGTTTTTCCCCTGGGTGCTGAACCAGCTAAAGCATC
This sequence comes from Microcoleus sp. CAWBG506, assembly GCA_020883125.1. Lineage (GTDB taxonomy): Bacteria > Cyanobacteriota > Cyanobacteriia > Cyanobacteriales > Microcoleaceae > Microcoleus. Next base: position 124,935 of record JAHREW010000002.1, read on the forward strand.
TGTTGATAACTGATTGTTGTGAATGCTAATTAAGCGTTCTGGACTGGCTCCAATAAAATTTTGACCTTGACCGTTACTGGTTAAAAATACATAGCAACCTGGATAACTGAGGCGTAAGTTATTCAAGGAATCGATCGCATTAAAACTGGTTTCAGAAATCACATTGATGGCTTGCGATAAAACAATTTTACTAAAATATTTAGACTCTATCAATTCTAGCGCAGATTTAACAGATGTTTTAAATTGATTGGCATCATTCACTGGTATTTGTTTGAAAGATATCGAATTATGGATATAATTAGTTAATTTACGGTAGGGCAGAGATGCAATTTTATCAAAAATTTGCCAAATATTTTCAGCTATTTTTTTTACATTTATCTCTTTTTCTACAATGGCATTCGCAACGATAATACAGCTATCATTTTGGATTGAAATTTGCCATTTTGGTAAAAATATGGTAGCGGGTGGAAAGTAAGAATTAGAGGTAATGTTCTCATCAAAAAAACCAAAACTGCAAAAAAAGTGAGGCCCGCTCAAGGGCAAGCGTTCCGTACCAATGGTAATTGTACTGGCAAGTGTTGAACGAATAAAGTTTTGCGCCGCAGCAAATCGATCGCTTCCTGCTACTGTGAGATGGATGGCCGAATCTAGGGCGGCAATCGCAAAACTTTTGTCGGGAATGGCGTCTCTTTTTTCAAAGTAAAAGTGTCGCTGACAAGGTTCGGAAATCTCTTGCAGTACGGCTAGCGGATCTAGAGGGTAAATCTCCTGAGAAATACTAACTATTTTGGTTTGATATTTGTCAGTTAAAGACTGCTGACAATCTAACAGCAACTGATGCAGTTGATTGCGGTCTTGCAAAAGATTAGCGCGGTGCGGTATTACTGTCATGAAATCGAGAATAAGTAGTAGGACATAAATAAACAGTGTGGTATAAAGAAATATTAAGCGATCGACTGTGATGAGCGATCGACTGTGATGAGCGATCGACTGTGATGAGCGATCGACTGTGATGAGCGATCGACTGCTAAAAAAACAGCTCCTCAGAAATTGCCGTAAAAATTTAGTTATAATGCTTAAATTCTATCAGTATCAAGCGATGTCATGACCATCCCACCAGAGTTTTTCTCAATTCTATAGTTTGGTTTTTGATCTATGAGGAGGTGCTTTCTTCTTACCTATTTAATCTTTCTTTACACAGCGTTGTTTATTTATGTCCGACTACTTACCATTCTCAAGAACAGGCAAGATGCCTGTTCCACAAAGAGTGAGTTTTTTGGTAGGGAGGGCTGGATATCCCCTCAGTTTCACCAGACTTGGAGATGCTAAATTTGTCCCGAAGGTGGTGAGTCTTGAATTTTAACGAGTGCTGCTTTCATTTCGGGAGTATCTAAGAATTTTTTGGTGGCTGCGATTAAACGATCGCCCCAGAGGTTTTCTTTGAGAAATTCTTCCCCAGCATAGCGTTTATCTAGTTTCAGAGCCGCTTCTCCCATCGCTAAGCCTTTTTCTTTGTCGCCTTTGCCGTACAATGCTACTGCTAGAGCTAGCATTGGTTCTGCTGCTTTGTTGTCGATCGCGATCGCCTGTTCCCAACGTTTAATCGCGCCATCGGCATCTCCCTTTTCGTATTTGACTAATCCGATATTGTTGAGAGCGGGCCAGAGATTTTTTTCTAAAGCAAAGGCTTTTTCATATTGGGCGATCGCATTGTCCAATCGTTTAAGCTTGTAAAAAGCATTGCCTAAATCAAATAATGCACCCGGATTATCGGGTTTTAACTTTAACCCTGCTTGTAAGTATTCAACTGCTTTTTCATAGTTTGCTTGCCGAAAATGAGCTTCTCCCAAGACAAATTTAATTGCAGGATTTTCCGGCGACAGAGATTGAGCTTGTTGCAAAGCGTCAATGCCTTTTTGCAACTGGTCAACTTGAAGGTACAAGCCGCCTAACAAAGTCCAAGCTTGAGAATTCTTAGGGGCTAATTGTGTGGCGAGTTCGGCTCTGGGTACCGCGAGTTGGTACTGTTGGAGTCTGGCTAGCTGGACAGCTTCTTCTCCCAGGCTCAAGGCTGTTTGTTCGAGTTGGGCAGAGTCGATTTGTAGAGTGTAAGGCAGGAGTGCCTGGGCGACAACGGGTTTGGGCATTGTGCACAAACCCAGGGCCAGTAGCAGAGATATTAGAGGAATCCGATTAGGCACGCGAGCAGCCCCAGCAAAAAATATAAAGGTTTCTCGATCGCCTATGATAACCTATAATTCTCCCCATCAGCCTCGCCGGACTAGATTATATTAATGGCGATTGAGACTATGGTCTGATCGTTCGGTTAATTTTTAGGCATCTTTGCTACGCCTATATGCTCTGTTGAATTCGATCTAACAATTGGGCTGCTGATAAAGAAGAAGGCAAAATTTTAGCACCTACTTCTTGTAGTAGAAAGTCGATCGCCTCCGATTCGGAATTGACACTAGACCGATAATCCAAAACTAAGATCGGCGGTTTTGTTGCCATTTCTCGCAGACTTGATAGTGCTGGCAACACACTGCCCGATTCCGAGTGCGTGTCTCGTAAGCAAAGCAAAACTAAGTCCACGCTTTGATATTGCAACTGCTGCAAAACTTCCCTCCAATGGAGAGCAATTGACCCTCGAAAGCCTGCGGTTTGGATGTACTGAATTAAAGCTTGAAAGTTCTGGGCAAATTTTTCAGAATTATGAATAGAAAAATCTAGATTTGTCGAAGGACAATCGGCATTTTCTGCTGTGGCTGTATCCCGATTTTCCGTAATATTTTGCTGTAAGTCCAGTAAGGTCGAAATATCAGCAAATAAAATGCTGGGCTTCCAACTCATCCCAGCCGCTACTTGAATAACTTGCCACAAAGCAGAGGCTACTAAAGGAGTGTCGGAGGTGTGGCTGTCGGTGGCTAAACACGGAAATACTGACAGTCCCTTGACTTGATTTGCCAGTTGTGTAGTTGCCTGATCTAAAGTTACTAAAGGCAGAGAACCCAAATTCGAAGACTGACTTAACTGTTTGATAAAAGCTGAAGGGTTTTGCAGTTGGTTTGTGCCGTCCAAAACGATCGCATCGGGACGCCAGATACGGGCCACCAGTTCTGCCTGACCGAGGTCATCTGCTTCTAAAACGCGGCAGTAGGTAGGGTTGAGTAATAAAGATGAGCCTTGGGAGGCACTGTTGTGCGGGCACAGCCACAAAATAGTCAAAGAACTTCTGGCATGGCGGGTATTGCCATCGGGGTGTCCGATCAAATTGCCCAGCAGCATTCCCAAGGCAGGCTCTGTGACGGGTAAGCTTAAAAAGCCTTCGGCTCGGTTGACGGAGGCTCGTTCTTTTTCACCTCTGGTGGCTGTGATGATGGCTGGTATCGATCGAGTATCTGGATCGCTCTTGAGCAGTGTCAGCACGTCCCAGCCCGACAACAGTGGCAACAACGGGTTCAGGAAAATCACTTGGGGACTGAATCGGCGGGCTTTTTCCAGTGCTTCGGTGCCGGAACGGGCGACAATTACTTGATAACCTAAACCCATCAGAACTTTGGTTAAATCTTCGATATATTTGGGAACTGCTTCGACGATTAATACGAGGCGAGATCGAGAATTGGCGATCGGGTACTGATATTTTGGTTTTAATAATTCTGGCTCTATGTCTGCATATTCTGCGACATCTTCTCTAGTCTTTCCCGGAGGATTTGGTGGCAGGAGTAAGGTAAATTGAGAACCTTGACCTTCTGAGGAAATAAACGAAACGTCTCCGCCGTGGAGCCTAGCTAAACGTTGAGTCAGTACCAGTCCTAATCCGGTGCCTTGAAATCGCCTAGTTAGGGGGCTTTCTAATTGTTGGAATTTTTGAAATATGAGGTGCTGTTTGTCTGCGGGGATGCCGATGCCGTTGTCCCAAACTGTGAAAGCAATCCAGCCTTCCCAAACATTTACTTTCAAGCCAATTTTGCCACCAATTTCTGTGAATTTGAGGGCATTGGATAGCAGGTTGACGAGCATTTGTCGCAACCGCAGTTCGTCGGCTATTAAGTGCCTGAGTCCTGGTTCAATTTCAAGTATAAATTCGGTTTCGATGGGGGATTCTTCCCCTGGGTTGGCGGTAGTTCCCTCTGATTTTGATGGGGATTTTTCTTCTTGCTGTTGGAGTTGTTTGGCTTGTTCAAAGGCTCTGTTGCAGGCTGCGGTAATTTCGACTGGTTCGGGAATTAGTTCTAGCTGCCCGGTTTCCATCCTGGTCAGGTCTAAAATGTCGTTGACTATGGTCATTAAGTGTCGCCCGCTTTGATGGATGAGTTTGGCGTAGCGAGTTTGGCGATCGTTGAGTTCTCCGATTAATTTATCTTTGAGGAGGCTGGACAAACCGAGGACGGCGGTGAGAGGGGTTTTTAGTTCGTGGCTGATACAGGATAAAAATTCGTCTTTTAGTCGGTTGAGGTGGATTAAGTCGGCATTTTTAGCTGCTAGTTCTTTGGCGACTAAATGTTCTTCTGTGACATCTTGTCCCATGACTAAAATTAGGCTGTCCGAGAGTGGCTGTTTGACAAATTGCCAGATTCGTTCTTGACCTTTTTGGACTGGACAGTCGCAAATGTAGGTGTCTGGTTTGCCTGCTATGGGACACCAGGCTGGGCTGGTTAAGGTGGATGGGGAGGCGGCGGCGTAGAGGGGTAGGGGGCAACTGGTGGGTGCGGTGGAGTCGCGATCGCCCCCTGGACCTACTCCTACTAAGCTTCTGAATTCTGGGGAGATGGCTAAACTTGGGGCACTATTATATTTAGTCGGCTCTGGGCTAGGTAGATGGGGAGATGAGCGATTTCGATTGACTGCTGTTTCTGGGACTGGTTCTGGACCTGCTCCCAGTAAAATCCGCCACGCTGCGTTTTGACTGACTATCTGTCCGGTGGGGGTTTGCAATCTCAGGGGTAGGGGCAGTTTTTCCAGGAGTTGGACTAGGGAATTGAGGTTTTCTGAGGGTTTGAGTCCTGCTTCTAGAAAGCGTAATTGACCGTCTAGGGCGCTGGCCATCGCTGAATGTACCGGCTCTCTGGCTGCTGTTTCTTGAGCTTTGATGCTGTATTCGGCAGCGGTGGAGATCGGGAGGAAGTTGCTGTGGGCGACGAATTGCAGCAGGCTGAGGCTGTTTAGAAGTCCCAAAAATTTGCCTTCGGAATTGGTCAGGGCGATGGGAGTATCGACAAATCTGCCCTCCATTTTTCCCAAGTCCCATTGGTTCTTAATTTCTGCTGTTTGCAGGTATTCCCAGAATTCGCTGACGCTCCAATCTGCGGGTACTGCTCTGAGGGGAGCGATCGCGATCGGGTTTTCTGACAGGGGTTGTTGCCATTTGCCATCTCGGTTTGCCAGGGGCATGAGGCTGCGGAGATATATTAATCCCTGGGGCTGTAGCTGTTCGTTGACTAATGCGATGCGATCGCAGTTGCCCTGACTGAAAATTGACCGCAGTGTTTTTAGCTGAGCTGTCGGTCTGCACAGTGGCACTGGCTCGATAAAATTTTGGAGACTAGGGCGGGTTTGTGGCATAACGAACCTGAGAGTCTGCTCCCCTGAGCAGTAATATTTTTGAGACCCAATGTAGCTGCCGATTTCTGTATCTAATTTGTTTTATATCAGTCTGCTATGGCACCTCGAAGCTCCATCGCTCCCCGCCAGTTCGATGCCAGTGCTTGATTTGGGGCTACTAGCACCTATTTTAAGGCTTAAGCTTAATTGCAGAAATCAGGCTGGGGGTGCTTGAGCTAGCAGCAAAGGACTACAGTTTTATTATCCCTCTGTCACAAGGTTGTTACCATTTTTGTAGTTAAGATTGGTAACATAAATGTTGCGATGATTGTTAAAATGTTAAGTGTTTTGTAAAGGAGATATCAACTCTGAGCGATCCACCATTTTCAGGTAACTTAAATGTTTCACCTACAGCTTTGCTTCCCCAACTGTCTATATGTATCTTTGTCAAGTCAGAGGAACTCGCAGGCTTGGCGATCGAGGTTTTGGGAGGCAGACGTTATGCTTTGACGCAGGTTAAGTCCGAGATCGAGTTTTTTGGATACCTGAAGCAGAATTACCACCTAGACTGTTTGGTTTTTGAAGTAGATGGGGATCTGCGATCTCTGACTGCTAAACTCCAAGAGCGATCGATCTTTTTACCTGCTGTGATTTTTGCGACCAAGCCCGGAGACGATCGGACACAGGAAGTGGAACAGACATCGGACAATGGCTGCTATCCGTTGGTAACTAGCCCCGAACTGAATCAAAAGCAAAGTTGCTCTTTTTTTTACCATGCTGCTGAGGTGCAACTCTTAATCGATCGATGCGACGAACTTGCAGCCAGTATCGATCGGGCGATCTCCCAATTTTTGAAACTTTCTACTCCGGTTCCTTTAGATGACCAATCTGCAAAGGTAGGTGCAACGGCACAATTAACAGCTCAAAGTTTACTACAACGACAGCAACGCCGACTTGCTGAAAAATTGCGGGAGCGATTAGGATACTTAGGTGTGTATTATAAAAGAAATTCCCAGATTTTTTTTCGTAATCTGTCTCAGGAAGAAAAACCAAAATTTTTAGAGCAATTCAAGTTAATTTATCTAAAAATTGTTTTGAGTTATTTTTCTGAAGATACTGCGGTAAATAATCAAATAGATGAATTTGTGAATATAGCTTTTTTTGCGGATGTTGCGGTGACTCAAGTTGTAGAAATTCACATGGAATTGATGGACGAGTTTGCCAAGCAACTCAAATTAGAAGGGCGCAGCGAAGAAATATTGCTGGATTACCGATTGACTTTGATTGACGTCATCGCTCATTTGTGCGAAATGTACAGGCGATCGATTCCCAAAGATGCCTCGGAACGTCGAAATTAAAAACCAGCTAAAAATATTATAAAATACGAAAGAATAGGGGATTTAAGACAAATAACAACTACAACTAAAAATTGATAACTAACACTCAACGTCTCATAAAAGTTCATGACTCCTCTGAAGAAAACCTACGTTCTCAAGCTTTACGTTGCAGGGAATACTCCCAACTCAGTGCGAGCTTTGAAGACCCTTAAGGACATCCTAGAACAAGAGTTTCAAGGAGTCTACGCCCTGAAAGTGATAGATGTTCTCAAAAATCCTCAACTAGCAGAAGAGGATAAAATTCTGGCAACGCCTACCCTGGCAAAAATTCTGCCCCCTCCAGTGCGAAAAATTATTGGTGATTTGTCCGATCGGGAAAAAGTTCTGATAGGATTAGATTTACTCTATGAAGAACTTCGCGAAGAAGACATGAATTCGTAAGATAATTAGGTGACAGTCATTAGTCAGCAGTAATTAGTTATGGAGCGCTAGCACCAGCTAAACACTGAGTACAAATACTAAGGGTCTGCGGTTAATGGCTGAAAACTAAAAATACTGACAATTGATAAAAATCGACATGAATGAAATTAGTCAAACGGTGCAACCAGAAGGATTGATAACGCAGGGAGTTCAAAAAATCCGCACCATGATTGAAGGCTTCGATGACATCAGTCACGGCGGAATGCCGATCGGCAGAACTACCCTAGTCAGCGGCACGTCTGGAACCGGAAAAACCTTATTTGCTGTACAATTTCTTTACAACGGAATTACCCATTTTGACGAAGCAGGAGTTTTTGTAACTTTTGAAGAATCTCCCACAGACATTATTAAAAATGCCTACAGTTTCGGGTGGGATTTGACTAAGTTTATCGATGAAGGTAAGCTATTTATTTTAGACGCTTCCCCAGATCCAGAAGGTCAGGATATCGTGGGAAATTTTGACTTGTCTGCCTTAATCGAACGCATTCAATATGCTATACGCAAATATAAAGCAAGGCGGGTTTCTATTGATTCGGTGACGGCAGTATTTCAGCAATACGATGCTGCATCGGTGGTGCGACGCGAAATTTTCCGTTTAGTTGCACGCCTCAAACAAGTAGGCGCAACTACAATCATGACTACGGAACGAGTTGAAGAATACGGCCCGGTGGCCCGGTTTGGAGTCGAGGAATTTGTCTCGGATAATGTGGTGATTGTTCGCAACGTTTTGGAAGGAGAACGTCGCCGCCGAACCATGGAAATTTTGAAGTTGCGGGGGACTACTCACATGAAGGGCGAGTATCCTTTTACAATCACTAATGACGGCATTAATATTTTTCCCTTGGGGGCTATGCGATTGACTCAAAGATCTTCCAATGTTCGGGTTTCCTCCGGGGACAAAACTCTCGACGAAATGTGCGGGGGCGGTTTCTTTAAAGACTCGATTATTTTGGCTACGGGTGCGACGGGAACGGGCAAAACCCTGTTGGTAAGCAAGTTTTTGGAGAATGCTTGCATGAATGGCGATCGCGCCATGCTGTTTGCCTATGAAGAGTCGCGGGCGCAGTTGTTCCGCAATGCTTATTCTTGGGGCATTGATTTTGAGGAAATGGAACATAAAGGTTTGTTAAAAATTCTTTGTAATTACCCGGAATCTGCTGGTTTGGAAGACCATTTGCAAAATATTAAATCTGAAATTGCCGATTTTAAACCCTCTCGAATTGCGATCGATTCCTTGTCAGCTTTAGAACGGGGAGTTAGCAATAATTCCTTCCGGCAATTCGTAATTGGAGTGACAGCTTTCGCCAAGCAGGAGGAAATTACAGGATTTTTTACGAATACAAGCGACCAGTTTATGGGTTCTAATTCGATTACTGATTCCCATATTTCTACAATTACTGACACGATCATCATGCTTCAGTATGTGGAAATTAGAGGGGAAATGTCGCGGGCAATTAATGTGTTTAAAATGCGTGGTTCCTGGCATGATAAGGGAATTCGGGAATACACTATTACTGATAACGGGCCGGTAATTCGGGATTCTTTCCGCAGTTACGAACGAATTATCAGCGGTTCTCCGACTCGGATTACAATTAATGAGAAGAGTGAATTATCGCGGATTATTCAAGGGGTACAAGGTCAAGACAAGGATGATATTTAACCCTTAAAGTCCTGGACGCTAACAACTCTCGTCAATTTGTATTCAAAAAAACCCTAAGAGTCAACCCATGGAAACGCGAAAACCCTTGATAAATCAAGGGTTATAGCTATTTAAGTGTAAGAGCGGGCAACCTCTAATTGCTGGCTCTCTCGGATATTTGGGACAAAATGTAGCAATAGATACTAAATATATTAATCGTGAAAGCTCAAACCCTTGATTTTGCTAAGTTATAAGCATTACTTATCACCATAACTACGAGAGAGCCAGTATAATGGAGCGGAAACTAGCCCTAACCCATTGATAAGCTGCTACGCAGCTAAACCGGATAAAATAGCATTGCCTTTATTTTTGATTTTTCGCTCCCATTTGATAACCATTTCTCCTTCATTTAATAATCTATGTAGTAATTCTGACAATTCTTCTACTGACTTAAACAGTCGATGTGCTATATATTCTTTCGCTGAATGCCAGACCAATTCAATCAAATTATAATCGGGGCTGTAAGGTGGCAAAAATTCTCAAATAATATGAGGCATTTCGGCTGATATTTGGGTCAGAAGATCTTTCTTTTTATGAAAACTAGCATTGTCTAAAATAATTACAATCTTTATTCCTGATTCGGCAAAACTTTCAGCTTGATTACCCAGTTCTCTCCATTCTTGAACTATCGAATCATTTAAGGTATTAATTTGCTCATAAAACCTATTCGAGTCTCCTTTTTATATCACAAAATTTAACCTTTTTTTGTCATGATATCTCAATCCACCCATGATATTTACTCTGCCTCTTCTCCTTTGACCTGTGATTTTCTTTCGACTACCTTTTTTACCCCAAGTTTTTCTTCTTATCACTCGCAAACTAAATCCACTTTCGTCCCAAAACCATACCTGTAATAGCTCTGGGCTTTGTCTTGTTATTTTTAAATACTCGGATAGCTTCTGTTTAAATACTTCTCTTTCAACGGGATTTTGTTTGTCCTTTAAACTATATTTAGCCCAAATGTAAACGTATTTTTTTTTATGTAGTATTCTAGATATCTGGGAACCACTCAATTTAATTCCTGTGACTTTTTCTAAATATGTTGCTAGTCTGGCTGCCGTCCATCTCCCAAATTCATATCCATATTCTGCCGGATCTTGAGCGATTGTATCTATCAATACTTTTTCATACTCTGGAGTGACTTTGCGAAAATTGCCTGGGCTTCTTTTATCTAAAAAACTATCCTGTGGCGATGGATTCTTCCAAAATCTGCAACACTTGTCGCAAAGGATTGAGGGAGTGGGGGTCAGTCAAACCGCAATAAAAAGAAGATCCCGAATCGAAATGAAATCCCCGGCGCGAAAAACTGTGAGCCGCACCACCCGCTATGGTATGGCTTTCGCAGACGAGTACCCGCTGACCGTAGCGAGCTAGCATTGATGCCGCGACTAAGCCGCCAATGCCACTCCCAATTACAATTACATCAAAGTCTGGCATCTTTCAAATGTGGTATAATTTTATTGTTTCTTGGTAATTGTTGACAGGGTATTTTTTGGAGGTAGAAAACTATGAAACCTTTATCTATTTTAGATGAGGTTGTTCGCGAGTTGGAACAAGATGTCAATATCTCGCGGATTAAAAGAATAACATTTTTCGCGTGTAAAGAATATTGGGAAAACGATGTCGGAAAACTAGGTAACACAGATTTAGGTATTCTGATCCAAGAATTATGTACCAAATATAGCAATTTAGAAGATATTGAGACCGTTTTAAATATTATAGTTTCTAAAGTCAACAAAAAAGCAGAGTACGCTTTAGTCGCAGACCTAATCATCTGTCAACTGAGTAGGCTGTATGAATTTGAAGACATGACCAATTTAGAAACAAACATATCTAGATTTGGCGGTGAGACTCTGCCGGCATTTCAAGAGGAATTTAGTGCGGAAATCCCAGGTAGCAACGAAACAGAAAGAAACCCCGGAATTTTATTTGATGTCAGACAAAAAATATTGCAGCAAACAAATCCGCTGAGGGCGAAAATACTAATTTTTTCGAGTCTTTATCATGAATTTACTTTTAGCGATCGCGACTGGTTGCTGCTGAAAAGCCAAGAACTAGATACCCTGCTGCGACAACTGTTTAACGTCTGTCCCACCCTAGGAGAACTCGAATCTCAATTGTACAGAACTGCGAGCACTCTGGAAAACACAGACGAAAATGACCAAACAGCTAGCGTCATTATCCAAGCGATGAATTCTTGTTACGCCAAGATAGAATCTGAATCGCCAAATATTTCTAGGGAAGATGTGGCGCGAGAAGATTACGATCAGACGCACTTAATCAATAATATTTATGAAGACAACAAGCAGAGTAACGGCACAAAAGATTATTTTGAAGCTGGCGATACTACTCATATCATTGAATCTTCTCCCATTCAGTATGCTTCTAACTCCTCGGATAGTTACTTCGTGACCGGAATCGGAGAAAATTCACACGTTCAGCAAACCGAAATAAACACTAATAATTCGCCGATTAATTTTCAACAGGAATTGAGAAAGACTTCATCGAGTGAAGAAAATCATACTACTGCTGGAAGTTATGTTTCCCCTAGCAATACTATAAATATTAGCGAATCTATTAAACAGAAATTGGGTTTAGAAGAAGAAATTAAATCCTTAGTAGTTCAAAGTGCTAACTCTGCCACTGCCAAAATAGAAAACATATTCAGTGATTTAGAATCGGCTCTGAATCGACAGTTTTCAACAGAAAGTGTAGAGGAGCGCTTGTACTGGAAATATAAAATTCTCAGAGATTATGTAGGAGAAGTTCAGGGGTTTACCTATAAATTAATGAAAATTTTGAGCGACTTGGAGTCAAAAGAAAGGGGACAATTTACTTCTGAAAAAGCCGAGGATTTGGACGGTAATGTTTCGCAAACAGAAACAAATAAATTTAGCCAAAAACCCAGCCAGCAGCAGCTATTGGAAATGGCAAGACAAGGAAATCCCAAGGCGATCGCCACCTTAATCAATCAACTGCTAAAGCCTCAAGGAATTACGGCTACAGCGGGATTTAAAGACGGTTGGCTCCACATCATTTTGGAATCTGCCCCCAGCGCACCAAATCAACAAAATACCGCCACCTATATCTACAAAAAACTCTGTACTTTAAAATCGAAGTTTCTCTATAAAGTGAAAATTCACGGGCGACAGCTAGGTAACAAAAGTGTAGTCTGGACTCAAGATTTTGTCACTAAAATGAATTAGTCATAAAATCTGCCAATAATTCCACGCAGACATTACTCAAATTTGCAGTAGAAAATCCAATTTCCGAAATACCAAATTACCAGATTTTAGTCACTCAATTAACCAGCACCAAATATGAATGCTAGCGAATTATTAAGACGATATACATCAGGTGAACTTGATTTTGAAGGTATGAATCTGAGAGGTGTCTATCTAAGTGGTGCCGATTTAATAGGTGTGAATTTAAGCAGTGCAGACTTATCGGGTGCAAACTTAGCAATGGCATATCTGAGTAGAATTAACTTTCAACGTGCAAATTTAACCAAGGTCAAATTTGGCGGTGCTAACTTGAATCAGGCAAATTTAAGTTCAGCAAATTTGTCTGATGCAGACTTTCATGGAGCTACTTTACAAAATGCTGACTTTCGCAGAGCCAACATATGTTTGGCTATCTTAATCGATGCAAATTTGACTGATGCGGATATGCGAGGTGTCAATTTGCAAGGTGCAGATATGCGCGGTGCGTGCTTGCGGGGTGCAAATTTGCGCAAGGAGCAGCGAGTTTTTGATGGAGCAAATTTGCGGGGTGCAAATTTGCAAGGTGCCGATTTGCGCGGAGTCAATTTACAGGGTGCTGATTTGACTAAAGCAGATCTAAGTCGAGCCAATTTGACTGAAGCTTCTCTCCGAGAGGCAAATTTGAGTCAAGCAAATTTGAGCGAAGCTATTTTGGACAATGTATTTTTGACTGACACAAATTTGACTGAGACCAATTTTTCCTGGGCTGTAATGACAAATGCCAAGTTAGAAAGAGCTATATTAATCGATGCTGAATTCGCAGGCGCTAACTTAAAGGGTGCTTTTCTTCCTGATGTTAAATTGAACAATGCTAGTTTAATTATGGCGGATTTGAGTCGAGCTAATTTGGTGAGGGCGGATTTGAGTCGTGCTAATTTAAATCAGGCAAATTTAACTGAAGCAGATTTGACTGATAGTTACATGGCTAAAACGGATTTACGGGATGTAATTTTACACCGCGCAAGTTTGATGAGGGTAGATTTGAGCACTGTTAATTTAGCGGGGGCGAAGTTTCGGGGTACAATTATGCCGAATGGAGAAATTAATGGGTAGTTGGGAATGGGGAATTGGGCTACCCCCCTGACCCCCCCAAGGGGGGATGGGGGGAAGGAATTGGGAATGGGGAATTGGGAAGTGGAGAGTTTGATATTAAACAGTTTGCCCAATCAAGACAGATTTAAAAAATATATTTTAGGTGATTTTGTATAATTTAAAAAAGAGGGCAGTGTTGTGTTAGATACAGGTAAAATTTTACAATAACGTTATCAATTGCAACAGCGTCTAGGACGCACGGCGGCGGGTCATCAAACTTGGCTAGCAGTAGATTTAGAGTCTCAAGAAGAAGTGACGCTGAAAATGTTAGCTTTTAGCCCGGAAATGCACTGGGAAGAACTCAAGTTATTTGAAAGAGAAGCGCAAGTTTTGCAGGCGCTAAATCATGCCCGCATTCCTTGTTATCGAGATTATTTTTCCCTGGAACGGGAAGCAGGAGCAGGATTGCCTTGGTTTGGGTTAGTACAAGATTATATTCCTGGTTTTTCACTTCAGGAATTGTTAGAAAAAGGTCAGCGATTTTCAGAAAAAAAAGTGCGAAGAATTTCTACTGAAGTCCTGGAAATTTTAATTTATTTGCATGAATTGAGTCCCCCTGTTTTGCACCGAGATATTAAGCCGAGTAATTTAATTTTGGGGGATGACAACCATATTTATCTAGTAGATTTTGGGGCGGTGCAAGCTCAAGCTGCGGTGACTGGCGTAACCTTTACAGTTGTAGGAACGAGTGGCTATGCACCTTTGGAACAGTTTTGGGGGCGGGCGGTTCCAGCTTCGGATTTGTATGCTTTGGGAGGTACTTTAATTCATTTGTTAACGGGGATGAGTCCAGCGGATTTACCACAGAAAGATTCTCGGATTCAGTTTAGCGATCGGGTGAGTGTGAATCCCAGTTTGGTAAGCTGGATTGAGAAGATGACGGAAATCGGGTTAGAAAAGCGTTTCAGTAAGGCTAGAGATGCGGCTTCAGCTTTGAAGTCGGGAAATATTCAACGGGCTGACGATGGGAGTGTGGATGTTAGGAAAATTGGTAAACCGCCTCGCTGTCGCATTGAAGTGAGTAAATCAGCAACGGAGTTAAACATTAAAATTCCCTCTATCTTAGTCAGAAAGCCTTTTTTCTCTGCTTTTCGAGGAATATGGCTGCTAGCATTATGCCTGCCCACTATTCTAGCAGGGTCAACCATAAATTTGAGTATATCGTTAGTATTGTCGGGATTGATAATATGTCTGTTAGTTATGACTTTTGGTGATGGTAATCACATTAGATTTGAGCGCAACGAATTTGAACTAAAACATCAGATATTTGGCTGGACTTACTGGCGACAAAGGGGGGAAAATTCTGAAATTTTAGGTGCTTTTATATACACCTGTTTTAGGGGAAATAAAATCAATATTCGTTGTGGCAACCATACAGGAACTTACTTTTATGTGTTAGGGAACTATTTAAAAGAGATTGAGGCCGCTTGGTTAGCTCAAGAAATTCAAGATTGGTTAAATTTAAGATGAGCCGTTGGGTGGGGGCGGGTTTTTGAGATTGTCGGTTTGTGACAAAGATTGTTGGTAAAACCCGCCTCTTGTATCTTAAAAGACTGAGTTAGTCGATCGCCACGTCATTGATTCGATCGAACCGATAAGTGGGCGATCGTACCGACTTGCAAAGTGAATATAAAGAAACAAGGAAAGTTTCGTGCAAATGGTTCTGTAACAGGCGAAAGTGCTAGCTATAGGAAATCAGCAATCGGTGAAGTTAGCCCGCCCCTTAGACTGCATAAGTCTGTTGCGTAGATAAGCTCCAATTACTGATGATAGGCGCACATTAAGCTGGACAGTATCTACCGTATAATGAAAATAATAAAATCGGATTTTGTCGATCGCAAAACAGGAAGACACTTGCTAGATGCCATCTACGAAAAGTTTGCCAAACCTCAACTGCACGATACTTTCAAACCTAGTAATCCTTCAATTTATGTTCGGCACGCCGAAGGGGAAATTATAGATGGTTATCTAGTAGAAAAAGTGTTTGAACATCCTGATACAGGTTTTTATGCTGAAGCTAGACTTCCTGTTTCTATTAATAATCCATCGGTTTTGGTGATTCGTGGTTATGGTTCATGGTATCCTTTCGATCGCGTTTTGGAAGATACACCCGATGTGTTTATGGCAAAATTAGATCGGCAGTTAAAATCGGCGGAAACTGTGGGTGCTATAGATTGGATTAAGCAGCAGTGTACTAGGGGAAATTCGGCGGATGTGATCGGAGAAAGTTTGGGCGGTAAAGTTGCTCAACAAATAGTAGCAAAATACCCTGATTATATTCGATCGACTGTAACTTTTAATGCTTTGGGTGTTTCGGAAAAGTTAGCTAAAACTTCTACAGCTACAAATGTTTTTCACTACTTTACTTTAGGCGAAAGATACGCTTTTTGGGCAAATAGAGGCGATTATATACCGGGAACAATTTTGATAGTTTCCTACAAAGGCGAAAACTGGTGGTATAAGATAGAAGAGGCGATCGTCCGCAGGGCCACTTTTGATGGCAAGTTTCGGAAAGGGCGAATATTTATGGTACTATTGGCTCAGTTAATTTTGCTCAATAGACATAATGCGATCGTTCTAAATCGGCGAAAACCAGTGGTTGTTCAGATCGATCGCACTCAATTACAAATTTTCCGAAAAAGCCGCTTTATCTAAACTCACGCCAAATGGCTTCATAGCGCCGGTGACTGATTTTCGCGGGCTGCGACGGCGAGTACCAAACAGAGTGCTGCAACAGCTTTTTCCCATTCTTGCTTTACGGCGGTGGGTTGAACCTCATCAAAGGCGCTAACTAAACGAGGGATCGATCGTTCTAATGCTTGTCTGGGAATCGATTTGTGCAATTCAACTAAACGAGTTAAACTTTCTTGATTTCTCAAAAAACCGACTACCCATTTGGTAGCATGATCGGGACTGTCTGGGACGTTTTTAATTCCTAGTTCAGTTTGCAACCAGTCGTAAAAAGGCGGGAGCTTTTGAGCTAGAACAGTTCCAGCAGTAGGCAAAGTTTCTTTGAGTAAATTAGTATCGAGGCTTCCCAAAAGTTGACTAAGTTCCGGTGAATCGAGCAAAGTGGTCAATGGAAGTGAGAGCAATGATTCTGAGGTTTCAGGAGATAAATTTAATGACCTAGAAAATGTTTCTAGCATGGGTAAATATCTGGTAAAGATGACACTTTCATTATCCCACTAACGCGGATCAATGAATATGAGCGGCTGGGGCGGGTTTATGAGATTGTTGGTTTTTGACCATTCTGGTTGGTAAAACCCGCCCCTACATTGGGCTGGGGCGGGTTTATGAGATTGTTGGTTTTTGACCATTCTGGTTGGTAAAACCCGCCCCTACATTGGGCTGGGGCGGGTTTATGAGATTGTTGGTTTTTGACCATTATGGTTGGTAAAATCAGCCCCTACATTGGGCTGGGGCGGGTTTATGAGATTGTTGGTTTTTGACCATTCTGGTTGGTAAAACCCGCCCCTACATTGGGCTGGGGCGGGTTTATGAGATTGTTGGTTTTTGACCATTATGGTTGGTAAAATCAGCCCCTACATTGGGCTGGGGCGGGTTTATGAGATTGTTGGTTTTTGACCATT
>JAHREW010000002.1:142039-294745 GCA_020883125.1 Microcoleus sp. CAWBG506
GCCCCTACATTGGGCTGGGGCGGGTTTATGAGATTGTTGGTTTTTGACCATTATGGTTGGTAAAATCAGCCCCTACATTGGGCTGGGGCGGGTTTATGAGATTGTTGGTTTTTGACCATTATGGTTGGTAAAATCAGCCCCTACATTGGGCTGGGGCGGGTTTATGAGATTGTTGGTTTTTGACCATTATGGTTGGTAAAACCCGCCCCTACATTGGGCTGGGGCGGGTTTATGAGATTGTTGGTTTTTGACCATTATGGTTGGTAAAACCCGCCCCTACAGGGATTTACAATTATTTAAGTTGCGGAAACTACACAAATTCTCCTTTAGCAACCATCACCACTTTTCCACCTACCAACACTTCTATTTTTTCTTCATTTTTCGCTGATTTCAACAACAGTAGCGAAGGTCGATCGATCTCATAACCTTGCTCAACTCTCACATTAATCTTTTCTGCCCTATAATAAGCATATTCGACCAAATATCCAGCCAAACAGCCATTTGCACTCCCGGTGGCCGGATCTTCGGGAATTCCTAAAGAATGGGCAAAAACTCGGACGCTCAAGTCATTAATATCATTGTAAGTTTCTGGACAAAATATCAAAATTTCTTTGGATTCTGTCGTCTCAATCAGCTTAAAATATTGATCTAAGTTGACTTTAGCTTTCTTGAGCGAGGCTAGATTTTTGAGAGGTACTATTATAAATGGTACTCCTGTGGAAACTTCTTGAATTGGGAATCTCTCGTCTATTTCATCGAGTTCTAAATTCAGCACTATTGCGAGTGTTTCGGCTGATAACACTTGACCAAAGGTAGGGGATTTTTGTCGCATCCATAAAATATCAGTCGCTGCATTTTGATAGCTGAAAGTAACTGGAATTTGACCAACGGCTAGATTTAAAATAACTTGTTCTACAGGTTTGTTGATAATCTGTTGCTGCAAAACGAATGCTGTTCCTAATGTGGGATGACCGGCAAAGGGCAATTCTTTTTTTGGGGTGAATATCCGCACATCGTAGCCGCCGTTTTGTGGTTGGGGCGATCGCACAAACGTAGTTTCTGAATAATTGATTTCCCTGGCTATCATCAGCATTTCGCTTTCAGATAGATCCGCCACTCCCGCACCGCAAAAGACAGCTAGCTGGTTGCCAGCATATTTTGACTCGGCAAACACGTCAACTATATAAAAATTCATAATTAGGTTTCAGGCAAAAGTCGATCGCCCACTGATTATCTCACCATCGTTTGCATCCCTCAAGCTATCAAGGCAAAATAGATGTGAACTGTTTAACCTCAAATCATGACCAGAACCTTAATTCCTGTGATTCTCGCCGGCGGTAAAGGCGAACGTTTTTGGCCGCTAAGTCGCAAGCAGCGCCCCAAGCAGTTTTTGAGTCTCGATGGTAGCGGTAAGAGTTTGCTGCAAGCTACTGCTGAAAGACTATTAACATTAGGTAACGGCTGGGAAGATTTGTGGGTAGTAACGTCAGAAATGTTGGCCGAGGGTGTGCGCGAACAGTTACCGCTGCTACCTCCTGAGAATTTGCTGGCGGAACCGGAGGGGAGGGATACTGCGCCTGCGGTGGCTTGGACGGCTATAGAAACGGCTAAGCGTTACGGTGAGGATGCGGTTGTCGGGTTTTTCCCGGCGGATCACTGGATTGGGGAACCGGAGGAGTTTGAGAAGACTTTGGCGGCGGCGGCGGATTTGGCGAAAAATCAGGATGCGATCGCCACTTTGGGAGTCAAACCGAGTTATGCTTCCACTGGTTATGGCTACATCGAACAAGGGGAGGAAATCGGCAGTTTTGGCGGTTTTCCTGCGTACCGCGTCGCCCGGTTTACCGAAAAGCCCGATCGCGCCACCGCTGAGGAATTTGTAACCAGCGGCAAATTTAGTTGGAATGGCGGAATTTTTGTGTTTCGAGTTGGCACTGTCTTGACAGAATTGCGAAATTATGTACCGGAAATGATGGCTGCTTTAGAAGCAAAAGGTGCTGCTGCTTATTCCCAATTGCCGAAAATTAGTATCGATTACGCGCTGATGGAAAAGACGCAAAAAGCCTGTGTTTTGCCTGTAGGCTTTAGTTGGGACGATTTGGGAGATTGGAATGCGATCGCCCGTTTGCTGCAAGGAGACAAACCGAATGTGGAATTAGCAAAACATATCGGAATTGATACGAAGGGCGCGATTTTTTATGCAGCGGATGAGAATGAAGTAATTGTCACCATTGGTTTAGAAGATGTGGTAGTTGTCAGAGATGGCAATGTGACTTTGATTGTGAAAAAAGAGAGAACCCAGGAGATTAAACAGGTAATTAAGGTATTGGGAGAAGATGAGAAATTGCAAGATTTATTGTAAATAACTGAGGACACGGCAATGCCGTGTCTCTATCCCAAAACGATCGCGAATTATATCGTTTCCCGTTGCATCGGAATGGTTTAACCGGATCTAGAACGCTCCAGAACAAAGAGGGAGATGGGGGACTGGACAAAGATGGTTGGATTATTGACCAGTAACAATAAAGAGTATCGAGCAAAATATTTAGAGTTCATTCTCAAATTTTAGCTGTGCCAAAATTTGAGAATGATATCCCCCAGGGAGAGAGGGGAGAAATTAGCCACTAAAATCAAAAAGGGGGCGAGTCACCCGGATTTGGGATGAAACACCCCTACAGTTACCAGAATTGATGTTAAACCTTAGCCTCAACCCAAACAGTCAGCCCTTCAACCCTCAAACCTTTGCCGCGACTCCCGCAATATTGACCGTTAGAAGTTGTGGGAGTATCGCCGATATTCTGAATGTGAGCAGTGTAAAGTACGTTGTATTTATCAGCCTCGGCCCCCGTTAGCCGCACCGCAAATCCTTCAATCCGCTTAGCTTTTCCCCGGAATCCTGCTAACTCTCCTTCTTCGATCCAAGCGGTATCGCCAACACCTTCGACGTGGGCCATGTACTGCAATTTGAGACCGGCGACGGGAGGGTCTATTTTAATCTGAAACCCTTCGACGCGACGCTTTTGAGCGCGAGTGCCGGCATATTCTCGATCGCTAAAAGTGCGATCGCCAATTCCTTGAATATGTGTTAACACTTTTAAGCTGACTGGTTGGGCTGGTTGAGCCTTGGCTGATGGCACAACCCAAACTGTGATACCCTCTACTCTCAATGCTTTCCCGCGAGTGCCACAATATTCGCCGTTGGAGGCTACTTTGGTGTCGCCGATATTCTGAATGTGAGCATTGTAAAATATGTCGTATTTACTAGCTGCGTCCCCGCTCAATCGCAGAGCAAATCCTTCAATTCGTTTCCCCTTACCCCGGAAACCTGCTAATTCCTGTTCGCTCACCCAAGGAGTGTCGCCGACACCTTCAACGTGAGCCATATACTCGACTTTTAAGCCGGGAATTGCTGGCTCTAAATTCACTTGAAATCCTTCAACGCGCCGCCCTTGAGCTTTGGTTCCTGCGTATTGTTGAGAAGCAAAAGTGCGATCGCCAATTCCCTGAATGTGCACCAAAACTTTTAATCCCAAAGCCCCCTCTACGGGCGCTGGTGAAGCCCCTGTCGGTGCCCCAAAGACAATGTTCCCGGTGCTTTTTGTCTGGAGAGATTTAGGCATTTCCATGCTGGGAACAATAATCACCTCGTGCATGGGGGCTGAGGGTGCGGGTGATTCCAAAATTTTGATATCTGGCACCACTGCAACTTGTTTCGGGGGCGCGACCTTTCCCGACGGGATGACGATGACTTCTGGTAAGGGTTCAGCAACTGCTGCTGGTACGGGTTTAACAGTGGCTGGTGGGGCTATTTTAGGGGCGATTTGTGTCTCGGTAACGGTCAATTTGCCTCTGGAAATGGCAACAGCTATTTGTTTACCAAAGGCGGCGCTGACGATTTCTTCCAGGATGACCCACTGTTCGTCATTTAGTTTATCTTGTTGTTCGACGAGGGTGAGCACTGCCGCCACTGGGTGTTTGCCGCTGACTAAGGATTCTGCATCGGAGTGCAGTTGGGTTGGGGTTGATTCGGCAATGGCGCGCTGAAGCTCGCGGGCTTTACTATGTACTGATTGTAGTGGCCCAAAGTCGCTTTGTTCCCGGTGGGCGATCGCTAGTACTCGATCGAGCGCTGTTAGGGCTTGGGAGCGAATTTCTGCTTTCCCTTCAGAAGCTGCGATCGTCTGGACTAAGTTTTGAATTTCTTGGAGGGAGGTAATTTCTCCGGGTACTAGGGCACTTTTGCTGAGTTCGAGAGCTTGTTTTTGGACGACGAAAAAATTGCGACTGTAACTTACTATTTCTTGCAGCAAGTTTTCTGACGGAGGAAGACCGGATTGTTGGAGTTGTTTGGCGGAGTGTGCGAGTCGATCTGCCAAACTAGGATAGGTTTCCGATAGTCCGGCAATTTGTTCTAGCAAATCTTTATGAGTTGGTTCCATAGTCTGTCGTAAATATTTAACTTGCTGATTATAGACGTTGAGTGTCCTTGAGAGTGCCACAGATAGAATGCCCAAGCACTTCTGGCTTCGGCGGAACCCAGATTTTTCTTGCCATCCCTCCAGGCTATTGTGATCTAAGTCACATCTAGCTCCATTGCTAGTCACAGTTTACAACTGTTGCAGTCACTGCATAAATGCCACAATGTCACACAAACTAGACCTTACCCGTCACCGTCAAATCCATGGCTATTGTCGATACTGAAGCTACCCCAATGTTGAAAGCAATAAGTTTTATGGTAATGATTCGCGACCTTGCCCAACAAGCTATGACCATCGGTTATCTGACTATTGAAGCAGAAAATCTCTTGCGCCGGATGCTAACCACCACCACCTATGAATTAGAAGACTTAAATGCTTTTATGACTTTGCAGCTAGCAACTATGTCTGGACTGGTGAAACAAGAGTCTCGTGAATTGAGAGAATCTCAATACTTTTCTGAAGTTGTCTCTAAGACTTCCAATTAGGAATTAATCGACTGTTTGTACATTGAGAATTAGTAAGGAATCTGGAAATCATGGTGATTCGTGACGTTGTAAAAAAAGCTATTGCGGCTGGATATCTGACCTTGGAAGCTGAAAATGAAATAGCGCACGTTTTCTCGTCAGCGAAATGCGACTTGGAAGATTTGAATGCTTTTATGAGTTTGCAGTTGGCGGCGATGGCTGGCCGTGTGAAGCAACAATCTATGGAATCGATTGACTTGGAAGACAATTCTGAGCTGGGTTAAAAAAATTGGTAATAGGTACACAATATAAGTTCGGTTACGTTGTCGGGGAAAGCGAGCTCGATACAATTTCGCCCGCTTTCGCACAATTTGGGTGTCAACTGAAACAGTTGACTTGATGCAATCGAAAAGTTAACTGCTTATCTGTATTCAGTCGATCGAGATTGACTGAGGTCCGTTAGTTGACGGGTTGCTGGTTTCGCTGGCGGGTGGTGTGTAGGAAGTTGAACCCGCTTGCTCATCAATCCAGCTTTTAACTGGGTCTTCCTGAAGATTAAGTCGTAGCAGGCCCGACACAAATCCGCCCGTAAATGCGATCGGCTGTTGGAACAATTCTTTGACTACCGGGATGAGTTCGTCGAGGAACATTCAAGATTCTCCTTGTGCTACTGTGATGATACTGTTAATTAATCTTAACTGTTTTTGATAAAAGTTAAGTAACAGCCGGGAAGTCCCAATGTAGTAAGTTCTAGCCTATTCGGGTAATACCTTCTGCTCTCTCAATTTCCTAGAAAAATTTTATGTGCCGTTTGCTTGGCTATCTCGGCGGGCCGATTTTACTCGATTCTCTTCTGTACAAGCCGGAACATTCCTTAATTGTGCAGAGTTACCAACCCCGCGAAATGACTTCAGGTCTACTCAATGCTGACGGTTTTGGCATTGGTTGGTATCACTCCCACCTAGATACAGACCCGTTTGTCTATAAAAATATACAACCAATTTGGAGCGACATCAACCTTCCGAGTATCAGTCGATACGTGGAATCGGGATGTGCTCTCGCCTATGTGCGCAGTGCAACGGTGGGACAAGCTGTGGATTTGAGCAACTGTCAGCCTTTTGAGTACAACCGTCTGATGTTTGTTCACAACGGCTTTGTGAAGAATTTTCGGCAAAGTCTTTACAGACCAATTCGCGATCGCCTCAACGATGCTACTTATCAATTAATTAATGGTACTACAGATTCCGAGCATATTTTTGGTCTGTTTGTCAATGAATTGACAGCGCCAAATATGACTCTAGAAGTGGCTTTACGAAATGCACTAGCAAGTTTGGCAGAACTGGCAAACTTCAATGGAGTTGAATTTTCAGCTAATATAATTGTCAGCGATGGAAACCAGCTAGTTGCCTCTCGCTTTGCTTCCAAAAAGGCTCCTCCCTCCCTCTATTGGCTGCGGGACGATCCGAATTTTCCAGAAGCTGTGATTATTGCTTCGGAACCTTTATTTGTTGGCAATTGGCATCAGTGTCCACCACAAAGTATTATCAGTACGGGAAAAGACGGTGAACTCAAAATCAATTCAATCTTGTAGAGAGGCTATTTATCGAGATTTGCAAGAGTGTCGTCGTGTCACTTTTGAGCTATTTTCAGGGATGAATTACGATACTTTTTGTAGGCAAATTCATCCAGATTTTAGTCCGGTTGGCTGGCATTTAGGTCACATTGCTTATACGGAGGATTTGTGGCTATTGCAGAAATGTGGTAAATTGCAACCAGTATTTCCTAAGTATCACAAGCTGTTTGCTGCTGATATTTTACCGAAGCAAGAACGGGTTTATTTGCCGAGTATTCCTGAAGTTGAATTATATCTGGATACGGTCCGAAAAAAGGTGCTGGATTATTGGGAAATAGCTCCCATTGCACAGCAAGAGCGTCTGTGGCAATTTATGATTCAACATGAGAGTCAGCACTGCGAAACCGTGGCTTTTTTGTTGCAAATGCAGCAGGAGAGGGGCGAGGGAGAGAGGGAGCGACCAATTGCCGATGAATTGCCAATGCCCAATTCAGCGATTGAAATTCCGGCCGGGGAATTTTACATGGGAAGCGATCGCATTCAGGCTTTGGATAATGAGCGATCGCGCCACCTATGCTATTTGGACACATACTCGATCGACCGCTATCCAGTTACTTGCGGTCAATACCGCCATTTCATGGCATCTGACGGCTATCACAACCCTCAGTGGTGGTCAGCAGAAGGTTGGAAATGGCTGCAATCTAATTTAGTTGATCGCCCGCTTTACTGGTCAGACAATCCCGCTAAGAACAATCACCCAGTTTGCGGTGTCAGTTGGTACGAAGCCCAAGCATACTGCAATTTCATCGGCAAGCGACTACCCACAGAATCGGAATGGGAAAAAGCAGCCAGTTGGGATGCAGTAAATCAAACTCAGCGCACCTATCCTTGGGGAGAAGAATTACCGAATTCATCCCTATGCAACCACGGCAATAAGATTGGGAATACAGCCCCCGTTGATAATTTTCCCAAGGGAGCCAGTAGCTTTGGCTGCTGTGATATGTTAGGGAATGTTTGGGAGTGGACAGCTTCAACTTTTGATGCTTATCCAGGATTTGAAAGTTATCCTTATACTGGCTATTCTCAAGCATATTTCGATGGAGAACACCGAGTTTTAAAAGGAGGCAGTTGGGCGACTCATGCTGCATCCCTGCGATCGAGTTTTCGCAATTGGTATTATCCGGGAGTGCGACAAATTATCGCTGGTTTTCGGTGCGCTCAATGATTTTGGCTAATTGCTAAGTAATTGGGCACAAATGAATGTAACCTAACAAAGAGCAGAAACCCGGTTCCTTTGAGAAACCGGGTTTCTAGATGAGTGAATACGTGCTTTACCCATTAGTGCAGCTTAAATTTACGCTATGACATCCTCAAGACTGTCTGAAACTACAAATTCAGCCTCAACGAAGGACAATCGCTTACACCTAGAGCGACTGGTGAGTGCGAAGGCACCGACAGCCACAGAAATCAAAGCAGGCTGCGATGTAGTCAGCGGGTTGACTCAAACCCCAAAATCCTTGCCACCTAAGTATTTCTACGACGATCGCGGCTCGAACCTATTTGAGTTGATTTGTCAATTGCCGGAATATTACGTGACACGTACTGAGGCGGCGATTTTGGAAGAATGTGCGGGGGCGATCGCCAATTTAACAGGCCCCTGTGAAATTGTCGAACTAGGTAGCGGTAGTTCCACCAAAACACGAATTCTCCTCGACGCTTACAGTCAACGGGAATATCCCCTGCATTATTTGCCCATAGACATCAGTCCCACCATCCTAGAAAGCAGCGCCTTTCAACTGTTAGCCGAGTATCCATCACTCCAAATTCACGGACTTGTGAGCACCTACGAGTTAGCTTTGGCAAAAATTGCCCCATCGCCATTGCCAACCCGAATGATTTGTTTTTTAGGCAGTACCCTTGGCAATCTTAGCCCTGAAGAATGCGATGTATTCTTCACACAAATTGTCGGCGCATTGCAGCCTGGAGAGTATTTTTTGTTAGGCATTGACTTAGACAAATCTAAGGAGATTTTAGAGCCAGCCTACGATGACAGTCAAGGAGTGACGGCGACATTTAATTTGAATATGCTGAGGCATTTGAATCGGAAATATGAAGGGAATTTTGATTTGACGCAGTTCGAGCATTGGGCATTTTACAATCAAGCAGAATGTCAAATTGAAATGCACTTGAAAAGCAAAAAAGCACAAACAGTCAACTTACGCGCTCTCAATTTAACGGTTGAATTTGCAGTAGGAGAAACTATCAGAAGTGAAATTTCCCGCAAGTTCAAACTCCCTAATATGCAGGAACAACTTGCGAGTCGCGGTTTAGCGCCTGTGCAAGTTTGGATCGATCCAAATCAGTGGTTTGGTTTGATACTTTGTCAGATGTCAGTTTAAGATTAAATGAACCGCGAAGGCGCATCTGACCTTAAGCCATAGAAAAAAAGGAATGCAGCTCTTCCTTCGCGCTCTTCGCGTCTTCGCGGTTCATTCAAATCATTAAAAATCGCTAGAACGAGTAACAAAGAACAAATTAACAAATTGGTTTTTGTCCTGGTTTGACAGCATGAATGTACTCGCTTCCCGATGTTGGCCATCCCCGCTTGTAATAAGCCTCCTCCGGCTTCCCCCAGCCCAATTGCAACAATATTTCTAAAAAATCTAATTTTTCCCACTTCCAAAGATTAACCCATTCTGTGCGCTGGACGATCGCCTCTACATCCCTAGGCTCGATCGAGCGAAAATCCTTGCCACTATTAATACTTAAATATAAATCCATCTCCACAGTTACTTGCCGCCAGAATGCCAACATCGTCATCTTGGCTGATTTCAGCGTCATCAAATCCACAGGTAAAGCAATTAATTCATCGTCCACTGCTGGATAATTAAGAGTGTTCCCTTTAACCGTCATTTCGCGCCAAACAATCCCAGAAACTTGATGTTCCCGTTGATATTCGTGTATGGCGGCCTTAAAATTTTGATAAGCAGTGAACTTTTGGACGCCCTCAGATTTCAGAAAGCGATCGATCACGGGGTTTCCTGTAGAATGGGTTTCAGTCAAATTCAGACGCCGCCCGTGTAAGCAAGCTTGGCGCTCTGCTTCGAGGATGTTAATGAGTTCCGCCTGGGTGTAGATCTTGGACATCTATGTGGACAATTTTGAAAGTTTGTCGAAACCCGGAGTCAATATCTCAGGCTGCAAGAGCGACGATTTTTCTCATAAACCTGGTTTTTTGCGTCCTGGACTGTTGTCAATAAAGAGCAACAAACTACACAACCGAATTTAATTCTTGAGCCACCACTATAACATGAAGATAGGAGAATCAGCAATTATCGACTTGATATTTGAGATTTAATATCAAATTAAATGCCGGAAATGGCGACCCAAAAATAATTCTCAAAAGATTTTTTCGGCAGATCTACGCGCATTTTTTTACCCCAAGTATAGACATCAAAGCTGACCCGCTCCCCATCGGCGTTACCCAAATTGTCATCAGGAATTGCCATATTTCCTAACAAGGCAACCCAATGAGTGGGATAAGGTATCAGAGGCGGTTTATTTCCCAACATTCCTTCAGCAGTAATTAAAGCAAAGGCAAAGCCCCCTGATTTAATGGCTGCATCGGCGGCCCGCAGCGCTGGAATGTCGCCACTAAAATAAGCGTAATGAGATTTTACATCGCGACTGCCCAAAATTTCTCGCGCCCACCCGGCCATTTCCCAAGATTTAGTCATCCCACTAATATTACGAATAATTTCTGGAGCATTTGGTTCGACTGGAAATATCAAATTGGCGGATTCCCGCAGTGTTGATAATAGCATCCAATCAATTTGAGGCATCCGCAAGTTTCCTTTGCTTTGTCGCAGGGGAATGGAGGGATAAATCGATCGCATAGATTTAGTCTGCAAACTGCCTATTTCAAAAAGATGGCGACAAATTTCGACGTAGCGAAGAGGGTTTTGGTTAAGCAGTGTAAATGCTACGGCTGCGGGTCCACAAAAAGGTTGTCCGCTTTGATTGATTTGGAAAGGGTTTTGGATGCGATCGCGCATTTCTGCGATGATTTGGGTTTTATTCAAACCAGCCCAAACTCCGGGAATCTGGGAGCGTTCAAATTCAGAAATTGCTGCATCTACTTTCTGTGATTCCATTATATTTATTAGACACTTGTATTTGACGTTAATTTAAATGTATTTACTTAGATGAATTAATTTGTTTCCTGTGTTTGAACAATCTGTAATTCCCGGCATTTATCTAAAGCCAACATATAAGCGGTTTGATAGTCGATACCGCCTAACATCAAATCCCCGTAATATTCATAGGGTAGATCTCCATAAACTGGGAGTGGATCGTCGAGAGGGTAATCTTCCTTTGACTCTTCTAAAATTGCGGTCAATTGTTTGATACTGAGACTTTGGGCGGGAAAATAGTAAAGGTTTTCAGCGGTAACGCCCAGGTGCACGAAGGTTGGGTCAACAATGCGATCGCCCAATTCCAGCCAGCCATATTCCAGAGGTTTGTCGGAGATTGCAGGTATCACCAAAAAGCCTTGAACATAGATTGTACCTTCGATCGCTAAAGCTGCTCGATAAGCATTGTCAAAGCATTTTTTAGGTTGACTTTTGATGTTACTGGCAATTTCTTGGGAAAGCATCTCATCTAATATTTTTGTCATTGTGTGCTGCTTAATTACCATTTTCCTGGCATTGTGTCCTTGAGTCTCAATTCTTCTCGACTCATGAGAGCTTCGTAATAATCTGGTTTAATTTCTAGGGCCACTCCATAGGAACTAATGGCATCTTGATTACGGTGCAATTTTTGCAATACATCGCCTCGATGAGACCAAGCTTCCCAGTTATCTGGCTTGAGTTGAATTACCTTGTCAGTAGCTATAAGTGCTTCAGCATAGCGTGCCATTTTTGCTACTACAATGGAGCGGTGCATCCAGGCTTGATAGTTGTCAGGCCAGATGGTAATTGCTCGATCGTAGGCTACCAGGGCTGGTTCGTACTGCTGCAAATTTTCGAGAGCCTTGCCACGTTTTAACCAAGCTTCAAAATTGTCCGGCATGATTTGAATGACTTGGTTGTAGGCGGCGATGGCTTCTTGATAGCGCTCTAATTTTTCTAGGGCGGCCCCTTGTTGTAAACCAACTTTTGAGGAAATTTGTGCTTCGGAACTCATAGAAATTACTTTATCGTAACAGACGATCGCCTCGGAGTATTGTTGCAATTGTTCGAGAGCTGCACCTCGCAGGTTCCAAGCTTCTAGAAAATTGCTTTGAATTTGCAGGGCATTATTATAAGCGATGATTGCATCTTTGTATCGTTCCAATCCGGCTAAAGCGATACCTCTACCTAGCCAAGCTTCGGGGAAATTGGGATTGATTTGAATTGCTTTATCAAAAGCTGCGATCGCCCCTTCATAATCTTCTGATTCTGACAGAGTTTGACCGCGACCGATCCAGACTTCTGGATAAAATTGATTAATTTGAATAGCCCGATCGAAACAAGCAATAGCCGCATCACGCTGCTGGTGTTTAAGGGCCATACCCTTATAAAACCAAGCTTCGTAATCGTTAGGTTGTAGTTGAATTACCCGATCGTAAGCTCTAACTGCTTCTGGATATCGGTGAAGTTTTGCCGATGCTATGCCTCGATTGAACCAAGCCAGACAATTGGCTGGTTGTAATTCCAGGGCGCGATCGTAAGAAGTGACAGCTTCAGGATAACGCTCCGTCTTCATCAGAGCCAAGCCTCGGTTCAACCAAGCTTCCCAATGAGTTGGTACGAGCTTGAGGGCGCGCTCGTAAGCAGCCACGGCCTCCGAGTTCCGTTCGGCTTGCAACAGTACATTACCTTGACGAAACCACATGGCGGGCAAATTGGGATGAATTTGTGTGGCTCTTTTGTAACTACTTGCTGCGACTTCCCACTTTTGCAATTCTTCCAGAGCTCGGCCGCGCTGATACCAAGCTTCGTGTTTTTCCGAATTAATTTCAATTGCTTTGTCAAAACCCGCGATCGCCTCGGAGTAATTTTGTAAGCTTAACAGTGCCGTACCGCGTAGCATCCATGCCCAATATTCTTCTGGTTTGAGAGCTATAGCTCGATCGCAACAGGCTACGGTTTGTAGATATTGCTCCAATTGCTTGTAAGCCTTACCCAAATTCAGCCATGCCCTAACCCAGTCTGGCTTAATTTGCAATGCTTTGCCGTAACAATCCACGGCTGCTTCGTATCTTCCCGATGCGTACAATCTATTGCCCCGATCGTAATCAGGAAATGCTGCAAAAATCCTGAAAATTGGTGGCAGTAAGGTTCCTTGGGGGGTTAAAAATTTGTCATTGGAGGTTGGAGGGGGAGAAGTTGATAAGTCTGACATAGGCTTTGTACATAAAAATTTTGTTGAACAACCAGCTTGGCGGTCTTAATATTAACTTATGCTGTGCTTAACTCGCTGCTATAGTCAGATAAATTTAACATATTTTCCATCAAATTTTGTATGGTTTTTGTGCACGCAGTTTTAGATTTTACCGATGCTAATTGGGACTCGATCGCCTTTAGCTCCAATTATTGCTATCAAGGTCTTTGCGTTCAAAGCGGTGAGTTGCTGAGATTGCCTCGCACAGTTCAGTGTGAGGCGATCGCCCGTGGTTTGATGCAGCACCTTGGAGAGGACGAGTGTCATTCCCGCGAGGGCAAAATGTATGGAGTCTTGCTAGTTGAAACCCTCGGAGGGGAAAAAAAGGTACTCAAAGCATTTTCCGGGCTTTTGAATGGTTATAGCCACGTTCCCGGCTGGGTAACGCCCATTCCCGGACGCGATCGAGTGGCCTTGACAGAGGCCCGAACCTTGACTGAATTGGAGTCGATGAAACAGGAACTGATGCGGCTACAACAGCTTCCCCAGCGGCAGGAATATGACAGACTATTGCGAGAGTGGGAATTGGAATTACAGGCTTTGGGCGATCGGCACAAAATTTGCAAGCAGGAACGAGCTCTAACACGGGATTTACTGTGCAGAACTATGGCAGGAGAAACACTAGAAATAGCTCTAGAAAAACTTAATCAAGTAAGTCGATTAGAAGGAATTGAACGCAGGCAAGTTAAGCGAAATCGGGACGATAAATTGCAGCCATTAAAACAATTAATTGAAGCTGCTGATGGGCGGATAACTGAACTGAAACAGCAGCGTAAAAAACTGTCTCGCGAACTGCAAATGCAGATGCACGAGGCTTATACTTTGGTGAATTTTTTGGGAAATTCGCGATCGCTCCAGCAATTGATGCCCAGCGGTTCGATCCCGACAGGAACCGGCGATTGTTGTGCACCAAAATTGCTCCACTACGCGGCTTTACACAATCTGAAACCCTTGGCCATGGCTGAGTTTTGGTGGGGGCCATCCTTGGGGGACAAAGTTCAGGGAGAGTTTTATGGTGCTTGTGGCGATCGGTGTCAGCCATTGATGGGGTTTTTGCTATCAGGATTAGCTCAAAATCGGAGTTTTTTTAAGAATGTTAATAACTGCGAGGTAGATGCTGTTGGTGACAGTGACAACTGCGAGCATCCCGATTATGTAAGGGCGAAGCATGACCGCAGACAATTTATTCGTGATAACCAGAGATTTATAGCGGTCATGCTTCGCCCCTACGAATATATTTGCCAAACACAGATGCACCCTGACAACTTAACATCAAACCGACTGTTTCCCTTGTTTGTATTGAAGTCTAGATCCCCCCTAACCCCCCTTCTTAAGGGGGGGACAAGAAATACTCTGAAAGTCCCCCTGATTGACGGGGGGACAACAAATACTCTGAAAGTCCCCCTGATTGACGGGGGGACAACAAATAATCTCAAAGTCCCCCTTATTAAGGGGGATTTAGGGGGATCTAGACTCGACAAAAACCAACATTTATTTTCAGTCTTAAGTTCTCACGAATCAGAACACCCTGGGAAAGAGATGAAAGGAGGGCTTATAGCCCACCCCAAAAACAATAATTTTGATGGTGGAATAGGCATCTTGCCTGTTCCTGAACCGAGAAAAATGCTACCAATTATTTATGAGGATAAATGGTTAATAATTATCAATAAGCCTGCAAATTTACTCTCAGTTCCTGGTCGTTACCTAGAAAATCAAGATAGTGTATTAAGTCGTTTCCGCAACTTGCTAGTCGATGGATTTAATTTGAATACCGTGCATCGATTAGATTTTGATACATCGGGAATTTTGATGTTAGCACGGGACAAAGATACTTACAAAAAACTTGGTCTACAATTTGAAAAAAAACAGGTTCATAAAATTTATGAAGCTGTACTTTCTGGGGTAATAAATATGAATATTGGATCGATCGCCCTGCCGCTGTGGGGGAATCCTGACAATAGACCGATTCAGGAAGTTAATTGGGAACGTGGAAAACCCAGTGTGACTGAGTTTCAGGTGATTGGAAGAGAAGGAAATTGCGATCGCATCGAATTTGTGCCGCTCACGGGACGGACTCATCAATTGAGAGTTCATGCAGCGGATGTGAGAGGATTGGGGATACCGATTTTGGGCGATCGACTTTACGGATGCAAAGCCGATGCAATCCGATTACACTTACACGCTAGGGAAATTTCTTTTGAGCATCCGCAGTTGGGAAACAGGCTATACCTAAAGGCAGAAACCCCATTTTGATTTGGCTCAAAATTACGCAATTTCTGAATTGTTTGCGATTTTGTGATGTCCTTATCATTGAAATGGTTCGATTCAAGTTATGGTAAGAAACAAACGCAAATTTCCCGAATTTTTCAGTTGACAAACTAGCAAAACCATGAACATCCAAACCACATCGCCAGCCCTGCTAAGTTCCTTCAAACTTGGAGATTTACTCCTAAAAAACCGAGTAGTTCTTGCACCCTTGACTCGTGGCAGAGCCGGTGAAGCGCGGATGCCCAACGCCTTAATGGCAAAGTATTACGCTCAGCGGGCTGCGGCGGGTTTAATCATTACCGAAGCCACAGTGATTTCGACTCAAGGCATTGGCTGGCAAAATACGCCCGGAATATATTCCGACGAGCAGCTTGAAGCCTGGAAACAGATTGTGACTGCGGTGCACACTCACGAAACACCGATTTTTATGCAGCTTTGGCACTGCGGGCGAGCTTCTCACAGTAGTTTTCATGAAAATGGTGAATTACCCGTAGCGGCCTCTGCGATCGCCATAAATGGAGAAGGACTTCATACCCCTGTAGGTAAACAACCTTACGAAACTCCTCGCGCTTTAGAAACCCATGAAATTGGCAGAATTGTAGAAGAATATCGCAAGGCAGCAGAACGGGCAAAAAAAGCAGGTTTTGATGGTGTAGAAATTCACGGGGCTAACGGCTATCTAATAGACACATTTTTACAAAGTAAAACCAATCACCGAACAGATGCCTATGGCGGTGGAATTGAAAACCGCTACCGTTTTCTCAAAGAAATTGTCGAGGCAATTATCACGGTATTTCCGGCACATAGAGTAGGAGTCAGACTTTCTCCCAACGGTGTTTTTAATGACATGGGTTCTCCCGATTATCGTCCAAGTTTTCTGTACATTGCAGGGCAGTTAAATACCTACAACTTAGCTTATCTTCACCTGATGGATGGCTTAGCTTTTGGCTTTCATGAATTGGGAACGCCGATGACGCTGGCAGAGTTTCGTGAGGTGTTTGCAAATACTCTGATTGGTAACTGCGGATATACCCAAGAACTGGCAGAAACCGCCATTAGTAGCGGAGTTGCCGACTTAATCGCCTTTGGTCGAGATTTCATCAGCAATCCCGACTTGGTAGAGCGTTTCACTCATGGCTGGCCGCTCAATCCCCCTGCCCAAATGCCTACCTGGTATTCTTTTGGTCCAGAAGGTTATGTGGACTTTCCTACCTATGAGGCATCTCAAGCGGCTTCCTAATCCGATGAGGAGATGGATGAGTGCCAGTTGAGATCTAGAACGTTTCCCCATATCCTAAAACCATAGGGTACTAAAAAACATGAGAGCTGTAAGCTCTCATTTTTGAGTGCCTAAAAATCATCAATCGCGATCGCAGCATTGTTAAGAAAATGGCACAAAATCACAAGTCAACAGTTATCATCACCGGTGCGTCCTCCGGTGTAGGTTTGTACGGCGCAAAAGCCCTTGCAGCAAAGGGATGGCACGTAGTCATGGCCTGTCGGGATGTGCGAAAAGCCGGAGATGCAGCCCAAGAGTTAGGAATACCCCAGGGTAGCTACTCCATCATGCAAATCGACTTAGGCGATTTAGATAGCGTGCGACGGTTTGCTAGGGAATTTAAGGCTAGTGGCAGGCCTTTGGACGCTTTGGTGTGTAACGCCGCCATCTATATGCCTTTAATTAAGGAACCCCTGCGTAGCCCAGAGGGATTTGAGTTGACGATGACTACCAATCACCTCGGTCATTTCCTGTTGTGCAACCTGATGATGGAGAATATGAAGCCTTCCTACTATACGGATGCGAGGATGGTGATTTTAGGAACCGTGACGCATAATCCAGACGAGTTGGGTGGGAAGATTCCGCCGCGCCCGGATTTGGGCAAATTTGAGGGCTTTGAAGCGGGTTTTAAAGACCCAGTTTCGATGGTTGATGGCAAAAAGTTTGAACCAGTCAAAGCTTACAAAGACAGCAAAGTTTGCAACGTGCTGACAATGCGCCAATTGCACCGGCGCTTTCACGAATCCACTGGGATTACCTTCACGTCGCTGTATCCGGGATGTGTAGCCGATACGCCCCTGTTCCGCAATCACTATCCCTTGTTTCAGAAACTTTTCCCCTTGTTCCAAAAAAACATCACCGGAGGTTATGTTTCCCAGGAGTTAGCAGGGGAAAGACTAGCAATGGTAGTTGCCGATCCGGAATATAAGCAATCCGGCGCGTATTGGAGTTGGGGGAACCGTCAGAAAAAAGATGGCGCATCTTTTGTCCAGAAGGTTTCTCCCCAGGCTAGGGATGACGAAAAAGGCGATCGGATGTGGGATTTGAGCGCTAAATTAGTTGGATTGGCCCAGTAGTCTAATGAAGTAAGATTAAATGAACCGCGAAGACGCTAAGGACGCGAAGGAAGAACCCCGCCTGGTATCCCAATGGGGGAAAGAAAAAGTCTATCTTCTTCCTTTCTTCCTTCGCGCTCTTCGCGCCTTCGCGGTTTAATTTCATTATTCAATTATATAAATAATATGACTTACCGCTCCAACAAACTACTTATATTTATAGTCATTTCTGCATTTTTATTATTAGGAATACCAGCCAAAGCAACTGCGAGTAAAATTGAAAATCCCCTCTCAAATCTTGATAATTTAGAACTCCCCAATCCCCAAAACTTACCCACACAAATCGATCGCCCTTCCCAACTCATATCAAATCCGGTAGCATCGGAATTAATATTACCGACAGTTAGGACACGGCAGTGCCGTGTCCCTACAATTAATCGCGGTAGGGACACGGCAGTGCCGTGTCCTCTATATCCTGATGGTGTTACCGGAATTGATATCAGCCAACTCCCCAACCCAATTCAACCCAGAGAACCCGAATTACCCGCTCCTGAGCCAGCACAACCCCCCCAACCGTCTCCCCTGCGACCGACCCAGCCAACACCCGCTGAGGGCGAATTTAGACCAGAGATTCCGGGCACAATTCGGGTCGATCGCTTTGAATTTGAGGGGAACACAGCTTTTAGCGATCGCGAATTAGCCGAAATCACCAAACCATTCCTGGGACGCGAAATCACCTTCGCCGAACTGATCGCAGTCGAAGCAGCCGTCACCCAAAAATACTTAGCAGCCGGATACATCAATTCCGGTGCCGTAATTCCCGCCAACCAAAGCTTTCCCAGACAAGGGGCGGTGGTTAAAATTCAGATTGTCGAAGGCGGATTAGAAGAAATTGTGATTACTGGAAACAAGCGCTTGAATGCAAGTTATGTGCGATCGCGCTTAGCCATTGCTACCAAAAAACCACTCAATCGCGATCGGCTGCTGGAAGCCCTACAAATATTGCAACTCGACCCCTTAATTGGCAATATCTCCGCCGAATTGCAAGCCGGAAGTCGCCCAGAAAGCAGTCGCTTAGAAGTCCGAGTCAAAGAAGCAGATAGCTTTACTGGCGAAGTTTTCACAGACAACAATCGATCGCCAAGCGTCGGCAGTTTTCGGCGCGGTGTGCGAATCAATCAAGCAAATTTGCTCGGTTTGGGCGATGGGTTGGAGGTATCCTACGCTAACACCGATGGTAGCAATGAATTCAACGGCAGCTATACAGTTCCAGTGAATCCCCGCAACGGCACAATTCGGTTGGCGGTGGGTGCTGCTAGCACGAATATTATTGAGGAACCCTTTGATACTGCTGGGATTGAGGGAAAGTCGCGTACTTACGAATTAACTTACCGCCAACCAATTCTCGAAAAGCCTGATCGCAATTTGGCTGTGGGAGTAACATTATCGCGGCAAGAAAGCAATACATTCTTGCAGGGTGAAAGATTTCCGCTGTCGCAGGGTGCAAACGATCGCGGTGAAACCCGTGTTTCCGCTGTGCGCTTTTTTCAAGAATATGTCCAGCGTAGTTCCAATCAAGTGTTCGCGGCGCGATCGCAGTTTTCCGTCGGTACTAATTTTTTGGGCGCTACTGTGAATAACAGCAGCCCAGACAGCCGCTTTCTGGCGTGGCGCGGACAAGCCCAATATGTGCGACTGCTAGCACCGGAAACCTTGCTGATTGTGCGTTCTGATATTCAATTAGCCGATCGCCCCTTGCTTTCTCTCGAACAAATCGGGATCGGTGGCGTGCAAAGTGTACGGGGATATCGCCAAGATTTGCTGTTGACTGATAGCGGTGCGATCGCAAGCGCGGAAGTGCGTATCCCGGTGTGGCGCGTGCCGCAAGTTAAAGGATTGTTGCAGGTGGCTCCATTTATCGATTTGGGTGTAGGCTGGAACCATTCGGGAGAAAAAGCTAATCCTGATTCTGACAAGCTTCTGGGTGCGGGTTTGGGGCTAATTTGGCAAATGGGCGATCGGTTTAATGCGCGTCTAGATTATGGTATTCCGTTGATTAATGCGCGATCGGGCGATCGAACTTTCCAGGAAAAAGGCATCTATTTTAGAATCAATTATTTTGCTTTCTAGTTATTAGACTGCGATCGTAATTTGCATCTTTTTTTGATCGGTCAACAACCGCAGATGTCAGGCGGATGCACGCAGATGAACGCAGATAATTCAAGGATAATTTGCGAATGAATGCAATCTTATCTAAGATAATGTAGTTAACACAAGAGGGATTGTCTTATGGTTCAGACAAAAACTAAATTAACATTTGCAGACTTTCTCCAACAATACCCAGATGGATCTGGCATCTACGAACTTGTAAATGGCGAGATTGTCAAAGTGGAAGCAACTAGAGTTCATAAAAATGTGGCAAGATTTATAGTGCAATCTTTTCAGAGAGAAAGCGAGCGCTTGGGACTTGATTATATTGTTGACAAAGATATAGTTTTCAGAACAGTCAAAGCTTCTGGACAAGAACAAGGTAGAAATCCTGATGTTGGCGTGGTTAAGGCCTCAGTATGGAATAGCAATGTACGTGGCTACGGAGCTCTTACCGAACCTATCCAATTAGCAGTAGAAGTTACCTCGACTAACTGGGAAGACGACTATGTTGATAAGCTAGATGAGTATCAACGGATCGGCATTCGTGAGTATTGGATTGTGGACTATTTGGCGATCGCTTCCAGGGCTTATTTAGCCAATCCCAAAGTTCCTACAGTTTTTGTTTACTCTTTGGAAAATGACCGCTATGTAGTTCAGAGTTTTAGAGATGATGAGCGGATTATTTCCCCCACTTTTCCAGAACTAGAAATCACTGTAGAGCAAATTGTACTCAGCAGCCAAGTTCAAACACTTTAGATAAATTAGATGAGCTTACACAGATAAAGTTTATTATTGACAGGATTTTTTATGTCTCGCTTGCATTCCTCTCTGCTGTTTGCTTTCCTGTTGCTATTTCCAACTTCCAGCCTCGCCCAAATCATCCCCGACGGTAGCTTGGGCGCGGAAAGTTCGCGCATTATTCCCGATAATATCAACAATTTACCCTCAGAGAGAATTACTGGCGGCGCAACTCGCGGCTCAAATCTATTTCACAGTTTCCGCGAATTCAACATCGGTGAAGGGCGTGGAGCTTATTTTGAAAATCCCAACGCAGTTTCTAACATTTTCACCCGCGTTACGGGCGGTAACTCGTCAAATATTTTAGGAACTCTGGGAGTTTTAGGGAATGCCAATTTATTTTTAATTAACCCGAAAGGGATTGTTTTCGGCCCGAATGCGCGGTTAGATTTGCGCGGTTCGTTTCTCGCTTCCTCTGCTGCGGGCGTTGTGTTTAATAACGGCTTTGAATTCAGCGCGGCTAATCCTAACGCAGTGCCTTTGTTAGCGATTAATATTCCTGTGGGTTTAAGGTTTCGAGACAATCCCGGTACAATTGTCAACGCTTCGAGAGTTACTCAAGTTATTGAAGGTACAACAGTTCCAGTGGGTTTAGCAGTTCCTCCCGGTCAAACCTTAGCACTCGTAGGAGGAGATTTAACGTTTAACAATGGTTTTGCCAGCGCTTTTAGTGGCAACATTCAATTAGGGAGCGTGGCGAGTCCGGGTTTAGTAAGCTTCAATATCACACCGATAGGATTAGGTCTAGATTATACAAATGTTGCTAATTTTGGCAAAATTGAATTATCAGGTTTATCGGCGGTGATAGGGAGCGGGCCTGGTGGCGGCGCGATCGCACTCCGGGGAGGAAATCTGATTTTGCGCGATCGAGCTTCCCTCGTATCCGATACATTAGGAAGTATCAACGGTCGCGATATTACAGTTGATGCAGCACAGTTAAGAATATTAGACCAAGCCTTTATTTCAACTGGTACTAGCGGGACGGGAGCCGGAGGAAATGTCAGTGTCCGCGCGACTGATGCTGTAGAAATTAAAGGAATTGGATTTGATAACTTTCGGCGCAATGTCCTCGATGCCGGCACAACTGGAACTTCTAGCTTTTTAACTCTGCAAAGCGGCATAGCTGTCGGGACAGTGGGCGCGGGTGCGGCGGGGAATATTACAGTTGATACCAAGCAATTAAGGCTCCGAGAAGGCGCGTTAATCATCAACCCGAGTTACGGTGCAGGAGCTGGGGGGAACGTGGCAATTAAAGCTTCTGAATCAGTCGAAGTCAGCGAATCTGGGCTGTTCACCACGGCTATAAATCAAGGTAGTGGAGGCAATTTAACAGTTGATACCGCAAAGCTAACTGTGCGTAATGGGTCAGTTTTATCAACCGCAACTGTGGGTGCAGGTGATGGCGGAAACTTAACCGTGAGAGCTTCTGACTCGGTGGTACTCACAGAGTTCCGATTAGATAGTTCCTTTGGTACTGGTATTATCACTAACAGTATTGGCGGCACCGGAAACGCAGGAAATATAGAAATTAATACACGCTCTCTACTCGTAGAAGGGGGAACATCGATCAGTTCTACGAGCGGAGTTACATCAAGAAATGGTGTGATTCCTGCTGTCGGCAGGGGTGGAAACCTTACCATCAATGCTACCGACTCTGTGACACTAACTGGCAGCAGCCAAAGTGACAGCTTATCCGCTGCTCGTATTGCTCGCAGTCAATTAATTACCGGGACTGTTGCGGGCGGTAATTCTGGAGATTTGAGGATTAATACTAGGCGATTGACTGTTGAAGGTGCAGCGGCAATAGGAGCATCTACTCTAGGTGCGGGTAATGGCGGAAATATCATTATCAATGCTTCGGAGTCGGTAAAACTGATTGGAACCAAAGATAATTTGTCTGTTTCCGGTATAGCAACCGCTTCTGGAGAGACTGTGTATCAGACTTTATTTCAGCTTGCTCCCCCCACCGGCGCGGCGGGAAATATCGACATTACTACCCCAAGCTTGACTATCCGGGAGGGGGCCACGATCACTGTCGGGAGTTTGGGAACGGGACGCACTGGTAATATCAATATTGTTGCAAATTCGATCGACCTTGACAACAAAGCCAGCATTGACGGCACAACTGTATCGGGTACTGGGGCGAATATCAACCTACAAGCGCGAGACATTCAGTTGCGCCGAGGGAGCAGAATTACAACGGATGCGGGCGCTGCTGACGGTGGCAACATCAACATCAACAGCGACATTTTGGTTGCCTTACCCAAGGAAAATAGCGATATTACAGCAAATGCGCGATCGGCCGGGGGTGGTCGCGTTAATATCAATGTTCCTAATGTTTTCGGATTTACAGCCGTTAGCCGCGAACAACTTCAAGGCAGTTTGGGATTAACCGATGCTCAATTTGCACAGTTACAAGTAAGTCCTACTTCCCTGGTTTCGACGAGTAATATTGCGGCTATTTCTCAAAGTGCCGGGCCGGCCTTGCAAGGGACGGTAACGTTTAGCGATTCTGGGGTAAATCCCGGTCAAGGATTAGTTGAACTACCGCAAAATGTTGTCGATCCTGCCACTTTAATTGCTAGAAATCCCTGCATCCAAGGGGGACAGAGCGAATTTACTGTCACCGGTCGGGGGGGATTGCCAGCTAGTCCCAATGACACTCTGGGTACCGCAGAAACGCCGTTTCCGTGGGTGGAAGGTTCGGCAGCGGATTCTGTAACGGATGTAACGGATAGAGAAAAGAGGTTCGAGGGAGGAAGAGGTTCGAGGGAAGAAGCGGAAAAAAAAGATCGGGAAGTTGTTCCGGCGCGCGGTTGGGTGGTGAATGCTCGAGGAGAAGTTACGCTGGTGGCTTCGGAAGCTGGGGGTCAATTTCCAGGGCGCACGAGGCATCCTGTGTCGGTTTGTCAACCCCGATGACCTGAAAATAGCCAATGCTTGAAAATTTGTCTAGTTGTCAGCTAACAAAAGGTTAATTATGGTTTTCCAATATCTCAATTTCTGGCAATTCTCCAAAATCAACGAACTAAAAGAGCGAGAGAAATACTATATTTCACGATCGATTTACCTTTTATTTGCGAGTTGTTACTTGTGCCTTTTTCCCGTTCGTGCGATCGCCCAAATCGTCCCCGACGGTAGCTTGGGCGCGGAAAGTTCGCGCATTGTTCCCGATACAATCAATAACTTACCCTCAGATAAAATCACTGGCGGCGCAACTCGTGGAGCAAATCTCTTTCACAGTTTCGGCGAATTCAACATCGGTGAAGGACGTGGAGCCTATTTTGTCAATCCTAATGGCATTTCTAACATTTTTACCCGCGTCACGGGCGGCAACTCCTCCAATATTTTAGGCACCTTAGGAGTCCAGGGAAACGCCAACTTATTTTTAATTAACCCAAAAGGAATTGTATTCGGTCCTAACGCTCGGTTAGATTTACGGGGTTCATTTATCGGTTCAACTGCTGAAAGTATAGTATTTAATAACGGCTTTGAATTCAGCAGTACGAAACCGCAAACATCGCCACTATTAACAGTAAATATTCCCGTGGGTTTTAGATTTCGAGATAATCCCGGTACAATTGTCAATCGCTCAATCGCAACTGGACAAATCAACCAGCCCAAACTTCCCCTAGAAACTCCAATCACCAATCAAGTCGGTTTAGCCGTAGACCCCGGTCAAACATTAGCCTTAATTGGAGGCAGTGTTCAACTTCCCAGTGGTAACTTAACAGCTAGTGGCGGACAAATCGTCCTCGGTAGTCTTGCTAGTTCGGGTTTAGTTAATTTCGCACAAACTCCGCTAGGTCTAACTTTTAACTATAATAATATTCAAAACTTTGGCAATATTGAACTCTCCGCAGGTAGCGTGATTAACACCAGCGGAGTCGGAGGTGGCAAAGTTGATATCAGAGGTGGAAATGTCACCCTCAGCAATTCCCGAATTTATGGACTGACACTGGGAAATATTGATAGTAGAGGCATCGATATCAGTGCCCAAAATGTTCAAGTCAAGGATGGAACTCAAATTTCTACTCTAACTCTAGGAGGTGGTGCGGGGGGAAACATCAACATCCGTGCTACTGATTCAGTAGAAATGAGTGGACTTGGAGTAGAGGGTTATCAACAGGTTGTAATTAAATATTTAGTATCAGGAACCGTAGACCCATTTGACCCGCAATTTGTTTTGTTTAATGGTACTTCTGGCGCTGGATCTGGGGGAAGTATTACCATTGATACTGGAAGCCTGCTGATGCGTAATGGCGTAGTAGGTAGCGGCATTACCCTTGGTGCTGGAAGTGGCGGTAATCTAAATATCCGTGCCAATACTTTTGAGATGGTGGGTTCTGGAGTTAACAACGCCACAGCTAAAGATAGTACCGGTGCAGGAGGAAGTATTAATCTTGATGTTGAAAGGTTAATTATGCGTGATGGTTCTCTGCTGGGTAGCACGAGTTACAGCGATGGGCGATCGGGAAATATTAATGTGAAAGCTAGGGAATCTGTAGAATTGTCCAACTCTGGGCCGAGAACTGCTGTATCAACGGGAATCAGCACTTTGAGTATCGGTGCTAATGGAAATGCAGGAGATATTAATGTTGACACCAAGCGATTGAGTCTTTCTGATGGCTCGGCTTTTACCTTGGGAACAGGTGTATTAGTGGGCAGGTTTCTATTTTCCAGAAATGGCGGTCCCGCTGGAAATTTAAGAGTTAGGGCGAGTGAATCAGTGGAAATTTCAGGGATTTCTCAGCTTTTGACTAGCGGGAATCAAAATGCTAGTGCATTCACTTCCGCAACTTTGAGTTCGAGTCGGGGCGGGAATATCCGGGTTGATACGCCGAGGTTGACGGTGCGGGATGGGGGGATAATTTCTACGAGTTCTTTGGGTGTGGGAAATGTGGGTGATATTACGATTAATGCCGATCGCATCGAAGTAGTTGGTAGTGGCAATAATGGTCTATTTATTAGTGAAATAGATGCTTCGGTGGGTAAAGTGTTTGGTAATAATGCCGAGGCGACAGCAAATGCGGGTTCGGTGAATCTCAATACCCGTCAATTGAGTGTCCGGGATGGAGCGACGGTGACGGTGCAGGCTAAGGGAACGGGACGGGCTGGTAATATCAATGTGGTAGCAGATTCAATTTCTCTTGACAACAAAGGCCGCATTGATGGCACTACTGTCTCTGGTACGGGAGCGAATATTAACCTACAAGCCCAAAGCATTCAGTTGCGACGCGGAAGCCGAATTACTACGGATGCGGGTACTTCCGAGGGCGGTAACATTAACCTCCGAGGCGACATTCTAGTGGCTCTCCCAGGAGAAAATAGCGATATCACGGCTAATGCTCGCACAGCTCAAGGTGGTCGTGTGAATGTCAACGTACCCACTGTCTTGGGATTTAGGGCTGTGGGCCGGGAAGAGGTTAGAAACAGTTTGGGGTTGACAGATGCTCAATTTGCACAGTTACAGGTAAGCCCTACTTCCTTGATTTCTACTAGCGACATTGCGGCTATTTCCCAAACTGGAGGTCCGGCTTTGCAAGGGACTGTCACATTTAGTTCTTCTGGAGTGAATCCTGCTCAAGGGTTAGTGGAATTGCCGCAAAATATTACCAATCCGTCGCAGTTAATTGCTACTAATCCCTGTCTCCAAGGGGCGCAGAACGAGTTTATTGTGACTGGTAAAGGGGGTGTGCCACCTAGTCCTAATGATACTCTCAGCAGCGAATCAGTGCCGTTTGCATGGGTGGATTTTACTCAAGGAAGTAGAACTCCACCCAACTCCCATCAAGGGGGGAATGAAGTAGAAGGAAGTAGAACCTCCTCCAACTCCCATCAAGGGGGGAATGAAGTAGAAGAAAGTAGAACCTCCTCCAACTCTCCTCAAGGGGGGAATGAAGAAGGGAAGAAGAAAGAGGTTGTTCCGGCGCAAGGTTGGGTGATTAATTCTCAGGGGGATGTGATGCTTGTTGGGTACAATTCTGCAAATACCACTTCACGGAGTCTTCGGCAGAATCCTGTTTGTAGACCACGTTAAAAGTATATTTTTTTCAACGGTAGATGCAGGTGAATTTAAGCAAATTAACAATTCATAATTAACAATTACCTATGAAATTTACTCGATCGCTCCGTCAAGCAATTTTGTTATTTTTAATTTCTTGTTGGCTGGCAATTGCCATTCCTCCTGCTGTTGCTCAAGTTCAGCCCAAAGATGCGATGCAGCTTGTTCAACAAGCTCGCAGTTTTTATGATTCGGAAAGGTTTTCCCAGGTTGTGCCGCTGTTACAGCAAGCTGCGGTGGTGTTTGAGGCGAAAGGACAAAATCTCGATCGAGCTACGGCTTTGAGCAATTTGGCTGCAACTTTTGGACAACTGAATGACTGGGAGCAGGCTGAAGTTGCTATTAATTCGAGTTTGTCGGTGGTGCGTCAGTTGCCGAAAACGATTGAACAGCAGGGGATTTTGGGTCAAAGTCTGAATATTCAAGGACAATTGCAACTGGAACGGGGACGGACTCAGGAGGCGATCGATATTTGGACTGAAGCTGCTAAAATTTTTGAGGAAATTCAGGCTAAAGACCAGTTGTTTCAAATTCATATTAATCAAAGTAGGGCTTGGGAAACTCTGGGACTTTATCCGAGAGCTTGCAAAGTTTTGTTGGATTCTTTTAAGTTGGAACACACAACTTGTGAGGTTTCAAGTGCCAGTTTGGCAAGTTTGAAAAATCCGCTGATTTCGGCGGAAAATGTTCGGGGAATTAATGCTTTAGGTAGGGTGCTTCGGGTTTTGGGAAAACTCGATCGCTCTCAGGAGATACTTTTAGTAGGACTTGAAGGGGCAGAAAAATTGGGACTCAGACAAGAGGAGGCTCAAATCGCTCTTAATCTTGGTAATACGGAACGGGCTAAAAGTAATATACCTGGTTTAAAGCCAGAACAGCGATTACAGTTGGAGCGATCGGCTCTTTCGTATTATGCTCGATCGGCAGATAGAAGTGCGGGGGCATCGTCCCTAGGGATGCAGGCGAAATTGAACCAGTTGAGTCTGTTGGTAGAGCGCGAAAATTGGTCGGAAGCAGGGATTTTGTGGCGATCGATCCAACCTCAAGTCGATGGATTGTCGTGGAATCGCGCCGGACTTTTTGCTCGAATTAATCTGGCAGAAAGTTTGCTCAAATTGGATCGGTTTCCGATCGCGACTGCGGGTTTGAGCGATATTGACAAAATGCTCAAAGCCGCTTTGGAACCGGCAAACCGTTTGGGCGATAAGCGGATACAAGCTTATATTCTGGGAGCTCGTGGGAAGGTGTACGAACTCCAGCAGCAGCATTCTTTAGCTGAAACTCTGACTAT
Source organism: Microcoleus sp. CAWBG506 (assembly GCA_020883125.1). Lineage (GTDB taxonomy): Bacteria > Cyanobacteriota > Cyanobacteriia > Cyanobacteriales > Microcoleaceae > Microcoleus. The sequence continues at coordinate 169,887 of JAHREW010000002.1, forward strand.
TCAAGCTTTGAGTTTAGTGCCGGCGTTTCAGTCTCCCGATATTGCTTACCAATTATTGTGGCAACTCGGACGGATTCGCAAGGCCGAGGGCAATCTGGAAGGGGCGATCGCCCAATATACTCAAGCTGTGAATGTACTGTCTTCTCTGCGGGGAGATTTGGTGACGGTTAATCCAGAAGTGCAATTTTCGTTTCGGGAAAGTGCCGAACCGGTTTATCGCCAATTAGTCGAACTGCTTTTGGCAGAGGAATCCCCTAGTCAAGATAAGTTAAAGCTGGCTCGCCAAACGGTTGAATCTTTGCAGTTGGCAGAATTGGATAACTTTTTTCGCGATGCTTGTGCTGATGCTAAACCAAAGTCGATCGAGGAAATCGATCCTAGGGCGGCGGTGATTTATCCGATTATTTTGAGCGATCGTTTGGAGGTAATTTTGTCAATTCCTGGCAAACCCTTGCGCCGTTACAGCACGAAGAAGACTCAGAAAGAGTTGGAAATTACCTTCAGACTAGCCAAAAATGCGATCAGGCCTGCTGCTTTTCCGCGAGAAAGGAAGCCACCTGTTCAACAAGTTTACGATTGGTTAATCCGTCCTGCGGAGGCGGATTTGACTGCTAGTGGGATTAAAACCCTGGTATTTGTACTGGATGGCTATTTACGAAATCTGCCGATGGCGATTCTGCACGATGGCAAACAGTTTCTGGTAGAAAAATACAATATTGCTTTAGCACCGGGACTACAATTGCTCGCACCCAAACCGCTGAGCCAAGTTAAGTTACAAGTGCTGACTGCTGCCCTCTCTGAGGCGCGTCAAGGCTTCGCAGCTTTGCCGGGAGTTAAGCGAGAAATTCAGCAAATTGCAGCTCAGATGCCGACGAGTGGGCTGCTAAACGAACAGTTTGTGAGCCGAGAGTTGCAAGCTCGAATTAAGGCGGGGTCTTACCCGATCGTCCATTTGGCAACCCACGGTCAGTTTAGCTCGAATGCCACGGATACTTTTATTGTGACTTGGGATCAGAAAGTGAATGTTAAGGAGTTCGATCGACTGTTGCGATCGCGTACAGGGGAAAAACAACAGGCGATCGAGCTTTTGGTATTGAGTGCTTGCGAAACTGCTTCGGGGGATAGTCGCGCGGCTTTGGGTTTGGCTGGGGCGGCAATTCGATCGGGGGCCCGCAGCACTGTGGCGACTCTTTGGCAAGTTAACGACGAATCTACTGCTATATTTATGGCTGAGTTCTATCGGCAACTGGCTTTGCCTAAAACCAGCAAAGTGGAAGCTCTCCGCAATGCTCAATTAACCCTGCTCAACAACCCACTGTATAAAAACCCCTATTTCTGGGCACCTTTTGTACTGGTGGGGAATTGGCAATAATTTTAGATGGGCATTGGGTATGGGGCATTGGGTATGGGGTATTGGGCATCAACTGCCAACCGTCAACTGCCAAATAACTCAAATACGCTTAGTTTTTTGTTAAAGTTTGTAAACTGTTAAAAGTGCTTGACGCATTTGATATTTTTCCGAGGATTTCTATGAAGCAACTTTTAATTGCTGAGCGCATCTGCCTGATTGCCCACGTCTTATCGATGGCTTTTGGATTGGCCGGGTTATTACTGATTTTACCCCGTCCTGAATTGGTGATCGGCTTATCTCCGGCTGGGCAAACTTTGTTCCAGTGGGGGATGGCTGGGGGTGGAGTAGTTTATATCATTTTTGGTGCAGCAACGGTTGCTCTCTATGCCTATCGGACATTGGGCTTAGGCGCTACTCTCACTTTTTTGCTGCCTTCGGTGTTTCTATCTTTGGGTAGCGAGTTATTGGGAACGAGTACCGGTTTTCCCTTCGGCAATTACCAGTATTTGAGCGGCTTGGGCTACAAAATTGCAGGGCTGGTGCCGTTTACCATCCCCCTGTCGTGGTTTTATCTGGGAATGGTTTGTTATGTGATGGCTCGCGCTGGCTTGGCTGGTGGTAAGGGCGAACTCAACTGGGTGCGCCAACTTGGGGCGATCGCCCTTGGTGCTGTGCTACTAACAGCATGGGATTTTGTACTAGATCCGGCGATGAGTCAGACTTCTGTGCCTTTTTGGGAGTTTGAGGAACTTGGAGCTTTCTTCGGGATGCCTTACCGCAATTTGGCGGGATGGATGGGTACGGGAGCGCTGTTTATGTCCTCGGCAGCTTTTTTCTGGAGAAAAACTCCGATTCATTTGGATCGCTCAGAAATGAGTTTGCCATTGATTGTTTATGTGGTAAATTTTGCTTTCGGAGCAATTATTACTGTAACTTCTTTGGATTCTCGGTTCTGGTTCCCAACCATGCTAGCTGTGCTTCTGGGTGTAGTGCCGGCGATCGTCTTAAGTTCGATGGCGAAACCTTCAGCAGGTAAGGCGACAGAAACAATTGCGTCTTTGGATAAATCTGCTGTGACAGCGGAAATTCCACCTCAGCCGGTTGGCGCTGTACGCAAGTAAGATCTAATCTGGAATTTTACAGCTATAGCAACTGCCAAGGCGATTAGGGCAGATTTTGTAGGGGCGGGTTCACCGATATCTTTCATCGGTATAGACAAATTCTCTAAACCCGCCCCCACCCCACGACTTAACCACCCTGGCGGTTGCTATAGTTAAAAAACCCGGTTTCTGGTAGAAACCGGGTTTTTTAGATGCGATTGCTGTTAGAGCAATTCCGGTTGCACGAGGATAGAAACGGAGGACACGGCAGTGCCGTTTCCCTACCCCAAAATCATCGATTGTAGAGAAACGGCACTGCCGTGTCCTGATTGTTCTTCGCACGCGCAATTCCGTATTAAGGTCGGAGACGGCATTGCCGTCTCCCTACCCCAAAATCATCGATTGTAGGGAAACGGCACTGCCGTGTCCTGATTGTTCTTCGCACGCGCAATTCCTGTAATATATTAAAAGTCAAAAACTTATCGACTTTTTTATATTAAATTGATTTCCCCGATCGCCTCTCACATCCCCCCAAATCTCTTGACAAGTATCATCTCTTTCACACTCCTGCTGCTGCAATTACCCGCCGTGGCAATTCTGATGTCGCGTTTAATCAAAGGCCCTTCGCGCATCCCGCCCCTAGAACCCGCATCGCCGACACTGGATTTGCTTGGTGCTTGTACAGTTGTTGTCCCGACTTTGAATGAAGCCGATCGCCTTTGGCCTTGCTTAGATGGATTAAGCAACCAAAGTTACGAACTGCGAGAAGTGATTGTTGTTGATAGCTATTCCGTTGACGGCACCGCAGATTTAGTTAAAACCGCAGCAGCAAAAGACCCCCGGTTTCGGGTCATTAATGATGACCCACTACCGGCTGGTTGGGTGGGGCGTCCCTGGGCTTTGCACACAGGTTTTTTGGCAAGTTCCGACAAGTGCGAGTGGATTTTGGGGATAGATGCCGATACTGTGCCGCATCCGGGTTTGATTGCAAGTTTGCTCAAAACGGCGATCGCCAAAAATTATGATTTAATTTCGCTATCGCCGCAGTTTATCCTCAAGTATCCAGGGGAATTTTGGCTGCAACCGGCGCTGTTGATGACATTGGTTTATCGCTTCGGACCGACCGGGACTGGTGGAGATGTGCCGGAATTGGTGATGGCCAACGGTCAATGTTTTTTGTGTCGGCGCGAGGTTTTGGTGCAATTGGACGGCTACGAGTCTGCTAGGGGTTCCTTTTGCGATGATGTGACTCTGGCTCGCTATGCGGCTGCTAAGGGCTTTAAGGTGGGCTTTTTGGACGGGGCTAAGGTGTTGAAGGTGCGGATGTATGAGGGGGCGATCGAGACTTGGAATGAGTGGGGGCGATCGCTCGATTTGAAAGATGCTGCTTCCAGGGTTCAAATTTGGGGCGATTTGTGGCTGTTGTTTGCAGTTCAAGGTTTGCCGGTACTGATTTTGTTGTGCTATTTGTTGTTTGGTTGGCGATCGCCTGTGGCGGTGTTTCCCTACGGTTTGCTGTTGGGATTGAATGTATTTTTGGTGGCGGTGCGATCGGCTTTGTGTTTGGCGATCGCCCCAAGCTACGATACAACTCAGGCTTCTGGTAAATGGCTGTTTTGGCTTTCTCCTTTAGCCGATCCGTTAGCATTTTTGCGAATTCTAATTTCTGCGTTGAATCAGCCGACTCAGTGGCGCGGCCGCAAGTATGAATAGTCGTTAATTTTTTGCTGGATTTTTCAAAATTGGTAGAAGTGCGATCGCCCTTTTGGATCGAATGGGCGATCGCAGCCGTAAAAAAAACTGGCAGAAAGCAGTATTTTGATAAAACACTGCTTTCTGCTTTCTGGCAACTGACTAATAACTAATAACTAATAATTAATCAACCGTACTTACGTGGTCTATGCGTTCCAATTGCCAGAGAATTTGATTTCCCTCGCGGCGCACCCGCGAAACTACCCAGTTTCGCCAAACCCAGTTGTCTCCACGACTGGTAACAGCACTGGCATTTACATCCATCAAGTCAGCTAATTCAGAACTTGTGATCAAGTAGCCTTTAGTGGCAACTTCATCAGCTATATGCAAGGTTTCGATCAGGTTTCGGAGGTCCTGAACCCTCACCTCGCGGGGTAAGTTCTCCAGAGTATCGGCAGTAGAATCCATCATGGCAGCATTGGAGATGAGAAGGTCAGAAGTTATGACATAGGATTCTATCGTTTTGTTACCAAATGTTTCCGTTTCATCTGAAACATTTGTGTTTTCCGACTGTATGGGCAGTGCGCCCGTGCCTGCCCCAACCCCTTTGTGTTGTTGCAGTTCGGGAACGAGATTCCGCGAAAAGCTGCGGGCGATTTCGTCGCATCTATCGTTATAGAAATCGCCAGAGTGACCCCGGACGTGTTCCCACTTCACTTGCCGGGAATTGAGCAGGTCTAGCAGGTGCCAGAGGTCTTGATTGACGACATCTTTGCCTGTGGAAGTTTTCCACCCTTTGTTTTTCCAGCCTTGAATCCATTTTGTGATACCGTTTTTGACGTACTCGCTGTCGGTGTAAAGGGTGACTGGTTCGATTTGACCGGAATTGGCAAAAAACTCTAAGGCGGCGATCGCAGCCTGCATTTCCATGCGGTTATTGGTACTTTGGGACTGTGCACCTCCGAGTTCGTGACAGTTGCCATCGGCGAAGCAAACCACTGCGCCCCAGCCGCCTGGGCCTGGGTTGCCGGAACAAGCGCCGTCTGTATACAAGCTTTTGATTTGCGGAATTGTCATGGGCGAGTTAATCTATTTTTTAGAGGTATGTTGTTGGCAGATGTCAAAATTTAAGAGAATCGCGATCGGACCTAGGTGCTATGAAAAATGCCAACTTAAAGATTAAAAAGGTCGGGCTATTTATTTTTCCGTTTTCTTTGTTAATTTTTAATACTTTCGCCCAAGCCCAAACAGTAATCCCAGCGGCGGATGGTACTGGCACTAATGTGACCCGCACTGACAACCGCTACGATATTGGTGGTGGCAGTTTGTCCGGGGACGGGGCGAATCTTTTTCATAGTTTTCAGAAGTTCGGCATCCCGGAAGGTCAGGTTGCTAATTTTTTGACCAATCCAGGGATTCAAAATATATTAGGCCGCATTTCTGGCGGGGATGCTTCCCTAATTAATGGTTTAATTACTGTCACTGGTGGCAACTCTAATCTTTTTTTAATTAATCCTGCGGGGATGGTGTTTGGTCCCAACGCCAGTTTGAATGTGCCGGCGTCTTTCACTGCAACTACTGCTACAGGGGTCGGTTTTGGTTCTAATTGGTTTAATGCTACGGGCATAAATGATTTTAGCACGCTAGTTGGTACTCCTAATAGTTTTTATTTTGGGGTGGCTTCACCGGGAAGTATTGTGAATGCTGCTAATTTGGCTGTGGCACCTGGCCAAAGTTTGGCTTTGTTGGGCGGTACTGTGATTAGTACGGGGAATTTGTCGGCACCGGGAGGTAACATTACTGTTGCTAGTGTGGGAACTGGAAGTGCGATTCGCATTAGTCAACCAGGGCATTTGTTGAGTTTAGAAATTGCTACTGGTGGCAATTTACCGATTTCTCCCTTGGTTGCAAATCCTGTTTCTTTGCCGCAGTTGCTGACTGGTAGTGGTGTGAATGGTGCGACTGGTGTTGCTGTGGCGGGTGATGGTACGGTGCGACTTGTGAACTCTGGTTTGCAGGTGAATTCGGGGGATGTGGCGATCGCTAGAAGTAATCTTACCCCAATTTCTGATTTAACTGCGGCAAATGCTCGCCTCTGGGCTGCTAATAATCTCACATTAGATGGGGTTCAATTATACACAACTGGTAACTTGACTTTGACTGCGGGAAATGCTGCGCAAGTGCGTGACAGTGCGACGCATCCGTTTTTGGCTCAGGCTGGGGGTAATTTATACATTCAGGGCGATCGCACTATCGATATTCTGACTCAAAATGCGATCGGTGCTTTGGCTCTGGCTCCCCAATTTCAGGCGGGTGGCGCTTTGAGTTTAGTTAGTAATGGCGTGATTTCTGGGGATGCTCACTTTGTTTCGGGAGGCAATTTTTCAATTCGGAATCTGTCAGGAATGCCTGGAAATTTTGTGAGTTTATTTGACCCGATTATTAGTTCTGAGGCTGATGTTTTTTTTGGAGATTATACTGGTGCTTCGCTGAAAGTGGAGGCTAAGGGAAGTATTGTGGCACAGGATATTACAATTACTCGCCCGGATACAGCCCTCGATATTGGCAATGTTAGTGCTGATTCCGATATTGCTATTTTAACTACGACTCCGGCATTGATTTTGCGGGCGGGAGTTCGGAATTTGGCTAATACTCCGAATGTTCCTAATGCTGTTGAGGGTAATTTTGATGATAATGAAACTACTCCTTTAGGTGAGGAGGCTATATTTAATCCGGGGATTATTAACTCGAATCCCTTAATTATTGTAGATAATATTTCTGCTGCGGGGCTGGTGAGTTTGGCGGCTCCTGGAACTGTCGCAACTAGAGATATTAATGGTGGAGAAATTAAGCTAGAAAGCGGACAGGGTGTGGTGGTTGGTGGCCGATTGACTTCTAGTTCGACCATTAATATTCAGGCTGCTGATAATATTATATTGACAAATGACATTTCCCGTGCTGATGTAAATGGTAATGTGAGTTTCAACAGCAGTGGGGGTAGTATAGTCACTGGGGCGATCGATACGGGGAATTCTGGGGCGATCGAACTTAGAGCTTTTGGAAATGTGAATTTTGGGAATTTACAGGGCACTAAGGTTGATATTGCTAGTAACTCCGGGGAATTGGGAGTTTTGAGCGATCCTAATCTCATAGTCCCTAATACTACACCAGTGGATATTGCAGCAACTGCAAATATCAGTTTGACCGCTTCTAGGAACTTAACGGTAGGTAATCTTAATGCTGCTACTGTCAATGCTAGCAGCAATACGGGCAATGTCACCACGGGGGCGATCGCTACTACTGGAGATGTCAGAATTTTAGCCAAACAGCTAATTAATACTGGGGTGGTAACTGTTAATCCTATTGCACAAAACTTCATTCCCACAGTCAATCTGGATGCTCAAACTAACATTGCTACGCCCTCCATCAATGCTCCCGCCGCCACCATTGCTGTCAGAGCATCCAGGGACTTAAATATCGGCAATTTGCAGGGGGCGGCAGTTGATGTTAATAGTGATGGAGGCCAAATTGCGATCGGCAATAGTGTGACAACTGGAAATATTAATGTTGCTGCTTCTGGTAATGTAAAATCAGGAATTTTACAGGGAGTTGGAGTTAATGTTAAGAGTGATTCTGGAAGTATTGAAACTGCCAATACTACTGCCACTAGAAATGTAAATTTAGCCGCAGCCAGCGATATAAATGCAGGAATTTTGCGGGGAGTTGCAGTTGATGTTAACAGCAGCAGGGGGAGTGTTACGACTGGTAATATAAATGCTACCGAGACTGTGGGCGTTGTAGCGGGGAGGCAAATCACAGTAGGGCGTATAGATGTTAATGCTGTTGGGGGCGATCGCACTGCTACGGTAAATCTGAATGCTCGCAATGATATTAGTGTAGCATCGATTAATGCGACTGGAGGTACGGTGGCGATCGGCACTCCGGGTTTTGTGCGAATCACCAATTCTTTTTTAAACCAAAACGGTACTCCTGTTAGCATCTCAACTGTTGGTGCTAATCGACAAGGTTCCGTTACTATTAATCATGGTGGCGCTAACACTAACCCGCCAACGCCTTTTGCGATCGGAGATGCCAGAATTAACGGTAGTGTCGCAGCGATCGATTCTGGCAATGTTAATATTATTCCACCAACACCAACACCACAAATACCACTAATACCGGAAATACCAATAACACCGCCAACACCAACACCACAAATACCACTAATACCGGAAATACCAATAACACCGCCAACACCAATAACACCGCCAACACCAATAACACCGCCAACACCAATAACACCGCCAACACCACTAACACCGCCAACACCAATAACACCGCCAACACCAATAACACCGCCAACACCAATAAATAGATTTTCATCACTCTTTCCAGGGCCCAACCAACCCTTAACACCAGAACAACTGCTAAATCAAAACATCATTTTGCGAAACATAGAAGCACCGCGACAAATGATAGTTGGACTCGAAAAAAACTTACCTCCCAAAGCTATCTTAGATTTCCTCCGTTCAAATCCCCCAAATTTAGCCTTCCTGTCAGCATTTCGCAGCAACATCAGCAGTAACTTTGACCAAGGAAAAGTCTCCGAAGGTGTAGCTTTACTAGACAAATCTTTCAGCCAAGAATACCAAGAATATTTCGGCCTAAACTTCCCCGACATTGAAGACGAACTGATATCCACCGAAGCAACTCAAAAAAAATTAGCAGCCCTCTCCGCAGAAACCGGTGTTAAACCAAGTTTTATTTATCTCTTTTCCCGACCCGAAAAATTAGATTTAGTTTTGCTGACAGCTTCAGGTTCCGTCATTCACCAAACTGTGCCACAAGCTAACCGCAAAGAACTGATGCAACTTGTCAGTAAATTCCGGGAAGAAATTACCAAACCGGGTGCGCGGGGAACTACCAGTTATCTCCCCTATGCCCAACAACTTTATCAGTGGATAATAGCTCCTTTACAACCAACTTTAAAAGAGCGAGGAATTGATACAATCTCATTCATCGCTGATAAAGGATTGCGAGGCTTTCCTTTTTCGGCTTTGCACGACGGACAGCAATTTTTGGTAGAAAATTACAATATCAGTCTAATTCCCAGCGTTAGTTTAACCGATAGTCGTTACATTGATGTCAGAAACCTTCAGGTTTTAGCCATGGGTGCATCGCAGTTTTCTGAGTTGAAACCTTTGCCGGCAGTTCCTGTTGAAATAGCGGCTATTTCGAGAGATTGGCCGGGAATTAGTTTTCTGAATGAAGGCTTTACTTTGGAGAATTTGAGGCGACAGCATCAAAGTCGGCCCTTTGGGATTATTCACTTAGCTACTCACGGCGAATTTAAACCAGGATTACCAAGTAATTCTTTTATTCAGTTGTGGAATAGCCGACTGCAACTGGATCAATTACGACAGTTGAGATTGAACGACCCCCAGGTAAATTTATTGGTTTTGAGTGCTTGTCGCACTGCGGTGGGAGATGAGGAAGCGGAGTTAGGTTTTGGGGGATTGGCGGTACAATCTGGGGTGCAAACGGCCTTGGGGAGTTTGTGGTATGTGAGTGACGAAGGTACTTTGGGATTGATGAGTGAATTTTATCAACAGTTGAAGACTGCGCCAATTAAGGCTGCGGCGCTGCGAAAAGCGCAAATTGCAATGTTGCGAGGAGATGTGCGTTTGGAGGGTGGCCAATTGCGGGGTTCAAGTCGAGGTGGAGGGGTGGATTTACCACCGTCGCTGCAAAGTTTTGCAGATACAAAGTTGTCCCATCCTTTTTATTGGTCGGCTTTTGTGATGGTTGGAAGTCCTTGGTAATTGGGTATTGAGATGGGCGAATGTTACCATCGATGAAGCCCACAGCCAGGACACGGCAGTGCCGTTTCCCTACTATTAATCGGGCGATGGTTACATCCGAGGGAGTGCGATCAATGTTTTGGGGTAGGGCAACGGCATTGCCGTGTCCTCAATTGCCTTAATTTGAAGCCGTCGGCCCAACTATTGGCTGACCTTGTTTTTCGGTTTCTGCTAGTTGTAGATTTAATGCCAGCAATTGGTCTAAGATATTGTCACTGTCAATAAATCCGTAAGCTTGCATTACTGCGCGATCGAGCGCTTCATGAAGTTTATAAAGTTGGCTGGTTGGTTCTGCAAAAAACTTATTGTAAAGTTGAGTAATTCCCCACTGTTTCGCTGACATTTGTTGCGTGCGGTATTCGTGCAATTCTACCGCAGTGGCTCGAATTTCCTCTACTAATTGACGAGTCGGTGTCTGGGGAAATGGGAAAGTTTCAAAACAGGTATTGTGGGTGTAGCGAATATCACCTTTCAGGGTAGAGCTTTGAGCTTTCACCCAAAGACGATGAACTTTAGATGTGAGAATGCCAAGAATATAAAATTCCTCTGAAGCAACTACTGTAGTTGAGTCTGCTGGTAGGCAGCTACAATCAACAGGAATAAAAATAAACCACTTGGAAACTCGCGAAACATTAAAATAGCAGCAAGACAAAGACGCGATCGCCTTTCTCATTGCAGGCCGCTTTTCGCCATATTTCCACCAATTAAGCTTAGTGATTTCTCTACGATTTTCTTCTCGTTCAGGCTTAACATTTGCTTTCACATATTCAAAAAGTAGCACATAATCACTCGCTTGTTCAATAGTCAGATCGTTGAAATCAATAATCCAGCGTTCCGGCGTACCGTTAGGATTTCGTACTAAATTTTCCCCACTTGAATAAAGTTTAAGCACTTCTTGGTTTTTCGCATCAGCTTTCACCCAATTTTCAACTTGTTGCTGAGTTACAATAAATCCTTTTCCAACCGGAATTACACCTTGAAAGCATCTGTTTGAATTTGCTAACAATTTCGACGCTTGAGAAACATCAATCGTAGCTTGCAGCGAAGAATTAATACTTAAAACTGGGCGGCTATCTAAAATGTAACGTTTCGGATCTTCCTTACTCCAATTAACAATACTCACATGAACTTTAGCTTCACAAGACCAAGGTTGAGTAGAAATAGCATCATAAATATAACCGCCATTTTTAGCAATATAATCTAAACCAGCAGCCCGGCTTTTCCCTTGACTGATTGAATTGGTAGCCACCAAACCAGCCCTGCCATTACTGCCTAAATTATTATGAGCAATCCGAAACCAATAAGAGCAAAAATCAACAGAATCTTTGACATCAGAAAACCGTTCAAATACGCGGTCAATATATTTGTCATTCAGTGTCATTCTCATATGCTTTCCCCCTAAAAATGGCGGATTTCCGATAATCGCGTCAGCCTTCACCCAATCAGTAAACAAAGCATCAGCACAGATAATATTTTGATCCAAAGTATCCAAAGGCAAAGAAGGTTCTTGCAATCCCAAATTATCGATCGCCACCTTGCGGCCAATCATCAGTGTCACCCGCGCCAACTCCACCGCAAACGAGTTAATATCCATACCATAAAATTGCTGCGGCGTCACTACTGAAAGGTAAACTTTTGAACCTTCAAACTCATTTAACTTATCTAACAATAACTTTTCAATCTGCTTAAGTTCCTGATATGCCACATAAAGAAAATTTCCCGAACCGCAGGCGGGATCTAGTACCCGATATCTACCTATTTCCTGGTGCAGAATTTGCAGTTGCTTAACTGTAGTTGCAGCTTGAATCCGTTCCTCCCAGTAATAAGTAATCGTTGGCAAAACAATCCGCCGAATGTCTCCCTCTGAGGTGAAGTGAATGCCATGTGCGTGTCGTTGTTTTTTATCATTTTTCAATGCCCCCTCAAAGATATTGCCAAAAATAGAAGGGCGTACTTTACTCCAATTTTGCTCGGCACAAACTTCTAAGATTTTCAACTCTCCTTGTTGCAATTCTATGGGGTGAATCTCTGAAAATAAGCCGCCGTTAAAATATTCCACACCTTCATAACGTCCCGCCGGCGTGACTCCATCCTGATTCATTGCTTGAAATAAGCCGCCTAAAACATCGTAGGTACTTGCCCCTTCTAAGCAATCTTTAACGCAGCGAGTAAAAAGTCCTAGCGGCAAAAGTCCCCTATCTTCTGCAAACATTGCTAACACGCACTGCAACACAAATCGCTGGGCTTGAAGCTGATTAAATTTAGGAGATTTGCGCTCTTTTTCGCGCTCAATTAGCATTTCCAGCAACATCCCCATTCTGCTAGCAGCTTTTTCGGTAATCTCGACTTGGTTATTTTTGAATATGGGGCGGCGGGCGACAGATTCCATAAAGGCAAAAGCAGGCGATCGCGCTGGCAATTGCTTTAATGCTATAATGTCTAAAGCTTCATCGGGCTGAAGGTCAAAATCGTAGATGTGAAATTCATCGAAATTGCACATCATCACGTAGCGAGGGCGATCTTCTTTTTTGAGGCGCAGATAATACCGCTCAGTTTGGGCGCGATACTCCCTTTTAGTTAGGTTTTCTCCCCGCTTTTTCATTTCTATTAAAACGTGCTTTTTCCACACCAAATCAGCAAATCCCATTTGACCTTTTTTGCTGCTTTTTTCTATGCGTTCCTCATAGGTTGCGCCAGCTTCCAATGCCCCTTCATGACCGAAAGCCTGAAAGAATCGGTCTAAAAATACTTGTGCTTGTCCTTTTTCATCGCCTGTAATGTTTTGCTGGCAGTAGGTGACGAATTTCTGGAGGCTTTCAGGGGTGGCTGGCATGGGAGGATAATTTAAAACGCATATTAATTAGTATAATCTGCTATCTTGTATTATTGTTACAGCGTATCCCCGTAGGGACACGGCAATGCCGTGTCCCTACGGGGAGGGACACGGCAATGCCGTGTCCTGAGATCGATATTTTTGATAATATCTATTCTTGAATTCTAAAAATCTGTGATTCAAAACTCGACTGACACACCTACAAACAACATTCAAAATGGATGGCACGGCCGCCTAAATTTAGTCTATGCCAACCGCAATGGCTCAACTCAAATCATCCAAAATCAAATGCAAGCACCACTAAAAGTGCAGCGCCCGTTCTATCCTGAAGGTAAAGAGATTTGTCACAGTGTCATTTTACACACGGCTGGGGGAGTTGTTGGGGGCGATCGCCTTTCGAGCCATTTTCACCTCCAACCCGACGCCAAAGCCTTGATTACCAGCGCTGCTGCTGCTAAAATCTATCGTAGCAGCGGACTAGAATCGCAACAAACTATCGACATTCAATTAGAATCTGCTGCTAACTTAGAATGGCTACCCCAGGAAACAATCGTTTTTGATGGCGCAATTTATCAGCAAAATTTGCGGGTAGAATTAGCACCAACAGCGAGGATTTTACTGTGGGAAATTACGCGATTTGGACGCAGTGCTAGGGGCGAAAAATTCTTGTCTGGAAAATGGCGATCGCACACCGAAGTTTGGCAACAAAACAGGCCTTTATGGATTGATAGACAATTGCTCATAGGCGGGGAAAAAATGCTCCAAAGTCCCCACGGACTCGCCGGAAAACCCGTAGTTGCCACCCTCGCTTGGGTTGGAACACCTGTCACCCCAGAAATTGTGGAAAAACTGCGTGCTTTGCCCTCCGAGGCAACAATTAATCCTGGTAATTGTACCATCGGCATCACTCGTATTCCTAACGGTTTGCTGTGTAGATATCGCGGTACATCCACCACCGCAGCTAGAGACTGGTTTGTCAGCATTTGGGACTTGCTTCGCCTATTTTTTTCAGAACGCCCTTGCTGTTTGCCACGTGTTTGGATAAAATAGGAATACATTTGAGTTTTAATGTATAGGACTTACACAAAAAACCCGGTTTCTTCCAAAAATCATCGCTTTTTTCGATAAATATTGAGGCAGAAACCGGGTTTTTGCCCCCGTGCATAAGTCCTGTGTATAGTTCATAACTATAGTCAATAAAATGCAACTCACTACCCCAGAACCAGACAAACAACTGCCCATTAGTATTCCCCATGACCAGATAGCTGAGTTTTGTCAAAAAAATGCGATCGCCAAACTTTCTATTTTCGGTTCAGTGCTGCGAAGCGACTTTAGACCCGACAGTGACATTGACTTACTGGTAGAATTTATACCAGGACAAAAAATTGGGTGGCGGATAGTCACTATGGAAATTGAACTAACAGAAATGTTAGGACGTCAAGTAGATTTACGAACACCGGAAGAATTGAGTCAATATTTTAGGCAAAAAGTTATTGATTCAGCACAGGTGTTGTATGTTCATAGATGATAATACTCGTCTACGTCATATGCTGAATGCAGCAAAAGAAGCTGTCTTATTTTCTGCAAACACAAGCAGGAAAGATCTTGACAATAACCGAATGTTAACATTATCTTTAGTCAAGTGTATTGAGATTGTCGGCGAGGCTGCTTCTCGCATCAGTACAGACCGTCAAAAGGAATTACCACAAATCCCCTGGTCACAAGTCATCGGTATGAGGAATCGCCTTATTCACGCTTACTTCGAGGTGAACTTAGATATAGTTTGGGATGTAATTACCGATGATTTACCGTTGTTGATAGTTGAACTTGAAAAAATAATTGAATTCTAGTTTAACTTCAGCCAAAAATTCGATCGCACTTACCAGAATAAAAATGCAACTCACCCCCCAAGAAAAAGACAAACTACTGATTTTCACCGCCGCCCTGGTAGCAGAGCGCCGGAAACAAAGAGGTTTAAAATTAAACTATCCAGAAGCACTAGCCTACATTTCCGCAGCCATTTTAGAAGGAGCCAGAGATGGCCTCACCGTCGCGGATTTAATGAGTTATGGCACAACTCTCCTGACGCGGGAAGATGTGATGGAAGGCATACCAGAAATGGTGCATGAAGTCCAGGTAGAGGCGACTTTTCCTGATGGTACTAAACTCGTTACAGTCCACGATCCGATCCGTTAAAAAATTAACCGCATAAACTCGCAGGAGGAAAAGATGATTCCAGGGGAAATGATTATTTTAGCAGGTGAAATAGAACTAAATGCAGGTCGTCCAACAGTGCGGTTGCTGGTAGGAAATACGGGAGATAGACCGATACAAGTCGGCTCCCACTATCACTTTTACGAAGCCAACGAAGCCTTAGAATTTAATCGAGAACAAGCAAAAGGAATGCGATTAGATATTCCAGCGGGAACCGCAGTGAGATTTGAACCCGGAGATGAAAGGGAAGTGCAATTAGTACCTTTTGTAGGTAGTCGTCAAGTCTACGGCTTTAATGGAAAAGTGAATGGTGAGTTAGATGGGTGAGAAAAAATTCAACTATTATAGGACTTACGCCAAAAACCCGGTTTATGATAAAAATCCTGCATCTATGCGAGAGATATTGACAGATAAACCTGGTTTTTGGCAGCCGTGCGTAAGTCCTGTATTATCAACAATATTACGAAAACGACAGGTAGCGAAATGACACCGCACTCTCGAATAACCTCAATCAAAATTCAAGGTTATAGACCATTCCGAGATTTTACTGCTCCATTGGAACCACTAGAAATTATTGTCGGAGCTAATGGTTCTGGGAAATCAAGCCTGTTTGAGTTTCTAAAATTTTTGACCGACAGTATGGAAAGCGAGATTCCTAACGAAATTATTAAGGGTTCTATCGGTCAACAGATTTTTCATCTTCCCGGCTCAGAAAAGTTTGAATGGGAGCTTAAAATTGATACAGGTGAGTCTAATATCTCCTATCAAGGAGAACTCATGGGACCGAGAAGCAATCCGCAAATTTCTTTCGAGCGAGTTGAGTCATCTCAACATTTGTTCATGGATATTAAAGGTACTGAAGGTTTGTATCGCGAACCAGGATATGCAGAGACAAATCGCGTATTTCCCAAACGCAATCAACTCGCACTCAGGACAATAACAAATCCAGGTTTAGCAACTCTTTATAAACTACGAGAGTATATCGGGGAGTGGAAATTTTACAGTTCATTTAACATTGCTAATCACAAAATTCGCAAATCTGTTCTCATTGAACAAGAACCAGTGTTGGATGAAGATGCAGGCAATTTGAGTTCAGTATTACACTATTTAATGACTGAACATAGCGCCGTTTTTGATAACCTGCAACAACATTTACAATCTGTTATTCCAGGATTCAAAAAATTGACTGTAAAAGCTCGCGGCGGGCCTGGGGAAGTTATCGCATTTTGGCAGGAAAAGGGGATTAACCAGGATTTAAGTCTTGCGGATTTATCCGATGGTATTCTAAGATTAATTTGTTGGATTTGTCTTTGTTTGCACCCGAAACCACCCTCTCTAATTTGTATTGATGAGCCGGATCAAGGTGTTCATCCTCGGACACTCCCTCTTTTAGCAGGATTGTTTGAAAAAGCTGCTGAACGCACTCAAGTTTTTTTGGCTACACATTCTTCTTATTTTTTAACCCAATTTGATATTTCCCAAATTGCTGTGATGCGAAAGGAGAATGGAGAATCAAAGTTTATTAAACCTGGTGATTCCAAAGTTTTAACAGATATGCTTGATGACTTTGGGACAGAGGAAATTGAAAAACTCCACCGCAGTGATGAATTGGAGCTTCTACCATGAGGGTAATTATCTATGTAGAAGGGCCATCAGATAAAAATGCAATGGAAGCATTGTTAGTAAATTTGATTGACAAAAAATCTGAAGAAGGTGTGAGTATAGAGTTTTTTCCAATCAAAGGAAAGAACAATGATAGAGGAGGTGACGCTAAAAAAGATTTGCTGCTGAATGCTCCAATAAAAGCTGTTAATATTCTTTGCAATAATCCGAATTCAATTGCAATTATTTTACCAGACTTATATCCTAGAAATAAAGGGTTTACCCATGAGACTTTTCAACAGCTAGAAGCGGGAATTATGGAGAATTTTTATCAAGCATTACAAAAGAAAGGTATTCAGGATGAACGTCTCAAAAAACGCTTCAAAGTTTTTTGTTTTAAATACGAAATGGAAGCGTTGATTTTGGCGGCTGAATCTGCATTACAAGATAAACTAGGAGTTACTTCTCTAGCTGTCACCTGGACAATACCAGTAGAAGACCAAAATCACGATCGCCCCCCCTCGGAAATTGTAGAGCAACTTTTCCGAGATTCTGGCAAAGGATATCATAAAACTGTGGATGCAAAATTGATACTAGGGAAGACTTCGTATCAAGAAATTGCAGATAAATGTACTCAATGTTTCAAACCATTTGTTGAGTTTATAGAAGGTATACACACGGAAAACTTTTAGCATAAATCAATGTATACTCAAGCATTGGGGCAATGACAAAAATTCTAGAAAATCTGATGAGGAGCTAATTAATATGAGTTACAGAATGGATCGCCGCGCTTATGCGGAAACTTTTGGACCGACTGTGGGCGATCGCGTCAGGTTAGCGGATACTGAATTATTCATTGAAGTTGAAAAAGATTTCACAACCTACGGCGATGAAGTCAAATTTGGTGGAGGCAAAGTCATCCGCGACGGTATGGGACAATCGCCTATTTCTAATGCTGACGGTGCTGTTGACACGGTAATTACTAATGCTTTAATATTAGATTGGTGGGGGATTGTTAAAGCAGATGTTGGGATTAAAGAAGGCAAAATTTACAAGATTGGTAAAGCCGGAAATCCTTATATTCAAGACAGAATAGATATTATTATCGGCCCCGGTACTGAAGTAATTGCCGGCGAAGGCATGATTCTGACTGCGGGGGGAATCGACACTCACATTCACTTTATTTGTCCGCAACAAATTGAAGTGGCGATCGCCTCTGGAATCACTACCATGATCGGCGGTGGTACAGGCCCTGCAACGGGTACAAACGCCACAACTTGCACTCCCGGACCTTGGCATATGTCCCGAATGCTGCAAGCTGCGGATGCTTTTCCCATCAATCTAGGATTTTTAGGTAAAGGAAATACCAGTCAACCCCAAGCATTAATTGAACAAGTATTGGCCGGTGCAATGGGTTTAAAATTGCACGAAGATTGGGGAACTACACCAGCAACAATTGATACTTGTTTAAGTGTAGCTGACGAATACGACGTGCAAGTTGCAATTCACACCGATACTCTCAATGAAGCCGGATTTGTGGAAGCGACAATTGCTGCTTTCAAAAATCGGGCAATTCACACTTATCACACTGAAGGTGCCGGCGGTGGACACGCACCGGATATTATTAAAGTTTGCGGCCAAGCTAATGTTTTGCCATCGTCAACTAACCCGACTCGCCCTTATACTGTCAACACTTTGGAAGAACATTTAGATATGTTGATGGTGTGTCACCATTTGGATCGAAGTATTCCTGAAGATGTGGCTTTTGCTGAATCTAGAATTAGAAGAGAAACGATTGCTGCGGAGGATATCTTGCATGATTTAGGCGCTTTTAGTATGATTTCTTCGGATTCTCAGGCGATGGGAAGAGTTGGGGAAGTGATTATTCGGACTTGGCAAACGGCTCATAAAATGAAAGTGCAAAGGGGGAGTTTACCCCCCCTTACCCCCCCTGATCAAGGGGGGGGAATAGAGGGAGAAAATGATAATTTTAGGGCGAAGCGGTACATTGCGAAATATACAATTAATCCGGCGATTACTCATGGAATTAGTCAGTATGTTGGTTCTATTGAAGAGGGGAAATTGGCGGATTTGTGTTTGTGGAGACCGGCATTTTTTGGGGTGAAACCGGAGATGGTGATTAAGGGTGGGGCGATCGCCTATTCGCAGATGGGAGATGCTAACGCCAGCATTCCCACGCCGCAACCGGTGCATATGCGACCGATGTTTGGGAGTTTTGGCGGTGCAATTGGGGCTACTTGTCTGACGTTTGTTTCTCAGGCTGCGTGCGATCGCAATATTGCCGCACAGCTAGGTTTACAAAAGCCAACAGTAGCAGTTTCTGGCACTCGGCAAATTACTAAAAGAGACATGAAACTCAACGATTATTTGCCCACAATGGAAGTAGATCCAGAAACCTATGAAGTGAGAGCGGATGGAGAATTGCTGATTTGCGAACCTGCAAATATTTTACCAATGGCGCAGAGATATTTTCTGTTTTAAGGCGATTAAACTCTCCTAGCTATCCCGTGATTGATAATGATTTAACCTTACTAGAGCGCTCTTGACACAGAGTCCGAGAATAGAGAGGTGAATACAGGAGGATGCTACCGAATTTGATAGGAGCGATTATTGGGTCGTGGCTGGTGTCAAAATGCAGGTGATTTTTGTGCGAGTCATGAGGAAATTGGTGCATTTGGCTTTTGGTATTTTAAAGTCCCAAAAGCCCTTTGGTCCTAATTATGCGATCGCTACCCCTTGACAGGTCAAGACCGTATCTACACTATTTGCGAAAACAGTGTGCGATCGACCTTTACAAAACTCGCAGAATACTCGCAATGCTATGAATCGATTCCATCGCCCTAATTTCCGCGATCGCCTGTTGGAAATTGCCTTCTTTAACATGGTGACTCACGACTACAATTTCTACTAAATCGCCATGAATTCCCGTCTGGACAACAGATTGCAAACTAACTTTGTGGTTGCCGAAACAAGTCCCTAACTTGCCAATTACCCCCGGAGTATCGCGAGTCAGGAAACGAGCATAAAACCGCGTTACCAGTTCCTCCATTTTTGCTATTTGGCAATAGTGTTGGTGATTGCAACTGAGCAAAGGATGGGGAATTGGAACAGTTTCGGTTTTCAGAATAGCTGCAATATTCAGAATATCGGATACTACCGCACTAGCGGTGGGTCCTGCACCCGCACCGCGCCCGTACAGCATCAATTGCCCGATCGGCTCTCCTTCTAATAAAATTGCATTATAAACACCATTGACACTCGCCAGCGGATGAGTTTTTGACACGCAGGTAGGATGCACCCGAATCGAAATAAGTTCGTTTTCTTGATCCCCATTTTCTTCCGAAGCTTGGCAGTTGTTTTGAGCAATTGCTAGCAACTTAATTACAAATCCCAGTTTGTCTGCATAGTCAATATCAGAGGCCGAAACTTGTCTGATACCTTCGCAGTAAACATCTGCTAATTTAATCCGGCCTCCAAAAGCTAGGGAAGCTAAAATAGCGATTTTATCAGCAGCATCTAATCCATCTACATCCGCTGCGGGGTCAGCTTCTGCATAACCTAATTGCTGGGCGTCGGCGAGGACTTCAGCAAAGTCTGCACCTTCTGTTTGCATCCGTGTCAGGATGTAATTAGTTGTGCCGTTGACGATGCCAATCACAGTTTGAATGCGATTTGCACCCAAGGATTGTTTGAGAGTTTGGATGACTGGAATGCCACCACCGACAGCAGCTTCTAGCATTATATAAACGCCTTTGGCGTTGGCTGCTTCAAATATTTCTTCACCGTAGCGGGAAATCACAGCTTTGTTGGCGGTGACAACGTGCTTACCGTTAGCAATAGCCTGGAGAATGAGCGATCGCGCCGGTTCCAATCCCCCGATCAATTCTACTACAATATCAACTTCCGGGTCAGTGACGATCTCTTCCAGGTCAGTTGTGATCACATTTTCTGGCAATTGTAAAGACCGAGTTCGATAAATATCGCGCACACCCACCCGATATATTTCCAATTCCTGCAACAGCGGATGGCGGCCATCTGTAGAGAGCAAAATCTCTGCCGTTCCCGCGCCAACCGTACCTAAACCTAGCAAACCAATTTTTATAGCCACGACTTTAACCTATACAAACTCAATTAATACACAACTATTGTAAAATATTTTGGACTCAAGTATCTTAATTACTAGATATCTGTGGGAAAAATGCCGACAGTTACTATCACTTAATCAGTGAAATTAACAAAACCCACACTGAGACTATCAAAATTGCCAGTTTTCCTTGCCGGATCAATTGCTGTTGCTGTTGACCCATTCTTTCTAACGACAGTTTCTGGTTTTCTTGCTCCAGTTTTCCTTGCCAGATCAATTGCTGTTGCTGTTGATCCATTTTTTCTAACAACAGCTTTTGCTTTTCTTGCTGATGATATGTCTCAAGTTTAAACGCCACCTCGCGCCCTTCCTGAAGCTCGCGGCGCAGCTCTTTTAAACCCGCAGATCCCCCTATTTCCTTGATTAAACACTCAAATAATGTATAAAGCTCATTTAACTCTAGTTTTTCTTGCAACAATTTATTGTATGTACTCTCATTCTGTTCAGTTAGCTATCGCTTGGTTCGGGAAAATGCCGGCCATCATACCTAGCATTTTCTTGATTGGCAAATTCTAAAAACTGATTGGCAAACTTTAAGATATGGCGTGAATTTCGATAATTGTACTTAAGTTCAATGCGCCTGCCTAACTGTAGTTGCCCCCAGTCAAAGTCTACGGGTTGACTTCTCTGATTTAAGTCTCCCAACAACCAGAGATAAGTGGAATATCTCTGGTTTTCCCAAGCTTCTCTTACAGCAATTAGAGCTTTTAAATTAGCTAATAAAAAATCTTGGGATTCATCGAAAATTAAAATAGTAGGCTGGTTTTGGTAAGGATGGGGAGGCGGAGCAGATATAAGTTGAGTCGCAACATCGAAGTTGCAGAGGCGATTCTCTAACTTTCTTTTCCACAATTCCGGTGTAATATTCTCAAGAATTTCAAAAAGCCACGACTTTGACCCGTAGAAACTCTAATCTACAATCATTGTATGCTAATCAAGCAATTTCTCATTTAACTAAACTAAATATACAAATCCCCAACTTTTGCAAGAAATCAGGGATTTAATTGGATATGACAATTCAAACTTCTGTATCGATATCTACCCCCATTTCTCGAAGTCGCTGGGTCAATCTTTCGACTTGCTGTTCTAGTTGCTGTCGCTGCGCTTCTTCTTCTCGAATTAAATCTTCTACTAGCGGCCCAGAGAGCACTTCATTTACCGATAAAATAAATTCAGCGAACTGTACAGACCGAACTTGCTGTCCCGGCAAAAATTCTTGATGAGAATAACTCCCTTCATTGTCGGGACGGCTACACACTCGTATTTTCCGTAGATTGGGGTCTACAATCCAATATTCTAAGATATCAATCAAGTCATATTCTGCCCGTTTACGGATGTAGTCGTCCCGCCAATTTTGACTGGTAACTTCTATCACTAACAGCGGTTTTTCTTCAAAGTCCAGCACTGCGGAACCGGGTTGCGCGCAGACTTGTTCCCACAGCAGGCGAGTGCAAATCACCACATCAGGAACGCGGGAAGAGTTTTCCTCGGTTCGGACTGCGGTAGTGACAACTGCAACTAGCGGTAGATTGTGTGCTGCAAAGAAGCGTCGGAACTGGTAAACCAAAAATTGACAAATTTTAATGTTAATTCCTGTAGGTGTTGGAATTTCGATTAAATTGCCCCGATATAATTCATAACAAACACCTGATTCTCCCTGATAGTCCAGATACTCTTCAAATGTCAGTTTTTGGGTAGAAATTAGGGTCATGTGAATTCTCTCCCCTTTTCGGTGCGCTTTCTTTATATTTTACACTTTATTTCTTAGTCCGCGCAGGCGGACTTTGTTTGTATAGTAGCGGTTTCAACCGCCGAATGATCTGTTTAAAACAATTGTAGGGCGAGCAAAGCCCGCCCTACAAATCAGATTAAATCACCCTACACATTAATAGGTTTCAACGTGCCAGCGATGCTCTTTCTTCAATTGTTTCTGATAGGCCGCCCAATCGACGTCGAACTTGCCAGCCGCCGCCGACATTCCCTCATCAATTCCGCCTTCCATGCCCTTCAAACCGCAGATATAAGTGTGAGTTTTCGGTTTTTGAACCAAATCCCACAATTCATCAGCGTTTTCTTGAATCCGATTTTGAATGTACATCTTGCCACCGTCAACATTCTTTTGCTCGCGGCTGATGGCATAGGTCAATCGGAAATTATCAGGGAATTCTGCCTGCAATTGCTCCAACTCTTCCTTGTACAGAATGTTTGGAGTATAAGCAACTCCAAAGAACAGCCAAGCTAAACCTTTGAATTTGTAATCAGGATTGTTTTCTTTAAACATCCGCCACAAATAAGCGCGGAAAGGAGCAATTCCAGTACCAGTCGCCATCATAATAATGGTGGCATCCTCGTCGTCAGGCAATAACATTTCCTTCCCTACAGGCCCAGTGATTTTGACATCAGCCCCTGGTTCCAAACCAGTGATAAAAGTGGAACAGACACCAAAGACTTTTTCACCCGTTTCTGGGCTTTTGTACTCTAGCCTGCGGACGCATACAGAGACAGTTTTGTCATCGACATCATCTCCGTGACGGGTGGAGGCGATCGAGTAAAGCCGAATTTTGTGAGGTTTGCCGTTTTTATCTGTCCCATCGGGAATAATGCCAATACTTTGACCTTCCAGATAGTGCAAATTGCCTCCAGAGATGTCAATTTTAACGTGACGGACAGTGCCGTCGCCACCTTCTTTGACCAATTCTTCTGTAGAAATGCACTTGCCAATATAGGGATTGGCTGGCTTGTAGAGGTTAACTGGAACCTGAACCTTTTCCTGTGCTTGAGTCATGGGCTTAGTTGTTTCTCCAGATTTCTGACTCTGTTGTCCAAGTTCGGGTGCTACAGTGCCATGAGTTTTGGGAGCGTCGTTGGAGGGTCGAATGCTGACTATTTTGCCACCCATGCGAGTAATCCTCCGCATTTCCTGATTCATGCGATCGTAGGGGACGGCGATAAACACGTTGCCACTACGACGAATCGGGCTAGTTGTTTGGTCAGTTTCGGAGCTTTGACGCATACCCTCGACTTCATAGACAAAGATGCGACTGCCTGATATTGAGCTGGTCGCAACACCAGATATGCTTGGGCTGTACATTTGTTGCTTTTCCTTCACGATACAGAGTTATAAAGATAGAGAATGTGACCGTAGACTCAATTTACTTTTTTCTTAAGGTCATCGGGACTAATTGGTCGCGTTAATCTTTCGGCCTCGCCGTCCAGGGCGGGCGTGTTAAGTTTTGCTCGATCGCGTCCCCAATTCCCAATTAGCCGAACACGCCCACGAACCTCGCCCGGTTGCGTTCAGGTGTTGACTTATAGCTATTGTTGTCTGCGTACTGCGACTATTTTACCCGATCGGGGGTGCAGCCCCGATAAACAGCGTTAATTCTCAAATCTCAAATCTCAAATCTCAAATCGACGCTGAGCTTGTAGTGGGCGATCGCATTCTGGTAAGATTAACTACTAAAGTTAGTGTTAATAGATCTTACGGTCTTATGCCCAAGCAATCCCAAATGCCTTCTGCGATGGGATAAGTCGTGGGCGTAGTTGAGCCCAGGCAGGTCAATTCGCTGGAAGTAAAAAAGAAAGGGGAAGGTTTCAGACCTCCCATGTCATACATAAATGACTATACTTTTACAAGCTATTAATTACTTGCCTTGAAAATTGCTTGGGTCTTCCCTAGCAGGCAGTCAACAGACTGCTGTATGGTGGTTTTGCTCGATCCCGTCAGGGTAGCAAAGCCACATCAAGCCTGCTGGTAGCTACCTGTGGGCTGGAATTTTGTGGAATCTACACTCTTTGTTAGTAAACAGTGATTTTTTTAGAGGGAAACTATGACAACTAAGCCGGATCGCGTGGTTTTAATTGGCGTTGCCGGAGACTCCGGGTGCGGAAAATCTACTTTTTTGCGCCGATTGACTGATTTGTTCGGAGAAGATTTCGTTACCGTAATCTGCCTGGACGACTATCATTGTCTCGATCGCAAACAGCGCAAAGAAACAGGAATTACCGCCCTTGACCCCAGAGCCAACAATTTCGACCTGATGGCCGAACAGATGAAAGCCCTCAAAGAAGGCCGAGGAATCGACAAGCCGATTTACAACCACGAAACCGGTCTGCTCGATCCTCCTGAGCGTGTAGAGCCGAATCATGTGATCGTCATTGAAGGATTGCACCCGTTGTATGATGAGCGAGTGCGATCGCTCCTCGACTTCAGCGTCTACCTCGACATCAGCGACGAAGTAAAAATCGCTTGGAAAATCCAGCGCGACATGGCGGAACGAGGCCACCGTTACGAAGACGTGCTGTTTGCGATCAATGCTCGCAAACCAGATTTCACAGCTTACATCGACCCACAAAAGCAATATGCTGACGTGGTAATTCAAGTATTGCCGACCAACTTGATTAAAGATGACAAAGAACGGAAGGTTCTGCGGGTGCAGATGATCCAGCGCGAAGGCATCGCGAACTTTGAGCCTGCATATTTGTTTGACGAAGGTTCGACAATTAACTGGATTCCTTGCGGCCGGAAACTGACTTGTTCCTATCCCGGAATTAAGATGTATTACGGGCCAGACGCTTTCTACGGCCACGAAGTCTCGATTTTGGAAGTAGACGGTCAGTTTGAAAATCTCGAAGAAGTTATTTACATCGAAAGCCATTTGAGCAAGACTTCTGCCAAGTATGAAGGTGAATTGACTCACCTATTGCTTCAACACCGCGAATATCCCGGTTCCAATAATGGAACTGGTTTGTTCCAAGTGTTGGTGGGATTGAAAATGCGGGCGACTTACGAGAAGTTGACTGCAAAGGAATCGAAAGTAGCTGTTAGTGTTTAGAACCAGAAAATGAAAGATTTGGGAGGCGCGATCGCGCCTCTTTTTTTTGAAGAGAAATGAACCGCAGAGAGCGCAGAGGGCGCAGAGAAGAGTTAGGAGAGGGTGTTTGGAGGTAGAGAGGTTAAGAAGGTTTTTCCGGCTTCATTGAGATCGTCATCTAGGGAAAAGGTTAGACTGCGAACTTGGATATCCCCAAATTTTTTGTCTAGTGGCTGTTTGAGGTCTTGCGGGTAAATGAGAATTGCATTTTTACAGTTTACTGCTGTTGCGTAGGCAATTATTTGATGGCGGTCACTACTGGCTACTCGATCGGGAGCTTTGTATTTGGTATCGAGGACGTATTGAACTTGTCCTGTTTCAATATCGCACAGAAGTAAGTCAATGCGATCGGAATAATTTTCGTCATGTATAACTCGGCGTTGTTGCTGGACAAAAAAGCCTTTTGGTGTATTTGCGTTGAGCCATTCAGCGACAAATTGTTCGTATAAATTAGCCATGTCTATGAGAAAAGGCAGCATTTCGCGATCGCCCGTTTCGTGACTAGGCCCTGTGTTATCTAAAAAAAACCGACATAAGGCGTGTAAAAGTTGATAATCTTGATTCAAACGGTGATAAGTGCGATCGATACAAGCTTCTGGTTTAAAAGATGTTAGGGTAACAAATCCTTGGAGTGCGTGAAAAGCTTTTCGTACCGTCGATGAGACAGATTCGCTGCACAAACCGCTGCGGCCAATGATGAAGAGTGTCCAAGCCAGAATTTGATTGTCTTCGATATCGCCTGTTTGTTCGTTATAGTGACATTTTAGTTTAACTTCCCAAGGTTTTTGCACAGCTTCCCGGACATCAATCCGACCGCGAATATAGGAAATTTTTTCTCTTTTGGGTAAGTAATCGCGATATAATCCTTTGCGACAGCGTTCGAGAATTTTATGAGCAAGGATGTTAGCTAATGTCTCGTAAGTTTGTTCTAAAGATTGGCACTGAATCAGTCCTTGGGGAAATTTTATCTTAAGTTTGTAGGCATAGTCAAGCATTCCGAATAGGTTGTTTATGGGAACCTTGGGATGGATGACAATGTGAAATTCTGGAGTAATTGGAATGTTACCAACTTTGCCTTTAGATTTTAAGTGCCATTGATATTTTGTTTTAAAGTTGGGAAATTCTATGTCTATTTCCTTGTCATAATTATGGAGTATTTTTTCTCCTACTGATTCGGGGATTAAATCTCGCTTGAAAGTTGCTAATTTATATTCTGTAAGTTCTATGATTTGGGGTGATTCTCGTTTCATAAATGCTGTAATGCGGTGTTTTTGGCGATCGGAGCGCAACATTTGTAGGGGTAGTGCCCCCGTGCCTACCCCCGATCGGGGCAACCACAGGGGGATTGCCCCTACCTTAATTGTAGAACTCATTCAGAGGCGCTATAGTAGCATTAGATTATCAATTGCTCAATTTATATTTGATTTTATTCCAGAGAAATTCATCCATTTTTGCCTGGTTATCAAAGAAGTATTCTTCGAGGTATGGCTCAATTTCCATTTGCCAAATATCTTGGATATCTTCAGCTAAAGTTTTTGTCAAAAAGAAGGAGATGCCTAATTCATAGTGTTTGTTGTTAATGGTTCGATTGACATCTTCGAGAAGACTAATTAATTTCTCAACTGGAAAACCAGTGTGCCATTTTTGGTGATAGTGTTGCAGAACTTCATAGTTTGGATAGATGGGAATGAATGCGAAGCGGCGGCGGAGTGCGTTATCGACTAAGGCAATAGAACGGTCTGCTGTGTTCATTGTGCCGATGATACGGACATTTGTAGGGATTCTGAATAGTTGGCCGCTGGCTAGTTTAATAAAACGTTGTGTGTTTTGTCGGTCATCTAGGAGATACATTAACTCGCCAAAGACTTGAGATAGATTTGCGCGATTAATCTCATCAATAATCAGAACACAAATATCTTCACGGGCTTCGGCTTGTTTGCAGAATTCTAGGAATCTACCGGGAACTATTGAGTAGGTTAATTGTCCGTTTTGAGTAATTGGGCGGAGGCCTTCGATAAAGTCTTCGTAGGTATAGGCGGGGTGAAATTGGATAATGTCTGAGAAACCGTCACCACCACCGATTAAGTGTTGGGCGAGTTTTTGGGCCAGGAAGGTTTTTCCGGTTCCGGGCGGGCCTTGGATGATGGTTTGACCTTTGCGGTTAATGGTGTGTATCCATTGGGTGAGTTGGGTTGTTTGAAAACCAGTTTCTTCGGCACATTGGTTCAAAGAATATTCCGGCTGTAACTTTACTTCTTCTAGTGCGTATTCAAACACAATTTCCTCATCT
Source organism: Microcoleus sp. CAWBG506 (assembly GCA_020883125.1). GTDB lineage: Bacteria > Cyanobacteriota > Cyanobacteriia > Cyanobacteriales > Microcoleaceae > Microcoleus. Next base: position 197,869 of record JAHREW010000002.1, read on the forward strand.
ACGAGTGGCACTTCGTTACAAGGAAAGTCATATTTTTTTATTTCGACAAGCCAGTGGCAGAACATATCAAATAGATCGTCATCTCGAATAGATGGAGCGCCATTTTGGTGCATTTCTTTGGTTAATTCTTCAATCAGCTCGTGTCCGGTGAAGTTAGCAGAGGAGTAGTCTATTAGCTTTTTGCTATACGAAGTATTGGCGAAATAGTTAATAACCTGTATTGACTTGTGATTAATCGCAAGAAAGTCATCGGGACGGAGAGCATTCAGGATAGGTGTTAAGATTCCTATCTCGCCGAACAAGGAGGCTGGCATTTCTTCGGAAAAGTTTCTACAGGCAGAAGATAGCTGACTCGGATCGTCGTTACAACAGCAGACTAAATAGATAATTAATTGGGAAATTATTACGGGTGTTATTAATGACAAATCTTTATACAATTTTGAAGTCCATAATAACCCTTGTGTTGTGCATGGATTAATATGAACCCAGGCCCCTTTTTGTCTATTAGTATGAGAGTCTTCGTAAGGTAGAAGTTGCCAGATTACGGATTCCGTCACATCTTTTCCAGACTCAGCAGCAGAAGCGATCGCTTCAAAATTTCTACGTCCCTGCTGACGCTGCTCGTCGTAAGCCGCCCTATGACGTAACCCATCTGGAGTGTAGGGATATGAACTGACAAATTCCTGAAATAGCCTGACGAACTCAGCTTTTTTTTCCGCTAGCATACTGCTCTTGCCAACTATTGATTAATAAATTATTGTAGTAAATATTTATCTCGAACATTCTCCTAAAGACTTGACTATTTTCAACTGTTTATCGGTCATATAACGATAACTTTGTGGTGGTTTAAGCTCAGGTAACTTTTTTCTTAAAGACTGTAATTTTACTGGTTCCCTAAACCTGTGAATATCTTGAAAAAAGATTCCTATTCCTTTTGATGTGCCTTGATAATAGTCATAAAAATTTACCTTTGAAATACCTGCTTTGTCTTTAACTTCCTCCCAAAGTTCTCTAGGTGGTTTTTCTATAATATAATCCACTTTAAATGAACCCAATACAGCTTTAATCGGCGAGGAAACGTAAATTAATACCAAATCGCCTTCGTTCAATAATCGAGGGCGGACGCGCCGCAATTCAACAGTCTTATTACTATCGAATATTTTGTTGGCGTATTCCGGTCGAATAGATAATAGTAAGATACTTGACATCGGTTACAATCCTTTATTTAGGTAGCGGTTCCTTCATTATATATGATTCCGAATTGTTCCTTTGAAATCTTAAATAAACTTTGAACCGTTGTTTGATTTTCCCGTATTTCTCGAATCCTCTTTAATGTCAGCGGTTTATTGAAAATTTCGGTGTAACTAAATCTTAGAGCCATAATATCTTCATCCGGTTTGTTGTTTGCTATTGTCATTAAATTTTTTAATTCATATACACCTAGGTGGCGGAACTGTCTATATAGTTTTTCTGGTTTGTCTATGATAACTTCATCTAACTTAGAGCAAGCTTTAACCTCTTGTGTCCCAGTAAATGCTCTATCGGAGCTAACATACCATAAAATTCTACCAATAACACCAGGTTTTAGACTGCCATTATTTCGCTTATAGTACACCAGTTCGCGTCTTAGCGCTAGATCAGTTTGAGATTCCAAGAGGTACTGGTTAGCCAACTCTTTGTCGAACAAATCTTTTGCCCATCTGGGTTGAATAGGAATAATGAATGTAGGCAAGTCAGCATTAATAACTTTAGCAGGCCAAAGGTGACGTTCTATCTCTGATATAGTCTTTATATCTTGAGTTGATTCGCTGATAGTAAGAGTTTCTGCGAGCTGAATGCAAAAATTATATTCTGATCCCATCTTACCTAATTCCGTAAGGTACTTAGATAGTTCTGTGGATGTTTGTGCAACAGCAAGATTCGCCTTCAAATACCCATTATCGACTCGAACAAAAGCATCTTCTTGAATAGCTTGTAAAACAGTTTCTTCCAGATAGGGGTCAATAATTCTGGTAAATTGTCGCTTTTCATCGGCTGAGAGTGATATAGAATAGAAAACCAAGTACCGTGCCAGTGTAGCCGCTATAGCGCCTGGACGAACTCGGATAATTGTCACTTTTAGTTCGTAAGTTTGCTGTCGATCAAAAACAATTAAAGCAAGGGGTATATTTTCATTCTCTAAAAAAACATAACATTGAAATTGATCGGGATTAGCAATAATATGGCGCAGCCGTTGTTGAAATACTCCCTCTATCTCGCCCTTTTCACTAGCATGAAAAGTATCAATAAATCGAGATTGTTCAAACCTCTGAATGAGTTTCAGCTTTATAGATGTACCTGCCAAGCGAACAGGTTGATATTCAACACTTCTGCGAATATCATCGAATTTTAAAATTAAACTGGTTGGGCTAATTACTTCCAGTGTAAATTTTTGATAAATTTCATCAGCTAAATTCAAAATTTCTATGTTGCGAGTTACAAATACCGGGGAATCAGAAGTAATAGTTATAGCTAATTGATTTATTGTAGCTTGATCGAAAGTTATAGATTGATCGACCAACAGTTTACAGATAGAATCTAAAATACCTTCAAGTCTGGTTTTGTCATACAACAACTGAGTAAGACTATTAGCCAGGTAACGTTTGCTATCTCTTAATTTAGCATCATTTATTCTGTTGATTGATTTAAAAATTTCATCAGTGATGCACAACTCCAAGTCATCCTGCAACCAATCAGCGAGCAGAGAGTCTGATTCTGTAGCTTTAAGCTCTTCATTTCCCTGCAATTCCAAGAAAACGCTTGTATCGATGACTGCACAAAGTTTAGATTCAAGCTTCTGATTAGCAGCATAAGAAAATATGGTAGGATGATTGTGTTCTAGCCACCAAACAGTAAGCAGTTTACCCTCCTTACTTCTTCCAGGCTGATCGTTGAGAGGAATAAAACCCAGTGTTTCCCACATTCTGTCTATTCCATAATCGCGACGGCATTTGAGTTGAATTCCATAAAAATTCTGAGTTTTTTGGCTGAGGGAATTGACTAGCTGTTTAGTAACACCCCGACCGCGATATTCAGGATCGACGCAGAGATGAACGATAACAATAATGTTGCTGCGACGCACTGGTCGGTAAAGCAGATAGCCAATGCAATTTTTTTGAGGATTGAGTGCTATAAGTATCACGCGATCTCTTGCACTTTCGCGAAAAGCACCTTCTGTAAAAAAGCCCAGAGTTTTTTTATTGGCATCACCTAGGGCTATAACAGTTTTTAAATGGGGGGATGTATGGTCAATTTCTTGGATCGTTATCTGTATATATTTTGTCATTTTCTTACGGTTCCCTCAAATTAATCAGGTAGCTGCATTATTAGACAGTATTGAGCTAAGTCGCGATCGCCCTTTTATGCCACTACATATCACATTACCAGTAAATTGGGGAGTCAGAGAGTCAAAAGTGCGATCGCCTCCACCGCCACGACTTGCCTTCTCAAACCACAAGCACGCAGCCAAACAAATGCGAAAGTTATGCCAAACTTACCTAAAAGTGCTATATTCAACTGCGTAAACCCTGAACAGCGCTTTCAGGTCTGCCAAAATTATCAACGAGTCAACTAAATGCCCTTTACTTTCAAGAAATTAGCTTCGATCGCAATCTTCTTCGTAGCCGTAAAAATTTTAGTTGACTCTCCGCAGTTCCAACAATCTGCCAATGACATCACACACAGAAACCCAGCCAGCGCCACATCAGACACCGAAACTCTCCGGCAGAAATCCAGCAGCCCGCCCGCCGCAGAACCCCACAAATCACCAGATCGCAACTTTGATATCGTAGTATATGGCGATGAAGTACCGGGGATATGCGCGGCTATATGGGCAAAAAAGACTTTAGGTGAAAAGGGAAAAGTAGCCGTAGTGCGATCGAACCATGAAACCGCAATGTTAGGCGGCGTACTCACCCGCGGCGGCTTAGGCTACGTCGATTTAGATAAAATCCCCGATTGGTATCGCCAACCCTACGCCCAATGCTTCCGGGAATTCCTAGACAAAGCCAATGTTCCCGAATCTTGCTTAGAACCAAAAACCGCAGACAAAGCTCTCAAAGAGATGCTTGCGGAAGCCGGAGTTAAAGTTATTTCCCACTCAACTCTGACTCCTCATGTAGTCAATCAAAAAATAGAATATGCCGAAGTTAAAGAGAGCAATATCAAAATTCAAGCTAACTCTTTCATTGATGTAACTCAAGACGCGGAACTTGCCAGAAAAGCAGGATTATCTTATTATACAGGATATGAATCGCAAAATATCAAATCAAAAAATGAAACTTTAGCAGTATCTGTAGTGCCGACTATTACGGGTATAACGATAGCCGACTTCCAAAAAATAGAAGATGAAATTGTTTACAACACTTCTTTAGTACAAAAAATTAAAGAAAGCATTACTAAATATAAAGACCCGGCAAGTACAGAATTCTGGATGAGAAATTTCTTGAGCCCCATCTATCAAGCCTATCAAGACGGCTACAATATCAGAAGCGTAGCGATAGGAGCAGCGTATCACGTAGACAGAAACTTGCCCTTTACTCAAGATAAAGGATTCTTCTTTGACAAAGCCAATGTTTGTGTTTATAAAGATAATTCCATGTCGTGGAACGGGTTTTTATTTAAATACCAAGTTGACGAATTGATGAAGATGGAAGCTGACGACAGAAAACCGAATGCTGAGATGGTGAAAGAAATGTCGCACCTCCAAGAATGGCTGCAAAAGAAGTCGGGTAAAGATGTGAGAGTGTTTATCCCGGAAGAGATTTATATCAGACAAACATTGAATGTCCGCGATGTGGTAGATCCGCTGACGGGAAAGGAGATTATTCAAGGGGGAACTGCACCTGAAAAGTCGATCGGCAGTTTTTCCTATGATTTCGACTTGCGGGGCGGAGTCAAGGATTTAGGTTCGAGAATTCCGCCACTGCCGACGTATAATTTTGGGATAGAGAGCGCTTTGGCTAGTAAAGTGAGTAATTTGGCGATCGTCGGGCGATCGTCCGGTTATGTCGGTATGGCGGTATCAGTCGGGCGAATTGCCACGGTGAATATTTATCAAGGACAAGGCGTGGGCGTGGCGGCGGGTTTGGCTAGCAAGTTGGGAGTGCCGCTGAATACGATTACTTCGAGTAAAACCAGGGAAACTTTGGAGACTTTAACTGGGAAAACTACGTATCTGTCGGGGAGAGATACGAGTTATGGGGTGGATTATAAAGAGGTGAAATAGAGATTAAGAGGATTTTACCGCAGAGAGCGCAGAGGGCGCAGAGAGGAGAGGGATGAGACGGCGGAATAAGTTAATTCATTAAGATTCTCTTCCAACACTCTTCCCTCTGCGTCCTCTGCGTCCTCTGCGGTTAAAAACTCTTCTCTTCCCTCACCTGTTGCACAATTTAATACAATTCGAGCAAAACGAGAGAAACTGTGGATTATAAAGAGGTGAAGTAGAGATTAAGAGGATTTAACCGCAGAGGGCGCAGAGAGCACAGAGGGGAGAGGGATGAGGTGCACGATCATCATCCAAAACCCTCGCAACACTCTTCCCTCTGCGTCCTCTGCGCCCTCTGCGGTTAAAAACTCTTCTCTTCCCTCACCTAACGAGAGAAACTGTGGATTATAAAGAGGTGAAGTAGAGATTAAGAGGATTTTACCGCAGAGGGCGCAGAGAGCACAGAGGGGAGAGGGATTAGAAGGTTTGTTAGGAGAGGATGAGGCGGCGGATTCCTTCTTTTAGAAAGCGGACGTTGAAGTTGATGAGAAGGGCTAGAGGATGACCAGTCATTTTCAGATATGATATAACTTGAGCTTCATGGATAGGAAGTATGGTTTGGACTGACTTTAATTCAATAAGCAGAGTCTTGGCAACCAGCATATCATATCTGCCTTCCCCAACCACAACACCCTTGTAATAGACATTCACTGTAGGTTGAGGGTCAAAAGGAATTCCCCGACGATGGAGTTCTTCACGCAACGAATTCTCATATACCGATTCCAAAAACCCAGGCCCCAACTCCTTGTGAACCTCCATAGCCGCCCCAATCACAGCATAAGTCAACTCATTCAGATTCTCTTCCAACACTCTTCCATCCTCTTCTCAAACCAATATCAAAATAATAACCCAAAACCCTCGCAACACTCTTCTCTCTGCGTCCTCTGCGCCCTCTGCGGTTAAAAACTCTTCTCTTCCCCCCCCCATGTGGCACAATCTGGATAAGATCAAAATCTCAAGCCACCATGACCGCAAACCTACCACCCCAATACGACCCCAAAGCCACCGAAGCCAAGTGGCAAAAATACTGGGAAGATAACCAAACCTTCAAAGCCGATCCAGAAAAAGGTGGTGAACCTTACTGCGTAGTCATCCCACCGCCCAACGTGACCGGCAGCCTCCACATGGGACACGCTTTTGAAGAGACACTGATTGATGTCCTCGTGCGCTATCAACGGATGACTGGGCGCAATACCCTGTGGTTGCCGGGAACGGATCATGCTAGCATCGCAGTTCAAACTATTCTGGAAAAGCAACTTAAAGTTGAAGGCAAAACTCGCTACGATTTAGGCCGAGAAAAATTCTTGGACAAAGCCTGGGAGTGGAAAGCTGAGTCTGGCAATACTATTACTAATCAATTGCGCAGTTTGGGTGTGTCTGTCGATTGGTCGCGGGAACGCTTTACGATGGATGAAGGCTTATCTGCTGCGGTTTTAGAAGCTTTTGTTCGCCTCTACGATGAGGGACTGATTTATCGTGGCAATTACTTGGTGAATTGGTGTCCGGCGAGTCAGTCTGCTGTGTCGGATTTGGAGGTTGATCAGCAGGAAGTTGACGGGCATTTGTGGCATTTCCGCTATCCTTTGACGGATGGTTCTGGTTATCTGGAGGTGGCGACGACTCGGCCGGAAACGATGTTGGGCGATACGGGGGTGGCTGTGAATCCAGAGGACGATCGCTACAAACATCTTATCGGTAAAACTGTTACTTTGCCGATCGCCAATCGCGAAATTCCCATCATCGCCGATGAGTTTGTTGACCCAACTTTCGGAACTGGCTGCGTTAAAGTCACTCCCGCCCACGATCCGAATGACTTCGAGATGGGTAAACGTCACAATTTGGCGTTTATTAACATCATGAATAAGGACGGCAGTTTAAATGAAAATGCCGGAGAGTTTCAGGGACAAGATAGATTTGTGGCGCGCAAAAATGTCGTAAAACGGTTAGAAAATGACGGAGTTTTGGTTAAGATAGAAGATTACAAGCATACAGTACCTTTTAGCGATCGCGGTAAAGTCCCCGTTGAACCTTTACTATCTACTCAATGGTTTGTCAAAATCAATCCTCTTTCTCAACGCGCTTTAACAGCCTTAGATGAAGAGAATTCACCAGTGTTTGTGCCGGAAAGATGGACAAAGGTTTATCGCGATTGGTTGGTGAAATTGAAAGATTGGTGCATTTCCCGACAATTGTGGTGGGGACATCAAATTCCGGCTTGGTATGCTGTTAGCGAAACTCAGGGCGAAATCACTGACACGACTCCTTTTGTGGTGGCGAAAACTGAAGCTGAAGCTAGGGAAAAAGCTGTGGCTAAATTTGGTCCAGATGTCGATTTAGCAAGAGATCCAGATGTTTTGGATACTTGGTTTTCTTCTGGGTTATGGCCTTTTTCTACTTTGGGATGGCCGGATGAAACTAAGGATTTGGATTTCTATTATCCGACAACTACTTTGGTGACTGGTTTTGATATCATCTTTTTCTGGGTGGCTAGAATGACGATGATGGCCGGACATTTTACTGGAAAGATGCCTTTTGATACTGTTTACATTCACGGTTTGGTGTTGGATGAAAATGGTCAGAAAATGTCTAAGAGTAAAGGGAATGGTATCGATCCGCTATTGTTGATTGGTAAGTACGGGACTGATGCTTTGCGCTATACTTTGGTTAAGGAAGTGGTTGGGGCTGGTCAAAATATTCGCTTGGAGTACGATCGCAAAACTGATGAGTCTAAATCGGTGGAAGCTTCGCGGAATTTTACTAATAAGTTGTGGAATGCTGCGCGGTTTGTGATGATGAATCTGGAGGGACAGACTCCGCAGCAATTGGGGAATCCTTACCCCCCCCAGCCCCCCCTTGCTAAGGGGAGGAGAGAAGAGGGGTTGGAATTGTGCGATCGCTGGATTCTTTCTCGCTACTATCAAGTTGTACAGCAAAGTCGTAAAGATTTTGAAACTTACGCTTTTGGGGAAGCGGCGAAGGGACTTTATGAGTTTATTTGGGGCGATTTCTGTGACTGGTATATTGAGTTAGTCAAGTCTCGCTTACAACAGGATGCTGAACCGAATTCTAAGAAGGCTGCACAGCAAACTTTTGCTTTTGTTTTGGAAGGTATTCTGAAACTTTTGCATCCTTTTATGCCTCACATTACTGAGGAGATTTGGCACACTCTGACTCAAAAGGGTGAGGATGAATGTCTGGCTTTGCAAGCTTATCCTGAAGTGGAAGCATCTCTAATCGATTCTGAGTTAGAACAGCAGTTTGAGTTGTTATTCGGCACTATTCGGACTATTCGCAATTTGCGGGCTGATACTGATATCAAGCCGGGATTAAAAGTGACGGCAATTTTGCAAAGTGAAAGCGAAAAAGAACGGGAAATTCTCTCAGGTGGAGCCATTTATATTAAAGATTTGGCAAGGGTGGAAAATCTGACGATTACTGCTAGTTTGGATGCGGAATTAGGGCAGACAATTGCTGGGGTGGTCGGTACTGTGCAAGTATTGATTCCTCTGGCTGGGGTGGTCGATCTGGTTGCTCTGCGTGCTAAGTTGGATAAGAAGTTGGCTAAGATAGAAGGGGAAATTAAGCACACTGCGGCGCGTTTGACTAATCAGAAGTTTGTGGAAAAGGCAGATCCGCAAGTGGTTCAGGTGGCGCGGGATGGTTTGGCGGAAGCCCAAAAACAAGCGGAGATTTTGCGCGATCGGCTTAAGTTATTCTAATCGATATCTCCCATAATTATTGTGGAACAGGCTGTCTGGCTTGTTCTTCACAGGCTTTTTGGGAGATGTTGACCCGAAGGGCCGGGGCGGGTTTTTGAGATATTTAGTTTTGGGCAGAGATTGTTGGTAAAACCCGCCCGTACCAGATGGTAAATCAAACAAGTAACCAATAACGAATAACCCATAACTAATAACCGTTATGCTATATTTAGGTCAAGTAAAAAATCCGGATTTTTTAGGCGAAGCCTCTCTGGAATTGTTGGCTTGTCAAAATGCTGATGATAGTTGGGCGATTCTTTGTGAACAAAAGGTATTGACGTTACCTAAAATTTTTGCTGAGGTGTCCAATCATTTTGTAGGTAATATCTTGAATGAAGGTGTTTTAGTATTAGCAGATATTGGGGAAAATAGCGAAATTGTGAATCTGCGATCCGCTACTAATTGGGTAGTGGAATTAGTTGATAAGTATCTCAAAAATGGTATTACACTTGAATTTTTGCAGCTAGAAGCCGAGAAAGCAGAAGAATGGCGGCAATCTCTGACTTTGCAAAGTCAAGAATTATCTCGTCGTTTGATTGAAGTAGAAGCGCGTCGGGAACAAATTCAAAATTTAGAAGCAAAATTCCAGAAAACAGCAGTTGAACCCGCCGAATAAAATTCTGATACTGCACAAACAAAGTCCCAGCAGACTGGGACTAAGATATCAGCAATATCATTGGGCTAAAGAATTTTGGATTTCAGCCAAGCGGCGGGGAGACACTGCAATTTCTGAAAATTGGTAACGTAGGCCCGCTTCTGGAACACATCGTACTGATTGCGTTCGATCGCATTTAAGATTCTGCTATAGAGCATGGTAGCAGCCCACACAGTCCAGCGGATATCGGGACTGAGCACTTTGATTCCCGGTTCGGCGCTAGCATATAATTTGCGAGCTCGCTGAATTTGAAAGCGCATTAATTCCCGCCAGCGGTTGTCATTTACGCCGTTGAATAAGTCTTCTTCGGTGTAGTTGAACAGTGCTAAGTCTTCTAAGGGAATGTAAATGCGGCCGCGGCGGGCGTCCTCTCCGACATCGCGCAGAATGTTAGTTAACTGTTTGGCAATACCAAGGGCGATGGCTTCTTCTTTGGGAATTTTATTACCCCAGTGCCAATTCCAGTTAGTAGCGGGACTCGATTCGTCCACACCCATCACAGACATCGACATCATCCCGACAGTACCGGCTACTCGATAACAATAAAGATTGAGCTCTTCAAAAGTTTCATAGCGACTGCGGTACAAGTCCATTTGCTGGCCTGCAATCATTTCCCGAAACGGTTGAATGTCGATCGGAAAACGAGACAAAGTATCCACCAAAGCCACGTCGTAATCGTCGTGTGGGTGGCCCGCAAACAGGGATTCTAGGCGTTTTTCCCACAAATTTAGGGTTTCAGGGGTCGTGGCCTCAGAACCAGGCCCGTCTACGAGTTCGTCGGTGCGGCGGCACCAGACGTAAATCGCCCAGATAGCCCGACGCTTAGCTTCGGGCATGAGTTGAGTGCCTAAATAAAAATTTTTGGCATAACTCGCTGTGACTTGGCGGCACAGTTCGTAGGATTCATCCAAAGAAGCCAGAGTTCTCATGCACTGGAGTTTTGACAGTTGCAGCATCCGAGAATAAGAAATTTAAAGATTAGAACTGATTTTCTCCCGTCTAGAAAACGGGAGATTCTTTTACGTCTTTATGAAAAATTCTTAATTTTTCATTTTATTTGGCGTTGAAATAGCCTGCGCTGTCAGCTTACCAGAAAGCACGGCACCTTCCATGCTCGCAAGATAACGCTGCATTGTATAATCCCCCGTTAGATAGAAATTGCTAATGGGAGTTATTTGCGAGGGACGGCACTCCTGGCGTCCGGGAGTGGCTTTGTAGACGGAACGAGGGGTTTTGACTACGTGATATTTGAGCAGTTTAGCGGGTGCTGGGATTTGATCGGGAAAGAGTTTTTCTAACTCGACCATTGTGGCTGCGACGATATCTTCGTCAGATTTGCCGATCCAGTCTTTGGCCGGTGCTAAAACCAGTTCCAGCATCGATTTGTCTGGGTTGGCATATTCGCGACAGGTGTTGCTCATGTCGGCGTAGACGCTTAGCAAGGGCGATCGTGAGAACAGCAAGTGATCGATGTCGGTTAATTTGCGATCGAACCACAAGTGTACATTGATTACGGGTACTCCCTCTAAGCCTTCGAGCTGTTTGAAATAGTCCATTTTGCCCCAAGGTTCCGGCATCATCAGCTTCAGGGGGTCCACAGGCATGGCAGAAACGTAGATATCGGCTGTCAGAATTTCGGACTCTGCCCCTTTTATCCCCCGAATCTGGAACCCACGCACCGTGTTGTCATCGTTGAGCAAAAACTCCCCGATTGGTGCATTCAGCCGGACTTCGCCACCGCGCTCAGTTATGTAGTCTACCATTGGCTGACACAACCTCTCCGTGGGGGAACCGTCTAAAAAGGCCATTTTTGAGCCTTTTGTCTCTTGCAAGAAGCGGTTAAGGGCTGTCAGCAGAATGGTTGCGGATATTTCGTGGGGGTCGATAAAATTCAGCGCCTTAGACATGGCGATGAATACTTCTTTTTCGACTCTGGGGGGGACATTTTGCTTTTTGAGCCAGTCGGAAAAGGAGTATTTGTCCATTTCTTCGACATATTTTTGGCCCTGAAGTATCGCCGGAATCAAACCGAGGCCGAAACTGATTTTTTCGCCCCAGGTGAGCATATCGTTGTTTCTGAGGATAGCCACAAGGCCGTTTAACGGAGCCGGAATATTGGGAAAGTCAAACCGCGAATAGGTTCCGGGCGTTTCCGGCTGATTGAAAATCATCGAGTGTTCTTTCCATTGCAGCCTGTCTTCGATGTCAAGCTCTTTGAAGAGTTTCAGCATATTCGGGTACGCGCCGAAGAAGATGTGAAGGCCGGTTTCGTACCAGTCGCCATCTGCATCTTTCCAGGCGGCTACTTTGCCGCCGAGTACGTCCCGACTTTCGAGGACTATCGGGGTGTGGCCCGCGTCGGTAAGATATTTAGCGCAGGAAAGTCCTGCTAAGCCTGCTCCGGCGATCGCAACTCGCATTTGATATTACTTGGCCTCTGTGTTCGCTTCGGTTTAATTATACTTTACAACTCGTTACATTTTTTTGGGGAATTGAGCCTGTCCCGGTGACGTGGGGTCTACTTAAGACTGAATCAGAAGAATGACCTAGAATTTGCGCAGGGAATTCTAGGTCATTGGTCAACTCAGTTCCCGTCTAGTTGGAAACTGGTCTGGGTACTTCGTAGGTCAAAAAGTCATAGGCCATTTTTGTATTCGGAAAAATAGCCTGGGCTTCCTTGAGCAAATCATCTAGGACGATGGGATTTCCCGGAGCGTAACGGGGGCTAAAATGGGTCATAATTAGCTGTTTCGCCCCAGCACTCAAAGCCACTTGAGCAGCCATTGTCGAAGTTGAATGGAGGCGATCGAAGGCCATTTGAGCATCTTGATGAGCAAAAGTAGCTTCATGCACTAACAAGTCCGCATCCTTGGCTAATTCCACAGCACCGTCACAATAAACTGTGTCCGTACAATACACAAACTTTCTACCGATTTGATCTGGTCCACAAAAATCAGTGCCTTTAAACTCCCGCCCATCCGATAACTTAACTGTTTTTCCTTGTTTTAATTCGCCGTAAATAGGCCCGGAAGGAATACCAACTGCCTTCGCTTTTTCGACATCAAAATGTCCGGGACGGTCTTTCTCGGTTATGCGATAGCCAAATGCAGTAACTCGATGCTTCAAAGGGCCGCAACTCACAATATATTCGTCATCTTCATAGATGACTCCTGGATGACTTTTGTGGACTTTCACTGGGTATGAAAAATGGGTTTGGGAATAGCGAACTCCAGCTTGCAAATATTCTTCAAGTCCCGGAGGCCCGTAAATATCGATGCGCTTGACATTGCCCGCTAAACCGCAGCTAGCCAGCAAACCCATTAAGCCGAAAATGTGGTCGCCGTGTAGGTGGGTGATGAAAATGCGGGTGAGTTGGCTGACTTTGAGCTCGCTGCGGAGGAATTGGTGCTGGGTTCCTTCGCCGCAGTCAAATAGCCAGAGTTCTGCTCGCTGGGGCAAGCGGAGGGCGATGCTGGAAACGTTGCGCGATCGCGTGGGTACGCCTGAGCTAGTTCCGAGAAATGTAATCTGCAAGAGTCAAATCACCTCAATTTAAAGTTAAAAAATATGTTACATATATCCAGAGTGCGGCTAATCCGACCTTCAGGAACTGCAGATCGACAGGAATTGGGATAAATCCCTGTTCCTGGGAGGATCTACTCGCTCAAATCATTTTTGACGCGCGCAGAGAGTGCTAAACCTAATTCTAACGTTTTCTTTCTGCTATTCCCTTGCTTTTTCCCTTGGCGAACCATCTCGAAATTTAAAATTTGTACATAACAGGAGGAAAATTATCAAATGCAGCCAGGAGTGTTCTTTGCTTCCTTTGTTTCGACATTAGGAAAACGCTATTTTTGGATTTCGCTGTTGTTTTGGCTGGTAATGGTAGCCCCAGCACAGGCGGCGTTGATCTTGCGAGTGGCAATCCAAGACGGGGCAAGTCAGGTAAGAGTTGGCAGTTCCACTAAGGCTGCAATCCGGGATGGTAGTGGCCGTAATTTGGGTGAGTTGACGGCAAACAGTGCTTCGTCTGCTCAATTTCGATCGGGAAAAGTGACCATTGGCTCCTGGGCTGCCAATCAAATTTGGATCGAGCCGACGGGGAACGGTTATGTTTGGATTGGCGATCGATGGTATCGGGGACGCACCCTTGTGACTCCGCAAAAAAATGGCTTAACTGCCGTCAATTACGTTGATATCGAACAGTATCTCTACAGCGTTCTCGGCGCTGAAATGAGTGGCAATTGGCCTCAAGAGGCTTTGAAAGCCCAAGCCGTCGCCGCCCGTTCCTACGCTATCCACCAACGCCTCAAAAGCGAAACCGACCTTTACGATGTAGATGCGACTCAATCTTCCCAGGTGTATAAAGGACTGCAAACAGAATCTTCGGGTACTTACTCTGCCGTGGATGCCACCACGGGTCAAGTTCTTACCTACAACAGTCAAATTATTTTAGCGGTATTCCACTCTGCTTCTGGGGGACATACTGAGAATGTTGAGGATGTTTGGACAGAAGCGTTGCCTTATCTGCGGGCTGTTCCCGATTTTGACCAAGGGGCACCGGTTTACCAGTGGAAAGAAAGTTTTACACAGGCTCAAATCAGCAGTCGGATTTCTGGCGTTGGTAATGTGATCTCCATGAAGCCTGAACGCACAACAGCCTATGGTAGCGTGATTACGATGAAAGTAGTCGGAGATGGCGGTTCTAGGGTGATGACTGGTGCGGATCTGCGTCGGGTGCTGAATTTGAGGAGCACTCGCTTTACGGTGATTCCTCAGTATGGGGGGATTTTTAGTGGCAGAAATAGCGGTAAGCCTCCGACGGGGTTTCAAATTGCTGGTAAAGGTTTCGGTCATGCTGTGGGCATGAGTCAGTGGGGCGCGTACAATTTGGCAAGGCAGGGATATGGCTACCAGCAGATTTTGCTCCACTATTATCGGGGTGCTTCTTTGGCTAGAATTGCGGTGCAGTAATTGGTAGGAATTTGTTATTGGTTGAATGACTAAATACAGGAATGCTATGCAGAAGTGGGAGTATTTATTGGTGGATGCTAATATGTATCCTTTTGGCAATAAATTGATTAGTTTATATGTCAATGGTGAAGAACAACGAGAGTGGAAACAAGGATTTTTACATTCATTTATCAATGAATTGGGGGATGAGGGCTGGGAACTTGTGGCTATCCGCCATGACTCGAAGTATGACCAGAATAGTTTGATTTTTAAACGCCCTAAAGTGGTTAAAAAATTGAGGAAGATGCCCGATTATTCGGCGGTTGAAACCGCGACTAAACAAACAAAGGAAATTCCGGCGGTTGAAACCGCGACTAAACAAACAAAGTCCACCTCCGTGGACTAACTAACAAAAAATTTGGAAATTCCGGCGGTTGAAACCGCGACTACACAAACCAAGTCCACCTCCGTGGACTAACTAACAAAAAATTTGGATAGTTTGCGTAGTGTTGGTAAAAAATCTGGACTTCTCGTCGCCGAGGCTACCTGATTGATTACAAATTTTCCGATCGCCCAATTCGCTTTTGCCACTCCGCATCTATCTTAGCTGACTGTTCTAGTTCTTGCGTTGTTAATTCGGTTTCTGTGGTATAAGCTAAATCTTGTCCATTCAAAATGTTTTCTGCTGCAAATTCGCGGGTATAGGCAAGTTTTTTTTGTAAGTTAGCATCGGGTTGATTTAATAACATTGCTCGCTGCTGCCGCTCAAGATTGCGGGCTGCGATGCTGCTATTTTTCCACTGAACCCAGAAGTAGCGAATTAGGGGAATTGTCAGAAATCCGGCGCCGTAAATCAGCAGCATTGGATAGATAGTGGCGACTAAACCGACCAATCCACCGCCGATCGCACTTTTAGCTAATAAACTCCCTAAAATTAATGCACCTACTACATTCACCGCTCCCAAGCCTGCTGCGAGTATGATTTGTCCAGAACTAGCGTGGCTGAAACGCCACAGCATTTCTCGCAAATAATCCGCCACTGGTTCAGCATTTCTCTCGGTGGCTGTGGTTTGCAATTGGGGGAAATGGTACACTATTTCTCCTTCGGGACTGACTTCGGGACGACCGTCAAAACGACTTAGGGTTGGTAACATATATTCTTCGTATTCTAAGGCGTATCCCTTTGGGAGGTTGTCGAGATAGGGAGCGATTTGTTCGGCGACGATCGCACCTTGGTTGTTGCGAATTACGGCGGCAATACTGCTCCACTTGCGCTCTTCTAAATTGTAATTGGGATTCCCGTCTCCAAATAGAAAGGAGAAAACTGCTTCCAGAAAATTCATTTCGGGTTTTTGGCTGGTTAAGCGCGATCGCCTTTGGTAGTAAGGTTCGTCTTGATTCCAGTAAAATAGCCAGATTAAGTCGTTCCAGAAGTAAGGAAAGAAGAAAAAGCCACCACCTCTGTCGTCCCCTCCGCCTCCACCTCCGTTATCGTTGTCGCTAACGCTGGAGAGTAAAATGGCGATCGCCACAAATATTAATATTAGGGAAGCTACTAAAACAATGCCAAAAGATATCCGAATCAAGTAAAATAGGATACGCCAAATTTTTTGCCACCATTCTTGCAACTGCAACCGTAAAAATTTGTTGCGTAAAATATCTTGAAAGTTTTTGGGAAATAGGTAAGCAATATCGCCGGATTCTGCTACTTGCAGGTGACCGCCTGCTTCGGAAGCGAGGGTTAACAGTTCTCGTTCGGCAAAATTGACATCTAGTCCAGCTTTTGCCGCCACGTCTCCAACCGTAACGCGGTAGCCAAGTTCTGTAACAGCTTGCATAACCTTGGGATTTGGGGCCATGTCTTTCTCTTTGTGAAAATTACCCGGTTATTTTCAATTATAGGTTGCCAGCCTTCAAGCTGGTTTATAGCTGGAGAATTCAGGCTGTTTGGAGGCTGACCTTGACTTTGGTGCAAAATATTGGTAGTCTTTGGGCGCATGAGTTTTGAGTATTATCAAACATTAGTTGAACCTTGAAAACTTAACAAAAGTTTAAACAAGTCTAAAAAATAGGTTTTTTGCAATTTTTGCAAGAGTTATTTAAAATAGATAGGACTTCCCTGTGTTGTCAGGTTTAAAGTTGTGTCTCAAAAGTGTTTTGAGACTCATCCGTGCTAATATAGCAATCCTTGCAGGAGTCGTAAAGTTTTTTACCCCACCCCAACCCGGACCTTATGAAGGTCCGGGAGTAAGAAATTCACAAATGATTTAGGATTGCTATATAAACCAAAATAGTGCCACAACTCTTAACAGGAAAACTTTACAGACTAATTTATAGGATTAGTCATCAACCAAAGAATCACATATGCCAAGAACTCAACGTAACGATAACTTTATTGACAAAAGTTTCACGGTAATGGCTGATATCATCCTCAAGATTATGCCAGCCAAGAAGCAGGCGAAGGAAGCTTTTGCTTATTACCGAGATGGTATGTCGGCTCAATCTGATGGCGAATACGCTGAAGCTCTGGACAATTATCAGGAAGCGCTGAAGCTGGAAGAAGATCCTTACGATCGCAGTTATGTTTTGTACAATATGGGGCTGATCCATACCAGCAACGGCGAACACGACAAAGCTTTGGAGTATTACAGCAAAGCTCTAGAACTCAATCCCAGAATGCCACAAGCCCTAAATAATATTGCTGTGATTTATCACTATCAAGGGGAAAAAGAAAAGGAAGCTGGGAATCTGGAAGCGGCGGAAGGGCTATTTGATAAAGCTGCCGATTATTGGAAGGAGGCGATTCGCTTAGCACCGAACAATTACATTGAAGTGCAAAATTGGCTGAAAATCACAGGTCGCTCCCAGATTGATGTGTATTTCTAAAGCGCGTGTTATTGGTTGTGAGTTATTAGTTACGACCGCCAACAAATAACAAGTAACAAAGAACCAATAACAACTAACAACTAACCACCAACCACCAACCAATTCCCAATTTTTATGATTGACAAAGAAGAAGTTCGGAAAGTAGCTAAGTTAGCGAGATTGGAATTAACTCCTGAAGAAGAGGAGCAGTTTACTGGTCAACTCAACGGTATTTTGGATTATTTCGAGCAGTTGAGCGAACTGGATACAAGTAAGGTAAAGCCGACAACGCGGGCGATCGATGTTAGCAATGTGACGCGATCGGACGATTTGCAACCTTTTGCCGATCGCGAAAATATCTTGGCTGCATCTCCCGATCGCGATGGCGAGTTTTTCAAAGTACCTAAGATTATGTAGGGGAACTAAGAAGCATATCCGGGTTAGTTATAAATTGCGATGGCTACCGCCAGAAATTGAGCGATTGGCTAATAGTTGATTAGACTAAAAAACCTGGTTTATCCATCTCACGAAATCTGAAAAACCGGGTTTCTGCGATAATTTAGGTGTCATTACCAAGATTTAGGAATAAACCCGGTTTCTGACACCCATACTACATCCAAGAAACCGGGTTTATGAACTTACGCACTGCGTCCAAAGAAACCGGGTTTTTATTGAATATGTAACGAAAACGACATATTGTCGTAAAAAACCAGGTTTCCGATCTCTTATGCGTCCTGGACTATAGCTGTTTGTGTTATGATATATTGAAAAAGCAGATTTTTACTGAGAGGTAAATCGATGTCAACATTAGCATTATCTTTAACCTATACACAACTCCTAGAATTAGTCCAACAACTTCCTAGCGAAAAACAAGCAGAATTATGTGAATTTTTACTAAAAAACAAGTGGGGCTGGTTAAGTAACTTTACTAAAGATAGCGAAGCAAACGCACGAATGGCTTGCTGGAAGCGCGGAAAAGATTGGGACACGATGACGGAAGAAGAACGCGAAGAATTTATTAACGACGTCTTACACGAAGCTTAAGTCATGCTATCTATAGTCGTATTCGATACGAATATTTTAATCTCTGCCACTTTATCACAGAGAAGTAGCCCCTATCGGTGTCTACAACTTGCTAAGGATGGTTTAATACAATCCATGACTTGCAGAGAAATTCTTGATGAATTTCAAGAAAAACTGCTCTCAAAGTTTGACTATTCGCCCCAGGATGCTCAATCAACTACTGATCAGGTACTCGATTATTCTCAGCTAGTAAATATCACCAATAATCTTAAAGGTATGTGTGCCGATCCTGACGATGATATGGTGCTAGAATGTGGTGTAGTTGCCAATGTAAATTATATTGTGACAGGTGATAAACATTTGCTATCTTTGGGCGATTATCAAAATATTCTAATTCTCAAACCTACAGACTTTCTGGTCAGAATACAATAGTTGCAAAACTAGAAGCAAACGACAAATGTTCGATAAAATACAAGGAGACTTAGTAGCGTAGGAAACACTCCGTGAAATCGACAAAATTAAACCCAGCGTAATGGAAAATATTCTAACTAACCCTAAAAACAGAAAAGCACTCGCTACGCAAGTGCTTTCTTATTTTTAGGATTTAGAGCTCACAAATCTGCTGTCCCCAAGTCAGGGGGGGTCTGGTGCGAGTGCGGGAATCAAAAAAATCCGCACTACAGGTAAATATCTTGACCTTGCGATTAGGGAATAGTCCAACATCTACATATTCACCTGAGCCAGCGCGCCCAAAAGTAACCATAGCCATGCCAGCGCAGCCATCGATTATTTTCTGCGTAATCCCAATCATCAGATCAGGAGATTTCCACACATTCTGAACCCCACTACCTTCCATAGCAAATACATAGCGATAGCGGCGCTCAAGAATAGCTTCGACATCTGGATAGGGGACTGTTAGTGGAGCAAATCTACTATCAGTTGTCACTTTCACATTAGGAATAGCTTGTAAACGCACAACGCTTCTGCCGATGACCCTTTGACAGTGGCTCGACAGGGCTAGAGTCTCTTGGGCTGCTAGTGAATGAGTAGAACTTGCTATCAAACCACTCAACAAAATTGAGGCCGTGAGAATATACCGATAGGTCATGGTCATAGATAGTCTGTGATCACGTTGATTGGTGATTGAGAAAGAGGCGATACTATATAGCATTTATGCAATGCAATCTCATTTCATTTATCTAAATTCTCACCGCAAAAGATGCGGCCAATTCCCGTTCTGGTTCCATACCAACCGTAGGCGGCATTGAACGATTTGCAACCTGCTCGATTAGTCGTAGATGCTGCGGCAACATTTTAGCTAAACTATATCGTTCTAATGCTGTTTGACGAGCCCTGACGCGAACTTCTGCCATGCGGGTAGGATGGTCTAAAACTTCATCAATGCGATCGGCTACTTGTTTCGGTGAGAAGTAATCGACTAACAAACCGTTTTCTCCATCCCGAATCACTTCTCGGACTGGCCCGGTGTCGGAACCGATGACTAAACATCCCGTTGATAGAGATTCAATCATTGACCAAGATAGCACAAAAGGTCTGGTTAAATAAACGTGTACATCCGATGCTTGAATGACTTTTAAATACAGTCCATAGGGTAGTGGCCCGACAAAGTGAACTCGCGACAAATCTAGCGGGACTTTTTTGAGCATATAGTCTTTGTAAGACTCGCCATTAGGTAAAGAACGCCCGTAACAAACTCTGTCGGAACCAACAACTACGACGTGACAATTGGGGCGACGTTCTTGTACATAGGCGACGGATTCAATAAACTCTGGAAATCCTCGGTAAGGTTCCATTCCTCGCGATACATAGGTGACAATTTCATCAACGCCGGACAAGTCTAAGTTAGGCAAAATTAGTTTAGCACCGGGGTCTGGTTTGAAGTAGTCTGTATCTACGCCGTCGTGAAGTGTGGAGAGTTTTTGTTGTAATTCTGGCGGAAATTGCGATCGCTGCCAATAAGTGGGCGACAAACCCCAATCGCAAGAGTATAAATCCACTAAAATCGGCGCATTCTTAATTCTAATTCTCGCCATATCGTCCACTGTTAAAGGTTCCGCTGGGTCGAAATCTGCGTCGGAACCGATCGCGTGATAAAACCACTCGAAGTAGCATAAAAGTGGCGTATTTGGAAAAGCTTCTTTGACAAACAATGTCGGCCCCCAACCGGAATGACCGCAGATAATATCCGGTACAAAACCATCAGCTTTGAGTTGTTCAGCCATTCTAAATACCGCTTGTCCGTAGATGACGGCACTTTCTAAGGGGCGAACGTATTGGTGAGTCTGGGCGTTGGGTTCTCGGCTGGGTGTAAATGCTGCTTTGCGAACACCGGGAATGTTCCATTCTGGCCGCTCGTTTTTAGTTCCAAAAACTATATCGTTTTTGGGGTCTGCGCCTAACGCCGTGATAATATGGCGGTATTGGGCGGGGAAGTTTGGATGGAGAAATAATGCTTTCATTGACTGTTGACTGTTGACTGTTATCTGTTGACTGTTGACTGTTGACTGTTGACTGTTGTTATTAGTTATTTGTTAGCTGCTACCAATAACCAATAACCAATAACCAATAACCAATAACTAATAACTAATGACTAATGACTAATGACTAATCATTGGTGCTTTGCAGATCCAGACGCAATCTCGTGGTACTGAAGATGTATTTTTCAGGATGATTTCATAGTTTAAATGGCTGAGGAATTTTTCCATAATTGTATCAGTCATCACTGAGAATGCAGTGCCGTCTCTGCGTCCTAGTAGGTTTTTATCCCACTCGTTGGTGAATTTTTCCCAGCCTAATTCGCTGAGAATATTCCCGTGGTGAAAGACGCAAATGCGATCGCCTCGCAGCAGTTTCGGAATGCGAGTTAGGTAGTTGAATATATCCACTGGTTCTACGTGCACCATGGTATCGTAACAAAAGCAGGCATCAGCCGATTCTGGGGCGATACCATCTAATGTTAAACCGTTCAGTTTTACATAGGAAACGCGATCGTCTCCCAAGCGCGATCGGGTTGCTTCCAGCATTTGACTAGAAATGTCAGCACAAATTAGTCGATCGCAATGTTTTAGCAGCAACGAACTGGTTTTACCGCCACCGATGCCAATTTCTAACACCCGATGTTCTTTTTTGATATAAGGCGCAATAAATTCCTGTTCTATCAAAAATTCATATTCTGATAGTGAATTAGCCGCACCAGCGCCCTTTCCGATCCATTCATCGCCCAAATAAGCAAGTTCAGGATTATTCTCTTTCCATTCTTGGGCGTAGCTATCCCACGCTCTTTCGTACTCTATTTTAGGCGGTATTATTTCCATTGTTTTGGGTTTTTTATGTCTCAGAATACACAAACAAAAATCACTTGATAGTCCTCCCGGCATCTCCATTAAGATTTTTTCAATCTCAAGCAATAACTTGACTATTGTTTCACTCTTGGGATCTCCGTCAGAAAGTTGATAGTGATCTAACAAAGGGTAAAGTTCATGAAGCAACCCTCCCCCGGCCGGATTCAAAACTTCCACATCAAAGTAGAATTCTAAAAACGGCAGTATCAGCTTTGACCTGACTGCTTCAGAAGGGTCTTTCGCAAATACTCTCTCAATACTTGGACTGGCAAATATTTCAGTTGTTCCCGACCTCAGCGTGTAATGAAAACATTTGTAGATCCGATTAATCAAAGCCTCTTGATTCTGATTATATATATTGTAGCAATCTCCTATGTATTCATTGACAATAAAATATCCATCGGGTTTTAAACATTTCCGAACAATTGACAAACATCTTTCTATTTCTCTGACGTGATGCAGGGAACCAGAGCAAAAAACTAGATCGTATTTCTTACTATCATCAATGGTAAATATATTAAAGTCATCTTGATAAAAATTAATTTCTACTCCAGCGGCGGCTGCATCTTTTCTAGCAATCTCTAAAGAACTTTCGGAAAAATCAAAGGCATCAATTTGAGTAGCCAATCCTAATTTAGCCATCAAAATCTCGTGATTTCCGACACCGCAACCAATAGACAACAGGCGCTCGAACCGTTGTTTTTTGAAAAATTTATTCGCTAACCAGCTTAGCCAATAACCATTACCCTTACCACCTGAAAGTCGATGGTTGATAACAGCTTCAATAATCGGATTAGATAACCAGTAACCTTGCTTTCCAATGGCAGCATTAGGGTTAGTCTCCCAATAATTTTTAGCTGTTAATTCCTCGGAGGTGTTATCTTCCATACGCTGCGAATTTGAATGCATACTTTTTCACCTTTTAATTTTCAACACTTACTTTTTAGTAAAATAGGCTTCTCGAAAAATCTGACCGTAATCTTGAGTCATTTCTTCAAAAGTATTCAATGACTTTAACACATATTTAGCATTTTCTGCTAACCGCTGACGCCAAGCTTGATCCTCCAACAAAGTATGCAATGATGCCGCTAGTTCTTCTGGGCGATCGGGGGTGTAAAATAAACCGTTAATTCCCGGTCTAACTTGTTCTTTAATCCCAAAAACAGGCGTTGTGATAATTGGTAAATCCCACGCCATCGCTTCTAGAATCACCCTCGGAAAACTTTCAATTCGAGAAGTACAAACAAAAATATCGGCGGCTTGGTAATATTTTCCAGTCTCCGAAGTTTCCGGGACAATAGTCACCCTTTGCCGTAATTTTTGTGGCAACTCACCCACCAATTCGGCTAATTTATTGCTGTAAATACTAGGGCGATCGCCCACAATAAAACACCTAATTTTGTCGTGCCATTCTTCCGCCACCAGCGCCAGCGCCTTGACTAAATCCTGTTGACCTTTTCTTTCACATACTGTTCCCAACAACAAAATTACCACATCTTCTGGCTCAACACCGAGACTCTTTCTCGCCAATTTAGGATTGTCCGAATTATCCAATCGACTCAAGTCTAAACCATTGTGAATGACTGTAAAATTGTGGTGGCTATTCAGAGGTAAATATCTGTCTCGCGTTGCATCCGCCACAAAAATCACCTTGTAAGGAAACGGAAAACACTCTAAAGCTCGTGCTGCAATCTCTGAACCGAACCTGTTAAAATAAGTTTGCCAATGTTCGCTTTCATGGACGTTCCAGACTGTCGGAATTCCGATTTGCTGCGCCGCATCAACTACAAAGAAATTTTCTAAAGTATTAGCATAAATCGCATCTACTTTGAGTTTCTTAATTTCTTGGCTAAAATTCTCGATCGCCTCATCATAAGCATCACGCTGGTAGATATGTTCCAGAGGATTATCATAAATAATTACCTCAATTCCCTGCTGTTCGTAAGTTTGACGCAGTGGCCCATCGGAAACACAAAAGACGATGGGCTTAATCACACCCAAAGCAGCCAACTTCACGGCGATTTCATATTGATGTAGCGGCGCACCCGTGAAATCCAAGGAATTACTACACATCAAAACTTTGACAGGATAAACGCAGTCGTTGGGCTTTCTTTGTACCCTGAGCGAAGTCGAAGGGTTTAATGACCCTTCGACTTCGCTCAGGGGCAGATTTTCCTGCATAAAAAACCGGACTGGTTGAATCCGAAAATACTCATCTTCCAAAGACAAGTGAGGACTGTAACAACTATCTTTTTTACCCGCATACTTGCGTCTAAATGCCGCTACTTCTGTTGGATTGTCATTAAAACCCCTAGAAGCTCCCTCTTTGTGTAACAGTTCCGCATCGGGACAATATACGCAGCGATAGCCATTTTCTAACAATCGGTATCCGTAATCGGCATCATTGTAAGCTACAGCAAAATTAGCCTCATCAAAACCGCCCAATTCTAAGAACAATTGACGCGGAGTTAGCATACAAGCAGCAGTCACGGCCGAGTAATTTCGCGTCACCATCGCCTGAGAAAGATAGCCTCGATTATCGCTACTCATCAACTTAAAAGCGTGACCAGCTAAACCATGATGGAGTCCATGAATTATGCCCGCGTGCTGAACTCTATTATCGGGATATAACAGTCTCGCGCCGACAGCACCCACCTTCGCAATTTGTGCGTATCCCACCATCTGACTCAGCCAGCGCGGGTTGATTATCTCAGTATCATTGTTCAAAAACAAGATATATTCGCTGTCACATTGTTCGACAGCGCGGTTGTTAATTGCTGCATAACTAAATTTTCCTTGTTCATTTTTGATGGGCAAAACTTGGCATTTTAAGTTTTTGAAATATTCTAGGGCTTTGGGGTCGTCGCTTTCGTTATCGATGACTAAAATTTGATAATTTTTGTAAGTGGTAGCCTCCAGAGAATCTAGACAGGATTTAAGCAATTCTTGCTGATTTTTAGTGGGAATAATAAGTGTCACCGAGGGCCCGTTATCAGGGAATTTTTGAGCGAAAATTCCCAAATTTTCTTTGATAGCCCAGGTGTGCTGAGCAACTTCTCCTTGGATTTGTTGGCGGTTTAATGCGTCTTGAATTGCTTTTTGACCTGCTGAAAAACTGGCTGGTTTCGCGGCTCCAGATATGGCGGTAGAGCCTGGGGCGGTGCGCCAGTGATATAATACCAGTGGCAGATGGGCGACGTGGCGAGAAATTTCCGTTGCTCTCAAGGCAAAATCGTAATCTTGGGAGCCTTCAAAACCTAATCGCATACCCCCTACTTGTTCAACAATCTGCTTTCTGACGGCGCACAAATGACCTAGATACATATAGGAAAGTAGCAATTCTGGCGACCATTCGGGTTTGAATTGGGGCGAAAATCTGCTCCCTTTGGTGTCAATTTTATCGTCGTCGGAGTAGAGAAAATCTGTGGTGGGATTGGTGGCAAAATATAAGGCAACTTCTCCTAATGCGTCGAGAGTTAGTTCGTCGTCGTTGTCCAAAAATACAATAATTTCACCTGTGGCGATGGCTAGGGCGCTGTTGGTGGCTGCGCTGATGTTGCCGTTTTCTTGCCGAAAGGTAAGCTGAATTCGACTGTCTTTTGTTGCCCAGTTTTTTAAAGTTTTAATGACTGTTAAATCGGTGCTGCAATCGTCGGCAATACAAAGTTCCCATTTTTGATAAACTTGATTGCACACGCTGCCGATCGCACTTGACAAAAATTCTACTTCCGGGTTGTAAACTGGCATTACCACCGAAATTTTCGGCAGTAGTGCCTGACAAGATTCTAAACGAGAAATCAAGTAACTGCGCGATCGCTCATTCCACTGATTCACCGACAGCCAAGCATCATACCTATCAATGGGTTGCGGCACAACAAAACCCGCAGGTGGTAGCAATTCCCCTGGCGCAATAAACTGTTGTTGCTGGCTATAAATCTTGGCAAACTGACGCACCACCGACAGTATTTCCCAAGGCATCGGTATAATTCTACCAAGACGTTGTTTTCTTTCCTTCGCCCGTTGCCGAATTGCCTCTATAAACCTCGACAATTCCTCAAATTTATCAGCACTTCTGCGCCAGATATCATAAGGTTGAACCTTCAATATTTGCGACGCTTGAAAAGATAAAATTTCCCCAGTTTCTAACTCTGCGTCTAAAGAAACCAGCCATTCTCCCACCGGCACATTCACCAGGGCTTCAAACCCACTTTCGGAACTATTCACCCAATCAGGAAACACTTCACCGACATCTTTTCGTCGCAAACCATAGGCGCATTCTACAGAAGTATCACCACAGACAAGGGTTAATTTAACAATTTTGCGATCGTGGTGACAACACCAACCGGCAAACAAAACCTGACCAGGCCGCTGTTCCCAAACTATGGGCGTATCAAAGGATGCTTGAATTGTGGACACAAAAAGCGGATAAACTGACAAAAGATGCCATTTAGCCTTAGCATCTTGCACTTCCAACAGCACTTCGTGCCGTCCCGGTGGGGCGGATAATTCAATTCTAAAACCAGAATTTTTAGCGGCAATAATATTAGAGTGAGCTTCCGCTACATCACTTCTTTCTATGCCGCAAAGACCTGTAAAAATTGTGTTTTTAATTTTAGCTCGCACCGATTTAATGCTAAATTGACTGTGAAAAGCCCAGCCACTGATTACTAAATCTGAATCGTAAATATGCAAATTGTTTGCACCGTCTATAGAAAAAATAAATCTCGGAAAAAAATCGCGAACTTGGCGTTTTATTTCTAAAATATTTTCTCCGATTTTCCACCAAAGAGAAGATTTTATCTGGGCAAGTTCCCGGTGAAGTGGTTCAATTTCTTGGCGCGATTTTTCGAGGTTGATGACCGAACTTCTGAGGTTTTCCTGAATTTCTATGGTTTCGGTTTCCAGTCGGAGGAACTTTGCTGCTTTCTGCTTTAATTCTAATTCTTTTTCTTCTATTTCTGCCTGTTTTGCTCCCAATTCTGATTCTAAAGTTAGCACTTTTTCTAAGGCTATTTTAAAGTTAGATTCTTTGCCGGCTAATTGTACTTGAGTTTGCCCTAATTCTGTTTCCAATTCTAGGAGTTTGGCTAAAGCTTCTTGAAATTGCGATTCTTTGCCGGCTAATTGTACTTGAGTTTGCCCTAATTCTGTTTCCAATTCTAGGAGTTTGGCTAAAGCTTCTTGAAATTGCGATTCTTTGCCGGCTAATTGTACTTGAGTTTGTCCTAATTCTGTTTCCAATTTCAATAGCTTTTTTAAAGCCTCTTCAAATTGGGATTGTTTGCCGACTAACTGTACTTGAGTTTGCCCTAATTCTGTTTCTAATCCCAAGACTTTTGTCTGAGCTTTTTGAAATTCTTCTTGCCATTTTTTGACTTCAGATATGCTGGTTTTTTGCTGTTTTTCCAGTAATCTAATTTTTAGCCAATCTTGCAGTTGTCCCACAGCAGGTGTAGGTAAACTGATGATTTTATCTGGGGATAAACTGGTCTTGCTGCTCAAATTTTGGGCGTGGGATTCTAAGATTTGATAAATTTCTACAGCTTGGGTAAAATAATGTTCGATCAGGCTATGTCTGTGGCTGTTTTCGAGGTCGTTGACTAATAGAGATTTGTCAAAATTGTCGGTGGGGATAGCACATAAATTAACCTTAAATTTTTGATTGACTTGATTGATGAAAAGTTCGGGATGATTCCCGATCGGGTAAACGTTGGCTAGCAGACAGCGATCGGGAAAACGTTCGTAAAGTTCTAAAACTTGCTGATTGTAGTGAATCCACATTTTTACTGCCATTTCGGGATTGTTCAGCAAGCTGACATCGGTGCCACGACGGTACAGGGAATCGACTACTTCCCAGGGCGATCGATAAACGCAGATAAAATTAGCTTCGGGTAGCAGAGTTAACCAAAAATCCCAAAAAAGCGCTGTACGGGGGTCTTTCCAGCCCCAGTGTTTGTCTGTTTGTTGATTTTCGGCAATTAATTTTTTGGCGATTTCTACAAATTCGGCTGCTACGGGAATCGTTTTTTCAAAGGTGCAGCCGAGTTCATCTATGCCGTGCGATCGCAAAACACTTTTGTGAAATTCCACAAAATCCACATTCTCAAAATGACCCTTAATATTTCCATCGGCTGGCCCGACTAACTTTTTACCAATATCAACTCCCACTTTCTGAAACAAAGAAGCTGTCAAAGAAGTACCCGAACGGTGCATTCCAGTTACAATAAAAACCGAAGATTTGCTGTCATTATTTATATTCACGTTTTCTCTCCCTCGCCTTAATTCCCAAACCGATTAATTTTATTCTACCTTTGTTTACTCTCCGGCTAAGCCTAGGGCGCGCCTGATTTGAAACCAAGCCGATCTGAGTCTCCAAAATTTGCTGCTTTCCATTGCTAGAATCCGATTATGCGATCGCTCAAATTCTGCTTTGACATAATTTAGCGATTTTTCTGTTGCTTCTAACTGCCCTTTCACAGATACTAAATGAACTTGTGTCAGCTCAAAATTCCTTTGAACCTCAACCAATTTAGCTTCAGTTTCTTGCAGCTTAGCTTCAGTTTCTTGCAGCTTAGCTTTAGTTTCTTGTCCTAGGGCTTTAGTAGAATTTAATTCATTTTTAGTTTCCTCTAATTCTATCTTAGCAGCAGCCAACTGACTTTCAACCAAGTTAATTTTGTAATTAGTAGAACTCAACAAAGACTGCGATAACTTCTGGCTGACCAGGGATTTAACTGTGCAATTTTCAATAATCAATTTCCCGCCACAGTTATTAATCAATTTCACCGTTAATACATCCTGGGTAAAAATACTATTTATCCCTAAATAACAGTTCCATCCAGACTGCCAGATTGCATCTTTCTGAAAATGTGGCTCCAGATCCGGGCGGTCGTAAAAAGGCTCTGTTTTCTGGACAAGCTTACCGTTTACCAGCACTTGAACCTCATCAATTATCCCATCCTGATTGACATCTACAGCCCACCCTTCCAAATATAAACTACCCTTTTTGGTAAAAGTAGCAACATCAACATATCCCTCCGGATGATGATTGAATTGCCAGTTATAAAAATCTTTAACTCGGTGATTTGTCACAATATACAAATCCTGAAATCTACATAGACCTTTTTCTATGCGATGCACAAATGCTTGGCCACCGCTGACGCGATGCACAATTTCTCGGACAAACTTTTCAGTTACATAAGTTGTGCCGTATTCTTGCTTATTCAAGGATTGAATTTCGCTGTTGGGGCTGAACAAAAGACCTGTGGCTGGCATTTCTGTACCAGGTGCTCGCAAACACTCATCGTGAACGCTAAATATCAAAATGCCATTAGGATTCAACAAATTATACAAATTTTGCAACCAGCCACCAAAGGTTCTTTCTGGCATATGGCTGAAAAAAGAATTAGCGACAATGCAGTCAAACTTTTGGTCAATGAGATAATTTTCTGGATTTCCCGTAGAGACAATACCGTTAACACCGAAGTATTCTGTTTGAAACTTGACAGCCTGGGTAGAGATGTCAGATACCCAAACTCGTTCCGGTGGCATTTCCTGAATCAAAAAGCGGGTAAAGCGACCGTAACCGCAGGCGAAGTCGAGAAAAGATGGCACATTTTCAAAATCGCCAAAATGCCAATCTACAACTTGTTTAACTGTATCCAAAATCCGACGACCGAGGGAATAATAGCGCACCAAAGCCCGATCGCTGTCATTTTTTACATTCCTCAGAGCAAACAAATACATTTCATCGTCTTCGCAAATATTCTGTTTAAAATGTTCGGGAAACTTAGCTTGCTCTCCAATTAATGCTTTAATAACAGAATTTTCTACCATATCTAGATTAATGTTGCTCATTATTTCCACAAAATTTATCTGATGACCTCGCTTGACGCTTCTGTTACCATTGAATCAGAATTGACAACAGTTAAACACGGTTCAATCAGCAAGTCAACAATACCGTTCCCACAGGATTCAGTACAAGACTGAACTCTAAACATGGCCACATCTACACAGCGATCGAGATAAGTCAAATCTTCATCTACCGTTCCTACCACCCCCGCATTCAAAAAATAAACCCCAGGATTTAGCAAACATTTAAATTTAAATTTGACTACAATTGTCGTTCCTGCTTCCACATACTTAATTGACTTGCTAGAAGCCTTCAAAGAAGCACCAGCCAACTCAAAGCCACTAATGGTTTTAATTAACATTCCAAACCTTACTTTGGAAGTAGACTTCGAGAAAGTGACAGAGTAAGTGTAAATATAATCTTGACGACCAATCAAGTGATTTACCACATTTCCCTTCAGGGTAGTGATGCAGGGATTAATAATGGAGGCTCCCCTAGACGGATACCTCACCGTATTCGAGGGTATCATGCCTGGATCGTAATACTCTTCGTAATATTCCTTGAATTCAGGGATGGATGGCTCTTGTTTAATTTCTCCAGTTGTGCTTTCTGTGGTGACATCCTGAAGGTCTTCTTCCGCTTCCTGCTTAGTCAGCTTATTCAATACTCGAATATCTTCCTTTAACCCCAAGACTTTATCTGGATCGGCATAAATCAATTTTTGATACTTAGATATGACCACCTTGGGCGTGTGAGCTAGCAGTAATTCCCCGCTATCCATTAAAATTGCCGAAGTACAAAGTTGCACCACAGAAGTAGCTGCGTGAGAAACAAATAAAATCGTTCCCCCACCTTCCTGAATTGACTGTAAGCGAGCAAAACACTTACGCTGAAAAGCTTCGTCACCGACAGAAAGTGCTTCATCAACCACCAAAATATTGGGCTCTACGCTAGTGGCGACAGCGAAAGCCAGCCGGACAAACATACCGCTAGAATAGGTCTTGACTGGCTGTTCGATGAAATCTCCAATATCAGCAAAAGCTGCTATTTCATCAAATTTTTCTTGGGTTTCTTTTTGATTGAATCCCAGGATTTGAGCGTTGAAAAATACATTTTGCCGTCCGGTAAATTCTGGGTTAAAACCGCTTCCGAGTTCCAATAAAGCTGAGACTCGTCCTTTAACTTCGACGGTTCCTGCGGTAGGTGTTAGTGTTCCCACAATTATTTGCAGGAGGGTGCTTTTTCCCGAACCGTTGCGACCGACAATTCCTAGAGTTTGTCCCTGAGAAATTTCCAGATTGATGTCTTGTAGTGCCCAAAATTCGTCAGCAAGTTTTTTGCTGGGATAAATTATTTCCTTTAAGCGGTCTCCAGGGCGATCGTACCGTTTAAAACATTTGGAAACATTTTTGAGTGAAATTACAGTTTCTGTCATTGGATTTTAGATGTTAGATTTTAGATTTTAGATTGACTTTAGATCTAAAATAAATTTACAGTACCCTATCTAAAACCAATTTACAGCACGTCAGCAAAAGCCGGACGCAAACGTCGGTAAACAATTAAACCTCCACAAAATATAGCAGCAGAAATTAGTGTGGCAACACCCCATTCACCCCAGTGTTTCACTTCTCCAAGCAGTATGAGATCGCGATAAACTTCTGAGATTGTTGCCATTGGATTCAGCCAAAATATCCACACTCGCCACTG
Source organism: Microcoleus sp. CAWBG506 (assembly GCA_020883125.1). GTDB lineage: Bacteria > Cyanobacteriota > Cyanobacteriia > Cyanobacteriales > Microcoleaceae > Microcoleus. The sequence continues at coordinate 229,352 of JAHREW010000002.1, forward strand.
TTCGGGAATCACCGATGCTGGATAGACGATCGGCGTCAAATAGAACCAAAAGTTGAGAATAACACCTAAAGTCTGAGGAATATCTCGCAAAAATACTGTCAAGCCTGCGGTTAAATATCCCAAGCCGGCGGTGATCAGCAACTGAGGCATCCAAACCAGGGGCAGCAAGCACAGTGTAGCGTTGAGCTTTTGCGATGATACTGCTACTATGACGATTAAAGCTGCTAGACCGAGAGAGCTTTCAATAAATGCTGTCAAAATCGGTACTAGCGGCAGTAAACCGAGGGGAAATACCACTTTTTTCACTAAATTTGGCTGCCCTACTACGGATACTGCCGACTTAATCAAACCACTGGTAAAGGCACTCCAAGGCAGTAAACCTGCAAACAGCCAGACTCCAAAGGTAATGTCGCTGTTTTCTGGGAAGCCTGCAAGGTTGAGTTTTACCTTGAGGACGATGGAAAACACGTAAGTATAAATCAGCAATTGTGATAGCTGATTCAGCAAAGGCCACAAATTGCCCAGAATTGAGCCTTTGTATTGAGATTCTAAATCGCGGCGCACTAATGTTGCCAGCAAATTGAGCTTCGCCCGTCGCCCGTGGCTAACCGTTCGGGCTTTGTGGGCAAATCCTTTGACAGATCTCAGCAATTTTTTTGCCCTCGTTCGCTACCTTCACACCTAAATCAACTCAAGCTGCTTGATGGCAGCTTTTGTTAAACCGCAATTATTCCACAGCCTCGCTACTTTGATCAAGGGTTTGTGGGCTAGCTGCACCCAGAGGGATTGTTTTTGAAGCCAGAAGGCACTTATGGGCTGTTGATTAGCCCATCGCCTCGCTGAGTGCCGAAGCGATCGCTGCTTTTTGCTCCCCATCATAGCCCCAGCGATCGAAAAACTGTTCATATTCCCCTTGTCCAGTCCGCAAATTTTCTAGCATTTGCTCCGCTAGAGTTTGACAAGCAGGTATTTGCAGAGTTTGAATTAGATGGCGCGATCGCCCTTGTACTCTCTCGGAACCCGCGGCCATTTCCGGCTTGTGGTGGCGCGAGTGATAGACAACCATGGCCGCCGACATTGCCAGATTTTTGACCAGCAGTTCTGCTACGATCTCAGGAGCCTCGCGCAGTGCGTCCAGCACTCCAGGAGACGGTTCATCTGCAAGGTGTCGATCGTCCGTCAGATAGGTGACAAAAAACCCTCTAGCGCCGTTGTGTGTGTTCACCAGAGAAGCCACTGCTTGCTGAATCTGGGCCTGTGAAAGTCGTGAAGCGTAGCTATCCCGTAGGGAATCGGCTTCAATTTCCGACAATAAAGATTGAGTCAGCGCGATCGCCCCCTCAAAAGTTATATTTTCCGATGCTAATAAATCCGACGGTATACTCATAGCCAACTCAATAATTCTCAAGACTATTTTAATAATTGTAAACAATTTCCCCAGTTCGCTCGCAGATTAATATGGCAATTATCTCCTCTAAACAACAGCCTCCCGATCCAAATCTACCCGAACACATTGCCGCAGCCACCCCCAAAAAAACAAAAAATAAAGCTGTAAAACCCCAGACAGAATCGCTGGTAGAACCCCAAGAACTAGCCGACGAAACCAACAGCAAACAAGACGACAAAATCCGACCTCAGCGATTAGCTGAATACATCGGCCAGAAAGACTTGAGAGAAGTTTTGGCGATCGCAATTCAAGCAGCCAAATCCCGAAATGAACCAATGGATCACCTGTTACTGTATGGGCCGCCAGGGTTAGGTAAAACCACAATGTCGCTAATTTTAGCAGCAGAAATGGAAGTTGAATGCAAAATCACCACAGCCCCAGCCCTAGAAAAACCCCGCGATATTGTCGGATTGTTAGTCAACCTCAAAGCAGGAGACGTGCTGTTTATCGACGAAATTCACCGACTCTCAAAAGTAACAGAAGAAATCCTCTATCCAGCGATGGAAGATTGCCGCTTAGATATTACGATTGGTCAAGGCAAAAGTGCAAAAATTCGCAGTATTCCCCTCAAACCGTTTACCTTAGTAGGAGCAACCACAAAAGTTGGGTCACTGACAGCTCCCTTGCGCGATCGCTTCGGACTGATCCAAAGATTACGCTACTACGAAATAGACGAACTCAGTTTAATTGTCCAAAGAACCGCCCAAGTTCTCGACACTCCCATGACAGCAGAAGGCGCCACAGAAATTGCCCGACGAGCTCGTGGCACACCCCGCATTGCTAACCGATTGTTGCGGCGAGTTAGAGACTATAGTGAAGTCAAACAATTAAAGCCGATCACCGCCGAAGTGGCATCGGTTGCCCTAGAATTATTCAATGTCGATCCGCTAGGTTTGGATTGGACCGATCGATGTCTTTTGACAGCAATGATTGAAAACTTTAATGGTGGTCCAGTGGGTTTAGAAACCCTGGCAGCTTCCACAGGAGAGGATACTCAAACTATTGAGGATGTGTACGAACCTTATTTGATGCAAATTGGATTTTTGCAACGAACAAGTAGGGGAAGAATTGCCACTGCTGCTGCGTATAAACACTTGGGTTTACTCGAAGTGGGGAATAGGGAATAGGGAATGGGGAATCGGGAATGCACTGGTTCCCAGGCTCTGCCTAGGGACGAGGGATAACAAACAACCAATAACCAATAACCAATAACCAATAACCAATAACCAATAACCAATAACCAATAACAAACAACAAACAACCAATAACCAATAACCAATAACAAACAACCAATAACCAATAACAAATAACCAATAACAAATTCCCCATGTTACTATCCCTGAGAATCGAAAACTTTGCCTTGATTGACTGTCTAGACCTAGAATTTGGCCCTAGTTTGAACGTATTTACAGGGGAAACAGGGGCTGGGAAATCGATTATCCTAGATGCGATCGATGCAGTCTTGGGTGGAAAAGTCGATCGCCGGGTGATTCGCACAGGAGCAGCGCGGGCCATATTAGAAGCTACTTTTGAATTGGACAAAGCTGCGGCATTGTGGCTGGGCGAGCAAGAAATTGAACCCATTGATGGCAATTTAGCGGTTTGCAGCCGGGAAATTATGGCCTCTAGCGGTACTCTGCGGACGAGATCGCGTTTGAACGGAATTTTGGTCAACCGCCCCTTGATGGAGCAACTGCGCGATCGACTCGTGGAAATTACTGCTCAAGGCCAAACCGTCCAACTAGGACTAGAAACTCTCCAGCGAGAATGGCTAGATCTCTATGGTGGTAAAACTATTTTGCAAGCGCGATCGAATGTCACCGCAGCATGGCTTGTCGCCAGCGAAGCCAAAACCGCCCTCAACCGCAGACGTCAGTCAGAACAGCAGCGCCTGCAAAGACTTGATTTGTTAGAATACCAAGTCCGAGAGCTTGGCCAAGCCCATATCGAAGACGCGGCTGAATTGGAAAACCTCGAACAAGAATCAATCAGGCTCAATCACGTTGTGGAGTTGCAGCAACAAAGTTACCAAGTTCATCAAGCTCTGTATCAAAATGACACTGATGCCGCCTCTGCTGCTGACTTGTTGAGCAAAGCTGAGGCAACTTTAAGCGACATGGCAGTCTACGATGTTCAGTTGCAACCAATTCTAGAAATGGTCAGCGATGCTCTAGCTCAAGCTACAGAAGCTAGCCGCCAAATTAGCAGCTACGGCGAACAATTAGAAGCAGATCCGCAAAGACTTGAAGAAGTAGAAGAGCGAATTCAGGAACTTAAACAAATCTGTCGCAAATATGGCCCGCTTAAAGAAGCGATCGCCTATTATCAAACCATCCAAAACGAACTAAATGAACTTTTAGCAGGCGGCGAGTCTATGGAATCCCTAGAACTGGCATATCAAGCCTCTATGGAGCAATTAAAGGATGCTTGCAGCCACCTCAGCGCCCTGCGACGGGAAACGGCTCTGAAACTCGAAGCTGCTTTAGTGGCAGAACTCAAGCCCTTAGCCATGGAAAAAGTACAATTTCAAGTGGAAATCGCAGCAGTCACCCCAACAGTAAATGGTGCCGATCGCATCGCCTTTTGTTTCAGTCCCAATCCAGGGGAACCTCTGCAACCCCTAGGTGCGATCGCCTCTGGGGGAGAAATGAGTCGCTTTTTGCTCGCCATCAAAGCTTGTTTTTCGCAAATCGAAGGTGCTAGCACTCTGGTATTTGATGAAATTGATGCCGGGGTGTCTGGGAGAGTGGCTGGGGCGATCGCCAAAAAACTCCATCAACTTTCGGAAAAACACCAAGTCCTTTGTGTGACGCACCAACCTTTGATTGCTGCGATGGCTGACTGTCACTTTCGTGTCAACAAACAGACGATCGCCTCTGAAACAGGCACAAAGGAAGATCCAGGCAACCCTCAATCATCGGAACGTACAGTGGTGCGTGTTGTGGCCCTCAACAGCCAGCAGCGACGGGAAGAACTGGCTCAACTGGCTAGTGGGCGATCGGAAACAGAAGCCATCGCTTTTGCTGAATCTCTCCTAGCTCAGGCCGCTTCTTTGCGCCAGATTCATTCTCAAAAAAACTGAAGCTGACCAGAATTATTGTTAAGATTTAACAACTAAACAGGCTATTTATGTCACAGTTAGCTGTGACACTAGATGGCAACCAGACATTAGTATCACAGTTGTACCAGTCTCAGCAACTGTTTTAGTCGCCAAGTTGACAGAAATTCTATCTAGAAACCACAATTGTAGAGATGAGCACACATAATTACTTAGTAGTGGTGTCAGAATGGCGACTAGGCAAACTTTAGTCCGCATCCATCGACCCCCTGACAGGCATTCCTCTATTTACAACAGATTGCAGTCTGTCCAGGCGATCGGACTCTCTAAGTCACCGAATCTAGTTACACTTAGTAAACCTAATGTCAAAATCCAATACTATACCATTTAAAAAAGATTCGCGACCTCTGACAACCGTGGACTGATGGCCACAGCGCTCTCAATCTCCCACGGTTGTGTCCCAAACGGCTCTTCCTTGCCATCGGTAGGAAGTTCTGTAAACTGGGAAATAGTTTGACAAATACTTTTACTCAACTCTTGTGCAACGATCCGGGCGATCGACTTGCCAGATCTGGTACCTGAGAGACCAAACCTTAAACTTAAGCTTCTCTAAAGGTCTATGAATTATTCTGCATCTTCCAATCTGTCATCCCTAGGTAATGTGACTATAGATGTCACTCCTATCACTGAAAATCATCAGGAACAGCCCTCTCACTATCCCTCTAGCAGTGGTCAAATCGTCACAACCCAAGGAAACTTCTCCAGTTTCCTCGCACCCCTAAACAAGGATAGTTTTAAAGGAGTTGCCAAGGACGTAGAGAACAAACTGAAGGTTGTCAATCAAACCTTGGGAATGCTCGACAACCTCCTAGACAGCCAAGGGTTTGACGCTATCCTTAACGAAATGTTGCAGTCGATTACCCAGAAAACCGGGGAATTGCTCAATGCCGATCGCAGCACTATATTTTTATTAGACGACGAAAAAAATGAACTCTGGGCAAGGGTTGCCAAAGATGAACATGGCAACAACCTAGAACTCAGATTTCCCTCCAATGTGGGCATTGCCGGAGAAGTCGCCACCGGCAGAAAAGGGGTGAATATTCCCTATGATTTTTACAACGACCCGCGATCGACTAACGCCAAAAAAACTGACGAAAAAACAGGATATCGCACCTATACAATGCTGACGATGCCTCTGATTAATGAAGACACACAAGAGTTAGTTGCAGTCGTTCAACTGATTAATAAACTAAAGGCAGATCATCATAATTACGACCATTTAGACGTACAGATAGACAGGCAAGGATTTACCCAAGAAGACGAACAAATATTTAGAGAATTTGCCCCGTCCATTCGCCTAATTTTAGAATCTTCTAAATCTTTCTACGCAGCAACTCAAAGGCAGCGGGCAGCGACAGCGCTGATGAACGCCGTCAACGCTCTTTCTCAAAGCAGTCTAGACTTAGAAGATACTCTCAAACGGGTGATGGATCAGGCTCAAGAACTGATGCAAGCCGATCGCAGCACCCTGTGGCTAATTGACGAAGAACGAGATCAACTATGGACAAAAATCCCGATCGCAGGTCAACTTCAAGAACTTCGCATACCCAGAACCGCCGGTTTTGCAGGTATTGTCGCCCAATCCAGTGAACCGCTACTAATTTCCTTTGACGTATATAACGACTCCCGCGCCGAAACTTCCAAAGAAACAGACAAAAAAACTGGCTACCGCACTTGCAGTATGCTCTGTATGCCAGTATTTAATGCCGACCACAAATTGATTGGAGTCACCCAGTTAATTAACAAAAAAAAACAAGGAGAATACCCCCCATACAATCCAGAAAACTGGCCTGAAGCCCCGGAACAATGGCGAGCTAGTTTCAATCGCAACGACATGGAATTTATGAAAGCGTTTAATATCCAAGCAGGAGTAGCCCTGCAAAACGCCAAACTATTTGCTGAAGTCAAACAGCAAGAACAAAGACAAAAAGATATGCTGCACGCACTGACAAACGGTGTCATATCTACAGACCAAAAAGGCCATATAGTCGCTACGAATCCCAGTGCCAAAAAATTGCTTGGCGTTAGCGATGCCCGCTTGGCAGAAGGTCAATCTTTGCGCGATCTAATTAACTTGGAAAAAGGTGATTTTGCCAAGTGGTTCGATGTGGCATTGCACCCTACAGACGACAAAGACCGCCAGCAGTATTACCCTGACCAAGTATTGATTGCCTCCGAAGGAGAACAGCAGAGCATAAATTTGTCGATCAATTCCATGACAGATGCTACTGACCCCAAAAAAGTTAACGGAGCATTAGTTGTGATGGAAGATATCAGCAGCGCTAAGCAAGTCAAAAACTTGATGTACCGCTACATGACCCCAGAAGTAGCCGAAGCGCTGCTGGCTTCAGGAGATACAGGATTGGGAGGTAAACGCAAGCACGTTTCGGTGCTGTTCTCCGATATTCGCAGCTACACCACACTTACGGAAAAATTGCAAGCCGAAGAAGTGGTAGTGATGCTCAACAAATATTTTGAAGTGATGGTAGATTCCGTATTCAACTACGGAGGTACTCTCGACAAATACATCGGCGACGCTCTGATGGCAGTTTTTGGCTCTCCAGCACCCCTAGAAGATCATGCCTGGTGCGCCATGCAAGCCGCAGTAGAAATGCGGGCAAAATTGAAGGAATTTAATCAAGAGCGAATTGATAATCGCGAGTTACCGATCAGTATCGGTATGGGCATCCATTCCGACGAAGTTGTCAGTGGCAACATCGGCTCCAGCAGACGGATGGAACTAACTTCCATTGGAGATGGGGTGAATCTCGCCTCTCGCTTAGAAGGGGCCAGCAAGCAGTACGGCACTGACTTAATCATTAGTGACAACACCTACCAAGAATACCGCGATCGACTGGAAGTGCGGGAACTAGATTTCATTACTGTTAAAGGCAAAAGCGAACCCGTCATCGTTTACGAACTTGTCGCTATCAAGCCCACTTACTCCTCCGTTGGCATGGCGCTGACTGAAACAGAGAAAAAAATTGTAGAACACTACAACAAAGGACGTGAATATTACAAGCAACCTGTTACTCAAACACTAGATAAGGGTGAGGTGGAAAAAATCTTAAAAGATGTGGCGAAAATGCCCGAAACAGAACTAAAAAATCTCTCCTACACGGTCGATGAACAGTTAGAACGTGAACTCAAAAAATTGTTATATCAACTAAAAAAAGAGTCAGAGTACGATGTAACAAATCAGTCACAAGCCCATAAAATATTCGAGTCAGAAATTCAAGTGCTGAAATGGGAAGGTATCAAAAACCTGTCGGAAGATGAAGCCACACTCTTGATAAAATCTAAGATCGGAGAGTTATCACCAGACGAAATTAAGGAATTGCAAGAGGGCGATGTCAAAAAGATTTTGGAAGCAGATATCAAAGACCCATCAAATGGCAAAATCAAGCGTTTGAAATCCTCACATATCAGACAGTTATTGCAGGCAAAAATTAAAAGCCGGGCCGAAGAAACAGTAGCAGAAACGTTAGATGAGGAATTTGTGGAAAATCTGACCCTTGATGGGGTGAAAAAGGTACTGAGCGAAATTAAGACAATGTTAGAACCGAAAGCTAAGAAATCTTTTAGACAGGCACTGGGCGAATTTAAGGAGGTTTTGCTCATCGATCCCAAAAACAAGGCGGCTAAATTGCACGTCGATCGCTGTATGCTATTTCAGCACAAATTCTCAGATGTACTCAACTGGGATGGGGTGTGGAACCTTACAGAAAAATAGGACTCCCCCGCCCTAAGTCCTGGGGTAAATCCTGAACCAGCCCCCCTCTGGCTGGCAGCCACGGCGAACCCGGAACCTCAATATCCGAGGGAGCATCCTGATGTTGCATAGGCGAAGCATGACCGCAGACAATTTATTAGCTCGCGCCAGAGATTTACAGGGGTCATGCTACAGCCCATACGAATATATTTGCCAAACACAGATGCACCCATATCCGATTGGGGTTTCAAACCGCAAATTAACTTATTGACAAAACTACCCATAGCTGAATGTTTGGGGAGTTTTTATCCTGCAAAGCTTTTTCTAACATCACTGAGACGGTGATTTTAAATCTGCTCGCTCCAGGTATGATTGTTGTATGAAAGGTGCTGAAAACCACAGCTACTTAATGTTCTGGTCTTATTATGGAAAACTACTAGCGTCAGTTATGAATAATTGGAATTCGCAGTCGGGAGATATTGAGTGGGTAGATCAGGTTTACCAACTATTGCTAGAGATTGCTCGGAACTCCTTGTCCGATATCCCCAAAATGCCGCCAAACATTAGCCAAAAGGCTCTACCTCTGATACAGAAGGTACAAAGCATTCAGCAAAGACGAGATGGACAAGTTTTCAAATCCGGTTCCTTTTCGGTAAACGATCGCGAATGGGTCGATCAAGTCTGTCAACTACTGGTGGAACTGACAGGCGCATCTTTGTCGGAACGACCGAAAATGCCGGAAAACCTGGCAAGTAGAGCTTTGACCCTGGCAGACAAGGCGCAAAATATCAAAGAAATCATCGAAGAAAATGCTTCCCTTCCCCCAGCAGATGAGGAGGAACCCTTACCGTCTCCAGAGGCGTTGCTGAATCTGTTGCACCACAGTTTAAAAAATCAGCGTGCCAAAAGCTACAAGCCCGATGCTCCCCAATGGCAGCAAGTCTTGAGCCTGCTCGATGTAGTCCAGTCAATGTACAAGGAAATTCAACGTTAGATTGAATCTTTAATCAGGGTGTGCCTGATTTTGTGTCGATCGCGCGGACTCACGAGATCGCGCCAAAAAATCAATCAGATGCGATGGCACTCCCCCGCTTTGTATCAATCTTATGCAGCCGTTGGGCCCGATCGCTCCTAAAATGCTATGAAAGGGGTTTGACAAATAGCAAAACCCGGATCATCTGTTAACTTGGAGATATTCTTGTGGACTTATCGCTAATTCCGGCACAGCCGAAACCAGGACTGCTCAATGTCCTGATCGAAATTACCGCCGGTAGCAAAAACAAGTACGAATTTGATAAAGACTTACAAGCCTTTGCTCTAGATCGGGTGCTCTCTTCCTCAGTCCAATATCCATGCGACTATGGCTTCATACCCAATACCTTAGCTGACGATGGCGACCCCCTCGACGGCATGGTGATGATGGACGAGCCCACATTTCCGGGGTGCGTGATTGCAGCCCGTCCCATCGGAATGCTAGAAATGATCGATGGAGGCGATCGAGACGAAAAACTATTGTGCGTTCCCGACAAAGACCCACGCTACGCTCACTATAAGTCACTCAAAGACGTAGCACCTCATCGCTTGGATGAAATAGCCGAATTTTTTAGAACCTACAAAAATTTGGAGAAAAAAGTGACAGAAATTCTAGGGTGGCAAGATGTGGATCTAGTAATGCCATTAGTGGAAAAGTGCATCGCAGCCGATCGCAAATAAACCACTAGCCCGCATTCTTGGACTACAACCAGAATCACATACTCCCACACCAAATATGATTTATGGTGTGGGCAGACTAGATTCCAATTTAAAGATATATTTGATTTCATTTGAGGTACTCCGACTGTTTCCCTGTCAAAGGTTTTGAATGTTTCCCTGTCAAACATTACGATCGCGATCGGGTTCCAGGTCCCACCTCAGTGCCTGAAGGCTCAATGTTTTTTTAAATTCTCGAACTAAAAAATAAAATCTCCACTCCTAAGTTCCTGCGCGTAAAACTAAAAAAGATGCCTGATTCTCAAAAGTCCGCAGCCATTCCACAGCCTTCTGATGGCAAAGCCACTAGCTCAAGCAGCCCTTTGACCGAGTTTGTCGTTCAGTTTTGGGGAGTCCGGGGCAGCATAGCAACTCCCGGTAGCAAAACAATTCGCTATGGAGGTAACACCTCTTGCGTAGAAATGCGGTTGGGCAAACAACGCCTGATCTTTGACGGTGGCACAGGTCTGCGAGTCCTTGGTCTCAACTTGCTGCGACAGATGCCAGTGGAAGCCCATATGTTTTTCAGCCACACGCACTGGGATCACATTCAAGGGTTCCCTTTTTTTACCCCCGCCTTCATTCCAGGGAACTGCTTTCACATTTACGGTGCGATCGCCCCCAACGGCACTACAATTAAACAGCGTCTGGCAGACCAAATGCACCACCCCAACTTCCCAGTCCCGATCCAGGTGATGCAGTCAGACCTCAAATTTAATGACTTGACTCCGGGGGATATCATCGAACTCGACGATGTAAAAATCGAAACCGCCCTGCTCAATCATCCCAATACCGCGATCGGATATCGTGTGACCTGGGAGGGACACAGTGCCGTCTACTGCACCGATACAGAACACTTTGCCGATCGGTTAGACGACAACATAGTACACCTAGCTCGCGACGCAGATGTGTTAATTTACGATGCGAATTACACCAACGAAGAATATCATGACTTCAAATCGCCCAAAGTCGGCTGGGGACACTCGACTTGGCAAGCCGGAGTAGAAGTAGCCAAAGCAGCGGGAGTCAAAAAAGTGGTAATGTTTCACCACGATCCAGGTCATGACGACAACTTTCTCGATCGAGTAGAAGCAGAAGTCCAAGCAGTGTTCGCCAATAGCTGCTTAGCACGGGAAGGGATGAGCATACCAGTGATTTAACAAAAAATCAACGCAGGCTCCAAAAAACCCGATCGTTGTGGCAAAAACTAGAAGACCAAAGGCAGAAGCAAAATGAAGCACCAAACACCCCGCCGACGTCCTAGGCGAACCTTGCGGGGAATTTACTCAACTTTGCTAGTGTTGATAGTGGTCTGCTGTACCTGCGGGGGATGGGTAGCCGCCCAGACAGCCGATACTCGCACCCCCGCACCACTAGCTCAAGTATCTGGAATCGAAAATATCGGCACTGTCGATCGCCTTCCTGATCGCTACCAACTCGGACAACAACTATACCTCGAAAACTGCGCCACTTGTCACATTGGTTTGCCGCCACAAGTATTACCTACAGAAACCTGGCGCAGATTGCTGCAAGATCCCCAACACTACGGACAAACCCTCAAGCTGCTCGTAGATCCACCGCGCCTGCTAGTGTGGAACTATCTGCAAACTTTTTCTCGTCCCCAACAGAAAGAAGAAGAACTGGCTTATCGAGTCGCGAGTTCTCGATATTTCAAAGCTCTACATCCCAAAGTTAAAATGTCACAACCAGCAAATATAAGCAGTTGCGTTACTTGTCATCCCGGTGTATCTCAGTACAATTTCCGTAAGCTTAGCGCCGAGTGGGAAAACTCCCCGTAGGGAACATTGGAGTTAGATCAAATCCTCTAACTACTTCGATAATTCGGTATTTAGTTCGTTCACAACCCGGCGTTTTAACGAGATTGATTTGTCTCTAGGTAGCAAATTAAAAACTTTTCTAAAGGCATCATCTACCTCTTCAAAAGGCACTTGTCCCTTGGCATTAAACACAATTTTCCCCGATTGGTCTAGAATCACTGTTTGAGGGACAAATCCTTCGTAATAATGGCTCGGATTGGTTAGTTCTGGTGCTGATTTTGCAGGAAGAGAGTCGATGGATACAGGTATAAAATCGGCTTCCCGACCGTAAAATTCCTGGAGGTTCGATACAACAATAGCGTATTGCTTGCTGTCGCTACTATCATCAGTATAAAAAACCAGTAATACTGGTTTTTTGCGTTTGAAAGAATCTTTGAGAGTGACTTTCGGAGGGACTAGGGAACCGTTGCCGCCATAGAGGGCAAAAATTGTACCGTCGAAGCGATCGTCTGTGAGAGTTGCGTAGGCTGGTGCTGTGCCCATGAACAGGATGAAGCTAAGGGCGATCGCCACAGTTAAAAGACTAGCAGACAAGATTCGTCGCCGCCAGCCTTTGCCAGAAGCAATAGTAGCAATTAAATTTTTGTAGCTGGAAAATATCATAGTTTGTTGGCAGTTGCTGTAAAGTGGCGAAAAAGTGTGCAAAACACAGTTAATTTTATCAATAAATGTCGGCAAATGCTGGTCCGTAGGTTAAATTGGTTTTTGACTACCTATTTTAAGATGTTTTTAGTTGCGATCGGCACTAAGATTCAGCTCAGATAGGAACTGAAAACTAGGAATTGACAACAAATGATTGCTTTGCTTGACGTAATTCTCGCTCAAACCCCGGCTGCTAATGTGGCTGGACCAGATCAAATTAGTGTGTTTGAGGCGATTGTTTTAGGAATTGTCCAAGGATTAACTGAATTTTTGCCCATCAGCAGCAGTGCTCATTTGAAGGTAGTTGCAGTGGCTCTTTGGGGCCGCGATCCAGGTGTTGCTTATGTTGGTGTCATTCAATTGGGCAGCATTGTGGCAGTGCTATTGTATTTTTGGAAAGACTTAACAACTATAACTACTGGTGCATTTAAAGCTATTAGACGCTCTGACTATGATTCCCAAGAGTTTCGGATGGCGCAGGGAATTGGTTTGGGAACAATACCGATTATCTTTTTTGGACTGCTAATCAAGATATTGGTTAAAGATTTTGACAAATCGCCACTGCGGAGTTTGGGGGCGATCGCCATTGCTTCCATCGTCATGTCCTCACTATTAGCAATAGCCGAAAAAACAGGCAAGCGTCAACGGGATTACGAAAAATTAGAAGTCAAAGATGGTATCATCATGGGATTAGCTCAAGCAATGGCAATAATTCCCGGTGTTTCGCGATCGGGTTCTACCCTGACAGCAGGATTATTCATAGGATTAGAAAGAGCGGCGGCGGCAAGGTTTTCTTTCTTGTTAGGAATTCCGGCAATTACTCTGGCTGGTTTAGTTGAGTTGAAAAGTGCTCTGGGTGAAGGGGTAGGTGAAGGTGCTGTTGTCGCTTTGATAGTTGGAACAATTTCAGCCTTTATATTTTCCTATATTTCTATCGCCTGGTTGATGAAATTTCTGCAAACTCAGAATACCTGGATTTTTGTCTGGTATCGACTGGCCTTTGGTGTAGCGATTTTGACTGCCCTTGCTGGCGGTGCATTGAAAGAACCATCATTATTATAAAACCTACTTTCCTGCCTGTTCCACAATATAATAGTAGGCTAAATAGCCTGTTTAATCATGTGGTAACAGGCTATTTAGTCACTCCAAACTTGGTAGAATAAGCATCTATAACGCCTGATAATTAGATAATTTGTATGGGTGTCAATATAATGGCCGAACATAGCGATCGCCAAAATGCGAAATTAGCTCTAATTCTGGTAGTTCCTGCTGCTAGCATTGGTGTAGCAATGTCCTTATTTATTGCTCCCGGAATAGTCGGGACCATAGTTTCAGTATTGGGCGGACTTTGGCTACTGTTTTTACCCATCGTCTGGTCTGTTTGGCGCGATCGGTACCAACTGCATTTATCCCCACCCAAATATCAAGAATTGTTAGTTGGCCTGGTTTTGGGGCTATTAATGTTCGGGATAATTATGGGTACTTACTGGCTTTTCGGTCAACAGTGGATCAATGCGGCTGATGCCAAAACCAAGGTGCAACAAATGGGGTCTATCAATCCTATATTGTTTTTAATAGTCCAATGCTATTTTGTACTAATCAACTCATTGATTGAAGAATTTATTTGGCGCTGGTTTGTCTACAAAAAGTGTGAGATTCTCATACCTGGAACCGGAGCCATATTTCTGAGTGCTATGTTTTTTACTCTTCATCATATCATTGTTTTAGCAGCTTATACGCAGTGGCAAGGAGTGATGTTAGGCTCCTTAGCAGTATTCCTAGCTGGGGTAATTTGGTCTTGGTGTTATCTCACCTATCGTTCGCTTTTTGCCAGTTATATCAGTCACGCGATCGCAGATTTAGCCCTGTCAATTATTGCTTGGAAAACAATTTTTGGCTAATGTGCCGTGGCATTCTCGTCGGGTGCGCCCATCCGCTTGAGAGGAGGGCGATCGCGCCGTGAGGACTTCTACAAGCTATGATAGATCCGACAGCAAGCTATCACCATTCGGCTTTCGCCGACCCTAAGCGATGTCTACCGAAACATTAATTAACTGGCTAGAATCCAACACCGAATTAGGCATATTATCCCGCGAGATTTTACAGGCGATCGCTAGCGAAATACAACTAGCAACCTTTGGGCCTGGATTTCGAGTGGTGATCGAAGACACCCCTGTCACAAATCTTTATATCCTAGAACGAGGACAAGCCGATCGATACCGCCGCAAACAACCGGGCTTAATGTGGGGTAGTAGTTTATTACCAGGGGCGATCGTCAATTTATCTGCCCTCCAACGTTCACAACCAGCAGATAGTCGAATTGTCGCTAGGACAGAATGTCAATTTTTGGTAATTAATGCCGATCGCTGGCGCAGTTTGCTCGCAACATATCCACGCATCACCGAAGCCTATACCCAACGTTTAGCGACGAAACTAGAACAGCTAGAAACAGAAATCGCCTACGATAGAGAGCGTCAAAATGCCCTCCGCAGCTATCTAGTACCCAGGGCGAAACGGGGAATAGTTGGGAATAGCCGTTACGCAGTGAAATTGCGCCAACAAATTCGCACAGCATCTAACGACGCTCGATCCGTATTAATCTCTGGCGAACCGGGGTTAGAAAAAGATAATTTAGCCGCTTTAATTCATTTCGGTTCTCATCGCCGCAGCGAGCCAGTGATTCAGCTAAAAAGTGCCTTGCTTCAAACAAATGGAGCAGAATTATTCGGGCGTTTGGGCGGTAAACCTGGACTCTTGGAATGGTTGGGTGAAGGGACGTTAATTTTAAATGATGTGCAAGAATTACCAGAGCAATTATGCCCTCAAATTCAGCAATTATTAACTGATGGAACCTATACACTAACAGTCAAAGAAGGACAAATACCACCCCCACCACGTTCTAGTAATGCTCGCATCATTTTAATTTCAGAAACCTTTCAACCACAGCTCGACAAGCTGACACACCATAAGATTAAAGTACCCTCGTTGCGGGTCAGGAAAACAGATTTAGAGGCACAGGTTAACTATTATCTCAACCTCCTTTGCCGCCAAAAAAAATTAGAAAAGCCCCAAGTCACGCCGGAAGCTATTCGCCGCTTGCAAGCCTACGACTTTCCAGGGAACTTGCGGGAATTAGAAGGAATGGTCGATCGCGCCTTAGTTCAAGCACAGGGAAATCAGGTATTAACAGAAGAAGTGTTTTGGGCCCAGGCCACTAAGAAACAAAAATTTCGACTGAATTTATTAAATATCTATCCTAAATTTCGGCAGTTTTTACGGAGCGATTGGTATCCAGATCGCGTAAATTATTGGTTTACCAGTTGGATATTTGCATTGGTGGTAATCATCCTGTTTGTCGCCCCCCAAGATAGACAACATAATTTTGCCCTCAATATTTTTTGGGCGTGGTGGTGGCCCTTAATTTTATTATTATTTCCCCTGATTGGGCGATTGTGGTGCGCTTTTTGCCCGTTTATGATTTATGGGGAAATCGTCCAAAAACTATCGCTGAAAATTTTCCCTCGAACTCTGCATAAATGGCCGCGCCAACAAGCTGAAAAATGGGGTGGTTGGTTTCTCTTCGGACTATTTACCCTCATATTTCTGTGGGAAGAGTTGTGGGATTTAGAAAACACCGCCTATTTATCCAGTTGTTTGTTATTACTCATCACCGCCGGGGCTGTAATTTTTTCCCTCATTTTCGAGCGACGATTGTGGTGTCGTTATTTATGCCCCATCGGGGGAATGAATGGCTTATTTGCTAAACTCTCAATTATCGAACTCCGCGCCCAACAAGGAACCTGTGCCGCTGAATGTACTACCTACCATTGTTATAAAGGCGGCCCCGGCTTGGGAGAAGGATTAACCACTAATGGATGTCCGATTTATTCCCATCCCGCCCAATTAACTGATAATAAAGATTGCGTCTTGTGCATGACTTGCTTAAAAGCCTGCCCCCATCGATCGGTAGAATTAAATCTGCGCCCCCCTGGAATCGAATTATGGACTACCCATGTTCCCCACAGTTATGAAGTCGCCCTGTTATTTCTCTTATTAGGCGGCATCTATCTCCATCGCTTACCTGAAATCAATGATTTATTAGGACTAGGCATCAATTTAGACCAATTTATCCCTCATTTAGGAATTTCGCTCGCGGTGTTAATTATTCCGCCCCTGATTCCCCTAGCCGCCTACGCAGTCATGCAGGCAATTTATCAATTGGGAAAAGCACAAACCATGCCATTTACCACCTATAAACCTCTCTCCTTTGTCTCCCTCGCTTACGGTTATTTACCCCTAGTCTGGGGCGGGAGTTTGGCTCACTATTGGCGATTGGGTTTGCAGGAAGGCGGGCGAGTGATTCCCGTAACTTTTGCCACTTTCGGACAAATTAGAGAAGATTTACCAAGTTTTGTCGGCGATCCGGCTGTGATTAGTTTCTTGCAAGGCTTAACTTTAATTGTAGGATTGTTAGTAACGATATTTGTGACTCAAAAAATTGCCAAGCGCTCCCTTAAATCTTTGATTCCACAGCATTTAGCGAGTTGGTGTCTGATGGTAAGTTTGTGGTATGCGATCGTGGGTAACTAAAATAATTTATAGCAGACGATTAAAGCTGCCGTATTTTCAGTCGATCGCGCTTCACAAAGGGCTATTTTTTTCCAGCATGGCGCGATTGACAAAAGAGTTAAATTGTGATAGGTTTGAGAATAAAAACAAAAATAATATTTTAAAAATAACTTATCAAACTTGAAAAGGCCGCCAGTGCGAAATTATGAGCGAATTATCAACAAAGCCAGCCAAAATCACCAAAGTCATCCCCGACAGCATCGCCGCCGAAATCGGATTTGATGCCGGTGACTCAATCCTGGCCATCAACGGTCAAAAACCCCGCGATTTAATCGACTATCAATTCCTATGCGCCGATGAATTTCTCGAACTAGAAGTATTAGACACCAAAGGCAAAATCCACAAATTAGAAATCGAAAAAGATTACGACGAAGATTTAGGTTTAGAATTTGAAACAGCCCTTTTTGACGGGCTGATTCAGTGCAATAATCGCTGTCCTTTCTGCTTCATTGACCAACAGCCACCAGGAAAGCGCGAAACTCTTTATCTCAAGGATGATGACTATCGACTAAGTTTTCTCTACGGTAGCTATCTCACTCTGACAAATCTTACTCAAAAAGAGTGGGACAGAATCGAACAAATGCGACTTTCTCCTCTCTATGTTTCCGTACACGCTACGGAACCGGAAGTGCGAATTAGGTTGCTAAAAAATCTCAGGGCTGGGAAAATTTTAGAACAAATCAAATGGTTTCAAGAACGTCGCCTACAAATTCACGCTCAAGTTGTTGTTTGTCCCGGCATTAATGACGGCGAACATTTAGAACGGACTTTGTTAGATTTGGCAAAGTTTCATAGGGGAAATATCCCCACGGTTGCATCGGTGGCTGTGGTGCCGGTGGGTTTAACTCGCTTTCGTCCAGCGGAAGATGAACTAATCGCTGTCACACCAGAAAAAGCGCGAGAAGTAATCGCGCAAGTTCAGAAAATTCAAGCTGTTTTAAGTCAAGGTAAAAAAGGCACAACGGCGAAAAAGCTGAAGGCAAAATTCACCCCCCCCAACCCCCCCTTGCTAAGGGGGGGAGAAGATTTAAATTCTTCCTTAGCAACGGCGGGAGAAGATTTAAATTCTTCCTTAGCAACGGCGAAAAAGCAGAATTCTAAATCGCGCTGTATTTGGCTGGCTGATGAATGGTTTTTAATTGCAGGTTTGGATTTGCCGATCGCCTCTGACTATGCAGATTATCCCCAAATTGGTAATGGTGTGGGTTCCATCCGCCAATTTATCCAACAGTTTGAAACTGCTTTCGCTAAACTGCAACCGCTGCAAGTTAAGTCGGCGCGAAAATTAATTTGGGTAGTCGGAAATGCTGTGGAAAAAGCTTTTGAGCCGATCGCCCAACGACTCAATCAAATTCCCGGCTTAGAAGTTAAGATGGTAGCATTGTGCAGCGACTATTGGGGGCAAAAAATTACTGTCACAGGTTTGCTGACAGGCCAAGACTTGCTCGCAGCTTTGCAGGGAAAAGACCTGGGAGACGGCATCTTACTGCCTAGTGTGATGCTAAAACAAGGGGAACCGCGTTTTTTGGATGACATGACCGTCTTAGAGCTTGCTAGCATCCTGAAAACGGAGATTTTCCCCGTTACAGGAGTTGAGGAACTAATCTCAGTGGCGATCGGTCTGGTGAATGCTGAGGTGCGATCGCGCTCTTTGAGTGAAGGATTAAACTAAAAAGTCACCTTAATGTTGCAAGGAGGCTCCCGCTATAACGAAGTTTAGCGGCGAGAGGAATTGCAACCAGTATAAACGTGCGACAGCACAACGGCAATAATTAAGCTATACTCATAGTAGTGAGTTTTTTGGTGAGATGGAACAAGTCCTGACTTTAGTTGTAAAGCTTCAAGCTAGTATCGAACAGCAACAATTGTTGTCCGAGACAGCTTATGCTTTTGCGTCAGCTTGTAACTGGATTAATCAAAATGTTAATCATAACCTAACTAACAGAAACTCAATCCAAGCTGTCTGTTACAAAGATGTGAAAGAACAGTTTGGACTAACAGCTAACCATGTTGTTAGAGCTTGTGCCAGAGTAGGAGCCAATCGTCTAACGGCAAAACAGAAAGGGAAAAAGGTCAAGAGCTTTAAGCCCACTAGCTTTGATTGTGATGCTAGGACTTTTCGTTTCGTTGAGTCAAATTGGACGGTGAGCATTTCTACAACTCTCAAGCGGTTAACAGTTTCTTTGAGAGCTAGTAACTACCATAAGGGCAAGCTAACAGGTCATAATCCTACTTTGGCTCAAGTTTGTTTGCACAAAGATGGTTGCGGGTACGTCCATATTCAGATCAAATCGGAAACTGCGAAACCTCAAAAAACAACTAACGTAATTGGTGTCGATTTCGGAAGGCGTGATCTAGCTGTAACTAGCACAGGTAAATCGTGGTCAGGTAAGGAGATTCAAAAAACTAGAGATAAGTATAGCCGTGTTCGGGCTTCTTTGCAAAAAAAAGCATCTCAAGGCACAAGGTCATCTAGACGTAGAGCTAGACAGATTTTGAAACGGTTAGGAGGTCGTGAAAGAAGATACCAAGCATGGCTAAATCATAACATCTCAAAAGCCATTATTAATGATGCAAAACAGACTCAATCCTTTGTTTCAATCGAAGATTTAACAGGGATTCGCGAACGGACTAACTCTAAACCCAGAAACAAGACTGAAAGAAGAAGGTCTAATTCTTGGGCTTTTTATCAGTTAAGAACGTTTCTCGAATACAAAGGAATAAAGGAAGGGATTGAGGTAGTTGCCGTCAATCCAGCCTATACGAGCCAAAGTTGCCATTGTTGTTTGCATATCGGTGTCAGAACCGAGAAGAAGTTTAAGTGCAGCAATAAAGTCTGTGGTTGGATTGGTGATGCAGACGAAAATGGCTCGAAGATGATTGCATTATTGGGGGCGAGTGTAAGCCGTCCTAGAGGTTCTGAGTTGTTGTCTTGTGCAATCGCTCAAGGGCTACCAAAAGCCCCCACTATAGCGTTAGCTTAGTGGCGGGTAGTTTACAACAGAGAGTTAATCTAACCAGGGACTCCTGAGTTTAGACTAGAAATTAGAGAACTTCAATGTTGCTTGAAAATTGTCTCTGGAATTGCAGAATAATTTAAAATTTATGCGTGTTTTTCGTCAAATCGTGGTAGTAGGAGTAGGTGCTGCAATTACTTTCGGCAATGTGGGACACAGTGCTGCTGCACAGTCTGCGGTTAAGTCCCCGGAGAATTCGGCCCAAAGTAATCAGCTTCCTATGGGACAGAATGTTAAATTAGAATCGCAAACAACGCCAGAACAACCATCAGAGTCGATCGCCCTTTCCCCCTCAATTCAGTCTCAGGACAACTGGGCCACAGGTAATCCCCAGCCACTTGGCTCTAATTCCCAAAATCTTCACCAATCTCCACCAGTAGTTGCAAACGTCGAAAGTGCCACACCAGCACCAACTGCGATCGCCCAGGGCGCACCTTCCCCCCAAAACCCGAACATCATTCCAGTGCCAAGTTCCCTGACACCACCACCAAGCAATACTCCGGGCGAAAATTTCCCCCCTCCAACTCCCAAAGGCATACTACAAACCCAGCCTCCCAGAACCCTAGAACCCAACCCCAATCCGCTGTTGTTTCCAACTCAACCTCTTGATGTCAGGATTGAAGAAACTCAGTCCATTAGCTTGCAACAAGCCGTTGACCTCGCCCGTCGCAACAGCCAAACTCTGCAAATTTCTCAACTGCAATTACAACAAACTCAAGCAGCCCTGCGGGAACAACAAGCAGCTTTATATCCAGACCTCAATTTTCAAATGAACGCGACCCGCTCTTTAAGCGCCGGTGGAGAAATCCAAGTGCGGAGTCAGCAGCGAATCAACAACTTTCAAGCAAACCAAACCGGACGGCCGGCCGCCCAAGCCACCCCAAATTTCGCCAGTAACAGTCTCAACAGCACTTTGCAGTTAAGCTACGACGTTGATTTGTTCGGCC
This sequence comes from Microcoleus sp. CAWBG506, assembly GCA_020883125.1. Taxonomy (GTDB): domain Bacteria; phylum Cyanobacteriota; class Cyanobacteriia; order Cyanobacteriales; family Microcoleaceae; genus Microcoleus. Next base: position 250,451 of record JAHREW010000002.1, read on the forward strand.
GCCGAAGTGCTAACATCCGCGCGGCCCAGGAACAGTTGCGCTTGCGAGAACTGGAAGTGGAACGCCAAGCCGAACAACTTCGCTTTGATGTGACTGATGCTTACTACAACCTGCAAGATGCAGACGGACAAGTGGCGATTCGCCAAGCATCGGTGAGAAATGCTCAACAAAGTTTGCGGGATGCCGAAGCCCTGGAACGGGCAGGAGTAGGAACTCGCTTTGCCGTGTTGCAGGCCCAGGCCAATTTGGCTAACGAACAGCAGCAGCTAGCCAATGCCCGCCGCGACCAGCGCATCCGCCAGCGTCAGTTGTCTGAGCTGTTAAATATCAGTCAGTCCTCGAACTTGACGGCGGCGGACCCGGTGGAGCAAGCGGGTTCTTGGAGGCTGTCTTTAGAAGAAAGTATCGTGCAGGCTTTTAAAAATCGCGCTGAGTTGGAACAGCAGTTGGTACAGAGGGATCTGAGCAAGCAGCAGCGTCGATCGATTTTGGCCGGGCGTTTGCCTCAACTGAATGTTTCGGGTAGTTACAACGTGCAGGGGCAAAACTCTGAGAACCCTAACCCTTTTGCCGCTCACGGCTGGGCGGACGGTTATGCCATCCAGGCAAGTCTGACTTGGAGTATCTTTGACGGGGGCGCAGCCAAGGCAAGGGTGAAACAGCGGGATGCTGATATTGCCATCGCCGAAAGTAGATTCGATCAAACTCGCAACCAGGTGCGCCGGGAAGTGGAACAGGCTTATTTTGGCTTGGAGTCTAGTTTTGAGAATATCGAAACTTCTGAGGCTGGGGTTTTGCAGTCGAGGGAAGCCCTGCGTTTGGCCAGACTGCGCTTTCAAGCTGGTGTCGGTACTCAGACGGATGTGATTCAGGCGGAAACGGATTTGACTAGGGCTGAAAGAAACCGACTTTTGGCAATTATTGGCTACAACCGCTCGCTTTCGTCTCTCCAGCGGGCGGTGAGCAATCTTCCCGGTAACAATCTCTCTAGAACTCCTTAGAGCTGGGGGCATTTTCCTGGGACGATCGGAAAAATAGGCGATCGGGTATTAAATGTCCGATACAATAGTTAATATTTTGTAATAAAGAACCAAGTCACTGCGTTAAGGAATCGGTAATGGGCAATATCAAGTTCGTGAAGGAAAATCAGGAAGTCATCGCAGCAGACGGAGCCAATTTAAGGTTCAAAGCTCTAGAAAACCGCATCGATTTGTACACTTTTTCGGGAAAGATGATGAATTGCGGAGGCTACGGTCAATGTGGCACTTGCATCGTGGAAATTGTCGAAGGAAGTGAAAATCTTTCCCCCCGCACTGACTTTGAGAACCGCAAGCTCAAGAAAAAGCCCGATAACTATCGGTTGGCTTGTCAAGCTTTGGTCAATGGCCCAGTGAGTGTCAAGACCAAGCCATAACTGCCACTGGGCCTTAGGCCTTGGGCATTGGGCATTGGGCATTGGGCAACCCCCCTCGCCCCAGGGCTGTTTCATTCTCCGAAAAACAGGGAGAGTGAAGGGGTAGTGCCACCCCTTCACTCTCCCCTTCTCTGCCTTCTACCTTTGAGTGATATCCTAGTTGTGTGTATTTTCATACTTTTTAGATAGAGGCTGGCGTCTTCATGGAAGTTAACGATCTAGGGTTTGTGGCAACCATTCTGTTTGTACTGGTTCCCAGTGTTTTTCTAATCATTCTGTACATTCAAACAGCTAGCCGTCAAGGCAGAAAAGACTAGCAATTTCTGCTATTTTTGTCTGGTTTTGTGCATGGCAAAAAAAGCGTCAACAGCTATTTGCTTTGGCGCTTTTTTAATTTTTCATACCGATTTTAGATGGGTGCATCTGTGTTTTGCCAATATATTCGTAGGGGCGAAGCATGACCGCTGTAAATCTCAGGTTATCGCTAATAAATTGTCTGCGGTCATGCTTCGCCCTTATAAAATCGGGATGCTCGGTTTTAGATTGGGAATTTTGAATTTAGCCTGTTGTCCGGGCTAGCAATACGGGACAATTGGCATAGACTCGCACGTAGTCGGAAAGAGAGTTTCCTAGGAGTCGATCGAGATCGACAAAGGACTTGGCAACACTAGGACGGCGATCCGGTGAACCAATTACTAATAAGTCAGCATTCAGTTCATCTGTAAACCTACAAATTGCTTCCCCAGGCTTGCCTGTGGCACTAACGCAGCGGTAGCTAACTCCCATTTGTTTCGCCAGTGCTACTGCGGGCGCTAATACGGGGTCTTTTTCAGCACTTGCGGTCACATCTTCCGTCGCTTTTCCAGTCAAATCTTTAGTGACGTGGACTAAAATTAGTTGTCCGCCATTAATATCCTTGACTAAAGATAGGGCGAGTTCCAAAGATTGTTTGGCGGATTCCGATTTGTCGATCGCCACCATCACACGCTTAATTTTTTTGACGTAAATATCGTCTTTTACTAATAGCATCGGTCGGGATGTTAGCTGGAAAACATACTGACTGACCGAATTTTCCAGAATTGATTGCAGTCTGCCAAACCCCCGCGAACCCATGATTACCAAGTCAGATTGTTCTTCTTCGGCAACTTGGCAAACAATCGTCTTCGGGTCTCCTTGTTTGAGGCGGGGATTGACTTTGCTCGGATCTATTTTTAAAGATTGAATCGCTTGTGCTAAGATCTTGCCTCCTTCTTCCAACTTGTCTGCCATTCCGTCCGATGTTACTTGAGGTGGCACGACGTGCAAGACAGTGACAGAGGTTTGTTGCAAGGAAGGGATGTCCATCAACATATTAAACATCTCTTCGCAGAGACCGCGACCAGCCACGGCTACTAAAATTTTTTCTATCATGGTTTCTTTCGTGTGGAAAAAAGTTGAATTTTTGTGTGTGAGGTTGAACTCGTCGCCCAAAGGCAGAACTCGTTAGCTACAGATCCAGTCAAAACATCAGATATCAACATTTTGACTTTCTGCCTTCAGCATAGGTCACTTCTGCCTTCGGGTAGTCGGAGTTGAGGAATCTAGTTTGCTAAAGTCAAGCATAAGCTTGAAGTTTGCTTTATGATTTGTAGAAATGTAGCGTTTTGGAACGATTTGTAAAGTGTTAGAGAACGATCGAACTCAACCTAAACTCCCACCGGTGGGCGCTATTCAAAGCCTGTCTTCGATGGAATCTGGAGGCTGGTTTGAATATTTGGTGCGAGTATACCCTCACCATACCGACTACAGCGGTGCCGTTTGGCATGGTACTTATGTTACCTGGATGGAGGAAGCCCGCGTGGAAAGTTTGCGATCGATCGGCATTGAGTATGCTGATTGGGTGGCCCAGGGCTGGGAATTGCCGGTGGTGGAACTTTCCTTGCGCTACCACCGCGCCCCACAGATGGGACAAGCTGTAGCCATCAAAACGCGGATGTCTGCTAGTGAAGGTGTCCGGCTGCTTTGGGACTACGAAATTCGATCGGCTGACGGCGAGGAGTTGTATGCGACAGCCCAGGTAACTTTGGTGGCGGTAGATGGCGAGAAGGGTAAAATTATTCGCCAATTACCACCACTGCTGAAGGATGCTTTTGCAAGACTTTCTATTAAACCTTGAGCCGATACTGCTGTGATGGCAGAAGGAGTAAGGAAGAAGGAAACAGGAAGAAGGAAAATGTCAAAACAACTGGAAATGCCAGAAACAAATATTGATCTACAACGGGAAAAATTAGAGGTAAATGGTTTAAATCCTGCCTTAAAACCTCAACCTAAAACCAGTCTTGTTTTGGCAAACCAGGATGATGATGTTAACAACGATACACCAAGGGATACTCAAGGGAAGCTTGGGGCGATAGTTTCGCTGTCGGCGGCGCTGTTAGCTGTCTCTTTTGCAGCCATTTTTATTCGGTTAAGCGAAGGGGAAATCAGTGCTAATGCTACAGTTTTTAACCGTTTGTGGATCGCAACTGTGGTGTTTGCAGTATGGAATGGTGTCGGTGCGGCCCGCCGTCAAATCTCTGAGACAGAACCTCAAGTGCGATCGAACTACACTCTGCGCGATTTGATGCTATTAATCGCGGTAGGTATAGTTTCTTCCGCTTCCTTGGGTTTTTGGGCTTGGTCCCTGACGAGGACTAATGTCGCTAATTCTACTGTACTGAGAAACTTAACTCCTTTGTTTACAACTTTGGGAGGTTGGCTGCTATTGGGCCGCCGTTTTGACCGCAGGTTTTTAGTCGGAATGGCGGTAGCTTTGGCGGGGGCGATCGCCATCGGGTTGGATGATTTACAAACTGCCGGAGAGAATCTGGCGGGCGATTTGGCTGCTCTTTTATCGGCAATGTTCTATGCAGGAAATCTGCTGATAGCAGAACATTTACGGACCAAGTTCCCGGCGACAACTATATTAATGTGGCGCTGTTTTATTGGCAGTCTCTTGATTTTGCCACTGGTGTTGCTGGCGGGCGATCGCATTTTCCCTTATTCTTGGCAAGGATGGCTAGCCGTAATTGCTCTAGCCGTGATTTGCCAAGCTTTCGGTCAAGGACTTCTCATTCACAGTCTCGGCCGTCTATCATCAGGTTTTGTGGCTCTTTTCCTGCTGTTAGAACCTGTGATTACTGCTATCTTAGCTTGGATACTCTTTACCGAAAATTTGAGTTTGTTTAACTGGCTGGCTTTTTCTGTAGTTTTGGCTGGGATCTACATAGCCAAATCTAGCAATTCTGCCGACAAAAATAGCACAGAAAAAAAATACAATTAGACCGATAGGAAGTATGAATTATGGTTGCAACATCATCTATTGGTATGAATCCCAGACTTTACGACTTTAGTCTGCTACCTAAATATTTGGAATTATTTTTTACTAAATTGCGGATTGCGGTGGTATTCGGCGGCGACTGCAACAAACCAGGCTCTGTGATTTACAAAACTCACAATCCCCGCGCTTGGAAAAGTTATGAAGTGGTAGCCACAGAAATTGCCAATTCCTTAAAAGAAATAGGATTCAAGCAGGTTTTTATGATGCCTGACGATCTGAATTTGCCCCAAAAACTCAAGGCAGAAAATATCCATTTAGTCTGGATGAATACCGGAGGCGTTCAGGGATACAATCCGGTTTGTCACACTCCCGCTTTGTTAGAAATGTTGGGAATGCCTTATATTGGTCATAACCCTTTAAATAGTTCTATTTTAGATAATAAGCACGCCTTTAAACGGGAACTGCAATCCGTCGGAATCAAAACGGCTCCCTTTATCATTTGGCATCCTTCTCAAGGAATCTTTAAACCAAAATTGCAAGACCGTTTTGCCCTTGCTTTTGGCGATTATGCAGGACCTTTTATCGTCAAGCCAGTATCCGGTAGAGCTTCGTTGCACGTTCATTTTGTCGAAACAATTGATGGTCTGTCTCAAGCTATTTCTGCTGTTCATCAGGCAACTCACAATACTGCTTTGATTGAAAAATATTTGCCGGAACGAGAGTTTTGTGTGGCAGTTTGTGGCTACGTTACTCATGCTCAAGGCAGTTTTTCTAAATTGCAAAAACCCTTTGCTTTTTCCACGATCGAACGGGTTTTGGAATCCGATGAATTAATCTTTACTTCTATGGATAAAAAAACGATTACTGCCGATCGCGGAAAGTTGATTGGTCCAGAAGAACCGCAATTAAAGCAGGAGCTAATTGAGTTAGCCCAAAAAATTTATTGGGAGTTTAGTCTCAATAGTTTGGTGCGGATTGATGTCAGGTGCGATGAGAATGGGGAACTTTATGTTTTGGAGGCTAATCCGAAACCAGATCTGAAACGCCCTGCGGAAAATGTGACCAGTTTAGTGGCTCTTGGTTTGGCGGAATATAATATGACTTATAATGATTTGATTTTGAGTTTGATCGCCGATCGCCTAGATTATTTACTCATGAAAGATATTGGCATTATTTCTCATATTGTGGATTTGCTTCATTTCTCCTAGCTCTCTAAAGGCTGATGGCTTCAACCTCTGCGATCGCTGTGGAGGTTGTAAATAAATATAAATAGTATCTGGAAAATTAAATACGGGAATAACTTGTGATATAATTGACCCCATTACCGATTAGATATCTCCTAAAAAGCCAGTCTAGAACAGGCCTAGAGCCTGTTTCACAAGAATTATGGGAGATGTCTAGTTACAAAGGTATATTTTGTGTCAGGACAAATTAAGAAGTTTTAAATTTTATCAATTAAATAAAGCAAATGGAAGCATTACTCTTATTAATAGGATTTGGGGGCGGGTTGTTAGTATGTTGGGTAATTTTGAATGAGCGAAATAAGCGCAACTTGATGCGGATAGACAAATCCCAGCAGGCTATGTCGCAGTTAGCCTCGGAGTTGGGGGTAAAAAATGCCGAAATCAGGGAAAAAATTCAGGAAGAAAATCAGATAAAATTTCAAATTTATGACTTGGAAAATTCCTTAAACCAAAGGAATCAACAACAAGACTTGTTAAATACGCAAGTCTCGGAATTGGAAGAAATGTTGGCACTAATGACTGAAGATAGATCCCTGGTTGATGCTATGGTTTTAGACTTGCAATTTCAATTAGAAAGTGCTAGAGAAAATCAGTTATCGCTGTCGGAATTTGCCGAAGTTAAACATCAATTAGACATAGCCGAACAAGAGCGATCGCAACTGAAGTTACAAGTAGAGCAAACTCAAGCAGACTTGGAACCATTGTACCAAGAAATTGGATTGTTTCAGGCGAAAATAGCGGAAATAGAAGGTGAATTAGCAGCGGCTAATCAAGAAAAGTTGCAGCTACAGTACCAAGTGGCGGAAAGCAAAATCAAGTGCGATCGCGCTATGAAAGAAAAAGAAGACATTTTATTTGAGAAATCTAATTTGCAAGCTCAGCTTGATATTCTAGAACAAGAAAAATCGCTGTTCGTAAATCAGTTATCAGAAGTAGAAAATCAGCTAGAAAATGCTCAGATTGAAAGAGAATTTTTAAATATTGAATTACAAAAGGCTAGCCAAAAGCAAACCGAAATTCAACCGCAATTATTAAATCTGGAAAAACAGTTGGAATCTCTGATTGAGGAACGGGAAGCTTTAAGTTATCAAGTTTTAGAATTAGAGCCTAAATTGGCAAATGTAACTCAAGAAAAAGCGCAACTAAACGATCGACTATCTGAATCGCAAATTAAGTTAGAATCAGATTATCAAGAACGCTCCCAAATGAAACGGGAACTATCGGAAGCTAAATCTAATCTAGAAGCAGCGAATCAGGAGAGAAGTGAATTAAAAGCTCTAATCGTGGCTGGGGAAAATCAGTCAAGGATGATTTTGCAAGAGCGAGAACAGTTGGTACTACAATTAGCTGCTGTGGAGGATAAAATTAATCAAAATGAGCAAGATATATCGCAGTTTCAATCTCAGTGTTCGCAACTACAATCTGATTTACAAAAATCTCAACAAGAGCGATCGCAATATTACAGCCAAATTGCAGAAATGCAAAGTCAATTAGAAAGTGCGACACAACAGCAAGCTAACCTGACAGCTCAAGTATCCGAATTAGAGCATCAGTTAGCCACAGTCTCTGCAAGTCGCTCCCAATTACAGTCGGATTGGGAAACAGCACATCAAGAGCGATCGCAATATTACAGCCAAATTGCCGAAATGCAAAGTCAATTAGAAAGTGCGACACAACAGCAAGCTAGCCTGACAGCTCAAGTATCCGAATTAGAGCAGAGTCGCTCCCAATTACAAGCTGATTGGGAAACAGCACATCAAGAGCGATCGCAATATTACAGCCAAATTCAGGAAATGCAAAGTCAATTAGAAAGTGCGACACAACAGCAAGCTAACCTGACAGCTCAAGTATCCGAATTAGAGCAGAGTCGCTCCCAATTACAGTCGGATTGGGAAACAGCAAATCAAGAGCGATCGCAATATTACAGCCAAATTGCCGAAATGCAAAGTCAATTAGAAAGTGCGACACAACAGCAAGCTAACCTGACAGCTCAAGTATCCGAATTAGAGCAGAGTCGCTCCCAATTACAAGCTGATTGGGAAACAGCAAATCAAGAGCGATCGCAATATTACAGCCAAATTGCCGAAATGCAAAGTCAATTAGAAAGTGCGACACAACAGCAAGCTAACCTGACAGCTCAAGTATCCGAATTAGAGCAGAGTCGCTCCCAATTACAGTCGGATTGGGAAACAGCACATCAAGAGCGATCGCAATATTACAGCCAAATTGCCGAAATGCAAAGTCAATTAGAAAGTGCGACACAACAGCAAGCTAACCTGACAGCTCAAGTATCCGAATTAGAGCATCAGTTAGCAAATTTCGATCGCGAAAAATTGCAACTAAGTACACAACTATCAGAAATCCAAGCACAATCCCTCACCGGCGATGGACAAATTCAAACACCCGCTGCTGAATCTGAGGAAATTGCACCATCAACTTCCGATGCTCAAATCTCCAATAGCCTAGAAATGGTTGTTTGTCAACAAGGCAAAGGCAATTATACTACAATTAGCGAAGCACTACAAAATGCAGCACCAAATACTCGAATTTATGTGAATCCAGGCTTATATTTAGAAAGTCTTATTCTCGATAAATCTGTGGAAATTATCGGTAAAATAGAAGCGGGAAATGTTGTAGTTGAAAGTACCAATTCTAACTGCATAAAAATGCAAACAGTATCGGCCTTAGTGCGAGGTTTAACCCTAAATGGTACGGGAAAGTATTATGCGGTTGATATTCGTGAAGGAGAGTTAGTCATCGAAGATAGCGATATTACTTCTGCCGACTATTCTGTGGTGGGAATTTGCGGGCATAGTGCTGCTTCTGTAATGCGTCGCTGTCAAATTCATGACGGGATATGGAACGGAATTTTCATCTCTGATGCGGCCCAATTAACGGTGGAAGATAGTCATATTTTTGGCAACGGTACTGTAGGAATTGGTGTCGGATTGGGAGGGAAATTGATTGTACGTCGGTGTCGAATTACTGGTAATGGCTCTGATGCGATCGCACTTTATAGAGATGCTATTGCGAAGGTAGAAGATTGCGATTTGACAGGCAATTCTGGCGGTGCTTGGCGACTGGTAGATAATGGATATGTGGAAGGAAAAAATAATCAAGAATAAATATAGCAATCCTTGGAGGAGTCGTAAATTTTTTACCCCACCCCAGCCATCCCCTTACTCAGGGGAGGGAGTAATAAATTCAGAAATGATGCGATGTCAGCACCGCTGATATCGCATTCCCGGTAATTGCGAAACTAATCCTAATAATTCTAATTGCAAGAGTGCACTAGAAATTTTGCCGGTATCTAATCCTGCGGTTTCGACAATGCAATCAAAAGAAATCGGGCCAGATTCGATCGCACTTAACACCAAAGCTAATTCCCTATCCAATGGTGGCTCTTGCTTTTGTGGAGACGGATTGGCTGGAAATAGGGACAATTGTTGCGCACAATCCAATTTGGGGATAGCTCCCAGCATTTCTAACAATCGTTCTTCGCTCAAAAGTCGATCGCTATTGGGCAGAATTGGATGAGCACCTTTACTCAATAATTCCAAACATCCAAAGGAAAGTTCATCATCTAATCTTGCGGTCAAAACATAGACATCCCGGCAAAAATCATTAGCTTGATAAGCGGTAATTAAAGCACCAGATTGGCGCGGAGCTTCTATGACTATGGTAGCGCGACTTAAACCAGCAATTATCCTATTTCTCCGGGGAAAATTAGTTTTATTTGGTTGAGTACCAGCGGGATATTCACTAATTGCTAATCCCTGCTGCAAAATGCGATCGTACAACTTATCATTTTGTCTAGGATAAACGATATCGACTCCCGTGCCTAATATGGCAAAAGTCCGCCCTCCCGCACCCAAACAGCTTGTATGAGCTTCTGTATCGATTCCAGTCGCCAATCCCGACACCACAGTAAAACCGCTTTTAGCCAAAGCAACGCTAAATTTACGAGTCCACCGTCTACCATATTCCGAAGGAGAGCGAGTACCCACAATTGCTACTGTGGGCGTAATTCCTTGATTTTCTTTGGTATCAACTGTACCCCGATAATATAAGACTGCTGGCGGATTGGGAATTTCTAATAATAAACGAGGATAATCTGCATCGGCTGGTGTCCAAAAAAGGGGATTTGTGATGAGATGTTGTTCAATAAATTGTTCGGGATTAATCTTTTTTCGTTCTGCTACTACTTTTTCAAGAGTCTGTTTACCAAAGCCTTCAATTTGGCATAAATCTAGGGATTTGGCCGTCCAAGCTGTGGCTAAACTCTGAAAATGTTCCTGCAATCTTTGTAATAAAATCGGCCCGATACCGTTAATTTGAGACCAAGCCAGCCAGTAAGTGCGTTCTTCTGTCATGAATTGCCCTCAATTACTGTTGATTGAATTAGTTATGGACATCCCCCAAATTATTCTGGGCTTGGCATCCTGCTGTTCCAAGACTGGCTTTTTAGGAGATGTCTATTTTATCATTTTTTAACAATGAGTTTATTGATATTTTTGATACCCGACTTCCCAGAATTTGTTGGGTATCTGACTATAGGGTGATGGAACCGGGGCGATCGCCACCATCTATCCTTTCGGGAAATTGACAGAGTGGGAATTGTGGGCACTTTTCCTGATAAATCACAGGCTGGGCGTATGTTGGAGATAGTAAGCCAAACTCTCCGGCCATCGCGATTTTGACTGCTGACAGTAGCATCGCGATCGCCCGATGAGCGATCGGCAAGCACTAACTCTTCTTAAGTAATTTCACGCTTATGCGAGTATCAAATATAGCTTTTTTCACTCTGGCTGCCCTCGCATCCCAGAATTTAACTGCTAATGCTAGCAAAACTCCCGCTCCACCTCCCGCTGCTCCTCAAACACCACAAAGCAGCAACTTTGTGGATGCCATAAATCATACCGTAGCCCGTGGGGCTCATTCTATTAGCGCCCCAGAGACGATCGCCCACGAACAATTTTCTCCACGCATTGCTGTCAAATCCCAGACAGGTTTGCTCGTGGCGACAGCGCCACCCCAGTCATCTACCCCAGCCAAAACCAAGGAAAAAACTACATCTTCATCCGGTGATGAATTGACAAAATCTTTACAAGAAACTTGGCTAGCTAAATTGATAGAATCCGGTACTCAAACCATCCCCCAAGCTCGCGATGCTTTCGATTTTCTCTCTCCCCGCGCTGGTGGCAATATCGACTCTGAATATAGTTTTAATCATACTGTAACTTTGCTCAATGTTTTGCTGATTCTGGGGACCATATTTCCCCCAGTTACCCTTGCTTTTTTTTGGATGATGCGACGGCTGGTAATCAGACAGTTGGTGGCTGATGCCAATAAAAGATTACAGGGAATTGGTGTATTAGAATCAGAATTAATCAATTCTAGTCAGTTAAATCAAAAATTGAGAGATGAATTAGAAGCACAAATGAGTGCCGCCAAACAATCCCTTGATTTTTTAAGTAAAGAAACTGAAGTTTCTAAATCTTCCGTAGAGCAAATAGAAACTCTAAAATCTCAATTTCTGATGCACCTGCAAGTTTTGCTGACGGAAGTTTACGAAAAAAAATCTCAAATAGTTCAAGAAATTTCTCAACTCCCAGCCGTGGTAGCCCAGGAAGTTGTCAAAGTCCCACCAACACCACCCTCAAACAACTCCCCAGAGTCACAAGTAGCCTCGGTTTCTACTAATGACAATAATTTGATTGCTGATGATTATATCAAGCAAGGGGAAGGGCTTTATTTTCAAGGCAATTATGATGAAGCAGTAGTCTGCTTTGAAAAAGCTATTTTAACGGATAATAATTTAGATATGGCTTGGTATTGGCGCGGAAATGTGTTAATAAAATTGCAAAAATACGAAGAGGCGATCGCCTGTTATGACCAAGCCATATCTATTAAATCAAATAACTACCAAGCCTGGTATCATAAAGCTAATTTGCTGGGAAAATTGCAAAAGTACGAAGAGGCGATCGTCTGTTACCAGCAAGCAAGTGCGATCGAACCCACAAATTATGCTCCCTGGCACAATATCGCAGCTTTATTGGGGAAATTGCACCACTACCAAGAGGCGATCGCCAGTTACGATCGCGCCCTCGCCATCAAAGCAACCGACAGCGAAATTTGGCACAACCGAGCCGTGATGTTGGGCAAAATACAGCAGTACCAAGCAGCAGTCGATTCCTACGATCGAGCGATTGCCATCTATCCCAATAGATACGAAACCTGGTACAATCGAGGTAATGTGTTGTGGAAATTGCTGCGCTACAAAGATGCGATTAATTCCTACGATCGAGCCATCAGCATCGCCCCAGACAAATATGAAGTTTGGTACAATCGAGGTGCTGTCTTCGGAAACATACACCGCTATCTGGATGCGATCGCATCCTATGACAAAGCCATTGCGATTAAATCAAACGACTTTGAAATTTGGCACAACCGAGGTACAGCTTTCGAGAAACTGTTGGATTACGCACCCGCCATCGCATCTTACGAAAAAGCGATCGAAATTAACCCTCAGTGTTATGAAGCTTGGTTTGGTAAAGGCGAAGCCTTAGCAAAATTGTACCGAAACCAAGAAGCGATCGCAGCCTATGAACAAGCGGTTGCGATTAAGCCAGATTCCTACGACGCTTGGCATCACTTGGGGACAGTGTTGTCGCAATTAAAGCGCTATGAAGAAGCAATGACAGCCTACGATCGAGCCATTGCTATCGAGCCCGAAAACGAGGAAGCAAGGCGCGATCGCCGCACTCTCATCTCAGAACTATAGCAGATGTTGAAGGCACAAAGAATAATACCAATAGAACCCCGACTTTGTAAAGAAGTCGGGGTTCTGCGTTTGATGTTTTGCTAGTTATATAGCAACTGCCAAGGCGATTAGGGCAGATTTTGTAGGGGCGGGTTCACCGATATCTTTCATCGGTATAGACAAATTCTCTAAACCCGCCCCCACCCCACGACTTAACCACCCTGGCGGTTGCTATACCAATTTTTTATGAGACTCAATAGAATCCGATCCCCCCCTGGTGGGAGGGGGGGGACAAGATTCCGAGCTTTCGTCCCCCTTCACCAATTACCAATTACCAATTACCAATTACCAATTCTCGATCTTACCTCATATTTATGATAAATGCAGGATCTATTTTTTCAACAATCGTCCTGAAAATATCTCATTGTTTAGAAGCATAGAGGTGGACTATATAGACAATTATTTATTCCCAAATATAGGTGGAATAACTATTGAGATTACTACCTAAGATTCCCAACAAATGGGAACTTTATCCGAGCAGCTTTCTTCTGAGATATTAACAGGGTAGGAAAACAGATTTACCAGACGATCTACTAGCAAGCAAAGATTGCCTATAGCAATTATTTTGCCTAACGGATAAGTATAGTCAATCCTGACATAAATACCGGATTGTTGCACAAATCATACGTCTATAAAAATAGTGCAAAAAATCCCTAAAAAAATTCTACAGGTGCTTCTACTAAAGGCAAAAAAAACTAATCTGTGGAATTAAAAAAATGGCAAACATAACAGGAACTCTAGGCGCAGATCTCATACCTGGAACTTTACCAGACGGTCGCGTAATTAGCCTAGGCAGCTTGCTAGGCGACGATACAATCAGTGGACTTGACGGTAATGATGCGATGGGTGCAGGCTCAGGAAACGACCTCGTATTCGGGGGTCCCGGCAATGATATTCTTAACGGCAACGAAGGCGACGACCAAGTATACGGTGGCAAAGACGACGACCAAGTATACGGTGGCAAAGGCAACGACTTAGTAAGAGGCGACATCGGCCGCGACAGCGTGTTTGGTAATGACGGCAACGACTCGATGTTCGGCGGTAAAGACAACGACTCGATGTTCGGTGGTAAAGGCAACGACTTGATTCTGGGCGACCTCGGCGACGACGTACTCTACGGCGACCTTGGTTCTGATACCATGAGCGGTGGTGGTGGAAATGACCTGTTTGCGATCGGGCGAGTAGGCGACGGCAAACCCACAGCCACTACTGGCGGCCCCAGCGTCTCCGATGCCGACGTCATTACTGACTTTCAACTCTCCGGGAACGATGTCATCCAGTTATTTGGCGGACTGCAATTCAGCGATTTGCAATTCATCGACGGCACCGGCTCCAACGGCATCAGCATCGGCAACACCCTCGTTCGCGATACCGGCACCGGCGAGTATTTAGTCAACCTCCAAGGTTTGACTGCTGCACAACTGAGCGCAAATCCGGGTTGGTTTCAATCATCCGGGTTGCCCACACCCACACCCACGCCCACACCAACCCCAACCCCGGCACCCACACCGACACCAGGAACAACACCTACAAGTGTCTTCAGCTTCAGCACAAATAATTACTCTACCCCTGAAGGCAGTCCCGCCACAGTCACAGTGATTCGCACCGGCAATACATCTGCCCCCGGAAGCATCAGCTTTGGTACCGTTGATGGTTCCGCCCTATCTACCGGCTCGGCTACTGATTATACTGCCACCACAGGAACGCTCAATTTTGCGGCCGGGCAAACTAGCGCCACTTTCACTGTCCCCACTTTGACCGATGCTATTAGCGAAGGCTCAGAAACAGTCAATGTATTTCTCAACAACGGTAATGTAGGTACTCTGAATCCAGCCACGGTGACGATTTTTGATGGTGGAAGTGCCCCAGCTCCGACTCCGACTCCGATTACAACTCCAACGCCTGCAAGCGTCTTTCAATTCAGCCAAGGCAGTTACACGGTGAATGAAGGCGGTGCCGCTACTATTACAGTCACTCGCACTGGTGGTACTGGTGCAGCAACCATTAACTACGCCACCACCGACGGTTCAGCTAGTTCTAGCGGCACTAGCCCTGACTACACCGTTGGGGCGGGTTCCCTCAACTTTGCGGCTGGGCAAAATAGCGCCAGTTTCACTGTCACTGCTTTGACTGATGCGATTACTGAAGGCCCGGAAACTGTCAACTTAGTTCTCAGTGGCGGTACTGTCGGCAGCAATCCGTCTATCTTGACGATTAATGATGTGGCGCCAACTCCGACTCCAACTCCGACTCCAACCAGTCCCACTCCCACTCCGACAACGGCAACTACTGGGCCTAGTATCTTCTTCTTTAGTGCCGCTACTTACAGTGGTAACGAAGGTAGCACTGTGAACGTGACAATCAATCGCTCTGGGGATTTGACAAAGGCAGGAACCATTCTATTTAGCACTGCTGACGGTTCGGCCACAGCTTCTGCCCCTGATTATGTCTCTGTCAGCAATGTGTCAGTTAACTTTGCTCCTGGTCAAGCTAGCGCTACAGTAGGTGTTCCCATCATCAATGATACGGTGCCGGAATTGACTGAGACTGTGAACTTATTCCTCAGCGGTGGCTCTGTAGCTAGTCCGTCAGCAGCAGTCTTATCCATTCTCGACAGCAGTGGTGGGATCAGCAATGGATTCTTCTACGGTTCTGCTCCCGCCCCTGTGGCTGACAATAGTAGCGGAACGTTTACCATCAACCGGACGAGCGGTGTCGGTACGGGTTCCATCGACTTTTTGATAGCTGCACCTGGTGGTGGCCAACCCAACAATCTTACCGACTACTTTATCACCGGCTCTGGCGTACTCCCCAACGCTAGCGGCGGTACCGTGAATTTTGCTAACGGACAAACTAGCGTCAGCTTGACAATTAACAACATTGCTGCTAAGACTGCTGGTACTGTCAACTTAGCTTTCGGCGCTGGCTCCATCGGTACTCCAGCCTCAACCTCAATTACTCTACTCTAAGGTGATTTCCCTGGTGGATAATCCCCGTCTTGCGATCGCTAAAAGCTATATTTTTAGCACTTGAAATTCTCTTGTTTTAGCGTAGGTGATTTACACCCTTTCAGAATATGCCACCCTCTTTAGGGTGGTTTTTTGTTGTGTTGAAATAATACTATTTATCAAAATCAAGTGATATAGCAACCGCCAGGGTGGTTAAGTCGTGGGGTGGGGGCGGGTTTATAGAATTTGTCTATACCGATGAAAGATATCGGTGAACCCGCCCCTACAAAATCTGCCCTAATCGCCTTGGCAGTTGCTATAAGCTGAGATTCACTGCTCAAAAAGGAGAATAGTTATGTCTGTTCAGATTCAAAGACGGCTATTTACTGTGCAAGAATACCACATGATGAGTGAGGCTGGTGTTTTTGCTCATAACGAACGAGTGGAACTAATAGAAGGAGAAATCATCCAAATGGCCGCAATTGGTAAGCGTCATGCCGCCCGTGTCGATCGCCTCGCACGACTATTTAGCCAGATTTCAGAGTCTTAATTCCTCAAATCAGCGCAAGTTCGAGGATCGAGAAAGCCTGCGCGCCCAACAATAAAGTCGGCGTGCCCAGGAAGAAAAACAACGGGCGGATCGACTTGCAGAAAGGTTGCGTCAAATGGGGATTCATCCGGATGAGCTATGATTGTTTGTGAGATTTTTCAATAAAGTACGATCGCACTTTTTTTTACAGCACGAATATCATAAATCCCGATCGCAGTTCCCATGTCCCCATCGCCTCAAGCATCCTCCTTATTAAGATTTCCTTAATTGCTTTGAACTCATACAGACATCAGTGGTATCATTAATAGCTTAGCTAGGGGTGCCCGAAAATCCGGGCTGAGAAACACCCTTAGAACCTGAGTCTGGGTAATACCAGCGGAGGGAAGCTGTTTATGAAGGAAATCAAATATGCGTACCGAATGGATCGCTAAGCGTAACGGGCAGAGCAATGTGAGTCAAATGCACTACGCCCGCCAAGGTGTGATTACTGAAGAAATGCACTACGTCGCTAAGCGAGAAAATCTCCCGGCCGAACTGATCCGCGCCGAAGTAGCCCGCGGACGGATGATTATTCCAGCTAATATCAATCACCCGAATTTGGAACCAATGGCGATCGGCATCGCCTCCAAGTGCAAAGTCAATGCTAATATCGGTGCATCTCCCAACTCTTCTAATATGGCAGAAGAAGTTGACAAGCTGAAATTAGCAGTCAAATACGGTGCTGATACCGTCATGGACTTGTCCACCGGTGGTGGTAATCTGGATGAAATTCGTACTACCATTATCAAAGCTTCACCAGTGCCGATCGGCACAGTACCAATTTACCAAGCTCTAGAAAGCGTTCATGGTAAGATGGAAAGTCTCACCGCCAATGACTTTCTTCACATCATTGACAAACACGCTCAACAAGGTGTTGATTACCAAACTATCCACGCCGGAATTCTGATTGAGCATTTGCCATTAGTGAAAAATCGGATTACTGGCATTGTTTCCCGCGGTGGAGGCATTTTGGCCCGGTGGATGCTACATCACCACAAACAAAATCCCCTCTACACTCACTTTAACGACATCATTGAAATCTTCAAAAAATACGATGTTTCGTTTAGTTTGGGAGATTCTTTGCGCCCCGGTTGCACCCACGATGCTTCTGATGATGCTCAATTAGCTGAACTCAAAACATTGGGACAATTAACTCGCAAAGCTTGGGAACATGACGTGCAGGTAATGGTAGAAGGCCCAGGCCACGTTCCCATGGATCAAATTGAGTTTAATGTCAAGAAACAAATGGAGGAATGTTCCGAAGCACCCTTCTATGTTTTGGGACCATTGGTGACAGATATTGCTCCCGGTTATGACCATATCACTTCGGCGATCGGCGCAGCAATGGCTGGTTGGTACGGCACTGCCATGCTGTGCTATGTAACACCGAAGGAACACCTCGGTTTACCCAATGCTGAAGATGTCAGAAATGGGCTGATTGCCTATAAAATTGCGGCTCACGCTGCTGATATTGCGCGGGGTCGTCCGGGGGCACGAGACAGAGACGACGAACTCTCAGCAGCCCGTTACAACTTCGATTGGAACCGTCAATTTGAGCTATCTTTAGATCCAGAACGGGCCAAGGAATATCACGACGAAACTTTGCCAGCAGATATCTACAAAACTGCTGAATTCTGTTCGATGTGTGGGCCTAAGTTCTGTCCGATGCAGACGAAGGTTGATGCTGATGCTTTGACTGAATTGGAGAAGTTCTTGGCTAAGGAACCTGTCGCGCTAAGCTAACTCGATTGATTGGTAGGGCGGGCATTTCCCGCCTTACTTACCCAGAGTAATTTGGAATGATTTAACCGCAGAGGCCGCAGAGAGCGCAGAGAAAGAGAAAAGAAGAGAAGAGAGATAGCATAAATTTGCTGCTTGGTGCCGATCAAACTGCATTTTGCAAAGAAACTTGCTTTGCAGAATACAAAACATTCTGGATAACTTCTTGAGCAACAGTTGTCACTACATTGACACTGACACTATTTCCCATTTGATGATAGGCTTTATCATCATTGGAATGCAGACTAAAATTATCTGGAAAACCTTGTAAACGCGCGGCTTCACGGGGAGTAATTCTGCGAACTCGGTGATTGTGGTAAACTCCTAATCTATTGGCATCGCTAGCAACAACTGTGACAGAAATCTTAGCTGGATCAAGAAACTTATACACTTCAAATGAAAAGTTACCTGATACAGGTTTGTAAAGTTGATTATTCCGTTGCAGATACTTTTTTGTAACCAGGGATTCCAGAATTTCATCGAGATGGGGATGAGCAAAAAAAGTAGCTATTTGCTCTTTACTTAAAAGCTTCCCATCTTGGTGGTTACCAAATTCTTTATTGCGCCTTTTCAATATAAAAATATTCATCAATTCAATTTCTGCTAAACTGCACTCGCCTCGCAAACCCAATTCCCAAGAATGAATCGAATTGCCACCACGATAGTCGATTAGCCGCATTCCGTGCAAGCGATTGAGGTCGTTGTTAACGATTTGTTTCAAAGCCTTGACAAATTCTGGCGAACAATCATATTTTGCATCTGGATTATCTTCTAATATATCTGCAACTGTGACAGGTTGACTTAAAGGATAAAATAACGAGAGTTGTTGATGGTTAGAAGCATGGGAATCTTTTGGGTCTAAATCTGAAATTAAGCGAAATTGGGGAACAGCATTTAAAATTCCTACTAGGTAAACTCGGACGCGGTTCTGAGGTAAACTAAAGTTAGAGCTGTTGAGTACAAAGTAATCGAAGCTATAACCTCGGCTGGTCATTTCGCGTTTGATAGTTTCTAGAGTTTGTCGGCTGTCGTGGGAGACAAGTCCCCGCACATTCTCGAAAATAAATGCTTGAGGTTTGAAAGTGTCAATCAGTCGCACAATCTCGAAAAATAACGTGCCTCTGGTGTCTCCAAAGCCTGCTTTTTTGCCTGCGTAGGAGAAGGATTGGCAAGGAAATCCTGCTAGTAAAATATCATGTTCTGGTACTTGGTCAATTAGTCGGATGTCGCCTAAAGGTGTGTCGCCAAAATTTGTCTGGTACACTGATTGAGCGTCGGGATTGATTTCGCTGCTTAATACGCATTCTGTTGCCAAATTCAAGGAGCTAGCGGCGGATTCAAAGGCTAATCTCATGCCGCCTATTCCTGCAAATAAGTCAATGAAACGGATTTTTTGCATGGCGATTAAGCAGGCAGTCAAACCTCAGATATTATACTATTTTTTGATCGAGGCAGAGCCTCTAGATATTCATTACCAGGCAGAGCCTGGTAACTATAATCTTCTTCTTTCTCTTCCTTCGCGTTCTTTGCGCCTTCGCGGTTGATTAAATCTTAGGACTTATTAGCCATCCACTCCTGAATATCCTTAATTGTAAACACCGCCTCAAAGTCCAATCCAACAGAGCGATAAAACTCCGCCCCACCTTGCTCTCGATCGATCAGAGACAAAATGCGATCGACCTTATAACCAGCTCCCCGCAGCCTCTCCACCGCCTGCATCGCCGACTTACCCGTTGTTACCACATCCTCCAAAACCACCACATTCGCACCCTCAGACAGCGTTGGGCCCTCAATATACGCCATTGTCCCGTGTCCCTTGGCTTCTTTTCTGACAATCAAAGCTGGTATCGGTCGATCGCCCAAAGCAGAAACCACACTCACCGCACTTACAATTGGATCGGCCCCCAAAGTCAAACCAGCCACAGCGTCCACATCCGCCGACAGCATCGACAGCAGCAACCTCCCCGTCGCCAAAGCACCTTCAGGATGCAGAGTCACCGGTTTGCAGTTGATATAATAGGAACTTTGCTGTCCCGAAGACAACACAAAGTCCCCTTCGCGGTAGGCAAATTCGCACAACAACTCCAAAAGTCGATCGCGCCACACCTTCAAATCCTCAACATTCATAACTGACACCGTGTACAAAACAAAAATAATCTGCCGATAATCAGTCTATATTGGAACCGTAATTAATTTAGAAGCTTCAATATCATGGGCCACAAGTTAAAAAGCTTAAGTAGTATATTGATGATGACAGTCGCATCTGCCACCTTGGCATCCGTCAAACCAGCCCAAGCAGAACCAGCTAGATTTCACCCTATCTCCGACGATTTCAATCGGCAATTCTTTCAGAGCTCAGGAGACTTTTACCACAACGTCAGCCTCCAAGGTTACTTTGGCGACTATTTAGGCATCGGTTCCCCCAGCGGCGTAGTTGCCTTTCCCGAAAAAGAAATCGAGCGGGACGCCAGTCGCGTCCATGGCTTTTACCGACAAATGATGCAGCGCCAAGTTTCCAGCGATCCAATTCTCCGCGTTCCAGATGCAGTCAATCCCTTCGATTCCTCAGTAATGGCACTACCTCCAGTTTGCCAATTCGCACCCCAGCCCAGTGGCTGTTTCCCTCCTGCTGCCGGAGTTCAAGAACAGTTGCCCGCTTCCGAGCAACAGCCACAGACAGTACCTGGCCCTATTAGGGGTTTGTATCAAATATCACCCAATGGCCGAAATTAATGGTCTAGGATTTATAGCCGAAGTCCTAAGTCATTGGTTAGTTGTCAGTTGTTAGTTGTTAGTTGTTAGTTGCGTTACCCGCTCAGCTTCGTCGAAGGGTTACTTGTTATTTCTAATAACTAATAACTAATAACTAATAACTAATAACTAATAACTAATAACTAATAACTAATAACTTAGGTAACAATACTACCATCAGGCATCATAGTTTTTGTCAAAATAGCTTCCGACAAATTTGCTCCTTTCAAATTTGCTCCTCTCAGATTCGCCCCCGCCAAATTAGCTCCCCTCAAGTCAGCTTTGCCAAGGTTTGTCCATCGTAAATCAGCGCCTTTCAACTGCGCAAAACTCAGATTAGCCCTAAAAAGATAAGCTCCCGTTAGGTGAGCTTCCACGAGATTAGCTTTATAAAAATTAGCACTATAAAAATGCGCCTCAATCAACTCTGCTTGAGTGAGATTAGCTTGACTCAGATTAGCATTATTCAAGTTGGCTCCTGTCGCCTTAACTCCACACATCACAGTACCGATTAAACTAGCATCTGCTAAATCGGTATTTTGGAGATTAGCAGCGCTCATATCTGCCCCGATTAAATTTGCCAGACTCAAATCGGCTCCTCTCAAGTCGGCTTCCTGGAGGTTGGTTCCAGTTAAATTAGCTTTGACTAAGTTTGTTTCGAGCAGTTGGGTACCCGCTAGATTTGCTAGACTGAGATTAGCTTCAGTGAGGTTGGCTGCAATCAATTTAGCTTTGAATAAGTCGATTTTGAACAGGTTCGATCGCCCAAGATGCGCGCCTCGCAGATTCGCTTCCGCCAGGTTGGCTTCACTCAAATCTGGCTGGATATCTGGGTGAATATTTCTCCATTCAATCCAGGTTACAGCACCCCGTTTCAGCAGTGCCAAATGGTCTTTATTTGCCATAATTACTCTCCTTTAATGGCTATTCTTTTCGTCCAAAAATTGCTGGATTGTCCCGCCCCGCCACACCTTCAATTGCCGCAATTGCCGCTTGGGAACCTGCGATAATATCTCGTTCTGCTCCGCCTAGGTACAGGCGTCCAAAACTGCCTACAGCCTGAACCTCTAGAATATTAATAGATGCGCCTTTTTCGGCTTCATTTGCTGCTAGTGCAGCATAGGCTGCGGGTTCTACTTCTAAAACGTAAAGCGTTTGTCCCGCCAGCAGTAATTGTCCCCGGCGGGTGCGGTTAATTAATTGCGTTTGGTGGGCGTCGATGTTGCGAATAATTTGGCTGGAAATAACTCGCGGTTTGATACATTCTTCTCTGCGAACTCCGATGAATTCTAGAATCGCTTTCCCCGCAGCCCTGGTTTCCCCCTGCTGGCTTGAATGCACTTCCAGAAGGCCGTACAAGCGTTCGACTATCTGTACTCCTGGGCGCACAGAGGCAGATTTGATGGCGACATCGGTAATTCGGTTAATTTCGATACCGGGCGAGATTTCGATCCACAGCGACGCATCCCCCGGTAGCGGCAAGAATCCAGCGGCGATTGTGCCGATGTATGCTGCGTGCTGTGGCTGTAAATTGTCTAGAAAGACGTAGCTGCGTAGCTCTATGCCCAAAAGTTTTTATCTCCGTCGATCGATCTGCAACTGTTTTACTTGCAATATCTGAGTGTACCGCACAAGGAAAGCTAGAAGATCGATTCAGGTAAAGTTTGATATCAATCTATAGTGATAGCTGGAATTTATCAAGGTTTACTGCTACAGGTGGATTTAACTTGAATTGGCGAGCGATATATTTGTGGTAGTTAAAGATTTTGCCAACAGAGAGCATTTTTAGTTATGAAACGTTCTGATTTATCTAAGGCTATTGGCGCAGGGATTATAGCTGCTGGTTTAGTAATTGTACCCGCTAATTTACCTGCTTCTGCTCAGACAAATACAGATCCTGGTACTAACAGCACTACAACTACCACAAGTCCTCGCTCCGATGTTTACCGTACAGAGTCCGATCGCAATTTTGACTGGGGATGGTTGGGGTTGCTCGGTTTGTCTGGTTTATTTGGTTTGATGCCACGCAAGCGCCCAGAAACAGTCGGCTATACTAGCGATCGCGACCCCGCTGTTCGCACTGATTACTAATCCTGCTTTCGTGTTTGTGCTGTGAGCATTATACAGAGACAGGCTTTTTTCACCTGTGCGATCGTAAATAGGAATTTCTTGACCTCCATCTTTGGGGGTCTTCTGTTTTATGGATTACCTCAAGGAATCAATTCGCCCCCACAAAGAGATAAAATATAGCAACTGCCAAGGCGATTAGGGCAGATTTTGTAGGGGCGGGTTCACCGATATCTTTCATCGGTATAGACAAATTCTATAAACCCGCCCCCACCCCACGACTTAACCACCCTGGCGGTTGCTATAGTATTCAGAAAAGCCTTTAATTCAGGACAGACTACAGCAGCATCCATGAGATTTTGTCCATCTAATATTCTTTTGGCATCCCGTGCTTTATCATAGCTGCGACGTTTCCCCTGTTCAAATATTTCTTTAATCCGATAAGAAGGTGGATTATTGTGATTAACCTTTTCAGGAGAACCGCTAGGAACCGCTCTATTCCCTCCTGATATTTGCTGAATTTTTGACCAAAAAGGTAATAGCCAAGCTTCAAAGTCATGGGAAGCTGCATGAGGATAAAATTTAGGATTGTCCCCCACCCATGCTGCCATTTTAACCTTAGCATCGGCTGCATCTATAAAATCTTTAGTGCCTGTATAAACATCAGTTAGTGCTATCACAGCATCATAAGCATCTCTACCAGTCAATAAATTTTCCACAACGCGCCTGAGTTTTTCTTCTTTGTGAATGCGAGCTTCACAAGATATAAACTTTAATTTTGGCATCTGCTGTCCGATGCGTAACTTAAGAAACTCTTGCAACTTCGACTTAAATGCCATTTCCGTTGCTCCTTCAACCAAAATAGCAATTTTCACGGTCTGCCTCCAATGATGTTCATTGCCCAAAGCTCGTCTAAAGTATAATCTGCTAACCAATGTTCTAAATCTATTGCATCAGCCCAAGTTAAAGTAGTGAGACCATCTTCAGAATCACAAACCAACACCTCGCGAGGTTGTAAAAATCGGATTAGGCGATCGGAATGAGTTGCGACAATTAATTGAGTTCTTTGAGAAGCTTCTCTCATTGCATGAGCTAGTAGTTGTAACAACTCTGGATGTAAACTAACTTCCGGCTCATCAATCAGCGTCACAGCAGTCAAATCTCGACTTTGTAGTAGAGTTATTAACCACAGAAACCGCAGTGTTCCTTCGGAGAGTTGGTGCATATAAAAAGGATAAGAAAAATTTCTATCCTTCCAAGTCATAGCCAAAGTTCCTGCCGCTACTGGCGGAAAACTCAACTTTTCAAAATCAGGAAAAGCCGCAGCAAGCGTATCTTCGATAATTTCAAATCGATTTGGATCTGTTTCTCGCAGATAATAGAGGCATGAAACTAAATCTTCTCCCTTACTACCGGGCAAAGTTGCAGGCTGCATCGATTGAGGTAAACGGATGGGACTTTGAGGCGATAAATTTAATTCCCATGCTTTATAGAAACTACATGAAGCTAAATTTTGCCTCAAGGTTTCCGGTTCTCGATACATCTTAGGAACTTGGGCGAGGGAGGTTTCGTAAGGATTGTGTTGCCAGTTTGGGCGTAGTAGCTTTTCATTTTCTGGACTAAAATATCTGACATCTAAACCGCGAGATTCAATATATTTAAAAGGTTGAACTGCATCGGGATTGCGGTGTTGAATGAGGGTTTCTAAACCCATTTCATAGAACTGACCTTTGGTTGCGATTTTTAGAGAATAGTTGAGGGGTTCCTGATTCTCTATAGGCATCGATAAGGAGATTGAGACACTATCAGCCCGGTTTAATGTTACAATCTGACTTAGACCGCCTAACTCTGAAATTTTTGACTGTAACTGACCCTTCGCTGATGCTGCTAGAAGTGAGAATATTTCTAAAAAAGAACTTTTCCCAACACCGTTAGCACCTATCATGACTGTCAGAGGTCGCATTTCCACCTCTGCTGAAAACAAACGGCGAAACCCATCGATCTTTAGACGCTCAAATGTGTTCATATTTTTGGTACTTGAGCTTGTAGAATCTTAATATGCACAATTTTACTTCGCCCCAACGCTTTTTTCCATAAGGTCTACAAATTGCGATAGTCACTAGGTAATTAAGAATTAATTATTAAAAATCACCAAGTGTTCAAGGGGAGCATCCCGATTTGCTATAGGCTATAGCATGACCGCAGAAAATTTATTACTGATAACCAGAGATTTACAGCCCTCATGCTTCGCCCCTACGAATATATTTGCACTCATTGAGATGCACCCTGCTCAAGTCTGTGTCAAAATGATTTTACTAAATTTTGTAAGTTGGAAAACTAACGATGAGTGTAAATCCTAAATTGCAGCGCGCATTTGACCAAGGCCGCGCCCTGAAAATTATCAGCGGTTTGAATAATTTTGATGCCGCCAGAGTTGCGGCTGTTGTCAAAGCAGCGGATCTCGGTGGTGCAACATTTGTTGATATTGCAGCCGATCGCGATTTGGTAATCATGGCAAAAACATTGACAAATTTGCCAATTTGTGTATCGGCAGTAGAACCAGAAAAGTTTGTCTCTGCGGTAGAAGCCGGTGCAGATTTGATTGAAATTGGTAACTTTGACTCTTTCTACGCTTCAGGTCGCCGCTTTGAAGCTGAGGAAGTTTTGGAGTTGACTCGCCAAACTCGATCGCTACTTCCCAACATCACCCTTTCTGTAACTGTTCCCCATATTTTGACCTTGGACCAACAGGTGCAATTAGCCACAGAATTAGTCAAAGCTGGCGCTGATATCATCCAAACAGAAGGGGGTACGAGTGCTCAACCAGTTCACGCCGGCACTTTGGGATTGATTGAAAAAGCAGCGCCTACTTTAGCCGCCGCCTTTGAAATTTCCCGCGCCGTATCCATCCCCGTACTTTGCGCTTCTGGCATCTCCAACGTCACCGCACCGCTGGCTATTGGAGCCGGTGCAGCGGGCATTGGTGTCGGTTCTGCCATCAGTCAACTTAATAGCAAAGTGGCAATGATCGCCGCTGTTCGCAGTTTGGTTGAAGCTTTAGCCAAGGTAGAACGATCGCACTTAGCTACTTCCATTTAAACAGCTTCCAACTGATATCTTTTAGTCGTTACCAGGCTCTTCCTGGTAACGCAGATACTTTGCCTCTGTCTCAATGATTGGTAAACCACAGTGAATAATCATCCAAAAAAACCTTATTTGGGGAATTTTCATCACTGGTTTTTAAATTTACTAAAGGCAACACAAATTCTCGGTTATCGCTGAGACGCTTTACCTCTACAAGTATGCCATTTTCCCGATAAACAGAATCCTTAAACTGTTTAATTTCAAAGATGTCTGTGTAAGAAGATTTAGTTTTTGTGGTTTTTTTATATTCTTTTTTGTTGCCCGAACCGCTCCCTAAATCTTCTTCCCAAATAAACAATTCTCTGCCTGTGACATGACAGGGTAATTCCCAATGTTTTTTGAGGTATGCTAAATAGGTAAGGATATTTTTAATGCCGACTTCAATACTTTGAGGATTCAATATTTGAGCAATTCTCTGCTCGAATTGTTGGATATCTAACAGGGTAATTCCATCCAGATCTGTGACAATTGCGTGTTTAATCAAGTTAAATTCAGGAATGCCAATCAATAGACGCTGAAGGCTATTTAGTGGTTTCTGCTTTCTACCTGCTACAATAGTTTCATCAAGCTGAATCGGAGGAAGCTCAGCTTCCGAAGCTAGGGATTTACTCTGGTTTGGACCAGAGTCAAATTTAGGCTTTTTAAATCTAGGCTTGTCAAATTTAGACATAACTGGAGCTGGTTGTACTGGTTTATCAATAAAGTATATCTTGACAGAAGTACATTCGTCTGTAATACATAGGAGGAAGCTGCGATGCAACTATTAAAATCCCCTGAAGAATCCGCAGTCTATCAAGGGCAATTTGGCGAGTTTACGATTACTCAAAGCGATCGCACGGGTGTGATAATTTACCGGGCAGGGTTAGGGGTAGCAGCCGCTTGTTGGGCGATCGGCACTACTCTCCTACTGCAACAGAGTGACAACCCAACCGCCATCCAAGCAATAACGCCGATTTTTGCTTGTTTCTGGATAGCTTTAGGCGTTAGTTTGGCAACTATTCATATTTACATGATTGCCTTACACCGACTGTTACAAATATTTTGGTTGATCGGCGGCGCGGCCGCACTTTTTGTCGCCATACAAAGTACAGAACCCCTAGCTTTAGCAGTTTACGAACATCCAGCAACTTTGTGGGGAATAGGTTTTATTTTTGCCGCATTAAATGGCATCTATTTCAAAGAAGCTTTCTGTTTCAATCGCTTAGAAACTAAGTTTTTGACTCCCGGAGTTCCGTTCTTAATTATCGGACATATCTTCGGTTTTCTTTCAGGGGAAAACGAACAATTATTACTCGCTGTTTGGGCAGTTTTGTTTATCATATTTGCCGTCCGTAAGTTTTTTCAACCTATCCCGCAAGATATTGGTGACAAAAGCGTGTTTGAGTACCTCAAAAATCAATAATTATTGCAGCATAATCCTAGACACACCAAAAGCAAAGAAACCTGGTTTTTAGGAGCTTTTGGGTGTTTGAATGAAGTGTTTTGTCAAAAATCCGGTTTCTGACAACCCGTGGCTAAGTCTTAAATAATTATAGTATCTGGTTTTTTTGTATAACACAGACCATGAAAATCCGTCTCCTACGTCGGCGAGAAAAGTGGGCAATTACCAGGGAAGGTTGGGTAATTGCAATCATGGGATTAATAATTTCAATGATGTTGATAGTCAAAAATATCCATCCGTTTTTGGCGGTAAATTCGCCCGTGAAAGCAGATATTTTGGTAGTAGAAGGCTGGTTGCCAGATTACGCGATCGAAAGTGCGATCGCCGAATTCAAACAAGGCAAATATCGCCAACTAATTACCACAGGAATTCCCTTAAGTAAAGGCTACTACTTAGCTGAATATAAAAATTATGCTGAACTCACCGCCGCCACTTGCATTGCCCTAGGATTCGATCGCGATAAAATCATAGCAGTACCCGCAGCCAATGTCCTCAAATACCGTACTGCTGCTTCGGCGATCGCACTTAAAGAATGGCTTGCTACCTCAGCCTTAAAAGTTGATGCCATTAATCTGTATTCCTTTGGAAGTCACGCCCGCCGGAGTTGGCTCATCTTTAAACAAGTCCTGCATCCAGAAATTAAAGTGGGAATTATCGCAGCGGAGCCCCAAGATTACAATCCTCAAGAATGGTGGAAATCCAGCGAAGGTTTTCGCATAGTAACAGGAGAAATTATTGCTTATATTTACGCCATTTTTGTAAATTGGAAAATTTAGCTAAAACCCTAGATATTTTGTTCAAGGGTTTGATAATTCCTCGATTCCCCAATACATATCTGAATAATTCAGATGCTACCGGATTTGATATCATATAAAATCCTCTCTTCATCGTCCTGTATTAAACTCTCTCTTCTCGAACTTCGCGTACTTCGCGCCTTCGCGGTTAAATCATTCCGATACAACCGGAATTGATATCAAACCCCAACAGCCTCACGCAGCCTCTAGGGTTTTTGGTCCCACACTAGATCGCTTCGATTAGTGTGGGTACTTCCGTCTGTTTAGCTAAAATTTACTCTTGAGAACCTAAAATTCTACATCCTCGTCGTTTTCAGTCCGCAGTCGCACCGAATCAGCATGAGAAGGCAAACCCTCAGCTTCGGCCAAAACATTAATCGCCTTAGCCATCTTTTTCAGTGCAGTCGGCGAATATTCTATCAAACTCGAATGCTTCATAAAAGTTTCGACACAAAGTGGTGAAGCATAGCGAGGAGCTCCTGAAGTCGGCAAAGTATGATTCGGTCCAGCCAAATAGTCTCCCACCGCTTCCGGTGTCGAGTAGCCCAAAAAAATCGCCCCAGCATGGCGAATTTGCTCCAATAAGGCCCAGGGGTCTGCAACTTGCAATTCCAAGTGTTCGGGAGCAAACTCGTTAGAGAGTTCCGCCGCCGCCTTGAGAGACTCAACTACTACGACTAAGCCATAATTGGCGATCGCCTTTTCGGTTAAAGTCCGGCGTGGGTGATTTGCCAACTGTCTGTCTACCTCAGCCACCACCTTCCTCGCCAGCACCGAATCCGCCGTCAGCAAAATCGCCGACGCCATCGAATCATGTTCAGCTTGAGCCAACATATCCGCAGCGACGTGGACAGGGTTAGCATCCCCATCAGCGATAATCAGCACTTCCGACGGGCCCGCCAGAGAATCAATCCCTACAGTCCCGTAAACCAGTTTTTTCGCTAGGGTAACGTAAATATTCCCCGGTCCAGTAATTAAATCCACCTTCGGAATAGTTTCCGTACCGTAGGCCAAAGCCGCGATCGCCTGAGCTCCACCTACGCGATAAATCTCATCAACTCCCGCTTCCTGAGCCGCTACGAGCACCGCAGGATTCATTTTCTTTTCCTGTCCGGGGGGAGTACACATCACCAGTCTCGGAACTTTAGCGACCTTAGCAGGTACCGCATTCATGATCACCGAGCTGGGATAGGATGCCTGACCCCCTGGGATGTAAATTCCCGCACGATCGACCGGAGTATAGCGCTTGCCCAAAACTACCTGATCCGAGCCAAACTGTACCCAAGACTTGGGGACGCGCTGTCGGTGAAACGCCTCTACCTGTTTGCAAGCTGTGCGGATGGCACTTAATAATTCTTTGGGCACCTGCTGGTAAGCAGCGTCCAATTCAGAGCCACTCACGCGTAAATCTTCCGCATTTAGGGTCATGCGGTCAAATTCAGCGGTGTAGTGCAGCAGGGCCTTATCGCCTTTGCGCTTTACAGCTTGCAGCACCTCCCGCACGGTGGCTTCTTTGTGAACAACAAGTTCGTCATGGGTGCGATCGCAGATTCGTCGCAGTTCAGCTTGTGCCTCAACCCACTGAGTAATGATTCGCAGCATGGAGATTCGGAATGCCTTCCTTAGGAATTGCCCGCCTGAGAACCGGGTGGCGATCGACAGAAGAGAAGATCGGAGCAACAGGGGGGAGAGGGAGAGCGGGAGAAGGGGGGAGAATGGAAGAACGGGAGAAATAGTCTTCTGCCTTTCGCCTTGTACCTTTTGCCTTCTGCCTTTTGCCTTTTGCCTTGTACCTTTTGCCTTCTGCCTTCTGCCTTCTGTAAACGCTTCTTGCCGAAGCCAGAATAACCCGTACTCTTTGTTATAGCTTAACTTGGATTTTTCCGGGAATCACATTTTGAGCCGAATATGTGCTATGTTAGTTTTTCTGACGTAAAGTTTTTATAAAAAACCCTCAAATATTGTATACTCGAAAATTGCGCGCAATAAACCGTTACTTGTAGGGGCCATTGTAGTTTGGTCTCCATCGGGTTAATCGGTCAGCGTCAAATTCAGTGCCTACAGCGCGCCGATCTAAGCGATACCTGTGACTTTAGTCACTGGGTTGTTTAACCTTCGGAAGCCGAGCCGATCGACGGTTGTCTAAAATCAACCTCTACTATTACAGGAAACATCCTGTTTGGGTAAATCGGCTCGCTGAATCAAGCATCTCAGTGTCTTCAGACCTGAGAGTCTCAAAAACTAGAGAAATCGGAGATGTTTCTCGAATTTTCTCTAAATGAGGCAACTATCAATGAATACCTACTTCCAGCAACTGAACTATGGCAAATATTAAGTCCGCCGTTAAACGAGTCCAAATCGCTGAACGCAACCGGTTGTACAACAAATCTTACAAGTCAGCAGTAAAAACCCTGATGAAGAAGTATTTTGCAGCGGTTGAAAAATACGCATCCAGTCCGAGTCCTGAGTTAATGCAAGAAGTGCAACAGCGGATGTCAGAGGCTTACAGCAAAATCGACAAAGCGGTCAAAAAAGGCGTACTCCACCGTAACAATGGGGATCGCAAAAAGTCGCGGTTGGCGAGAACTCTCAAACCCCATGAAGTATCCGTAGCATCTTAAGGAAGCAGGAAGCAGTGATGAGTTAGTTGTTATTTGTGGTTAGTTATGGGGTTTAATAGCCAAGAACCGATAGCAGATAAACAAGACCAAACTCTCCCCTGTCCTGCCTCAAAATCGCTCACCCACCCACTATTATTTTGACTTCTACTTGTCTCGCTCATGCAGCTCATCGACACCCACGTTCATATCAACTTTGATACGTACAAATCTGAGTTAGAAGCCATTCGAGAACGCTGGCGGGAAGCTGGAGTAGTTCATTTGGTTCATTCTTGTGTTGAGCCAGAAGAGTTTGCCGGAATTCAAGCAATCGCCAATCGGTTTGCTGAAGTATCCTTTGCCGTAGGCCTCCACCCCCTAGACGCAGGGAAGTGGACAGAGGAGACTGCAAACCAGATTAGAGAATTGGCGAGTCTTGATGCCAGAGTAGTGGCGATCGGCGAAACCGGACTAGACTTTTACAAAGCCGACGATCGAGAACACCAGTTCAAAGTATTTGAAGCACAACTCGCGATCGCTCAGCAACTAGACAAACCAGTGATTATCCACTGTCGTAACGCAGCCGCCCCCATGGCAGAAATGCTGAGGGAATTTTGGCAAACTCGTGGAAGAGTGCGCGGAGTCATGCACTGCTGGGGAGGAACACCAGAAGAAACCCAGTGGTTTTTAGACCTGGGTTTCTACATCAGTTTTAGTGGGACAGTCACCTTTAAAAAAGCCTTGCAAATACAAGAATCAGCTTGTATGGTAAATAGCGATCGGCTCTTAGTCGAGACAGATTCCCCCTTTCTCGCCCCCGTACCAGAACGGGGAAAACGCAACGAACCAGCCTTCGTGTACCACGTAGCCGCCCAAGTTGCTAAATTGAGAGGAGTTTCTCTGCTAACTTTGTCCCAGCAGACAACAGAAAATGCCTGTAGGCTATTCGGCCTTTCACTTTAACGAAAGCTGAACAGAGGAAGGAGGAAAAAAGCCAGTTTACTGCCATCGAACACCAGGGAACGGCATCACGAATATGTTATCGTTTGAAATGCCATCGATCGGATTTGCGCCCTATAATCAAAAGAACAAGTCGGTCGAGCGTTGGCGCACTACTAGGGCGATAGCAGTTTCCGAGAAACTGCAAGCGAAAGTTAGTATTGCACCAGCGAGTCCGGCCAAACAATCAACTAATACACCGGAAAAATACACATCTAAAAACTGGGGCCCTCAGAAATTTGGCGATAGCTGAAAAGTCAATTCTAGGAATGAAATGTGTAGGGAATAAAAAATAGAAAACAAAGAGATCGGAACCAAAAGGATATCGATCGAAGCCAAAATGAGCAATAATCCGCTGCGAGCTACCCGCAAAAATAACCGTTGCAGTAGTTGGTAAGCGATGGAAAACATCATATAAATTCTCTCACACAATCCATCAAAAAAAACGAAAGCAAGGTAAAAAACGCCCCGCTTGGGCATCATGTAAAAAGCTAGAGCTTTCTCAGGAAAAAGGACACCCATGACCAGTAAAGATTACACAGAATTCGCATTCACCTTGCCCGACCTGATCGAAATCCAGCGGGCAAGTTTTCGCTGGTTCCTAGAAGCCGGACTCATCGAAGAACTAGACAGCTTCTCCCCCATCACAGACTACACAGGGAAGCTAGAACTCCACTTCATAGGCAAAGACTTCAAACTGAAGCGCCCCAAGTACGACGTAGACGAAGCCAAACGACGGGACAGTACCTACTCAGTACAAATGTACGTCCCCACCCGTTTGATTAACAAAGAAACAGGCGAAATCAAAGAACAAGAAGTCTTCATCGGCGATTTACCCTTGATGACCGAACGCGGGACCTTCATTATCAACGGCGCAGAACGAGTCATTGTTAATCAAATCGTGCGTTCCCCAGGTGTCTACTACAAATCAGAAACCGACAAAAACGGTCGCCGCTCCTACAACGCTTCTTTAATCCCCAACCGTGGCGCATGGCTGAAATTTGAAACCGACAAAAACGATTTAGTCTGGGTCAGAATCGACAAAACCCGCAAACTCAGCGCCCAAGTCTTGCTCAAAGCTCTGGGACTCACAGACGGCGAAATCTACGACAGTTTGCGCCACCCCGAATACTTCCAAAAGACGATCGAAAAAGAAGGACAATTCGGCGAAGAAGAAGCCCTGATGGAGCTCTACCGCAAACTAAGACCGGGGGAACCCCCCACGGTAGCCGGTGGCGAACAACTACTCAATTCCCGATTCTTCGACCCCAAACGATACGACTTGGGCAGAGTTGGACGCTACAAGCTCAACAAAAAGTTGAACTTGACCGTCCCAGACACAGTGCGCGTGTTGACATCCCAGGATATCCTGACCGCGATCGACTATTTAATTAACCTCGAATTCGACATCGGCTCAACAGACGACATCGACCACCTAGGAAACCGTCGCGTCCGAAGTGTTGGAGAACTGCTGCAAAACCAAGTCAGAGTAGGACTCAACCGCCTAGAACGAATCATTCGCGAAAGAATGACCGTTTCCGATTCCGACTCCCTAAGTCCCACATCCCTGGTCAATCCAAAACCCCTAGTAGCAGCCATCAAAGAATTCTTTGGCTCTTCCCAGCTATCGCAGTTTATGGACCAGACCAATCCCTTGGCAGAACTGACCCACAAACGACGCCTATCAGCCCTAGGACCAGGAGGTCTAACCCGCGAACGCGCAGGCTTTGCAGTTCGGGATATTCACCCGTCCCACTATGGTCGGATTTGCCCGATCGAAACACCAGAAGGTCCCAACGCCGGACTCATCGGTTCCCTAGCAACCCACGCCAGAGTCAACCCCTACGGCTTCATCGAAACCCCTTTTTACCCAGTCGAAAAAGGACAGGTGCTGCGAGACAAAGCTCCCGTTTACATGACAGCCGATGAAGAAGATGATTTGCGGGTTGCACCAGGGGACATTAGCCTGGACGAAAACAACAACCTCCTAGGCGAAACCGTAGCCGTCCGCTACCGTCAGGAATTCACCACGACGACACCCATGCAAGTGGACTACATGGCAATTTCGCCAGTCCAAATCGTCTCCGTCGCCACATCACTAATTCCATTCCTGGAACACGACGACGCGAACCGAGCTCTAATGGGATCAAATATGCAGCGCCAAGCAGTACCATTGCTCAAACCAGAACGACCCCTCGTGGGTACGGGTTTGGAAGCTCAAGCAGCGCGAGATTCCGGCATGGTAGTAGTTTCTCGCACCAACGGAGAAGTTGTCTACATTGATGCCACCAGGGTAATCGTCAAATCCCTAGCCCCCGATGCAGAATCCCTTTCATCGGAAGAGTCGTTTATGATTCGGGATTATGACGAACTCAGGGCGAGAAATCCTTCGGCTTTCAAGCAAAAATATGCTGGCTGCATTGAACATGAGCTACAAAAGTATCAGCGTTCTAACCAGGATACGTGTTTGAATCAACGTCCTTTGATCTATGAGGGCGATCGCGTCGTAGCCGGTCAAGTGCTCGCCGACGGTTCCTCCACCGAAGGAGCAGAACTCGCTCTGGGACACAACATCCGAGTAGCCTATATGCCTTGGGAAGGCTACAACTACGAAGACGCGATGTTAATTAGCGAACGCTTGGTGTACGAAGACGTATACACCAGCATCCACATCGAAAAATACGAAATCGAAGCCCGCCAAACCAAACTCGGCCCTGAAGAAATCACCCGCGAAATTCCCAACGTCGGCGAAGACGCACTACGACAGTTAGACGAACAGGGGATTATCCGCAAAGGCGCTTGGGTAGAAGCTAGCGACATCTTAGTGGGTAAAGTAACTCCCAAAGGTGAATCAGACCAACCGCCGGAAGAAAAACTGTTGAGGGCTATTTTTGGCGAAAAAGCCAGAGATGTCCGCGACAATTCCCTGCGCGTTCCCAACGGCGAAAAAGGCCGCGTTGTAGACGTGCGGGTGTTCACCAGGGAACAAGGCGACGAACTACCCCCTGGTGCAAACATGGTAGTCCGAGTTTATGTCGCCCAAAAGCGGAAGATTCAAGTCGGAGACAAAATGGCCGGCCGCCACGGGAATAAGGGTATTGTGTCTCGGATTTTGCCCATGGAGGATATGCCCTATTTGCCCGACGGGACACCAGTTGATATGGTGTTGAATCCCCTAGGCGTACCGTCACGGATGAACGTGGGTCAGATTTTTGAGTGCTTGCTGGGCTGGGCTGGGGAAAATCTGTCGATGCGGTTTAAGATGGTGCCTTTCGATGAAATGCACGGGGCTGAGAAGTCTCGCGAAACTGTGCACGGCAAGTTGCAAGAAGCGCGGGAAAAAACAGGCAAACCGTGGGTGTTTGATGAAAAACATCCAGGCAAGACTATTGTCTATGATGGTCGCACTGGAGAGCCGTTCGATCGCCCTGTGACAGTCGGTATCGCTTATATGCTGAAACTCGTCCACTTAGTAGATGACAAAATCCACGCCCGGAGCACTGGACCTTACTCGTTGGTAACACAACAACCTTTGGGTGGTAAAGCTCAGCAAGGCGGACAGCGGTTTGGGGA
Organism: Microcoleus sp. CAWBG506; assembly: GCA_020883125.1. GTDB lineage: Bacteria > Cyanobacteriota > Cyanobacteriia > Cyanobacteriales > Microcoleaceae > Microcoleus. The sequence goes on from JAHREW010000002.1 coordinate 285,912, forward strand.
AATGGAAGTGTGGGCCCTGGAAGCTTTTGGGGCTGCTTATACTTTGCAGGAGTTGTTGACAGTCAAGTCCGACGATATGCAGGGCAGAAATGAGGCTCTAAATGCGATCGTCAAAGGTAAGGCAATTCCCCGCCCCGGTACTCCAGAATCTTTCAAGGTGTTGATGCGAGAATTGCAATCTTTGTGTTTAGATATTGCTGTTCATAAAGTCAACACATCCGATGATGGTAGCGAACACGTTGAGGTAGATTTGATGGCAGATGTCGGTAATAGGCGATCGCCCTCTAGACCAACCTATGAATCCCTTTCCCGTGATGAACTAGACGAAGATATGTAGGGATTGTAGATAGTGGATTTGAGATTTTGAGCAACACTAAAGCCAAAGTCTCAAATCAACCATCTCAAATAGAAAACCTCAATATTGTTCGTACCACAGGTAAGATTGCAAATCAACGCTCTAAAAGGGAGACAGGCTGAACATGACCATTTCAAGAGTTGTCCCAGCAATTGATGAAAGAGAAATTCACCGCTCAACAGTCTTTATTAAATTGCGCAAAAATAAGTTCGGCAACCATTCCGCACCCAAGCAGAACAACAGCAATCAGAATGGAAAAACAAAATTTAGTTATTAGTTATTAGTTATTAGTTAGTGGTTAGTGGTTAGTGGCGGCGCGCAGTGCCCTTCGACTCCGCCCTTGAGTCAGCGGAACCCCAGGGTCCAAACCGCTTAGTTGAAGGGTCGAAGTGTTATGTGTTAGGGGAAGAACAAATAACCAAGAACCAAGAACCAATAACCAATAACCAATAACCAACAACTAATAACAAATAACTAATAACCAAGAACCAAGAACCAATAACCTCCCCATCACAAAATCACCGATGCTCAAACCCTTGAGCCAACAAAAACAGTAAATCAGCAAAAATCATCGACTGAAAATCATCAATTGGAGTCAAAATGGCTAAGTTAGAACAACGCTTTGATTACGTCAAGATAGGATTAGCATCACCAGAAAGAATTCGACAGTGGGGAGAAAGAACCCTACCCAACGGTCAAATAACCGGAGAAGTAACAAAACCAGAAACCATTAACTATAGAACCTTAAAACCAGAAATGGACGGCTTATTTTGTGAGCGTATTTTTGGGCCTGCGAAGGACTGGGAGTGTCATTGTGGGAAATATAAGAGAGTGAGACATAGGGGAATTGTTTGTGAAAGATGTGGGGTGGAAGTAACGGAGTCGCGGGTGCGCCGTCATAGGATGGGGTTTATTAAGTTAGCGGCACCGGTGGCTCATGTTTGGTATCTCAAGGGTATTCCTAGCTATATGGCAATTTTGTTAGATATGCCTTTGCGGGATGTGGAGCAGATTGTTTATTTCAATGCTTATGTGGTGTTGAATCCAGGTAATGCGGATAAATTGCAATACAAGCAGTTGTTGACGGAGGACGCTTGGCTGGACATTGAGGATGAATTGTATAGCGAAGATTCAACTCTGACGGGGGTGGAAGTGGGAATTGGGGCGGAGGCATTGCAGGTTTTGTTGCAGAATATTCCTTTGGAATCTGAGGCGGAGAAACTGCGGGAGGATATTGCGAATGCGAAGGGACAAAAGCGGGCGAAGTTGATTAAACGGTTGCGGGTAATTGATAATTTCATTGCTACTGGTTCGCAGCCAGATTGGATGGTGTTGTCGGTGATTCCGGTGATTCCTCCAGATTTGCGGCCGATGGTGCAGTTGGATGGGGGGCGGTTTGCTACTTCGGATTTGAATGACCTTTATCGGCGGGTGATTAATCGGAACAATCGGTTGGCTAGGTTGCAGGAGATTTTGGCACCGGAGATTATTATTCGGAATGAAAAAAGGATGTTGCAGGAGGCGGTGGATGCGCTGATTGATAATGGGAGACGGGGCAGGACGGTGGTGGGGGCTAATAACAGGCCGCTGAAGTCTTTGTCGGACATTATTGAGGGGAAACAGGGTAGGTTCCGCCAAAATCTTTTGGGTAAACGGGTGGATTATTCTGGTCGTTCGGTGATTGTGGTGGGGCCGAAGTTGAAGATTCATCAGTGTGGATTGCCTAGGGAGATGGCGATCGAATTGTTTCAACCTTTTGTGATTCACCGGTTGATTCGTCAGGGGTTGGTGAATAATATCAAGGCTGCTAAGAAGATGATTCAGCGGGGAGATGCTGGGGTGTGGGAGGTGTTGCAGGAGGTGATTGAGGGTCATCCGGTGATGTTGAACCGGGCTCCTACTTTGCACAGGTTGGGGATTCAGGCTTTTGAGCCGATTCTGGTGGATGGGAGGGCGATTCAGTTGCATCCTCTGGTTTGTCCGGCTTTTAATGCGGACTTTGATGGAGACCAGATGGCGGTGCACGTTCCTTTGTCGTTGGAATCTCAGGCGGAGGCGAGGTTGTTGATGTTGGCTTCTAATAATATTATGTCGCCGGCGACGGGGAGACCGATCGTGACTCCTTCGCAGGATATGGTGTTGGGTTGCTATTATTTGACGGCGGATAATCCCCATGGGCAGAAGGGGGCTGGTCGGTTTTTTGCGAATTTGGATGATGTGGTGGTTGCTTATGAACAGAAGGTTGTGGATTTGCATTCTTATGTTTGGGTGAGGTTCCAGGGTTTGATGGAGAGTGAGGAACCCGAAGGAGAGCCTTTGAAGATGGAGCGATCGCCTGGGGGAATTGTGACTAAGGAGTATAAGTTTCGTCGGGTTCGGGAGGATGAACAGGGGAATGTGATTAATCAATATATTCGGACTACTCCGGGGAGGATTATTTATCATCAGACGATTTTGTCGGTGATAAATAATTGAGGGTTTTTGGGTTGTTGATGGTTGGTGGCGATGGGGCTGTCAACTGTCAATGATTGGCATGGGAAGGGTGAGGGAACAAAACATTTTAGGTAATTTAAGGGTAAACAAAATGACAACGGATAAGGGTATTGTTTTTCACAATCGTGTAGTGGATAAGGGCCGTCTTAAGAAGTTGATTTCTTGGTTTTTTACGCATCATGGAACGTCGCGGACGGCGCAGATGGCCGATAAGTTGAAGGATTTGGGTTTTCGGTTTGCGACTCGTGCGGGGGTTTCTATTAGTGTGGATGATTTGCAGGTGCCGCCTTCTAAGCGATCGCTCCTCGATGCTGCCGAGGAGGAGATTCGGATTACGGAACAGCGGTATACCAGGGGGGAGATTACTGAGGTTGAGCGGTTCCAGAAGGTGATTGATACTTGGAATAGTACCTCGGAGGATCTTAAGGATGAGGTGGTGAAGAATTTTAGGGCGACGGACCCGCTGAATTCGGTTTATATGATGGCTTTTTCTGGGGCGCGGGGGAATATTTCTCAGGTGCGACAGTTGGTGGGGATGCGGGGGTTGATGGCGGACCCCCAGGGGGAGATTATTGATTTGCCGATTAAGACTAATTTCCGGGAGGGGCTGACGGTTACGGAGTATATTATTTCTTCCTATGGGGCTCGGAAGGGGTTGGTGGATACGGCTCTGCGGACGGCGGATTCTGGGTATCTGACCCGTCGGTTGGTGGATGTGTCTCAGGATGTGATCGTGCGGGAGGTGGACTGTGGCACGCAGCGGGGGATTCGGGTGCGTCCGATGATGGATGGGGCTACGGTGTTGATTCCGCTGAGGGAGAGGCTGCTGGGCCGGGTGTTTGCGGCGGATGTGATTCATCCTAAGACTGGGAAGGTTGTGGCTTTTGAGAATGAGCTGGCGGTGCGGAATCAGCCGATTACTGAGGAGTTGGCTTTGGAGATTGGTAAGTCTGGGGTGACGGAGGTGTTTTTGCGATCGCCTTTGACTTGCGAGGCTACTCGTTCGGTTTGTCAGCACTGTTATGGCTGGAGTTTGGCTCACTCGAAGATGGTGGATATGGGGGAGGCGATCGGGATTATTGCGGCTCAGTCCATTGGGGAACCGGGAACTCAGCTTACTATGCGGACTTTCCACACTGGGGGGGTGTTTACTGGGGAGGTTGCTAAGCAGGAACGAGCACCATTCCCAGGTGTGGTGAGGTTCAAGAATCTGCGGACTCGTGCTTTCCGTACTCGCCATGGGGAGGAAGCTCTGGTGGCGGAAAATAGTGGGAAGTTGATTTTGGAAGGGGAGGGTTTTGAGGAAGGAAAGTCTGGGGCTAAGAATCAGAAGCTGAAGATTGAACTGGCGATCGCCCAGGGTTCGACGGTGATGGTGAAGGATGGACAGCTGGCTAAGGTTGGTCAGATTTTGGCGGAGGTGCCGATCGCGGGGCGGGCGGCGAAGAAGACTACGGAGAAGGTGACGACTGATGTGGCTTCGGATTTGGCTGGGGAGGCGAAGTTTGCTGACATTATTCCGGAAGAGAAGACCGATCGCCAGGGTAATACGACTCGGACTGCTAGTAAGGGGGGGTTGGTTTGGATTCTTTCTGGAGAGGTGTATAATTTGCCTCCGGGGGCTGAGCCGGCGGTGAAGAATGGCGATCGGATTCCAGCCCAGAGCGTGATTGCTGAGACTAAGCTGATATCTGAGCATGGTGGTGTTGTTCGCATTGCTGACTCTAGGGAAATAGAAATCATTACAGCACAGGTGTTGCTCGACCAGGCTGTGGTGAGGCAAGAGAGTATGGGAGGGCGAGAGCATTACATCATTGAAACTGCTTCTAATCAACGTTTTTCGCTGAAGACTACTCCGGGGAGTAAGGTGATTAATGGGGAAGTGGTGGCGGAGTTGCTGGATGACAGCTATCGCACGGCGACTGGGGGTATTGTGAAATACGCTGGGGTGGAAGTGCACAAGCGATCGAAGGCGAAGCTGGGCTATGAGGTGGTGAAGGGTGGCACTCTGCTGTGGATACCGGAGGAGTGCCATGAGGTGAATAAGGATATTTCTCTGCTGTTGGTGGAGGATGGGCAGTATGTGGAAGCTGGGACTGAGGTGGTGAAGGATATTTTCTGCCAAACCAGTGGCGCTGTGGAGGTGACTCAGAAGAATGACATTTTGCGAGAAATTGTGATTAAGCCTGGGGAGTTGCACGCTGTCGATCGCCCTCTGTTGGCTCTGGGTGAGGGGCAAATAGTGAATGCGGGTCAGGAGATTGTGCCTGGTTTGATTGCTGAGGAGTTGGCTTATGCGGAATATATCGAGACTCCGGAGGGTCCTGCGTTGTTGTTGCGGCCTGTGGTGGAGTTTCCGGTGCCCGATCGCCCTCCGGTGCCTTCCCAGACGGCGCTGAATGAATCTATTGCTCTGCGGGCGGTTCAACGGTTGCCCTATAAGGATGGGGAGCGGGTGAAGTCTGTGGATGGGCTGGAGTTGTTGCGGACTCAGTTGGTTCTGGAGATTGGGACGGATGCTCCGCAGTTGGCGGCGGATATTGAGCTGTTGGCGGATGAGGAGGATGCTGCGGCTTTTGGGGCTGATGGTTCAGGTCCGGCATGGAAGGGTGAGATGGCGGATGAATCTAGTGGGGCTCTGGCTACGCTGGAGGAGGATGGGGAAGGGCGATCGAAGCCTTTGCGTCTCCAGTTGGTGATTTTGGAGTCTTTGGCTTTGCGCCGCGATGTTTCGGCGGACCCAACTCAAGGGAGCACTCACACTAGGTTGTTGGTGGAGGATGGTCAAGAGATTGCGCCTGGGGCGGTGGTGGCTCGGACTGAGATTTTGTGTAAGGAAGCGGGGACTGTCCGGGGGATTCGGGAAAAGATTGGGGAACCGGTGCGCCGACTTTTGGTGATGCGGGATGTGGATGCGGTGACGATCGATGTGGCTGGGGTTCCCCAGGTGAGTGCTGGGGAGTTGTTGGTGGCTGGGACTGAGGTGGCTCCTGGGATTTTTCTGGAAGAGTCTGGTCAGGTGGTGAAAATTACTCCTGGGGCGACTCCGGATGCTCCGGCGAAAATCTTGTTGCGGATAGCGCGTCCCTATCGGGTTTCGGCTGGTGCGGTGCTCCATGTGGATGATGGGGATTTGGTGCAGCGGGGCGATAATCTGGTGATTTTGGTTTTTGAGCGGGCGAAAACGGGGGATATTATCCAGGGTTTGCCGCGGATTGAGGAGTTGCTGGAGGCTCGGAAGCCGAAGGAGGCTTGTATTTTGGCGAAGCGTCCTGGGGTGGCTCAGGTGGAGGCTGATGGGGATGTTGTGGAGTTGCGGGTGGTGGAGGATGATGGCCGGATTGAGGAATATCCTTTGCTTCCCGGTCAGAATCCGATTGTTTCTGATGGACAGCGGGTGGGTGCTGCGGAGGCGCTGACTGATGGGCCGGCGAATCCTCATGAGATTCTTGAGGTTTATTTCCAGGTGCTCAAGGAGCGGAAGCCGACTTTTGAGGCGGCTCTGGAGAGTTTCCAGCAGGTGCAGACTTTGTTGGTGAATGAGGTGCAGGCGGTTTATCAGTCTCAGGGGGTTGATATTTCTGATAAGCACATTGAGGTTATTGTCCGACAGATGACTAATAAGGTGCGGATGGAGGATGGGGGCGATACTACCATGCTTCCTGGGGAGCTGGTGGAGTTGCGACAGGTGGAACAGGTGAATGAGGCGATGTCGATTACTGGCGGTGCGCCGGCGGATTATGTTCCTGTGTTGCTGGGTATTACTAAGGCTTCTCTGAATACTGATAGCTTTATTTCTGCTGCTTCTTTCCAGGAGACGACGCGGGTGTTGACGGAGGCCGCGATCGAGGGTAAGTCTGACTGGTTGCGGGGGCTCAAGGAGAATGTGATTATTGGGCGTTTGATTCCGGCTGGTACGGGGTTCAATGCCTATGAGGATCAGCTAAGTGCGGATATTTCGCTGGATGGTGGGATGTTTGACGATGAGGATGTTCGGGGCTTGCCGGAGGGGGCGGTGCTGGACGATCGCTCGGCTCGTCGTGCTTATGCGATGGAGTCTGGGTTTGGTGTGGGTTCTGGTTCGGATGTTGAGGCGGATGATGATTTTGAGGAGGAGGTTGAGATTGGGGACGACGACTTTGTGGCGGATGTGGATGATGATGCGATCGGGGCGATCGGGGATGATGACTTCGACCTTGGGGATGACTATGACGATGAGGACTAATTTGGTTGCTTAGTTTTACTCTTTTTGAAAAGCGCCACGCGAGTCGTTTTTGAAAAAGAATAAAAAGCGCATCCAGATTACCTACAGGCATTCAAAGCCCCCCCTTAGTAACCTATGCCTTACTCACATCTTTCTTAACAAAGGCGCTCCGGCTTCAGCCGGAGCTGCGTCGGAGCGCTCGCTGCCTTGGAGTAGGATTGACAACCAGGAACCGAATCAAGTAAGCCTCAAAGTACGGTAACAGAGACGAGTGAGGAACTATGACGGCAGAATGGGCAGTAGCAGAACTACAATTTGCTTGTTTAGGCGATCGGCGTCGGGTGCAACGACTGGTGCGTATTGTGTCAGACTTAGCCTCACAACCAAGAGCAAGTGTGCCACAAGCATCAGGGGATTGGGCAGCCACCCAAGGGGCTTATGACTTTTGGTCATCTCCACGAGTCTCGTCAGATGCGATTCGCCCAGCCCACCAAAGAAGTACCTTGGAACGAATCAAAGTACACCCAATAGTTCTAGCGATTCAGGACACCACAGAACTGAATTTCACCCACCATAAGAACAAGAAAGGGATGGGACAGTTGGATAGTGCCACCAGTCGGGGTCTGAAAGTTCACTCAGTATTTTGTAGCTCGGCTGTTAGAGTACCCTTGGGAGTATTGCACCAACAAGTCTGGGCGCGAGACCCTACCACTATAGGTAAGAAGCATTCTCGGCATCAAAAAGCAACTAAAGACAAAGAAAGCCAGCGCTGGCTAACAGCTTTAGAACCCACATTCCGCACCCTAGGGTGTCACACAGTATAATTACTCAGAACAATCGATTTTTCAAGTGATAAATTATGCCTCTCCTAAAATTTATATCAATCAAAATACGGTATAAAAGTATAATTTATAGCTTGATCTATGGATAAAAGTAAGTAAAAACCGATTGTGACAGTTGAGGGTGCGGAATGTGGGTTAATAAGATGGCGCATTGGTGCAATAGTTATATGTCAATAAAAATTGGTATAAACCGGAAAAAACAGTGAAAATTATGTCATAAAAATTGGTAGTTATGATTAATATAGTCTTCAAACCCTTATTTAAGTGTTAGTTTATTGTCCGAAGCTCGCTTCGAGCTTCGGACAATAAACCAAGCGGGGAAAAGGTTTGGCAGTTATTGGAGATGTCTTTTGGGTAAGTCCGCCCAATTACAACCATTTTTGAGTTGATCAAATATGCCATTAAGGAGTTGTCGCTTTGTCCACACTGGCGGTCTAGTTTTCTTGTTCTGCGACAGTAACGGCTCGATAATTTCCCACTATGAGTCTGTCAAATCCCTTGAATATCTCATGAATATCCCTTGGATACTGGCATTACCTCAACTTGGTCGATTCTACTCGATCGCCCGTGGTCTGTCGATCGCCCGTGGTCTGTCGATCGTCAAAAGATCTCAAATGGGTTCTATAGAGAGTGCGGTGGCTGGCGATCAATGTCTGCTAGTTAGAGCGCCGTTAAAGTACGGTGTTGGCTGGACTTTTGTATTTTGCATCAGATAACTGGCGATCGGTTCTACGTTCACATCCCTCACTAAAGTCGAAGGTGTCCAGGTTAAAAGCATCTGTACATACACCACTTATATATGACAAAAGATCAATCATCTAAACGTAAAGATATTCTAGCTATGGGTGGTAGCTGCTGGGTCAAAAATCCCAGACCAGAGCCAAAAAAAGACTCCTTGTGGGAAAAAGGAGTCAGCCGGAGGTGGTCGGAGCTGGAGTTA
>JAHREW010000020.1:0-6197 GCA_020883125.1 Microcoleus sp. CAWBG506
TTAGTCATTAGTTATAGCAACTGCCAAGGCGATTAGGGCAGATTTTGTAGGGGCGGGTTCACCGATATCTTTCATCGGTATAGACAAATTCTATAAACCCGCCCCCACCCCACGACTTAACCACCCTGGCGGTTGCTATATTAGTCATTAGTCATTGGTCATTAGTCATTGGTCATTGGTCATTAGTTATTGGTCATTGGTCATTGGTCATTAGTCATTGGTCATTAGTCATTAGTTATTAGTCATTGGTCATTGGTCATTGGTCATTGGTCATTGGTTATTAGTTATTAGTTATTAGTCATTAGTCATTAGTCATTAGTCATTAGTCATTAGTCATTAGTTATAGCAACTGCCAAGGCGATTAGGGCAGATTTTGTAGGGGCGGGTTCACCGATATCTTTCATCGGTATAGACAAATTCTATAAACCCGCCCCCACCCCACGACTTAACCACCCTGGCGGTTGCTATATTAGTCATTAGTCATTGGTCATTGGTCATTAGTCATTGGTCATTAGTTATTGGTCATTGGTCATTGGTCATTAGTTATTGGTCATTGGTCATTGGTCATTAGTTATTGGTCATTGGTTATTGGTCATTAGTTATTAGTCATTAGTTATTAGTCATTAGTCATTGGTCATTAGTCATTAGTGATGGAAAATATGGCTAATACCAAATCCTGCTTTAATACCCCTTTTAATCTTTAGTCCGCTTGGAATGGACTTCGTTTGACAAGAAGCGATTTCAATCGCCGAATAATCGAGGGAGTAACTTATCTCTTAGCTAATGACTAATGACTAATAACTAATGACTAATGACTATTAATTTTCATGCTCAAATCCAGCCAAGTCGATCGCGTAATCGGAGCACTGGTTGAAATATAATCAACTCCGGTTTCCGCCACACTCCGAATAGTTTCCAAAGTCACATTGCCGGAAGCTTCGATTTTCACGCGATCGCCTTTTTCGCGAATTATTGCCACAGCCTGCCGCATTAAATCAAAAGACATATTATCCAACATAATAATATCAGCCTTGTGCTGCAAAGCCGTTTCCACCTCAGCAAGGCTTTCCGTTTCCACTTCAATTGTCAGCGGATAGGGAATAGAATTGCGGATTTGGGCGATCGCCTCACCAATTCCTCCAGCCGCCGCGATATGATTGTCTTTAATCATCACCGCGTCATCTAATCCCATCCGGTGATTGCAAGCACCGCCGACTTGAGTCGCGTACTTTTCCAACAATCTCAATCCCGGAGTTGTCTTGCGGGTATCGACTAATTGCACTGGTAAATCGGCAATTTTGTCAACATATTTGCGAGTCAAAGTAGCAATTCCGCTCAAACGCATTGCTAAGTTTAATGCAACTCTTTCCCCCGTTAGCAGCGCATCAAAATTGCCGGAAATCTCGGCAATTACTTCTCCTTTGTCGCACAGTTTCCCTTCGGGTACTTGGGGGACGAAACTGAGGCTGCTGTCTAAAAGTTTAAATGTGCGATGTGCGATCGGCAATCCAGCAACCACTCCCGCCTCCTTGACAATCCATTTAGCAGTACCTGGGACGCTGGCTGCGGGGAATAAGGCCGATGTTGTGCGATCGCCCCTACCGATATCTTCTAGTAGCCAGTTGTGCAATAGGGAGTCTAAAACTATCCAAGGTGGTAATATTGCTGTCATGTTTTTGTCGGTTGTTATATCAATAGGAATTACGCATCAAAACCCAAGAAACCGGGTTTTTGCCAGAGAATCGGGCTGTAACAAATCGTCTCGGAAAAAACCCGGTTTCTGACTACCCGTGCGTTTAGGACTGCTACTAGGAAGAATAGTCGATCGGGCAATTTTCGGCAAGTTGCAGAATTGATGATGGTGTGAATGCGATTTTGGGCGATCGGGCTAGATAACGGGCTATTCTGTTGCTGACATTGGGTTTTGGTGCTTTAATGGAGTAGATGGGCGATCGCGAGTAAAAACAATGATACAGCCAGTCATTTTAGAAAAACTAGCAGAACTCCCTGAGTCTCTTCAGACAGAAGTGCTTCATTATATTGAGTTTTTGATTGAAAAGCAGGCTAAAAACTCAAGTCAAGAAAAGCCGACAAAGCGAGGCGGACTTGGAATTTGGAAAGATAAAATCTGGATCTCTGATGATTTTGATGAACCTCTCGAAGATTTAAAGGATTATATGTAAACATGAATATTCTACTGAATACCCATACTCTTCTCTGGTACTTGGAAGACAGTAAACAATTAAGTTATAAAGCAGCAGGAATTATTGAATGTCGCCCTTATTTATGATATTTTACCCAATATTTTGTTGACAATCGCATCCGGCAAACCAAGCAACTGAGCGATTTGAGATGGTTCGATACCTTGACTGTGCAATTTGCAAACGACTTCAGCGACATCAATTTCCAGCCGTTCGATCTGAGTTTTAAATGTGGATTCAGTGGGTGGATTGTTGTCGGAGTTGCTAGGCAAAAAAGGACAGGGTTTGAGGTTGAGGGTGTGGACGTATTCGACGTATTGAATATAATCTCTACCAAAATTTGAAGTATTGCTGATATTTCTCCGATCGATCGCAGCTTTGAAATTGGCTTTTTGCATCTCTTCATCCATAACTACGGAGAGATTTTTGAGCAGCTTGTAGCCGACTTCTCGGACATATTTTGTAGTGTAGCGGGTGTCGCGGGCGATCGTTTCGTAGGTTTTGCCATCATACATTCCCTCAAGCACTAGCCGTTGTAGCGTATTGAGATGTTTACCAGTTTTCTCAAATATTAGACCATCGACCAATTTCAGCAGTTCGTTATCGTCAGGGACGGCTTGCAACGGGCGATCGTCGTTGGGCTGCATGGGTTAAGTGAAGGAAAAATAAAGTTGGGTGAAACTCCGGGCTTTTTCAGTCTTTTTCGGGCTTTTTCAGCCATGACATAGATGAGACAGGTGAGGTACAGTTCCTAAATCAGTTTATTTGTACCAACACGAAGGAGAGCGACACAATGCCTGACAATTTGGCTCTGCTGGAAAAAACCGAAGACTTTTTGAATGGTAACAGTGCACAAAGTCAAGCGGATTGCGGCTGTCCCTTCAAGAAAACTGCGACCCAAGAGACGGCATCGAATGCTCAACCTATCCAGGATATCCTCAACCTAGGGGGTAACGATACGCTAGAACCTTCTGTCGCGCCAGACTTTTTGAATGGTAACACAGGAAACGACTTTATATCCGGTGGTGCTGGCGATATTGGGCGATCGAGTTCTCAAGTCACCAAAGGCTCGCTTTCTCCTGATGGTAGCGCTTACGTTTTGACCGAGGGAAGCGACACATTCACCATCCCCGTCGGCTTGCTGGATACTCTCATCGGCGGTTTGCGGGGTTTAGGCGGTGCGGATACGATTACAGGCTCGGAATCTGGGGATATCGTCTATGGCGACGAAGGAAATGACAGAATTGAAGGCCGAGGTGGTAATGACTTACTTTACGGCGGCTTGGGGAACGATTTTCTGAGTGGCGGTACGGGCCAAAACGGTCTCCTTGGCGGTCCGGGTGCAGACACCTTGCAGGGTGGTGAAAGTGCCGATGGTGTTAACGGAAACGCAGGTAATGACGTAATTTTTGGTGCCGGCGGAGACGACTTTTTGCGGGGTGGTCGCGGTAACGATATCATCAATGGGGGAGATGGCGATGACTTCCTGATTGGCGATTTGGGCAACGATACCCTGACTGGTGGTGCGGGTCAAGATCTATTTTTTCTGCGCTCTGAGGCGGCTTTAGGCTCTCCTACGTTTGACTTAATCACCGACTTTCAAAGAACGATCGATTTCATCGGACTTAGCACAAATCTTAAGGAATCCGATATCGTTTTGGAGTCGAAAGTGCAGCCTTCTGGTGGTTCGGCTGTGGATATTAAGGTGGCTGCAACTGGGGCGTTGTTAGGTACAGTTTTAGGAGTGACACCAGATGATTTAAAAGGTCGATTCAGACCTTATGATGTGGAACCAGATCGTCCTGAAGACCTGGCAACGCTCGATCTACCAGACGTGAAAAAGCTCTCTGACACCAGATTTCAGATGGAATTTCCAGCGAGTGATGGTAGCAAATATACAGTAGTTTTTCAAGATGATGCTGACGGACGTTTCGTAGAATCAGTTGTATTTGTACCCAATCCTACAACGGGTATTCGTGGTAGTACAACGCGCATGAGTCGAGATGGTACAAGCGCGGATATTACTCTTGAAGGATCTAATGAAACTACACGAGTTGAGAATCAAAAGAGTAAAGAACCTGGAAAGCCGGATGAAGGTGTAATATCGCGGCGGCTCAAAGATGGTCAAATTATTGACACTGTAACTTTTCCTCTGCCAATTGATCCATCTCCAACATCTCCAACTCCTGAGCCACCAAAACCAACCACTCCTCCCCCAGTTGGCACTCCAGATTTTAAGAAAGCTTGTGACTCAGTTAATAACTTCTGTGATGGAACTCGCAAAATCGCTAAAGTGGTTGATTTTGCTGCTAATGCTTTAGTGCTTGGTGGTTTATTGTTTGCTGTTCCTAGTGTGGGAACTAGCGCATCACTTGAAGTTCTTGGTCTAGGATTGAAGGGAGTATCAACGGCGTTGAAAGTTATTGACTACAGTTGCAAACTTCTTACAGGTAGCGATAAAGACCTTGGTGATGCGATAATTGACGAAGTAACTGGAATAGGAGTTGCGAAAGCTATTAAATCAGCAGGACTTGCAGAAGACTTAGAACAAGCTGTAGGAGGTACTTTAGATTTATCTAAGTCTAGTAAGGATCTAGCTGATTCATTTTTTGGGGAAGAGAAGCCTACAGAACCTTCTAAAACAAACTTTTTGCCTCAGATCCGAAAGTTTCTTGCTGATAAGACGGGTATTCCATTTGACTTTTGCGATAAACCTGCGACTACGCCTGTAACGCCTGAACCAACTTGTTCGGAAACAGTCTTTAAGGCAGAAATTACGCCTTCAGTTCTCAACTATGGACAAACAGCAGAAGTCAAAGTTAACTACTGCGATCCCAAAAATGAAATAGACAACATACATATATTTCTTGGGAATGGAAAAACCAAAGATATCCCTGTTTCCTCATCCAGTGGCACGGTAAGTTTTGAGATCCGAAACAAGCCAAACGCTTTTGGGGACTGTGATGACTTTGGTTTTGCCGCCAGTGGTAGATTAGGACTGCCCGATTATCTTGTTGTTTCAGGTACAAGCAAAGGTAGTGAGTTAGCTCAAATGAGCAAATTGGTTGACTTTCATCCGACTGGTGGATTAACTCAAATTGTTACTCAATTCAACAGTTCCGCTTTGTGTGGTGTAGAGTTTGTTTAAGGGCGATATTAGTATTCCTCGTATTATCAGCGGGCTACATCTATCAACTTTACTTTGGATGGCAAGGGAGGTATTTGTCAACTTTGTGGCTTTCAAATTACACCTATTTCATTTAATTTTTGCGTGGGGTGGGGGCGGGTTTTTAGGATTGTCGATGGGTGTCAGATATTTGGGTGAACCCGCCCCTACATCAATGGTAAAATAGGGATGGAAACATATTGCCTAAAATTTGTAGGGGCGGGTTCACCGATCGCTCTTGCCACCTACCGATAATCTTAATAAACCCGCCCTCCCCAACCGATAAGTGCGATCGCCCTTCCTCAACCGTTAAATTCAATGAATTCTTAATTTCTCGTGGGGTGGGGGCGGGTTTATATCATTTGTCGATGGGTGGCAAATATTTCGGCGAACCCGCCCCTACATCAATGGTAAAATAGGGATGGAAACATATTGCCTAAAATTTGTAGGGGCGGGTTCACCGACCAATTATGTCACCCACCGATAATCTTAATAAACCCGCCCTCCCCAACCGATAAGTACGATCGCCCTTCCTCAACCGTTAAATTCAATGAATTCTTAATTTCTCGTGGGGTGGGGGCGGGTTTACATAATTTGTCGATGGGTGGCAAATATCTGGGTGAACCCGCCCCTACATCAATGGTAAAATAGGGATGGAAACATATTGCCTAAAATTTGTAGGGGCGGGTTCACCGACCAATTATGCCACCTACCGATAATCTTAATAAACCCGCCCTCCCCAACCGATAAGTGCGATCGCCCTTCCTCAACCGTTAAATTCAATGAATTCTTAATTTCTCGTGGGGTGGGGGCGGGTTTATATCATTTGT
>JAHREW010000020.1:6297-109840 GCA_020883125.1 Microcoleus sp. CAWBG506
TGGGGTGGGGGCGGGTTTATATCATTTGTCGATGGGTGGCAAATATTTCGGCGAACCCGCCCCTACATCAATGGTAAAATAGGGATGGAAACATATTGCCTAAAATTTGTAGGGGCGGGTTCACCGATCGCTCTTGCCACCTACCGATAATCTTAATAAACCCGCCCTCCCCAACCGATAAGTGCGATCGCCCTTCCTCAACCGTTAAATTCAATGAATTCTTAATTTCTCGTGGGGTTGGGGCGGGTTTACATAATTTGTCGATGGGTGGCAAATATCTGGGTGAACCCGCCCCTACATCAATGGTAAAATAGGGATGGAAACATATTGCCTAAAATTTGTAGGGGCGGGTTCACCGATCGCTCTTGCCACCTACCGATAATCTTAATAAACCCGCCCTCCCCAACCGATAAGTGCGATCGCCCTTCCTCAACCGTTAAATTCAATGAATTCTTAATTTCTCGTGGGGTGGGGGCGGGTTTATATCATTTGTCGATGGGTGGCAAATATTTCGGCGAACCCGCCCCTACATCAATGGTAAAATAGGGATGGAAACATATTGCCTAAAATTTGTAGGGGCGGGTTCACCGACCAATTATGTCACCCACCGATAATCTTAATAAACCCGCCCTCCCCAACCGATAAGTACGATCGCCCTTAAAGAAACAAACTAATATCAACTCCGAAAAAATCGGCGAGTTTCCGGGCTTCATCTATTTCGATCGCCCTTCCGCTAACAAAAACTTTCTCAACCTCTGTTTCCGTTCCCAAAACAGGAATCAAATCAGATTTGTCCAAATCTCTCGCATCCATTAAATGTTGCAACATTGAAGCAGAATCGCCTGCGGGAATTGGATAATTTTCAGATTCAAATTTTTCAATCAGCGTTATCAAAAGCTCCAGAAATAGCTCTTCCATACGAACGATTGCCGACCGATGACGAGGAGAAAAATCACAATATTGACGCACAAGTTAAATCTTTTTATGGTTATTTACAACAGCGGGAGAAGTTGCGTTTTCATATAAAGGATGTTGTTCCAACCGTTGCATATGCTGAGTATGAAGATGGGAGAAACGGCTTGATACTTCCTGACGAGGACTACCGATGGAATATCACTAAATTAGTTGAAACAATGATCAGATATACGCCAAGAGAAACACGCAGCTCTTTCGCACGAATGGCACACCTTGCAGAGTTTCAACTCACGGCTGCTAATACAGTTGTTGTCGCCTGTTCTGGCTTGAGTGGCGTTGTCTCCACAATCCCGATACCTGGTGCAGCAATACCAGTGGTTGCGGCTATTCAAACTTTTATGGTGATGTATATCGGTTGGCTGAGTGGTCGGGAGTTTTCGGAACAAACAGTCAAAGATTTTGCGGTAACTTTGGGAGTAGCTGCTGGTGCAAATGCTGGAATGGTGGGCATCGCTGACATCGCTTTGAAGTTCATACCTGGTTGGGGTAGCGTGCTGTCTGCGGGAGCTAGTACAATTGCTACAAAGGGTTTGGGGGATGCAGCAATCGCTTATTTTCTCAATAACGGTAAAACCCACTCTTGAATGCTACAATAAGGGCGATCGCCTGTGATGATTGTGTTAAAATAATGAGGCTCTTAGAGCCAATTCCTATGTCTCAGGTCTTTGACCGTTTACAAATCAGTGGGTATCGCGCCCTTAAATTAGTAAATCTGTCTCAACTAGGACAGGTGAATATTTTTGTGGGCGATAACAATGCAGGAAAAACTAGCATCCTTGAAGCTGTTTCCATTCTCTGCAATCCACTCGATCCATTTCAATGGCTTGAAGTTTCACAACGCAGATTATATCTCGGCCGATCGCAACTAATGACACTTCGACCAAACATCGAGGCGTTGAAATGGATTTTTTCTCAAAAAATAACTGCTTCTAACGACGAATTTTATCAAGCTGAAATTCTGATCGAAGTAAATGGGACTGCACCCATACATGAATTGAGAGCAAAGCTTGGAGAAATTTATGGGAGTGGAGTAGAAAAAAACAATCAAAACAGATTTGAAGAAGATATATCTTCTGCCGAAGAAGATGTCTCTTCTTCTGAAATTGACTCAGTTAGAGCAGGCATAGAATTAGAAATTGTACTCAACTTAGTTCCAGGAAAAATTAGTTTAGGCCAACTTAGTTTATTTCCTTCTGAGCTAAAAAGTGAAATATTTCAGTTTTGGGAAAACGAGCGATTTGTCCAGCGCCGACGCAATAAACCAATCGTTAAAAATGCAACTATTTTTCCTTCCTATTCTTCTTCAGAGCCAATCTTAGAGCATCTTTCACGAATCATCTTGCAACAAGAAGATGGTAAAAATGAATTATTAGAACTGATGCAATCGTTTGATGATAACATTCTTGATATTCAAATACTTTCGCCAACCGCTACAGCAACTATTTACATAAAACATAAAGAGCTGGGTTTGACTCCCCTATATGTATTTGGCGATGGATTGAAGCGAACATTAATTATTGCTCTTACATTGTTGACAACAGCTAATGGTGTACTGCTAATTGATGAAATCGAGACATCTATCCATGTTTCAGCTCTTGGTAGCGTATTTTCTTGGCTGATTGAAACCTGTCGCCGCCGAGAAATACAGCTTTTTGTAACCACCCATAGTCTTGAAGCTATTGATGCAATGCTACAGCCTGAAATTGCTACAGAAGATGTTGTAGCTTTTCGGCTAAACCATAATGGACAAGCACCCCAGAGGTTTTCTGGTAATTTGTTACATAGGTTGCGCTCAGAGCGTGGACTGGATGTGAGGTGATTATGGTTAGGTACTGTTACATCGTTGCAGAAGGCCCTCAAGATATTGAATTCTTGATTTGCTTTCTCAAATCTTACGGTTTAAAACGAGTTACCCTTTTATCTAAGCTCGACTCATTTTGGGAGTCATTAGTGCCTAAAACATTCCCCATAAATGGGGACTTGATGAAGCGCGTACCCGTTCCAATCTTTTTGCAAAATGCAGAGCTATCAGTTGCTTTGCATAGTGCTACTGGAATCACAGGCTTATCAAATACGATCGAGGAAAGCCTTGCTATAGTGCCATCTTCAGAAATTTTTGGGATTGGTATTTTTCTAGATGCTGATGATATCGAAACACCTCAACAAAGATTCGAGAAACTAATTACTGAGTTGTCTCGACTTGGTTTGTCTTTACCTTCGATACTGGGGGAAGTGGCGAAAGGTTCCCCTCGATGCGGAATTTTTATCGCGCCGAATAACCGTGACTCAGGAACTTTAGAAGATATTTTGTTAGAATGTGCAAAGTTAAACTATCCAAATCTACTATTTCTTTCTAATAACTATGTTGCTGGTATTGATATTAATCAATTAACTAAGGATGATTTGAAGCAGTTAAATAAACCCGCAGGCAAAAATAAAGCAGTGGTTTCAAGTATCAGTAGTATACTAAGACCAGGCAAGACTCTGCAAGTTTCAATACAAGATAATCGATGGATAGATGAGAACACAATGGCATTGGATAGCGTCAGGCTAGTCAAAATATTTCTTGATGAAGTTACAGGTTCTACATGAAGGAGGTTTAAATCTATGATTTTATGCGATCGTCAGTTTTGATTGGGAATACAAGTTACCGATCGCCCTTAAAGAAACAAACTAATATCAACTCCGAAAAAATCGGCGAGTTTCCGGGCTTCATCTATTTCGATCGCCCTTCCACTAACAAAAACTTTCTCAACCTCTGTTTCCGTTCCCAAAACAGGAATCAGATCGAATTTTTCCAAATCTCTCGCATCCATTAAATGTTGCAACATTAAACCAGCATTTCCTGCCGGAATTGGATAATTTTCAGCTTCAAATTTTTCAATCAGCGTTATCAAAAGCTCCAGAAATAGCTCTTCCTCAAGCGATCGCATAGGACTATGCTCCAGTTCGCAAGCGAGAGCGATCGCGGCCTCGTTTTCTGCTTCATTTGCGATCGGTTTTGGTTGATAGCGAACAAGTAAATCTGTATAAGATTTTGCATCAAAAGTACGGATCATTTTTCCACTCATCCTTATCATACTCAGCGTGAGTCAGAACATATTTGATGTAGATTCTTTGAGAAACATAAACCAAATCAACAATCAGCCGATATCGATTTCCCTTAATATTAAATACGGTAAAATTGCCGACTGACTCAGCTTTTGGATAAATCTGCTGAACATCAATTAAGTTCTGCCATTGGGCTTTACTTGACACTCTATACCAGTCATAAAGTGTATCGCAGGAATCCGCATGGCTTTCACAGAAATCTCGCAGGATTTTTCGGCTGATAACACGCATTTCACCCTTGTTTTCCAAACTACACCAGATTTTGTTCTGGACTTACGCACTTGTTATATTATAAACATCTGTAAGTCCGTAAAAAACTAAAGCTCTTTTCCGTTGTTGCGGGAAAAGAGCTTTAGTTTATTATTAACCTGGCACCGAGCTATTTTACCGGGCAGTGACCCGCCGAGTATCTTCGCCATAGCAACGTTTAACAACCGAGTTCGGGATGGATCGGAGTGGTTCCATTACATCATAAGCACCAGGAAAGCTTTGAAAACTTTGAATCCTGTGTCTGCGTTAAGCTTGATGCGCTGCATTTCTTTCGCTCGACTTAATTACATTACCAAGCTTTCCCCAGTTTGTCAAGCCCTTTGTCAAAAGTTTTTGACGTTCGCCCTCAGAACAAGCAAGGTTTTGTAGGGGCGGTGCCCCCGTGCCCGCCCAGCCCGGCGATTGGTGGGCATTTCAGGTGTAGGGGCAACCACGGGGGGATTGCCCCTACAAAGAATGAAACAGCCGTACCTCAATTAACTTCACAAATCCAAAAAAGCAGCATCCACACCCTGCTCTCGGCGAAGCTTCCCGTCCTTTACAAACCACGCCACGACCTGCTTAACTGTTAATTGCTCGATCGCACTTTCAGCTTCCACAGCAATTTGCCTCAACGGTCGCAACGACGAAACCACCAAATTCGTAAAAAAGTCCTCAAAACTAGCATCAAGTTCGATCGACTGTTGAATGCTCTCATCATTTTTAATCCAATCCATCACCTGCTGATTCGACACCTCAGTTATCGGCAAACCAGTCTCCCCAGCAATTTGCTTGAGCACCCTCAAACCATAAATTGCCAGCCGCGCCGAAAACTTCTCCTTAGACGACAACAGTGCCATATCAACTTCCGCACACTCTTCCGGCTTTAAAAAATCAGCTAATGGTTGCATAGTTAATTGTTATTGGTTACTTGTTATTGGTTATTGGTAATTCGTAAAAACATCTATCCGTGTATCCGTGTCAAAATCCGTGTCGTGCTGTTGTTATTGGTTATTGGTAATTCTTCCAACTGACTAATGACTACTGACTGCTGACTAATGACTACTGACTGCTGACTAATGACTAATGACTGCTGACTAATGACTTCCTCTTAGCAATAGAATAACCACAGCGCTGTTCCCCATCAATAATCCAGTGAGTCCGCTCTACAATACAATCCGGCAACACAGCCGCAAACATTTCCAACTCATTGCCACAAACACTCGGAAAAGTTTCCGCCACATTAGAAATCGCGCAGTTGTGTTCCATCAAAACAAATCGATCGCACATTCCCACATCTACAGATTCTACAGGATAACACTCAGCCATATAACCTTCAGCCCTGCGGAGTTCCCCCAACTTAGTCACCCGCTCTTGTAGCGAACCCGCACCCATCAACCGCCGATAGTCCGTAGCCTTGCGCTGCCATTGTTTTCGCAGGATAGAAATCACTTGCTCGCGGCCAACAGTCTCAGCCAAAGTATCCAGAAAAGAAATCGCAAAATCGCCATAACGATTCGGGAAGCGATCGCGCCCCAGACTGGTAAGCTCATAAATGTGTTGTGGTCTCCCCATCCCAGCCTGAACCGACCGATACTGAATTACGCCCTCCGCTTCCAAATCCTTCAAATGACGGCGAATCGCCTGGGCGCTAATATCCAAAGACTCCGCCAACTCAAGAGCCGTCCCTTGACCTCCCTTGAGCAAAAACTGCAAGATGTCTTGTTTAGTGGAAGTCTGCTGAGTCTGCATCATCTTCACAAAAAAATATTAATTTGACTTTGACAAGATCGCTGTTGTTAATGTAGCTTAAAATAATAGTAAAGCAACAGACTTGTTGTTTAACTTAACCGAGCAGTCCAGCAGAACCCGCTCAAGCCCAGATAGGGATTGCCCCGTCTGCCATCTTTGAGAGAATTATCTAGAACACTGAACACGCAAAATAATGAGTTCTACTACAGCCCAAACCCTAGTCAACCAGCCCTACAAATACGGTTTCGTCACCGACATCGAGTCAGACACCATCCCCCGCGGCTTGAGCGAAGATGTAGTGCGACTAATTTCCTCCAAGAAAAACGAACCGGAATTCCTGCTGCAATTTCGCCTCAAAGCATACCGCAAATGGCTGACCATGACCGAGCCGACTTGGCCTCATGTCAACTATCCCGCGATCGACTACCAAAACATTATCTACTATTCCGCCCCAAAACAAAAGCCCAAAAAGCTCAACAGTTTGGACGAAGTTGATCCGACACTATTAGAAACCTTCGAGAAACTCGGCATTCCCCTCTCCGAACAAAGACGACTGGGAAATGTCGCCGTCGATGTTGTTTTCGACAGCGTTTCAATTGCCACAACCTTTAGAGAAAAGCTAGCCAAAGACGGCGTTATCTTCTGTTCCATCACAGAAGCTGTTAAAGACTATCCCGAACTAATCGAAAAATATCTTGGCACTGTTGTACCAGTCGGCGACAACTTTTTCGCAGCCCTCAACTCCGCCGTATTCACCGACGGTTCCTTCGTTTTCATTCCCAAAGGCGTCAAATGCCCAATGGAATTGTCAACCTATTTCCGCATCAACAACGAAGATTCCGGCCAGTTCGAGCGCACCCTAATTATCGCAGAAGAAAACAGCTCAGTGTCTTACTTGGAAGGCTGCACCGCGCCCATGTTTGACACCAACCAACTGCACGCCGCCGTCGTGGAATTGGTAACAATGGATAACGCAGATATCAAATATTCGACAGTGCAGAACTGGTACGCAGGCGATGCCAATGGTAAAGGCGGCATTTACAACTTTGTGACAAAGCGCGGTTTGTGTCAAGGAGTCAATTCTAAGATTTCTTGGACGCAAGTAGAAACCGGTTCCGCGATTACTTGGAAATATCCCAGTTGCGTCTTAGTCGGCGACAACTCGGTAGGCGAATTCTACTCAGTAGCGCTGACAAACCACAAACAGCAAGCTGACACCGGAACTAAAATGATCCACGTCGGCAAAAACACTCGCAGCACGATTATTTCCAAGGGAATCTCGGCGGGAAATTCTGCTAACAGCTATCGTGGCTTGGTAAAAATGGGGCCTAGTGCTAAAGGCGCTCGGAATTATTCTCAGTGCGATTCCATGCTAATTGGGGATAATGCTCAAGCGAATACTTTCCCTTATATTCAAGTGCAGAATCATACTGCTAAAGTGGAACACGAAGCTTCGACTTCTAAGATTGGGGAAGAGCAATTGTTCTTCTTCGCCCAGCGGGGAATCTCCGCAGAAAATGCGATTTCAATGATGATTAGCGGTTTCTGCAAAGATGTTTTCAATCAGTTACCGATGGAATTTGCCGCGGAAGCTGATAAGTTGTTGAGTTTGAAGTTGGAAGGAAGTGTAGGATAATTTATCCTCTTTATTCAAGGGGCAGAGCACATTGCTGGCAACTTAACATCAAACCGACAGTCCGGCAAGGGTTGAAACCCCTGCCTCAAAGTTAAAGTCCTCTAAAGAGGACTAATGAGTTTTAAAATTTTCTTCTCAGTCCTCTTCAGAGGACTTAAGCTTTGAGACAGGGAATTCATTCCCTGGCGGACTATCGGTTTCACGTTAAATTCTCACCAATGGACACAGCCTAGGAACGAGAAGAAAAAACTGTAAAGTGCATTGAGGAAAAGGAAAAAAAGAGATGATTGTTGAAAATAGTCAAGTGGTGTTATCTGTCCGAGATTTAACTGCGAATGTGGAAGATACTCAAATCCTGAAGGGTTTGAATCTAGAAATTAAAGCGGGTGAAATTCACGCGATTATGGGCCCGAATGGTTCAGGGAAAAGTACCTTATCCAAAATATTAGCCGGCCATCCTGCTTATACGGTAACAGGTGGAGAAGTTACATTTTTGGGACAAAATCTCCTGGAATTGCCGCCGGAAGAACGTTCTTTGGCTGGCGTGTTTCTAGCTTTCCAATATCCTTTAGAAATTCCCGGCGTTAGCAATGTCGATTTCTTGCGGGTGGCTTACAATGCTCACCGCAAACATCGCGGGTTGGAAGAGTTGGATGCTTTTGATTTCCAAGATTTAATCGAGGATAAGCTGGATGTTGTCAAGATGAATCCGACTTTTTTGGGGCGCAGCGTGAATGAGGGTTTTTCCGGCGGTGAGAAAAAGCGGAATGAGATTTTGCAAATGGCGCTGTTGGAACCGAAGTTGGCTATTTTGGATGAGACTGATTCCGGTTTGGATATCGATGCTCTCAAGATTGTCGCCGGCGGTGTGAATCAGTTGTCAACTGCTGAAAATTCGATGTTGGTGATTACTCACTATCAACGGTTGTTGAATTACATTATTCCTGATTTTATTCACGTCATGGAAGGCGGCAGAATTATCGCGACTGGCCCGAAAGAGTTGGCGCTGGAATTGGAAGAACGCGGTTACGACTGGATTTTAGAAGAAGAAGCAGCAGGAGTTGGCGCGCGATGATGAATACGCAAGTTGCTACTAGAGAAATGTTTTTGGCGGGTTTGGTAAATCAGTGCGAAAAGTTGGGTGCAGCTAATGCCAAAACAGCCACTTTCGGGTTGCAGGAATTGCGAGATGCTGCGGCTGAATACGTGCTGGCGGCGAATTTTCCGATGGTGAAGGATGAAGAATGGCGGTTTACTGATTTGTCTCCCCTGTTACCAATTCAGTTTAATGTGCCCCAGAGTAATCAGTCAGCAATTAAGTTGTCTGATATTACTATGCCTGTGAAAAACAAGGACGATTTACCTTTAAGATTGGTATTTGTCAATGGTATTTATGCGCCGGATTTGTCAGCGGTGAATTTGCCGGACTTTTATGTAGGTAATCTATCCAATGCACCGGAAAAATATCAGGCGCGCATCGCCGATGTTTTGAGCAAGCACAAACAGCCGAATGAGGTTTTTACTGCTTTAAATATCGCGGGTTTGCTAGATTCTGCGGTGGTGTTCGTGCCGGCCAATATGTCGATCGCCCTTCCGATTCATTTGCTGTTCCTGACCGCACCAGGGGCATCTCCCACGATGTGTCAGCCACACTGTGTGGTTATAGCAGAGCCTGGAAGCAATGTCACGCTAATTGAAGACTACGCCACTATTGGTAATGTGGCGGCATTTACGAATGCTGTCACCGATGTTGTTGTCGGTGAAAATGCTGCGGTGAATCATGTTCGACTCCAGCGGGAAGCTGGGGATGTTGTTCATATTGGCAAAAGTGCGATCGACCAATCTCGCAACAGCCGTTATACTTGTCATGCTATCAGCTTGGGCGGCAAAATATCCAGGCACAATTTAGAAGTGTTCCAGCACGGTGAAGCGACTGAAACAACTCTAAATGGTTTAACTGTAGCCTTTGGCGAACAACTATCCGACACTCACAGCTTGATTAATTTCAATCATCCCCACGGTACAAGCCGTCAACTGCACAAGTGCATCATTGGTAACAGAGCTCGTGCTGTATTTAACGGCAAAGTTTTCGTTTCCAAAGCCGCCCAATTAACAGATGCGGGACAGTTGAGCCGGAATTTGTTGCTGTCATCAAGAGCCCGCGTAGACACTAAACCGCAGTTGGAAATTGTCGCCGACAACGTTAAATGTTCCCACGGTGCAACAGTCAGCCAATTAGAAGACGATGAACTTTTCTACTTGCAAAGTCGCGGTTTAGATTTAGAGAGAAGCCGCTATTTGCTAATCGATGCTTTTGCAGCAGAAATTCTGGATAAATTGCCAATTCTGGGAGTAGCAAAAATGCTTTCTACCTGCGTGGCTATCCAAAATTAACTCATATAGATTAGGACACAGAGGACACAGCAGTGCTGTGTCCCTACGCACATCTTGCACCATTTTCAACAAGCCTGTAGGGGCGGGTTCACCAATCACCCAAAATATGACAAACAGGTTAAATAAACCCGCCCCCACCCCACGAAAAAAAACCTGACAAATCGAGGTGCAAAATATCATTTAAAATGGAATTGTACCCTAACCTTGGAAACAATTAACTTCGGATTATTAACGGCGGAAAATATGACACTTATTCAAGAAAAAACCTTAGCCTCAAAAGTGCGCGGTGACTTCCCAATTCTGAAGGAAAAAGTCAACGGTAAACCGCTAGTGTATCTCGACAATGCAGCTACTTCTCAAAAACCTTTAGCTGTCATCAACGCTTGGCGAGAATATTATGAAAAATACAATTCTAATGTTCACCGCGGTGCTCATACTCTCAGTGGAAAAGCCACAGATGCTTACGAAGGCGCTAGAGATAAAGTGGCTGCTTTTATCAATGCGGCTTCCCGCCAAGAAATTGTTTACACTCGCAATGCTACGGAAGCGATTAATTTAGTTGCTTACTCTTGGGGTTTGAACAATCTGCAAGCGGGAGATGAGATTATCCTGTCAGTAATGGAACACCATAGCAATCTCGTTCCTTGGCAAATGATAGCTCAAAAAACTGGTGCCGTACTCAAGTTTGTGGAACTAACTGAGACTCAACAGTTTGATTTAGAACAGTTTAAAACGCTGATTTCCGATCAAACTAAATTAGTCTCAATAGTTCATGTTTCTAATACTTTGGGCTGCATCAATCCTGTTAAAGAAATCTGCGAAATCGCTCACAGTTACGGCGCAAAAGTTTTAATTGATGCTTGCCAAAGTGTACCACATATGGTAATAGATGTGCAGGCAATGGATTGCGATTGGCTGGTTGCTTCCGGGCACAAAATGTGTGCTCCCACTGGCATCGGTTTTTTGTATGGCAAGTTGGATTTACTCAGAGAAATGCCTCCGTTTTTCGGCGGTGGTGAAATGATTGCTGAGGTGTTTCTAGAATATTCCACCTATGCCGATTTGCCGCACAAGTTTGAAGCGGGGACACCTGCAATCGGAGAGGCGATCGCCCTTGGTGCCGCGATCGATTATCTTAGTAACATTGGCATGGATAAGATTCATGCTTGCGAAGCCGAATTGACGGCTTATCTGTTCCAACAATTGCGCCAAATTCCTGAGCTTAAAATCTCTGGGCCGCAGCCAGACAGCAACGGTGAAGGTAGGGCGGCGTTAGCGGCATTTACAGCGGGAGAAATTCACCCTCAAGACTTGGCGACCATGTTGGATGAGGAGGGAATCGCCATTCGATCTGGGCATCACTGCACGCAAGCTTTGCACCGCTATTTGAACCTTTCATCGACGGCGCGGGCAAGTTTATATTTTTACAATACTCGCGAGGAGATTGATGTGTTTGTGAAAGCGTTGAAAGAGACGATCGACTTTTTCGCCGGGATTATGGGATAAGTTTGTAGATTGGGTATTTCCCCACCTACTTAGTAATCCCATCTGAGATTCGTCAGTGAGAAGAGACTAACAAAATCTATCTTTAGGGTGATAGCAGCCATCACCTTTGAGATTCCATTATGACACTTTAGGTAATGTAAAAGTTAAATCATTATGGAATTCCTGAAGCGAGCATTGGCTCTCTCGGATATTTGGTGAAAAATGTAGCCATAGATACTAAATTTTTCAGTTGTCAAAGCTCAAACCCTTGATTTTACAAATTATAAGCATTACTTATCACCCTAATTACGAGAGAGCCGATCTGAATACAGGTTTTGATATAATTCAAAAATCCCATGCAGGATATTGGGTACTTTCTGGTGTTATATTTAAATATTATTTAACATACAGAGGTTTGTGATGAAGCCTTCACAACAGCAATCAACACCATCCAGCGTCTTTGACGAAGTCTTCCGTGAAAATCCAGATCCATGGGGGTACACAACTAATTTTAATGAAATCAGTAAATTCCGAGCCACAATCAGAGCTTTGCCAAAAGTCCAATTCAAAAATGCTTTTGAAATTGCGTGTGCTATCGGTGTACTGACAGAAAAACTAGCTCCAAAATGTGACAGACTACTCTCAGTAGATTATTCAGAATTAGGATTAGTGGAAGCGCGGAAACGCTGTAGCCATCTCCCACAGGTGCGGTTCGAGCAGATGCAGATACCCAAACAGTTCCCCACTGAGAATTTCGATTTAATTTTATTCTCAGAAGTTGGCTTTTTTTTGACGATGGAAGATTTGCTGGAAACTAAACAAAAAATTATTGACCACTTACTTCCGGGCGGATATCTGTTGATGGTTCATTATCGAGGTACAGCGGGCGATGATTTTATCCTGGATGGCGAGACTGTTCACAATACTTTTGTCGAAAATTCTGCATCATCTTTGAAACACCTAGGCGATCCACGTAAAAAGTTTTTGATGCTAGATTTAGCCCGTCATCACAAACGCTATCGGATGGATTTGTTTCAGCGTTTGTAAGTCTTATTAGTAGATAAATTGCATCCGGGTGTATCGACTCTATTTAACGGTCGATCGCCCTTTTTTCATGGGCTAGGAATTATTTAACCGCAGAGAACACTCTTGACACAGAGGGAGAAAATAGAGATATGAATACAGGTTTTGATATAATTCAAAAATCCTATGCAGGATATTGGGTACTTTCTGGTATTATATTTAAATATTATTTAAGATACAGAGGTTGACCTATGAAACCTTCAAAGTCAGAATCAGTGCCATCCAGCTTTTTTGATGAAACCTATCGCCAAAGTACAGATCCTTGGAGATACACCTCCAGCTTTTACGAAACCAGTAAATTCAGAACAACTATCAGATGTTTGCCAAAAGTCAGATTCAAAAATGCTTTTGAAATCGGATGTGCTATCGGCGTACTGACGGAGAAACTAGCCACAAAATGTGATAGATTGCTGTCAGTCGATTATTCAGAATTAGGATTAGAGGAAGCCCGGAAACGCTGTAGAAACCTGCCCCAGGTGCGGTTTGAGCAGATGCAAATACCCCAACAGTTCCCTACTGAGCAATTCGATTTCATTTTATTCTCAGAAATGGGCTATTATTTGACGAAAGAAGACCTCCAGAAAACCAAGGAAAAAATCATTAATCAATTACTTCCCGGCGGTTATCTTTTGATGGTTCACTTTAGGTATCCAGTAGAAAGCTTCATCTTGAATGGTGACATAGTTCACGATACTTTTGTCGAAAATTCTGCATCATCTTTGAAACACCTAGGCGATCCACGCAAAAAGTTTTTGATGCTAGATTTAGCGCGTCATCACAAACGCTATCGGATGGATTTGTTTCAGCCTCTGTAAGTCTTATTAGCAAATAAATTGAATCAGGGTGTATCGACTATTAATGGTCGATCCCGCGTGGCACTGGCATCGGGGATGCCAGAAAATTGTCGTTTCAAAAGCGTGAATTAAAGCTATCCCAAAGGGAAATTTTTAACTAAAATTCCCGAATTTCAGGATGAATAAATTGATAACCCGCTTCCTTAATCTTGAGATTCGACACCCTAGCATTATAAGGACGGACGCTGGGGCTTCCATCCCAAGTAACTTGAGGCAAATTATTAGCTTCAAAAATGCGATCGAGCAATTGACTACTCGATAGCGGCACATCTCCGACTAAATTATAAACTCCTTGCAATCGCTGTTCCAAAGCAAAAATTAATCCCCCAACAATATCATCAAGATGTACCCAATTAGTAGCATCTTCTCCTCGGCCAGGACGAGTAGTGCCGGCCCAACGTCCAAAGATTTTCACTAATTCTCGTCCAGATCCATAAATTCCACCCAATCGGAGAATGCAAACTTTGAGATTTGGACTGGATGCTGCTAATAAAACCCGTTCTGTTTCTGCCAGAATTTCACTATTTCGATTAGCAGGTGCGACTGGTGACTCTTCATTGACTACTGCACCTTGGCGATCGCCATATACTGAATAAGTCCCTGTATAAATCACTTGCTTGACTGTGGGGTTCTCCTTTAAAACTGATACCAAAGTAGTTGCTGTATCTAAGTAACTTTCCTGATAAGCATCAGGATTGGGAGCGCCTACACATAGCATAACAGCATCTTGGTCTTGCAATAAAGCAGCGATCGCCTCTTTGTCATTTCCCTTAAGCACAGCCACTCGGTGGACAATTGCCTCCAATTGGGCCACTCGTTCCCTGCTGGTGGTAGTCGCAGTCACGGTATAATCAGATTTGGTGCGTAAATTTTTAGCTACGGTTGTACCCACATACCCACAACCGACGATCGCAACTTTCATCAAAAATTCTCCTTGGTTTCATCCTCTCTCAAATTATTACCGGTTTCTAGGATATTTTTGAGTTCAGTTTTGTGGTAGAATGTCAAGCGTCGCGATCGACTGGATTAGCATCATGTCTGAAAAAAATATTTTTGCCACATCCTCAGAAAGTGAACTGTTAGCCTTTTATGGAGCTTTATTTGCCATCGCAGCCACGGATGGTTCCGTGGATATTGACGAATTAAATCTACTATTTAAAACCATAAATTTAGACCAATTTTCTGAATCAGCGAAGACTCAAATTCACTCCTACATAGCTAGTCCCCCCGCCCTCAAAGACTGTTTGGGAACTCTCGCCAAATCTGCCGATACACTCCGTTTGGGCATCATGTATTTTGCCGTCAGCATTGCTTGGGCAAATAATACCATTCATCCGAAAGAAAGTGAAGCGATCGCAGTTGCCCAAACACAGCTAAAAATTTCGGACGAGCAAATTCAAGCTATGCAAGAGTCCATCGCTGATTTCACAAAAATTAGGGAAGTGGCACCGCATCCAACTCAAGCATCCGCATCTTTCAAGTCAGGTGTTTCCCGACTCAAAACTGCTGGCATTCCTCTAGATTTAATCGATCCAAAATTAACTGCCACAAACATGAGCAATGCCAAAACTAATTATTCCGATGAAACCTTTTGGGCCAAACTGAAACAATTTGCTTTAACCGCCGGCAAAGAAGTAGTTGAAAAAGCTTTGATACTATACTACACTGCCCAGAATCCCAACGTTCCTGCTTGGGCAAAAGGCGTGGTAATTGGAGCTTTGACTTATTTTATATCTCCGGTCGATGCCATTCCCGATGTATTAGTTGGCATCGGATTTACCGATGATTTGGGAGTATTATTAGCAGCCATCGCTACTGTTTCCGTATATATTAATGCTGATACCAAACAACAAGCTAAACAGAAAATGAAAGATTGGTTTGGTACATAATATTAAGTCTGGTTAATCAACTCCAATTAAATTTGTTGCTAATGAGGACTTTAGTCATGATGAACCTAAAGTTATCAATGGGAATAAAGTCCTCACTAGGAATGTAATGAGTCTAACGGATCATTCTTTAAGAGGTTTGCCTTCTCGATTTACAATCCGGCTTTCACCATCTGATGCCGTCACATTTTCATAAACACCTTCATCCCGCTTGACGTACTTGCTGAAGCCCTGATTTTTATATTCCGTGTCGGAAGTGGGCTTCATCAACCTCGGGGCGCTCAACAATCGGCGCACCGTCGCATCTGCGGGCGTGTCTCCAAGTTCACACTTAGCCAACTCACACAGTTGGCCCCAAGTCGAAACTTCCAGGCTCATACTGTGCCAAACTTCTAGCTGCTGGTTGTTGCTGGAACAGAAATAATCGTATACAGGCATAGCAAAAATCTCGATCGCAACTACTAAAATTATTAATTGCCGACTTGTTTAGACTATTTTAGCTCAAAATCACTCTAAATTCAACTGAAATAAGTAAAATTTACTATTTTAAATAGTCGTTGACAAACTGCCATCAGCTATATAATTAACCCTGTGCAGTTGGTGGAGATCGTGATGGAGACAAGGCTCTTTCCCGATCCTCACCCGATCGCCGTAGCAGTTTGCACAACTAGATCTCCATCGACGGCTAGCCAATGACCCCAAACCTGCCTTAATGCCGTCACAGGATCGATCGTAATTTTCTGACAGCACAAAAATCACTGACCATAAGTTTCAATTTTATTTATTTACTCACAACCGAGGATTTACGGATGAGCGATTTCAAAGTTACACCAGAAGTAGAGCTAAAAACAGCTCAAATGTTAGAGCGATATCAACTGCAAGACGAGGCAATTTTACGACGTTGGGCCAAACTGCACGGCATCAATAGCACTCGCGGTTTCTTCTATCCCAGCGAAGTAGACTTGATCGATCATGCCCACCATCACATTTACAATTTGGGAATGAGTATTGCTGACTATCAAAGTCTTTTAGATCGCCGTCGCGATTGTTCTCAAAGCCCTGGGTACCAGAACCAAACAGTGGATAGTCAAGTAGCAAATGAAGCTTATGATGCTATAGAAATGTTGACCGAACAGTATTCTGAAGCTGTTGATTTAATGGGAGAACGTATAGCCGATCATTTCATCGACGAACTAGATTTATCTGTGATGCGACACCTTTCTAAAAAAGTGAAAGACCGCCGTGTACTCAACGGTCAAAACCCCAACCCGAACCGTTTTCTGCAAGTAATAAAAGCAGTGCTACAACCTAGCAGTGGTAATACGCTTTTAGTCCCCAAAAAAAGTGACGACCCTAGTTTAGAATTAGAACATCACCACCGACTCGGCTAAGGAAAAAACCTAAAAAAAAACACCAAAAACCCCGACTTTTGAGAGAAGTCGGGGAGTTTTACCAGCAGGAATAAGGAACACGAAAGCAGGAAGATGGCAGAAAAAATAAAGAAGAAAATTAAGGGTTTTAGCTATTAAAAACTTCCTCAGCGCCTGGGCAGTTTCTACCATAAAAAATAAATTTATGACTACAGAGGGATTTGTTGTCTGCCGAAATCAGAGACAATAATAAGTCGATCGCACCAGTCCAACTCGCTGAAAATAGAGAAATGATTAAATCATGGATGGTAATTGGAATTGTTGTTTTGCTAGTAGGATTAGCTTCTAACTTAATCGCCCCCAGCGATATTAAGTGGTTCAATCGACTGCAACGTCCCAGATGGTTAGTATTTGAAAAAGCAATTCCGTTAATTTGGACGGTAATTTTTATTTGTGGAGCTTGGTCAGCAGTGATTGTTTGGGAAAAATCACCGGCGACGCAGGAGACTTGGTGGCGGATGGCTTTGTACCTGCTTTTAGAAATAGTTACTATGTCTTACACGTCGGTGATGTGCAAACTTCGCAGCCTGAAAGTTGGCACTATTATTGGCGGGACAGGCGCGATTTTAAGCGTCATGCTGGCTTTAAGCGTGTTGCAAGTTTCTGAACCAGCGGCCCTGTTACTACTGCCTTATATACTTTGGAGTCCGATCGGCACTTACACAACTTGGGCAATGATGCACCTGAATCCGGCGGATGTTTAAGATCAACTCCGGTAGCATCATCCTGTATTCATCTCTCTTCTCTCCCTCTGTGTTCTCTGCGCCCTCTGTGGTTAAATCACCTGACGATGCCACCGTAAACCAGATCACTAGCTTAAAACCGATTTGGAGGTCGAGACGGCTCACTTTCCGGCGGAACAGGAGGCTCAGATTCAGCAACCGGAGCATTGAGCGACTGTTGCCAAACTTGGATTTGCGATCGCGCCTCATCAGAAGACCGAGTACCCGCAGGAATTTTCTTCAAAATGGCGATCGCCCCAGCCAAATCCGACGACGACAGTTCCATCCCCATCGCCAAAATCCGCTGACTCCACTCCTCAATCGCCTCACTCGCTTGCGATCGCAGAGAACTCCCCTCAGGCACCTGACGAGCCAGGGAAATCGCCGTTTCCAAAGCATCAGGAGTCCCAGCTTGAGCCGCCTGACGAGCACTCTCCAACCCTTGCTGGCTTTGAGTCTGAACATCCCAAGTCCGAATGTTCGATCGAGCTTGCTCGTACAGCACCCTTCCCGGTCGAATCCGCCTCGCCATCTCAATAGCCTCGGTCAAATAGCCCTTGGCCGCTAGCTGCTGAGCTCTGTCCAAAAACGGCTGGTCAACCAGTCGCTGTCTCCTGTCAATCCAAGCTTGAATTTTAGTCTGAGCTTCCCCATACAGAGCTCTACCTTGACCGATCCTCCTAGCTTGAGCAACGGCAGCTTCCAGAGCATTTGGATCGCCTGTATTCGCCAATTCGTTAGCCTTTTGCAGAAACGGACTGTCTTCGAGCTGCTCGATTTGACGGCCCAAGCGACTAATTTGGGCGCGAGCTTCCCCAGAACGAGGATTGGCTTCGGGAACTGTTTGCAATTGGGCGATCGCAGCCTTCAAATCCTTCACCCCTCCCGGTGCCGCCAGCCGAGAGGCCAAATCCAAAGTTTTCACATCAGCTATTTCCTGTTGCCAACGGTTGACTAAATCTTGAGCTTTTTTGTATAAAGGACGGCTCGAATTCAAATTTTTAGCCATCGCTACAGCCTTCGACAAACCATCAACATTACCTGTCAAAGCTTGACCAGTAGCATTAGCCAACTCATTAAAATCTTTGACTTGTTCCTGTAAACTGCCACCGTCAGGAATCTTATTGGCGATCGCGATCGCCTGCTGCCAATCACCAGATTCCAAACGCTTTTGAGCAATATCAAAAATTTTATTACTCAACTCCCCAATCAGTTTATTTGCAGCTTGATACAAATAACTTTTTTGGTCAATTCCCTGAGCCAGCTTAATCCCCGTCACCAGGTTATCCACTCCTCCCTCCTCGGCTTTATTGCGGGCTTTAATCAACTTATTACCCTCAGCTTTAGTCGCCTGAATTGCCTGAGTTATTTCCTCATATTTAGTGGACTCCCAGAAAGTATTGCCCGTATCCAATAACAAAGTTGCTTCACGGAAAGCCAGAACCCACTCTTCCTTACGCAAGTGGTTTTCTGCCGTGCGGTAAATTTTTTCTGCATCGTTCCAACTAGACTGCCACTTTTCAATCTGCTTTTCCACCATGGGATAAGCGGGAACATTTTGAGGGACTTTACGGGCGATCGCGATCGCCTCCGCCAGTTGTCCTTCTTGAAAACTCACATTTCCCAGCCTGAGAAGATCCTCCGCCCACCGATCGATTTGACCGTTAATTCTCGGTCGCATCGGGTGATCCTGTGGCAAAGCATTCACTAATTCGATCGCCCTGAGCAAATCATCCGCCGTCCGTTTGCTAGCAGATTCTTGAGCACAAAAAAAGCGATCGTTAGCCGAAGCCGTCGGCCAAAAAATCTTCGAGCAATTCGACTGAGAAGTCAGGTTGAACAAAGATGCAATTGCCACAAACCCCATACCCACCGACAGCATCAAACTCACCGCCAGCCAAAATTGCCACTTCTTGGACCACCGCAGCCACCAAGGATTTTTTTCTTCCGGTGGCTGGGAATGTTCCCCCGACGAACTCGGCGGTAATGCCGGATGCTCTCCTGGCATTTGGCCCGAAGTCAACATATCGCGGAGTTCTTTTAGTCTCTCAGCGCGGTTTTTCCGTGCGGGAACAGGCACTAACGATGAAGTATCTGGTGTTGGTTCCAAGGATTTTGATGCAGACCAATGGCCTGGTGTTTTGGGTTCTTGACTCATAGAAGCTAATCTAGCCGACTGATTTATACTAGGCAGAAGACTACCCACAGTCAATATTGTGGAAGCATCCGGCGATCGATAAATTGGCAATGGGCAATTAGTCAAGAGCCAAAGCCCCATTCCTGCCCATTGCCAATTACACATTATTGCCCTAAGAGCCGGACTGCGATCGCAAATCCCCAATCAATTCAGCCAATTGATCGCTGCTAGCCTTGTACACCTCATTACAGAAATGGCAAGTAGCCTCCGCCCCGTCATCTTTTTCAATCATGTCTTGAAGTTCCGCCTCGCCCAGCATTTTTAAGGCTCCCAAAACTCGATCGAACGAACAGCTACATTGAAAGCGGACCATTTGAGTTTCCGGGAAAATTTCCAGCCCCATATCTCCCAGTAGCTGTTCGAGAATCTCGTGCAAAGTTTTACCAGAGCGCAATAGTGGCGTAAAGCCAGAAAGCTCTGCAACTCGCGACTCCAGAATCGCAACCAGTGCTTCATCCCTCGCCGCCTTGGGCAGAACTTGTAGCAACACACCCCCAGACGCTTGCACCCCATCTGCCCCAACAAACACCCCCAACACCAAAGCCGAAGGAGTCTGCTCAGAAGTTGCCAAGTAGTGAGTCAGATCGTCACCAATTTCGCCGGAAACCAACTCCACCGTACTAGAGTAAGGGTAGCCAAATCCAACATCCCGCACCACATACAAATAGCCATTACCTATGGCCCCACCCACATCAAGTTTGCCTTTAGCATTGGGCGGTAGTTCCACCTCTGGATTTTCCACATAACCCCGAACCGTACCATCGAGTCCAGCATCGATCAGCAATCCGCCCAGAGGTCCATCTCCTTTGATCCGAATATTAACCCTAGATTCAGGCCGCTTCATGCTAGAAACCAGTAACAGTCCCGCAGACATCGTGCGGCCAAGGGCTGCCGTCGCCACGTAGGAAAGTTTGTGCCGCTGTCTGGCTTCTTCAGTCAGGCGGGTAGTGATGACGGCTACAGCGCGAATTCCGCCGTCTGCTGCTGTAGCGCGAATTAATTGATCTGCCATGAAAAACCTTACTTTTGCCTTGTGATCACTGCTTCAATCATTTTAGGAGTTCCTTCAGGTTGGCGTAGCAGGTCATTTAGTTTTGGTAGCAGACTTGTCCGATCGCGCTATTTAATTTTTTTAACTCTCAAATCAATATTTTTACGTTGGCGACTTATTTTATAAAATTTAAATGATTTTTTTCAATAAATAACCCCCTGAGCAGTATACACTCTGAGAGTTCGATCGCAAAAACTGCCGATTCATCAATCAATATACAAAGTTAAAACAATTAACCAAAGCTTATCTTTCCGCTAACCAGAAGATTACCAAGCCTTTACCTTCATCAGTTAGAGTCAGAGGCATAGGTCTCAAACCACTGTTTTTTAGCTGGAAAAAATAGATATGCCACTAACTTCTAAGCCACCTTTAGCAGAAATCCAGCATAGCACAGGGCTCGATCGGAACTTGCATTTTTATGCCAAGGGCGAAACAATTCCTCTGATGTCCCAAGGCCTGTGGCAAGTTTGTCAAGGTCTAGTGCAATTGACTACCCTTTATCCAAGTGGGGAAGAAGGAATTTTAGGCTGGGCGGGGCCTTCGATGTGCTTCGGTTTATGGTTGACCAGCTTGCAGACTTACCGAGCTACGGCGACATCTGATGTTTATTTGATGTGGTATTCTATGGTGGAAATAGAAGCTTCTCCTCAATTAGCTCAGGATTTGCTGCCTCAAATGGGTAGGCGGCTGCGGCAAATGGAAGCAATTTTGGCGATCGCCGGACAGCGCCGAGTAGAAGACCGTTTATATCAACTTCTGCTATTATTGAAACAAGAATTCGGTCAGACAGTAGTGGAAGGGACTCGCTTGAATATCCGCTTAACACATCAAGATATTGCCAATGCGATTTGCACTACCCGCGTGACGGTAACGCGAATGCTGGGAAAATTGCAGCAGCAAGAGTTAATCAGTCGAGACAAAGACCGTCATTTGATTCTCAAAAAAGATGGTTTTGCGTCCGCATCCGATTTGTTTGGTTACAAACCTCAAGCAGTCATTAGTCATTAGTTAGTGGTTATTGGTTATTTGTTGTTGGTTATTGGTTAACAAATAACAAATAACAAATTCAGAAATGAAAATGTTAGTTCGATCGCAACTTAGGCTTTCCAGGCTGTTTCCGGCGTCCATCCAAAGAAACCACCTCAGCCTCCGAACTTTCCCTCGCCACCCGAATCAGCAGCCCCGACAGCAAAAAACTTGCCACCATCGAAGAACCGCCATAACTAAAAAACGGTAGTGGCAAACCCGTAGTCGGCAAAACCCCCGTCGCCACCCCAATATTCAGCAGCGACTGTCCCACCATCACCACCATCGCCCCGATCGCCACCAACTGACTCTCAATATTTCGGGCCTTCATCACCACCCTCAAAGCCACAGTAGCATAGACCGCCAACATCAGCAACAGCGAGAAACCACCAACTAAACCAAACTCCTCAGCAAACACAGCAAAAATAAAATCGCTGTACTGAATCGGTAAATAAAACAACTTTTGCTGCGACATCCCCAAACCAACGCCCCAAATGCCGCCCGAACCCACAGCCAGCAGACTTTGAATCAACTGATAGCCATCTTGTAGAGGATCAGCCCAAGGATTCAGAAAAGACATAATCCGGCGGCGCTGATATTCCCGAAAACTAATACTTAAAACCGCCAACAGCATTCCCCCCATAGCCGTTGCGCCCAACTGTAAAGCAGGCAAATTAGCCGCCAAAGCCACCAACCACAAAGTCATCCCGCACAAAGCCGTGGTACTCAAATTCGGCTGTAACAAAATACCCAACAGCATCGCCCCAAAAATTCCCAACCAAGTCACTCGAACTTTATTCGTTAATCGGGGCCAGTTGCCGAAAATGCGGGCACTTTGGAGTACGAAAAACGGTTTAATCAACTCCGAAGGTTGAATAATCGGCACAGGGCCCAGAGATATCCAGCGAGTCGCCCCGTTGATGGTAGTTCCCACTCCCGGAACTAAGGTCAGCCACAGCACTCCCAGCAGCAACAGAATGCCCAACTGAGCTGTTTTCAGCAGGTAGCGCAGGGGGGAGTATACCATCAAGTTAAAACCAGCCAGCCCGATCGCCACTGCGATGAGCTGTCGTTTCATATAATATAGACCGTCTCCAAGTTCTGAATTGGCGATCGGATAGGAAGCCGAGAACAAAGCTGTCAGCCCCACAAACAGCCACAAAAAAGTCAGCCAGCGCAGCCAGCGGGCCTCAGCAGCCCATTCAGACACACTGGGGTCAAAAAATGGAATAAAGCGTCGAATATCAGCAGCCATAGGATTTTAGAATGATCTCAATCAACTATAACAAAGATGATTACAGTACCAGATTGGTTGATTTATTCGTTACTCTGTTCTCTATTATATGGTTTTTGGGGTTTTTTCGGTAATTTAGCGACTAAATATGTTGACTACCAAACTGCTTTTTTTATGAAGCAATTGGTGCTATCTTAATGACTTTATTTATGCTTATTCAAAATAAGAGTTTGAGTTTTCAGGGAGATCTGAGGGGAATTTTGTTTGCTGTGTTAGTTGGCATTTGCGGAACTGTGGCATCATTAGTCTTTTTTATAGCTGTTGGCAAAGGTAAAGTTGCTAACGTAGTCAGTGTTACGTCAATTTACCCCCTGATTACCATACTATTATCGGCTTTATTCCTGAAAGAGGCTATTACATTACCACAAATTATTGGGGTTTTGTTCGCGATAATCGCAGTGATACTTTCGGCTTATTGAAATATTTGCGATCGGATTATGCACTATTAAGTAGAATATCCAGGTCATGATTTAACCGCAGAGAGCGCAGAGGACACAGAGGGAGAGAATAGAGAGATGAATAATTCCGATGCTACCGGATTTGATATCACCTCGGATCTTAGGCTGTTTGTCATAAACCGGGTTTTTGGGTAATATTTACGCTTAGTAAATTGCCCATCGGAAAACCCGGTTTTTTGGGTTTTAACGTGTCATGGCTTCACCTAAATAAGCTTGGATCAGTAACTGCTTCAAATCGGCAATCAGAGGATAGCGGGGATTAGCACCAGTGCACTGATCGTCAAAAGCCCGATCGGCCATTTCTTCTACATGAGCCAAGAAAAAGTCATCGGCGACACCTTGTTCTAAGAGTACCTCTTGAATTGTGGCTGGAATTTCCACTTGACGTTTTAAATCTTCCACTGCTTCGATCAATTTTTCAACTTTTTCCTCGTCTGTTTCGCCACCCAAGTTGAGATAGTTGGCAATCTGAGCATAGCGCCACTTGCTATTAGGATACTTGTTCTGCGAGAAAATGGCTTGCTTAAAGGGTACATCCGTCGCATTGTAACGAATTACATGGGAAATCATCAGGGCGTTGGCTAAACCGTGAGCAATGTGACAAGTTCCGCCTAACTGGTGGGCGATGGAATGACAAACTCCGAGGAAAGCGTTCGCAAAAGCCATGCCTGCGATCGTAGCAGCATAATGGACTTTTTCCCGTGCTTTGGGGTCTTTAGCACCATTTTTGTAAGCACTGGGCAGATATTTGAACAACAGACGAATTGCTTCTAAAGCTAATCCGTTGGTATATTCAGAAGCCAGTACGGAAACGTAAGCTTCGATCGCATGAGTTAACGCATCTATCCCACCATAGGCTGTCAGTCGTTTGGGCATATTCATCGTCAATTCTGGATCGACGATCGCAATATTTGGAGTCAAAGCATAATCTGCAAGGGGATATTTGATACCAGATTTTTCATCTGTCACCACCGCAAAAGGAGTAACTTCCGAACCAGTTCCCGATGTGGTAGGAATTGATACCATGATTGCCTTTTCTCCCAAGGGTGGAAGTTCATAAACGCGCTTGCGAATATCCATAAATCGCATCGCCAATCCTTCAAACTCAATATCGGGATGTTCGTACATTAACCACATCACCTTCGCAGCATCCATCGGAGAACCGCCACCAAAGGCAATAATTACATCGGGATGGAAGCTATTGCAAATTGCTAAACCTTTACGCACGGTGGCTAAGGAAGGATCGGGTTCCACATCATAAAAAGTATAGTGAGCGATGCCGATTTCTTCCAAACTATCAGTAACTTCTTTGGTTAATCCGAGTTCAAATAAAGGGCGATCGGTAACAATTAAAGCCCGTTTTTTCCCCGCCAAATCCCGCAGCGCTACTGGTAAACAACCAAATTTGAAATAAATCTTCGGGGGGATGCGGAACCATAGCATATTCTCCCGACGGGAGGCGACAGTTTTGATATTCAACAGATGATGGGGTGTCACATTCGCCGAAACGGAATTACCGCCCCAGCTACCGCAGCCAAGAGTCAAAGAAGGATCGAGACGGAAATTGTAAAGATCCCCGATCGCCCCTTGGGAAGATGGAGTATTAATCAGCACCCGCGAAGTTTCGACTTTGGTTTCAAAATAACGAATATGATCCTGATTGCTAGGGGCTGTATAAAGCGCCGAAGTATGTCCGTGTCCACCGAATAAGATTAAGGCTTCTGCTTTTTCGACAGCATCATGAAAATCAGCGGCGCGATACATCGCCAGAATCGGTGACAGCTTCTCATAAGCAAAAGGTTCATCTTTGTCGATCGCCTCTACTTCCCCAATCAAAACTCTTGTATTACCTGGTATTTCCAACCCCGCAACTTCGGCAATTTTGCTCACCGTTTGTCCAACGATTTTCGGATTCAAATGTCCATCGGTTAAAATCACCTGACGAACTCGATCCCGTTCTTCAGCATTCAGGAAATAAGCACCGCGCTTGATAAATTCCTGTCTCACAGATTCATAAACTGCATCTACCACAACCACCGATTGTTCCGAAGCACAAATCGTGCCATTATCAAAGGTTTTACTTAAAATTATCGAACTCACCGCCATTTGAATATGGGCAGTTTCATCAATAATTGCCGGAGTATTTCCAGCGCCCACGCCGATCGAAGGATGTCCCGAAGAATAGGCTGCTTTCACCATCCCAGGCCCGCCTGTTGCCAAAATCAGCTTGATATCGGGGTTTTGCATCAAAGCTTGGGAAAGTGGCACGGTTGGCTCATCAATCCAGCCAATGATATCTCGTGGAGCACCCGCCGCTACCGCCGCATCCAGCACAATTTTTGCTGCTGCGATCGTGCATTCTTTAGCATGGGGATGGGGCGAAAAAATGATCCCATTTCTAGTTTTAAGGGCAATCAAAGATTTAAAAATTGTAGTAGAAGTGGGATTGGTGACAGGCACAATTCCAGCTAGGAGTCCCACGGGTTCGGCAATGCGTTCGTAGCCAAAATGTTTGTCTGATTCAATTACGCCACAGGTTTTATCATTTTTGTATTTGTTGTAAATCATTTCTGATGCAAAATGATTTTTGATAGCTTTATCTTCGATTACGCCCATTCCTGATTCTTTTACCGCTGCTTTGGCTAAGGGAATCCGCGCAGCATTAGCAGCCAAAGCTGCTTGTTTAAAAATGCGATCGACTTGCTCTTGAGTAAAAGTTGCAAATTCTGCTTGTGCTGCTTTTACGCTTTCAATTAACAGTTTTAATTCATCAATGTTGGTGACTTTCATTGTCAATTCTCCTCGGCTTTATTGTTGTAAAATTAGAAAATTGTAGCTCCCCCTCGCATCCCCCTTAACAAGCAGGGCGGTTTCATTCTTGGCGGGAAATCATCGTTTTGTAGGGGTAGTGCCCCCGTGCCTACCCCCTCCACGGACTATTTGTTAGGTGTTTCAGGGATTGGGGCAACCACGGGGGGTTTGCCCCTACAAAGAATGAAACAGCCCTGGGGGCTAGGGGGGATCGAGCCAACTTTAACTAAAGTGCGATCGCCCCGATCGCCTCTACTCCGCGATCGCGAAATAGATCGATGGTTTGCTGAACCATTTGGGCCGAAGCGGGTGGTGTATCTTTCAGGGAATAGGGAAGTCCTAATTGTTCCCATTTATATTCCCCCATTTTATGAAAAGGCAGAATTTCTACTCTTTCCACATTGGTGAGCTTGGCCACAAAATCTGCTAATTGAGTGATGTTATCTCTATTATCAGTGAGATGGGGAACTAATACAAACCGAATCCAGACAGGCTTACCAATATCGCTGAGATATTTTGCCATTGCTAAAGTTGGCTCGATGGAAACATTGGTAACTTTGTAATAGAGTTCAGGAAGGTAGGATTTGATGTCTAGTAGAACTAGATCGGTCATTTCTAGAACTGGTTTCGCAATTTCTAAACCACAATAGCCAGATGTATCAAGGGCCGTATGCAAGCCTAGTTGATGACAGCGATCGAATATTTCTCTGGTGAATTCAGGCTGCATCAAGGGTTCGCCACCGCTGACTGTCACGCCGCCTTTCCGAAGGTAAGATTTACATTTTTTGATTTCATTAATCAGATAATCAACTGTCACTTCTTTACCATCATGAGCGTTGCGACAATCAGGATTGTGACAATAGAGACAGCGCAGAGGACAGCCCTGAGTGAAGACAATAAACCTAATTCCTGGCCCGTCAAGAGTACCAAAGGTTTCGATTGAATGAATGCGTCCAATTCCTGACATTAATTTCGCTTTTAGGTAGGCGGGGCAGGTTTATGAGATGGTTGGTTTTAGGCAATTATGGTTGGTGAACCTGCCCCTACAGAATTTACGTCTTTGCTATCTAGACACGTTCGTGGAAAGTCCGTTTAATCACATCTAATTGTTGTTCGCGAGTCAGCTTGATGAAGTTCACTGCATAGCCAGATACGCGAATCGTCAATTGAGGATAGTTTTCGGGATGTTCCATCGCATCTAGTAAGGTGGTGCGATCGAGGGCGTTAACATTAATATGATGACCGCCGTCATGGAAATAGCCATCGAGTAAACCAACTAGATTGTTAGTGCGATCGCTTTCCAATCTTCCCAAGGCCGCGGGCAGAATTGAGAAGGTATTCGAGATACCATCTTGACAGTCACTATAGGGCAATTTTGCCACAGAAGATAGCGAGGCGATCGCGCCGCAACAATCTCGTCCGTGCATGGGATTAGCACCGGGTGCAAAGGGTTCTCCCGCTTTCCGTCCATCGGGAGTGCTGCCTGTCTTCTTGCCATAGACTACATTAGAAGTAATCGTAAGCACAGATTGGGTTGGTACTGCGTGGCGATAGGTTTTGTGCTTGCGAATTTCGTTCATGAACCGTTGCACTAAGTCGATCGCCATGCTATCAACGCGATCGTCATTGTTGCCATACTGCGGATAATCGCCTTCAATCAGATAATCCACCGCCAAACCTTGCTCGTTGCGAATCACCTTGACTTTGGCGTGTTTAATCGCCGAGAGTGAATCAGCAACCACCGACAAGCCGGCTATGCCACAAGCCATTGTACGGTAAACATCGCGATCGTGCAGTGCCATTTCCAGCCGTTCGTAGCAATACTTGTCGTGCATATAGTGAATGACGTTCAGCGTGTTGATGTAGGCTTTTGCTAGCCATGCCATCATTTGCTGCAACCGTTCATTTACCTCTTTGTATTCCAAATATTCGGCAGTGATTGGTGCAAATA
Organism: Microcoleus sp. CAWBG506; assembly: GCA_020883125.1. Lineage (GTDB taxonomy): Bacteria > Cyanobacteriota > Cyanobacteriia > Cyanobacteriales > Microcoleaceae > Microcoleus. The sequence continues at coordinate 34,663 of JAHREW010000020.1, forward strand.
GAGGTGCTATTTGGTCGCCAGATTTTTCATCTTTACCACCGTTAATCGCATACAGCAAAGTTTTTGCCAGGTTCACCCTTGCGCCAAAAAACTGCATCTGTTTGCCGATTCGCATCACTGATACGCAACAGGCGATCGCATAATCATCGCCATAGGTGGGGCGCATCAAATCATCGTTTTCGTACTGAATCGAACTGGTGTCGCTAGAAATTTTAGCACAGAATTCTTTGAAGCTTTCTGGCAAATGTTCTGACCATAATACAGTCAGGTTTGGTTCTGGTGCTGGGCCGAGATTTGAGAGTGTGTGCAAGAATCGGTAACTGCTTTTTGTTACCATCGTTCTACCGTCTGCACTCATGCCGCCGATCGCTTCCGTTACCCAAGTGGGATCGCCGGAAAACAGCGCATTGTAGTCAGGAGTTCGCAAAAAGCGCACCATCCGCAGCTTCATCACAAAATGATCGATCAGTTCTTGCAAGTCAACTTCCGATCTCGCCCCACTGTGTAAATCCCGCTGGAAATATACGTCTAAAAACGTGGATACTCGACCCAGGGACATAGCCGCCCCATTCTGCTCTTTGACAGCGCCTAGATAGCCAAAATAGAGCCATTGCACAGCCTCTTGGGAGTTACCCGCCGGACGACCAATATCAAAGCCATACTTTGCCCCCATTTCCTTGAGTTCAAACAAAGCCCGCACCTGTTCTGATAACTCTTCCCGCAGGCGAATTGTTTCCTCGTCCATCATGTCGAGTTCCAGGGATTCTTGCTGAGCTTTCTTGTCATCAATCAGGCGATCGACTCCATACAAAGCCACGCGCCGATAATCCCCAATAATCCGCCCGCGCCCGTAAGCATCGGGTAAACCAGTAATAATGCCCGATCGCCTCGCCATCCGCATTTCACGAGTATAAACATCGAATACGCCGTCATTATGAGTTTTGCGATATTTAGTAAAAACCTCTTCAGTTTGCGGATCTAGTTTATAGCCATAGGCTTCCAAACCAGCTTTCACCACACGAATTCCGCCATAGGGCATGATAGCGCGTTTCAGAGGTTTATCTGTCTGCAAACCGACAATTTGTTCTAGTTCATGATTAATGTATCCAGCGTCATGAGCTATAATAGATGATGGTACTTTGGTATCAACATCCAATACACCCTTTTGACGTTCTAGTTTCATCAGTTCCAAGACTTCTTGCCAAAGCTTCTGAGTCCTTGTCGTTGGTCCTACTAGAAACTCGGCATTCCCTTCATAGGGCGTGTAATTCTTTTGAATAAAATCCCGGACATTGACTTCTTTTGTCCAACTCCCTTCTGTAAAGCCGTACCATTCTGCATACATAGCTTTAACCTCCTATTTAGGACTTGTTTTCAAGATGTCGCTCTTTCATCTTTTGTATCTATTATATATCTATCCCATCATCTCCCATGGAAATGCTGTCAGGTTTTTACAAAAGTTAACTGCTTGATGGTCCGATCGCAATTAATAAAGTCCTGTAGTATATACACAATAGCGATCGCGGCCCTGTTTTTTTGCTTGATATAGTGCTTGGTCTGCATAAGCAACCAAGGTATCTGGCTCCAATTCTAAGCTAGGGATGAGTGAGGCAATTCCCAAACTAACTGTGAGGATATTTTTTACATGAGACTGCTCATGGGGAATCGCCAAACTATGAATTGCTTGCTGAATATTTTGTGCTATCTTAATCCCTCCCTCCAAATCCGTATTCGGGAGGAGTAACACAAATTCTTCGCCACCGTAACGCGCTGCTAAATCGGCGGGACGATGGACTACGGTTGGTAATGTTTTCCCTATTCTAATTAAGCAATCATCACCCGCCAAATGACCATAATAGTCGTTGTAGCTTTTGAAAGTATCAATATCCAATAAAATCAGCGAGAGTGGCTGCTTTTCTCGTGCTAATCGTTGCCATTCGCTTTGGAGACTATTGTTGAAACAGCCACGGTTAGCCACCTGAGTTAAAGCATCTAAATTAGCCAATATCTCTAGTTTTTGATTAGTTTCTTGGAAAGCAATTTCCATTTGTTTACGTGTAGTGATATCGCGGATGGTAATAGCAAAACCATCACCTAATTTTACGGCTACCCAGTGAAACCAAGAAGACTCTTCCCATTCATAGTAAAAATCCTGCTCTAAAGGTTCCCCGGTTTCCACAATTTCAACGAAACGCTGGAATAGTTCTGGATCAACATTGCTCAAAAACTTTTTCAGTACCAATTTGCCAATCATCTCTTCACGGGTACGTTTGAAAACTCTAGCAATCACGGGGTTGACAACTAAACAACGAAAATCCTCAATCTCCCCAGTTAGGTGGTTGCGGACAGCTTGCATTGCTGCAATACCATCCAGGGAACTATTTAAAACACTAGCCAGTAAAGCCCTCGATTGATATAGTACCTCTTCTGCTTCCCTGCGGATACTAATTTCTTTTTCCAGCAGCCGTTGCTGACGTTGAATAATTAACTGATTTTCCAGACGCGCTACGACTTCTTCGATGTGAAAGGGTTTGGTAATGTAATCTATGCCCCCTGACTCAAAGGCTTTTACCTTGTCGAAAACAGCATCTAAAGCACTAATAAAAATAACGGGAATGTGGCGTAGATTGTCATCTGATTTGATGGCTTTACAGACTTCATAACCATTCATTTGTGGCATTTTAACATCTAAAATAATCACATCTGGTCGCTTAAATTTTATGGTTTTCAGTGCGATCAGTCCACTGGTGACGCTGCGAACAGTGTAGCCAAGTTTGAAGAGCACATCGCTTAGTAATTGTAAATTTTCGATGATATCGTCTACAATCAGAATATTACCTTTATTGTCGCTTTCAGAATTAAGATTCATCGCTTATAATGGGTTCGGCTAGGTCGAGAATTTGTTCAAATTGAAATTGACTAACCAGTTTTGTCAATGATTGTATCAAACAAGTTTCTGTCTGGGGAATTTCTGCTAGCAGTTTTAAGGCGAGCTTGGTATTTGCTTCAAGAGCAGCTTCGTATAGTTGGGTAATCCATTTTTGAGACATACAGGTGAAGTGTTGTGAAGTCAATACGCTTTCTGCTTGCTCGTTTAAACTTGGTGAAGTCGTTTCCGCTAAGATATATTTTACACCAAGATGTTTAGCCAGTGCGTCGAAAATTGTATGTTCGGCAAATGGTTTGCGGAGGAAGTCATCGCACCCCGCTGAAAGCACGATCGCTTTTTCTTCCTCTAAAACACTTGCCGTTAAAGCAATCACCGCCGTAGCATTACCTTTGGTGGTAGATTTAATATATTTTGTAGCTTCATAACCATCCATAACAGGCATTCTCATATCCATCCAAATTAGGTGAGGTTCCCATTCATCCCAAATTGCGATCGCTTCTTTACCATTACTAGCTTCTTTGACCTCAAATCCTAACGGTGCGAGTAACTTAATTAATAATTGACAATTAATGGGTTTATCATCTACGGTAAGAATTTTGTAGGTAGGTTGACCGGGAGCAAGTCCCAGCACTCTTGGATGTTCTTCTGAACTCTTGCTGACTGTTTCTTGACCCAGTTTTGCTTGAATATAGAATTGGAAAAGAGTGCCTTTTCCTAATTCGCTTTCTACCGAAATATCCCCTCCCATTAGTTGCACGAATTTCTGGCTGATTGCTAAACCTAAACCCGTTCCTTCTTGCATCTCTTTTCCTGCCTGTGCTTGGGAAAAAGCATCAAATAGTTTGGGCAATTCTGCGGCAGCAATACCCACCCCAGTATCACGGACACGGAAATGGAGATTAAAAACATCTGTGGTTTCTTGCTCTCCCTGAAAGACATAGAGAGTAATTTGACCCTCTGAGGTAAATTTGATGGCATTACTGAGTAAATTGATTATAACCTGACGCAATTTGACTTGATCGGTGCAGATATAGCGGGGGACATTTTCAGTACGCTGAAAGAGCAAGTTTAAGCCTGCATTAGTTGCACCTAGATGCAGCATATCTTCTAAATCATCTAGCAAGCGATGTAAGTCAAAGTCTTGAGGATTGAGGGTAGTTTTACCTGCTTCAATTTTCGATAAATCTAAAACATTATTAATCAGTGTCAATAGGTGATCGCCACTGCGATAGATGATGCCCGCATTTTCATGTTGTTCCGATGGCAAGTTTGTGGCGCGTACCATCAATTGGGAAAAACCGAGAATAGCATTGAGAGGCGATCGCAATTCATGGCTCATATTGGCAATAAAGGTACTTTTAGCTTGGTTAGCTACTTCGGCTTTTTCTTTAGCAATGACTAGCTCTGCTGTTCTTTCTTCTACCCGATGTTCTAAGGTTTCAAAAGAGGTGTGTAACTGTTCAGCCATACTATTAAAAGAATCAGCCAGATTTGCTACTTCTGTAATACTTTTAATTTCTATAGAGCCATTTTTTATTCCATAATTTTGCCATTCTCCTAATGCTAAAGCTTGACTTGCCTGACTTAATCGTAAAATCGGTATAGTAATCCAACGGGCGGTGAGAATACCAATTCCTGTTGTGGCAACCAGAGTCAAACCACACAATAAAATTGTCCAACGAGCATTTGCCTGAATTTCTGCCATGAAGTCAGTTTCAGGAATAACAATAACTGTTAGCCAATCTAAATCTTTTTGCCCCTGGAATGGAACAACTTTAACAAAGTAACGTTTACCATTGTCTGTAAAGCTAAGTTCTTGTTTGGTTTTGATATGCTCAAGTCCACCGAAATATTCCAGTAATTTTTTAGTGGTTTTTCGAGTCATTTCTTCATGACTATTCACAGCCTTTAATCTGTATTGGTTGGGATCATCTTTCTCTTTATCGGACTTGAGAGAGCTTACTAAACTTGGATCAAAGGGAGTTTCACCTGTGGAAGTACCGATTAACAATCCCTTGTTTTCTAAGATAAAAGCCTGACCTGTTTTGCCAATTTTTAATTCTTTGAGGAAATCCCCAAGTTGGAATAGAGAAATGGAGCAACTGGCAACTCCTTGAAGGGTATTATTTTGATCGAAGAAGGGTAATACATAAGCCGCTACTAATCTGGGATCATCTAACTTTATTCGTGAAACAACTATCTGCCAAGTCCCACTGGGTGTTTTTTTTCCAACTTCATACCAAGGACGATTTTCTGGAGGGGATTTCTGGGGAGGGTCGTTATTTTTTGAATCTTGAATTAAGTTGGTGTGGTTTCCTTGACTGTCAGTTAAGTAATTATTCCATTTGTAGTTATTTAACTTGGTTCTTATGCGGACGACACGAGAACCATCATCCAGCTTATTTATAACGAGCATATCTTTTGTTTCGGTGGCGATTACTAAGGCATTCAATTTATCAAAAATGTGCGATTGCTCCCATAAATAGTGCTCTACTTCTGAAAAATCTTTATAATTTAAAATACCGAGTTTGATCGCAGCAACATTATTGCGGGTAACTTCTTTAGGTTTTTGCAAATAATTGTTTAGATTTTGGTCAATGCGATCGCCAATTTCTGCCATCAAAGGTTTTGCTATATCTTCTACTGCTTTTTGTCCACTGCGGTAAGAAAGATAACCAACCAGACCCACTGCGCCGACAATTTGCACCACAAAGGGGACAATTAGAACTAATCTCAGGGGAATTTGTCTAATTTTTTTGGATTGATTGGGGCGAGTTTTAATCATGGCTTATCAATGCTTCAAGTAAATCAAAAATCTTCAAACGAGGCTTGTAGGGTGCGTCAGCTAGAACACTTATTAGGCACAAAACGCTTATTTACTGACGCACCCTGCAATAGTCCTTTCAATTTAGAACAGCTTACTTTTGCTATCCAAAGCATCCGGCGCGAAGCATGTATATAACCTTAAGTATATCTTAATCTGTCGCTGCTCAGAGAGACTATACGAAATCAACTAACTACTCAAAGTTTAAACAATGAATAAGTTTTGTTAAAGATTGCACTAAGTTTTATTATTTTAACATAGTTAACTAATTTTAAGCTAACGCTATTGTGAAAATTCTCAGGAATGCAATGATTAGCAACAAAGCTCAAACAATGCAGATTTATTGCCATTGTAGATTAGGTTGCAAATTTTAGAGGATTAGGTTAATCTAGGTGATGAATAGAAAAATTAAAGCTAAAAAAATAGCGTCGATCGATCGCTAAGATCGGGAGAATGAAATGGAAAAAATTTCAACCAATCCAACATCCCTATGCGATCGGGCCCATGATATTTGGAAAGAACAGCGCCATCCCCTCGATGGTATCTTTCATCCCCGCTCTGTGGCGGTGATAGGTGCCAGCGAAAGAGAAGGAAGTGTGGGGCGGACTATACTCTGGAACTTGATTCGCAATCCCTTTGGGGGCACGGTTTTTCCAGTCAATCCCCAACGTCCCAGCGTATTGGGCATCAAGTCCTATCCTGACATTGCTAGTGTACCTGAAATTGTGGATTTAGCAGTAATTGCTACACCTGCTGCGACGGTTCCCCAGGTAATTCGAGAATGTGTAGCAGTGGGAGTCAAAGGCGCAATTATTGTTTCTGCTGGTTTCAAAGAAATTGGGGAGGCGGGTGCGGCTTTAGAGCAACAAGTGCTCGCAGAAGCGCGACGGGGCGGAATGCGAATTATTGGGCCCAATTGTCTCGGCTTAATGAATCCGATCGCCGGACTCAATGCGACTTTTGCAAGTACGATCGCCCGTGCTGGTAATGTCGCCTTCATTAGTCAAAGTGGAGCGCTCTGTACTTCAATTTTAGACTGGAGTTTGGGCGAAAATGTGGGATTTAGTGCCTTTGTTTCCATCGGTTCAATGCTGGATGTCAGTTGGGGAGATTTGATTGAATATCTGGGTGACGATCCCCATACCCATAGCATCGTTTTGTATATGGAATCCATCGGCGATGCTCGCGCCTTTCTATCCGCCGCCCGCGAAGTCGCAATGGATAAACCGATTATTGTACTCAAAGTCGGACAAACTGAGGCTGCGGCTAAAGCTGCTGCTTCCCATACAGGAGCTTTGACTGGTAGTGATGCTGTTTTGAATGCCGCTTTCCGTCGCTGTGGTGTATTGCGCGTCCATACGATTTCTGACTTGTTTGATATGGCGGAAATTCTGGCAAAACAACCTAGCCCCAAGGGTAATCGGCTCTCGATTGTGACTAATGCTGGGGGCCCAGGGGCGATCGCCACTGATGCGTTAATTAGTGGTGGCGGTGCATTATCGGAACTAGCACCAGAGACTTTGGAGCAATTAAATCAATTTTTACCGGCTCAATGGAGCCATCATAATCCGATCGATATTTTAGGTGATGCTAGCAGCGATCGCTACGCCCAAACCTTAGAAGTAGTTGCTAGCGATCCAAATAGTGATGGACTTTTAGTCATCTTGACTCCCCAAGCGATGACTAATCCCACTCTAACCGCAGAAAAACTCAAGGCTTATAACAAGTTAGGGAAGCCGATTTTATCGAGTTGGATGGGCGGTGCAGAAATTGCAGCGGGAACGCAAATTCTCAATCAAGCAAATATTCCCACCTTTCCCTATCCCGATACTGCTGTCAGATTGTTTAACTATATGTGGCAGTATACCTATAATTTGCGGGGCATTTATGAGACTCCTTCTTTACCTGCGGATTCCGAGATTCATGCACCCGATCGCATTTTGGTAGCACAAATTTTAACTAAGGTACGTAAGAGCGATCGCACTCTGTTAACAGAATACGAATCAAAGCAATTACTCGCCGCCTATGGTATTCCCACAATTGCTACAGAAATTGCTACGAGCGACATAGAAGCTGTGGAAATTGCCGATCGCTTCGGCTATCCGGTAGTTCTGAAACTGCATTCGGAAACGATTACTCACAAAACTGATGTGGGCGGCGTGCACTTAAATCTCGCCGATGCGGCGGCTGTGAGTCGAGCATTTGAGGAAATCGAATCAAAATTAAGTGCGATCGATCCCGCAGCATTTTTGGGCGTAACTGTACAGCCAATGGTCAAAATGGAGGGCTACGAACTAATTTTGGGTAGCAGTCTCGATCCGCAGTTTGGGGCGGTAATATTATTTGGTATGGGCGGTCAATTGGTGGAAATCTTTCAAGATAGGGCGCTAGCGTTACCTCCTTTAAATACCACCATTGCGCGGCGAATGATGGAACAAACCCGCATTTATAAAGCCTTGCAAGGTGTTCGTGGCAGAAAGGCGATCGATCTAGTAAAACTTGAACAATTACTGGTTAGCTTTAGTCAGTTAATAGTCGAACAGCCACAGATTCGGGAAATTGATATCAATCCTCTGCTGGTTTCTCCCGACGGTATGGTTGCTCTAGATGCGCGGGTTTTGCTCCACACAACGGCCGATTTCGCCCAGAAGCCACTACCTGCAATTCGTCCCTATCCGACGAAATACGTGCAGGAATGGGAGTCACCCAAGGGCGATCGTTTAACGATTAGGCCAATTCGCCCGGAAGACGAGCCACTGATGGTCAAGTTCCATCAAAATCTTTCGGAAGAGAGCGTCTATTTGCGCTATGCTCATACTGTGAAGCTCAAGCAGCGGATTGCTCACGAAAGATTGACTCGAATTTGTTTTATTGATTACGATCGCGAAATGCTCTTAGTTGCCGATCGCCAAGTTCCGAAAACCTTAGAACATGAGATTTTGGCAGTAGGAAGGCTGAGTAAATTGCACGGGACCAATGAAGCGGAATTTGCTTTGATTGTGGGGGATAGCTATCAGCATCAAGGTTTGGGTACTGAAATTTTAAGGCGACTTCTAGAAGTTGGCAAGGACGAACAACTTTCGGCGATCGTGGGTTATATTCTCACCAGTAATTACCAGATGCAGAGCCTTTGTCGGAAGTTAGGATTTGAATTTCAGCCCGATCTAGAAACAGGAATGTTGAAGGCTATTTTTGTGTAAGTTCTATAGGTAGAATTAGTTGGATTTTCCTGGGATATCCTTTGCTCTAGCTTGGCTGCATCTGTGTTTTGTAAACACATTCGTAAGATGCTCTAGCCATTACAAAATCGGGATGCTCCCTCTAGCTTCTATAGCAACCGCCAAGGCGATTAGGGCAGATTTTGTAGGGGCGGGTTCACCGATATCTTTCATCGGTATAGACAAATTCTATAAACCCGCCCCCACCCCACGACTTAACCACCCTGGCGGTTGCTATACCTTCTGGCTACCAAATCACCAAAAAAAAGAGGTCGCGATCGCAACCTCTTAACCCTACACTAATCCAGCGCTGGATCTTAAAGTAGACCAGTATTAGCACCAACTTTCCCAGTAGCCAGTTGCACTTTAATAATTTTGCCGCCCATTTTCATAATTCTTTGTTGTTCCCGAAACCAGTTATCGTAAGGAACAAGTTTAGTAAAATAGGTATTTTGCAATTCGCGCTGAGTGCGGATGCGTGTTTGGCTGGGGACGCAAGCAGTCACTTTAAACATTCTCATGGGAAACTACCTCCTGAAGTAGGTTTACTGATTTTTAGATGGATTTTTAAAACATTGAAGACAGGGAGTTAAGAATCAAAACTAGCTCATTAAAACTCGTCCAGTATTCTCGACAAGCCTTTGACGGTCTAGCAATCACTCGTAACTTCCCTGACTTCTTCCAAAAGAAAAGGCTAAAAGTCTCAAAGTCTCAAAGTCTCAAAGTCTAAAGTTCAAAGAGGTAAAAAATAAATATTTTTCTTTCCTTCTTCCTTCTTCCTTCTTCCTTCTTCCTTCTTCCTTCTTCCTTCTTCCTTCTTCCTTCTTCCTTCGTCCTTCGTCTTAGCTCAAGCCAGAGCAGATGTAGTCGAAGTAGACGCCCATTTCTTTACCAGCGTCAGAACCGACCAAACCGGCGGTGACTTCTTTCATTGCTTGGATGGCTTGTACGGTAGAACCGATGGGCACGCCCAAGGAATTGTAGGTTTCTTTCAAACCGTTGAGCACGCGCTCATCCAGGATGGAAGGGTCGCCAGCTAGCATTGCGTAGGTGGCGTAGCGGAGGTAGTAGTCCAAGTCGCGAATGCAAGCTGCATAACGGCGAGTGGTGTACATATTGCCACCGGGACGGGTGACATCAGAGTACAACAGAGACTTAGCAACTGCTTCTTTGACGATTGTGGCTGCATTGGCGCTGATGGCTGTAGCGGCGCGGACGCGCAGTTCACCAGAAGCGAAGTAGTTCTTGAGTTTGTCTAGAGCGCTGATGTCCAGGTACTTACCTTGGACGTCAGAGGAATTGATAACGGCGGTAATTGCGTCTTGCATGATGGTCTTGTTTCCTAGAAAGTGGCTGAGTTCAGTCCAATTTTGTAGCTCGGATTTGAGATTTGGGATTTCAGATTTATCAGTGGTTGGTTATCTGCAAAAGCTTTTGGCCTGTTGCCGGTAACTCAACAATCTAAAACCTAAAATCTTTACTGCATCGCACCGATAACGTAGTCGAAGTAAGAGGAAGCTTCGGAAGCATCTTCTCCAGAAAGCAACGAAGAAGCTGCATTTTTCATAGCGCGAATTCCTTCGGCTACGGCTTCAATCGGGGTTCCCAAGGATTTGTACATTTCGCGGACGCCGACAATACCGATTTCTTCGATCGGAGTAATGTCGCCAGCTACGATTCCGTAGGTGATCAAACGCAGGTAGTAGTCCATGTCGCGCAAGCAAGTTGCGGTCATTTCTTCGCCGTAAGCGTTGCCGCCTGGGGAAACTACGTCAGGGCGTTTTTGGAAAAGTTGGTCGCCTGCTGTCTTGACGATACGTTCGCGGGATTCGCTCAAAATTTGGGCGATGCGGACGCGGCGTTCACCAGAGGTGACGAAGCTTTTGATCCGGTCTAGTTCGCCTGGGCTCAGGTAACGAGCTTCAGCGTCTGCGTTGACGATTGATTTGGTGACGATACTCATCTTGTGTGTACCCGCTGGATATTTTGCTATTGCGAACTGCTCCACGCTCAGCATGGCGATGGTGGGCGCTTGCATCCCGTTCCTCTGGCTTGTGGCAGGAGCTTTGACGCTTTGGGGAATCTACCTTGCTTCCAACTGTTGAAGTTGTTGGCTGGTTGCTACCTTGGGCGTTTGACGGCGCTTGTTCTGACGCCGGTGCGCTGTTTTTGGCTGCACTTTGCCTGTCGCTTACGATACCACACATAACTGCTGCTTTCTCTAATTTTGCGATCGAGATGGCAATGATTAGGTGGCGATCGAGTGACTGTCTGGTAGTTGCGGTCGAGATTACTCTTTTGACGCAATTACCTCTGGGAAGTATTTTGAGGCATTATGTTCACATTCTGAGTGTTACTGTAATAGTTTGTAATATTCTTTTTCAGTTTTGGGGCTAAGGCACTGAATTTTGCCTCCCTAAATTAGGCTGCTCAAAACGCTATAATCTTCTGATACCAAGGGTTACGACCGATAAATGTTCGGTATCTTAGCGGTGGCGTGGTGGTGGAGGCTTCCCCAGTTTAAATTCCTAGGGATAAAAAAACAGGAGGTGAGGGCTCGCTTAGGTGCGATCGGAAATTCCGACTTTCGAGCTTGTAGTCAAGTTTTGCTGTAATTTTCAACTAGGTGCGCTTTGAAAAGAAATCTATCAGCCATTACAAAAGCTTTACAGTTTGGTGTTAGCGGTGCCGTCGGCGGTTTCGTGGGTAATTTAATCACCGAACCTTTCATGAAGTTCGATCGCCTGTCGGCTTCGGTATCTTTTTTTGAGAGTGTACTTTCCACCGCCCGCTGGTTTGGATTGGTAGGCGGTGGCATTGCTACAGCGATTATGTTTGGCTATTATTACTACATCAAAGGCAAGCCTCAAATTAAATCAGCTTTGTTGAATGGGGGATTGTTTGGTTTAATCGCAGGGGCTGTTTCTGGGGCGATCGCAGAAGCTATTTACAGCGGCCTTGGCCCGAATGAATTATTGCGAGTAATTTGCTGGGGAATAGCTGGCAGTTTATTAGGACTCGCACTTTCCAAACGGATTCCCAACTTAGGAATGCTGCGTGGCGCGGGCGGAGGCGGTGTTGGGGGCGTGTTGGGCGGATGTTTGTTTATTTTGTTCGCTTACACTTTATCGGGTACTGTGGGCCGTTTAGCTGGCTGTGGGGCGATCGGCTTTTGGATTGGCATTATGCTAGTTGTGGCTGAAACTTTGTTTAACAAAGCTTGGCTGGTAATTAGTTACGATAACGGAGTCAATCGCACTCTGACTATTGGTGCCGAACCGGTGACTTTTGGTAGTGATGATAATTTGTCTATTATCTGTATTCCGAATATTTCGCCCTTGGCTATGCGCTTTCAATTGGAGGCTGGACAAATTGTCTGCGAAAATTTTGATAGTGGGGCGGTGACTTATTTGCGATCGGGCGATCAAAAGAAATTAGGAAATTGTACAATTACCGTCGGTAACTCTGATTTGCCCGTTGCCAATTCTACCAAAATTCCAGCTACATATATATCAGCATATCCGGCAGAAAAATCTTTCGTTAATAGCGAATTTTCCCTAAAATTAAGCAGCAAAGTTATCCCTTTGAGTGTAGGGACTCAATTGTTTAGTTCCGACATATCTACTTTAAAATCTACTGCATCTAATTGTGTGGTAGCAGTTGTGAATTCTCGTTTTGCAGATGCGCTTTCATTGGGATTGACCAATTTATCCGATCGCGCTTGGTGGGCGACAGACACTCAAGGCGACATGAAACTGGTAGAACCAGAAGGTACGCTGACTCTCGCCGTGGGGACTCAAATCGAGTTCGGCGAAATTAATGGTGAAATTGTTGACGGTTGACAGTTAACTGTCAATAATCATTTTTTGAGTACCACATTCGATCTAATATTATCTAGAGTAGATTTTTTAAACCTACCAATAGATAATCGGGCTCATGAACTTGAAAAAAATATGCGCGGGTTTCCTATTAATTCTGACATTGGCATTGGGACTAATTACGATTAGTCCCCAAATTGCTTTGGCAGATGCAACTTCAAATCCTGCAACGGCTGCCGAAGTTTTTACCGTCAATTGTGCGGGTTGTCACAGCAATGGCGGAAACATCATCAGACGTGGCAAAAATTTGAAACTGAAAGCATTGAAACGATATGGCATGGATTCCATCGCCAATATTGCCAATTTAGTCACCAACGGTAAGAATATCATGCCGTCTTACAAAGATCGTTTGTCTGAACAACAAATTATCGATGTTTCAGCCTACGTGTTGTCGCAAGCTGAAAGTGATTGGAAATGAAAAAACATGATTGGCGTAAAATCGTAACAATTATTACTTTGTGTCTCGGTCTCACCATCACCAACAACCCACCAGCCTTGGCTTCGATTCACAAATATCCAGAAACCGGGGACAGAGTAATGTTCAGATCCGTACAAAGCTTGCGGGATAATCAGGACAAAGCGTGGCAGGTGGTTTTGTATAAGCGAGTGCGATCGGGCATAGTAGACTCTTTTAACCTGAGATTGGTGGGATTTCCTGGGACGCAATTGGATCACCCGGTGGCGCTGAAGGTGGTGGCGGGGAATCTGGAACTGGCGCTGGCTAACGATATTTGGAGTGAATCGGATTTGCCGGTTAATGTGGGAGAGTACGATTTTAAATCAATGGTGGCACAATTGGAGAGCGATCGACCTTTAGGCTTAAATTTGCCAGTCCCAGGTAAAAAAGATCTACAAATCTTGGTTCCAACTTTTGCGGTAAGGGAATGGAGGCGGTTGTTAGATAGAAGCTAAATTGTGCCTACGGATGGCCGTTGAATGTGACAAAGGCTACATTGCTTGGGAGCAAAAGTCAGTATATTTGATCTATCTCAAGGTAGATCTTGGCTATTTTGAACGATAATTGTGAAACAAACTAAAAGTGAGATTAGTCAGGCTAAAAAAATCGACTGTTTTAGAGTGTGCATATTATTGGAAGGAAAATTTACTATGACATTAATCACTACCATTGTCCGAAAAGCTTTAGCTACAGGTTGTCTGACGGTTGACGCGGAAGAACAGTTGCGACAACAGTTGCAGATGACAAAGTACGGTTTGGAAGATTTTGAGGCTTTTATTACTTTGCAAACAGAGGTAATGGAAGGTAGAGTAAAACACCAAGCTTGGGAATTGTTGCGATCGAATAATTGTTCTGCTGCGGCTGCTTGAAATTAAGTACGATTCCCTTCGGGATAGCTCCGCACGCGCGTACTTTTGGATAGAATTAAGGGCGATCGATACAAATCATCAATAGGACTTACCCATGGGTGGTCAGACACCAGGTTTTTTCCGAGATACTTCGTTACACCTGAGATCTTGCACCTTTCTCAATTAGCTGTAGGGGCGGGTTCACCGACAGCCTCTCTGGTTGTAGATAGGTTAAATAAACCCGCCCTCCCCCACCGAAAATCCCCTTATTGACATTGCTGCAAGATCTCAGTTACACGCCACTTACTCGTTCCCAGGAAGAGCCTGGTAACGCAGGTCCAGAGGCTCTGCCTCCAATTTTTCTACTCGTTTATACTCGTTCCCAGGAAGAGCCTGGTAACGCAGGTCCAGAGGCTCTGCCTCCAATTTTCTGTTAGCAAGCAGCAAGCAGCAAGGGAGGCAGAGCCTCTAGACGTTGATTCCCAGGAAGAGCCTGGGAACCAGTTAGCAAATACTTAGTCCGCGCACCATCCGGACTCCGTTTTTGTAGACGCGGTTTCAACCGCCGACTCACTTGACAAAAATACCAAAATCGCCGATAATCGTAGATTGTCTGTCTAAATCCGGCTCGGATCAGGTTAAGACATTCCAAAAGCTGAAAAACCGTCAGCCGTCAAAAGTCCACAGCCAAAAGTTCGTAACCAATGACTAAAGACCAATGACCAATGACTCATCAGCTACCTGTACGGCAATCTCAACAACCATCCCATGACTTACGCAATTATTGAAACCGGCGGCAAACAATTTCGGGTAGAACCAGGCCGCTTCTACGACATCGAACTGCTTCACGTCGAAGCTGAATCCAAAGTCACGATCGACAAAGTATTTCTGATCCAGCACGAAAACGATGTTCACATCGGTCAACCTCTAGTAGAAAATGCCACAGTAGAAGGAACTGTTCTGCGGCATTTCCGGGGCCGTAAAGTCCTCGTCTATAAGATGAAGCCGAAGAAGAAAACTCGGAAGAAAAAAGGGCACCGTCAAGAAACAACTCGCTTTATGATTGACTCCATCAGCGTCAATGGTGTTGTTTTGGCCGCGAGAGACTTAACTCAAGCTGTTGTGGAAACTCCCCAAACCGGCGAAAGTGATTCAGAATAAAAAATAGTAAGTAATTAAAGTTGAGGAAATCATGGCCCATAAGAAAGGTACAGGCAGTACACGTAACGGACGCGACTCTAATTCTCAGCGTCTTGGTGTTAAAAAGTACGGCGGTCAAGTTGTCAAAGCTGGCAACATTTTGATTCGTCAACGCGGCACGAAAGTTCACCCAGGTAATAATGTTGGTATCGGCAGAGATGATACTTTGTTTGCCATGATTGATGGTGTGGTGACTTTTGAAAGAAAGGGCAAAACTCGCAAGAAACTCAGTGTTTATCCTGTGGTTGTAGCAGCACCTGTGGCTGAACTTGTAGCCGTTTAATTTTGGATAGTTTCCTCGTTCCCAGGATCTGCCTGGGAACGCATTTCTAGAGGCTCTGCCTCCTGATTTTATATCTCAATATACTCATATCCCTGACTTCTTTAAGAAGTCGGGGATATAAGGTTGGGTAGACAAGTTTTGTGATAAATTCGGAATGATTTAACCGCAGAGGCCACAGAGGGCACAGAGGAAGAGAAAAGAAGAGAGAGATGAATAATTTCGATACCAAGGGATTTAATATGATTGGCTAATTTGTGGCTAGCCTCCTCCGACAATGGTCACAATTTCTAAGATGTCGCCTTCTTGGATTTGTGTGGTTTCCCAAAATTGTTTGTGCAGAATTTCGCCGTTGTATTCGACAGCTACTAATCGCGGATTTAAGCCTAGTTGTTTTAATAATTCTGGTAATGGTGTTTCGATCGCACAATTACGACTTTCTCCGTTGACTTGTAGCGCAATTTGATTGGTCATTCGTTTATTAGTTTAATTATTTGAAGGAACCGCGAAGACACGAAGAACACGAAGGAAGAAAAGCATTTACTTCTTTCTCTTGCTACCCTTCGGGAACTCCTGCGGGGAACGGGTCCTTGGTGCCTTCGTGGTTCATTTAATCTTACGACTTATTAGTTATAAGTTTGTGAGTTTTGAACTTCTGCATCCGAATTAGCTGGGAGATGAAAAATTGGGTGACTAAAGTTGGTTGTTCGGCTTCCATGATCGATCGCACAACTGCTACTCTGGAAGCTCCGGCATTCAATACTTCGTCGAGGTTGTTGATGTCTATTCCGCCGATCGCAAACCAAGGAATCGGGGACTTAGCAGCAGCATACCGCACATAATCCAAACCCGCAGCCTGTTTATCGGGTTTTGTGGGAGTGGAGTAGACTGGGCCAACTCCAATATAATCGGCTCCTTCTTCAATGGCTCGCTGCATTTCCTCGGCGTTTGTGGTGGAACAGCCGATGATGCGTCCGGGCCCCAGCAACTTGCGCGCTTCGGCTACAGGCAAATCTTGCTGTCCTAAGTGTACGCCGTCGGCATCCGCTGCGATCGCCAAATCTACGCGATCGTTGATAATCAACAAAGCATCGTAGCGGTGACAAAGTTCCGTCATCTGTCGCACATTCGCCAACTTCACCCCATCGTCTGAGGTTTTGTCGCGGTACTGTACTAAAGTCAGTCCGCCTTGCAAAGCAGCTTCCACCACTGCTAACAAGTTGTCTCTGGGCGAAGTTACGAGGTATAACTGCGATCGCAATAACTGCTGATAGCGCCGATAAGCCAGCAAATCGCTCTCCAGAGTATAAACCCGATAGCGCATCTGCTTAAAAGCCTTGCCCATATTCGGATCGTAAACTTTGCCATACTCTTCAAGTACCCGCAGCGCTTCTTCCACCCGACAGAAATTCGCTTCCAGTAGCTGCTGAAGTCCAGAACGCTGTTCTTCCTGCGGATGAGTCAGTTCCGTACCGGGGTCTGCGGGCGTATCCCTAGCACTCCGCAATTCTGGGGTGTGCCAAAAAGCCAATTCCTGGCGCAGTTGCTTACACTCACCAGCTAAATCGGCGCTATTGAGACCAAATCTACACCATTCTTCAATGATTCTCAATCCTTCACGGGCGCGATCGAGATTTGCATCTAAAATCCGGCACAGAGCGGGCTGTGCCGATAAAGTTCTGTTTGGTTTTTGCGTCATATAGAACCACCTTTATCATTAATCCTAGCTTTAACCGCTACATTGTCCCACGCTGTTCTGATTGTAGTAAAGTGCGATCGGGCATTAACCGATTTAATTGAGATTAACAAAGAAACGGAGTAAATGCGAGGGAATCCGAATTTTCGCGGATTCTCCGCTACAGCAGATCCCGCCCAAAATTTACAGTGTTGGACGGATGGCATAATTTAATCTTGACAACAATTCTTTACATATTCTTGAAAAACAGAAGACAATTTAAACAAGATTTTATCCTCTTTTATTTTCGTTACTAAATACCTTTGTTGTAAAGACTGTAAACCATTAATTAAATCCATTGATGATAAATCTAAACTCTGTCTCAAATATTCTCTGGATACAGGTTGATTAAACTTACTTAATTCTAAAACAAGTTGCTGTTCTATAGGTGATAGTTTGTTAAATAACTGGTTAAAATTATCTTGCATATTTTTGGTAATAATCAAGCTATTCTCCGCTAAAAACTCAGCAACTTCACCATCAAAAATCTTTTTAATTAAAATAGCAATACTTTTTAAATAAACCGGATTACCCTCATATAAATTAATTAACTTTAACCAACTATCCTCATCTTTCAATCCTGTACCTTTCAGAATTGCTACATCATCTAAATCTGACAACTCTAAACATTTTATCGGATATAATTCCTCATCTAAACACTCCATTTCCGCACATTGCTCTTGACTAACTAAAATCACATTACTTTGATGCTCAGTTTCTGTAATCATGGTAAAAAACTTTTTATAATCTTGATATTCAGATTTATATTGTCCCGCGAATTGAGCATTAGCAAAGATATTATGAACATCATCAAGGATAATCAAACATTTTTTGTATGTCAAAACATCTAAGAATTGTTTTAAATTATCATCTATAGTTTCTTTAGCTTCTTGTTTACAAGCATTCAATAAATCATTAACAAATAACTCTAAAGGTTTAGAGAATTTTAGGCTTCTCCAGATAATTACTTCAAATTGTTTTAGATTGAGATCGACAAACCTTTTAACTAGAGTAGTTTTACCAATTCCACTCAATCCCAATACTGAGATTAAACGAGTATTTTGATTTAAAATCGAATTAGAAAGGGTTTTTATTTCAGATTCTCTTGCGTAAAAATTGATGATTTGAGGAGCTACTGTTAAATCGAAATGTGATGTAAATTGAGTATTTATATCACTTTCGTTGAGTTTATTTCTTGGGCTAATTTGATTTGAGATCTGTGTAGGATAAAAATGATTATTACTGCCATTTATATGGTAAATATTATTGGAATTGTCAGATGATTCAATATATACTCTTTCTAAGTTAGAACGAAAATTAGATTTTTTTATATCCTCATCCAATATTTCAGATAAAAGTTGCCATAATTCAGCCCCCACATCACCTACATGATTTTTACTGACATGACACTTCTGGGCGATATCATCATAGGTTTGTCTTTCCCAAGTCCCCTCAACTACAGCCCTTTGAACATCATCTAGGTGCTTTCCAGTTCGTTCAACCACTAGCCGATCTACGAATTGTAACAGTTGGCTTACATTCATCAAAGCTATACATGATAAAGGTTTTAGCCATTATAGCTGAATTCACTCCTATTTTTTCTTATCTTTTCCTATTTTTTGCTTAATATTGTGTAACAAAACTCCAGTTGAAATCCGAGTTTTTCCGATCGCAGTCCCATCTTTAATTTTGGTATGCTCTTAAATAATAAAGCGTAGGCTTAGAAAGTCGTGCTTTTTCCGTTGTTTATAATTTGTCAGAAGCATTACTAAAATGACACAAGCAAAAGAAAGATTACTCACTGATACTTACTCACAAAATGATTGTATTGTTCTTGACCTTGAAGAATTTGACTTGAGTGACTTAGATGCACTCAAAAATACAGCACTTGGTAATATTTTAGAAATAAATTTTCAAAATCCAATGGCAATATCTGATAATAATCGACATGAGAGCCATTCTTCTCATGCTGAGTTCCATCAACGTGCTTGGGGGTAATCAAGCACTGGCTATTACAGAATACTAATTAAATGGCTACTAAGTTACCTCAAGCAATAGTAGCCATTTAATTCTGGCATACATAATTTAAGTTTTGAACATATCATAATTTATGACTGAGTTTACACCCTTACATTCGCTGGTTTGTAAAGTAGTATCCCGTTGCAACCTTAACTGTGATTATTGCTATATGTATCAGCATAGCGATCAAAGTTGGCAACAGCAACCTTTGAAAATGTCCGAAGCAACTATTACACAATTAGGTAAGAGAATTGATGAACATACCACCAAACATCAAGTATCAGAATTTTCTGTAATCATGCACGGTGGAGAACCTCTTTTAGCAGGATTAGACTATCTCAAAAAAATTCAAGAAATTATTTCAAAAAATGTGCCTAATGTTAAACTAAGATTTGGTATACAAACTAATGGTGTGTTGTTAAACGATGAAATTTTAGACTTCTGCGTTTCTAATAATACAACAATAGGTCTAAGTATGGATGGCTATCAAGAAGCCAATGATTTGCATCGCTTAGATCATCAAGGTAAATCTACATTTTCCAGTTTGGAAAAGACTCTTGAATTATTAAGTAGCGATCGAGGACGGAAAATATGGGCAGGTTTTTTATGTGTGATCGATCTACATAACGATCCTGAAGCTGTATATTCTTATTTATCACAATATAATCCTCCTTCGATTGATTTTTTGTTACCTTTAAATCACCATGATTTAAGACCTCTTGGTAAAGAACAATCTCTTGATGTAACTCCTTATGCAGACTGGCTACTTAAAATTTTTGATATTTGGTATCATCAAAAACCTCAAACAATCAAAATTAGGAAATTTAAAGAAATTATTTTGCTAATGCTAGGATTACAAGGAAATTCAGAAGAATGGGGTTTAAACCCTGTTGATTTTGCCGTTATTGAAACCAACGGTGATATTGAAGCAGTTGATTCTTTGAAAGTTACTTATCCCGAAGCTACCAAGTTAGGAATGGATATATTTACCCACAGTTTTGATGAAATTTTTGAATCACAAAAAGTTATTGAACGTCAAGAAAAGTGGCAATACTTGAGCAAAACTTGTCAAGAATGTAACTTAGTTAAAGTTTGTGGTGGTGGTTATCTTCCCCATAGATATTCTAGCGAAAATTACTTTCATAATCCATCAGTGTATTGTTCCGATCTCAAAAAAATGATTACTACAATTCGCGGACAAGTAATTGAAGATATGCAAACAATAAAAAAGCAAAAAAATCCTGCTGTTTAGTCAAACTTCGTCTTATTAAATTAGGGTTAGTGCAATGAAGATCGAGCTGGATATTAATACGATCAAAAACTTTGTTTCTCCTGCCGGGGCTTCCGATCCATTAGTTAAAGTAATTTTTTTGGCAGAATATCATAGAACTTTGCTAAGGTTAAGTAATCTCAATCAAAAACTGCAATCAGAATCACCTGATTTAATTAATCGTACCAAATTTTATCAATCTTTTGAGTTGGTAAAATCTTTTTCTAAAAATGCCCAAAGAAAAATTTTACGCTATCCATCTTTTAGTTTTTGGTTGGATACAGCTTGGCAATTAGTTAACCGAAAAGCTCATATTCTGTTTCCAGAAATGCACATTAAGTTTCATCTGGAATCTTTCCCAAAGTTTGTTTTAGCAATGGCAACATATGACAATATAGAAAATATTGAATGTTTTTTATATACCGATCATGCTGGAATTATTGCCATAGCCGGAACCGGAATTTATTTACAGCATCCTCAACACCTTGCCTTTCAAAGATTGCGTTTTGTGACCACAACTAATGAGAGTTTTCATATTTATACAGATGGTAATCAAAATTTGGAGATGATTCAAAATGAAATACCTCATCTCAATAATGGCATTGAATTAAATGGTTTTGATAGTGACTTACATTTAGGAGGTCGCTATAATTTGAATTTTGAGGAATTAACACCAACTTCCACTATTAAATGGTTATCTAGTTTAGAGGAAGCTTGGTTTTGGATAGATAGTTATTCAACTTTATTAGCAAGTGAAATTCTCATCGGCGTACAATCTTTAGTTCCAGTACATTCTCATGCTATTGATATTCATAGAAGTCAAACATTTCGAGAAATACCCGGACTTCTAGTTTTATCTTGGATGTCAGACACCTCAGTAATAGTAGAAGCTTTAGTCCATGAATATCATCATCATAAACTTAATGCTTTATTAAATTTAGATCCAATCATTGTAGAAGGTAGTTCTGAAGCAATTTATTATTCTCCTTGGCGTGACGATCCTCGACCTCTCAGTGGTATTTTGCAGGGAATTTATGTCTTTCAAGCTGTTTTAGAATTTGGGCATAAAATTCTGAAAACAGATATACCTCTTTTACAAGAAAAGCGTTTACAACAAAGAGTATATACTGCTAAAAAACAACTGCTAACTGCACTTAAAGTTTTAAAAACGAATGCAGAATTTTCTTTGATTGGTCAAGGATTGATTGAAGCCATAGAAGAAAATATCGATCGAGTTGAACCTGAAATTTCTCAAACAGACAAACAACTTATTGACGTTAGATTAAAAGAACATCAGCAGAAATGGGAAGCGGCAAATCCTAATTTAATCGAAACACAAATATTGCCAATTCAAGTATCTATTGATTTGGCAAATAATGACAACAATACAATATTGAATCAATCATGTAAATGGCTAGGAATTACACCAAATATTGATTTACGTCCCTTAACTTATCTGAGACAACCATTCGATCCAATTCTTGAGACTTTAGTGGCTGTTTACCACGATCGAGGCTTAAAAGAATTAGAAGACATATTAAAAGAAACTCAGTTGGGAACTTCTGTTTTATTGGACTTAATATGTGGACATACTGCTTATCTCAATCACGACTATCAGCAAGCAGCAGAATTTTATCAAAGTTGTCTTGAGCAACATCCTAATGCTCCTTATTTTTGGCAATGTTTTATGTTTGCATTAAGACATTTAAACCTGTTAGACGATTACGAGTTAATCTTAATTAATCTAGATAAACTTGTTGCTAATAGTTTAGAAGTCAAAAGATTAATCAGGCAAAACTCAAATTCTGAAAATAAAGTTCAAATGATGGTTAAATTAGTTCAAACATTAGTTAATTAAAAATTTTATGAATATAGCAATTTTGAGCAAATACTTAGTAAATAGTCCTTTTGGCAAATACCTTGAGATATTTCCTGATGGGGGACAATTACCTGCTTTTATTGCTACTGTTAAAGGATTAAAATCAGCAACAGATTTATGGGTTCAAAAGCCCAAATGGAAATCTTTTTGTGAATTAGCTCAATATTTTGGCTTGTATTATTATGTAGATGCTTATTTCGATCGAGATTTGGGAAAATTAAACAGTTTACCTCAAGAGTTATTTACTACAACTAAAGCTGTTTTTAGTAAAGATTTTTCTGACCAAGCTCATGTTTTTATTGCTAACTCCCAAGATGCTTTAACCAATGCAATTGCTTCAGGATGGTATCCTTTAGTTGTCGATGGAAGAGTAATTGAAAAACATTTAGCAGACCATTATACTTTTGGAAAAGCACTAGGTTATCCTCAATGTTGTCTTGAGTTTTTTCAAAAGCGAAATCATTGGAATTTTTATAATAATTACTATGAAATTTATCGCAATACAATTAACAAGTCTACATATTTATCAAATGGGTTGTTACGCCATACTCCATTCTCATTGATTCCCCATATACCTTGCTCTTTTAATTGTGAAGCATCTATCGAATATGCTAAAAAAAATCGCATTCTAATTAATGAGGAGAGTCCAGAATATTTAGAAGAAATAGAACATCATTTACAAACACCAATTTTATGTCTTTCAGAACTTAAAATTTATCGTTTTGAAGGTAACATTGTTGCTGAAAATGTAGTCAACTATCAATCTGTAGAGGCAATATTTCCTACATCACAAAATGATTTACTATATCAAATACTTGTTAAAGGTGATACTTGTATGGTTGAGGGGAATATTATTAGAGTTTACCGAGACAATACTCAGATAAGTGCTTATTTTGCTAGAGGTGACAAACATGAAGTAGAGATTCCATTTTTAATTAGTTTTTCCAAAGATACTTAATTGACAAAATAGGTATTATTAAAAACATTCTAGGGGCATATAAAATGTATACTTTAGTTTTAATTAGATGAGGATTAATATCATGAATCTTGCAGAAAAAATTATTAACAATATTCAAGAAAAAGATTTACAATATATTCTTGATTTAGAAAAAGAGATTTTGAATTCTAAATTAACTTTAGATCGAAATTTGTTAATAGATGTGGAGGATCAAAAAACCGCCCAACGATATTTCTATCTTTATACACTACCTATGTTAGAAGGACTAGGACTTTTAGAGCAGCAGGAAAATGCTATTTTTTGGGGGACTGTGCAATTATGTTTAGATTTACATCTAAGATATGTGGATTACATCATAGATGATGATAAAATAGACATAAGCAGATTATTAATTACGCAAAAATCTTATAACTATTTATTCCGAGCGCAAATGCTACTAAATCAAAAAGGCTATTTGTGGGGTTCCGATCAAATGGCTATTTATACGCAATATTTTGACTACGAGAAGGAGGCAAATACCGATATGTTTCATGATTTTGGTAGCTTATGGAGACGAGTATCTCCTCTATTCATTGTTTCTGAAAGTTACTTAAAATTATCTGGTCAAATAGTTGATTTTGATTTTTATTACAAACGGTATATAAGTTCTTGGCTGCTCAAAGCAGATTGCTCGGATATTATTAAGGATATTCATAAACAAAAAACTCCGATTACCCATTTAGTATATGATTATGATGCTCAAATTGATAAGAATGTAATGTTGATGGCTAAGACTATTAACTGTATTGATGTCAAACTCGATCGAGGTTTAATTCAAATCAAAAACCACATATTTAACAAACTTCCAATATGGACAATAATTATTGAAAGTTTGTTGTCTTAAAGTTTCGCTTCCTCATATTCATCAAGAATTACCTGTAAGGGGCATGGAAACTGACAAGCGAGGCGCGCGAATGCTCCTGGTTTCCCGGCAGTCCAAAAGTCATATCAAATTCCTTCGCATCGTCTGTATTCATCTCTCTGCGCTCGAACTCTGCGGCAAGAGCGGCAAGAGCGGTTAAATCATTCCGAAACAACCGTAAACTTTATCATTCCGACGTTTTTCATGTCACCGTAGGCGATATTGTCAAAGTTTTTCTCTTCAAGGATATGAAGAGAGTGAGAACAGGATTCTCACAGCCTCTGCGGGTGAAAACACAGACAACGCAAGGATGTGAGGTTTTGATCGACGACGAAAGATGTAGTTTTAGTTTATTGTAATGATGGGTACGGTTATGAAGGTTCAAATTATGCTTCACCCTGATTTACTCCGATATGAGGCTACTAGATATTTAGACGAATTTTTAAGTTTTATTGAATTTAAAGAAAACACAGCATAATAGATCAAACTTGATTATAGTGGAATCCCTAAGGTGCGATCGCCAAAATCCGACACTAAACACGGGATGCGACACTCGACTCAAAGATAAGTTATGACAACCGTTAAGGTTCCACGGAACGTCAATAATTGCTCCAACCATTGTTTTGATTGCATTTTCGTTTTTCTTTACTTACTTATTCCTTAGACTATACATTTTTTTATGTTCATTAACTCCAAACAAATCGGGTGCAAAGAAAATCGATCGCAAAGCAAAGCCTTAAGTTCTTGCCTTTTGCTGATCTGTACCAGTGTCTCATTTTTCAAGCTTCAACAATCTGTTATTGCCGCCGAAACTCCCATAGTACAGATAATAGCTCAGGCGCAGCAGGCGGGAATCAACATCCTGTACGTCAGCTCATCCGGTGGAAGTGATACAGCAGGTAATGGGAGCGATCGATATCCATTCAAAACCATTACCTACGCCTTAAGCGTCGCACCGCCCAACACAGCAATTTTGCTAGCGCCGGGTACCTACAGCGCTCAAACCGGCGAACAATTTCCGATCGTACTCCAGCCAAACGTGACTCTTCAGGGAAATCCCAATACTCGCGGTCAAAATATTGCGATCAAAGGCGGAGGAGACTTTCTCAGCCCCACTTCGGCTGGTCAAAATATCACCATTTTAGGCGCATCGGGAGCCAGACTCAGCGGGGTGACAGTGACGAATCCCAACTATCGGGGTTATGCTTTGTGGATTGAATCGAGCTCTCCCACGGTGGTTAACAATACTTTTTTGGGGAGCACTCACGACGGAATTTCGGTGGTGGGTAATTCTCGCCCGATGATTAGCGGGAATCTGTTCTCGAAAAATGGTGCTAATGGGATGACGATTTATGGCACTTCCCAGCCGGAAGTTCGAGATAATGTCTTTGAAAACACTGGATTTGGGGTGAATGTAGCGCAACAAGCTTCTCCTTTGTTAATCGGGAATCAGATTACTCGCAATAAGGATGGCGTAGTGGTACAAGCTGATGCTACACCGGTGCTCCGTAATAATTATATCGAGAAAAATCGGCGAGATGGCATTGTGGCGATCGCCCGTGCTCTCCCCGATTTAGGAACCATGACGGAACCGGGGGGAAATGTAATTCGCAACAACGGCCAGCATGATGTGAATAATGCTGCCAAAGGTCAATTAATTCAAGCTTATGGCAATCAATTGTTGAGCAACCGCACGACGGGACAAGTTCAGGTGGCGGGAACTTTCAACTCTCCTCTATCCATTGGTGGCCATGATTTGGGGTTAGTTGCTCAACCTCCCAGAAGCGGTGGGCCAGATAGCTCTTTACCTGTTTATACCACAGCTCCCTTAACTCCGAGAGTTCAAAGATCGCCCCAGAGGCTTCTGTCGCCGCCCTCAGCGAGTCCTGCCCAAAATCGATCGGCATCGGGTCAAACTCGGTTGTCCCCTCTGTTGGCTCCCCCAAGTCCCTCTGCTTCGGCGATCGCCATTCCAGTCCCAACTCCAGATTCTCGCTCCGTTGCAGAAATTGCTGTGCCGTCGCCAATGTTACCACCTAACTTGGATAGTGCGATTCCGGTTCCTGCTGATGGTAAATTACCAGTTCCCAGTCGCAACATTCCTCTGGGAAGGGGTGGCTATGTACCTACTGGGTTAGGGGGTAATTCTGTGGCTAATTCTGGGGAAAATGCGCCATCATTCGATCGAGCATTAGCTTTGGGTTTTCGGTATCGGGTGGTAGTTGATGCTCAGAGTCAGAGCGATCGAGTCAGGATGCAATCTCTGGTTCCCGATGCTTTTCGTACTTTTTCTAACGGGCGCGCCGTCATGCAAGCAGGTGCTTTTCGGGAACAGGAAAAAGCTGAGGAGTTATTACAGATGCTCACTGCTAATGGTTTGAATGCCAGGATTGAAGAGATAAAATAATGAATTTGATGCAGCGAGTTTTGGAACCGGAGGTTATGGATTCCTGGGAAGAGGCCATCGAATACGATTCGATGGACTTTACTGAGGTTAATTCTGCTTTTGCGATGGGTGCGGCCGCCTTGGGCCCGGTTTTTGGAAACGTTTTGGATGCGGGGACTGGTACGGCGAGAATTCCCATTGCTCTTTGTGCAATACGTCCCCAGTGGCATTTGACTGGCATTGATTTGTCGGCGAATATGCTGAAAGTCGGGGGTGAAAATGTGGAAAAGGCTGGAGTGCGATCGCAAATTAGTCTTGAATTAATTGATGCCAAGGCAATGCCCTATCCTGACAATTATTTTGACATGGTGATTTCCAATAGCATTATCCATCATTTGCCAGATCCGCTGCCATTTTTTCAGGAAGTCCAGCGGGTGTTGAAACCAAAAGGAGCAATATTTTTGCGGGATTTATTGCGGCCGGAAACACCAGCAATCAGGGATAATTTAGTAGAGATGTATGCGGGAGATTGCAACGCGCATCAACAGCAGTTATTCAGAGATTCCCTACAGGCGGCTTTTACTTTGGATGAAATTCAGACTATCATAAAAACTGCGGGTTTGGATGGGTTGAGAATTTATGAATCGTCAGACAGACACTGGACGGCTGAACGTGCTTGGTCTGAGTATGAATAGAGTGGGTATATCCTTTCTCATAAAAATGAGGTGCGATCGAGAATAGGTAATAGGTAATAGGTAATAGGTAATTGGTAATTAGGTAATTGGTAATTAGTAATGCCCAATGCCCCAGGCCTCATTACCTAGTACCCACTTATACCAATTTTTTATGAAGCTGCATAGAATTCGATCCCCCCTAACCCCCCTTCCCAAGGGGGGGACAAGAGTCCAATCTTTCGTCCCCCTTGCTTTCGGGGGATGCGAGGGGGATCGGAATATGTGCAACTTCACATTAAATTGGTATTAACCGAGAAAGGCTATATTTGCTGCAATTGTTGAAAGCTAAGATTGTACAATGGCGATCGCAAGGGAGCATCCCAATTTTGCATAGGCGAAGCA
Source organism: Microcoleus sp. CAWBG506 (assembly GCA_020883125.1). Lineage (GTDB taxonomy): Bacteria > Cyanobacteriota > Cyanobacteriia > Cyanobacteriales > Microcoleaceae > Microcoleus. The sequence goes on from JAHREW010000020.1 coordinate 62,482, forward strand.
TGACCGCAGATAATTTATTAGTGATCACCAGAGATTTACAGCAGTCATGCTTCGCCCCTACGAATATATAGCAACTGCCAAGGCGATTAGGGCAGATTTTGTAGGGGCGGGTTCACCGATATCTTTCATCGGTATAGACAAATTCTATAAACCCGCCCCCACCCCACTCATTGAGATGCAGTCTAGACACAAACCCCCACCCTAGCGGTACTCCGCTTGGTGGTGGGTAATTGACTGAACTTGTTTACCACCCCCAAGTTCCAGGCCCTCCTTTAAACGGGCCGACAATATCTTTAGTAATCCACCCACCATAAAAAACGCCTTCTTGAGCTTGCACTAATTCTCCATCCACATAACAAGCATCCATCAAACCTGGATAAAAAGCCACATAATCCTTAATAGCCTCAAAGATATTGGTGGGATTCGGATAAAACCAAGCAGCATTCATGGCTTCCTTTTCTCCCACCTTGACTGTGTAATAGCCTGCTTGTCCTTTCCACTCGCACCAAGAACCCCGCGAAGTTTTTTGCAAATATTGCATTTCTATATCTTCAGGAGATATATAGTAAAAAGGAGGGTGACTTGTCTCTAATACCCTTTGAGCGCGGTGGGTGTCGGCAAGTGTCACACCATTAAAAATGATCTTTACGTGTTTGGTCGATTCTTCCAGACGCGGTGGCCGTGGGTAATCCCAAACTGATTCTTGACCGGAACCTGGTTTAATTCGATCGCTGTTCACTGCCAAAATCTCCCTGATAAAACCAAAATTTTTCCACTTAATATCATACTTAAACATTACAAAATAAAAATTAGAGTAGAGAAAAATTATTTTAACCACTCTGGTAGCTTAACTACAAACCACCAACCTTTTTTAAGATAAATTTCCGAGGATGCAGAATTCTCAAAGCATTCGTCTGTTAGGAAAAATAAATATTATACCTTGTGTGTTGAGTCTTGAGCCAAGGCTAGGGGGAACTACCATCTTTGACACCTTGAGCATTATCTGATAAGGTTATAGCGACTATCAACCATCTTTAACTAAAACCGAAAATTCATGCTCCAGTAGAGTTTGTATGAGTGCCAACCTATAGCACCTGTACTCAAGTCACCCGCGATCGCACTTTTAAAACTGAGCGGGCAGCCTACAACAATTATATCTATGGAAATCCCCTTTAACATCACCCTGTTGATGGTCATGACCGTCACCTGTGGCATTAGCGCTCAGGTTCTGGCAGCTTACTTAAAAGTTCCAGCGATCGTCTTTTTGCTGTTGTTCGGTATTTTAGCAGGGCCAGACTGTCTGGGACTGCTACACCCAAATCTCCTCGGCAGTGGTTTGGAAGTTATGGTATCCCTTTCTGTAGCATTAATTTTGTTTGAAGGCGGCTTGAATTTGGAATTGCGAGATTTGGGTCGAATTTCCGGCAGTATCCGCAATTTAGTTACAGTAGGCACTTTAATTACCCTCATCGGTGGCGGAATGGCCGCCCACTGGCTGGGAGAATTTCCTTGGCCGATCGCCTTTTTATATGCTTCTCTAGTAGTTGTCACCGGTCCGACGGTCATCGGCCCTTTGCTCAAACAGGTTTCTGTTGATAAACAAGTCGCCGCCTTGCTCGAAGCCGAAGGAGTTTTAATCGATCCTGTCGGGGCAATTCTGGCAGTATTGGTACTGAATATTATTTTAAACCGCAATGCAGACTTGCTGGTTTTGTTCCGAGATTTAATCGTGCGGCTGGGAGTAGGTGCTGTCGTCGGAGTGGCGGGTGGTTGGTTGCTAGGATTCATTCTCAAGCGATCGAATTTTCTGTCAGAAGACCTCAAAAACCTAGTAGTATTAGCGGGCTTATGGGGATTCTTCGGATTAGCAGAGGAACTGCGGAGCGAATCGGGATTAATGGCAACGGTACTCTCCGGTATTGTCCTCAGAGCAGCTTCTGTTCCCGAAGAAAGGCTGCTGAGGAGGTTTAAAGGTCAACTCACAGTCCTTGCTATTTCGGTGCTGTTCGTGTTGCTGGCTGCGGATTTATCCCTCGCTAGTGTAGTTGCGCTCGGTTGGGGCAGTGTGTTCACAGTTTTAGCATTAATGTGGGTGGTGCGACCGATTAACATTTGGCTGTGCACCCTCAACAGTGGGCTCAATTGGCGACAAAAATTATTTGCTTGTTGGGTAGCGCCTAGGGGAATTGTCTCAGCTTCGATCGCATCTTTATTTGCCATTTTGCTGACTCAGCGGGGAATCAACGGTGGCGACTCCATTAAAGCCTTGGTGTTCCTGACAATTATGATGACAGTTTTCCTACAAGGACTAACCGCCGGAGCTATGGCTCAAATATTAGGAGTCACCTCGAAATCCGCCACCGGTGCTGCCATTGTCGGGTCAAATTCTTTGAGTAGATTGATTGCTCGTTTATTTCAAGAACGCGGCGAATCTGTAGCGATTATAGATACTAACCCGGAAGCTTGTGAACAAGCAGAACGGGAAGGTTTACGAGTTTTTTTGAGCAGTGCCTTGGATCACAGTGTTTTGGAAGCCGCCGGACTCGAATCGATGGGAACTTTTTTGGCAATGACCAACAACGGTGAGGTAAACTTAGTGTTAGCTCAAAGAGCAGCAGAAGAGTTTGCACCACCAAGGGTTTTGGCAATTTTTCCCAAAGATCCGCAAGCTAACAGTGCTGTAAATAATCCCAAAATAAATCAAGCCTTTGTGTCCGATTTGTCCTTGAAGGATTGGAACGAATATTTGAACGACAAAGAGGTAAAATTGGGAGAAACGGAGTTAAAAACTACTGGATTGGAGTTTCAGTTAGCTCACTTGCAGGCTCTAATTCGGGCCGGCGAGTTAGTGCCGCTGTTATTGGAAAGACAGGGATATTTGCAGGTAGTGTCTGCTGCGCAGATTTGGCAAGCAGGCGATCGAATTATTTATTTGTTACACGATCCCACACCGAAATTGTTAAAAAGATTGTCTGGTTCATCTCAGTCTCACTTAACTTTGGAAAAGCATCCGGTAGTTGAAGAAGTGCCGATTCCTTCTCCTGTTTTAGATGCGATTGTGGAGGAAGCTATCATCGATAAACCAACGGAAATTTTACAGCCACCAGTTTCTAGATAGTCATAAATCACGGGATGCTGGTGAATTTTTTCTCTAATTTCAACTAAATATTTCCCGAAAGCGGGGAAGTCTCCGGCAAACCCTGGCACTTGCCTGGTAAGGAGGGCAAATGCTAAACTTCCCCCAGTCTCCGTGGCACGGTGGCACTGTCTCAATTTGAGATTTGAGATGGAAATTGTGACTAAAGTGCTAAAATTAACCTCTTGAGTTCAAAAACCCTTGCGGAAGAACCATTTAGGCTGCTAATTTGTTTGCTAACAGTGCCTCATTTCTGTGTGGCTGGTTAAACCTTTTGCTTGGGGAACATCTACTGCTATGGCTCGCGAGCCGATTTCTACCTGGTATTTTACCCTAGTTGTCGTTCACTTAGAAAACCGTTTTCTATTGGTACAAGAGCGCAAGTACCACCAGCAGTGGTATCTCCCGGCAGGACGAGTGGAACAAGGAGAGACATTGTTCGAGGCCGCTATGCGTAACACGGTCGAGGAAGCGGGCGTTTCTGTGATTATTGAGGGCATTCTCAGGGTAGAGCATACAGTCATGCCTAGAGGGAATGTCCGTTTGAGGGTGATTTTTGTGGCTCGTCCCGAAGACAAAACGCCTCCCAAGAGCAAGCCGGACGAATATACTTTGTGCGCTGGCTGGTATTCTCTGAAGGAATTAGACCAGTTGTCCCTGCGGGGAGAGGAAGTTCGGGAAATTTTTCAATATATGGCCAGTGGTGCTCCCATTTATCCCATCGATTTGCTCAGTATTGAGGGGGCACCTTTTAAGACTCATCGATACCGGTGGTAAGTAGAAGGAAGAGGGAATAGGGAATAGGGAAGAGGGAATAGGGAATAGGGAAGAGGGAATAGGGAAGAAGAACCCTACCCCCCAAGGGGGGAAATTCAGGAATGATGCTTATACAGCAAAGCTTTTTAGCCACCTGTATCTTAGGTGTAACCAAATTGGCAACGGGGGTCGATCGCCACCCTGATGGGTGTTTAATCAATTAATGGAGCAATTAATAGGTATGGAAGCGGTCGGTTGGCTAGAAGCCGCTGGCGATCGAAGATACTCGATCGCGATAGTGCTATAATTAGGGTTTTGAATTCCTAAATTTTTATTTTTTACCAGATCCCAATAAAAAAATAGCGTTAAACCAGAACTCATCACCCATCACCCATCACCCATTAACCAATTCCCAGTTGTCATGAATGACTCTTTCTCCCTAGTCAATACCCTCTCAGAACCGCTGCGCCAGCCATTTTGGTGGGCAGCCCTAGCTTCTATAGGTCTTCACGGAGTACTCGGAGTTAACGCGCCTCGGATCTCAAATCTAATTTATGGTGGCAATTCATCAAAAAACTTACCCGGTTCGGTTGGGTTCGTAGAGCTAACTCCAGCAGAGGTAGGAAGACTGCCACAAACCATACCCCCACTAGCATCCAAGGCGAAGACACCATTTTCCCTCGTCGCACCAGTTCCCCTACCACGCAACATCACCCCGCCTATGCCGCCAGCCCCGAACCCCATTAACTTACCAGCCCTCCCACCGGGAATGCCACCTCCAGGATTCTTTGCCCCTGCGCCTCCATCTCCTCTCCCTTCCTTAACTCCCCCCATACCTCCGACAGTTTCATCTCCCACCATCAAAAATCCTGCTCCTAAAACACCCGTAGCCATCATACCGCCACAGCCCCCCAGCAATAATCTCATCCCCCCCCCATCTCCCGGTAATTTCTCTCCGATTACCCCGCCTCCACCACCATCGGACACGCAAACCCCCCAGCCTCCCGGAAGCCTGGTTGATGAAGGGGAGTCTCTAGAAAAATTGCGAAATGCTCAGGGTAGACTGCCACTGTTTCCAGATGGAGCTGTAGTATACACCCCGCAATTCCCCATTAGAGGTACAAATTCGGAGTCCGGTAACTCACCACAATCTACTCAACAAGATCCAAATCAAGAAAATCAAATCATAGAAAGTCCTGAAGAAAGAGCTAGGAGGCAACAATTTGAGCAGGAACAAAAACAGTTAGAACAGCAGGGAAATCCCGGACAAAACTCATCCAAGGATTCCGACAGAAATCTGGCTGCTGCAACTACATATATTGCTTTATTTGAAAGATTCAAAAAGGCTTATCCTGACTTGGAAATGACGGGACCGACGCCTGTGAATGTCCCTTATCCCAAAACAGCTTGCTCGCAAAAACTGGAAGGGAAAGCAGTATTTGGTGCAGTTGTCAACCCCCAAGGGCTGCTGAGGGCAGAACCTCAAACCATTGCCCTGACGGGTTCCAATATTCTCGACGATGCTGCTAAATTTGCGATTATTAACCCTCAATTCATACTTCCACCAGCCAGCACGTACAAACTTTATCAATTGGCTGTGGCATTTAAATATGATGAAAAGGTTTGCAGTGGTATTCCTGTAACTCCCTCGGCAACCCCAGCAACGGGACCATTGCCCTCCCCAGCTCCCGCGGCGGTGCCCCCAAGTCCAGGGGGAGTGAAGCCGCAGTTTGAGAAGCCTCCACGGGACTCCAGCAAACCCAAACCAGGAGTCAAGCCATCGCCTTTACCTCAACCCCAGTCAACGGCTAAACCATCGCCTTCTGCTCAACCGAAACCAGAAGCGAAGCCATCGGCATCTCCGTCTGCTTCTCCTCAACTGAAACCAGGGGCTAGAGACTTAGTGTTACCTGAACCTGAGCCAGTCCCTAGAGAGTCACCGACTCCTGAACCGCAGCCAGCGCCTACGGAGTCGGCGACTCCTCAACCTGTTGTTTCTCCGACTACGGAAGCGTCGCCGACAGCATCTCCATCTCCTGCTGATTCTCCTGTGGCTGAACCGTCGCCGCAGACAGCACCAATGCCGACTACGGAAGCGTCGCCGACAGCATCTCCATCTCCTGCTGCTTCTCCTTAGTTGCGGGGATTTGACGGTTAGTTTCTGATGCTGAAAATCGGTGAGGGAAATAGCTGATTTTGACTATTACCGATCGCATTTGCCTCCTGGACTGGCTCAATTGTATTGCACTTTATACATTTGAAATAAATCGCCACTTTGCTTTTTTACTATCTTTGCACCGGCGGCTTTAATCAGTTTTTCCCAATCTTCAATTGCTTCTAAAAATACTTCCCCTGCTCGATAAGTTTCTAAAATTGCCCAATCTTCTGCTAAGGGAGCATTAGGGTTGAGGACATCAAACACGAAGTGACCTCCTGGCTTTAATACTCGCTTAACTTCTCCCATGACCATAGCCCAATAATCTTTGGGAAAATAGCAACTAAAGCCGGTGGCGATGCACAAATCGAATTGATCCTCTTCGTAATTTAGGCGATGAGCGGGGGCAAGTTCTACGCCTTTAAATAGTTTAGAATTGAGTTGAGGGCCACGGGCGTTTAAGGCATCTCGTGCGGCGCTGCTGATTTCTTGACCGTAAAAAAAGGCTTCCCAATCGCGCCAAGGGTAGATCAGAAAGCTGACTCCGCAGCCTATATCTAAACAGCGCTGATTTTTTTGGGGTTTGGCAATTTGCCAAAAGGGAGAAACTGTTTTGGCTTGGAGGGTGCCGGCGATGGATTCCCGAAAAATCGGCATGGCTTCGACTTCTTCGGGGAAAGGGAATGGTTCTCCTCGGTATTCGCGATCGAACCGGGAAGCAACTGGCGAGAGTAAAAGTTGCCAGCTATCTGATTTGTCCTTAGTAAACCAAGTTGGCTCTGGACTGGCGGCAAGGCGATCGGACTTTTTAGACATTCTTGAATTACACTTTTGGATAGAGATTTGTCGCGATACAAAGGTCGCGATTAATCATGAATTAGATTCCCCTACCTTCATGTCGGGCTGTCTCTCACCTTTTGGAGGCTTTGAGGGCTTTTGTAAAGTTTTGGCGATAGGGCTTATTAAAAATTAATGCTGGCCATAGCAGGGCTAGCTTCAGGCGATTGGAAAAACTTCTGTCGAAGTTAGTGCGATCGAAACCATTCCAAAATTTCCAAATACCTGCACCGTAAGCGATCAGTAATGCCAAGCTAATTAAGTTACTCATCAACAAAATGGGTTTGAAACCCCGTCCTGTGAGGACGGCTTTTCCACAATTTAACACATCTCACGAGATCGGTATTATAAAACTGGAGCGATTGAGAGATTGGTTAAAAAGCCTTTAAGTAGCGATTCTATCAGATGCCCCAACCAAAAAGGTCGAGCGCCCAGATGATAGGCTGTACTCCCCTGGTCTACAACGGTGCCTTGAGAGTTCCCACAGAGGCTTGGTACAAAGACAAGCAACGAGTGGCTACAACAATACTTCAGCTATATTGACTTTTTGGAATCAGAACCCTGAACTCGAATTCCTGCTAGGCGCTTCTATCTTGTAGATATCAAAAGAATCACATCTATCATCAATTATAAAAATAATAATTAAGGAGTTTAATCAGTATATAAGGCTACTAATTTACAAAATTGTGTAATTGCAAATAACAAACAAGTCAGAGCTTTTTGTAAAGATTATGATACAGTACGGCTGGCTTATAACTGGGTAAATACTGTAATGAGGGAGGTTTTAAAAGCTCGTGAAAACGTTAAATGTTATATAATTATACCAAAGGGGTTAAAAAGCTGGGGAAGGTACACGCTAAAGTTTCAAATATCCGTACAGAAATCAGGTTGATGTCAATGTTATGTAGCAGACTCACGGATAATGAATTAAGACGTGATAGGTGATGGCTGACCAAACAATTTTAAGTTTGAGATTTTTGAGTTAAAAATGACCAGGAGTGCTTTTTAAGCAAGGAGGATTTTATGCGTGCAGTGCTGATGGCTGGGGGGTCGGGAACGAGGCTGAGACCTCTGACGTGCGATTTGCCAAAACCGATGGTGCCTATTCTTAATCGCCCGATCGCACAACACATTATCAATTTGCTAAAAAGACATCAGATTACGGAAATTATTGCGACGCTGCACTATCTTCCTGATGTCATGCGCGAATACTTTGGTGATGGCAGTGAATTTGGCGTACAAATGACTTATGCTGTGGAAGAAGACCAGCCACTGGGTACCTCCGGCTGTGTCAAAAATATTGCCGAATTGCTCGATCGCACTTTTATCGTGATTAGTGGCGATAGTATCACAGATTTAGACTTGACGGCTGCTGTGGAATTTCACCGCAGCCAGAAATCCAAAGCTACCTTAATTTTAACTCGCGTTCCCAACCCGATGGAATTCGGAGTGGTGATTACTGACGAAAATCACCGGATCAATCGCTTTCTGGAAAAGCCCTCCAGCAGCGAAATTTTCTCCGATACTATCAATACTGGCATCTACATTTTAGAGCCGGAAGTCTTGGATTACCTGCCGGTGGATGTGGAATCTGATTTCTCGAAAGACTTGTTTCCGCTGTTGCTGGAAAAAGGTGAGCCGATGTACGGTTACATCGCTGAAGGTTACTGGTGCGATGTCGGCCAGTTAGATGTCTACCGGGAAGCTCAGTATGATGCGCTGTGGGGAAAGGTGAAATTGGATTTGAGCTACTACGAGCAAGTGCGATCGGGATTGTGGGTAGGTCAGAATACTTTTATTGACGATAGTGCGATCGTGGAAGTACCCACTATGATCGGCAGCAATTGTCGCATCGGAGCCAGAGTCAAAATTCAAGCGGGTTCAGTGATTGGAGATAACGTAACTGTGGGGGCCGATGCCAATCTCAAGCGTCCCATCTTGTGGAACGGAGCAATTATCGGCGAAGATGCTCATCTCAGGGCTTGTGTGATTTGCAGGAGCAGTCGCGTAGACAGGCGGGCTCACGTATTGGAAGGGGCTGTGGTCGGTTCTATGTCCATAGTCGGAGAAGAAGCCCAAGTGGGGCCGAGCGTCCGCGTCTGGCCTAGTAAAAATATTGAATCGGGGGCTTTGTTAAATAGCAATTTAATTTGGGGAGAACAAGCTAAGCGGAATTTATTTGGTCAACGGGGGGTTCAAGGACTAGCCAATGTGGATATTACCCCGGAATTTGCGGTGAAATTGGGCGCTGCTTATGGTTCTACTTTGAAACCAGGTTCTTCGGTATCGGTGTCTAGGGATCAGCGGAGTATTTCGCGGATGGTTTCGAGGTCTTTGATTGCGGGTTTAATGTCGGTGGGAATTAATGTAGTCAATTTGGAATCGACGGCAATTCCGATCGCGCGCACGGTTTCATGTACTCTGTCAGTGGCTGGTGGGATTCACGTTCGGATTTCGCCCGATCGATCGGACCACATTTTAATTGAATTTTTCGATACCAAAGGCATCAATATTACCAAAGCGGCGGAGAAGAAAATCGAGGGTGCTTACTTTAAAGAAGATTTACGGCGGGCTCTGATTCCGGAAATTGGGGAGATGTCGTACTTTAACCAATCTCTGGAGGTTTACTCTCGCACCTTTGAGCGGCAAATGAATGTAGAAGCCATTCGTTACAGTAATTCTAAGGTAGTTATCGATTACGTCTATGCAGTTTCGGGGGCAATTTTGCCACAAATGCTTGCCAAATTCGGTTGCGATGCGGTGGTACTTAATGCCAGTCTTAAACAAAGTTCTCTGAGCAATGGCGAACGGGAATATTTGCTTGACCAACTCGGTCGGGTGGTGAAAGCACTCAGTGCTAATTTTGGGGTACAGGTGTCGGCCAATGGCGAACAGTTAATTTTAGTAGATGAGTCTGGGATAGCGATTCGTGGGGAAATGTTGACGGCGTTGATGGTAAATTTGATGCTGACTTCTCATCCAAAAGGTACAGTGGTAGTACCGGTCAATGCTTCTTCTGCGGTAGAGGCGATCGCCCGTCGCTATCAAAGTAAAGTAATCCGCACTAAGGCGAATCCCAGTGCTTTGATGGAAGCTGCTAACAGGAATCCCAACGTGGTTTTGGGTGGCAGTGGGAATATGGGTTTTATTTTCCCACAATTGCATCCTGGATTTGACGGAATGTTCTGTATTGCTAAAGTGATAGAAATGATGACGATTCAGGAGCGATCGCTCGGACAGATTAAGGCGGAACTTCCCCGCGTCACTCACCGTAGTTACAGTGTCCGCTGTCCTTGGACTATCAAGGGTTCCCTGATGCGATATTTAGTAGAAACTCATTCGCCAGATAGTTTAGAATTAGTAGATGGAGTAAAAATATTTAACTCCAGCGATGACAATTGGGTATTAGTTTTGCCCGATGCTAGCGAACCTACAGTCCATATTTTTGCTAACAGTGAAGACAGAGATTGGGTATCTGAAACTTTGAAGGAATACCGCAGTCTAGTTCAGGATTTTGTTAGCCAAACTGAGGCTGCTGTTCGCCAAGATAAATTTGGTAATGGGTAATTGGTAATGGGGAATTGGTAATGCAAAAGTGAAAAGATAAAATGCGTTATTTTAAATTTTACCTTTTTACTTTAAAGTCAAGGCCCAATCTCCAATTCCCAATGCCCAATGCCCAATGCCCAATGCCCAATTCCCAATTCCCAATTCCCAATTAAGTTATGAATAGCTGCATTTTGTTGGTGGAAATAATTCAAGAACCACAACTCCGTTTTACTGCTGAAAATCAACTTCAGATCGCTGAAATGCTGGTGCAGTTTCCAGGTCCGAAACCTGAAGATCCGCCGGAACCTTTGAAGGTGATAGGATGGGGAAACTTGGCTGTGGAAATCCATGAAAAATATCATGAGGGCGATCGCGTGATTATTGAAGGGCGACTCAACATGAATACGATGGAAAGAGATGGTATCAAAGAAAAGCGAGCCGAACTAACAGCTCAAAAAATTTACAGTCTCGGTGCGAATGCTATGAACTCGGCTCCCGCCCCTAGAACCGCCCCGGAACCAGCTCAAATTCGTGACAGCGCGCCTCAGACCGTGCCTAGCAATGTGGTACCTTTAGGCTCGCGAAACCGCAGCTCTAGCAACGCTCCCGGACCTGGTAATCGCACTTCTAGCTCTGATTGGAACTCCCATCAGTCTCCAAATTCTGAGTCCGATCGCCCGTCAAGCTCCTCTAACGAAGCTGACAATCCCGATTACGATCCAATTCCGTTTTAAGAAATAAAGTGCGTCACTGGATCGATCCAGTGACGCATTTTAATTTAAGGGCGATCGGACTTCGGGTTAGAGGGAGCATCCCATTTTTGCAAATATATCCGTAGGGGAGAAGCATTACGGCAGTAAGTCTCTGCTTATAACCAATAAACTATCTGCCGTAATGCGAGAGCCCCTCCAACATTGGGATGCACCCAGGTGAGAGTGCGGTAGGGAAACAGGTATCTCTTAATCCAGACCTATAGGGTCTACTGCTAGATATACAATTTTTACAGCTTGATAGTCAGAATTTTTTTCTTGCTTTTTTCGTCGCGCAGCACGACTGTATTGTAGGGTGATGTATCCGTCCCCAGCGGAATTGGCAGCTTAAAGGTGTGGCTTTTATGCTTAAGTTCGCCTAAATCAATGCTTTTGGTTATATTGCCATCTGTTGCCAGATAAGCGGTAAGTTCGCCTTGATAATCTTCAATCAAAAAGTCTTTGAAGAAAACGACTTCCCCACCCTCGACATCGATAGCAAGGATGACCGTACCGCTAAACGTGGCGCCTTTTTGTTCTTCATCAACCGTCGCCATTTTAATTTCCGAGGGGTCTTGACCGGACATATCTGCCATAAATTTTTTCTCCTGAGCGGAGCGCAATTAACTAACAAGAATCTTATCTAACGGTAGGGGCGATCGCAAAACTCTTAGGACGTATTTCTGCATCGGTCTTGCTTCTGTCTCAGGTTAGAGAAGCCCCCGATCCCGTATTAGAGCGCTAATTCTCTCAGTGGGGGGATGGGGGAAGGGTATAGGGCATTACTAATGACATATAGCAATCCTTGCAGGAGTCGTAAATATTTTTACCCCACCCCAACCCGGACCTTAGTAAAGTCCGGGAGTAAGAAATTCACAAATGATTTAGGATTGCTATATTACCTATTACCAATTACCTATCAAGAGGGTTTTTGATGTAAATATATTAGACATCTGGCACAATTTCCAATCCAAAAACTTCTGCAAACTCGGCTACCACGATCGCCCGAACGCGATCGACCTCAATTCCCGGTATAAATTGCTCCAAACTGCCAACAGGTTTACCTGCAATCCCGCAAGGTACAATTTGCCCAAAACCTTCAAGATTCGGACACACATTTAGAGCAAAACCGTGCATAGTAATCCAGCGACTGACTTTAATGCCGATCGCACCCACCTTGCGCCCCTCCACCCAAACCCCAGTCATTCCCGGAACCCGCGCCCCCTTCAAACCCAATACTTCCAGCACCCGCAACAGCACTTCCTCCAACTGCCGCAAATACCAGTGCAAATCCTGGTGGTGACGGCGCAAATTTAAAATCGGATAGCCCACCAACTGGCCCGGACAATGGTAAGTCACCTCACCACCCCGCTCAACTCGATGCAATTCAGGCTGAGTTTCGCCATCAAATTTCAGAAATTCCAACTTCGCCCCCTGTCCCAAGGTGTACACAGGCGGATGTTCCAGCAAAATTAGCACATCCGGCAAATCTGGATTTTCCCGGCGCTCTTGTACCAGTTTTTGCTGAGCTTCCCAAGCTTCTGAGTAGGGTACTTGTCCCCAGTCGAGGAGCCAGCAGGATTGAGAATTGAGATGTTGAGAAAAAGAAGGTAAAAGCATGAAAAAAATCAAGAGTGTTTGTACTGAATATTGACGCAGTTAAAATTAAGAATTGTCAACACTTTAAAAAGATTTTGAAAATAAGTGTTTTGTAGAATACAAAGTGCTATTGTATGAACTATACCCACGTTAGAGAAGGGAGGGAGCTCTATGAAGCTTGTTATCCAGGGTAAAAATATAGAAATCACCGATGCGATGCGTGAGTACGTCAATCAAAAGGTGGAAAAGGCAGTTAGCCATTTTCAAGCTTTGACTACTGAAGTCGATATACATCTGTCGGTGGCTCGTAACCCAAGGATTAATCCTAAGCAGACTGCTGAGGTAACAATTTATGCTAATGGCAGCGTAATTCGGGCTGAGGAAAGCACGGAAAGCCTTTATGCCAGTATAGATTTAGTGGCCGACAAGATTGCTCGTCAATTGCGGAAATTCAAGGAAAAACGTCACGACAACAAAACCAATAGCAATGCTAAAATGGTTGCTGTGGTGGAAGAACTTCCTGTAGTGGACGATTTGATAGGCGATCGAACTCCCGAACTTCCAGCCGAGGTAGTGCGGACTAAGTATTTTGCCATGCCTCCAATGACTGTGCAAGAAGCTTTGGAACAATTGCAGATTATTGACCACGATTTCTATATGTTTCAGAATGCGGAAACAGGCGAAATCAATGTGCTCTACGAACGCAAGAGTCAGAGCGGCTATGGAGTGATCCAGCCACGCAATGCCAATGGGCACGGTAATAGTAAGAATGGCAAAACTGCTCACGCTGCACATGAAAAATCTAGTGTTGGAAAAATCTAGATAATTGCTAAGTGTTAATGGCTGCAAGTCGTTAGCAAAAAAAGGACTAAAGTCTTGACTACAAACCTATTGTTCGTAGTAAGGACTTTAGTCCTTTCTTGTTTTTTCATAGCAATTTTGAAAATTAGCCGTAGGGTGCGTCGCGATCGAAAATATCTAAAGCGCGATCGACTTTTCGAGCAGCGACGCACCCGATCAACTATAGCAACCTTCTCGGCGGTCAGGACATAAATAACTTCATGAATAGAGCCGATACCCGTACTGCATCAATGGTTTGATGCCCGTTCTTCAACTGTCAACTGTCAACTGTCAACTGTCAACTGCTATATATCTCGCGGCTAAATCTCTGGCTGCTTGTCGGTGTTTTTCCACCAAACTCGGCGGCGAAAGCACTTGGGCGCTATCCATATACTTGTTCACCCACAGGCTGAATTCGTTGAGGGAGCGATCGGGCAAATCGATCCAATAATCAACATACAGCAGATTGCCAGAACTATCTCGCCGGCCTTCCTTAATCTTTTGTCGCGGATGTCGTCGATCGCCCTCTAGAATAAATCCTATTACTTTCTCAAAAAACCGCACCTTCACCTTTTGCAACTTCAGCGTACCCTCCAATTCTGCCTGCTGTTGCTCTGGTTTGCCCAAATACAGCCCCCAGCCATTTTTTAACAACTTTTGAGCTATTTTCAAGTTTTGTTCCTGTGCGGCTAAACCACGCCCTTCTGGATCGATAATTTCGCAGTAGTCAGTAAAGCGGTTCACCCGTTCTACTTTCAAATGATCGTTGTCGCAGTTTTGGCAAATTAAGTACCAGGCGATGTCGTGATAAATCAGTTGCAGGGGCCAAACTTTTTTGAAACCGACATTATCTTTACCGTAATAATCTTTTTCGCGGTAAAGTTCGATCGCCTGTCCCCGCACGATTGCTGTTTCCACAGTATCTAATTTGTGGAACAGGGTATTTTGATTTTTTTGGCGATCGAGCATTTCGACAGGATCGGTGTAGATAATAGCACGATTCAGGTGTTGGCGAACGGGATAAAACAATTCGCCTTTGAGTTCGATATCCAATCCGCGTAACAGTTTTGTGAGTTTTTCATAAATGCGGCGCACTTGGGCATTTCCCTGATTTTTTGCTTGGGATGCTAGGGCTTGGAATGCGACTTGCAATTCTTCGCGAGTCATTGCACCGGTACCGAGATAGTAACCGGATCGATACATTCTTTTATCCAGGATTCCGTAGTTACGCAAAGTTTCTAAGTCTTTGCGAATTGTGGGAGTTGCGGGATAGTTTTCGGGAAATTGGATGCTGAATTCGGCTGCGATTTTCTGTAATTGCGATCGCACTTCTAGTAAAGCATCGTGATATTTGCCGTCCGATGTTTCGGTGTTGCTGTATCCGATGCCGGGATTGTTTACTAATGTGGCAATTAGTAGCATTATGCGATCGAACGTTAGTCGATCGGCGTAGGCGTGAGGGGTTGGGTTTTTTGCCATGAGCTAGGATACAGATTAGTTTGGAAAAAGTCAAGCGAAAGACAATATTGACATAAAATTTTAGAAATGGCTGAAAAACCCTTGTAAACAAAGGTTTAGGTTTCGTAATTAGTTTGATAAATATTGTGAATTACTAGCATTGAGGCAGCCTCGTCTGGTATATTAAGTTGAGTTAGGGAACAGAGACTGCAAGGGCCACACAGAAATAGTAACGGGTAAGATGTGCCAAAACGCACGCTGCCTTTTAAAAATACATAGTCCTGGACGCAGAACCAACCAAAAATAGATGCTGGGATTACGACAGCGAACGATCGCACGAACAGTCCTAAACGCATGAATTCATTAGGATATAAGGCTTTATAGCGCCTTGCCCGCTATAATTCGTGCGTCAAAGCATTTTTTGCGTAAGTCCTGAGACATACGTAATTAATACGTAAGTTCCAATACACTTCGCTAGTCCCATACTTAGGTAAATATAAAAATGTCACCTTTTTGGCAATCAAAAATCTGGGGATTGCTTCACGATCCTGCGTTGAAAGCACTGCACGACAATTCGGGAAGGGGAAGAGAAGGTGCTTGGCAATCTCTGGCTTGCATGGAAGGATGGGTATCTGCCAAAGCTAAGTCTTTTACTCAAAGTTCCTATAGCACACAGTGGTTAAAGCATATCGGGATGTGCGATTTGATAGCTTCAGCAAGCGATCGCGCGGCTATTGGCAGACTGCCGGGAAACACTGCGATCGACTACAATTCAGAAGGTTTGGAAATTCGGCATTTACTATCAGGAGCACAGCAGAATTTAAAACTGGGGAAATGGCACGATTATTTAATGGATTTGGATAAAAAGCGTGCCGACTGGCTGACAGATGTAGAAACCTGTTTAATTCCAGATTCGATTCGCACCTGTACCGATTGTCGGAAAGTATTTTGGTGGTTGTGGCGGTGTTATCCAGACGTACTCAGTAAAGCTTTAGATCGGGATTTGAATATTCCCAACGAACCTTGTTTGCCTCTTTTGCCAGCGGAAACCCGCATTCCCGATGCTTCTTTGTGGAGTCACACCAGCATGACTGCTGCTTTAGCAGGTTCCCTAGCAGGTTATTATCCAGATCCAAATAACTATCCGAAAAAGCGGGCTAGAAAAAATAAAGATTATTATGAATCTCGGCCTCATGTAGCAACTTTCACCTTCACACCCGTACAGGAATTGATTAAAGCCAGCCGCAAAATGCGCGATTTCTGGACTGGTTCTTGGTTGCTGCACTATCTTTCTGCCAAGGTTTGTTGGGAGATAGCCTGGAAATATGGCCCCGATACTTTTCTCTATCCTTGTCTTTACGAACAACCTTTAATTGACCTGTGGTTATTGGAGAAATATTCCGACTTTTCGGAATGGATTGAACTCCCTTCTAACCGTAAATTACTAACCGCTGGTTTCCCGAATGTAGTAGTAATGATTTTGCCAGATAACGGCGCTTCTCAAACAACTGAGAAGGTAAAAAATCCCGTTGAGGCAGCCATGCAACAGGCAAAACAAACTTTGCTAGAAGAGTGGATGGCGTTAGGAACTCAAGTTTTGCAAGACTTGCAAAAAGAGGAAGTCTGGATGCCTAAGTTGAATCCACATACTTGGGATGACTGGTTAAAAGCACAATGGCAAATTTACTGGACAGCTTTGCCAATTGGTGACATTAAAACTACTTTAGATCGTTCGCCTCGCAAACAGGAAAAGTATGAAAAGTGGCTGGAAGACCAAAATAAAGTTGCCCGTCCGAAAAACGATTTATTAGTTAAATCCGAGTCGGATTTTCTCAAGGTAACTTATGAATCTGCTTTAAAAGAAGATTGGGGCGATCGCCATTCTACCGCAACTAAATACAAACGCCGCCAACCCAACCTCAACGTCGGTTCTTGGTGGGCGAGTATTTTCGACCAAACCCGCTTTGCCCTCAATGCAATTAAAAACGCCCGCAATTGGGAAATTCCCACCGCTTTTGGGCCGCGTTCAACTGTTTCGGGAATCGGGCCAGTTGTTCATGTCGGCGACGATTGGATTACCGAAGGCGAAACAGCTACTTTGTGGGAAAATCAAGCGGGTTTATTTGATGGAATTGAAGAACTAAATGCTGCTGAAGTCGTCAAGCGCGGTTTGTACCTAATTCTGACGGATGTTTTGTTTCCCGAATCTTCACCAAACCGGGAACAAGCTTTAAAACAGCAGATTCGCCTCGACTTATTTTATCCCGATTTGAGTTCCGGTGTAGCGGGTTGGCTGCGAACCATGAAGGCGGAGGAGAATCAAAAAGCTACTGATTACTATGTCGATATTTGCGATCGTATTCAACAGCACTTTCCTTGGGCAAAAAGTGCCGCCAACCAATCTTGGGGGATTCCTTGGGTTGTCGATCGAAAATTGTCGAATCCGCGCTTGTTAAATGCTGGTTGGCTGATTGAAGAATTTCGCCCTCAACCAGCCGATTCAAGTGAAGTGTTAACAGGCAAGAAGAAACAGGAAAAAGTCAAAGAAGAATTGCGAGGACTCCGCGAATTTATCGGTCAACATTTTGCAGCAGGAAATAATCCGACTGACTGGTATGTGTTGGCAGCAGGTGATGGAGATGGCATGGGAAATTGGTTGAAAGGCGAAGAACTTCAACCCTACAATCAATATATTCCCGATGCGTTGAAGTCAAAATTAGATGGACTGCCACAGGAGTTATCAGAACCATTCCAAAAGTTTATTAAAGAACAAAAACGGATGGGGCCTGCTACTCACAGTGCTCTCAGCCGCGCCTTGTTGGATTTTTCAAATCAATTAGTACCTTATTTAACTGAAGAACGCTATGCCGGACGCTTGATTTACGGCGGTGGCGATGATGTTTTAGCCTATACCAATCTTTGGGAATGGGATGGTTGGTTATGGGATATTCGCCAATGTTTCCGAGGTGAAGAAGACCCAAAAAATGAGTTTGATAATGCTGGCGATTATTGGCGCTGGAAAAATGGCGATTTACCAAATAATTTATCTGAACGTCCCTTGTTTACAATGGGACACAAAGCAACGATTAGTTTTGGTATTACGATCGCTCATCATTCCGTGCCGATGGCTATTGCTTTGGAGAATCTTTGGGAAGCTGAGGAGGAAGCAAAGGAACACGAATCACCGACAGGAAACAAAAAAGATGCTGTGCAAGTGCGGGTGCTTTACGGCAATGGAAATGTCCTGAAATCAACGGCTAAATTTGAGGTATTTAATCAGTGGCGATCGCTCGTTTCTATTCCTGAACTTGACAGCGCTATTTTCGAGCAAGCTGCAACGGTTTGGACTCAACATCCCGCCCCAGTTTTTGCAGCAATAGAGCCTTGGACACAAGCTTTTTGTTCGCGCCGAGAAGCTTTTAAAGGTGACGAATTAATGCTGGCAAAATTTCAAAATGTTTTGACGGAATTTTTGAAGGCGTTGTGGGTGACAACTGAAGGCGGTAAAGAGTGCGATCGGCAAATTAACAACTGGCTTAAACTCACCGCCTTTCTCATCCGTAACCGTCACATCAAACTAGGAGGTGAATCTCAATGAATTGGTACACAATTACTCCTTTAGACGTGTTATTGTTCCGGGATGCCAAACCCTTCACTCCTGGGGAAAGAGCCTGGGCAGGCAGCGTATTTCCACCCAACGGACACACCATTGCCGGTGCCTTGCGGAAACTGCTAGGAGACAAGAGAGAATTGCAAATTACTGGCCCATTTTTGTGCCGGGATGAAACTCTTTATTTCTCTCGTCCCATAGGGTTTGTTGGTTCACTTCCTCTCGTGCCTTTAGCGTGGGATGAAAATCATCATTTAAGCAAACAAGTATTGTGGGATAAGCAAAAGCCTTGTCCTTTGGTAAAACCTTCGGATTGCAACAAGGATCATGAACGTCAAGATGAGGCAATTGGCGATCGCAAATTCCGGGAATATTTGCCATCTGCAACGATCGAAAGATATCTGAAAACTGGTACAATCGATCGAGAGGAATGGCTAACAACAGACCAAACAGAAATCAAACCCTGGGTAGTGGAAACTCGATCGCACAATGCCCTCCAAGAAGGCACGCGACAAGTCAAAGATGCTGACGGGTATTTTGTGGAAAATGCCATTCGATTAAAGGAAGGCTGGAGTATTGCGATCGCGCTCAACCAAACTATCGAAACTCCCGCCGTAATTCAATTAGGCGGCGAAGGACACCGCGCCATTTTGCAGCGAGTAAAAGTCCTAGATGACCAATGGCACAAACTCCAAGAATTATCTCAGGAAAACTTCAAAAGACCTGGCAAATCAATTGCCTATCTCGTCACTCCTGGAGTATTTGAACGCCGCGACAGCAAAGATAACCATCTGTCTATATGTCGTGCGTGGCCCTCAGAATGGAAATTAGCCCACGCAGTTAATGGCAATCAAAAAATCGGGCCATTAGTCAGCGTGGCAACAGCAAGCGCACTGCCCATAAGCTGCCGCATTCGAGATAAAGATGAACCAGAAAAAAGTATTCCTGCACCCCAAATTTTTGCCGCGCGGCCTGGTAGTTTGTATTACTTGAATCAACCTGAAAAGTTGTTTCAGGATGATCTAGTAAAGGATAAGGGCCAAATCAACAAAGTTAATGGTTGGCGGCAGTTAGGTTACTCAGAATTACTTTGGGTTCATTTTGACAGTAAATCAATTAAGAAGGAATCACAACCATGAACTATCTAACTTACACTTATCTTTTGACTCCGCTGCATACAGGTGCAAGTGCTCAAGCTGGTAATATGATGGGAATTGCCCGCGAGAGTTTTAACGAACTGCCATATATCCCTTCCTCTTCTTTGCGGGGTAAAATTCGTGCAGTATTAGCAACGATGCACCCAGATCAAGCTGGAACTCTTTTCGGTGAAAAAATTAAAGATGGTAGTCAACCAACTGAGGGCGAAGTCTGGTTTGCTGATGCTACGCTGTTGCTATTTCCTATAGCTTCTTTCAGCCATCAATTTGTATGGATAACTTGCCCTTTGTGGCTGAGTCGCTGGAACCGCTGGCTGCAAAATGAAGATTTAGCTAAGGTAATTGAACAGTGGCGATCGCACCTCGAAGAGGAAGGTAGCACCAAAAAAGCAATTACTTCTGTTTCTGGCAATCAAATCTACTTGCAAGGGGCAATTTTGAAGGAAGCAGATATAGAACGGATTGATAAAAAGGCTGCTTTCTGGGAGTGCTTAAAAGAAATTCCTGACGGCAGTGGCATTCTTGATTTAAAGCAAAAATTAGTTGTTCTTTCAAATCAAGATTGTGCTTCATTGGTAGAAACTGGTTTGCAGCGAGAAGTCCGCATTGCTATTAAAGACGGTGAAAAAACTGCCTCTGACGGTTCTTTCCGCTCAGAAGAAGCGATTCCTTCAGAAACTATTCTGTTTTTTCCTTGGGGAATCAAACCAGCCAAAAATGAAGGAAAAACAGAAGATATCCGCCAATCTCTCGAAACTATTTTGAAAGACAAACTGCAATTTGGCGGTTTAGAAGGACTTGGGCGGGGTTGGACAGACAACAAAACTGTAAAAATTCAATTCAGCAAAGGAGAATAGATGATGTTGAAATTAGACACGCGAGATTTTAGCCATGCAGCCTACAATGGCTTACTGGAAGTCAAACAGACAGTCAATTTTATCAGTTATAAAAAGGCGAGTTCAGTTGTGCAAAGTTTGCCTTCTTACGTCTCCACTTGGGGATTGCACCGCTTAGCAGGGGATGGACTTAAATATCAATCTGGAGAAACTAAGTACAAAGGTCAAGTTTACCAGCATTTCTTGAAAACTTTGCAAAGTTTAAGTGAAGTGGCTTTTGCTCCCGACGATCCGCGCACTTTGTTTGCTATGGAATTGCACGCTTATGCGGGATTAAACCGTTTGGCAATTGAACTAGCGCGGGAATGGTCATTTTGGGCAGTGCCAATTCTAGGAGAAGCGGAGGAAGGATGAGTTATAAATCAAATCAATCTCGAAATCCCAGCGATATTTGGCAGGATTTCATAGCGGCAGAGCAAAAAAGTTTATCGAAATTGGGGAAACTATTGACATCTGCAATTTACGGCGGTTATGACAATAGCGTACTGACGCTTTTCTTTGCTGACGAGGCAACTTGCAAAGCAGCTAAGGGGCAAATTCAACCGCTGAAAGATAAACTTAAATCTCGGTTGCTATGCGATCGCATTGATTTTCGCATCGGCAGCGGAGCGCCTCCTCCAGCGTCATCCAATCAAAAATTGGATACAAAACTACCCAAAATGGGCAACCCCTTACAAGCGCTTAATCTCACTGAATTTGGACTCGACAAAAAAGGTAATCCCCTCGCACAACCCGTACTGGAATCTGCCGCCAATGCTGAAAAAGGTTGCAGCTATTTGTATGAGAAACTCAATCAGCGCACTCTCTATTTAGCTGGCGGTGAAAAGAATACTTTCAAAGTTTCTTTTAGCTGGCGAATGCGAGTGGGAGGAACTCGCGGCTTTGCTGAGTTACTTTTGCCCGCGCTGCATCCCGTCTTTGGCATTCCCTATATTCCCGCTTCCAGCCTCAAAGGGGCTGCACTAGCTTGGGCTGAAAAACACCATTCAAACAAAGGTGAAATTCAAGAATTATTGGGAATGCTAGAAGGTAAAACTGCCAAGGCAGCCAAAATTGAATTTTTGGATGCTTTTCCTACTAAGCCTTGTCTCAGCGTCGATGTAGCAACTCCTCAATGGCCTTGGCAAAATCCTGAACAAAAAGTTATCTATAATCCAGAACCGCATCCTTTGCTTACTCTCGAACAACCTCAATTTCTGATCGGGTTCTGCCCGACAACAGCCCAATATGCTGACAAAGTTGAGGTTGTAAAAAATTGGCTGAAAAATGTGCTGAACACTGGCGGTATTGGTTCTCGCGTCAGTGGCGGTTACGGCCGCACTGTTAGCCAAGAAGCACAGTTAGCCCACAGCAAAAGCTTTGATTTTGAACTGTGGACTCAAGGGATGTACGGCAGTAACCCACCCGCAAAAGAAAACCATTACCAAGGCAATCCTGAATTTCGACCGACAGCTATTCGGGGTATTTTGCGCTATTGGTTTCGGGCTGTAGCCTTGGGTTTGTATGATGCTGAAAATTGTATAAAGTTAGAAGAGTTACTATTTGGCAAATTGGGGCAACAAGGTAAAATCTCAGTAAGCACTCGCATTAACCCATCTCAAGGCAAAGATCCTTATTTCTATACAGGTAAAATTATTCTGGAGGCTACAGAAGCCAAGTATTTGAGCTTAATAGAACGTTGCCTGATTTTAGGTTCTCATCTTGGAGGAGTTGGACGCGGTTCTCGTCGCCCTTTACACCTGTTAAATCGTCGGATGCGCGGCTGTCATTGGTTCGTAGATGGGGATAGTTTACCGCTTGTTGGTGGTGAGTCGCAGTGGCGGACTTTTTTTAAAAGTGTTATCGATGCTTTTAAAGCTGTACAGCCTTCAACTAAGAATTATACCAGCAGTCCTGGTGAACCAGGAAACAAAAAGCGCCAGCAAGATGTGTTGGATACAAATGCTCAAGTGTGGCTGTTAAAAGATGCTGTTTTGCTCAATCCTGAGAAAGTTAAAAACTGGCAAAATGAAGGCGATCGCGCCAATGTCAAGGGTGCTGCTTTGAATCTGCTGTACGGTGACACTCGATTTAAAGGAGTCAGCGGTGGCAGCGGGAATGCCAATGTCGGCGGAGACTTAGGAACTCCTTCTTTTGTGTGGATTAAGTCGATTTTTCCTGCTATTGGAGAACCTTATCAAGTTGTAACGATTTTTGGCAGCAATCATCCTGACCGTTTGAAGTTTGCCACAGAACTTCAAAAACAAGGAGCTATTTTAGTTTACGGTCAAATGTCTTCCAGCACTCAGCCACCATCTTCAAATTCACCTCAGCCTGGGCCTCGACGACGCAGATAAAAATGCGATCGCACTTTTTTTCTCTTGTCTGTTCGGGTAAGCATCGTGCTTACCCACTCTCCCCCTAAAAATTCCCACAAATTATCCAGGTAATAACAATGGCTAGCAGCATCGTTCTCTCCTTCGTCGGTCAACAAGACCCCTACTCCGAAAACACCAATCAAGAAGGTTCCATCGCAACTCTCATCCGCCACCTTCTAGACCAAAAATACAACATTCGCCGCGTCATTCTCCTTCACACTCAAGATGTGGCTCAAAAAGCTAGCGATACCAAACATTGGCTGCAAGGCAAACCTTTTAACCTCCCAGAAGAAAGCATCGAATTAGTCCCCGTAGGTGAAGAACTTTCTACAGATCCAGTCAGTCTTCTATTAGCAGTTCAAGAAGCTCGGAAAGGCTTAGAGAAAGCAAGTCCTTATTTGAGTAAGCAAGATAGATTAGAATTTAATGCCTCCTCTGGAACGCCTGTTATGAAGACTTCTTGGAGCCTTTTACAAGCGGCTGGATATGCTTCCCACAGTTCGGTTTGGCAGGTGCGAAATCCTGAAAAAATCAAAGAAGGACAGCCCCATGTTTTTCAAACTAATGTTGATACCTTGAAAAATGAGTTTGATTTCAAAGTTGTCAAGCGGCAAATTGAAGATTATAATTACAGCGGTGCTTTAGTTTCTCTGGAAAATAGCAATTTCTCGACTAATCTAATTATTGCTTTGCTCCAGTACGGTCAGTATCGCCTCGCTTTTGACTTCGATGGCGCTTTCAAGGCTATCCAACCTTTTGCTAGTTATATTGAACCTGAATTTATTTCAGAAATCAATACGCTACGCGACAAAAATCAGATTTCTCTGTTCAAGGAAGTCTATTTTAAAGCTGTAACTAAGCTCAAAAATAAGCAATATGCCGATTTTTTGGTTGATGTGTTCAGGTTTCAAGAGGGATTTCTCCGATTTTTGGTAAAAAATAAACTTGGATTTTATTGGCCTGAAAAGTTTGCAGAAACTTACGATTTTTGGAACAAAGTTGAACAAATAGACGATCGAAAACTGTACAAATTTATGAAAAACTACACCATGCCCAATGGTAGAAAGTTTAAAAATTTAGAAGGATTTCCCAGCCGTCCGGTACAGATTGCAATTTTACAATACTATCAGCCGGAGTTTGATAATTTATTGGAACCTTTGCAAAAATTAAACGATTATTGCGAACAACGCAATCGCTGCGTTCACAGTTTTGAAGGTGTTTCTGAGCTACCAGATGGAGGTAAAATTATCAAGATATTGCGGGCTGTTTTGCAGCAAAAAACAGAAGTGATTGACAATAACCCGTTTAATGTTCTCAACCAAAAAATCTGTACGTTACTCACAGAGTGCTTGCATAGTTAAGTGCTTTAGGTAAACGCATCCACCCCCCAAAAACAGCCAAGAAACCGGGTTTGTCACCCAATCTACGCCCTGCAACGCGTATTCCCCCAAAAAACCCGGTTTCTGACCCCGCGTGCGTCCAGGGCGCACCAAGCGTTTTCTCACACAAAAGGTGAAAAAGTATGTACACAACATTGCGCGCCGCTAACCTCCGCAACCTCTCCATAGCCCTTATCAACGGTACTGTCACCCTCATAATTCTCCTGATCGCACCCCTCGGATTGGCTGCGGTAATTACTAACACGTTCCTCGTCACCGCTGCGACTTTTTTGACTGCGACTGCGGCAGACCAAATCACTCGCTACCTGCAACCTTCGCGCGCTCAATCAATCGAAAATTCCTTGGATTCTGGCGCGGAATCGGCGCAAATTATTCGGGGCGATCGGGATTCCCAAAATATTGAAAAGTAACAACAATCTTGTAGGGGCGGGTTCACCAATAATATTTAATACTAACAAATAACCTCAATAAACCCGCCCCCACACAACAGATAACCTGCATCTACCTTACCGTTTATTAATTGCGAAAAATGTACCTGGGAATTGTTTGTTGGGTGCGGGCGGGTTTACGAATTCATTCTCTGCGCCAGAGATTGTTGGTGAACCCCCCCCTACGATAATTCTGGCAATAGTGCGGGCGGGTTTACGAATTCATTCTCTGCGCCAGAGATTGTTGGTGAACCCGCCCCTACGATAATTCTGGCAATAACAAGTTTTTTTTTATTGCTTATGCGTACCATCTATGTTTCGCAACCGGGCTGTTATGTTTCCTTGCACCAAGAAATGCTGGTAATCAAAAAAGGGGAGGTTATTCTCGGTGAAGTTCAGCTTCCTTTGCTCGAACAAGTTCTGATTTTTGGTCAATCTCAAGTCACAACTCAAGCAATTAGAACTTGTTTGTGGCGGAATATTCCCATTGCCTATCTTTCGCGGATGGGTTACTGTTACGGGCGGATTCTGCCCATCGAGCGCGGCTATCGGCAACTTTCTCGCTATCAGCAACAGTTGTGTTTTGCTGAACGCTTGCAGGTGGCACAGCGCATTGTGCAAGCTAAGCTGAAAAACAGCCGGGTTATCCTCCAACGACAGCAGCGCCGACAAGCTTCTGAGGTGATTGCTTTTGCGATTCAGTGTTTGGAACATTTAATCAAAAAGGCGGGTGAAGCAGAAACTATTGAGCGGTTGATGGGGTTGGAAGGTGCTGGGGCGGTTCAGTATTTCTCGGCTTTTGAAGAGTGTTTGAATCATCCAGATTTTGTGTTTGTCAGTAGATCCCGCCGCCCTCCGGGTAATCCGGTGAATGCTATGCTGAGTTTTGGGTATCAGGTTTTGTGGAATCATTTGTTGAGTTTGATCGAGTTGCAAGGGCTCGATCCTTATTCGGCTTGTTTGCATCAGGGGACGGATCGTCATGCGGCTTTGGCTTCTGATTTGATTGAGGAGTTTCGCGCGCCAATTGTTGATAGTTTGGTGCTGTGGATTGTTAATTCTAGGGCTATTGATGCTGAAACCGATTTTGTGCATCGCAATAGTGGCTGTTTTCTGAATGATTCGGGCAGGGCTAAATATCTGAAGTTTTTTTTGCAGCGGATGGAAGAGGAGGTTAATACTAATTCTGGTGACAAACAGCCTCGATGGGATTTGCTAAATCAGCAAGTTAAGCTATACAAGCAGTTTGTATACAATCCTGTTGGGCTTTATCAACCTTATCAAATTCGTTAGATTGTGTTGTTTTATATTGTGGTTTACGATATGCCGGATGACAAACGCCGCCAAAAGGTACACGATTTGCTTAAGGGTTACGGGACTTGGGTGCAGTATTCGACTTTTGAATGTGTGCTGACTTCGAGGAAGTTTGCGGAACTTCAGAAGAGACTTAGCAAGGTGGTGGTTTTGACTGAGGATAGCATCAGGTTTTATCCGCTATCGAGTCATACCTTGAGCCAGGTGGATGTTTGGGGTGTGGGGCGCGAGATTACTGGGCCGCCTAAGTCTGTGATTATCTGAAATCTGCGAGGGGGTAGGCAAATCGCTGAAACATCGATTCGGTCGTTGACCCCCTCGATATATTGCTAGGTAAGGGTTTCAGCGTTTTGTTTGGGGGAATTTGTGGCGTTTGTGAAGACAATTTTCGACCCCCTCGCAAATGGCCTCTGGACATCTTGCGCTGTATTGGGTGTATGATGTAGGGGTCCCCACTCGCTGGGGAAACTAATTGAATGGAAACGATTACCTTCTAACTCATTATTTAAAAACTTAATAATTAATGTCCCCACTCGCTGGGGAAACTAATTGAATGGAAACTTATCAAGTTTGTCACCTTCTTTCAATTTGCGTTTATGTCCCCACTCGCTGGGGAAACTAATTGAATGGAAACGCTCCTACTTCTAGGTAAAAAATGGTCAGAGTCAGAGTCCCCACTCGCTGGGGAAACTAATTGAATGGAAACTTTCCTGACTTTCATATGTCAAACAACAATTAGCTAAAGTCCCCACTCGCTGGGGAAACTAATTGAATGGAAACAGTACATTCTTACCATATGCGGGGTATCTCCTACCACGTCCCCACTCGCTGGGGAAACTAATTGAATGGAAACGTTAATTTAATTTTACTATTGTTATCTTCTTTACTTTTGTCCCCACTCGCTGGGGAAACTAATTGAATGGAAACTTACAATTAGAGTAATTAAACTTAGATTGTAGATATGTCCCCACTCGCTGGGGAAACTAATTGAATGGAAACATTCAAACATATTGGGCTGATCGTGACACTCAAGTCCCCACTCGCTGGGGAAACTAATTGAATGGAAACTTGTACAGAACATCATCAATTCGAGTGCAATTTAAGTCCCCACTCGCTGGGGAAACTAATTGAATGGAAACCCAGCCGAGATTCCACTATCTTCATAAGCTTTGCGAATAGAGTCCCCACTCGCTGGGGAAACTAATTGAATGGAAACTCTAGATGGTTTCGCCTATCAAGAACCTATTTATTAACTTTCGTCCCCACTCGCTGGGGAAACTAATTGAATGGAAACTCATTGTAATGAAGCCATTTGCCGTCGATTTTAACTTCGGAATGAACGGGTCCCCACTCG
Organism: Microcoleus sp. CAWBG506; assembly: GCA_020883125.1. Taxonomy (GTDB): domain Bacteria; phylum Cyanobacteriota; class Cyanobacteriia; order Cyanobacteriales; family Microcoleaceae; genus Microcoleus. The sequence continues at coordinate 90,077 of JAHREW010000020.1, forward strand.
CTGGGGAAACTAATTGAATGGAAACCTAATTGGTTGAGTCCAATTGAAAAGGGTTTTGACTTAATCCATTGGTCAAAGTCCCCACTCGCTGGGGAAACTAATTGAATGGAAACCTAATTCAGCGGTAATAGTTACAGATGAATCTAGTTATATTGGTGACTCTACTAAGAAAGAAATTAAGTTTATTGAAAACTTAGGAATTCCTTATTTCTGGTTTAACGGTAAAGAGTTTAGTGGGGTTACTAATCTTACTCCTAAAGACCATTTAAGTAGCTATTTACCTATAATAGAAGATATTAATTGCAAACTTTTTGATAATTTAGTATAAAAAATATGAGACAAATTATTTCTGAAGTGCTAAAAACTATTCCTTTTATTTCTGACAATCAAGTAGTATTAGGGGCTAGTGTTTTAACTCTATTCTTTTTAATTTTAATAGGAATAGTAATTACTTCCTTTATTAGAGAATGAACCGTCCCCACTCGCTGGGGAAACTAATTGAATGGAAACCTCATAATGTGGTTTTTTGACGTGAATATAATGCTCAGTCCCCACTCGCTGGGGAAACTAATTGAATGGAAACTCCGTATACCTTTCAGCCATCCCCCACAATCTCATCCGTCCCCACTCGCTGGGGAAACTAATTGAATGGAAACAACTTTTACGATCGTCGCACCGCTAGTAGAATCAAGTCCCCACTCGCTGGGGAAACTAATTGAATGGAAACTATAAGCAGCAGGAGTAACTTTACCTTTCATTTGGTTATAGAAGTCCCCACTCGCTGGGGAAACTAATTGAATGGAAACCTTATAGGGTATTGAGTACACTAATAACCTCTCTGTATCTAGAAGGGTCCCCACTCGCTGGGGAAACTAATTGAATGGAAACACCGTAGTGAAGCCATTTGCCGTCGATTTTAACTTGTCCCCACTCGCTGGGGAAACTAATTGAATGGAAACTTGTTATCAATCGAGCAACAGGAAATAAACGAAAAATTGCGCTTGGAGGTCCCCACTCGCTGGGGAAACTAATTGAATGGAAACTTGACTCATATCTGTATCAGGAGTGACACTAGATTTTAAGAGTCCCCACTCGCTGGGGAAACTAATTGAATGGAAACCTTTCTGATAATGAAGAAATCAAGGTTGGTGTAAAATACGCGTCCCCACTCGCTGGGGAAACTAATTGAATGGAAACTGGGAATGACTTTTTTGTAGGGTAAAGTCCATGTCGCTTCTTCGACGTCCCCACTCGCTGGGGAAACTAATTGAATGGAAACCTCAGTACCTATTGGTAGACCAACGGATTCTCTTGTCGGGTCCCCACTCGCTGGGGAAACTAATTGAATGGAAACTCGAAAACTTGTCTAAATATTTAACTTGGCTAGGTGTCAAGTCCCCACTCGCTGGGGAAACTAATTGAATGGAAACTTTTGAGGGCTGATGCGTGGATCTGATATACAGTGTCCCCACTCGCTGGGGAAACTAATTGAATGGAAACTTTACCGTAGCCCACGTCCTGCGGACAGAATGCAATTCCTCCTCGCTTATGTCCCCACTCGCTGGGGAAACTAATTGAATGGAAACTACCTGTAGCTACTTTCTCATTATGAATTTTTACGTCCCCACTCGCTGGGGAAACTAATTGAATGGAAACCAGAATTCAACTTAAGTCAAATCTAATAACCTTAGTAGGTCCCCACTCGCTGGGGAAACTAATTGAATGGAAACTCATTGTAAAATGCGGTAGAAGTAGTTTGTTGATTCGCTAAGTCCCCACTCGCTGGGGAAACTAATTGAATGGAAACTTCTATGCAACTGCTGAAAATAACGAAAATGCTTTGTCCCCACTCGCTGGGGAAACTAATTGAATGGAAACAGCCATACCTGCTTTACCAGGATTAGCTTTGACTGCATTAACAGGTCCCCACTCGCTGGGGAAACTAATTGAATGGAAACGGTTAACCATTTTAGCTACAATCGAATCGTGTGTATAATGGTCCCCACTCGCTGGGGAAACTAATTGAATGGAAACTTTTAGTTTGCATATTCTGTTTCCAATGTTCGGTAAGGGTTGTCCCCACTCGCTGGGGAAACTAATTGAATGGAAACTGGCTTCAACTTCGGCGATATTCGCGGCCAAGATTGTCCCCACTCGCTGGGGAAACTAATTGAATGGAAACTTCTTTTTGCCCCGCAGCAAAACCTAATTTACTCAAAATTTGCTGGAGTCCCCACTCGCTGGGGAAACTAATTGAATGGAAACAAAATTGACTTTCCGAGCGCTGTCAGTGTTCGTCTGCAACAAGTCCCCACTCGCTGGGGAAACTAATTGAATGGAAACCAGAAACAAAACAACCTCACGATCACGCCAGCAAAGTTGCGTCCCCACTCGCTGGGGAAACTAATTGAATGGAAACTGATCTCAACGCAGCCACTGAGAATAGACCCAATACCGAGAGTCCCCACTCGCTGGGGAAACTAATTGAATGGAAACCCTGCGAAGAACACTTAATCTGCTACGATCGCCAGCTAGAGGCGACGGTCCCCACTCGCTGGGGAAACTAATTGAATGGAAACTTTGTTCGTCGCAAAACGTGATTTCGCGGCCGGCATTTTTTCGTCCCCACTCGCTGGGGAAACTAATTGAATGGAAACCACCGATCAATTCCACATCGTCGTAAGAAAGTGTCATCGACAAAGTGTCCCCACTCGCTGGGGAAACTAATTGAATGGAAACCATCTTTACTTCTTTGCCATAATCCCGGAGGTTCCGAATAAAACGTCCCCACTCGCTGGGGAAACTAATTGAATGGAAACTTTGACATCCCCAAATGGGATGTTGCCGATCGCCAAGTCAAATGTCCCCACTCGCTGGGGAAACTAATTGAATGGAAACTTGATAACCCCAAACAGATCGCTGAAGACTTGCTTAATTAGTCCCCACTCGCTGGGGAAACTAATTGAATGGAAACATCACTCCGGTGTTCCGACCCAAGCAATAAGTCAAGTCCCCACTCGCTGGGGAAACTAATTGAATGGAAACGCTAAAGTGGGTTCGTAAACAAATCCCATTGTTTGATGAAAGTCCCCACTCGCTGGGGAAACTAATTGAATGGAAACAGGAGAACGCCTGAAGTTTGCGGACAATGATGAGGTCCCCACTCGCTGGGGAAACTAATTGAATGGAAACTCCAAGTTAATCCTATATGGCTGAACACCGAAAGTATGGTCCCCACTCGCTGGGGAAACTAATTGAATGGAAACCAGTTTAAACTACAGTTTAACGCTCAAGGTAAAAGTCCCCACTCGCTGGGGAAACTAATTGAATGGAAACTCTGTATCCTCAAAATACATATTAGATACAATGTTAAGTCCCCACTCGCTGGGGAAACTAATTGAATGGAAACTCGGATTCTAGAGTAAAGGGAGTTATAAATTGCTTGTACGTCCCCACTCGCTGGGGAAACTAATTGAATGGAAACATTATAACTTTTTACGGTTAACCTTGTCTGAATGATGTCCCCACTCGCTGGGGAAACTAATTGAATGGAAACTTGATTGTTTCCCCGTTAACAACCTTATCTTTCTCGTCCCCACTCGCTGGGGAAACTAATTGAATGGAAACCTTGTTTTATTGAATCCTGTATTATAGGTAAACTCTCTTCTGTCCCCACTCGCTGGGGAAACTAATTGAATGGAAACCTGCGACGCTAGAAATGCGGCCGCACCAATCAGCGCGCCCAAGTCCCCACTCGCTGGGGAAACTAATTGAATGGAAACTTTCACAATACCAATGAAAAAACGGTGTGATGAATTCCCTTTCATGTCCCCACTCGCTGGGGAAACTAATTGAATGGAAACTTAAGTTAAAGATTTTACCTTTATCTACTTCTGACTCACTAGAAGTCCCCACTCGCTGGGGAAACTAATTGAATGGAAACCAACTGTACTCTAATTCGATGTTGCCACGTTTTTTTGTCCCCACTCGCTGGGGAAACTAATTGAATGGAAACAAAATAACCTTCATCGGTACGTTAAATACAACTTTTGTCCCCACTCGCTGGGGAAACTAATTGAATGGAAACGTTTCTAAAAAAGGTGGAGAATGGAGATTTTTACCGTCCCCACTCGCTGGGGAAACTAATTGAATGGAAACGTCCAGCCGTAGTCATCACCGTTGGTGGGGCCGGCGATAACCAGTCCCCACTCGCTGGGGAAACTAATTGAATGGAAACTTCATGGTTTCCTCCTAGTGGTTGAATATAGTTGCGAATGGGTTTGAGTCCCCACTCGCTGGGGAAACTAATTGAATGGAAACATAATAGGCCCGGTGGGTAGGGCCTACTATCACTTCTTCTTACAGTGATGGTTGTTGGGGAACCACTCACACCTGATTATCCCTGCTGTATTCCTCTCAATGACTGAGGGGAAGTGCTCATCACCTAGTATATCTAGGTTGATATTTAAGGCTACCTTGATACCATAAGCTAGATAGGCACCCACACACATACCAACACTGACACCAACACTTTCAACTACTCTCATAGCATATTCCTGTGACATAGCACAGTATTAATGGGATTGATGCCTCGGATTGACATCCATAGGCACCATGAAGTCCCCACTCGCTGGGGAAACTAATTGAATGGAAACGAACTGTTCTGTACCCCATTGTTGGAATACCTTATAGATATCATGTCCCCACTCGCTGGGGAAACTAATTGAATGGAAACTTAAAAAAGCAGCCAAGGTTTCCATCTTGACTGCTTTTAATTTTCCCATCCTGCCAAAAACTAATTGAATCGAAACGGGCTACACAATTTTATACCAATTTAAAAAAAATATTCCTACAAAAAAGAAATTAGAGGTTTTTACCTGTAGGGACACGGCAGTGCCGTATCCGGCAATTTATGATGATGACAGATCATTTATATACGCTGAATAAGCGTAGCAACAATTTGTCAAAATGGTATTACATATTTTCAAAACGCTTGCTATAATTATTAATATTATGCAAATTATATTTTATTTGCACTAGCAGAAGCTGGATACGGCAGTGCCGTTTCCCTACAAATACAAATTATATTTCATTTGCACGAACACTGATCGCATAGGGCAGTGCCGTTTCCCTACAAATCAAATTATATTTCATTTGCACCAGCATCGGCCGGATACGGCAGTGCCGTTTCCCTACAAATACAAATTATATTTCATTTGCACCAGCATCGGCCGGATACGGCAGTGCCGTTTCCCTACAAATACAAATTATATTTCATTTGCACGAACACCGATCGCATACGGCAGTGCCGTTTCCCTACAAATGAGATTCTCTAATATCGATAATAGTTCGATCGCACAACACGACATCAAAAATATATCACAACTTGCACAATCCAGACAAAGAAACCGGGTTTTTTAGCAAATCTGCGGGTTCCAGCGAATAATTTTCGTAAAAAAACCCGGTTTCTGGCCACCCACGCGCAATCTAGCTTTTGATAGCTTCCAAAGTCTTCAGCGCTTCCGAAATGTGAGCCTTAAAATCGAGCATTGAGTCAAAAATATGCTTGACAACACCTTGTTTGTCAATCACATAAGTCACCCTACCCGGCATAATCCACAGTGTAGGCGGAACCCCGTACAATTGCCGAACTTTATTACCCGTATCGCTCAACAAAGTAAAAGGTAACTGATATTTCGAGGCAAATTTCTCGTGAGACTGCTGCGAATCATCGCTAATCCCAATTACTTCTGCACCAGCGTCTTTGAAAACTTCATAACTATCACGAAAAGCGCAAGCTTCCGCCGTGCATCCCGGTGTATCGTCTTTGGGGTAAAAGTAGACGACGACATTTTTTTTACCTCGAAAGTTCTTGAGGCTAACTGATGTGCCAGTTTGCGACGTTAAGGTGAAATCCGGTGCGATGTCTCCTAATTTGACTGTCATATTTTGGGTTTGATGAACAGAATCTAATACATATTACTCTACACCAAACTGGTCAAGCTTAGTTGACTGAGACACTCCCTATTCGGCAATAGCTAGCTTGACACAAGCACGAACTCCTTGCCAATCTCGTTCCGATAGCTGCCCAATACGAACCAAGTTATACCAATTTAATGTGAAGTTGCACATATTCCGATCCCCCTAAATCCCCCTTAAGAAGGGGGACTTTGATTGGACTCTTGTCCCCCCCTTTTTAAGGGGGGTTAGGGGGGATCGAATTCTATGCAGCTTCATAAACAATTGGTATTAGCAGCAGGAGGCAATGTTACGATGAAACTCCGAAAAACGGATGCAGCCCGTAAACCGGCTGCTTGCCAGTCTTGAAGCACGTAATCGGTTATACCTAGCATAGTTGTCTGAGTTGTAATCAACCCAACTATGACATCAGGGCGATTTGCATGGTAAGTTGCTGAGGACAAAACAACAGCAGGGCGACGCTTAATGCCCGTAACGCCAGGGAAATCAACTGTTATAATGTCACCGGGATTAAAGCTCACTAATCCATCTCCTGGCTATCGGGATAAGCACTTGCAGCATATTCTGTGGAAAAAATAGCTAAGTCGAGTTGGTCTTGTTCTGTCCAGCTATCACTTTCGTCAACAACATCTATATTAGATTGTACCAGATTATTGAGAATTAATGTGGCTAATCGCAATCGATCGGATGGCGATAAAAGGCTGATGAATTGAGTATAGATTTCTTGAATTGTAGTTGGCATGATTCAGTTTTATAATCCTTTATTGTCCATTTTACAGGCTTCTAGGAAATCTTGTTTTTCAGGGCTGTTTCATTCTCGAAAAAATCCAGGTTTTGTAGGGGTAGTGCCCCCGTGCCTACCCCCTCCAACGACGATTTGTGGTCGTTTCAGCCATTGGGGCAGCCACGGGGGGCAGCCCCTACAAGAGAATGAAACAGCCCTGTATTGTTTTTATCTAGGAGTATCACAGACTATGATACATTGACTTTTGTCATTAACAACACCCGATTATTCACTCTTTTTAGACAAAATCAAATTGAGCACATTCAACTCATTAGAACTCAAAAGGTACTTATCCGTAAACATCTTTTCCCGACTTTGCTCTAAACTGTAGCTTCTAAACACGATAAACGGGAATTCGTGGTACTTATGCCCGATCGGCATTACACTATCTACAGGATACATTTCTCGCACATAAGCCGACAAAATATCCCGAAACCGCCTGTCTTCCGGTTCTTCCAGCCCGCTGTCAGCAAAATACTCCTGCATTTCCTCCCCGCTAACGAAAGCAAACAGCGGTATGGCATAATAGCGATCGAACTGTTGGCTAAGCTGTTCAAAATACTGAGTTTTCTCCACATCGCTGTTGAGAAATTGCAAAAGCTCGATCGCACCTCCTCTTATAGCCGATCGTACATTCTCCGGGTACGACTCGCTATCCCTAATTTGATACATTTTATGCAGCAACTGATTATCTACACATTTCTTAATTTCCCGATGTAGCCGCATCTGGTACTTTTCCGCCAAATTTTGCTTAGCTAGAGGCACTACCAACAAACTACCACAAACATGACCAATCTCTAAATTATCGTAACTCAGCAAACCATCCAGCGGATTACACTTATCCAAAAACTTCTTATTAAAATCATCCCGCATTTCCAGATAGGAATCGCCCTTGTGACAAGAGTTATCAGAATTTGTCAAAACAAACTCCCCACGCCCCAAAAGCTCCTCTAAACTCGTATAAACCTCCTTTAACAGCTTATTTCCTCGGATGCTTTCGCTCTTGAGCGTTTTAATCAGAGAAGCCATCTTGTTACTAAAAGTATCTCCCACCGCAGAAACCGACTTACCGCCAATCGGAATCATCAAAAACTTTTCCCTACCTAAATAACCAGCTCCCACAATTCGCGTCATTACCGCAGTCTTGAGAATTAGCAGTAAATTCAACAAACTCAACTTGCTTTCTTGTAGGGAAAGTGCCGCATCATCAGCGTAATAAACTGCTGTATCAGACACGTAAAAAACCAACTCCTTGTCTTCACCATCAAGGGTTTTACCATATTTATCTTCGCCGCGCCCCCGATAAATCACCTGTATCACTTCCATCAGATTTTTCTCAATCTGGAAGTGAGCAATATCAACTAAAATGTGCTTAGTTTTCGGGAAAGATAAGCCACGACTTCCCGATGCTGTCATAAAGATTACTTTAGCTGTATCTTTGCACTCTTGTATTTTTGCTTTCTCCTCTTCCGAGATATTCGCATGAATTTCTAGATAATCAGTAAACTGATTAAATTCTCGTTCTTTTTGAATTTTCTCAATCAATTCTGCCAATCTTTGCTTGCTTTGAATATAGACTATAATTTGTTCGACACCAGGTTGCGCCAATCGCTGATTGATATCCTGAATTATTTCAGACTGTACTCTTTTTACTAAATTATTATCCTGCTTAAAAGACGCATCTTCATTATATTTAACAGCTTCTACAAATACTTTGTAAGTTATCTGTAAACTGCGGGCTGGATAAGAATTGGCATTGATTACCGTTGCGGCTAGATTATTAAATTTAAAAGGAGTGACTTGTAAAGGTTCAATTACATCCGAATTTCTAGCTAACTTCTTGAAATAGATTTTATCCGGTTCATGGGAGGTATTTTCCAGGTGTTGTTTAATCACATCGGGGTCAACAATCGAAGCATCTGCTACAATAATTTTAGTATTAAAACCGTGTTGTAGCTTATGCAACTCATGATTTTTAACCATCTTGGCAATTCCCGCTAGAAACTCAACGCCACCATCATCTCCCGTAATTTCATCTATCATAATGAAGATGTGTTTGATGCGGCTAGATATTTCTTGCATCTTAGCGGAGATGACTCGTTTATCCCGTTTGTTGTAAGTATCTTGAAATATCTGTTCTAAATAATCAAGGGTGTTTTGTCCATTTTCTTTCATCCTCAAAGATTGGATAGAAACCGTAGCTACAATATTGTTAGAAGTTCTACAGTTGATTAGGCTATAAATCCCATTACAAATACTATTTAGCACTCCCATAGTTTTGAGGCTAGCTGCTTCAATTACGGTTTCGTTTTTTCTAGCAATTTGTCGCTGGTAGTTTTCTCTTACCTGAAGTTCGGGATTATCTTTAAGAAAATGAACCGTTTTTTCTGTAAAGTTTTCGCTGCGGCTATTCGAGCTATACTTGACTGTACGTTTTCCCGAATGGCTGGCAATAATGTCGGAGTTTGTGTTAATACAGAATAGCCGATTATCGCACAGCAAATCAGTATTTTTGTCCTTGAATTTCTCGATAATATCTAAGTTTACTTGCTTGCGGGGACTGACATATAAGAATAAGAAACCGTCGTCGATATGTGTTTTCAGGAAATTTGCGATCGCAGTTGTTTTCCCAATTCCTGGATTCCCAGTCAAAAAGATATAAGTTTCATCAGATTGAAGCGCTTTTACAATCAATTGGGCGTGAGCATTTCTCAAATGCAAGCCGCGATCGATTTGCAATTCATCTGCCAGTTTATCTGATATAATATCAATGGAATTAACAAAATTGTCTATTCGTTCAGTATGACATACAGGTTTAGTCAGATTTTTCTCAATTGCTAACAGAGAATCGACAAACTTTCGCCCTTCTTTGAAACTGCGAGCCGCGTTTAGTTGAATCACATCCAAAACTTCGCTGCGAGCATCACTAATTTCTTTGTTGGTAACTTCCTTTTGATAAATTTCAGCACAAGTTGCTAACAGCTTGAGTTTGTCCTTGCGTAGGGAAATTGTGCTAATATTGCGATCGGCATAACCCACCACATTAAACAAAACCTCAGCATCTTGTCCCAGGATACCTGTTTGTTGCAGAAATCCATAGAAACTGTGAGCATAGCTACCAGCCTGAATCAACTTAGCGCTTTCCTTATCCTTATACTTAAAAGCTGTGAAATAGCCTTTTAAATCCTCCGAGAAATCCACACCCAAAGTGCTGGTATCCATCCGCAGATTAGAAAACACACTTTTGGAGCGTAAATAGCTAATTTCTCTAAGCAAATACTTCCGAATCACCTCTATTTCATTGATATCCTCCGGTTTGGGAGCTAACACTGGAGAAAACACAGACAAATCAACGCAGAGAATTCTAAAATCATTCCCCTGCTGTAACAGCATCAGCGTATCAGCCTGCAAAAACTCACCCTTTTTCGAGTAGCGGCGAATGTATGAGTTAATTTCATCATCTGATAAGCTAAGTTTAGCAGTTGTCAACTGAGATAATAGCTGTTTAAATACTTTTTTCTCATCCTTGTTATAGGTTCTAATACTATTCTCATTACTAAAATTGCACTGACAATATACAATTTCCAATCTGTGCAAATTCCAGCCCGTAGATTTGACGTACTCCCGGAAAAAGTTCAACCCACCCAGAAAGCCTTTTTGGACAAAAAACAAACTCCATTTTTCAGCGATTTCAGCATCTAAACTAGCCAGCAACTTAGCTTCTCTGATCATTTCCGCCATCATCTTTGGCAATTTGAGATGCTGCAAATCCAGACGGTAGGAATCACCAAAATTGTGAGCTAGCTTTTCCTTTTGAATATATGCCAAAATTCCGATATTAAATCCAACCTCAAACAGCCGTCCAAAATCTTCACTAATCATGATTGTGTACCTCCATCACCGACATTCAAGACTTCTCTTACCTTATTCAAAAAAGCCAGCGAGTTAAACTCCGCACTCCCACCCGCATGATTAAATATAGATAGATTACCAACCGATTCATCGCCGATAATATGAGAGTATGGATCGAGTTTCAAACTAATCTGTTGGCGTGCTTCATACCTCGAAAAGTGGAATATGGTTAAATAGTGCAGTAAAGTATCTTTAATTTCACCATCATACATCAAACCTTGACGAATATCTTGGTCATCCAGAATCCCTTCATATATATTCAACAGTGTCGAGTAGGAAATAACACCGTTGTAAAAGTTTTTTTGTCCCTGCTGCTCTACTTTGATACCGTTAAATAGATTAAAAAACATCACAGCTTGTTGACTAGGATCTTTTGATAAACCTTCCAGTTCCATTGTATCCTGAATGTAGAAAGATTCTCCCTTGTGTTCTTTAGGACTGCGGACATAGTATTTATCAAAAAATACCGGATAAATCCTGATATCTTGCCGCTCTCCTTTCAAAGTTTGGATGAGTTTTTTCGACATAAAAAACAATTGCTCATCTTCATCTGTCTGGGTAATGTGCAGCGTGCTTGTATAAGGTGCTTGTGCAATATACAGGAAATTTCGATAGCCATATTTATATAGCTGGCTGACAGTATCTTCAAGAATTGATGGCTGACTGTAAAGGTGTTGAACACTGTAGTTTTCTGACAATGTTTTTAACATTCCGACTTGAATTGTATCCTCTGACAGGCGTTTGATTCCCGCAACTTCGCCTAACAAACACGTTTTTCTCTGAAATCGATCGCTATTACCTTTTTTCGCATCACTTTCGCAACTGGAGACGACAATAATTGCTAAATTGTCCAACTCTGGAGATAGTGGAACATTCCTAAATTTAAACTTTTTAGGCAATATTGAATAGAGGGAACTTAAACCATTGCGAATACTGTAACCATTCGGTTTTTGCTTGACTCGAAATCCTTGAGAAGTCGATCGATATTTTTCACTAAACAGATGAGACAATGTTTTAGAAACGTTAGCCATAAACTTTTCTGACGGGAAAGGGTTTTTTTCGTCGGCTTCGTGAAGTCTCACCATCGGAATAAACAAAGTTTTTTTCGCTTTATTCAACAATATTTCTAGGCAAATATAAGACAGTAGCGAAACAGCAAATTTGTAAACAAATGCTGCATCCGGTTTCAAACCGTCCTTGCTGTCTAAACGTTTATTGTTATAACGAAACAACAGCAATTTATACTGTTCGGAAAAACTGCTGCTATATACACTCATCAGACTTTCAGGAACCCAAAGTACAGGCAAAGTATCGATGCCTTTAATGTTATATTCTATGCTGAAATTTTGGAATTCATCAGTAGGGAAATAGCGGACATCTTCGATGGTGATAGTGACTGGTAGTTGACAGATAGCTGTTTCGTTGATACTAGATTGTTCTACGGCGATATACTGAAGTGATTCTTTGGGATTTCGTTGCAGAACATCATTGAAAAATCTACCTACAGCATTATCGAGGTCTTCTAGGATGCCTCTTTTGACGCTTATATGTCGCGGTTCTGTGCGAGTTGGCAAAATTGTTTGCCTATCTATAAAGTCTTTTAATAATTGCTTGAGACGGTTTATTTTAACTGCAACATTATATTCAGTCAGACCTCTTTTGATACCTCGAAAGATGCTCTTTTTCTTTTCTTCATCAGAACCTCGGAGTACAGAAATTACTGTTTCAAAGCTTTGTCTCGGATCGTAAGTTAGTTCAGATTCAGAATTGTAATCTGCTGCTAAAGGATTGCTGCGAGAAGCAAACACAAAATAGTACAACAATGCTATTTTTAATACCTTGCGGATAAATGTTTCGCTAGTGTAGTCATCCGCTAATTCTGCTTTGTGTTCATCACTGTCAGGATTCAACAAATTTAGGTTATAATCAAATACCGGTTTACCGCCACGGGCTTGAACTTCGTTGCCAAATTTCAGTTTTAAACCGAAAATATATTTACGTTCGCTCAGATGAGTGTCTGTGGTTTCTCCTAAATAACCTGCTACAATCGGAATGATGGGAAGTGCATCTAAAACTTCCGCTCTGGAAAACATATCTTGGTAATTAACTGTGACACCGGCATAATTGACATTATAATAGCCATCTTCTTTAGTGCGATCGCCAATGTATGCTTCGAGCAACCTAATCCGCCGGATCAAGTCTTCTAAATAGATGATACCAACACTATCTGTGCTGCTAGCGCGGATGTGTTCTAGCAGATACTCCAAGTAGGTAATCTTAGCTTCTTTATTCAGCTTTCCGAGAGTTTCTTTGTCTACAAGTTTGAGTAATTTATGGAAATCAGAATTTTCATCTTTAACCTGTTCATCCAGCCGATGATGCAGTTCTTGCTTATCGCTTTCAGTGTCAGCATTTTCATTAATATAATGCTCTAAACCCTCCTTCAGTTGTTGCTGAAAGATGTCTGAATCTCGCACAGCAATCGTCAATTTATGCAGCTTTAAAATTGCAGTTGTTCCAACAGTATTTGGGCGCTGCAAAGTTAGCTTCTTTTTGGCTAAGGTAGGAGAGGATTTGGCAAAATCATATTTGAAGCCTAAGTCGGTACCGTTTCCCTGAAAAGACCGTGATTCTAAAGGCTCCATTAAGCTAGCCACGAAATCTGCAATAGCATCATTCCCTCCCACGACTGATGCTATATGTTGTCGCAAATATTGTCTAATTTGTCTAATTTGAGTGCCAAATTGAGTTTCAAGTTCGGGAGTGAAATTGACTGTAGCAGAATGTGCTTGACGTTCAAAACCACCCAAAGGATGTCGCACGTTCATACTCGATATTTGAGCAGCTACCGCGTCAATATCTATTAACAAACGACGCCGATCGCCCGAAACGCTAAACGGGTTTTTGCCCTGCAAAACTTCTAAAATTTTGTCCAGCAAATCGCCATAGTCAACTGGAACTAAATCGTCGTCGCCTAATCTTAAGATGTTCACCCTGTTAATCCCTTCAAAAAGCTTGAATCCACTCTTTCACATCGTACTCAGTCCAAACCCCATTTACCCAATAAGGATCGGCTTCAACTAATTGTCGCACAGCCGCCTCATCTTCTGCTTCGTAAATTGCAAAAACTTTTGTTAAATCTTTCGTTGGCCCGATCGTACTTAATATACCCGATTCCTTCTGCTTAGCCAATCCTGCTAAATGAGCGTCTCGAAACGGAGCACGTTTTTCGAGGACATCTTCGCAGTAACTTCCCCACATCACATATTTAGTCACGGTTTTGAGCCTTCGATGAATTTGTTTAAAAGTTATTGTACAATAATAGTAAGTGGATTTGATGAAATTTTTGAGGTTCGGATTTATTTACCACAGAGGGCGCAGAGGGCGCAGAGGAAGAGGGGAAACAGAGAGGTTTGTTCTAGAGTCTGTAGGGATATATGGCGCATCTTACGTCTATCGTACTATCATATTACTAAATTCATAGAGGAGCAAGCTATGACTTTATTAGACATTCGCCTGTTGACGGTTCAAGAATATCACCTAATGGCAGAAATTGGGATTCTTGATGAAGATGAACGAGTAGAATTATTGGCTGGACAGATAGTTAAGATGGCAGCAAAAGGAACAGCACACGGTGCAGCGGTGAAACGCACAGAGAAGTTGCTGGAAAATCGTTATATGTTGCGGCCATTGGTGTCAATTTAACGCTTTTTCCTTGAGTCCGGTAATCCGACAGTCCGACAGTCCGACAGGGGTTGAAGCCCCTGTCTCAAAGCTGAATTCCTCTCAAGAGGACTGAATAGTTTATTAGTTAGGGCTTATGCAATCTCGACGATTTTGTTGCAAGGATTTGAGATTCTTCACTTCGCTCAGAATGACAAATTTACCTTGTAATGTGTAAGTTCTGTTAGTCCTCTTTAGAGAATTTTAGCTATCAGCCAGGGAATTCATTCCCTGGCGGCTGACAGTGCCGACTGATGGCCTATTTTAGCTTCTCAAACTAACACCGAATTTCTCGACTAAAACATCGCGGACTTTTTGTTGGGCTGGTTCGACATCGGTTTCGCTTAATGTTCGATCGCCCGATCGATATACTAACCGAAATGCTAAACTACGTTGGCCGGCCGGTACGTTGTCGCCACGATATTCGTCGAACAATTCTACCGAATCCAGTAAGTTGCCGGCGGCTTTTTTCATGGCGCTTTGCATATCGACAACGGGAACTTCAATGGGTGCGAAAAATGCAATGTCTCTGTCAGAAGCGGGGAAACTCGAATAACTGGTGAATTTGCTAGGGGCATTGTGCGATCGCTCCAAATTAGCTACCAGCACTGCTAAATCTAATTGAAACACATAAACCTGCTCTGGCAAATCTTTTTCTTGCTGCAATTGGGGGTGTAATTGTCCAAAAATCCCCAAAGGTTTCCCGTTTAAGGATAACGCAGCCGTGCGCCCTGGATGCAAGCGAGAATTAGAGGAATCACTGGCATATTCTACAGCCAAGCCCAACTGCTGAAACGCACTTTCTAGCACACCTTTTGCTTCAAACCAAGTCAAAGGTCGATCGCGCCCACCTTGCTGCCATTTCCACACAGTCGGGTCGCCGCCAATAATCCCCGCAACTGCGTCTGCTTCCTTCATGGCATCCCCTTCTTTCCAGAAAATTCGACCGACTTCAAAACCGTTGAGCGCACCGTTTCCTTGCTCCAAATTGTAGGCGAAAGCATCAATCAAACCGGACAGCATTTCTGTCCGTAAAGCTGAATACTCGACAAACAGGGGATTTGCTAAAACTACCTGATCTTCTCCCTCAGTTTTCACTAAAGAATAGTGCATCAATTCTGTCAAACCGGCCGCCCGAAAAGCCGATCGCACATTCCGAATTGCAGCATATTCTGGTGACAGATAACCGGGTTCCGTTTTGCTGGGTAAAGTCTCGCAGAAATTGTCATAGCCGTGGAGTCGCGCAATCTCCTCAATTAAGTCGATTTCTCTTTCTAAATCTCGGTAGCGGTAAGGCGGAACTGCGATCGCAAAAACCCGTTCTTTCGCAGCCGGAACAACTTCGCATCCCAAGGCTGTGAGAATGTTTTTAACTTCTTGCGGTTCCAAATATTCAGAACCGCCTGTTTCGCCTCTTTTTAATTTGCCTAAAACCAGATTTACGCGGTCTAAACGCAATTCTAGAGTCCGCGAAAAAGTCAAATCATCCACACCAGAACTCGCCGTTTTCTGTACCGTCGCAACGCCTCCCGCCAACTCCAAAATTAGGGATAGGGCGCGGTTGCAAGCTGTCCCCAAGGCTGCTTGATTCACCCCCCGTTCGTAGCGAATCGAAGACTCGCTGCGCAGGCCTTGAGCGCGCGCTGAACGGCGAATTGTGGCTTGGTCAAAAATTGCTGCTTCTAAGATTAAGTTTTGGGTTCCTGGGTGAACTTCTGTTTCTTCGCCGCCCATGACACCAGCCAAAGCTACGGGTTTGTCGCTAGCAGTAATTAGCAGATTTTGCGATCGCAAATTGCGGTTTTGTCCATCCAAGGTTTTGAAGGATTCGCCTGTTTTGGCAAACCGGACACCGATGTTGATATCAGCAGTGCCGGTGAAGGATTGCAGGCGATCGCGATCGAAAGCGTGCAACGGCTGACCCCATTCCAGTAAAATGTAATTAGTGACGTCAACCACATTATTAATCGGTCGCACTCCTGCCGCCTGTAACCGCTGCTGCAACCAAGCTGGAGACGGTGCAATTTTCACTCCTGTAATTGCCGTCCCGGTGTAAATCGGGCAGCCTTCTGACTCCGATATTTCTACTGTTAAATTAGGGCTGTCTGTTCCCTGAATTGCCACATCCGCTGCTGCGGGAATTCTCAACTTTGCCCCTGTCAGCGCCGCCACTTCCCGCGCCACACCAACCATACTCAAAGCATCAGCACGATTCGCCGTTGCTGTCAAGTCTAAAATGACATCATCTAAACCTAAAAGCGGGCGAATATCACTGCCCAATTCTGGGTTTTCTAAGTCAAAGATGTGAATTCCTGCCGATTCTTTGGATAGTCCCAATTCTGCTAGAGAACAAATCATGCCTGCTGAGGGAACGCCCCGCAATTTTGCGGGTTTAATTTTTAAGTCTATCTGAGATAAAAAAGTTCCGACTACAGCGACGGGTACGTAAATATCTGCCCTAGCGTTGGGTGCGCCGCAAACAATATTTAAAGCTTCTGGTTGGCCGACATCTACTTGACAAACTCTCAACTTGTCTGCATTGGGATGTTGTTCGATCGCCACTATTTTACCCAAAACCACGCCGTCGGCCCAAGTACGTCGGTCTTCGATCTCTTCTACTTCAAATCCTGCCATGGTCAGAGTTTCGGCTAATTCTTCCGGGGCGATCGCCACATCCACCAATTCCCGCAGCCAATTTAGAGAAATACGCATAGTTTAGTTAGTAGTCATTAGTTATTAGTCATTAGTCCCTAGGAATTATCAAAATTTCTGACGCATACCTAATAGACATCTGCCAAAAAGCAAGTCAAAAACAGGCATAGAGCCTGTTCCACAATAATTATAGGAGATGTCTCATGACTAATGCCTTCTGCATTCTACCTTCTGGCGAATACCGATAACTATCTAGCCCCAGAATCAATCCTGGACTCTCATTATCATATTTATTGAGTATTGTCAATATATTTTAGCGATTTATCAGAAAAAATGATAAATTTCCCCAAAGGGAGATGGATCTTGGCGGATGAGTAACATTCTCATGCGAGAGAATGAGGTATGCTAGAGATATCGAAAAGTGCAAACAGCACCTAAGTTGAGAAAGAGTTTACACAAAAAAGGATAGCTTTAGCAAGCCTTTAAACTATCTTCCAGGATAATCAACTGAAAAAACTCACAGCAGCGAGATCGTAAAAAAAGCGAAAAGATAGCAGCCTAAAAGACTTAGGTGTAATTCTAATTCGCGATCAGACCCACAGCCCTGGGCAACTGAGAGATAAGTATTTCTAGCAGAAGCAGGAACCGGGGATTTGTACAGTCGATCGACGCTGACTAGATGAGAAAAACATAGGCACTGTCAATCAACATGAGCTACTGCGTAAATCCCGGCTGTCCACATCCTCAAAATCCACCTGACTCGATCGTCCAATGTCAAGCTTGCGGGGCACGATTGCTGCTGCGTGCTCGGTATCAAGTAATTCAACCGTTAGGACAAGGAGGATTTGGGGCAACATTTCTGGCAAAAGATATATCTTTGCCCGGTCAGCCGAGTTGTGTAGTCAAGCAACTGCGACCAAGCAGTACCTCGCCACGAGTTCTAGAAATGGCGCGGGAATTATTTAAGCGAGAGGCAAAAACCCTAGGCAAACTGGGGGATCACCCCCAGGTACCAAGGCTGCTAGATTACTTTGAGGCAGAACAACAATTTTTTTTGGTTCAAGAGTATGTTAAAGGCTCGACTTTAAAACAAGAAGTCAAACAATCGGGTCGTTTAAATGAATCAGATGTGAAAAATTTTCTATTGGAAATTCTGCCCGTAGTGCAATATATCCACAGCCAAGGAGTAATTCACCGGGACATAAAACCCGCGAATATTATTCGCCGAGTTCAAGACAACCACTTGGTGTTAATTGATTTCGGAGCTGTCAAAGATCAAGTCAGCCAAACATTATTATTAGACCCCACCGACCAAAGCGCCAACACCAAATTTTCCGTGGGGACCTTTAGTTTTGCCCCGCCGGAACAAATGGCAATGCGACCAGTATTTGCCAGCGATATCTACGCCTTGGGCATGACTTGTCTATACTTGCTGACAGCAAAATCGCCCAAAGATTTAGATTTTGATGGAGCCACCGGCGAAATTGTGTGGCACCATCACGTTCACCTCAGTGCAAGTTTTGCGCGGATTCTGGAAAAAATGCTGAAACCGATGGTGGGACACCGCTTCCAATCAGCAGCAGATGTCCTCAGAGCTCTGAATGGTCAATTTGAAGACCCAACCCTTCTCGATGGCTTGGCGACTCAATTCAACGGCAATAATGGCACTGTTGAAGAACCGACCATATTTAATGATGAGGGTTCTTCCTTGCCTTCCTCCAAGACTAAAATGAATCGGGGATCGAAGCCAGGGCCGGGGCCGGCCGGTAGAAGTTCCATGAATCCATCCGGGAACACGGGGATGCAGCCGAGAGTTTCGCGCACTCTGGCTGAGTCCGGCAGAACCTTCGGCACAGTGGGACATTCTAGTGGCAATTTAGCAGCGTCAAAGTTACCGAAAGTCACTCCCAAGTGGGATAGTAACAGCGTGCGATCGGCATATTTTAAAGGCAAGCGCGATTTTGCCGACAGCGAACTGTCTGGTCTGCAACTACAAAAAGCGCAGTTGGCGGGGGGGAATTTTTATCAAGCAAAGCTGGTGAAAACCAATTTGCAAGCAGCAGATTTGTCGGGGGCAAATTTGGGTCACGCCAGATTGATCGGGGCGAATTTGCGAGATGCTAATTTGACTGAAGCTTATTGCAGTACGGCTAATTTTGAAGGCGCTGATTTCAGAGGTGCTGACTTGACGGGGGCTTATTTGCGGGGGGCGAATTTGCGTGGGGCAAATTTGTCGGGGGCGAATCTGACTAACGCTACAGTTAGTGAAGAACAATTGGCCATGGCAAAGACGAATTGGATGACTATTAAACCCGATGGTAAGCGAGGTTTTGGATTTTAAGAAGTTATTGGTTATTGGTTATTTGTTATTTGTTATTCGGCAACCCCCCAAGGGGGGAACTGGGAATTGGGAATGGGGAATGGGGAATTGGGAATTGGGAATTGGGAATTGGGAATTGGGAATTGGGAATTGGGAATGGGCATTGGGCATTGGTTATTCATTAGGAGTTAGTTATGAGTTAGTTATGTAGTTTTTTGTTGAAACTAACAAATAACAAATAACAAATAACCAATAACCAATAACAAATAACAAATAACCAATAACCAATAACCAATAACCAATAACCAATAACCAATAACCAATAACCAATAACCAATAACCAATAACCAATAACCAATAACCAATAACCAATAACCAATAACCAATAACCAAT
>JAHREW010000021.1:0-15134 GCA_020883125.1 Microcoleus sp. CAWBG506
CATTGTTGTATATTGTTGGTGAACCCGCCCCTACCAATATTGAAATGGGGTGGGGGCGGGTTTATTTGAATTGTTGGTCATTGTTGTATATTGTTGGTGAACCCGCCCCTACCAATATTGAAATGGGGTGGGGGCGGGTTTATTTGAATTGTTGGTCATTGTTGTATATTGTTGGTGAACCCGCCCCTACCAATATTGAAATGGAGGTTTCTGAGCCCCATGCGTAAATCCAAGAAACCGGGTTTTTACCCAAATCTATCGGTAATCACCAAAAATCTCACAAAAACCCGGTTTCTGAGCCCAAGTACAACCACTAACACCAACTAAAAATCATGTACCCAGAAAAATTTTGGAGAAAACTACAAGGCGAAACAGTCAACAATCAATACCACCTCCAAGAATTCCTAGGATGTGGAGGATATGGAGCCGTATACAAAGCAAATGAAGTAATCAGAGACCGACTAATCAGAGAAATAGCAATCAAACTAATCGCCTCAGAAGATGATAAAAAAAAAGCCGAAGAACAACTAAACGAACTAACAGCAGCAGTCAACCTGCAACACGAAAATCTAATCCGCAGCTACACAGCAGGCTCCTGCGAAATCAAAGGAGACAAGTATTTATTCATCGTCATGGAAATCGCCACAACCACCCTAGAAAAACAACGAAAAACCGAAAAACTATCCATAACAGAAGTACAAAAAATAGTCCAAGCCACAGCAGCAGTATTAAACTATCTACACAATTCAGATCCGCGAAAAGTCCACAGAGACATCAAACCAGCCAACCTGCTATACGCAGCGGATAAATGGAAAGTATCCGACTTGGGACTGCTGCGAGAAATCGGCACCAACTCACTGAGAACCCAAGATATAAAAGGTACACCATCCTATGTTCCCCCAGAATCCTATCAGGGAGGAGTAGTAGGAACAGGATGGGATATGTGGTCTCTGGGAATCATGACAGCAGAAATCCTGACAGGAACTCTACCATTCACAGGAAACACAGACCAAGAATTAATGAAAAAGATTATCGAAGAAGAGCCGGAAATAGACTGGTCAAAAATACCAGAACCCTTCACGGCCATAGTCAGGGGATGTTTGAAAAAAGAGCGAGAAAATAGATGGACAGCGGAACAAGTATTGACAGCATTAACACCGTCCCCTGAGCTTACAGTACCGTCCCCTGAGCGTAGTCGAAGGGGAATCCCCGATCCAGGTCGAATAGATCAATTGCTAGCATCAATATCCGCACCAACCCCTGAACCAAAACCTGTGGCTGCTGAGACTACGCGGGTGATTTCAGCCGTGGGGATGGATTATATAAACTTGCAGAATTTATTGGCAGCTAAAAAATGGAAAGAAGCTGATCAGGAAACGGCGAGAGTGATGTTGAAGGTGGCGGGTAGGGAGAAAGAAGGATGGCTGGATATATCCAGTATTGATAATTTTCCCTGCGAGGACTTGCGTACCATCGACCAACTTTGGGTAAAATACAGCAATGGGCGCTTCGGCTTTAGCGTGCAGAAGCGCATCTATCAAAGTCTGGGGGGAACTAGGGAGTATAATCAAGAAGTTTGGTCCAAGTATGGCGACAAGGTAGGGTGGAGAAAAAATAACTCATGGCTGTACTACAACGACCTCACTTTTTCAGAGAAAGCACCAGAAGCTCACCTCCCTTGCTGGGAATTGGTTTGGTGGTACGGTGTGAGTGGGGTTCTCTTCTCTCGCGTCGAGACTTGTAGACTGTAACATCTAAGCGTTACAGATTTTTATTAAGACTTGTGAACTAGCCTTTTTGAACGAAGCCATGCCTGTTCTACGTTTCCGATACCTGGCACTCGCTATCCACAGTTTCCAGCTCTTTTTCCGTATTTTTTTGTAGTATCCGCCCCGCTATTTGCGGGTTGTAACAATTAGCAAAAATGAACTTTTCAGCCACCTCGATAACTTCTCCTGATACCTCCCATTCCCCCCAAGGCAAACACAACTGTCCCCGCGCAGCCTGCTTTGGCTTCCCCTTCACCTTCAGCCCAGCCAATAGCCGATTTCCCCAATGGTTTTTTTTCTCAGATTTTGGTTTTGGGCGATACTGCTTGCAGAATTTGCGATAAGCCGCCGCACACTCATCCAAAGTCTTACCCAATGCCAAAAACGCCGGATGCCATTGAGTAATCCCATCATCACCGAGTCTGTCGTGAATGCCATAATTGCTGAAATCATAGAAAAATCCCTGCTGCATCCCCGCCGCCTTGGGATTAGCATGGATATAGCGCAAAGTATTAAGAGCTCTGCGAGTAAGCTGTTACGCATTTAAAATGGTATTGTAGGGTGCGTCAGTTTTCAGGCGTTTCCCATGTATAGTCAGTGTTGTAGCTGACGCACCCTACATGGATAGTTAGTGGTTTAAATGCGTAACAGCTTATCTGTATTCGCAAAACCCGTACTGTGATAGCGTTTTTCCCAGAAATGCCCCGTGCGATTCAGCATCCGGTTAAAACACATCGCCGTGTACCAATTCAGCCAGTGCATAATTTTCGGTAAATCGAACGGCTGCTGCGGTTCCAGGAGATAATGAACGTGATTGCTCATAATGCAAAGGCCATAAAGCTTAAACTGATACTTAGCCTGAGCTTTCTCGATAGCATAGAGAAAAACTTCGCGACATTCCAAACGAGTCAATCGAAACTCGCGGTTATTGCAACGAGAAGTAACGTGATAGGAAAATCCGGGTTGAAGTAGTCGGGGTTGTCGGGACATAATCAGCAGATACAGCGAAAACCGCTGTTATGAGGTACACCACTTATCGTTCAATCCTCGTAGGGACACGGCAATGCCGTGTCCCTACTTATCGTTCAATCCTCGTAGGGACACGGCAATGCCGTGTCCCTACCGTGTTTCATAACTCTCTTAACCAGTTAATCGATATCACCTAAAAACCAATCAGGAATATACTATGAAAATTCGCTGCATTGCCAACAAAGGAACCGAACTACCAGAAAACTACCTAAATCCACCGTTAGACATCACCACAGAAACTGAATTCAAACTAATCGTAGGTAAAGAGTATATTGTCTATGCTATCTCCCAATGGCAAGGAAACTTATCCTAAATTTAATATTCATGTAAAATAACAAACAAGCCAGACGCAATTCAACTAAAAAAAATAACATTATGTTCAACCTAGAACTTGACTGGGATCTACCAGCCAAACTCACAGCCCAAAACACAAAACACGTCTTGCGAGTGCGAATTCGTCCCCAATCCGGTGGGCCCGGTTTACCTTTGCGAATTGCGATCGCCCTGGATACCAGCCAATCAATGGGAGGAGAAAATCTGCAACGGGCTAAGGAAGCTTGTCGGGCTGTTGTGGCTCAATTGCGCGATCGCGATCGGCTTTCCTTAGCAGGATTCTCCACCAGTGTAACACCATTGCTGCAATCTTTACCCGGTGGTGCCGCCGCCCTTCAACCCGCCAATACCGCCATTTCCCAACTGACAGCAGGAGGTGTTACCCTCACCGGTTTAGCCTTAGATTGGATACTAAACGCCCTACCCCCAGAAGTCGGAGTCGCGCGGGTGGGAATTTTGATTACTGACGGTCATGCTACCACATCCCAAGGAAGGATTTTAGATGATACGGGGGTTTTGATCGATCGATCGCAACAACTAGCCAACTTAGGCATAATTCTCAACACCGTCGGATTGGGAAATGCTAATAATTTTAATACAGCATTCTTGACAGATTTAAGCGACAAAGGGCGAGGCTCATTTATCTTTGCAGATACTCCAGCCAGCCTGGAACCCCAACTGCAAAAAAGACTCACAGAATCTCAGGCGATGGCCACCGAAAACACCGTCATCCAGCTAATACCTAGCAACGGTGTTATCATCAAAGGCTTTTGTCGTTACCGCCCCGAATATTTGCCCCTAGAAGAAACAGCGAAAAATCAATTAACCATCGGTGCGATCGCGGCCAACTCCCCCACGGATTTATTAATCGAACTCGAAATTCCCCCTGCGGACTTTGACGAACCCACAGGTAACAAAGACGTAATTTCTGTAGAACTCACAGCCAAGGGAATCACTAATCCAGTCAGAGCAAAAGCTACTATTAATTATACTAGAATCTATGGTGATTTGCAAAAAGAAAGCAAAGCAAACAAGGAAATCAAGAACGACCATTGCTGCTGGTTGATTAACCTCACAAACAACGAATTGAGCCGCACCGACGACGCCAATCGGCAAAAAGAACTACTGGAAGAATCCCGATATAATGCTGAAAAAGCCGGAAAAACTGATATTGTCAATCAAATAGACCAGCAGCTAGATGACCTGGAAAAAAGCGGTAAATTAGACCCCAACAGAACCACCAAATTGCTGAGAGATTCACGAGATTTAGGAGGTAAAGAATGAGTAGTGGCTTTGGGTCCGATCCAATTTTTCAAGCACGACTGACACCAGACAATGCTAAACTATTGGTACGCAATAGCAGCAGCGCCAACCAGAAATTCCCCCTGAATCAAATCCGAGCCATCATCGGTCGCAGCGATGCTCCCATGAGTATAGCAGACATCGATTTAACTGAATGCAAAATTGACAATAAATCTGCCATCTCTCGCCGCCATGCGGTGATTGAATGGGTAGAAGGTAAACTGCAAATTATTGATTTAGACAGTACAAACGGTACTTTTGTCAATGGGAAAAAACTCCTTACCACAGCACCGAGGCAACCGTCAAGTCCTGAAATTCTCAAAACTGGCGATATCATCAAACTTGGCAATCTTGAACTAGAGGTAATAGCTGATGGATAAATTAGTGTTTGCTAGCAAAACTGACCCCGGCAAAGTTCGCCACAACAATGAAGACAATTATCTGCTAGAATCCTGGTCGGAAACATCTACTGTACTGGCTGTAGTCGCTGACGGTATGGGGGGACACAGGGGAGGAGAAATAGCATCGAAAATCGCCATAGAGACCTTTCGAGAATTGCTGGAAACACTTTTACCAGAAACCCATGAAGAGCGATATGAACTTTTGCTTGGATGTTTCTACAAAGCTCACGAAGCCATCCAAGAAGCTGGTTGCGAAAACATGAAATTATTTGGGATGGGGACAACTATAGTAGCGGCAATTATATCTCCCACAGAATACATTCATCTCTATGCGGGCGATTGTCGTTTGTATCATTTTACCCCAGGAAATAAGCCCTACATTACAGCGGATCATTCAGTCGTGCAGGTATTGCTAGAATTGGGACGAATTACGGAGGAAGATATTCCAACTCATCCGATGCGTTCGGTGGTAAATTCTTGTTTGGGAGGGAAGGGAAATAGTCAATTTTCGGTCGATCCAAAATGGGATAGTGAAGACTTACCTGTGGTGCGAAAATGGTCTGCGGGTGATGTGTTGTTGCTGTGTAGTGATGGATTGAATGGAGAAGTTAGTAATCAAGAATTGACAAGTCTGGTGCAGGAGTTGGGAGAATCACCAGAAAAGCTAACTGAAGAATGTGTGAACAAAGCTTTGGAGCATGGTGGTAATGATAATATCACGGTTATTGCTATAGCAGTCCTAAATGAGTCGTAAAGTTTTTTACCCCACCCCAACCCTCCCCTTATGAAGGGGAGGGAGTAAGAAATTCACAAATGATTTAGGATTGGTATATTACTCATTCTCTTGAAAATCAGGAAAATGAGGTTGTGACATAGCCCTAGAGGTAGAATATCAATTTCCGTTGCACCGTCAGGTGATGTTGACTGTTAATCTTCCATCTGATGCTGCAACCACAAGTGATATAGAATGGTGTATGGAATCCACCGCACGTTGATGAAAAAAATCCTCTGGTTATTTACTTTATATCTCACTCCCGTCCTTTTATTAATCGGATTTGTTGCGAATTTTAGCGTTAACGTTCCCATTGATGACGAGTGGAGGTTAGCTAGTTTTTTTGGAAAAATAGCTGGGGGAAATGTAACTTTTAACGATGTTTGGGCTTTGCACAGCAACCACCGGATAGTGTTCCCCAAAATCATTATGGCTATGCTGGCTTTTTTGTCCAGATGGAATATTAATTATCCGCTGTGTCTCAGTATCGGTTTGGCTGTCCTCACTTTTATGGCTATTTACAAGTTATCCGCCATACAGCTTCAGAATGGCGGCGATAACTTCTGGCATTTAGCTAATATTTTAACTTGTATTTTGCTCTGTTCCCTGGTTCAGCATGAAAACTGGCTGTGGGGATTTCAACTCGCTTGGTTTTTAGTCAATTTTTGTTTTGTGGCTGCGGTTTATTGTCTGAGTAGGGACACGGCACTGCCGTCTCCATTATCGGGTAGGGACACGGCACTGCCGTCTCCATCATCGGGTAGGGACACGGCACTGCCGTCTCCATCATCGGGTAGGGACACGGCACTGCCGTCTCCATCATCGATGAAATACAAGGACACGGCACTGCCGTCTCCATCATCGGGTAGGGACACGGCACTGCCGTCTCCATCATCGGGTAGGGACACGGCACTGCCGTCTCCATCATCGATGAAATACAAGGACACGGCAGTGCCGTGTCCCTACATTAAAATATCGATTGCGGCTGGATTCTGCTTGATTGCGAGTTTTTCCCTGGCGCAAGGTTTGCTTTCTTGGCTAGCAGCAATTCCGGCTGTAGTGGCTTTAGAAGGAAATGTGGTACAGAAAAAGAAAAGACTTATTATATGGATGTTGCTGTTTGTCGCAACTTGTGCAGTTTACTCAATTGATTATCATCCCAGTCGCAAAACCAGTATTATTTCATTATTGAATAAGCCTCTGGTGGTAATTGATTACTTTTTGAGTTTGTTGGGTTCGCCAATTGTGCGATCGCCAGTAATTTCCGCATTAGTTGGATTGGTAATATTTGCAACTTTCTTATTTTTGGCATTCCACTTTGGAAGAAAGATGAATGAGCATCGTGAGGCTATACCTTGGTTGTCCATAGGTTTATTTTCGGTTTTATCGGCTCTGTTTATTACCGCTGGAAGAGCGCAATTTGGGGCAATTCAGGCGCTGGAATCGTCGCGATATACGACGAATTCGATTTTGTTGCTAGTTGCTTTGGTTCAGCTTGGGCAATTGTTTGTCCGAGGTAGTATTGCTAGTTTAAATCGCCGATATACACTTGTTTATAGGGTGTTATGTGGGTTGTTAATTGGGATAATTATTGTTAATTCTGGACAGGCTGTAGCCCAATCTCAAGCTGCACTTGCTTACAAACAAGGTGGCAAAGATTGTTTGGAGTTGATTAATTATTTGGAACGGTCTAAATTTTTCCAAGATTCACCGGAAAGTTGTTTGAGGGTGCTGAGCAAAAAAACTTGGTTGGTCAGAGAAGGGGCGTTAGTTCTTGATAAAATAGGTTGGCGAAACTCTGCTAAAAATGTAGAATTTGTTGCTAATTATGAGAAAGTTTACGGCTATTTTGACCAACTGCAAATCGGCGATAAATCCTTGACAATCAACAAAAATACTGCTATGAAAGCTACGGGATGGGCTGTGTTACCAGAAAATTTGCGACAGCCTAATATTATCCTGTTATCTGTCGGGGATAAACAATCTTTTTTTGCTAATGCTTATGTCAACTTAAACAGTCCCGACATTGCTCAGACTTTGAAGTCTCAGGTTTACAGGAATGCTAGATGGGCTGTTGAGTTGTCGGGTGATAATTTGCCGATCGCCCAAACGGAAATCAAAGCTTGGGTGTATAATCCTGTGGACAACCAATTTGTCAAGTTGCGCGGTGGCGCTAGGGTAACAGTGGAGGATGAGGAGTGAAAATTTCTGTAATTATACCAGCTCACAACGAGGAGGGCTGTTTGGAGGCTACTGTGCGGGCGATCGCCCATACGCTCGATTTAGAAGCCATTGAGCACGAAATTCTGATTGTGAATGACAATAGTGTCGATCGCACTCTGAATATTTGCCAAGAATTATCAGAGACTTTTCCCACAGTTAGATACATCAACAATCAACCACCCAACGGTTTCGGATTTGCCGTGCGCCGGGGATTGGCGGAATTTGAGGGCGATGCTGTCGCCATTGTGATGGCGGATGCTTCCGACGATCCGAGAGATTTGGTAGCAGGATATCGCCAATTACAAGCAGGATATGACTGCGTTTTTGGTTCCCGATTCATCAAAGGCGGCTTTGTGGTAGACTATCCCATTCACAAACTAGCCATTAACCGCTTAGCAAATTGGTTTGTCAAAACTATTTTCGGTTTACGCTACAACGATGTCACCAATGCTTTTAAGATTTATCGCAAAGAAGTGATTGAGGGAGTGCAGCCGATTTTGAGCCATCACTTCAATTTAACTGTAGAACTTCCCCTCAAAGCAATTGTCAGGGGTTTTTCCTATGATGTAATTCCTCTAAGATGGTACAATCGGACTGCTGGTATTTCCAAGCTGAAAATCAAAGAGATGGGCAGTCGGTATTTATTTATTGTACTCTATGTCTGGCTAGAAAAACATCTTTCTCGTGGTGACTATCACCGTAGTGAATTAAGGACTAAAGTCCTGACTACAAACGAAATTTTGTAAAGCGCATGGTTGAAAAAATTTTGATTGTTGGCGGTGCGGGTTTCATTGGCAGTTGCTTGGCAATTGGCCTCAAGAAACTTCACCCAAAATTGGATATAATTTGTTTGGACAACCTGCGCCGCAGGGGTTCGGAATTGAATTTACCTCGGCTGAAAAGTTCGGGTATTCAGTTTGTGTATGGAGATATTCGTACAGCCGCTGATTTAGATCCGGTGGCGCTGAATGTAGACTGCATTATCGATTGTGCTGCGGAACCTTCGGTGCTGGCGGGTTTTAGTTCGCCTCAGTATGTTTTGCAGACGAATTTACTGGGTACTGTTAATATTTTGGAGTTGGCGAGACAAACGGGAGCGAGTTTGTTGTTTTTGTCTACCAGTCGAGTTTACCCGATCGCCCCTGTCAAGTCTATCAAATTATTGGAGTCGGAGTCCAGATTTGCGATCGCCCCAAATCAAACCATACCTGGAATATCCGAATTAGGCATTTCTGAAGACTTCCCTCTCAAAGGAAATCGCTCCCTTTACGGAGCAACTAAATTAGCCTCAGAATTGCTGATTGAAGAATACAGAGCAGCTTACAATGTACCAGCAATTATTAACCGCTGCGGGTTAATTACCGGTGCTTGGCAAATGGGTAAAGTAGATCAGGGAGTGTGCGGTTTGTGGGTAGCTGCCCACTATTTTCAAAAGTCACTCAATTATATCGGTTTCGGCGGCAGTGGCAAACAAGTTAGAGATTTACTACACGTTGAAGACTTGTTGCGGTTAGTTAATTATCAGTTAGAAAATTTTGCTGAATTTGACGGTGAAGTGTTTAATGTCGGAGGTGGTTGCAGCAACAGTCTGTCTTTAATTGAAACAACAGATTTGTGCCAAAAAATTACGGGAAAATCCATTCCCATTCATCCTGTTTTGGAGGAAAGAGCGGGGGATATTCCCATTTTTATTACTGATTCTTCTAGGGTGATGGAACGCACTGGATGGCAACCTAGGATTAGCCCCGAAGCTGCTTTGCAAGATATTTATGAATGGATTGTTGCTAATGAAATTGTGTTGAGTTCGATTTTTTAGGGGATTTTTTGACCGCAGATTATCTGGTTATAATGATTTAACCGCGAAGGCGCTAAGGACGCGAAGTTCGAGAAGAGAGAGTTTCATGCAGGACGATGAAGAGAGGGTTTTATATTACCCGCGATACTGAATGCGATAAATCCGGTTATTTGCCTCTTCAGTAAACAGCAAACTCCCATCAGGCAATACTAGCAAACCAACGGGGCGTCCCCAGGTTTTCGGTACTGACGGCTCGGTGAGAAAACCTGTCAGAAAATCTTCATAATAACCTTCGGGACGGGAATTGGCATTGAAAGGTACAAACACGATTTTGTAACCCGTTCCAGCGTTGCGGTTCCAACTGCCACGAAATGCGACAAATGCTCCATTCCGGTACTTTTTGGGAAAGGTTTTGCCGTCATAAAATTGCAGTCCTAAAGCGGCTGAATGTGCTTGAAACAGTACATCTGGTGTCAGTGTTTTCGCCACTAAATCTGGTCGCTCGCTGCGGCCATTTTTGACGTGGCGCGGGTCGAGCAGATTCGGCTTAAAATAAGCAAAGGGCCAGCCGTAAAACTGGTCTTGACGAATTCTGGTCAAGTAATCGGGCACCAAATCATCTCCCAAACCATCACGTTCGTTGACTGTGGTGTAAAGTTGTCCGCTGGAAGGGTGAAAATCTAATCCTACGGGATTGCGTAAGCCAGAGGCAAAAGTTTGCTGATTTTTTCCATCCAAATTCATCACCTGTACAGATGCCCTTGGTAGGGGTTCAGTATCGGCATTTGACTGGGAACCAACTGATACATAAGGATGGATAGCTTTGTGAATAGATTAACTTAATTAACTTACTGTTGCTAACCGCATGAATCAACCTCTGCCAAATGTGGCAGGGGTTTTTTTGAGTTGGCAAACTAGATTAACCAATTAGCCTAAAGCACTTCAAAAGACTGCACCTCAAGTACCGGCCCGATCATCGCAAAAGTCATAATATCCTTACGCACCAAACCTTTGACACGGACTTTCAAACCCTCTTTTTTCAATTCAGAAGAAGCATCCTTAAGTTCATAAGTTTCGCCATCTTCGCCCACCAAGGCCCAAGTACCTGATCCGAAGCCTTGGCGTTCAATTACACCCTTGACTGTAATACTCATGCTGACTTAACCTCTGTTTTAATTGCTAAACGTGCTAGCGCCAAACACATAAAAGCATTGACAATTAAAAATGTTTGTGCTACTAAACCTGTTCCCAATCCCCAAACACTGGGAGACACAAAAGCATTGACGGCTAAACTGCTAGCAAAGCCGATGGAAGTTGCGATCGCAATCCACTTCCACTGTGGATGTCCCAACAGCAACACAATCAAAATCCCAGGAATCAACACACTAGCAAACATCGGATTCAGCATACTACTGCCATTAATTGCGCCCCCAAGTTCGGGAATAGAACTGCCCATCACCCGCAGCGGCCATTGTGGCAGGTCAAATACAAACAAATTTCGCAGGAAAAAGAACCCAGAACTACCAGCCATCAAACCGCCAGAAAAACCCCAAGTCCACTGGAAGGGGAAATAGTTCCGCAACAAGAAAGCCAGCAGATAGGAACCGAGCACCATTGCAATCTTAGGTAACAGCGCCACAGCACCGCCATCAATCCAGAAATGGGGACTGAGATAGCCGTTGTCATGCAACCAGCGGAAGAAATCGCGGAAGTTGATTTGGCCTTTGCGGGCTAGCTGAACAGCCGCCGCGGCGTCGAGGTTTCCCGCACCAAAATGGTTGAGGGGATCTTCGCCGACAACTCGCGCCGATTGTAAAAGTACGCTGCGAATTTGGTCTGGTTCTTGGATACCGGAGGCTTTGATCAGGGCTGCAACGGCGGCAACGTGGGGAGATGCCATGCTTGTACCAAGGTAGCCTTCAAAAATTTCTGCACCAGTTTCTGGGTCGATCGTACTTTGGAGAATTTTCCCAGTTTCAGAACCACCAGGGGCTGAAATGTCAACTCCCGCGCCGAAATTGGAGTAAGAAGCTTTTTCGTCGTCCGGGCCGAGGGCAGAAACGCCGATGACGTGGGGATAGCGGGCTGGATAGGAGGCGGAACTATCGCCGGAATTGCCGGCGGCTGCGATGACGACAACGCCTTTACTGTGCGCGTAGTCGATCGCCTCTGCCATTAACTGACTTTCGCCACCACCACCGAGACTCATGTTAATCACATCAGCGCCATTATCCGCCGCAAATTTGATGGCTTCAGCGATGTCAGAAACCGTACCGCCACCACTACCACCCAACACTTTTAGTGGCATTAAGGCTGCTTCGTAAGCAATGCCAGCAACACCGTAATTGTTGTTAGTTGATTGGGCGACTGTACCGGCGACGTGAGTACCGTGGCCGTTGTCATCAAAGGCTTCGGCGCGATCGTTTACAAAGTCGTAGCCCGGTACAAATTTGGTTTCTTTTAAGTCCGTAACCGGGGTGATTCCCGTGTCAATTATCGCTACTGTTGTGCCACTGCCTTTGGTTTCGTTCCAGGCAGATTCTACATTGATGCTGCGGAGATTCCACTGTTTGTTATACATGGGGTCGTTGGGAATCTCGAAAGCGCTGTAAACGTAGTTTGGCTCAATGTATTCGGTATCTTTAGCCAAATTTGATTTTTTCAGGGCATTTAACAAAGTGCGATCGCCCTTGACAACATACACATTATCCTGTTGGGAAAACTCGCTATTGAGTTGGGGATTGACGTGGTACTTGTTGGCGATCGCCTCTACTTGTTTGACAATCTCAACAGCACCAACATCTTCGCGGAAATCCAGCAAAATAGAATCATAAGTCCCTTGAGTCGCCAATCCTGGGAAACTAGAAATTGCCCAGCCGAGTCCGATCAAAAATAAGCACAGAACGAAAAACTTTTTCATGCCAATGATCCTTGTAGGGAAGGCTTGCTCACCACCATAACCCAATTTTAATCCCTTGTCATTGGCACCAACAGCTATCAATTTGCGATGAGGGAATGAAACCCGCAGAAGCTGCTAGTGTACCAGCATTGCTGTATTCGGTTAACTTTCCCCTGACGAAATCTAAAATCTCAAATAGTTTCAAAAGCGCGATCGATTTCAAGCGATCGGTCAAATAATAAGTAAGTCCACCTAATTAAATGCAAGATCCCAATCGCTCAACAGCTTACTGGCTTGCTATTCTTCCTTCTTCCTTCTTCCTTCTTCCTTCTTCCTTCTACTTAAAAAAATATTTGAAATTTTAGGTGGCATCAAGCCACCTAAAATCAGTCGTCTAGTATTCCCGTTCAGTTTAAGAAAGGGAATACTAGAGCAATGGGTTAGAACAAGAACAACTTAGAGTTGCCCGAAGCTCCCAAATTGACATCGACAGTTGCAAACAAACTGTTGCCACCAACGGTAGAACCGTTGCTATCGTAATACAGTTTAGTAACTGCACCATCGTAGAGAGCAATAATCGACGGGCCAGTCAAAGTTGACTCGATCCCACTTACAGTAGCAACTGTGCTGCTATAAGCGTAGAAACTCGAACCCAAAGGCCCAGAACCAGTCGTAAAGGCAGCAAAACCAGTTTTGTCGAGGTTAATTACATCATCAGCAGTGCTGTAATTGGTAATTAAATCCCCGCCACCAACAGAAGTTCCACTGAAGACAAACACATCCGAACCAGCACCGCCGTTGAGAACATTAGTTCCCAAACCGCCGATTAAAGTGTCATTTCCGGCACCACCATTGATGGTATCGTTACCAGGGCCACCGAAGAGACTGTCGTTACCGTCATCCCCGGAGAGACTGTCGTTACCCAAACCACCATTGAAAATATCAGCACCAGAACCGCCGTTCAAAATGTCAGCAAAGTCCGTACCGGTGACGTTATTAACAGCAGTATTGCCTGTAAACAATACAGGGGTGGTAAAGTTGTAACCGCCGGCGCCGGAACCGAAGTTGTTAATAGCAACCGGGTAAGTATTCCCAGCAGCAGTCAAGTCAACCACACTACCAGAACCAGAAACAGTAGTATTACCAGCCGGAGCAGAGCCTAGGGAGCCTGTGAATACAAAGTCCGAAGTGCCCAAACTCACCGCAGCAGTACCAAAGTTAGCCACTGTGGTAGAACCACCAGGTGCAGTACCGTTGGAGTCAAACACCAACACAGTCTCGTTGGCTGCATTCGTAAATACGAAGAAACCAGGAGTGGTGGAAGAGCCTAGAGCCTTAGCTTGAGCAGCTTCGACAGTGGCATAAGTACCGCCGGTGAAAATCACCAACTCTTTACCAGTCACATCAGGAGCACTACCGCTAACAGCATCAAAGTTAGTCGTAGTCAAATTACCGAAAGCGCCACTGACGAACTGCAATTTGTCAACTCCTGACTTAAAGTCAAGAATTTTATCACCGCCTTCACCTGGAGCCTTGTAAACAAACAGATCCGCACCAGAACCACCAGTGAGAATATCAACACCGCCACCACCTGTGATGATGTCAGCAAACGGAGTACCAATCACGGTGTTAGCACTCTCATTGCCTGTAAACAATACAGGGGTGGTAAAGTTGTAACCGCCGGCGCCGGAACCGAAGTTGTTAATAGCAACCGGGTAAGTATTCCCAGCAGCAGTCAAGTCAACCACACTACCAGAACCAGAAACAGTAGTATTACCAGCCGGAGCAGAGCCTAGGGAGCCTGTGAATACAAAGTCCGAAGTGCCCAAACTCACCGCAGCAGTACCAAAGTTAGCCACTGTGGTAGAACCACCAGGTGCAGTACCGTTGGAGTCAAACACCAACACAGTCTCGTTGGCTGCATTCGTAAATACGAAGAAACCAGGAGTGGTGGAAGAGCCTAGAGCCTTAGCTTGAGCAGCTTCGACAGTGGCATAAGTACCGCCGGTGAAAATCACCAACTCTTTACCAGTCACATCAGGAGCACTACCGCTAACAGCATCAAAGTTAGTCGTAGTCAAATTACCGAAAGCGCCACTGACGAACTGCAATTTGTCAACTCCAAAGGCGAAGTCGGTAATGGTATCACCACCGTCCAAGGGGCCATTGTAAACAAAGATATCTGCACCGGAACCGCCAGTGAGCAAATCAACACCGATGCCACCGTTGAGAGTATCTGCACCGCTACCGCCACTGATAATATCAGCACCGGAACCACCGTTCAAAATATCAGCAAAGGCCGTACCTGTAACGTTATTTACACTGTCATTTCCGATGAACAATACAGGGCCGCTGAAATTGTAACCGCCGGCACCGGAACCGAAGTTGTTAAAGGCTACGGGATAAGTATTGTTAGGAGCATTTAAGTCAACAATACTGTTATTAGGCGGTGGAGGTGGAGCCAAGCCTAGGGAGCCTGTAAACACAAAGTCCGAAGTGCCCAAACTCACCGCAGCAGTACCAAAGTTAGCCACTGTGGTAGAACCACCAGGTGCAGTACCGTTGGAGTCAAACACCAACACAGTCTCGTTGGCTGCATTCGTAAATACGA
>JAHREW010000021.1:15234-108697 GCA_020883125.1 Microcoleus sp. CAWBG506
ACAAAGTCCGAAGTGCCCAAACTCACCGCAGCAGTACCAAAGTTAGCCACTGTGGTAGAACCACCAGGTGCAGTACCGTTGGAGTCAAACACCAACACAGTCTCGTTGGCTGCATTCGTAAATACGAAGAAACCAGGAGTGGTGGAAGAGCCTAGAGCCTTAGCTTGAGCAGCTTCGACAGTGGCATAAGTACCGCCGGTGAAAATCACCAACTCTTTACCAGTCACATCAGGAGCACTACCGCTAACAGCATCAAAGTTAGTCGTAGTCAAATTACCGAAAGCGCCACTGACGAACTGCAATTTGTCAACTCCTGACTTAAAGTCAAGAATTTTATCGCCACCTTCTTTCGTTGTGGTGTAAGCAAAGATATCAGCACCGCTACCGCCTGTTAGGAGATCCGCACCGAGGCCGCCTGTAATCGTATCGTTGCCGTCACCGCCGTTGATGCTATCACTAAAATTGCTGCCAACAATGTTGTCATCGCCTGCTAAACCATCGAATTTAATTCCCGCTGGAGAAGTGCTGAAATTCACATTGTCAGGGCCGGGAGTACCGACAGGAAGATTTAGCGGTGGGCCAGTGAACACAAAGTTACTGACTTTGAGGCTAAATTTCACAGAGAAACTAGCGACAATTTCAAAGCGAACCCCAACTGAAAATACCAGCACACTACGGCCAGTATCGGCATCTGTAAACTGACAGAATACAGGCTGTTCGCTATTACCGCCTAAAGCTTTAAACCGTGCTTGCAAAGTTGCAATGCTGGTGACGGTGGTATCAGTGCTGAAGTCGAGCAAATTATTGCTGCCGATACTGCCAACAACAGAACTAGCAGTAATCTCAATTCGGGTGAAGCTAGTCGCGCTGAAACCAAAAGCAGCATTAGAGAACTCTAAAACATCGTCATCGACTTTAAAGTCAGTAATTAAGTCGGCGTCTGAAACTTTGGTGATGCCTTCGCGGGATTTCTTGTAACTATACCGATTCTTCCCAGCACCACCACTGAGAATATTTGTGCCTTCTCCACCTTCGATGGAGTCATCGCCCTCATTTCCGGTTAATGTGTCATTCCCAGCACCGCCAATGATTTTGTCGCTGCCTATGCCACCTTCGATGGAGTCCTCGTCATCGCCGCCTTCGATGTCGTCATCGCCTTCGTCGCCTTTGATTTTGCCCTTGCCTTTCCCTCCTTTGATCTTGTCTGAACCCTTACCACCTTTTATGTCATCGTCACCATCGCCGCCCTCGATGTCGTCATCGAGTACAGAACCGACAATGACTTGAGGAGCTGTATTGCCAGCAAAATTAAAGACAGTTTGAACAACATTCAAACTAAATTTCTGATTGGTGACAGTAGTTTTGCCGTCGGTAACTTTAAAACCAAAACTAGCGGCCCCGGTGAAGCTAGCTACGCCTTGGAAAGTTAATGAACCGGCATTAATGTCTGCTTGGGAGAAGGTTAAACCTACTTGTGTTACTTCTACTCCCTTTAAGAACAGTTTCCCACTGGTAGCAGGAGGTAGTTCCGTCAGGGTAAAGATAATGGCGTTGGGACTTTGTTCGCGATCGAAAAAATTCAAATCGCTAGAAGTAATAGTCTGTGTTTTCCCGGAACCAAGAATAACATCGTTGTTAGCTTCCAGTCGCGGAGGAGTGTTAATGGGCGTTAGAGTTGTTACCGTATTGTTTGGGGGAGAAACAGTAACTCCCAAAAAGCTGGCGGCTTTGAGAATACTAGCGTTGACGTTCAACAATAGCGCCAGCACAAAGTTACTGCTGCCGCGAATTTCGGTATTGGCGCCAATTTGGACAAAGGACAAACTGCTAAAATTCAAGCTGCCAGATACCAGAAATTTGTCATTTTCTGTGAAGTCACTGATGACTGAATTTGGCCCAGAAGTGCGATCGCTAATGACAAAAATGTCATCTCCAGCACCACCGGTACAGGTATGGTTGCCAGTACCGCCTACGATAGTATCGTTGCCAGTACCGCCCATCAAGGTGTCGTCACCGCCGCCACCGACAACGCTATCGTCACCGTCGCCGCCGTCTGTCATGTCATTACCGTCACCAGCGACGATGGTATCCTTGCCTGCACCACCCATCAAGGTGTCGTCACCGCCGCCACCGACAACGCTATCGTCACCGTCGCCGCCGTCTGTCATGTCATTACCGTCACCAGCGACGATGGTATCCTTGCCTGCACCACCCATGCAAGTGTCGTCACCGCCGCCACCCATCACGGTGTCGTCGCCGTCGCCACCGTCTGTCATGTCATTACCGGCACCGCCCATGAGACTGTCGTCGTCAGCGCCACCGACAATACTGTCGTCGCCGTCATCGCCCATGCAAGTGTCTTTGCCGGCACCGCCCATGACGGTATCCTTGCCTTCGCCACCGACAATACTGTCGTCGCCGTCGTCACCCATGCAAGTGTCGTCGCCAATACCTCCTATAACGGTATCGTCGCCTTTACCACCGTTAACTTGGTCGTTGCCGGTGCCGCCGTCGCAATTGTCGTTGCCTAAGTCGCCCCTGACGGTATCGTTGCCTTCGCCACCCTTGGAGGTATCGTTGCCTTTGCCACCGTAGACGTTATCGCTGCCACTGCCGCCATCAACGTCATCGTTGCCCTCGTTACCGTATACGAAGTCATCGTCATCATCACCTTTGCAGGTATCGTTGCCGCTACCGCCAGTAATGGTATCGTTGTCTTTGCCACCGAAGATGGAGTCGTTGCCGCCGCCACCGTCGCACTTGTCTTTACCGCTATCGCCTCGGATTTCGTCATCGCCATCGTCACCATCGCATTTGTCGTCATCTTTACCGCCGTAGATTTTATCTTTGTCACGGCTGCCTTTGAGCTCGTCTTTGCCTTTTTTGCCGAAGAGCGACTTGTTACCGCTGGTGGCGGTGATTAAGTCATCGTCATCGGTGCCTTCGATGGTGTCGCCCTTTTCTTTGATGCCTTTGGTGTCAACCCTCCGATCGGCGCTACTTTCTTCGGGTGTGTCGTTAGATGCACTCTCCTTTTTGTTGTCAACGGTGTTGTTCAACTTTTGGGCGATCGCCTCTTCAATTAATTTTGTGAAATCGAGCTCCGAATTATCAGAATTATTAGACTCGGAACTTTCAACCAAACTATCACCTCGATCGGGAAACAGTGTCCCCGACAGATTGGCTAACAACATTTCTTCTTCCATCTTTAATTATTCCTGCCAACGAATTTATGATTAGATTGGAATTTTTTCCTGCTACACTAGAAGCTATAAAAATACTTTCAAGCTTTTTTATTTTGCCTAATAGAATTGGTTCTGCAAGGCAATTTTTAGCAAGATATTCCTGTTTGATTATAAAGCTTATATTTGGTAATTGCAAGTCTTTTTTTCGGGAATTACGTACAAACAATAATCGAGATGCTAAATACAGAGTAAGCTTGACCTTACACTACGTTTACTCGTCTTTCTGCGTATTTTCCAGAGTTCAAGACCCTGATTTTTAATTTTCTACGTAATTCCTACGATATAGCAACTGCCAAGGCGATTAGGGCAGATTTTGTAGGGGCGGGTTCACCGATATCTTTCATCGGTATAGACAAATTCTATAAACCCGCCCCCACCCCACGACTTAACCACCCTGGCGGTTGCTATATAATTCGCTGAATCTTTACTTGCAATGTACAAAGCCCAGCCCATAACTACCCTAAACACTAAATCCTCAAAATTGAGCGGGCTTTTTTAGAGATCTAGCAGGGATTATATTGAATTTTTGTAACAATCCCTTGACAACAATCTGTGGACAACAACCCCAAGGATGATAAATTACCTACAGGTGCAGGATTCTATGGACAGTGACTTAAAATTCCTGCTTTGAGTTCCCGATAATTAATTAATTATTGTTTTATATAGTTTACTGATGGAAACATTTGTTTTTGTTGTGAATGTGGCAATCTCGTTGACCCTCCCTGTCCCCGCTCAAAGTGAAAAAATATATTTTTCGCGAGGAATAGTAAAAACCCGGCAGAATTATATCTATCTCAAGACAGATTATGAAAATACCCAGAGAAGAGGGAAGAGGGAAAAATGTAATATAGCCTTTCGAGCTCTCCTATGAGGTACGAGCGAGAATTGGTAATTGGTAATTGGTAATAGGTAATGGGTAATTGGTAATTGGTAAATAGTGATTTTTTTAGCGATGACGACGGAGGGTTGAGATTTTAAATAGGGGATACTAGATAAAAATAAGGACCAGCCCGCAGATTTATTGAGGCCGGTGCTCTGGAGGGGGGACAATGCCAAATCCCCCATCGCAAATGCCAAAGGCTAAATCTACAGACCAATTAACTAATTGACACACTATGGAGGTGGGAGATGGAGGGCAGATGGTAGAGGATAAGCGGTGGCAACATTTCTCTCCCAGGCACTCTCCCCCAAAAATTACCTCAACTTTGTTAGCCATATTACCCTGAAACCGGTGGGTGAGAGTAGTAGTAATTCTAATAAGAACTAAAGATCCGCCTGGTAAAGTGCTCCCAAGTTAACTTCACCATGCAATGAAAAACTTGAGTTTACCGCCAATGTAAAGGGGTCTGTGGTAGAGGTGCAAAATGTCAAAAATAGGAATATTTAAGTTAAGTAAGCTTTCCAAGAGCCACAAGGCCATAAAAACTAATAAACTGTTATTAAAGTACAAGTTTTATAACCTCAAAGTGTTTGAGCAAATATTTCGTTACCAGGCGATCGCCAGATGGGAAGACGCCGATTCAGAAACTTTGATTGAAAGAGTAAACATAAGTTGGTCAATTGTTATTGCTAGTGACAAAAACCTAGGAAAGTTCAGAATTGAGGCGGGAGGGCATTAAATCAGTGAGCCAAGAATTTAGACTGTCTGTCACCCTATTTGAGGATGACGAATGCTTTGTGCGGACAGAAAAGGTTGCATCCGGTGTACCCTTGGGAGAAGAAAGAGTCCGCTGGCCGATCGACCAATGGCTGGCTTTGTCTGCCGAACTGATGAACGACCCCTTAATGGGCTTGCTTCAGGGAAAAACCAGTCGCGTGCTGTCGCCATCGGCAAAAAACCCAGTGCCAAATTTAGTAGCCCTCGGCCAACAATTACACAGTGGGCTGTTTCAAGGGCGGTTGCGCGATAGCTGGACCTGCGCTCAAGGCATAGCACAGCATCGCCGAGAAGTGCTGCAACTGCGTGTGGGAATCAAAGACAGACGGTTGTCACGGTTGCCTTGGGAGGTTCTACACGCTGACGATCGCCCCTTGGCCACTGGCACTGATGTGGTCTTCTCGCGCTACCACACGGATACAAACCTGTTAAAACCAACTCACATTATTCCCCATAGCGGCCCGTTAAGGATTTTAATGGCGATCGCCTCTCCCAGCGATCGAGACAGCTTGCAACTAAAGCGAGAAGTTCTTCACCTGCAAGAAGAACTCCAAAACCGGACTGTGAACCCCCTCAAACAGAACCTGCACGCGCCGGAGATTCAATTGACAATTCTCGAACAGCCCGATCGAGAACAATTAACCCAAGCCCTAGAACAAGGGCACTACCAAGTTCTGCACTACGCAGGACATAGCAACTTGGGTTCCAGAGGTGGCGAACTTTACCTAGTCAGCAGCCGCACCGGCTTAACCGAAACCTTAAGTGGCGACGACTTAGCAGGTTTGCTAGTCAACAACGGCATTCAAATGGCCGTATTCAACTCTTGCCGAGGCGCCTACAGCAATGCCTCAAAGCAAGGGGAAGATAGCCCCGAACGCAATTTAACAGAAGCTTTGGTCAAGCGGGGGATTCCTGCGGTGTTAGCAATGGCAGAAAGCATCCCCGACGATGTGGCGCTGACTCTGACACGGTTGTTTTACCGCAACTTGAATCAAGGCTATCCAGTGGATCTGAGCCTGAGTCGGGCTAGAGCGGGACTGATTACTGCCTACGGTTCTCATCAGTTATACTGGGCTTTGCCCATTCTCTACCAGCACCCAGAATTTAACGGCTATCTGACAGGTACTCCTACTCAACCAGGGACAGGAGATTCTTTGCAGCCGAAAAAATCCCTAGCGTCGGAAACGCAGCCGCTGTTGGCTGGTGCAAAATCAAAGACTTGGAATTCCGCTAATGTTGAGGAAGAAGCAGACTGTGCTGATGGGCAAGTCAGGAGCCATTTTCCAGACAAATTAGGGTTTCCCATGAATGGGCTGGAGCCAAATTCTGCACTCTCGACTCTAAATGCCAGGTCTCCACTTCCGGCAGTAACACCCCCCATTTCTACTCCAGGCTCTTCCCTTGCTACTACTCAACAAAGTCGCACTCCAGTAGCTACTGTCAAACCAATCAAAAAATTGGGATGGAAAAAATATCTGACTGTGACGTTTTGTGCGTTGCCTCTGGCTTTGGGGGCTGGTTTTTTGGGGTGGCGGCAATTGCAAAACAGCAATTCCAAACCCGAAGAGTTATTACCGACGGTGCGGACTCCTATTTCCCAAGGTTATCTACAAATACAGCGGGTAAATTTGGAACAAACTCAGACTGCTAAAGTAATGGCGATGGCTCTGAACAACTTTCAGGCTGGGGAGACTTGGGCCGGTCTTAAAGCCACAGAAGCATTGCTCGATCGAGTAGCACTACCACAGGCAGAAGGTGCTCTGCAAGCTGTCCCCAAATTTGCCCTGGATCAGCCAGAAGTTAATTTTCTTAAAGGTCGTTTGGCTTGGCAATTTCAACAAATCGGCAACAAAAAATACAGTGTTGACGACGCGAGGCGTTCCTGGGAGATCGCTCTCAAGGCGCGTCCACATTCCCTGAAGTATCGGAATGCTTTAGGTTTTGCTTATTATGCTGAAGGTAATTTCGAGCGTGCTTATCAAGTTTGGGCGTCCGTGCTCAATTCCATCGCACCGATTCCCAACAAACCAACTACTTCTGTGTCTGTGCAAGCGGGCAATGATATTTTAACTGCGATCGCCGGTTTGGGAATGGTGATGGCAAAGCCTATTCCCAACCTGACGCCTCAACAGCAAGCTGCTCGTTTGACCAAAGCGATCGAATTTCGCCAACAAGTGATTGCTAGCGATCCGCTGAGTTTTGGGCCTGATGCCCTGGCGAAAAATTGGCTGTGGTCCGAGGCGGCAATTCGCGATTGGCAGTCCCTGCAAAAGTTGCAAAAAGCGCGATGATCCATCGAAAGTATGGAGCAATATTCTAGTGTTCTGATTCTCTCTATCCACTGTTAAAATGTACAATTTTTGTGACCAGATCGGGCAAATTGATTGAGAGAAGAACCCACGCCAGGGAGCAGAAAGAAGCAGAAATTGAGGGGGAAATTCAACAAAATCAATGGTTTGAGCAATTAAAAAGGTCCTGTGTGCCAAGGCATTTGCTCTACCTCTAGGGTGCTGGATCGCTTTTGTGCCAATAGTGAGGCTCAGGGACGACTTTGCCTTGGTGGTGGATTTGTGGCTGATGGTGCTTTGGGAGCAACAACCTACAGGGAACCAGTAGAAATTCAGTACATTACTGCCACAAATCACTGCCAGGAACGGCTGTGAATTTGTGGTGTGGCCAATATTTTGCACTAGCTGTCAGGGTGGTTGCGCGATGGTTTGTACAGCGTGCTCATTGAGTGCCTTTTTGGCTAAAACCTGTGCAAATTTTACCCAACTGTTGTGGGATTGCCATCCCCCTCGTCTGTTCTCTACAAGTCATATGGTGAACTGTTTAATAGAAGATTCCTCCCAGGGATTTGGGGTTTTGAGGTCATTCCAGGGGCGAATAACTGGCTTTTTGAGTAGGTGGCAGTGCCGTTGACAATCAGTACCGCTTCATCTTGTTGAGGTAAAATTTGGTAAAATTTCATCCCGCAGCGATCGGCGGTTTCCACAG
Source organism: Microcoleus sp. CAWBG506 (assembly GCA_020883125.1). Lineage (GTDB taxonomy): Bacteria > Cyanobacteriota > Cyanobacteriia > Cyanobacteriales > Microcoleaceae > Microcoleus. Next base: position 23,134 of record JAHREW010000021.1, read on the forward strand.
ATTTCCTCTACCTAGTACCCTAGGTATTTCCAGCGATCGCCCCAAGGCTTTTTACTTTATTGGCAGACCCGATCGGGGGACTGGTGAATACTGCTGAACAGACTTTACTCTCCAAAAGTAAACTCTTTAATTTGCAGCAACAATCCCGGAGTCGAGCTTCCTCGCGAGCTCAATCATCAGGATTGAGCAGCAAATATATCACAGATCCAGCATCTTTAGTTTCAGGCCAGACCTTGAGACCGCAGAAATTAATCCAGAATCTTAATATTCAGAATTATTAGTATTGACAGTCAAACAAACTTCATCTAATGTGTTGTAATTGATATAAGTAAAGTCCAATAAGCGAGGTAAGGTCAATGGCAGAAACAGCAACAGCACCCTTAACAGGAAAAGGTCTGCTTCAAAAAATCAAAGGCAGTGATTTGCCACGCAGAGAACTGGCAAAGCTTTGTGGCTACTTCACAGTGAGCAAGAGTGGAGAAACTCGGATTAACTTGGCTGAGTTTTACGATGCAGTGTTAGCTGCTAAGGGAATTGAGCTAGAGAAGTCGAAAGCTGATGGACGCGGACGAGAAGCCAGTTATCGAGCTAGCGTTCACAAGAATGGCTCCATCGTGATCGGGGCAAATTATACCCAAGAAATGGGATTAAAGCCGGGAGACGAGTTTGAAATTAAACTCGGATACAAGCACATTCGCTTGATTCAGATCGATGTGGACAGACCTGATGTAGACATGGACGATCAAGAGGAGGAGACAGAAGAATAGCAGCGAACCCGATGCAGTCAGCCGATGGTAAGGCGACTAGATTTGGCATTCACTGTATGAATATTTGCGCGCCCACCTTCGATTTAACTGATGAGCTGTCTAGACTATTTCTATTTTCTCTTGTCTCGCAAAGACTACAGTGCCTCTGAACTTCGCAAAAAGGGGCAAGAGAAAGGTTTTGGCCAGGTCGAAATATTGGAGGCGATCGCGCAAATTCAAGACCGGGGCTATCAGTCCGATACTCGCTTGGTGGCAAACTCGATCGCCTCTGCTGCAGGCAAATACGGGAAGTCTGCCGTCAAGCGCAAGTGCTTGCAAAAAGGAATTTCCAGCGATTTGTTCGAGCAAGTTTGGGAGGAAGAATCTGCTGAAAATGTAGACTCCGAAGCAGAAAAACTTGCCGGATTAAAAGCCAAAGTCATGGGAAAATACAAGATTGATACTTGGGATAAAGTAGATCCAAAGACCAAGGGTAAAGTCTTGAATTACCTCCAATACAGGGGGTTTAATCCCTTTGAAATTTGGCAGCAGTGGCAGCAGGAAGAAGCAGACGAGTAATTTACTAGGACAAAGCTAGATTTCAGAAGCCCCCAGCTCGGCAAACTTAACTGTAGTGCTGTTTTGGGGGTCCTATTATATGTTGTCAGTTTTTCTAACTATGGGACTTAGATGGAAAAGGCAAGAAAACAGGTGGTAGTCCCCAACAGGCAACTTTTAAGATTCGTAGATCTGTTTGTGTCTGGCTAAAAGCTGGAGATAGGTGGGGTTATTTTTGGCCAGCATCCACTTCTCTTTGAAAATAGTGGCAGATTCCGCTTTCTCCGAATCCGGTTCCAGAGGCAAAATATTTTTTCGGGCTGCGGTTTGTGCTTCAACCGATTGCAGATTCTGAGGATTCTGCTGGTATTTTTTGCCGTTTTTGTGGTTCGCATAGCGCCGCGATCGAGTATAGCCCATCTGCAAAAACTTGCGGGCAATATCCGCTCCTACAAAATCTTGGCGATCGAGATACTCTAAAAACAGAGAGTAAATTTTGCGACTGGACTCCGTGGCAATTTCAGGAGTCTTAAATCTCCAAAAAGCCAAGATTTCTCCTTTATAGGGTTCCACCAACAGCACTCCCTGTTCTCCTTTCCCCACCCGATAAAGTTGCGGTTGCTCTCGAAAGTCGATCGTCTTAAAATCCTGATTGTAGTCAAACTGCTTCATTGAGGGTTTTGTACTCTATCAGAAACTACAGAATTCCCGTCCGTCCTTGGATCGGGTTTGGTATAAACCCAAGCCCAAGCAATTAAGACAGCTTGAAAAGGCAGCCTGAACCAATACAGAAGTGGGTGATGGGGAATCCCTTCTATGGGAATGCTGTTGATGGCCTGATTAATATTAGCTGGAAACACGGCAATAAACAGAGCAATTAATCCCCAGGCGGCGGCGCGACTCACGGGAGGAACTAATAGACCAATGCCTCCCAAAATCTCGAAAAAACCGCTGATATAAACCAAAGCTTCTGGGTAAGGAAGCTGGGGTGGCATGATTTTGATAAAAGGTGCGGGGACTGCAAAGTGGAGAACCCCTACCACACTAATAGCCACTGCGAGAATAACTCGCCAAATTTCTTTTTGAGTTTTCATGGGAGAGCATTAATTAAAAATTGTAAATTTGCAGCAATAATCCTTGCCAAAATCCGCTGTTTGTGAAACAGTTACCCAGTTTTCCCCGTCAACAACTAACCGCTAGGGGAACTTTGACAAACGGCTGCGGATTGTCACCCAAAAAAACAGCAGGGGTGTTTTATGAAAATCTTAATCGCCCGTGGGCTGCGATCGCCTCTGTCCTCCGGCAGTTTTACTAAAAAAAATAGCATACCCAGATTCCCAGACAACTAAAAGTGCTGCGGGACTCTCATACCAAATCCTCTCTTCATCGTCCTGTATTAAACTCTCTCTTCTCGAACTTCGCGTCCTTAGCGCCTTCGCGGTTAAATCACCTGACGATACAACCGGAATTGAGATCAAGGAGATCTTGTTAGTTTTAATGAGGTTGATTTAAGTTGCAACTCAAAACCAGAAAATCTATCCAAAGCCCTATGTCTCATGCCCTAGGTTGATTTGGGCTGGCATTGCTAAATTAAAAATTCAGGTAATGCGATCGGGAATTTAGCTTTCATGACAGACAAAGAGCAGCAACCAACAGAGGAAATCAAGTCCGCAGCAAATTCGGTTTGTGAGGCGGTTCAGGTGCAGGTAAAAACGGCTCAGGCTGCTGCGGAAACGGCGACGATCGCGTTAAGTGCGATCGGTGTAGCAGCAACGGAAATTGGCACGGCCGCCGCCGCCAGTGCGGGGGAAGCAGCCGAGTCAACTTTCAAACAAGCCCAGGAATATTTCGACACAGCCACCCGCGAGACAGGAAAAGTTTTGGAAGCAGTGGGCGACAACCTTCTGCTGCGAGAATTCCTGAAGTTTTTTCGTGCCGAAGGGCTGCTAACCTTAATCGGTATGGTGGATGTCGCCAGTGCTGAAGCTGCTGTCAGAAAGTTGCAGCAAGAGTACCCCCAGGAAACTCCTGCCGAAATCGCTCACAGGATTGTAGTAGAAAAAGCCATCTATGCTGGCGGCATCGGCTTAGCAAGCAGCGTTGTCCCTGGAGTCGCCTTGGCGCTGCTGGCGGTGGATTTGGTAGCGACGACGCAGTTGCAAGCCCAAATGGTTGATCAGATTGCTGCGGCTTACGGTATGGATGTGCGCGAACCAACTAGGCGAGCGGAAGTTTTGGCTATTTTTGGTCTGTCGGTGGGTAGTTCGGAAGTGCTGAAAGTGCTTTTTGGTGGGCTGCGAAATGTGCCACTGGCAGGAATGGCGATCGGCGCGAGTACCAATGCTGTGATGTTTTATACGGTGGGGTACGCTGCTTGTAGATTTTACGAGTCTAAGGCAGTTGTTTGACTTTTGACAGGGCGATCGCCCAGGATGTCAAGTGATTTTAGATTTATTTAAACTTTCTTAATCCCCGTTGATTGTGAGAAAAAATTGTCTCCTTTTCTCTAGCAATAAATCACAGTCAAAAATTTGTATTTTCGGAAGTTACCAACGATGTTAGAATATGTAATGTCATCGAAAAAATGTTATTAAATAAATCCACTTAATTAAACGTAAAATACTGATGACCGAAAAGCTGACTGCATAAGTCTTCTTCCTTCTACTTAACTGCCCCGTGAGCCACAGGCTGTTTGCCGATGCGGATCGACCAGATAGGCAAGCTATCAAGATATGTGGCGAAAAGTACCTGTAGCATCCAGATAAATGCGATCGCCCTGAGAAAATCCCAAACTATTCTGCCAAAATATAACATTTTTTTCCTGGCAGGAACTTTCTTGCCACCAAGTTATTCAGAAAGATTGAGCCTCCAAGCCCTGTGTCATTTTTATCTAAACGCAAGCAATCACCGACGACCATGAACACTTCACTTAACACCCCTAAATTGCACCTCAATCAAATGCTGCGGCAATCCCTGCTAGCAAGCATCATCTCCGCAGCAGCCTTGGCTAGCGGATGGGTTCCCGGTTTGTACGGCAATTCGCCCAGCCTGGTTTTTGGATCGAGCGCCCAAGCTCAAGAGATTAGCAGAGAGGAGATTACTAGCTACGCTCGTGCTGTCTTAGCAATGGAACCTAGACGCGAGAAAGCTTATAGAGAAATAAAAGGAATGGCACCAGGTGGAGCGGTTCCAAGAGTATTGTGCAACGAAGCTCAGGGAATCAATAGGCTCTCTGGAAACATTCGCGGCGTGGCAGTAAATTACTGCGATGAAGCTAAAAAAATTATAGAAAAAAATGGTTTGACAGTTGCTCGCTTCAACCAGCTTACTTTGCTCCAGCAAGCTAATCCGGCTGTCAAAGCACAAATTCAAGCCGAGTTGGTACGGCTGCAACAACAAACTGCTAATCCATAATGATTGGTGATTGGTGATTGGTTATGGGTGATGGGTTGGTGCCAATAGCTAATCACCAATTCTCGATGCCCCATTCACAGGAAAACCCCGATAAATAAGATATTCCTCAAAAATAGGTGCGACATTAAATCCTGTGAGGGATAGAATATAAAAATGCTAATTTTTACAAAACATTTGCCTGCAAATCCTGATGCTGTAGTCAGCTTTGTTTTACCCCTGACTGCGGACGATCGCACTCGCAGTCGTCACCGATTTGAAACGGATGCCGGAGAAGTGGTAAACTTGCGTTTGCCCAGAGGTACTGTACTGCGCGATGGGGATTTATTGCAGTCGGAAGACGGTAATTGTTTAGTGCGAGTCACAGCCAAACCAGAAGCAGTGCTTGCAGTACGTGCTGGAAATCGGCTGCTACTGATGCGGGCGGCCTATCATTTAGGAAACCGCCACGTAGCTTTAGAAGTGGCTGATAATTATTTAAGGTTTTCTCCCGATTCAGTCTTGCAGGGAATGCTGGAAAAAATGGGTTTGGAAGTAACAGCAGAAATTGTACCATTTCACCCAGAAGTGGGAGCCTATGGTCATAGCCATTAAGATTTGAGATTGGAGATTTACTTTGATTCATTGAAGAAGAAAGAAGCGAACAGAGAACAATCAATAGTGAACAGTCAACTTTTATGTTTATTGCAGCTAGCTTTTGCACCTGTGGGAGCTTATAGTTATTCTGAAGGACTCGAAATTTTAGTAGAAACAGGTGAGATCGATAGCGAAGTTAGCTTGAGAAATTGGTTGCAAGACTCCCTGCAATTCGGGGCGATTCGAGTAGAGGCTGCGCTGGCGGTACGGGGTTTGAGGGCGGCTAAAAAGGAAGATTTAACAGCTTTGAGTTATTGGAATGGGTGGGCGACGGCGACTAAGGAAACTGAAGAATTGCGATCGCAAAGTTGGCAAATGGGACGGACTTTGATGCGGTTATTGCTGGATTTGCGATCGCCCACACCGGATGGATTAACGAAAATAGTACCAGAATTCGTGGCCTCGGAGGGTAATCAGTGCAATTTTGCGATCGCCTTTAGCATTGCTTGCGCTTGCTGGCAGATTGAAGAAGAAGCAGCCCTGTTAGGATATTTGTACAGTTGGGCGACAAACTTGGCGAGTGCGGGTGTCAAATTGATTCCCCTTGGTCAAACAGCCGGTCAACAATTATTGTTAGATTTGCACTCACAAATTAGCTTTACTGCCCAAGAAGTTTTAAAATTAGAAGATGACGACCTTGGTAGTTGTAGTTGGGGATTGGCCCTAGCTAGTATGGCCCACGAAACTCAATATACTCGATTATTTCGCAGTTAAAAATCAGAAAATCTCAAATCAAAAATCGCTATGAGTGCTTTTCGTGTTGGAATTGCGGGCCCTGTTGGTTCGGGAAAAACTGCTTTACTTGATGCTTTGTGCAAATCCCTCCGTCAGCACTACAAGATGGCTGTGGTGACTAATGATATCTATACTCAGGAAGATGCACAGTTTTTGGTGCGGAGTCAAGCTTTGGATAGCGATCGAATTTTGGGCGTAGAAACCGGAGGCTGTCCCCACACGGCTATTCGGGAAGATGCTTCGATCAATTTAGTGGCTATTGAACAATTGGAATACAAATTCACTGACTTAGATTTAATCTTTGTCGAAAGTGGGGGCGATAACTTAGCGGCAACTTTTAGCCCAGAGTTAGTAGATTTGACAATTTACGTAATCGATGTGGCTGCGGGAGACAAAATTCCCCGCAAAGGAGGACCAGGAATTACTAAATCCGATTTGCTGGTAATTAATAAAACAGACCTCGCACCCTATGTGGGAGCAGATTTAGGAGTGATGGAACGGGATACTCAAAAAATGCGTGGGGAAAAACCTTTTGTTTTTACTAATTTGAAAAGCCAGGAAGGATTAGAATCGGTAGTTGATTTTATCCGCTACCATCTAGTCTAGAATCCTATTGAAATTAGATATCTAATTAGTCGAAGGGAGCATTTTTAAAGGTAGTTGATTAATCTAATATCGTTGACCGTTGGACGATCATTATTTAACCACAGAGAACACAGAGAACACAGAGAGAGAAGTTGTTGGATTATCTACAGGGGGGAAAGCGGGTTTACTAAATCATTAGTTTTAGACATGGATAATTTAGACAACCCGCTCCTAGGATTTAATGTTAGTTTATGGGTTGGATTCCTGCCAAATCCAAAATTTGAGGAATTAAATCTTCCCGCTTGACAGCCATCATGTGAACTCCTTGACAAATTTGTCGCGCTAGCTTAACTTGTTCGGCGGCAATTTTTATTCCTTCCTGTAAGGGTTCTGGAGCTTTTGCCAAACGATCGATCGTCTCTTGTGGTATGTGAACTCCCGGCACATTCTTTTTGATAAATTCAGCATTTTTAGCGGACTTAAACAGAAAAATTCCTGCTAAAATTGGTTTGTTAGAACCCGCAGCAATGTGGTGCATAAACTTATCTAAAATTTCAAAATCTGTGATTAATTGACTTTGAAAAAACTGGGCTCCTGCTTCTAATTTTTTCTCAAATCGACTTTGTAAACCTGACCAACTGGGGCATTGCGGATCGACAGCAGCACCGGCAAATAAATCAGTAACTCCATCTGTTAAAGGTTTGTCATTCCAGTCTTTGCCGCTGTTCATTTTTTGAATAGCTTGCAGCAGTCGCACTGCTTCAAAATCAAATACACTTTTGGCTTTTGGATGGTCTCCGGCTTTGACTGGATCGCCTGTTAGTGCTAATATATTGCGAATACCTAAAGCCTGTGCTCCCATCAAATCGGCTTGCAGGCCAATTTGATTGCGATCGCGACAAGCAACTTGACAAATCGGCTCAATGCCGTGCTGCAATAAAATTACGGACACTGCTAGGGGAGACATTCGTAGCACTGCACGACTGCCATCGGTGATATTAATTGCGTGAACGCGGTTTTTGAGCATTTCAGCCATTGCCAGGGTGTGAGTGATATCACCGCCTTTGGGGGGGGCTACTTCGGCGGTAATGATAAATTCTCCGGGGGTACTACACGCAGTACGAAAACGATTCATGATTGGTTGTTGGTGGTTGGTTATTGGTGGTTGGTTATTGGTGGTTGGTGTCGCCAGCCAGCGAAGTCGAAGGGTTAGTTGTTATTGGCGACGCCAATAACAACTAACCAATAACAACTAAGCAGGTAAAGAATAACCGAAAGCTTTTTTAACCTTAGTCAGAGTTTGGTTTGCAATAGCTTGTGCTTGTTCCTTTCCACGACGCAGCACCGAATCCAAATATCCCCGATCGTCCATTATTTCTTTGTATTTATCCTGAATAGGTTTAAGTGCATTAATTGTGGTTTCTGTCAAGAGGGGCTTAAAATCTCCCCAACCCATATTTTCACACTCCGCTGCCACTTCTTCCTTAGATTTCCCAGAAAGCAGGAGATAAAGCGTCAGCAAATTTCTAGCTTCGGGGCGATCGGGGTCATCAAAGGTCAAACCTCGCACCGCATCTGTTTTGCACCGTTTAATTTTTTTGGTAATTGTTTCTGGCGAATCCAATAAATTAATTCTACTCAGTTCGGAAGGGTCGGATTTCGACATTTTACGATTGCCGTCTGTCAAGCTCATCACCCTCGCGCCGTCAGTCCGAATTAACGGTTTAGGAAGTTTCAATACAGGTTTTTCCGGTGTACCAAATTGGTGATTTAATCTAATAACTAGATCTCTGGTTAGTTCCAAATGTTGTTTTTGGTCTTCTCCTACTGGTACTTGATCTGCATCGTAAAGCAAGATATCGGCGGCCATTAATACGGGATAATTCAGCAAGCCTGCGTTAACATTTTCTCCTTGTTTAACTGCTTTTTCTTTAAACTGAATCATATCTTCTAGCCAGTTAATCGGCGTAATGCAGTTAAGCAGCCATGCTAGTTCTGTATGAGCAGGAACGTGGGATTGTATGAAAATAGTAGAATATTCCAAATCGATGCCACAAGCTAAATATAGAGCGGCGATGGTGTAGCTGTCATTAGCTAGAGTTGCGGGATTGTGCGGTGCGGTAATGGCGTGCAAATCGACTACGCAAAAGTAGTTTTCGTACTGATTTTGACCTTCTACCCAGTTGCGAATGGCACCGAGATAATTGCCGAGGTGTAGATTGCCTGTTGGCTGAATTCCTGAAAGAACGCGCTGTTTACCCATGAGGAAAGAATTGAATTAAATTCACCTTTCTATATTGACACGTTTAACTGTCAACCGTTTTTCGGTTTTGTGAGCCACCAGGTGATGCCGGCTGAGAAAAGGGCGATCGCAAAACTCAACGAAAAGGAAAATGCAAAGGGATGCAAGTGCATGACAATCGGGATTTGATGGTTTTGGACTGTCTTGAAGAGTTCGTCTGTACCACTGGATGCTGCGATGCCTCCGGCTGCTAAACCTACGCCGATCGCCTGTACGGTACTTTCTAGGCGATCGTCTCGATCTCTCTCACCTTTCTCACTGTCGCGGAGTGCGATCTGGTTTGTGCGATCGTTCCTGGCTTGTTCTATTTCTACTATGCCGCGGATTGAGGCGATCGCCTGGTCGATTAGGTGTGTGCCGTGGCGGAAATATCCTAAATCTGCTGCTATTTGCGATCGGAAATAAGGAGCTGTTTTTCTACTGAAGTGATTTAATATAGATAGTTCTTCCTTATCGTTTTCTAGTATATCACATATTTTCTGCAAAATGTCAGTGTAATTGTTAAGATTTATCGCAATTGTATTGTCATAATCTTCTAATTTAATCAGCGCTTGGGTGTAAGCAAGTCCTGCTTTCAGTAGCTTTTTCAACTCCTCCTTAAACTCCTGTAAATTTTCGGTAGTCAAATCCCTGTCTAGTTCATCTATTCGCTGCTGCAACGAATTAACAGTATCCTCAACTTGTCTGTAAAAATTAAACAGTAGGCGGTAAATTTCTCGGCTGTTGTGAAAAGCTTTAATGATTTTATTGCGATAGAAAAACAAGTCTACTATTTCTTTCTGGTAAATATTAAGCTGATCTTCCGAGGCTTCGCTGTCGGGGAACCAGACAAGCAAGTGCCGATAATTAGCAGTTTGCTTGATTAAACCGTACTCAAAAATCGGACTTCCAAATAACACGTCGGCGCGATTGAAAGCAGGGCGATATTTTTCTGGGAGTAAAGCATTACGGCATTTGTCAGCTAGAGATTGCAGGATTTCGCGACTTGGTGGTTGTGGTTGCGAGGGTAATTTAGCGGTAATCAGAATTGTTTCACCTAGAAATTCTTCCCCGGTAACGATTCCTAATAAATTTTCGGGGTTAAATATACTCAACCATTGCGGCGAAACTTCTTCTACACAAGTATCCGAGAAACCGACATTCAACCACAGGGCATAACTATCTCCAATCTTGATAGGTATCGCAAAACCTTCGACATCTAATTCACTGTGACTGTAGCTGACTTTCGTCTCAAAATTCAAGCTAATGTCTGGCAACAAATCAACCCGAAGATTAGATGCTTCTCCTGAAAAATCGAGATAACTTTTGAATTTTTCGGTTGTAAAACTTTCTAAAAAATCTTCGCCCCAATTCCAGAGGGGATTATTTCTGCTGCTAGTATCACCGATTAGGTGGAAGGCAAAAACATAGACATTAGGTTGTAAAACTTTTTCAATTTCATTCATGAATTTTTAGGAATCTCAGATATCCGCTTCTCTAAAGATTGTATCAGTCGTGGAAATCGGCGGGGAAACTGATTTTCTAAAATGTTTTCGTCTCCTTGCGGTTGGCTGGCTTTCGGCTTAGGTTTGCTTTTGGTGGCGGCTTTCACTGCTGCTGTGATTTCGCGATAGTTGCTACACCAATTACTCAGAATATCCGAGATTGCTTGATTTGATTCATTTTCCGCAGCTACAATTTTTTCTTCAAGCGTGTTTAATGCTGCTGTGGCTTGTTCGGAAAACAAATTGGGACTGGTTTTCAAGACTTGGAGAAAGGAATCAATCATTATTTCTGGGCTCATGGCTTGATTTACCTTTTGTAGTTGAGGATTTTGTTATTTTACCATATTCACGAAGGATACGGCAGTGCCGTGTCCCTACAAATATCAATGGTAGGGATACGGCATTGCCGTATCCTGATTGCGGTGTGATAATTGTCAAATGTTCGGAATACGACATGATTAAATGGTAGGGAAACGGCATTGCCGTGTCCTAATTTCGGTGTGACGACAAATTTATTGACCAACTGCACAAAATGCCGCCCAGAAATAGGGGGATTTGTAAGGTTTGTTTTCCGGTTCTTCACCCCATTTAATATAGTCTTGCATTTCCTGTTTTCTTGCATCTAAAATTAACTTAGAACCTGCAACCCAATCTACCAAATCTTGCACCGTAGCATCCCGCAGCCACAACTGAGACTCGCGCAAAGCCACAGACACACGCGGCCGAGTTTCCGAGCCCAAAAGCTCATAAAACTTGATCATTAAAATCGCGGTAGATACGTCATTGACAGCCCATAAAGTGCTGAGTACACTCGTCGCCCCCGCATAGAAAAAACTGCTAGGCAATCCGATATACTCATCTGTGGTATTCCTGGCATCGGTTAATCCAGTTTCGCACGCAGAAAGGGCTACTAAACGGCACTTACTTAACTGCAAATCAAAGATTTCTGTCAGCGTCAGGCATTCTGCGATGTCGAAGTTTTCGCCTCGGCGGGAACGAATGTAACGCTTTTCTTCGGAGGGAACCCCAGGCTGGGCGGGCACGGGGGCACCGCCCCTACCAAGGGGGGGAGTTTCATTCTCAGACAAATCATCGTTTTGTAGGGGTAGTGCCCCCGTGCCTACCCTCTTCATCAAGGATTTTGCAGGTGTTTCAGGGATTAGGGCGGGCACGGGGGCACCGCCCCTACCAAGGGGGGGAGTTTCTTCTCCTGTCTCCCCCCTTAGCAAGGGGGGATTAAGGGGGGTGACTTTCGCGCCGGCTAGGATTAGTGCGGATTTTTCGGGATTGAGAAAGTCGAAGAAGCCGTGACAGGAAAAGTGGGCGATGTCGGCATTTTGCAAGCTGGCAAGTTGTTGTTGCAATCCTGCTTTGCTGGCGTTTTGCCGACTCAATACTTCGGCGGGATTGAAGGATTTGGCAATGGCTTCGACTTCGATGTCGGTGAAGTCTAAATCTTCTGTGGGGTTTTGGATGGCAAAAAATTTGCTGGGTGATGTGTCTTCCGCGCTAGGATTTTCCCGCTGAGATAATTGCAAAAGTTGGCAACTCGGTGTGTATCTCACGCCGCCTGGGAAAAGTTCGAGAAGACATCCAGTTTGTACGGTTTTGTCGGCTTTTTGTCGGCTGCCGATCAGGGCGTGTAGGGGAAATAGGTGCAAGTATCGGAAGGGAACTAAGATTAATTTTTGGCAGTTTTCGGGGAGGCGAGCAATTATTTCATCGATGTGCAGAATCTGGGCTAATTTTTCCAGGCGGTTGTCTAGTTGGTTTTTCCAGTTGTCGTATTTTTTCTCGTCTTTGATATCGTCGAGATATTCGTCTTGTAACTCTTCTAATGCTTGCAAGTCTTGATAGGAAGATTGCCAGACATCGGGCTGGGTGGAGTCGCGGGTAATAATGAAAACTTTAAAACCATTTGCGGTAATGTACCATTCCAAAATTGCTTCGTTTTCAGCTAGCAGATTGCGAATTTGTGCAAAACTAATCCGCTGTAATTTTTCTGGGAGGCTGCGGGCTTTGTGAAACAATTCTACGAGGTTTCGGGTTTTGCTGCGTTCGAGGTATTCTAGGGCGGCAGTGGGGTTTTCCATTTGTAGGCAAACTTGTACCATTGATTGATAAAGTTTATTCCATTCTTCTGCTAGTTTCTGTCTGTCTGCTTCGCCGCCGATAATGATTTCACTCCGCATTAATTCGACTGTCTCGATGGCAGAGTTAAAGGTATTGTAAGCTTCTGGGAGTTGGGAATTATCCCGGTAGGTAAGTCCGAGATTATATAAGTTTGTAGTATGCTCGATCGGAAAGTCTTCCCGACTCCAAATCTCCAATGAGGCCTGAAAAGCGGCGATTGCCAATTCCAAATTCTCAGCTTTTCCCCCTCTGATTCTGTAATTGTAGGCAGTCGCCAAATTATTTTGACACGTTGCCCATTCAAAGGGAAATTCGTTCCGGGTGCGAATTTCCAATGATGCCTCAAAAGCAACGATAGCCAGTTCCAGATTCTCGGCTTTTTCCCCTCTGATTCTGTCGCAGTAGGCATTCCCCAAATTATTTTGACTCCTTGCCCAGTCTTCGGGAAATGCGTCACGGGTGTAAATCTCTAAGGATGCCTCAAAAGCTGCGATCGCCTTTTCTAGATTATCGGCTTTTTCCCCTCTGATTCTGTATTGGTAGGCACTCCCCAAATTATTTTGACTGCTTGCCCATTCAAAGGGAAATGCGTCGGGGGTGCGAATTTCCAAGGATGCCTTATAAGCAGCGATCGCCAGTTCGAGATTATCGGCTTTTTCCCCTCTGATTCTGTATTGGTAGGCACTCCCCAAATTATTTTGACTCCTTGCCCAGTATTCGGGAAATGCGTCGCGGGTGTAAATTTTCAAGGATGCCTCCAAAGCTGCGATCGCCAGTTCGAGATTATCGGCTTTTCCCCTCTGATTCTGTAGAGGTAGGCATTCGCCAAATTATTTTGACACGCTGCCCATTCAAAGGGAAATGCGTCGCGAGTCCAAATCTCTAAGGATGCCTCAAAAGCTGCGATCGCCAGTTCGAGATTATCGGCTTTTTCCCCTCTGATTCTGTAGAGGTAGGCACTCGCCAAATTATTTTGACTCCTTGCCCATTCAAAGGGAAATGCCTCGCGGGTGTAAATCTCCAATGATGCCTCAAAAGCGGCGATCGCCAGTTCGAGATTCTCGGCTTTTTCCCCTCTGATTCTGTAGAGGTACGCACTCGCCACACACCATTGAAACATTGCCCACTTTTCTGAGTAAGCTTCGCGGGTGACAACAGTTAATGCTATCTCCAGACAAGCAATAGCAACCTCTAAATTACTTGCCCGACTGCCTTGCCGCAGATTCCTAAAACGAATATTCAAATGGTATAAAAAATCAACACAATTTTCTGCTTCTTCTGCATCCAATGTTCCCAGAGTTTGAGTTGCCCACTCTCGCAAATATTGGGCAAAATCCTCATCTATTAATTCTAGGTTAGCTTGCAGGATCTCGATTTCTTTCTCGGTGGGACAGGTGAGGAGAGATTCAATCAGATTTTGATAGGCTTCGCGGCGCGTTTCGTTCATTGGTTACAACCCATGTTTTTAGAATCTTACCTTTTTTGTGGGGGAAAAACAAGGGGGAAACCCGACTTTCTGAATCATCAGGAGTCGATCGAGTGTGCGTCATAAGCCAATACTATTTCATTCTTTGTAGGGGCAATCCCCCCGTGGTTGCCCCGATGCCTGAAATGACCGACAACTCTTTGGTGGGAGGGGTAGGCACGGGGGCACTACCCCTACAAAACCCTCGTTTTTTCAACTCTTTGGTGGGAGGGGTAGGCACGGGGGCACTACCCCTACAAAACCCTCGTTTTTTCAACTCTTTGGTGGGAGGGGTAGGCACGGGGGCACTACCCCTACAAAACCCTCGTTTTTTCAACTCTTTGGTGGGAGGGGTAGGCACGGGGGCACTACCCCTACAAAACCCTCGTTTTTTCGATAATGAAATAGCCCTGCGTCATAAGCTGCTACACAACTATGTCGTATAATATAGATACAAGATAAGTAAGCGATCGCGCGTAATAATGAATCTATTCGGAATTGGCGCAGTCTCATTCAAAAACTTCTGGGCAATTTGCGATGCTGCAAAAAACAAGAGGAAAGTAAAATGATTTCACAAACTTTAGTAGAGATAGAACGTTCTATTAGTTCCCTCTCCATAGAAGAACAACTTTGGCTGCTGGAACGTATCGCTTGCCGAGTGCGAGAGAAAACTTCCATAGCTAATAAACTCGCTAATCCTAAATACCTGGAGGCAGAGATAGCAGAGATGGCTAACGATCCAGATATTCAAGTTGAAATTGCTGCGATCGATCGAGAGTTCATTGTGGCAGAAATGGATGGTTTAGAAGCACTATGAGCATTCAGCGAGGGAAAATTTATTTTGTTAATCTTAACCCAGTTCATGGAAGAGAACAAGCTGGAATGCGACCTGTTTTGGTGCTTTCCATTGATACTATTAACCAGTCACCCTTAGTTGTTACTGTCATTGTCGGCACTAAAGGAACTAATATTCACCGCGAATATCGAACCAATGTGCGTGTTTCTGCGTCTGAAAGTGGCTTACCAATAGAAACTGTTTTCCTGTGTTTTCAGATTCGATCTTTGGATAAAGAGCGATTTCCTACGGATTCAGCAGGGGAACTTTCCGCAGAAAAGATGTTAGAAGTTGAATCGGCGGTTCGTTACTGTTTTGGTTTATAAAAGTTTGGAGTGTTTGATTGATATTCAGGAATTACGCACGGGTGGCCAGAAACCGGGTTTTTACCGAAATCTTGGGTGTATTCGACAGATTAAGTAAAAAACCCGGTTTCTTAGATGGTGGTGCGGAAGTTCTGACTTTCTTAATAGTAATTATTGAAAATCTTGCTATAATAAAATTATGACGTTTGTTTAGACTGCGCGTGTAGGTTGGTGCGTCGCTGTGAGATTGTCGATTTTATTGAGGGATTTTCAAGGGCGACACACCCTACAATTTTTTATGTGTTATTGGCATAGTCTTTCGCCGGACACGGCAGTGCCGTTTCCCTACGTGAGCTTTCAGCATTAAGTCTAATTGTTCGGGTTTCATAAAGCTATTCCCTCTTTACGAATGTTCCTCAACAAAGGCCCGTTGTAGTGCGTAAACCGATTTTTCGTCCATAAATAAACAGTATAGACATAAACTCGGCGGTTTAAACCGCGTCTACACAAACAAAGTCCGCCTCCGCGGACTGAAGATTATTAATTAAAAATATTAAGATTTATACCGAATTTTAGTGGTTGCGAAATCTCATCAATACCAAAGAAACCCGGTTTCTGACTACTCGTGCGTAAGTTCTAAGAAAATTACAAATCTGTTAGCAACCTTGCCTTTCGCAACACGAATGTCAATACTGTTTCTTGACCGGTAATAATGTCGGCTCTGCCTTCCATTCCTGACTGAATTGAATATTGGCGTGGGTTATTTGCTGGGGGAGTTCCGAATGCTTGATTACTGGTAGATTCGAGTTTGGTTAGATAGGTTTTATCGGGTTTAATTGCAACTTCGTAATAAGCTGTACCTAAATTGTTGTTGGGGTTTTGAGGGGCGATCGCATCTGGGGCTATTTCGCTGATGGTACCTTTCAATGTTCCGTAGTCGGGGAAAGGGAGGGCGGAAATCCTGATTTGTACGGGTTGGCCGATTTGGATGCGAGCGATGTCTTGGGAGGTTACTTTGGCTTTGACTATCAGGGGTACGTCGCTGGGGACGATTTGGGCGATCGCACTTCCTGCTTGCACAGTTTGGCCAGGATGTTGTAATTCTACTTTGAGAATTGTACCGTCTGCTGGGGATCTGACAACGCTATATTTGAGTTTGAATTCAACTTGATTTAGTTCTTTTTGAGCTTGAATCAATTGCTGTTGAATTGACGAGCGCTTCACCAGCAAAACCCGCCGACTTCTGCCTAATCGCTCGGCTACATCGGGCAGGGATGTTGCTAATTTTACCAGAGCTGATTCCACTAATTTATCTGCTGCGGAACTTTCATTTTGGATACTCTGAAATTGGGCGCTAGCTAAAATTTGATTGTCCAATTCCCGCAATTGGCTATTGATTTGATCGGCTGTTGTTTGAGACTGAGTGACAGTTTCTTGGAATTGCTTTTTTTGACTATCTAAGCGGGATGCGTCCACAACGGCGATCGGATCTCCTTGTTTCACCACCTGATTTTCAGTAACTGCAATGCTTTCGACGGTGCCCTCTGTTGTCGCTTGTACAACGCGCACTTCTCCGGCGGGGCGGACGATCGCATCTGCTTTAACTGTAGCACTGTATTTGGTGACGCTAGCAAGGGCGATCGCACCTCCAAATGTAGCCACCATCAAAATTCCGCCCCAACTTGTCCAGCGGCTGACAGGGGGCAAAAATTGGTCGTTCTCAAGGGTTTCAACGGATGGGGATTCGGGAAGGGGAGACATGGCGACAACAGGGTAAGAAGAAGGAAAAAGGAAGATGGAAGATGGAAGATGGAAGATGGAAGAAATTTAGGCGATCGCCTAATTAGCCCTAAGGATTTCAGCAATTAATAATCTTCTAATACCAATTTAATGTGAAGTTGCACATATTCCGATCCCCCTCGCATCCCCCGAAAGCAAGGGGGACGAAAGATTGGACTCTTGTCCCCCCCTTGTTAAGGGGGGTTAGGGGGGATCGAATTCTATGCAGCTTCATAAAAAATTGGTATAACCACGGTTCGGGTTGCTCTAAAAATTTCACACGGTGGCTAACTCGAAACATCCTTATTTCTTTGAGCGCATTTATTTTTAACTTTCCGGATAGCCCGGATACATTTAGAAGTCTCAATCAAAATTCGTAGACTACAGCCAAAAATCCGCACAGATTCCCTGAATGAGCATCCCAACTTGGCTTCCAGATCGAGACTGGTAAAAAAACCGGGTTCTATTTTGAGTACACGTAAGTATTGAATATCTCACCGAATCTTTGACTTGAGATCTATCTCTCTGAGACAGAGGGACGAAAAAGTCTTGACTGCAAATTTTTGATTAATTAAATTCCCAAGGAGTTCATTATGTTTGAAAATCAACAACACTCACTATTTACTGAACTAACAGATGCCGAATCTGCTACTGTCAGCGGTGGTAATAGGAGCAGCGGTGTCAGCGATATCGGCAGTAATAGCGATGCCAGCGATAGCAATGCTGATGATATCAATACCTTCTTTTTTGTACCAGATGTCAGTCAACTTTATATGTACGATCCGAGTCGCCAGCGTCCGTATAAAACCATCGTAGTTTAGAAAAGTAAGTGTAGGGGCTTACTTGGGAAAATTTATCCGTAATATTCCGGAGATACATCGGCTTTTAAGAAACATAGATCAGTATTTAAACGAAGCTAGAAAGTAGATCAACTTTCTAGCTTGTGTCCAATTCGAGTGCATAAAACGGAGTCTATCATGAAAGAAACTAAAGACACCTCACTAGAGGGATCACTGTTTACTGACATCACGCCGGAAGAATCTGCCAGTGTCAACGGGGCTCATCATTATCGTTATGTCAGCCGTCGTAGCAACTGCGATAACTACAGCTACAATCCCTACTTCGATGGTCGCCCAGTTCATGGCTACGTACATAACGTGTCCTATCGTCGCTACTACGACTGGTAACTGACTGTGAGAACTTCAGAAATTTTGGTGGAAAAATTCAGAAATTCACATTTAAACGATGCTCTAGAATTTAGCTGAAATTTCTAATTATGGTCTAATTTTATCAGCTTAAAAGGAGTTTATCATGCAAGCAACTAAAGAGAGCTCACTGTTTACTGAAATCACTGCTGAAGAATCTGCTAGTGTCAACGGTGGTTACTATGGCTGTTACCGTCCCCGCCGTCACATTGTATACCGCCGTAATCGTAACGGTACTTTCACAGCAGTAGTTCGCTACTGGTAAATTTGAAGTCGGTTAATTCAGCTTTATAACTGTGAATCGAGGAAGTACCCATAACATTCTGGGTGCTTTTTTCTGATTGACTATCCGGTGATGTGTAATCTATTTTAGGCTCTGGTGATGACAATAAATTGTTAATATATATTGTAATTTTTCCAGAGAATACCATCTCCGAAAAAGTCAATAATTTATGAAATATCAGGTTGTTCTCCAGCATAGTGAAGAAGATTGCGGAGCTGCTTGCTTGGCTTCCATCGCTAAATTTTATGGTCAAAATTTGACTATTAGTCGCTTGCGAGAATTCGTCGGTACCGGTCAACAAGGGACGACTTTACTGGGCTTAAAACAAGGAGCTGAGGCGATCGGCTTTAATGCTCGATCGGTACGAGCAGCATCTGCCATTTTAGACAAGCTGGATGATGCCCCTCTACCTGCTATTATTCACTGGAAAGGTTATCACTGGGTAGTTTTGTATGGAAAGCAGGGCAAAAAATATGCGATCGCCGATCCAGGAGTCGGCATCCGCTATGTTTCCAAAGAGGAATTAGCCACGGCTTGGACAGATTGGTTGTGCTTGCTGGTGGAACCAGATCCAGAGCGGTTTTTTGCCCAAGGAGAGAGTCAAGCATCCGCAAGTTCTCTACAAAGATGGATGCGACGCATTGGGATTTACCGCTCGATTTTGATGGAAGCATTTTTGCTAAATATAGTCTTAGGTTTGCTGTCAATTTCTTCGCCTTTTCTCGTGCAAATTCTCACCGATGATATTTTGGTACGAGGCGATACGCAACTTTTGGCTAGTGTGGCGATCGCCGTCATAGTCATGAACCTATTTAGCAGCAGTTTAGGACTCGTCCAGTCGAACTTAATTGCTCAGTTTTCCCAGCGCTTAGAATTGGGATTCGTGATGGAATTCGGGCGCAAACTGCTACGTTTACCTCTGAGCTTTTACGAAAGTAGACGCAGTGGCGAAGTCATCGGTAGATTAAAAGATATTCAAGAAATAAATCAATTAGTTTCTCAAGTAGCCATCAGCTTACCCAGTCAATTTTTTATAGCGATAGTTTCTTTTAGCTTCATGCTTTTTTATAGCAAAGAACTAACACTAGCCGCTACACTGATTGCGTGTTTGATGACTGCTTCTACTATAATATTTCTGCCCGCTTTGCAGCAAAAAACACGCAACTTACTTGTACTAGAATCCGAAACACAAGGGATGTTGGTAGAAACTTTTAAAGGGGCGTTGACCGTCAAAACTACTAGCAGCACCCAACAACTTTGGGAAGAATTGCAAAGACGCTTTGGTCGCTTAGCTAATCTTACTTTTCGGACTACTCAAATTGGGATATTAAATAATATATTTTCTGGTTTTGTTGCCTCGGCTGGTAGCATTACTATCCTCTGGCTGGGGAGCGGTTTAGTGATTGAAAAAGTATTGAGTATCGGTCAATTACTAGCCTTTATTAGCATGAATCAAAATGTGACAAATTTAGTAAACTCAGTGGTAGGATTTAGTGACGAAATGACTCGCGTCCAGACAGCAACTCAGCGGCTATCGGAGGTGATAGACGCTGAACCAGAAAGCAAAAGCGATCGGAATAAACCTTTTGTACAAATTCAAAACCGGGACGATATTGTTTGTAAGAATGTTAAGTTTCACTATCCAGGTAGACTGGATTTGCTCGAAAATTTTTCGGTCACGTTTCCTGGTGGTCAATCCATCGCTTTAATTGGCTATTCCGGCTGTGGCAAGAGTACCCTAGCTAAAGTAATTGCTGGTTTGTATCCGCTGCAATCTGGTAATATTAGAATTGGTGATTATAATTTACAGGATTTGTCTCTTGACAGTCTCAGACAGCAGGTAGTTTTGGTTCCCCAAGAAGCACATTTTTGGAGTAGATCGATTCTGGAAAATTTCCGTTTGGGCTATCCAGAAATTAGCTTTGAACAAATTGTTAAAGCGTGTAAAATTGCTGGGGCGGATGAATTTATCAGTCAATTACCAGATAAATACCAAACGGTTTTAGGGGAATTTGGAGCGAATATTTCTGGTGGACAAAGACAAAGATTGGCGATCGCCCGTGCAATTCTCAACAATCCACCCGTATTGATTTTAGACGAATCTACCGCAGGCTTAGATCCGGCCAGTGAAGCGGAAGTTTTAGAACAGTTGTTGATGTACCGACACGGAAAAACTACGATTTTTATCAGTCACAGGCCGAGGGTGATCGACCGCGCTGATTGGATTATTATGTTAGAACGGGGGAAGTTGAAAGTGCAAGGATCTGCTGCCAGATTGCGATCGATCCCAGGAGATCATTTAGAGTTTTTGCATCCTTAAAACAAGTGAGAACTTATTAGAGATCTCCAATAACCAAACAAGGGGTTATGCTGGGGATAACTCCATTTCGAGAGTTGCCCAAAAAGCGGAGTTCATTTTGAAGCCCATCATTGCAAAACGATCGGAACGCACTCCTTCGGTTCGTTGGGCGCTGGCAAGCCTTTCCCTATCCATGTTGATGCCCTCGCTTGATACCAGCATCGCCAATGCTGGCTTGCCAACCTTGGCCCAAGCGTTCACCGCCTCCTTCCAGTCAGTCCAGTGGATCGTCCTCGCTTATCTCCTTGCCATCACTACCCTGATCGTCAGCGTCGGACGGCTCGGTGACATCATGGGCCGCCGACGGCTGTTACTGGTCGGAATCTGTCTGTTCACGGTGGCCTCGCTCCTGTGTGGCGTCGCTCCCACGCTCTGGCTGCTGATTGCCGCCCGCGCAGCCCAGGGCCTCGGAGCGGCAATCATGATGGCTCTCACCGTTGCCCTGGTCGGTGAGACGGTTCCAAAAGAAAAGACCGGTAGCGCGATGGGGCTGCTGGGAACGATGTCCGCGATCGGTACCACTCTGGGGCCATCGCTCGGTGGCCTGCTGATCGCGGGATTCGGTTGGCAGACAATCTTCCTCGTCAACGTGCCCCTGGGTATCCTGAATTTTCTGCTCGCGTATCGCTACCTGCCTGTCGATCGTCGGGGGCCGAAGAGCGATCGGGGCAGCTTCGACCATGTGGGCACGCTGCTACTGACTCTGACACTCGCGGCTTATGCGCTTGCTATGACGATCGGGCGCGGTAGTTTTGGTCCGCTCAACATGGCTCTGCTGTTGGCAGCCGTCTTTGGAGTCTGCCTCTTTGTGCTCGCCGAGGCGAAAGCCACATCACCTTTGATCCCATTGGCGATGTTCCGCAATCCAGTGCTGAGTGCGAGCCTCGCCATGAGCACCCTCGTCTCGACGGTGATGATGGCTACCCTGGTGGTCGGGCCGTTCTATCTCTCACGGGGGCTGGGGCTGGAAACGGCTCTTGTTGGACTCGTCTTATCTGTCGGCCCGCTTGTGGCCGCGCTAACTGGCGTGCCGGCCGGCCGCATTGTGGATCGCTTTGGCGCACAACGCATGACCATCATTGGGCTCGTCGGAATAGCGATCGGCTCTTCCGTTCTATCCATGATGCCGACGAGGTTCGGCATTCCCGGCTACATCGCCCCCATCGTCATCATTACCGCCAACTATGCACTGTTCCAAGCGGCAAACAACACCGCGATCATGATGGATATCAGCCCGGACCAGCGGGGCGTCATTTCCGGTATGCTCAGCCTATCGCGTAATCTTGGGCTGATCACCGGTGCATCCGCTATGGGCGCAGTATTCACGATCGCATCGGCGACGATCAACATCACGACGGCGCGCCCCGATGCCGTTGCCACCGGCTTGCGGATCACGTTCGCAGTCGCAGCAATTCTGATCGTCGTTGCGATCGCGATCGCGATTGGGGCTTACCGCCACACATTACGCAATCGGTAATTGCTCCACAAGCAAAGTTGCTGGCGGACAAGCGCGATTAGAGATTGCGGTTGCATCAAAATTATCTCGTTATGTATTCCCGACCAAACCCTTGCACTTCTGGCAACACAGTCAGATCCGTCTCCGTTTTTCGTAGTTCAATCCACTGATTCAACTGGTCAACACTCACCATAGGAAAAGCGCGGCTATTAAGTGCATCGGTGTACTGCCCATCCTGAAGCAATTGAATGCTCAATTTATGCCGCCGATACAACCAGATTTCGGGAACTTTAGGTGCGTCGCCATCAATAATCTGTCAGTAAAATCAATTTTCTGGTAGCGACGCACCCTACAAAATATAGTAAGGGGGGCAATTTTTGCTTTTTTTTGCTCGATTAATGTACTCGGCAAACTAGGGCGATCGCCTCTTGATTTTCTAGTACCAAACCATACTCCAAACCTTCAACCACAGCCTGACAAGAAGCATCCAAAATATTACCAGAAACCCCAACCGTCGTCCAACGATCTTGACCGTTACTAAACTCAACCAACACGCGAGTTTTAGCAGAAGTTCCCGCACCACCGTCGAGAATCCGCACCTTGTAGTCTGTTAGGTAAAAATGTGCGATCGCCGGATAGAAATTAACCAAAGCTTTCCGCAAAGCCGTATCCAAAGCTGAAACCGGGCCGTTTCCTTCCGCCGCTTCCAAAATATTTGTGCCATTTACCGACAATTTCACCGTCGCTAAAGCCGCACAATCTTCGCCTACCTTATCGCAGTGAACTTGAAATCCCTGAATTGTAAACCAGGGCTGACGCTTTCCCAAAGCTTCTCGCATTAACAATTCAAAACTCGCCTCAGCAGCCTCAAATTGATAGCCCTGACTTTCCAATTTTTTCAATCTTTCCAGAATTTGGCGACAAGCAGGATCTTGGCGATCGAGTTCTATCCCAAAAGTTTTAGCCTTTGCCAAAACATTGCTCAAACCAGATTGATCTGAAATCACAATGCGGCGACAATTGCCGATTTTTTCCGGTTCTAAATGTTCGTAAGTTAGCGGATTTTTCTCAACAGCGGATACATGAATACCGCCCTTGTGAGCAAAGGCTGAAAGCCCCACAAAAGGAGCATGGTCATCGGGAGCAAGATTGACAATTTCGCTGACAGATCGACTAACTTGAGTTAATTTGATTAATTGCTCATCTTGAATACAATCATAACCCAACTTAAGCTGAAAATTAGGAATCAAAGAACACAAATTAGCATTGCCACAGCGTTCGCCATAGCCATTAATAGTTCCCTGTACCATCTTCACTCCTTCCTGCACAGCAGCCAAAGCATTAGCCACCGCAACCCCCGAATCATTATGAGTGTGAATCCCTAACTGTAAAGACGAGTTTGAATTGATACCTAAAACCTCTGAAACATCTCGCACAACCTGACTAATTTCGTGAGGCAAAGTGCCGCCGTTGGTATCGCAAAGCACCAGCCATTCAGCACCAGCTTCTGCCGCCGCCCTCAATGTTTGAATGGCATAATCTCGATTGTGTTTATAGCCATCAAACCAGTGTTCAGCATCATAAATAACCCGCCTTCCCTGACTCCGCAAATATTCAATGGTATCTGCAATCATCGCCAAATTTTCATCGAGCGTCGTCTTCAACCCTTCAATGACGTGCAAATCCCAAGACTTGCCAAACAGTGTTACCCAGTGAGTACCAGCCGACAAAATAGCCTGCAACATTTCATCATTAGCCGCCACCCTTCCCGGTCTCCTAGTCGAACAAAAAGCCACAACTTCTGCTTGAGTTAGCGGCTGTTCTTTCAGTCGCCAAAAAAATTGTACGTCTTTAGGATTAGCCCCTGGCCAGCCACCTTCGATCAAAGGAATTCCTAAACTGTCTAACTGACGAGCAATTTGTAGTTTGTCTTCCAGAGATAGGGAGAGTCCCTCGCACTGGGCACCGTCTCGCAGCGTGGTATCGTAGATCCAGAGCCGATTTGTCATGGGGAATTAGAAATTTCAATTTGGTAATATATGAATTATCATATTAGATTAAAATCTGGGAAATAAATGCGATAATATATAGGAAAATTAACATAGATCTAATTGGGGTGAATTGCTGTGGTTAAAGTACAAGCACAAGGAAAAACTTTTGAGTGCGATCGGGGAGCCAATCTCCGTGCAGTTTTGCTAGAGAACGGCATCGATCTCTACAACGGCAATGCCAAAATCATCAATTGTCACGGTCTCGGCACTTGTGGCACCTGTGCCGTCACCATCGAGGGGGAAGTTTCCGAACCCCAGTGGCGCGAAACAACCAGACTTTCCCTCCCTCCCCATTCTCCCACATCCAACCGCCGTCTGTCTTGCCAAACTCAAGTTTTAGGGGATATTAAGGTAACAAAATATGACGGTTTTTGGGGTCAAGGCTCTGAAACAGTCTGGAAACCAACCGCCTAGATTATTGATTCAGAAACGCAGATAAGTGAAGGACACCTAAAAAGATAAAATACCCAGAGCCCTGACAATTTCTGCGAAGTCAGGGTTCTGAAACAAGATAGTTTTACGTTGAATGAGGTCAAAAGGGCACAAAAGTCCAGAGAAAATTGCATGAATGTATCTCAAGATATTCTGATTATTGGTGGCGGAATTATCGGTCTTTCCCTAGCAGTTGAACTGAAATTGCGAGGGGCATCTGTGAGTGTAGTCGATCGAGATTTCAAACAAGCAGCCGCACGCGCCGCAGCGGGAATGCTGGCACCTCAAGCGGAAAGAATCCCTCCCAGTCCGATGCTGGATTTGTGTTTGCAAAGTCGCGCCTTGTATTCTACGTGGGTCGATCGGCTAGAAGAGATTACCGGATTGAAAACGGGATATTGGCGATCGGGAATTCTGGCACCAGTTTGTGAAGGTGATTGGGAAGACAAGTCATCTTTACCAAATCTGAATGCTCAATGGCTGGATGCAGATACTATTCGCCAACACCAGTGGGGATTGGGTGAAGAAGTAGTTGGCGGTTGGTGGTATCCTGACGATGCTCAAGTTGATAATCGCGCTTTGTTTAGGACGCTTCAATTTACAATTAAAAAACTGGGAATCGAAGTTATTCAAGACAATTCTGTCGAAATTATTCGGGAAGCAAATAGAGTTGTTGGTGTGGAAACAACAGCAAAAAAATTAAAAGCTGACCGTTATGTGTTGGCAACAGGTGCTTGGTCTGAGACATTATTGGATATTCCTGTTTATCCCAGAAAAGGGCAAATGCTGTCTGTGTGCGTCCCGGAAAGTTACGATGTGGTTCAGCCGCTGCAAACAGTTTTATTCGGAACAGGGATTTATATTGTGCCGCGTCAAGATGGTAGGATTATTATTGGTGCGACCAGCGAAAATGTAGATTTTACTCCAGGAAATACGCCGACCGGAATTAAAAATTTGCTAGCCGGAGCTATTAAGTTATATTCAGAATTGCAAAATTATCCGATTCTGGAGTTTTGGTGGGGTTTTCGGCCAGCTACCCCTGATGAATTGCCCATTTTAGGTGCTAGTGCTTGGGAAAATTTAACCCTAGCGACGGGGCATTATCGCAATGGTATTTTGTTGGCTCCTGTGACGGCGAAATTGTTGGCTGATTTGATTGAAAATGGGAATTATGACCCGTTGTTGGCTGCTTTTCATTATTCCCGGTTTATGAAAAATCAGATTAATATCAAATCCCGTAGCCTCTAAATTATTCATCTCTCTACTCTCTCCCTCTGTGTCCTCTGTGTTCTCTGTGGTAAAAAAAATCCGATCCAACCGGAAACGATATGACATTAGCTTTAGTAAAAATATTGGCAGTAATTGGGATTTTCTCACCTACGTTTTAAACCTAGTACGCTGAGGAAAAAGCTCGATAAAACCATCTGCAAACCTACAGTCAGGCAAGTGAGCGACGGAATCACCAAACGCAAAGTTTTGGAAGGGTTAAGGATGCCAAAAGCAGTTTCACTCCAGATAGTTAACGATAATATCGAGCCAACTATTCCAATTAATATGAGGGCGACTCCGACAATCAATCCTGTCTCTAGGGTGACGTAGCGAAATATTTTGTTGAGTTTGGGGTCTGGAGGCAGTAGTTTCTCGCTGATGGCGAAAACTTTGGTGAATAAAGCAAATGTTACTGCTTGAAAACCAATGATAATTGCGATCGCAGCATAAAGCAGAGTGTGCACATCAAAGCTAATACGGCCAATCTTTTGAGTACCGGGTAATAGCCAGATGCCCACAATTAGACCCCAAATCATCAGCGCTACACCCGGATACAAAAACAGCCACCGGGGACTGTAAAGCAACAAAAATCGCAGGTGTCGCCAGCCATCTCGCCAAGTTCGCAGATGTGGCGGACGGCTGCGGCCGTCGGGAGAGAGTACGGTGGGAACTTCAGCGATTCGTAGTTTGTATACAGAGGCTTTGACTACCATTTCGCTAGCAAATTCCATCCCTGTTGTTTGCAAGTCCAGCTTTAAAATTGCATCTCTTCTGAAACCCCGCAGCCCACAGTGAAAGTCGCCGGCAGGACTTGAGAAAAATAGTCGTCCAACCCACGTCAGCACCGGATTTCCCAAGTATTTGTGCAGCGGTGGCATTGCACCCGGTTTGATGCCCCCTTGAAAGCGGTTTCCCATGACTAAATCCCAGCCACCTCGCAATTTTTCGACAAAAGCACCGAGGTTGGAAAAGTCGTAACTGTCGTCAGCATCGCCCATAATGATATAGACTCCGCGTGCTGCGACGATCCCTCCCATGAGGGCGCTACCGTAGCCTTTGGCTGGTACTGGGATCACTGTGGCTCCCATTTTGGTGGCAATTTCTTGAGAGCCGTCAGTGCTGCCGTTGTCTGCTATGATGACCTCGCCAGCAATATTGAGTTCGCCGAGAGACTTCTGTGCCTTCTCTATGCAGATTTTTAGTGTTTCTGCCTCGTTCAGGCAGGGCATTAGTATCGATAATTCGAGAGTGTATTCCCCGGTTGCCTTGGTCTGCTCTGCCATATGTTTGTTTCACTCTTGCTCGCGAGCGATAATCCTTATTTTTCCCGTATCTTTGCTTAAATTATGGGTGGGCAACCAAATTCAAAACAACTTAATAAAAGCTGTTAAGGATGTTTTTTTATACAATTATTATGGCTATATTATAGGTGGGTAAATTCATGAATAGAAGCGTTTTTCTAGTTTTGCTTGCTGCTATTTTGTGTGGCGTTGTCGGTCAATTTAGCCTGAAAGCTGGAGCTAAAATATTAGGGCCCATTGGTGCTGCTAATTTAGTTGAAAAAATCCTAGCAATGGCTACTCAGCCTCTGATAGTAGGCGGTCTGGCTTTGTATGCAGTTTCTTCTATAGGGTTTATTGTTGTACTTTCTCGCGCCAACCTTAGCATAGTCTCGCCTTTACTGTCAATTAGCTACTTGTTTACTGTCTTAGGAGGGAAAATTATCTTTAACGAGCCTTTACCACCGTTGCGATTGGTAGGCATGGGGTTAATTATGACGGGAGTAATTTTTGTACTCCGAGGTCAAGCTGGAGGGGCGACAGGAGGAAGTTAGTCTATGTCTAATTTTGGGGATGCTGTGAACATAGATCTATTATTGCGCGATCGCACGGCAATTCTGGCCACCATGCACCAAAAAGAACGGGTGATGGCTCCGATTTTGGAGCGGGAATTAGGCGTCAAAATCCTCGTACCTGCGGATTTAGACACAGACTCCTTTGGCACTTTTACCAGAGAAGTTAAACGCTTAGGAACTCAAATAGAAGCGGTGCGATTAAAAGCGGCAACTGCTCTGGATATTGCCGGGGAAACTCTGGCCTTCGCCAGCGAAGGTAGCTTCGGCCCTCATCCGGCAATGCCCTATCTACCTGCTAATCGAGAAATTGTGATTTTATTAGATAGAGAACACAATCTCGAACTGATTGGCGAATCTTTATCAGTGGAAACTAACTACAGTCATCAGTTAGTTTCCAGTGTAGAAGAAGCGCAAG
This sequence comes from Microcoleus sp. CAWBG506, assembly GCA_020883125.1. GTDB lineage: Bacteria > Cyanobacteriota > Cyanobacteriia > Cyanobacteriales > Microcoleaceae > Microcoleus. The sequence continues at coordinate 51,433 of JAHREW010000021.1, forward strand.
TTTTTGCTAAGAAAGTTGGATTTCCCGAACACGCTCTGGTGGTTGTAGCTGGTGATGTGGCTACAGGTAATGGCGAAATTGTCAAGGGAATAGTTACAGAAAAAGATGTGGTTGATGCTGTTAGCGCTGGTATCAACAAATCAGCCAGTGGTAAAGTTCATGTCGAAACAGATATGCGGGCGATGTACAATCCAACTCGGATGGAAAATATCGCAAAGGCCACTCTTGATTTAGTCAAAAAATTTTACCAATTCTGCCCGGAGTGCGGTTGGCCGGGATTTGATTGTGTCGAAAATAAAATAGGGTTGCCCTGCGGACTGTGCTATTTTCCGACTCAGCTAGTGCGATCGACAATTTATCAATGCAAAGCTTGCGGTTATCGTCAAGAAAAACTATTTCCAGAGGGCAGAGAAACTGCCGATCCGGCCCAGTGCCAATATTGTAACCCCTGAACAAACCAGATGTTCAACCTCAGAAATAATATCAATTCGGGCTGCACTCAGACACGATTTTTGACTGTTAATATCAATTCCGGTTGTATCGGAATGATTTAACCGCGAAGGCGCGTTCGGCGAAGCCGTTCCCGTAGGGTAGGACGCGAAGCAAGAGAAGAGAGAGTTTAATACAGGACCATGAAGAGAGGATTTTATATAACTGATGATTTAAAAAAAAGACCAAACAAAAAGCGCCCCTATTTCTAGGAGCGCTTTTCGTTTATCTCAAGTTAAAAATTAACCGTTGATAGAAGGAGCAACCATTGCTACTGGTGTGGTTTCACCAGCGGCCAAGTCGAGTGGGAAGTTGTGAGCGTTGCGCTCGTGCATTACTTCCATACCCAAGTTAGCGCGGTTGATGACATCAGCCCATGTATTGATGACACGACCTTGAGAGTCGATAATCGATTGGTTGAAGTTGAAACCGTTCAAGTTGAAAGCCATTGTGGAAATACCTAGTGCTGTGAACCAGATACCGACAACTGGCCATGCGCCTAACAAGAAGTGCAAAGAACGGCTGTTGTTGAAAGAAGCGTATTGGAAAATCAAACGACCGAAGTAGCCGTGGGCTGCAACGATGTTGTAGGTTTCTTCTTCTTGACCGAATTTGTAACCGTAGTTTTGCGATTCGGTTTCGGTTGTTTCACGAACCAAGGAAGATGTTACCAAGGAACCGTGCATGGCGGAGAACAAAGAACCACCGAAGACACCGGCAACTCCCAACATATGGAAGGGGTGCATCAGGATGTTGTGCTCAGCTTGGAACACGATCATGAAGTTGAATGTGCCGGAGATACCCAAAGGCATACCGTCGGAGAATGAACCTTGACCGATTGGGTAGATCAAGAATACTGCGGTAGCTGCTGCAACTGGTGCAGAGTAGGCTACGCAAATCCAAGGACGCATACCTAAGCGGTAGGACAGTTCCCATTCACGACCCATGTAGCAGAAAATGCCGATCAGGAAGTGAAAGATTACCAGTTGGTAAGGGCCGCCGTTGTACAACCACTCATCGAGGGAAGCTGCTTCCCAGATTGGGTAGAAGTGAAGACCGATCGCGTTGGATGAAGGAACAACAGCACCTGTGATGATGTTGTTACCGAACATCAAGGAACCTGCAACTGGTTCGCGAATACCATCGATGTCTACAGGAGGTGCACCAATGAAGGCGACGATGTAGCAGATGGTGGCGCTTAGTAGTGTTGGAATCATCAAGACGCCGAACCAACCGATATAAATGCGGTTGTCTGTGCTTGTGACCCATTCACAAAAGCGTTCCCAGACATTGGCGCTATCGCGCTGTTGTAAGGTGGTTGTCATGGTTTTATGATTGCTGTATTTGGTTGTCAATGTTCAGATGATGTCTCTATTATTACGGCTATCACTACGATTTGTAAAGGGGTGTAACGACAGTTAAACTGATGACGATTATAAGCTGGGCTTATGTAGGGGATTCGGAGAGTGGGAGATGGGGAAATCGGCTCTCTCGTAGTTATGGTGATAAGTAATGCTTATAGTTGAGCAAAATCAAGGGTTTGAGCTTTCATGATTATATTTAGTATCGCTTGCTACATTTTACCCAAAGATCTGAGAGAGCCGACCCGTTGGCTAGTTCAAAGTCTAAGGGTGGGAGGGGAGCAAGCTCAGCTTTTTTGTACACGATCGCAGGTTGTGATGCACGGGTTTTGACCTGTTCTACCTGTTTATCTTGCACTTTATTGACTCTCGATCGCGCGATCGCGTAACCCAGGCAAAGTAACACGCGATCGATATATTCAGCAAGTCCTAACTAGGGAAAATCGCCTTAGTCCAGAACCACCTCCCAGTAAGGCTTTAAATCGTTACACGTTATAGGCAGTGTTGTGTATTTGTTGTGCGAAACAAAATGCGAAACAAAGGCACAACAAATAAGGTTTGAGCCGCTCTCTACTTTTCAGTAAAGAACGGATAAAAACAGTTGGTGTGTATAGGTTTTAGTGAACGGGTACGGTAGGACTCGAACCTACGGCTCGCTGCTTAGAAGGCAGCTACTCTATCCACCTGAGTTACGCACCCAAATCAAAAAACAGAAATTTAGCTAGAATTTGGCTAACAGGAGTATTGTATCGTGACAGTGTGCGATCGGGCAAGTAAACATTTCACAAAAGTCTAAATAGACTGCCAAGGCAATAGCATGATAGTTAATTTACAATAAAAGCCGATCGCAGGACAACAACTGAGGTAAGGTGTAGAGATGAGTTGGAATGCAGCTCAAAAACAACCGATCCAAATCGTCCACCAATAGAAATACTGGTCACAGACTATTATTATCAAGCACAGCACCTCGGCCATGACAGGAGTCAAATCGCAGTGTCATGTTTATTCTGAAACGGCAGGATGTTGAAATCACCAATTTTCAACACCCAAAACGGGATCAGCAAATCCCTATTCTCAATTATCAGGGGCAGACGTTCCGCCTAATCAGCGCTTTCAACGGCAAACAAGCTGAAGACGCTAGAGCCTTGTGGCGGGACTTAACCGACAACAAAGGCAAAGCCTGCGTTCTGCTGGAAGAGCCGGATAGATATAGCGTCTGGGGAAAAGTTCGTCTAGACCAGCTTGTCGCTGAAGAAGCGACAGGTAATGACGCAGCAAAACCACCCCTGTTCGCACAGGGTTGTTTACTGCTTCTCCAAGCTGTTTACTTTGATGTAGAAGACCTCCTAGGGGCAAGGCAAGCCACATCGTTTCAGAAAGATATCGCCAAGGTATTTCAACAGGGAAACTTCCCCCAGGCAGACTCCCCTGATGCGATCAAAAATTGGCTCACCGTTAGCCCCTTAAAAGGTCTGAAGCTACCCCCTTGGCAAGAGCAGCATCTTAAGACATTGTTACAAGAGCTGCACCGCTTGGGGAAATCATATTTTGGCAATACCGACTTTGCTGAGGGAGTGAGGGACGTGCTGGAAGATATGCCAACACAGGAGCGGAATCAGTTTATCGATTGGCTCAAACAATCGGCCCTCAACAAATTGTGGATCGCAGGCTAAAAATTTTAGACAATTGCTTAGACAATTGGGAAATACTGAAGACCGGGATCTAAATGCGGCAAAAAATATCGAAGGATGGTTTGCGGGAATTTTGATTCCGATTCCTTCGGAGCGAACGGCAAGCTCTGCCGAGATTGCTTGTGGAGTAGACTAATTTCTCTTGATTCATCTGGAGACTACAAAGCAAGAAGTAAACAGCAAGCCTGTTCAGTTAACCCTGTTCAGGATTTGCATAGGTTTTACAGAGCAGCTTAGACAATTGCAGTGTAGGCGGTACGCGATATGTAGCTGGGATTACCAACTTGTATTTGCGACCAAATTGTTAATTCGGTTTGGGTGCCACCTACTCTCTGGCAATTGAACTGCTAGTTAGGTCTTTTGGAATCCCTATGAGTAGCACTTCAGAAAAGTCATCTACATCTGCATCTTTATTGTCAGCTCAGACCCTAGTCATTCTAGGCATTGTCTGGGCTGTGATGGCGCTGCTGTTTTTTTTACTGTTCAGCGTTCCCCTGTCCCAAGAAGAGGGCTTGCCTCTTTGGTACTCGATCGGCACTTATATTTTTGAATGCGGGGCCTACCTCGGAGCAGCAATAGTGTGTTTTAGAAACTGGAAAAGTCCTCAAATGGCTAGCGGACGCAACGTCTGGCTGGGCATTGGTTTGGGGATGCTGTTCTACTTTATCGCCGGGGTGCTATTTGGCATTTGGGAGCTTTATTTTGAGGTCAGCCCGGATGTGTCCCCAGCAGATGCCTTCTATCTAGGCAGCTACGTGGTGCTAATTGGCGGCATGGTGATAGCTGTTACCTCCAAGCGGCTGAATCTAGAAATTTGGCAATGGGGTCTGTTATCGGCAATAGCTGCCTTGGGTATTGTGATAGCTATCTGGGTGGCAGCACCTGACTCTTGGAGGGCACAGCTAGGACTAGGGTCGGCATCGACTCAGGAAGTAGCGACACAAACTGCACCAAACTCAACTAAATCAAAAGCGAAAGCTCCTGCTTTGAAAGACTCGTCTACCTCACAGGCTGGATCGACCTCCCCTGTGGCTAAGTCGGCACCAGAGGAGACAGAATCAGCAGAAACTAAAGCTCCTGCATGGGTGATGGCACTAGACAAGCAACTGTCACCCTATGCCTATGCCATCAATCTGTTTTACATTGTGGGGGACGTTTTTCTACTGATTATTGCGACAGCATTGCTGCTGGCATTTTGGGGAGGACGTTTTTCTCAATCTTGGCGGATGATTGCTGCTGCAACTTTTTCGCTGTACATCGCAGATATGTACTTTAAATGGCGTGATACTCAGGCTGAGGGTAGTTATCAAAGTGGCAGTTTGCTGGAAGTATTTTTTGTTTTCAGCGCCATCTTGTTCGGCATAGGAGCTGTCCTAGAACATGATATCTCAACCCGTTCTCGCCAAAGCAGGCGCAGTAGGCGGGCTGCTTAAGGATTTGATATTTGAGGATTGTTGGCCAACTTTTTGGATACAAAAGCTTTGTAGCCCTGGCCAACATTTCTCAGATTCAAATTCAGTTCGTTGGCCTTTAGCCTGCCCTTGAACAAGTCTTTTTGCTGGAAAACTTGGCATGACGCCCACTAAACTCTCCGATTCAGATAAGCGCGAAATCATCAGGCTGTACCGACAGTCGGACGAGAACACCATCACTCTGGCAAAGCACTACGGGGTCAGCACTTCTACAGTCAGACGCATTCTTCTGAGTGCTTTGTCAGAGCGGGAATACGAATCTTTAGTCCAGCAAAAACAAAAGCGTTTACCCGATCGCCCCATTATTTCTCAAGATACACCCATGAAAGTGGACTCGTCCTCCTCTGTAAGTGACTCCTATCCTTTATCTCCAACTGTTGCCCCATCAATGCCCACCAATTTGAGACAGAGAATCCCAAAGCCTTCTTTATCAGCATCCTCGCCAGTTGCTGACATGGGGGAGCAAGGTCATCTTTACTCAGATTTGGATGTTGCTGGCGCATCGGAAGTCAGGCACCAGAATCCTGTCGATCGCAGTGACTACGTGGATCTGACTGGGGAATTAAAGGTAATAGTGCCAGCAGAAGGAGTTCTCGGAGGTGAAGATTTTCGGGATTTCGACGAGGATGAGGATGATTTAGATGAGGATGATTTAGATGATGATTTAGACGACTTCGACGGCGAGGATGTCGATGAGGATGACTGTCTGTTAGAAGCAAGTTTGCTAGGTTTGCGATCGTCGGGTGACTCGCTCCAGTTTCGGGGACACACCCTGATTCAAATTTTACCTTTTAGTCTCGCGCCTGTTCCTAAAATTTGTTATTTGGTAGTCGATCGATCTGGGGAATTAATCACTAGACCTTTGAAAGCATTTGGCGAACTGGGTCAAATTCCTCCCGAAGAATTGCGCGAGAAAACTTTGCCCGTTTTTGACAACCACCGAGTAGCTAAGCGATTTGCTACTCGCCACCAAAGAGTTTTGAAGATTCCTGATGGCAAGATGCTACAAAAAACAGCACCTTATTTGCAAGCTAAGGGAATTACGAGACTGTTGATTGAAGGTCAGGTTTACTGCTCGATCTAACCTTTCTAATTTGAGCCAAAGTTATCAGATATCTTCCTCTAGTTCGGCTCTGTCAGTAACGGGTCCTGAAGCCGAAATCATCCATAGTGGTTGGAGAATTGCACCTCCTAATATTCCCACACTCAGGCTGATAGCTAAGACTACTCCTACTGGCATTGGTATGGATTGGAACAAGGTAAAGTTTAGGGATACTGGCGTGGCGTTTTGGACGGAGATAATGCCGATCGCGCTGACCAAAATTGCTAGTAAAAAACTAATGGCTAGTAAGGGAATTGTTTTCATAAAGTTGTTTTCATAAACGGTTGACAAATTTATAATCAAGCTGATATACTTGCTTTATAATCTAAATCTGTCTCAAAATATTATTTTTGCAAATATCCGATTATTAAGTAGCATACCACAAGAGATTCGGAAAAGTCAAGGAAATATCCGAAATTTTGAGGATTTTTTTTACTTCACAAAAATTAAAATTTGCCAAACTACAACGAATCCAATTGTATTGCAAATATATAATTTTTGGCCATCTAAACTAAATTGCATGAGTTTAATCTGGCCGACGTGCTGGCAATCTAACTCTGCGTCATGCTCAAAATCCCATAATTTGACATTGAAACCATCAGCCCAAGCAAATATTGGTTTATGGGGATGAAAGGCGATCGCGGAAATAGCACTATTACTATACTCCAAACAAAGTGGAATTAATTTTTGGTCTTCACGCCACCACCAAAATTTGATTGTACCATCAATCTGATTGCCACTGGCGATGATTTCATCATCATAGCTAAATGCCAAAAAGCCTAGTATATATGAATGGTGGAATGTCTTGAGCAACATTCCATCTGCAACTTGCCAGATTTGAATGCAGCCATAGTCATCACCGGCGGCTACAAATTTGGCATCTCGACTAAAAGCAACTGCATAAGTCCAACCTTGAAAACCAGAGAATTGATACAGTTTCTCTCCTGATTTTAGGTTCCACAAATCAGCACCACTATAGTCACAGCAAGATAATAAATACTGACCGTCTAAACTAAAAACGATGTCATTTATGTAATAACCGCTATCTAGTATCTTGATTAATCGTCCAGTTTTGACTTCTTGCAAAGCGATTGCACCTTCCCTATTGCCGCCACTATTTTGCTGTCAGCGCTGAAAGCTATTTTAGTGACTTCGCCCTAGGTGTTTTCAAGTTCGTACAGTAAACTAAAAGTATCTTGGGATATATCCCAAAATTGAAGGCGATGTGGGGTTGTATTATGCTGGCAAAAGTCTGTACTTGCTATAATTTGGCAATCGGGGCTGAGAGCCCAAACAATTATCTGTCTATTATTTAATTCAAAGGCTTGAAAAAACACAATATTAAGTAGACTAAAAAAACAGAATACTCAGATAGCCGACTTCTTAAAGAAATCGGCTATCTCACGGCGATATTGAAGTTTAAACAGGTTCTAGCTGAGAAATTACCTGTTTCATGTGGGCGGCGATTTTGGCTTCTTTTTCCACAGAATTTGTTTCCATGTAAACCCGCATCAACGGTTCAGTCCCCGAAGGCCTTAAAAGTATCCAGCCGCCATCTTCCAGATAGAGTTTAATTCCGTCTTTGCGGCCGATTTCCTTGACGCCAATACCCGCTACTTCCGAGGGTGGGTGATTAGTGAAAGAGGCTAAAACTGCTGCTTTGTGGGCATCGTCGAGGTGCAAGTCAAGACGCTGGTTGTAGAGGGGGCCGTCGGCTTCGCGGATGGCTTCTTCCACTAGCTGAGAAAGGGGTTTTCCTTCGTAGGCGATCGCCTCTGCGACCAGCATATCAGCCAAAATCCCATCTTTTTCGGGGATGTGCCCCAACACGCTCAAACCGCCGGATTCTTCGCCACCGATGAGTACCGCTGTTTCTCGCATTTTTTCGCCGATATATTTAAAACCGACGGCGGTTTCGTAGATTTTTAAACCATACTTGGCGGCCATATTGTCGAGTAAGTGGGTAGTGGCGACGGTACGGACGATCGCCCCTGTTAAGCCTTTATTCTTCACCAAGTGACGCGCTAGCAGCAACAGCACAGTGTTTGGAGTCAAGACATTGCCTAACTCGTCCACAATCCCAAAGCGATCGCTGTCGCCATCTGTCGCCAAGCCCAAATCCGCGGCATCTTTTTTAACAGATTCTACCAACTCAACCAACTGTTCGCCCTTGGGTTCGGGCATTCCACCACCAAAGAGCACGTCGCGGTAGGTGTGAAAACTTTCCAAATCGCAACCGCAGTGTTCCAAAACCTCGTCTAGATAGCCACGAGAAGTGGAATAGAGGGCATCGTACTTGACTTTTAATTTAGCCGATCGAATCCGTTCTACATCGATCAAGGTATAGAGAAACTTGAGATATTCGGGTTTGGGATCGAAACTCGAAATTTTATCGTTGTGGCTGCCTTTGGCTGGGGCATCAGACGCACCAGCAATATTTGCCACAATGGTATCAGTAATTTCCGGGGTAGCCGGGCCGGCGTAGTCGGGGATGTATTTGATGCCGCAATAAGGTGCGGGGTTGTGTGAAGCCGTGAACATCAGGGCTCCGGCGGAGTTTAAATGCTTGGCGCTGTAGGCAATAACTGGTGTGGGGCAATCGCGATCGACCAGTTTGACAGTCCACCCCAAATCTGCCAGTACCTCCGATGCAGTGCGGGCAAACTCGTCTGCCAGAAAACGGGTATCGTAGGATACTAGCACTGGGCGGTCTTTGGTGTAAGCTGTTTCCAGATAACTGGCGATCGCCCGCGTCACTTTACGCACGTTAGCAAAAGTAAAGTCATGGGCTATCAGTCCCCGCCACCCGTCTGTTCCGAACTTGATTTCCGATGAATTGGTGCTACTGCTCATGTTCGCCACTCCTTTTGATTTTATATGTAATTAATCGTACTAGAAGGCTATGCTATCGAGGCCGATCGGCCGTGTACTTTTCCTACCCAGCGAGTACCTAGCTACTATAAGCTGCTACGCATCCTTATTTTCGATCGCCCCGGAAAGATGGCATCTTTAACAGGACTTACCCACGGGGGTGAAATACCAGGTTGTTTCCTCAATATTTATCCAAAAAAGGACTATGTTGAGAAGAAACCAGATTTTGTGCATCCAGGACTATTTAACAAACTTGCAACTATGTCTCGATCGCATAAATCTGATTTAAATTGATATAGCCTTTCGAGCGAAAGATGAGGTACGAGCGAGACTTGGTAATTGGTAATTGGTAATGGGTAATGCCTCATTACCCATTACCAATTACCCACCTAACTGAGAAAGGCTATAATTTAAGTTTTTCTTTATAATAGCCTCACACAAAATATGTTATGATTTGTTAACAATTGGTTAACAATCATCTCCGTAATCTAGTCAAAGACCAATTAAATTTCACCAGCATGGCGGAAGTTCGCCCTAGAGCTAATTAATGTATAGAATTATCAAAAACGGAGGCGATAGTGAATAATCTGTCACAGGTAAATTTGAAAAAGTTACACACCACAGATCGAAATCAAAATAGACATACTCTACTGTCCCAAAGTATTGCCAGTTCAGACACTAACCAACTCTCGAAAGCTAATTCAGACAGCATAAATTTTAATTCTTTAGCAGTCAACTGGTCAAAAAAATATTACAGTCTAGTAGTTGCCAGTAAAAACCAAACACGGGGTCTCATACTCCAAAATCCACTGTCAATACATAGACCAGAAAATAGATCCAAAATAGTTGAAAAATTGAGCGATACCCTGAAAGTAGCGAGCGAGATAGCTTGGAGGAAAGTAGAGGCTATTTTAGGAGAAGAAATAGAGTGTCATGGCATCGATTCTAGGTTAATTAATCCTGTAGAAATTGTATCAAATACTCGCCAATTGTATAGTAAAGCAATAGACGCTTACGGCGATCTAGAATCGGTTTCCCGTTTGTCCGTGTTGGTGGGAAGACCTATTATTGAACTGAGGCGGAAATATTCACAACTCGATCCGTTAGTTCTAGGATTTGTGACCTTGGAGTTTCAATTAACCCAAAAAATTTTGTTGGGATGTCTTTCGGAGTTAGAGCGGACGCAATTTTCACCGTACTTAAAAATTGTAGATGATTACCTGCACATTCCCTACGGTGAGATTAACCAGGCTGCTGCGAATCTCCCCACGAATTCACAAGCCCTATTAGCGGTACAGCACTTGTTGCCACATACGACTCAGATTGCTAATGCGGTGTACGATCGCGCTACTTCGCACCATCAAGGATATCGTAGTAGTAGCGGGTATTTAACCGATGAGGATGTAAAAATTTCTGGAATTCGGGATATTGAGATTTTTCAAAATTATTTATGCTGGTGCGTTTTGGAAGATAGCTTTCGCCCGGTACAGCAAGAATTATTTCCAATTTGCGTGATGTTATATCCCAAACTTCATGTAAGCTGGGAATTGGTGCAGGATATGTTGTTGATTTTGTTTTGGGAAATATCCGATCGCCTTGCTGCTGAAGATTTGATCGTATTTTTACCTTATTTGCGTACTGTGACAGAGATGTTTTCGAGTGATGTATTTCAAAATTAGGGAATGGGGTATTGGTAATAGGTAATGGGTAATTGCAATTCTCTATTTAAAATTCCAAGCGGCAATTGCTAAACATACCCAACCGACAATATAAGCAACTCCTCCCAAGGGGGTAATTGCGCCCAGTAATTTGATGTTAGTTAGACTGAGGGCGTACAAACTGCCTGAAAAAATTAATGTACCGACAATAAAAGCCCATCCAGAAACTGCAAAAAAGGTTTGAGATGCCTCGGCACGGCTCAAGATTAATGCAACAAATAATAAAGCCAGGGCGTGATACATTTGATAGCGGGCACCTGTCTCAAAAATTTCTAAAGATCGATCGCTTAATTTGTCTTTTAAAGCGTGAGAGGCAAAAGCCCCACCAGCGACGGATAAACCTCCAAATAGGGCTGCGGTTGCAAGGAAGATGCGCGTTAAGATTATTGATGACATAATTCAATCAAAAATTGCTGTTTATTTAATTTTAGGGTGCTGTGGGGATGGTCGATCGAGAAATCAGTTTTTTTAACATCACACCTCTGGCATAATTAGTGTGGAACAGGCTGATAGCCTGTTTTTGACTGTTTTTTTAGGAGATGTCTATCTGACTGCCTAAACCACGGAGTTTCCAGGAGTAGGAGTGCTTCCAGGGCTGTGTGATGCGCTTTTCCCCCATCCTCCCAAAATTCTCGCTAAATTAAAGAAGTGTAACAACTACTCAGGCACTACCAAGGAGATATCTATGCCTCGCGTCAGAGCACCAGAATTCCCGACGAATTACCCATGGTTAAACACCGACAAACCCCTCTCCATCGAATCCCTCAAAGGCCGCGTCGTCATCCTTGACTTCTGGACATACTGCTGCATCAATTGCTTGCACGTCCTCCCCGACTTAAAATATCTGGAACAAAAATACCCTGATTCCCTCACAGTTATCGGCGTTCATTCTGCCAAATTTGATAATGAAAAGGAAGTTGAAAATATCCGCCAAGCTATCCTCCGCTACGATATTGAACATCCCGTAATCGTAGACAGCGAGATGACAATTTGGCAAAATTATGCTGTGCGTGCTTGGCCGACTTTAATGGTAATCGATCCAGAAAGTTATGTCATCGGTTACGTTTCTGGTGAAGGTAATAGAGCAGCACTTGATGAGTTAGTTGGCAAATTAATTGAGGAATACAAAGAGAAAAATGCCATCTACTTTGAATCCCTCAGTTTCAGCTTAGAAAAACAGCGCCAACCTCTATCCACACCTCTGGCTTTTCCTGGTAAAGTGCTGGCATTTGCAATTACGGCAACTGAGGCAAAACAGCTTCATCAACATGAGGCTCTTTTGGGAGAAATGACGGAAAATAGTGAATCTGTAGACGAAATTGTAGAACCAGGACCTGCGAATTCTGTCATACAAAGCTTAGTCGGTTCTTGCTTGTTTATTGCCGATTCAGGACACCATAGGATTGTTGTTAGCACCATTGAAGGTGAGGTTCTGCACGTCATCGGTACTGGGAAACCGGGTTTAACTGATGGTAACTTTGAAGAAGCTGAGTTTTTGGCTCCCCAAGGAATGGCTTTTGATGCAGAAAGTCAAATTCTTTATGTTGCTGATACGGAAAATCACGCTCTCAGAATAATTGATTTTACTACTGGGCAAGTCCAAACTATTGCTGGTAACGGTGAACAAAGTCACGAAATTTCAGCGCACAGCGGTAAGGCTTTAGAAATAAAGTTGAATTCGCCTTGGGATTTGGAAAGAGTTGGACATAGGCTGTTTATTGCAATGGCGGGCTCGCACCAAATTTGGGAAATGAATTTAGATACGGGAATTATTGGTACTTATGCGGGTAATGGGCGAGAATCCTGTGTTGATGGGAATCTGACAGAATCTGCTTTTTCTCAGCCCAGTGGCCTTGCTACGGATCGATTGGAGTTGTTTGTTGCTGATAGCGAAATTAGTTCGATTAGGGCGATCGGCATTGATGAAAATTCACAAGTGCGAACTGTCTGTGGTAGTGGTGAATTGTTTGGTTTTGGCGATCTAGATGGTCGCGCTGATGAGGTAAGATTGCAGCACTGTTTGGGTGTGGAATACGCTCAAAATTATCTTTGGATTGCTGATACTTACAATCACAAAATTAAGCGCATAGACCACCGAAGTGGAATATGCAGAACTATGGTTGGAGATGGTACTCCTGGTCATGTTGATGGTCAAGGTATGAGTGTTCGCTTGTTTGAACCTTCAGGATTAAGCGCGATCGGACCTCATTTGTTTATTGCTGATACAAATAATCATGCTATTCGTTTAGTTGAGTTAAATACTCTGGAAGTGAAAACTTTGGATTTCCCTGGTTTGTGCGCTCCTGATGTTTGTGTTCCCGATCGAGCTTTTGGCAATACCTGAGTGCTTGGTAAACCGATCTAACAATCCTACTAAGTTTGTAGTGAGGAATTTATTTTGTTTTTATGGCTTTTAGCCCATCTGGAATAAAGTCCTTACTGCAAACCAGTGTGGGGAGCATCCGGATTTTGCATAGGCGAAGCATGACCGCAGAAAATTTATTAGTGATAACCAGAGATTTACAGCGGTCATGCTTCGCCCCTACCGATATATTTGCAAATTCGGGATGATCCCCCAGTGTGATGATGGGCGGAGGGAATTGAGCGAAGATGATATCAGTCCTGATGGGGATAAAAATTTAAAATTCGGAAGAACTGAGCAATCGCATGATTTTTTCGACATCGTTCAACTCTCCCACAATCCGTCGCACAGGTTTTGGCCAAACTTTAATCAAAGTAGGAGTAGCAGAAATCTGATCTTTTTCGGCTTGTTCGGGATGCTTAAAAACGTCAATTACTTTTAAGGTGTAGGGATAGTGCAGGGCTTTTTCTAACAATTGGTGTACGGTTTCGAGAGTTCGTTCAGTATTAGTATTGTTGCCGGAAACAAACAACCGCAGCACGTAGCCTTGAGTTTCTGACTGTTCGGTAAGTTCAGTGGGTAGAGGAATCTGGGTTTGCTGTGGCTTTGGGAATAGGGAAGGAGATACCATGCCGGAACTGCGAAATTCCGATCGAGATTCTGCGGTCTTCCACTGTACAACTAGGTCGTGATTCTCCCAAAGTTCGGGGAATTCTTTGTGATAAGTAGCGATCGCCATGGGCTCACACATTTCTTCCACACGGGGGTGCCAAACCAAATCACCAGTCTCAAAAACCGCATTTAGCAGCGTTTGGTGTCGCATCACAGGTGGGTAGGCTTCAGCGGCAATTCGCAACTTCCGATCGCGCGGATCTAGCCAACAGTCAACAGTGGCTGTGTAGCAAGGCACTAAAAAATGTGGTGGTTCCGACAAACCAAGTATGGATTGTAGGGCTACGCACAATTGCAAGTGCCACCGAGTTTGCTTGCATGAGTCTATGCAGTAGATTAAATCTCCACCAGGTGTAAAAAGTGCAATCCCTTTGAAAATTTGCGGCAAGGGTGGGCGATCGGCTTTCAATGAAGTACACCAATAAAAGTTAACAGATAGATAGATTACTGGCGGTCTCAAGACTGAAACTACGTTTGATCCCCGGCTTGAAAATCCGGGGTTTTGACGCAAACTGCCATAACAGTTAACTCTTAACTGTTGATACTTGATTTTTACACACGACCTCGAAGCATTTGGGCCATTTCGTTAGGAGATGGGGATTGTTCGAGACAAATCTCTTCCGTGATCCGACCGTCTTGATATAGGTCGTAGAGAGACTTATTCATCGTCGTCATACCCTCATAGGTATCTTTGATCATGATTTGGTTAATTTCTTCATTCTGCCCCTTCATGATGTATTCCTTAACCACGTCAGTGTTGATCAGAACGTCGTGGTAGGCAGCCCGCTTGCCATCTGTGGTTTTGCACAGCATTTGAGCGATGATTGCCAATAGAGATTCAGCCATCGAAACCCTCAGAGCGGGTTGCTCTTCGGAATTGAACATATCCAGAATCCGGTTCAGGGTTTTGACAGCGCTGTTGGTGTGCAGCGTCCCCGCTACCAAGTGACCTGTTTGGGCAGCTTTCAGGGCGATTTCGACTGTTTCTCTGTCGCGAATTTCCCCTACTAGCATCATGTCGGGGTCTTGTCGCAGAGCGCCTTTCAGGGCGTTGATAAACTTGAGGGTGTGTCGGCCCACTTCCCGGTGCTTGATCAAAGATTTTCGACTGGTGTGTACAAATTCTACAGGGTCTTCGATGGTAATAATGTGGTGAGAATTATTTTTGTTGATGTAATCAATCATGGCGGCCATGGTGGTGGACTTACCGGAACCCGTGGGCCCGGTCACCAAAATTAGACCTTTGTGATAGCCACATATTTTCCGAAATACCTCTGGTAGCTTCAATTGCTCCATGGTCAAAATTTCGGCTGGGATGAGCCGCAATACCATAGCAGGGCCTGCTAAAGAGTCAAAGGCGCTGATCCGAATGCGAACAAAACCAAAGTCGAAGGCACCATCAAAGTCTAGGTTTTTCTGAAAATAAGCAATTTCATCATCAGTCATGCACTCCCGCAGCCAACCCATGAAGACATCTAAATCAGTTAGGGGATAGCCCGCATCAGTAATTTCACCGCGCTTGCGGAAGCGGGGGATCTCGTTGACTCCCAAGTGCAAGTCAGAAATGCCTTCTTCTTTGGCTCGCAGAACGAGTTCTCTCAAATTTGGGTGTCCATTGTTTCCTGAGCTGGACTCTTTGGATGGGGGCAAGGATTGGGGGGCTGGTGTGGCCGGAGGCGGGGCGGATGCTGGCGCGGGAGGAGGGGATGGCGGTGCTGGTGGTGGTGCTGGTGGCAATCCTCCGGTTTTGGGAATGCCGGGAGCTGGAGGGCGGGGTGGCATACCTGGGGGTGGTGGAACACCTGGTACGGGGGGGCGAGGAGCTGGCGGACGCTGTTGTGTCATATGCGCTACCTAAATGTTGGCGAAAAGGCTTAGTTGAGCGAATGATTTGTGGAAGTGGGGGAATGTTAAACGCGATTTTGCGTGTCTTCAACAAAAGCTTAACTTTTCACATTAGTCTATCTCAAGAGGGAGCCAAACAGCGTTATCCCAACTACAATTTTATTCCCCATCTCCTATACCGATCGCGATCGGTATAGGATAAACAATAGATTTTTTGAGTCTGTTGAGAATTTTTTTTAGGTCTAGAGTTGTCACTGCGCCCGCAGTATAAATTATTACCTATATTTGTATTGAAAGGATTGGAATCTAATGAATTCTGTTGATGTGGCTTTTACTCCAGCTCTGGAATTGGCGAAGTCGATCCGCGATCGAGAGGTGTCCCCCCTGGAACTTGTCAATGTTTACTTGGAACGGATCGATCGCCTAAACCCCAAACTAGGCAGTTATTTTACAGTCACAGCCGATCGGGCTCAAGCCCTAGCTAAATCTCAAACCGAACAACTAGCTGGCTTCAACAAATCACAAGAATTGCCACCTTTCTTCGGAGTGCCGATCGCGATCAAAGACTTAACACCAGTGACCGGCATTCCCTGTACCTATGGCACCCAGGCTCTTGTCGATAATATCTCAGCCTACGATGAATCGGTGGTATGGCGGATCAAAGCAGCCGGATTCAACATTCTCGGCAAAACAGCAACCTCTCAAATTGGCTCATTACCTTACACCGAACCCCCAGGTTTCCGCCCAGCGCGCAATCCCTGGAACCGAGACTATACGCCAGGAGGTTCCAGTGGTGGCTCAGCGGCGGCTGTAGCAGCAGGTTTATGTGCGATCGCCCAGGGTTCAGACGGTGGCGGTTCGGTTCGAGGCCCCGCTTCCTGCTGCGGTTTAGTGGGCATTAAACCCTCGCGGGGACGAGTTTCCTGGGCCCCTGTCGGAGATTATCTCAACGGCATTTCTGCCAATGGCCCTCTAGCCCGCACAGTCGCTGATGCGGCCGCCCTTTTGGATGTCATGTCAGGCTACACCACCGGCGATCCTTACTGGCTCCCAGATCCAAATCCCACATTTTTAGAGTCAGCAAGTCAAAAGTTAGGCAAGTTGCGAATAGCTTTTTCCACCTCTGTTTTCCCTGTGGGCGAGGCTTCGGATGTATGTCAACAAGCGGTGATCGATACCGTAAAATTACTCACTGATTTAGGTCACGATGTCGAACCTGGATGCCCAGATTTTACGGGTTTGATCGAGCCGTTTACAGCCATTTGGCAGACTGGAGTGGCTGCAAGTGGCATGACCGCCTCTGTTTTGCAACCGATGAATCGCTGGTTGTTGGAAAGATCTATTTCGGCCGGGGAATATTTGCGGGCTGTGCATCAAATCCAGGTGGTTTCACGGCGGATTGTGGGATTCTTTGAAAAATTTGATGTGTTAGTTTTGCCGACTTATATGCACTCGCCGATTCAGATTGGTGAGTGGGCTGATTTGAGTTGTGAAGAAACTTTGGCTAATATTATTAATTGGATTGCTCCTTGTCCACCGTTTAATGCTAGTGGCCAACCGGCGATCGCACTTCCGGCAATTTTAGATAGTAATGGTTTGCCTGTGGGAATTCAAATCATCGGCAGGCCAGCGGCGGAAGCTACTTTAATTGCTTTGGCGGCGCAGATGGAAGCGGCGAAACCTTTCCCAGTTTTGGATTTTCAATAGGTTCTTAGCAGTTGACCTGTGACAGTTGACCTGTGACAGTTAACAGTTGACCTGTGACAGTTGACCTGTGACAGATGAGTGCGAAGCAATGCAAACAGACGGCGGTTGAAACCGCGCCTACACAAACAAAACCTGCCTCCGCAGGTTGAAGAGAATAACCTGATTTTAATTCAATACGGTTCACTTAAGAGAGATCCCCCCTAACCCCCCTTAAAGAAGGGGGGGACAAGAATGCTCTCAAAGTCCCCCTACAACCAGGGGGATGCGAGGGGGATCTCCGGGGCATAAATAGTGTTAAGTAAACCGTATTGGATTTTAATTTCCCACTCTTCAACCCGCGCACCATCCGGGTTTTGTCTGTATAGACGCGGTTTCAACCGCCCGGTATTCTTTTCTAACTCAGTGGAATTGTGATGACAAATTCCGCACCTTTTCCCGGTTCCGAAATACACTCGATCGCACCACCGTGCTTTTCAACTACAATTTGATAGCTAATCGACAATCCCAAACCCGTCCCTTTCCCCTCCGGCTTAGTAGTAAAAAACGGATCAAACAATTTACACCGCGTCGCTTCAGGCATCCCAGGGCCATTATCTTTAATCCGAATCACCACAAAACTCTCAATCTTGTCACCTCTTACATCCGCTACAAAATCCGCTGCCGAACTTTCCTTGACTTCCGTGCAAACTGTGATAATATTCGGATGCCTTTCAATTTCAGCGTAAGTGCGATCGGCATTCGACTCATCCAAAGCGTCGATCGCATTTCCGATCAAATTCATAAACACCTGATTGAGTTGCCCGCTGAAACACTCAACCGCAGGTAAATCGCCGTATTCCTTAATCACTTGAATTGCGGGACGTTCCGGTTTAGCTTTCAAGCGATGCTGCAAAATCATCAACGTACTCTCGATGCCTGCGTGAATGTCAACCGGTTTTTTGTCGGTGCCGTCAATGCGGGAGAAGTTACGCAATGATTGCATGATATCGCGAATGCGATCGGTTCCTAGCTTCATCGAAGCCAGCATTTTCGGCAAATCTTCGATCAGATAATCGAGATTGATTTCGGCGGCTGCTTCGACAATTTCCGCTACTGGATTCGGATAGTGTTCCTGATAAAGATTCACAAAATTAATCAAGTCATTAATATTTGCGACGGCGTGGTGGAGATTGCCAGAAATAAAGCCCACGGGGTTATTGACTTCGTGAGCAACTCCTGCTACCAACTGTCCCAAACTTGAGATTTTTTCCGTTTGCACGAGTTGAGCTTGAGTTTGCTGCAATTGGTGCAAAGATTGTTCTAGCTGCTGCGATTTTTCTTGTGCTTGTGCGTAGAGTTTAGCATTTTCCAAGGCGATGGCAACTTGAGAAGTCAGCACTTTTAATACTTGCAGTCTTTCTGGAGAAAATGCACCCACTGCTAAGTTGTTTTCCAGGTAAATAATGCCTGTAATTTGCCCCTGATAGATGACTGGATTGCAAATAATTGACTTAGGCCGATTGCTGACAATATAAGGATCTGCCGTAAACAAGCCGTCTGAGGCTGCACTGTTTAAAACCAAGTCTTTTTTAGTTCTGGCAACATAGTTCACAATCGATACAGGCAAATCTTGACTAATTTCCACCGGAAGCGATTGCAAGACAACGGCTTCATTGTGATCAGTACAGCAAGCTGCTTGGATTAAAAGATTGCCATCTTGGTAGAGCATCAGCACTGCTTTTTGAGCGGCGGCATTTTCCAACAAAATTTTAATTAAACGGGCGAGCAATTTATCCAGGACAATTTCGCTGGTAATAGCTTGAGATGCTTTGATGAATGTGCCGATATCTAAGGTTTTACTAAAATCGGTACTGGTAGTTGTTGTCGTAGCGGTGACAGTTAAATTGCGGGTTTTAGTTTCTCGGTTGAGGGTTTGGGCGACTAATTGGGGATATCTGATTTCTAAATCTTTGACTTTGGCTATTGCTCCCCAGTGGATATAACCATAGTAAGCTTCTGTGAGATAGACTTGAGCGATTTTGTCTTTGTTCTGAGAGAAATAAAACTCGGCTGCAAGTTCGTTGGCTAGTGCTTCTTCTTGGATATATCCCTGCTCTTTTGCTCCTTGAATCGCTTTGTCATAATAATCTGCTGCTTCCCAAGCTTTACCGAAAACCCGCGCTTTTTCTGCTTCTACTAAGTCGTACTTATGCTGATAGTTCATAGGGGCGTGATGCGCCCAATGCTGCATTCTTTCCTGATTCGCAGCTACTTGCAGCAAGTATTTTTGTTGTTCTGTACTGTCAGCATTTGGATATGCAGCGAGGAGTGATAGGGAATAGTAAAAATTGTGCGTACCAATCATCATGAAGCCAATGGCTGCTGAGGCGTATTCTGCGGCTAAAGATGCTTCAATAACTGCTTGTTCTGGTCTTTTGAATAAAAAATTAAGCAGTAGTTTTGCAAAATAGAGATAAAAAATTTGCATTTTACTGTTGGTTTGTTGCAGAGTAAAAAACGCTTCTTCTTCATTAAATTTCTCACCAATCAATTGATACTTGTTGGTGCAAATACCTCGCAAATTTAAAAAGATTTGCCCACATATAGCCAGGATCACTATCGCAGATTCTTGTTTTAATTTTTGTCCTAAAGTGAAGTATTGCACTTGTTTTTGTTCGAGATTTTCTAGCTTTTCTCCCATCAAGAAAGGGTCAAAACAAATGCAGACAGTAGCATAACTGGCATATTCTAAATCTCCGGTTTCTAGACCGCTTTGAACGCTCTCGATCAAGGGTGAAATTGTCTCCCGAGCGTGTTCTTTCCAGTGGCGGACAAAGCTATTAAAGATAACATAAACTTTACATTTCAGTTCTTTAGCATTAAATTGCTCTAATAACTTCAAACCTAGTTGTCCAGAATGATATCCAGCGTCTATATTTCCTAAGATCCCAATCAGCAGCAAACCATACCAACTGTAGGCGATCGCCCCAAGTGCTGAATTACCCCGTTTAATCGAAAAATCAACCATTGTGAAGATAATCTGCGGCAATAGTTCTGGTTTTGACATAAAAACAGGAGAAACAACAGCCGAGAGTATCCGCATTGTGGCTAACTCATAGCTATCAGTCATTACCGGAACATTTTCTAGTTCCTCAAGCTGAGGTAACTTAATTCCAGCCAAACCCTCTCGCGGGAGTTTTGAGAGAGAAAATCCCAATATTTCCAAAGCTTTTAAACCTGTATCTATGGCTTGTGAAAGCTTGCCTTGAGACATATAAGACTGGATTTGCAGTTCGTAAACCTTAACTTTATCGAGTATATTTGTAGCTTGTTGCAACACGATATCTGCTAATTCTTGCGATCGCCCAAAGTTAGTATTCAGATACTCGGCTTCGGCTGCTTCTACGTGCAGGCTCAGCGTCAAGTCATAATCTGTCTGCCAACTTGACTGTATACTAACGGGAGATTGAGCGGAGGTAATGAGCTCTAAACCGACATTCAAATACCTGACAGCAGCTTCGTAAGCATTCGATGCTTTAGCTTTTTTGCCTGCGATCAGATTTAGTTTTGCCAGTTGATATCTTTCGGCTTTTTGAGCGATAAATTCAATGCCGACATTCAGTTGATTGACAATATCAAAGACATTTTCTTCAATGTCGGAGGCGGGAGTATTTTCGAGTAGTAGTTTACCGATTTTGAGGTGCGTTGCTTGCTTTTCTTCGTCAGGAATCAGAGAATAAGCTGCTTGTTGTACTCTGTCGTGCAGGAATTTGTAGCCAATTTGGGATGCTTCGTAGGGGCGGTGTCCCTGTGCCCGCAAATTCTCCAATCCCCAGCCTCCAAGCAGCGGAATCTTGTAAGCATTACTCAACGGGAGAACCAATCCAGTTTGTAGCCCCGCCCAGAGTTCGTTAGCTGCTTGCGCCTGAGATTGTTCGCTGACAATTGACAATACATCGAGGGTAAATTTGTCGCCAATACAAGCCGCCAATTGTAACATTTTTTGCGTGGTTTTTGGCAGTTTTTCGATGCGGCTGGCTACCAATTCGACGACACTTTTGTCCGTAATGCCGATCGCCTGAATCTCAGCTAAATCCCACTGCCAACTACCGCTGCTAAAGTCAAAGTGTAACAGATTGTCTTGATAAAGTGCTTGCAAAAGCTGCGTGATAAAGAAAGGATTGCCGCCAGTTTTGTTGAAAATCAACTCAGCCAGCAATCTCACTTTCTCGTTAGCGGTAAGGGTATCGGCGATTAATTCATACACATTGGCGAAATCTAGCGGTTGCAAGACGATATTATTGACAGGAGTTCCAGTTTTTTCAATTTGCTCGATCGCCTGAATCAGCGGATGAGTCGGATTAACTTCATTATCCCGATAAGCACCGATCAAAAGCAGGTATTGACTTTCCGAATTGCCAAGCAACAACTGCATTAAATTCAGAGATGCGGAATCAGCCCACTGCAAATCATCTAAAAAGATTACCAGCGGATGTTCTACACAAGTAAAAACGTTGATAAACTCTTGGAAGACTCGATTAAACCGATTTTGAGATTCAGCAGCCCCCAATTGTGGCACTTCCGGCTGTTTGCCAACAATTAGCTCAATTTCGGGAATCACATCAACAATCACTGTACCGTTTGCACCCAAAGCCGCCGCTAACTTTTCACGCCAAGCTTGCAATTTTTCTGCACTTTCAGTCAACAACTGTCCGATTAATGACTGAAAAGCTTGAATCAAAGCTGCATAGGGAATGTTGCGCTTGAATTGGTCAAATTTGCCGCTAATAAAATAGCCGCGCTGTCTGACAATTGGCTTGTGAACTTCATTGATAATCGCGGTTTTGCCAATGCCAGAATAACCTGAAACTAAGACTATTTCGCTGCGCCCAGCGAGACTTTGTTCGACGGGTAATAGCACAGTATCCGGTGAAAGGTTTTCGGGTAAAACCTCGTCACCTGTAAGGATACGGCAGTGCCGTGTCCCTACTCGTTCAAAAGCAGCCAGCAGGCGATCGACTTCAGCTTCTCGCCCGTAGAGTTTTTGAGGGATTGACAGTTGTGGCGATCGATCGAACTCTCCCGGTAAAAAATTAGCAATTTCTCCAGTTGTCTGCCAAGAATTCAAACATTTTTCTAAATCTGCTTTAATTACCTCCGCAGTTTGATACCGATTTTCGGCATTTTTTGCTAACAGCTTCATCACAATATCAGCAACAACTTGCGGAATTTTATCACTATTTTCTTGATTCCTTCTGCATTCACAAGGCGGTGCGGGATGTCTGGCAATATGACAGTGTACGAGTTCCAAAATATCATTGCTGATAAATGGCAATTCGCCTGTCAGCATTTCGTAAAATGTGACACCGAGGGAATAAAAATCGCTGCGATAATCTAAGGTGCGATTCATTCTCCCAGTTTGTTCGGGAGACATATAGGCGACTGTACCTTCAACTAAGTTAGCGCTATTAATTTGCGGGGTTTCTTTGCTCAGCCTGGAAGCGATGCTAAAGTCGGTAAGTTTGACTATTCCTGTTGCCTGGTTGATGATAATATTGGAGGGTTTGATGTCTTTGTGGATGATGCGGTTTTGATGCAGCGAGTTAACTGCTGATGCTAGTTGAATGCCAATGTTGAGAAATGCCGTTAAGTCAAGTTGGTTTGAGATCATTTGGCTGACGGAGTTGCCGCCAAAGTCTTCTAAAATTAGGGCGAGACGGTTTTGATAGGTTTCGAGGCTGTATGATTTGACGATGCTTTCTACGTGTAAATGCTGAGTAATTTTATATTCGTTTTTTAAGCGGGTAATTTGTTCGAGGGTAGGAAACTCGGATTTGAGGATTTTGATGATGACTGGTTGTTCGTCTGACTGTCTAATTCCTCGGTAAACGCTGGTATTGAATCCCTCGGAGATGGAAGTGCTGATTTGGTAGCCCGGAAGTGTCAATGTATTCATTAAAATCATCGTGATAGCTGAGGTAAGTTGATTTTTTTAAATGTCGGCGGAAACGATAGGATGCAACGAGGGCGATCGCGCCACGCTGGCCAAATAATGATTCTAATCCCGGCAGAAACGATATTGGCAATAGGCTTCACTTAATATTGTCCTTCCAGAGGAACGAAGCAATGGCAGGATCTATTTTTCATAGCGTTTTACCCCGGAGCCGTCTTCAGTGAACCCTGTTGTATTATAGAGTTTAATTTTTATAATACTGAACATAAAATATGATGTCAACCCCAATTTGGCTTGGTACCTTAAGCTAAATCGCTATCTTTTATCGGCAATTTCACCTAGTAAATTCTATTTTGCCAAATATAAGTACAGAATCTATTTATAGCAGTGGACAGTTGATAGTGGATCTGGGACAGTTGCAGAGTAAGGAAATCAAAATATGTTGAGTAGCCTAATGCCACTGTTTAGTTAAATCCTCAGTCATATTAGGTTGAATTATCAGTTTAGTTGGCGAGAAAATAGTTTAATATGGCTGAAATGAGGAACTATGAGCATGATGATTTAGCGGAAATTAAATATGTTTATAGAAATTGGCGATCGCACTCCCGCAAACTCACTAATTGCGATCGCACTCCCAGACAATTTCTCAGTATCTGGGAAAATTTCTCGGTATCTGGGAAAAATTTGAGAATATGGTGATGTATCCTCTCTAGTTTAATAAGGTAAAAATGAACATTAAAAAAACTTTCACATGGCTATCCTCGTTGGCGAGTATGTCGATCGCGATCGCCATGAGCACTTTCAGTGGCACTTTTGCCCCCGCACAAGCGGCCCAAACGGTGGTGGTTCGCAAAGGTTTTTTGGAATCTTCCATATCTGTAGCGGATTTGCGATCCCTTGTGGAAACCGGAAAAGTCCCGGATGGCCTCCAAAGTTACGCCAATCTCCTCTCCTCCGAACAAAGGAGTCAAATCTTTGGAGCTCTCAAAGCCAAAATTCCCCTGAATATCGTGGGGCTCAGCAGCTTGCTGAATACTCGCGTTGGTACTGCGATTCTCGCGGATCTCACCACTGTCATACCTAGGCGCGATGGTGCGGGTGTCGAAGCACTACGAGCGGCCTTAGTTTTGGGAGCAAATAAGCCTGAAGGTTTGTCGGTATTGAGTTTTATTGAAAATTATCCGGGGCGACGGGTAGTGGTGGATCTCGATCGCGCTTTTGCGGTGTTGGCCAATTTGAATACTGGTTTCTGGCAAACTCAACGGTTTATGGCGGCGATCGCACCTCAGTTAGGGGCCAATAAAGCAGCGCTGAATCTGCCCTTTGATGCCAGTCAAGCAGGCCCGAATGCAGTGCAAGTGTTAAAACTAGATTTAAATGATACCGCGCGCGATCGGCGTATTCCCGTTGACGTTTATTGGTCAAAGGCTGCGACAGCCGACAAGCCGACGATCGTGTTTTCTCACGGTTTGGGTTCTGTGCGTACAGATTTGCGCTACTTAGCCGAACATTTGGCGTCTCACGGCTATGTGGTAGCAGCTTTGGAACATCCCGGAAGCAATGAAGCCAACACTAATGCTGCGATTGTTGGTCAATCGCGGTTGATAGCTCCTCAAGAGTTTTTGAACCGTCCCAAGGATATCAGTTTTGTCCTCGATGAATTGGCAAAATTGAACAAAACTGATGTTAATTTGCAGGGGAAAATTGCGATCGACAAATCCATGGTAATAGGATATTCCTTCGGTGGCGCAACTGCTTTGTCCTTAGCCGGGGCCGAGATGCAATTGGGCCGTCTTAAACAGCGGTGTCAGGCGGATTTGATTACTTTAAGTTTGGGCGAAGGCATTCAGTGCGCGGCCGCCGGATTACCAGAGGAACGTTATCAATTGCGCGATCCCAGAATTAAAAGGGCGATCGCCATGAATCCTACGACTTCTTTATTATTTGGAGAAACAGGTTTAAGTAAGATAGAAATTCCCACCTTAATAGTTGCTGCTTCTGCTGATAAAACTACTCCGGCGTTAGTCGAACAAATTGTCAGATTTCCCCAAATCCCATCTCCCAAATGGCTAGTTGGGTTTGTGGGCGCAACGCATTTAAGTGTGAAAGACCCCAGTACAACTTTAGATCAAGTTGGTAAGCCGAGTACAGTGATTACCGGTGATGAAGTAGTCGGGGACAAAGCTGTTAGTATTCGCAACTATATTAAAGCTGTAAGTTTGGCGATGGCGGCTCAAATGACGGCGGATGCTGATAAGTATGCAGTTTTTTTAACACCAGATTACGCGCAATTTGCTTCTACACCAGCACTTCCGGTGCGATTGGTGACAGAGATTCCCCCGGAAGCTAATGCAATTGTACAAAGTTTCATTCAGGAGAATAAGTAGGCCATAAGCATAGGGAACTTCTGCTGCCCTTCGCTCCTGAGTCGAAGGGTAGTCGAAGCACATCTGACAAAGCTTGAGAACCGCTATAACAAATAACCAACAACCAACAACAAATAAGTAGAAGGAAGAAGGAAGAAGGAAGAGGATCGATGTGAAGAATAGCAAGCCAGTAAGCTTTTGATCGATTTTGATCTTGCATTTAATTAGGTGGACTTACCTTAATAAATAATAAATAATATCATTTCCGGTTGCATAGTCAGAATTTAACCACAGAGAGCGCAGAGAACACAGAGGGAGATACGAGAGATGAATACAGGACGATGCTACCGGATTTGATATAACAAATAACCAATAACTAAAAAAACTGTTTGAGATTTTGGGCCGCTTGGTTGAGATTTTGAGTAGTAAATTTGGTGTGAGCAACCCCACTGGATGTTTGTGTAGAACCTTGATTAATTTGTCTCATTGCTTCCACTACTTGCTCCACTGCTAATGCTTGTTGCTGTGCTGTCAAAGAAATTTGTTGAGTGCTAACTGCAATGTTGTTGATGGCATTTGCTACATCGCTGAAGGCTTTGGCTGTACCTTGAGCTAGCTGCATTCCTTCATCTACGGTTTGCGTGCCTTCTGATGTTACTTTGGCAGTAGTATTTATCGCTTTTTGAATATCCGTGACGAGGTTGTTGATGTTTTCGGCTGATTCTTTGCTGCGATCGGCTAACAATCTAATTTCTCCCGCAATCACTGCAAAACCTCTACCGTTTTCGCCGGCGCGGACGGCCTCTACTGCTGCATTTAGGGCTAGCATATTAGTTTGGCTGGCAAATTCGCTGACTAAATATGCAATATTTGCAATTTGTTTAGTTTGGGCGTTTAATTGTAGAATTTGGGCTGCGATCGCTTCTACTTTTTCCTTTAATACAGTCATTCCTTCTAAAGTACGGATTACTGCTTCGGTTCCTCCTTCCGCTAAGTTTAATGCTGTAAGTGCTCCGGTTACTGCTGATTCTGCTTGCCCTGCCGTAGTTTTGGAGGATGCCCCCAACTCTTCCATTGTCACACTGGTTTGATTGACTGCGGCTGACTGCTGACTAGCAATGGCTTCTTGCTGTTCGACTGTAGCGACAATTTCTACGGCAGAATCGGCGATCGCCACGGCTGTTAGATCGATAATTCTGACAATTTTAGAGGCGATGACAAAACCCAGCCTCAAAGAAGTCAATGCAGACAAAGCAGTACCGATGACAATGATAGTAAACAGCCACGTAGTCTCGTCTTGTTCTGCTTTGTATGCTGCGGCTAAAAACGCTTGTTGTTCTGCCAGTAGCTGTTCTTGTGCTGATTCAATTTCTTTTGATCTCAGGGAAGCTGCGATCTTTTTAGCAGATATATTGTCACCTTTTTTTAACAAATCAAATACTTGTCTAGAATTAGTATCCAGTTGTTTTATTGCCTTTTTTACGCGCTCCAATTCTTCTTTATCATGAGGATTAGTCAGTATAGTTTCTAATTGGGATGAAGAATTTAAATAAGTATTCCATCCAGTTTCATAGCTGGTTATGTAGCTTTTATCTTCGGGAAACAGCACCGCTCCCCTCACATTTCTGAGCATTCTAGAGAAACCATTATTTAAAGTTTCGGCGCTGATAATAGTATTTTGAGAACGCCTGACAGTTGCAGAAAATTGTTCTCTCCGCATTGCCATCTTATATGTAAATAGGCTTAATATTATCAAAGAAATAATTGGTAAAAGGTATCCAATCAGGATCGAGTTTCTCAGTTTTAACTTAGAAAACATAATTTTTAACTTGGCAGTCACACCCTAGTGATATTTTCTGGCTGTTAAAGGGCAAAATATATATATCCAGCACTTTGAAAAAGTCTACTCCAAAATTGCTATGGCTAAAAGAAACTTCATCCCGCTGTTACTATTGGTAACAGCACTGTTTATCATCTACGGTGACAGTTGGACTTTTCTCCCCAAACCCGCAAGGGATGCCAGCGTGACAAGTCGAAAATTCGTAGTCGGGTTGTGGCCTTCATGGCTCAAACCCAAGGATTTCAACCAGCAAAGACAACGGGATATCGAGCAACTGCAAAAAAGCCCTAGTCCCAACCGTTGAGGACAAAACAGGATTTATATTAACTGGGATTCAGTGAGACATCCTTACGGAGTAAGCGAGCAGAGGGATTGGGGCTAGGTTATAGGTTATTTGTTAGTTGTGATTTGTTAGTTGTTATTATAATAACTAACAAATCACAAACCATCGAGAACAAATAACCCATAATAACTAACTAATAAGCCATAACCTCTGCCCCTAATTTTTAACGTTTTAGTGCTTTTTCAACCAGCTAAACATGGCGCGCAAATCTTTGCCGACTTCTTCAATAGGATGTTCTGCTTCCTGACGGCGCATAGAAATAAATCCTGGTTTGCCGGCTTGGTTTTCCAGAACGAATTCGCGGGCAAATTGGCCAGATTGAATTTCGCTGAGAATTTTCCGCATTTCAGCGCGGGTTTGATCGGTGACGATGCGGGGACCACGAGTCAAGTCGCCGTATTCTGCGGTGTTGGAGATGCTATCGCGCATTTTGGCAAGTCCTCCTTCCACTACTAAGTCAACTATCAGTTTGACTTCATGCAAGCATTCAAAATAAGCTAATTCTGGTTGATATCCGGCGTCAACTAAGGTTTCAAATCCAGCTTTGATCAGGGCGCTTAAACCGCCGCACAAAACTACTTGTTCGCCAAACAGATCGGTTTCGGTTTCTTCGCGGAAGGTGGTTTCGAGGATGCCTGCTCTGGTGCCGCCGATACCTTTAGCATAGGCCATTGCCCGATCGCGCGCTTGACCAGAAGCATCTTGATAGATGGCAAACAAGCTAGGAACACCTTCTCCTTGTTCGTAAGTCCGTCGCACCAAGTGTCCGGGGCCTTTGGGAGCAACCATTACGACGTCTACATCGGCTGGGGGCACAACTTGACCGAAGTGAATGTTAAAACCGTGGGCAAAGGCGAGAACTTTTCCGGCGGAAAGATGCGGTTCAATGTGTTCTTTGTAAACGGTTTTTTGTACTTCATCTGGCAACAAAATCATGATGAAGTCAGCGGAGGCGGCTGCTTTGTCTACGGGGTGAACCGTTAAACCCGCTTCCGTGGCTTTGGCGGCCGATTTGCTGCCGGGATACAAGCCGACAATCACGTTCATGCCACTGTCTTTGAGGTTGAGGGCGTGGGCGTGTCCTTGGGAGCCATAACCGACAATCGCAATGGTTTTGTTGGCTAATAGGTCTAGGTTAGCGTCGGTGTCGTAATACATACGGGCCATAGTAGCTGTCTCCTGCGGTAAAAATATTGTAATTGACTGCAAACCTTTCATCTTATCAAAATTCGTACCTATTTCTCTAAAAAATTCGGGATTAAAAATTTTAATAAAGAAAATAAAAGGCGATCGCCCTTAATTTGGGAGCGGTTACGTCGTAGCTTGTTAAGGTCAAATATAATTGTAAATGCTGTGCAGTCTTAAAAATGCGATCGGCTAATTTTTTAACTATGAAAATCACGGGAATACATCATGTGGCGATTATTTGCTCTGATTACGAAGCATCCAAAAAATTTTATGTAGAAGTATTGGGATGTTCGATCATCCAAGAAACCTTCCGAACCGAGAGAAATTCCTACAAGCTAGATTTGCAATTGGGAAACGGCGGGGCGATCGAGCTTTTTTCATTTTCTCATCCTCCTGCAAGGGTCAACAATCCTGAAGCTTGCGGTTTAAGGCATTTAGCTTTCGCAGTTGAAGATATCAAACAATCTATTGCTGATTTAAAATCTCACAATATCGATGTGGAAGAAATTCGCATCGACGAGATTACAGGAAAGCGGTTTACCTTTTTTCGGGACCCCGATAATTTACCCTTAGAAATCTATGAAATTTAGAGCGATGGGGGCGATCGCCCTTGTCAACTAAAACAGGTTAATATCCTTCTGGGCCAATGGTAGTGCGATCGCACTCAGCATCAGATAAATCTCCCAAACGCGATCGAAATAAATTACACCCAGCTAATTGAGCTTTAGTGAATTTGGCATTTTCCAAATTAGTTCTGCTTAAATCAGCATTTCTCAAATCTGCATTTCTCAAATCTGCATTGTACAAATCCGCACCTTGCAAATTAGCTTTCTGTAAATTCGCACCTTGCAAATTCGCGTGGCGCAAATTAGCTCTTGACAAATTAGCACCGGACAAGTTCGCTTCAGACAAATTGGCTTGATAAAGTTGAGTGTCACCCAATTCAGCATCTTGAAACTGAGTTTGAGAAAGATTAGCTTGAGTCAGATTTCCGTAGGGTAAATAACTTTTCCTCAAGTTGCCGCCAGAAAGATTGATTTCTTGCAAATCGGCTTCAAACAAGTCATTTTCACTTAAATCTACGGCGTCAAAGTTTCGCTTTCCCTCAGAATACTGAGCTAGCAATTCCTTAGCGCTTAGCTTTTGCATTTTTACCCCTTTATGACTACAGCCAGTGCTGCCCATCCATTAGAATAATTAATGGATTTGTTTATGCGTATTTATACTTATTGATTTCTTTATGTTAAGCTTTTGTAACAACGATCGCATTTTTTCTAAGATTTTTTTTATATTTGTCCATTTATACGCTGCTAGTAAGTAGTTTGTAATGTCAAGATCAAATCAGCAACCAAAGAGGCTTCGACTCTGACTATGCCAGAAACTCCAGTATCCATTGCTCAGCACTACCACCAACGGACAAAATATGACCCTGAAACCATTGCTGCCAAAAGCAGACAGCTAGACTGGGAAGAGCAACCTGTTCCTTTCAAAGAATATAAAATAGGAGCATATTTTGACCTCAAGCCCTATCTCAAAGAGACTTCACAGGAGTCCTCGGCGGATTCTGATAGCAGTTGGTGGTATCGCTTGTCCAACTTCCTGTTGTGCAGCTACGGATTGACTGCTAAGGTGTCCACGATGGATGGGAGCCCGCTGTATTTGCGATCGGCACCCTCGGCTGGGGGACTTTACCCAGCAGAGATGTATTTAATCTCCCGTGGCACTAAGTATTTGCCCGCCGGACTTTACAATTATCAAGCGAGAACTCATTCCCTAGTACACTTTTGGGATAGCGAAGTTTGGCTGGCTCTGCAAGCGGCTTGTTTTTGGTCGCCAGCCTTAGAAGATACCAAATTGGCACTTGCAATTACCAATGTCTTTTTCCGTTCTTCTTGGCGCTACGAAGACCGAGCTTATAGACGAATTTTCCTGGATACAGGTCATTTATTAAGCAACATCGAATTAGCTGCCGCACTGAATGATTATCGACCTCACCTGATAGGAGGATTCGCAGATGAAGCCATCAATCAATTGCTTTACATCGACTCCAAGCAAGAAGGAGCAATCTGTGTAGTGGCTTTAGCCGACTTGCTAGATATCAACCAAAACTTGCCAAGATTCAGAACAGCTTTACCTGGAAAAAGCACCACAAATTACCCGCGCATTCCCGAAGGTCAACTGCTAGAATACCTCCATCTAGCTACGCAGTTGGATTCAGATACCACAGGTACGGATGGCTGGAAATTGAATGAAATTGAAGAGGGAATAGAAGATAAATATAACTTCCCATTTTGTACTAAAGTATCGACGGTGACTCCTTCGATTAGTTGGGGATTTCACTTAGATAATTTAGAAAATACAATTCTGAAACGGCGTTCGACTCGTTCCTATACAGGTGCTTCCTTGAGCTTGGCAGAACTGCTAGCCCTGCTGGATTTTACTTATCAGCCACACCACTACACTGACCAAGGATTAGACGGTTATCCTGACTATTTCGATTTGAGTTTAATCGAGACTTTTGTAGCAGTGTCTGCCGTGAATGGTCTGGAAGAAGGCTGTTATTATTATGCTCCGAAAGCTCAAGAGTTGCGACAAATTCGGTTTAAGAATTTCCGTAGGGAGTTGCACTATTTGTGCTTGGGCCAAGAATTAGGAAGAGATGCGGCGGTTTTGTTGTTTCATACGGCGGATTTGAAGAAGGCGGTGGCTAAATATGGCGATCGCGTTTACCGTTATTTGCACATGGATGCGGGTCATTTGGGCCAGCGGCTGAATTTGGCGGCGATTCAATTGCGTTTGGGTGTGAGTGGGATTGCCGGATTTTTTGATGATAAGGTAAATGAGGTTTTGGGAATTCCGGCCGATGAGGCAGTGCTTTATATTACTACTTTGGGTAGGCCTAGATCTTGATGTTTGTTAGTTATTATTGGTTAGTTGTTAGTGGTTATAGCACTAACAAACCAGTTTTGCTGATGCAGATCCTGCCATGCTTTGCGGATATGTTGAGGTTTAAAAACATCTCTCTTACGAGTGTTCCATTCGTGCACAAGTGCGATCGCATTTTCCGAATTCTCCGCTGCTTGCCTATTTTCCATAACAACCCAATGGACTGTTGCTAGTAGTTCCATCCCATAAGGAGTTTCAAAACCGTTGATTAAGTTACTAACACGTTCTAGTCGCTCAATAGCATCATCAGAATTTTCTAAAAATTTCCGCGCCGCTATTTCACCGTCAGGCAATACATAGATTTGCGCCTCTGTATTCCGGTCTCCATAACCTCGAATATAATGCCCTTCCAGCTTCTGTAAAACATGATTTAGATTGTTTGCATAAGGGCCATATTTTTCTTTGACATAGTGTAATTTCAGCGGTTCTCCTGCAACTTGAAGGAAGTAAGCTAGCTTTTGGATTTCGAGCATTGTCAGTCGATAACCTGGGATTCCGTACAGTTGCAGCAAGCGAACAAATAAGGCACGAGCGCGAGTCATTTTTGGTTGTTCGGTAGCAACCTGCATCATATCAGCTTCGGGAGTACCCTGCGGTTCAAACAGCAGCACTTGCACGTTAGGCAGTTCCAAAAACGCCGATTCAATTAGCGGCTTTACCGTTTTCCAAGACAAGCCTCCGTTCCCGCAACCCAGCGGGGGAACGGCAATGGAAGTGATGCCCAATTGCTTTACTACCTGAATCAAAGCTGTTAGTCCGGCTTGAATATCTTCAATTTTTGACTTACCTTTCCAGTGGCGCTTTGTAGGAAAATTAATAATGTATCGGGGATTGAATAGATTGCTCGTAGATATGACAAACATTTGCCCTGGCCGTACTTCATTGGCCCGACAAGCTTTTTCATATTGACGGAAGTTATCGGGATATGCCTGCTTGAATTGCAAGGCAATTCCCTTGCCCATAACTCCAACACAATTAACTGTGTTCACTATGGCTTCGGCATTTGCTTTTAAAAGGTTGCCTTGCTGAATTTTAATCACTTTAATTCCCAGATTTTTGTTTATCTTAATAATACCAATTATTACGGACTATGACTGATGGCTTATGTGTGAAATTTTGTAAAATATTCTCTACCTGTTTTTTTATTGTATAGTCGATAACTCCGATTTCTGTTATTAGCTGCCAAGGGAAAAAGTAGCGAACCAAAAACTCGGCTTGACGCCTGCGTTTTCTGTCATTATCTTCGTTTGTGTCATTCCAGTAACGCGATTCCATGACATCCCAATCGATCGCATCATCTAGATCGTTGAGGTCGTCAAAAAAATCTGTAAATTTCATGACTGCATGACCGTCAGTAAAAACCCAACATAAATCTTTATCCTTGATATTCTCTACACTAGAAACTAGGTGAATAACTGCTGATTGACCTTGAGTATAATTTTCTACATTGCCCCGACTAATAGTATATAGCATGGGAGAGCGCGGGGCAAAATAAAATGGAACATAATCGTGCAATACTCCACATCCATCCCAAGGAACATAAGTTGTAGCGCGACGATCTTGGATGTTTTCGTAGGCGATATTAGTGTAGTTAGTTTGTGTCTCAAGCATAACATTGTAAGCTAATAGTCCATCTTCTGAGAGGATAGATTCTAGATTATCAATGTGGGTAATGTGGTAGATAGGTATTGGCACTGCTATTATCAGTTGGTTATTTAAGAATTAACTCACAATTATCATATAGCCATCGTTTACAGGATTTATGGACTCCGCCAAAGAAACCTGGTTTTTCGTTGAATCTGCATGGGAATGAAACATTTTGGTAAACAACCGGGTTTCTGGGCGTCTCTGCTTATTTCCCAATACAAAATCTACTGAAGATTCTATCTAATACTGATTCTGTCACTTCCTCTCCCGTAACTTCTCCTAGGGCTTGAATTGCACCACGCAAGTCTATTGTCCAGAAATCTAAGGGTAATTTGTGGCTAATAGTGACTAAGCATTGTTCTATACAAAATTTGGCTTTGGTGATGGCTGCTGCTTGCCGCTGATTAATTGCTAAGTCTAGGTTTTCTGCTTGCAAGTTGTCGCTGTTGACGGCATCTAAGATTGCGGTTTCTAAGTCTTCTATGCCTCGATCTAGGGCGGCGGCGGTGGTGACTATTCGGTGATTTTCAGAGGAGAAAGGTAGTTTTGGGGTGGTTTTTACTAGGTCGATTTTGTTGATGATGATGATTAGTTGGCGGTGTTTTACTTGTTCGTAAATTTCTGAGTCTGCTTCTGTCCATCCAGATTGTGCGTCTATTGTCAATAATACTAGATCGGCTTGCTTTGCTGCGGCGCGCGATCGCTCAACTCCTATCTTTTCTACTTTGTCTTCCGTTTCCCGAATTCCCGCAGTGTCTAGCACCTGCACTGGAATTGGGCCCACAACTAACTGGGACTCTACCACATCCCGCGTTGTACCGGGCAAGTCAGTGACGATCGCCCGATCGCACCTACTCCAAGCATTCAACAAACTCGACTTTCCCACATTTGGGCGGCCGACTATCGCCACTTTCAAACCGCTTCTCAATAATTCTCCGCGATCGGCTGTTGCCAAAATAGTTGACAATTGCTCCAAAACCTGAGTTATTTCTAACACCATTTGAGCCTCGTTTAAAGGAGGCAAATCTTCCTCAAAATCTATTCTGGCTTCAATTTCTGCTAACACATCTAAACAAGTTGTTCTCAATTGACGAATTGGCTTAGCCAATTTTCCTTGCAACCGGGCCAAAGCACTTTGGGCCGCAGCCGGAGATTTTGCTCCTACTAAATCTGAGATGCTTTCTGCTTGAGTTAAATCTAGTCTTCCGTTCAAAAAAGCTCGCAGTGAAAACTCTCCAGGTTGCGCCAATCTTGCTCCGTTTTCCAAACACAATTGCAAGACTTGTTGCACCGCCATAATCCCGCCGTGACCGTGAAATTCTACCACATCTTCGCGGGTGAAAGAACGGGGTGCTTTCATAATTAATAGTAAAGCTTCATCGACTAATTCTTGAGTTTGGGGGTGGTGGATATAGCCATAAATAATCCGGTGAGAGTCCCAAATTTGCTTTCCTGGACTGCGAAACAAAGTTTCGGCAATTTTGAGAGCTTGGGAGCCGGAAACTCGCACAATGCCGACACTGCCTTGTTGGGGGACGATGGCAGTGGCGATCGCAGCGATCGTTCCTCCTTTTGTTAATGATTCAGCCATTTTTAATTACTGTATTGAAAGTCTGAGGCATCCGACAAGTTTATTATGGCATTTCCACAGGGATATTCTTGCTTCTTATTTCTTCATAAGCTGAGGGTTGGGTTGTAGGGTGGTCAATAGACCTTTCCCATAATTCCTGTGTAACAGGCTATAAAGCCTGTTGTTGACTGTGTTTTGGGCCGATGTCTAATGGATACCGGAAGCAGACTGATGCTAATTTTAATGCTATAGTCATCGACTAAATCTGCTGATTTTATGCGAAAATTCAATCAGTAACAGGGATGAGGGCATATCATGATTGGTCAACTTCTAGACAGACGTTACCGCATCATTAAAGTCACAGACTCAAGTGAGGTGGGAACCACTTATTTGGCAGCAGATACTCACCGTCAGGGTTCTCCGCAATGCCTGGTTAGAAAAATGCGACTTCCCGGTAAGAGTTCGCAGATTTCCCAATCAGTCCAAACTATATTTCAAAGAAACGCCGAAAAATTTGAAAAATTGGGGAAAAACCACCAAATCCCCGAATTATCGGCTTATGTTGCCGAAAATCGAAGTTTATACTTAATTGAAGAATTAATTGCTGGGGAACCTTTAAGCACGGAACTAATCCCCGGTCAACCTTGGACTCAAAAAAAAGTAATTGGTTTGCTCGAAGAAGTATTAGAAGTTTTGGTGTTTATACATGAGAACGGCTTCATTCATGGCAGAATTGAACCAGATAATCTGATTAGGCGTCAGTCTGATGGGAAATGGGTGTTAACTGACTTTCGTTTAGACGGGGAACTGAACCGGGAAATTGCTAATTGTTATTTGTCATTACCAACTTCCTCGAATTCAATTAAATGGTCTGTTGCGAAAAAACAGTCCGTGGTTGCCAAGAGAGTATATACACCTATGGAACAATGGGAAGGCAACCCTCGCTACAATAGCGATATCTATGCTCTAGGCACGATCGCTCTGGTTGCTGTTACAGGACTTTCAAATATTGAACTGGCTTCCTTAGAAAATCAGAAACAGAAAATAAATGGTGGCGATCGAGCAAATTGTGGTGTAGCTTTAGCAGATATTATTGAGAAAATGGTGCGCTCCGACTTTGAGGAACGCTATCAGGGTGCCAGAGAAGTCTTAGCCGACTTCAAAAAAATCAGACGAAAAATCAAGGTTGAGCCACCGCTACCAACCACCATTACTCCCGCTATGAGTCAACCGCCTCTGAAGCCGAGTCAAATCATCCTGCTCAGTATTGCTGGAACTTTTTCCGCTTTAATCTTGACAGCAGGACTCATTTACTATTGGCAGACTCAAGATCCCGCGAGGTCACAGGAATTGTTCGCCCAGGGTCAAAAAAAGGCACTGCAAGGTGACAAAACAGGTGCGATCGCTGATTATAGCCAAGCCCTCGCCATCAATTCCAGCGATGGCGAAGCTTTCTACAAACGGGCTAACGCTCGCTATGACCTAGGTGCCCGCGAGGAAGCAATAGAGGATTATAGTCAAGCCATTAAACTCAATCCCAGCCACAGCAAAGCCATCTACAATCGAGGTTTGACCCGCCGGGAATTAGGCAATAAGCAGGGTGCTCTGGAAGATTTTACCCAAGCAGTCCGGCTGAATCCCACCGATGCCGATGCTTATTATCAAAGGGCTTTGGCTTACTACGATTTGTCGGACTATCCGGCGGCAATTGAAGACTATACCCAAGCAATTCGCTTGAATCCCAATGATACTAAAGCTTATAGCAACAGGGGTTTGGCTCGATCTGCTGCTGGGGACAAAATAGGAGCGATGGCAGATTTTACCCAAGCGATTCAAATTAGCCCCACAGATGCTGGTGTTTATTATGGTCGGGGTCGAGCGAGATTTAATGTGGGGGATTATCAAGGAGCAATGACAGATTACACTAAGGCGATCGAATTAGCGCCCGATCGAGCTGATGCTTATACCAACCGATGCAGCGCTTACTTGAATTTAGCAACCTACGATAAAGCGATTGAAGATTGTACCCAAGCAATTACCATCGATCCAAAAGACGAAGCTGCTTATAATAACCGCTGCATT
Organism: Microcoleus sp. CAWBG506; assembly: GCA_020883125.1. GTDB lineage: Bacteria > Cyanobacteriota > Cyanobacteriia > Cyanobacteriales > Microcoleaceae > Microcoleus. The sequence continues at coordinate 88,637 of JAHREW010000021.1, forward strand.
GCTCACCTGAATTTAAAACAATTTCAGAAAGCCGTTGAAGATTGCAGTTCAACCATCGAACTCAACAAGAAAAATTCCAAAGCATACAGCAATCGAGGGTTGGCTCGTAACGCTTCGGGAGACAAGGCCGGTGCCATCACCGATTTTACAGAATCAATTCGGCTCAATCCCAGTGATTCAGTGGCTTATAGCAATCGCGGTAATATTTACTCGGAACTGAAAAACTATAATTTAGCGGTTGCAGATTTTGCGCAGTCAGTGAAACTCAACCCCAACAATGCTACAGCTTTCTACAGTCGGGGCCTCGTCCGTGGCCAACTCAAAGACCGTAATGGGGCGATCGCAGATTTTCAGAAGGCTGAAACGCTGTTTCTAGAACAAGGAAGAGGCGATGGTTTTCAAGACGCGCAAGCACAAATTAACGAACTTAACTAAATGCTTCATCAGTTAACTGTTAACTGTAGTCCTTACCAATTCCTATCCGATCGGGGATTTTAGATTTAAATTAGCCATAAATTTAAATCTAAAATCCCAATCCCAACTCCCAAATCCCGAATCTAAAATTGTTTCATTACTCCTTACCAATATGAACATGGTTGGTCAACTTCTAGACGGACGTTACCGCGTAGTCCAAGTCCTGAGCTCTGGGGCTTTTGGACAAACATATTTAGCTGTCGATACTCGCCGCCCCAACCACCCTCAATGTGTAGTCAAACAACTGCGACCACCGAGCAATACTTCCACAGTTCTCAAAACTGCTTATCGATTATTTAAACAAGAAGCAGAAATTCTCGAAAAATTAGGAAAACACGATCAAATTCCCTTTTTACTAGCATATTTTGAAGACAGCAATCAGTTCTATTTAGTGGAAGAATTTGTGCCGGGACAAGCACTAAACAGGGAAATCATAGCTGGTCAATACTGGCCGGAAGAACGAGTAATATCCCTCCTAGAAGAAGTCTTAGAAATTCTCGCTTTTGTCCACTCTCAGGGTATGATTCACCGCGATGTCAATCCATCCAATTTAATTCGCCGTAAACCCGATCGAAAATTGGTTTTAATTGACTTCGGCTCGGTAAAAGAAGTTACAACTCATCTCAGTGACTATGATACAGAATTTCCGAGAACCATTGCGACAGGGACTCCGGCTTATATGCCGATCGAACAATTTCAAGGCAACCCACAATTTAGTAGCGATATCTATGCAGTCGGGATGATGGCTATCCAAGCTATTACCGGATTGCCCGGTACTGATTTGCCAAAATTGCAAGATCCAAGCCCTTCTCATACCGGAGAAATTGTCTGGCGCAACCGCTCTCAATGTTCTAACAATTTGGCTAATATCATTGACAAAATGGTGTGTCATCAATTTGGCAAGCGCTATCAATCTGCTGAGGAAGTTTTGGAGGCTTTGAGCAAGATCAGACATCGCCACGATGCTGCAAATACCTCTCAAAAAAACAGCCTTTCTCAGTCGAGATCCTGGTCCTATGGTAACTCGTTTTTAAATTTGGGAAGCAGGTTTTGGTTGCTGGCTTTCGCTGGGTTGGGCACCCTAATAGGTTTAATGTTGCTGTTCAATTACTGGAATCGTCCCAATCCTGTGAAAGCTAGGGAATATTACGAACAGGGGATCGCAAAGTCTCGCGATCGAGATGCTGCTGGGGCAGTAGAGGCTTTTAACAAGTCACTTAAATTCAATCCTAACAATCCTGAGACTTTGTATCGGCGAGCTAATGCCAATTATGATTTGAAAAAGTATCAGGAATCCATTGCTGATTATTCTCAGGCGATCGCTCTAGATCCTAATTACTTTCAGGCTTATTTTAACCGAGGGTTAGCTCGCTACGATTTTAACGACAAGCGAGGCGCTCTTGAGGATTACACTAAGGTTTTGAGTCTCAAACCCAACGATGTTGATGCTTATTATGAGCGAGGTGTTGTTTATTTGGATTTACAAGATTACAAAACGGCGATTCAAGATTTTAGTGAGGTGATTCGGTTGCAGCCCCAACTGGCTAAAGGTTATCATTCACGGGGATTAGCTCGCGCGGCGGGGGGAGATTTGCAGGGAGGAATTGGGGATTATACAGAAGCAATTAAGCTCGATTCTAAAGATACTAAAGCTTTGTACAGTCGGGGGAGAGCTCGCTTTCATTCGGGAGATTATAAGGGAGCTTTTGTCGATTATTCTCAGGTAATTGCGATCGATCCCAAGAATGCAGATGCTTATGCTAATCGGTGTAGTACCCAGTTAAATTTGGGGGCTCATCAAGCCGCCATTGACGATTGCACTCAGGCCATTGCGCTGAGCGATGACGATGCGGTTCCTTATAACAATCGCTGCATTGCTTATTTAAACTTAAAAGATTATCCCAAAGCAATTGAGGATTGCTCTCAAGCGGTGAAAATGAATCCCAATGATTATAATGCTTTTAGTAATCGGGGTTTAGCTCGCAACGGAGGGGGAGATGCACAGGGGGCGATCGCGGATTTTACCTCAGCCATTGGCATCTATCCCAACGATGCTGAAGCTTACGCCAATCGAGCCAAGATTTACCAACAGTTAAATAATTACAATAGTGCGATCGCCGATTATGTGCAAGCAATTCGGATCAACCCCAATTATGCTGCGGCTTACTACGGTAGAGGTGCTGTGCGTCGCTCTTTAGGAGACAAAGCAGGAGCGATTAGTGACTATGAAAAAGCCGGAAAACTCTTTCTGGATCAAGGACTTACCGGCGGTTACAAAGATGCACAATTTGAGATTGAAAAACTCAAATAGTCAGTGGACGGTTGTTAGTTGTCTGTTGAGTGTGTTGAGCAAACAGTCAACAGTCAACCGTCAACAACGCCCAATTCCCTTTACGAGTCTTGAATTCGCTTAACCAACTCATAAAAAGGTTGCCAATTATCCTCAATAGCTATTTCGTCCCAAACAGCCTCAATCGTCGGTCTCAACAGCGATTGTTCCGGATTGCACCTGCGTAACCTTTCGGCCATTCGATCCAGATCGTCGGAGGACAAAGTTTGCAAAACGTGACAATAAAACTGTCGCCAATGTGCTATTAAATCCGTCGATTCCGCTTCACTAAAAATTTGACTCGCATCATCTCGCCAAGTGGGAGCGAACTGTTTTCTCAACTCAAAAAAGAAACTTTGATAATCGACTTGAGACTCCGCCAGCAATTTAATTGTCAGTTGCAACAACTCATCAGCATCAGCCTCCGGTAACTGCTCAAATCCCAATTTATTGAGCATCAATTGTCGATAAGCTGCATTATAATAATCGCCAAACTTTGCCAAAGCAGCATCCAGATCGGTTTGAGCGATCGCGCAAACTAGCGGTTTCTGAAGTTTCTCTAAATTACCGTGGCAAACAAACGGTTGATTCCCGTAACAATAAAGACCATAATAGTCAAAATAAGCCGCGGTAAACTTAGGATTATAAGTCGGGATAAAAGCAAAAGGTCCATAGTCAAAACTTTCTCCAGTAATCGACATATTATCAGTATTGAGCACAGCATGACAAAATCCCGCTGCCATCCACTGAGCAACTAATTCCGCTACTTTCTTGACTAATTCAGCATAGAACAGTGCATACTTTTCCCCTGAAACAAGACCCTCAGTGCTGGCTGCTAAATGCAATTCAGGATAGTAATATTCAATCACAAAATCTAAAAGTTTTGTAATTAAATCCGGGCGACGGATGTAATGCAATCTTTCAAAAGTACCGAACCGGATGTGAGAATGACTAAAACGTATCATGACAGACGAGCGCGTCGGAGAAGGTTCGTCCCCACGCCACAAAGATTCCCCGGTTTCAACTAAACTAAAACAGCGAGATGTCCGCACTCCTAACCTATGCAAAGTTTCTGCCGCTAAAACTTCCCGAACTCCCCCTTTGAGAGTAAGTCTACCATCAGCAGACCGCGAATAAGGTGTGCGGCCCGAACCTTTTGTGCCAAAGTCATAAAGTCTGCCATCAGTACCGCGAACTTGACCATACAAAAAGCCTCTACCATCGCCTAAATTGGGATTGTATTCGTTAAATTGATAGCCGTGGTAGCGGAGTGCGAGGAAGGGACGGACGCAGTGAAATTCCCCGAATGCTTGGGTGAAATGTTCGTCGGTTACTTGTGCTGGATCTAAACCCAATTTCGGCAATAATTGGTCATTGCGAAAGCGGAGGATGTGCTGGGGAAAATCGGCCGCCGGGACTTCATCAAAATAGTCGCCACCGAGGGATTCGATGGCGGGTTCGTAGTTGAGGGAAAGTAAGGGATTTGACATTGTTGTATTTTATGCTTAAATTGCCGATCGGTCAATTATAGCGGAAGGAAGAACGAATTTCGCGCAATGGTTTCAGCAATTTATCTCGTTCTGTTGTTCCCAGGCTGGGTGGGGGCGGGTTTACGAGATTATGGGTTTTAGTAAATTATTTTTTGTAAAACCCGCCCCTACAAATTTAATGCCCCAAGAAATTAAACTGTAACGAGATTCGGCTCCAAAGTTGCGACTAATTTGAGATTGTACTCATATTCAAAAGCAGGCTTTTTATAATCTAAACTCCAAAGTTCGAGAGCGCAATCATCACCAGGATTCACGGGTTTTAAATGTAAATGAAACTCTCTAACTTCCGGTCTTAACTCGCATTTGAAATGGGCGATCGCCCCTATTTGCCGCCTATCCAAAGCCACAGCCAGCCTGAGCAACGGATGCAGTTTATTAACCACTTCCCGGTATTTCTTCGGGAGAATTAGGAAATTTTCGTGCTTTTTCTTCGGAGGACTTTTGCGGTGGTAGCGAGATAAATTTGCAATTACTTCAATTTCAGTTTCGGTGTAGCCCAATAACTCACCATTCCGAATTAAATAATAAGAATGTTTGTGGTGCGCCGAATGACTGACATACAAACCGGAGTTGTGTAAAATTGCCGCCGCCCACAATAATTCCCGTTCTTCCGTTCCCCAATAATGCAAAATTCCTTGGGTTTGGTCGAACAAACTGAGCGCAAATTCTGCGGTTCTTTCGCTATACTCTAAATTAACTTGATATTTTTGAGCCATGTGCAAAATGCTGCGCTGGCGAATTGAACCTTGGTAGCGCAAGCGGTTTTCTATCAAACCGTGAGATAACATCCAGTCAACAATTACGCCTTCTCTCAAAGATCGATCGCAAACCGTGAGAAATTCCATTCCTAATAGCGTCATGGCTTCCTGCAAAATCAAAGCACCAGCCAGAATAATTTCCGCCCGCTTGTCCGACATTCCCGGAATTGCCAACCTTTCGGCATAGGAAAGTTTGCGAAAACGATTGACTAAATCCCGCAAATCCTTTAAACTTAATTGATAGCCAGCCAGGGGACTTGGTACGGTTCCAAATTTTTCGCGAGCGTTAATGGCAGCTAAAGTTTCGATAGTGCCAGCAGTACCAATTAAACGGAGAGTTTCATCACCATTAAATTGAGCGCGTAATTCGTCGATCGGTCTTTCCAGCGCAATCCGAATATAAGCTTGCAAATAGGCAAACTCTTCCCTGCTAATCGGGTCAGTCTTGACAAATTCTCCAGTGAGGCGAACCGCACCAATTTTGGTACTGGTGAGACACCGAGGTTCTGCACTGTCTCCTAAAATTAATTCAGTAGAACCGCCCCCTATGTCAATAATTACCTGGGACTGATTGTTAAATTCCATTCCCGAAAGTACGCCGAGATAAATTCTCCGCGCTTCTTCCTGGCCGGAAATCAGGCTAACATAAAGGTCTAATTCGTCCGCAACTTGTTTGAGAAAATCTCGACCATTAGGGGCTTCTCGAACCGCACTGGTAGCCACAGCGATTACTTGTTCGGCATTGAAGGTTTTCGCAATATCTTGAAAACGGCGCAAAGTGGCGATCGCCCTTTCCATCACCTCAGACTTCAAACACCCTGTTTTTGTTTCACAATCACCCAAGCGCACCGTATCTTTTTCTCTAGCAATAATCGTAAAAGCCGGCAATTTCGCATCGATGCGCGCCACCACCATATGAAAGGAGTTAGTACCCATATCAATAGCAGCAATAATGCGATTTGACTCCGCAGCAGGAAGTGAATTAACCATAGGAGTGTATCAGGGTTGACAGATATTTATGATTATTTCACGAATCCAGTTAAGCATCATATTAAATCAACAAAAATCGGGAACTGCTGAGTGGATAAGACTTTTACCTAGTTCTTCAGGTAAGTAAAGTACAAAAAAATCGGTTTGCAGTAGGGGCGGTGCCCCCGTGCCCGCCCTCCGGGTTTTTGATGTGTACTCGATCGACCTGAAATCTCCTGTATGAGGTAATTCGCCTTAAAATTTGATAAGATTTAAAGTTAAAAACCTAAAACGTAGAATTAAAATGCTTCAAGAGCCCGATCGCCCAACCGAATCCACATTACTAACCATCGTAAAGCTTTTGAGGTGGGACAAACCAGCAGGAAGGCTAATTTTAATGATACCAGCCCTGTGGGCGGTCTTTTTAGCAGCAGACGGGAGACCGCCTGCTGCATTAGTCGGTGTGATCGTATTGGGCACCTTAGCCACCAGTGCGGCGGGATGCGTCATCAACGACTTGTGGGATCGGGATATTGACCCCCAAGTCGAAAGAACGCGATCGCGCCCCCTAGCATCTCGCGCCCTGAAAGTGCAAACTGGAATAGGAGTTGCCTTAATCTCCTTTGCTTGCGCGGCGATTCTCGCATTTTATCTCAATCCTTTAAGTTTCTGGCTGTGCGTTGCCGCCGTACCAGTAATTATCTGCTATCCCCTAGCAAAAAGATTCTTTCCAGTCCCGCAATTAGTGTTATCAATAGCTTGGGGATTTGCAGTTTTAATTAGTTGGAGTGCCGCCGTTAATAAATTAGAATTAGCTACTTGGCTGCTGTGGGGTGCAGTAGTGTTTTGGACGATGGGATTTGATACAGTTTATGCGATGAGTGACAGGGAAGATGATTTGCGTTTGGGCGTGAATTCCAGTGCGATATTTTTCGGGGATTATGCAGCTAATGCTGTGGGTTTTTTCTTTGTAGCTACAGTTGGTTTATTAGCAGCAATGGGAATTAATCTGCACTTGCACATCGGTTTTTGGATCGCAATTTGTGCGGCGGCGGTTCTGTGGTTTTTGCAGTACAGTCAACTGCGGAAGGATGATATTCCTAATCCTGTTTACGGTCAAATCTTTCGCCAAAATGTTTGGGTTGGGTTTGTAATATTGGCGGGGATGATTGTTGGGGATATTTTTTGATTTAAACCCAGATACCCGATTTCTTGAATAAGTCGGGTATCTAACCGCCACGCATTGAAAGAGCGATATTAGTAATTATCGTCAGGTGGAAAAACGCCAAATCTTAATAGTTCTGTCTCCGCTACCACTTACGAGAGTTTGTCCGTCAGGACTAAAAGCAAGGGAATAAACAGTGTTTGAATGTCCGAGAGTGTGTATCGGTTCTCCGGTAAATAAATCCCAAATTCTAATAGTGCGATCGGCACTACCGCTGGCGAGATATTTGCCATCAGGACTAAAGACAACAGCATAAACATCATCCGTATGTCCTGTCAAGTTGCTTTTGAGTTCTCCACTGCTTAAACGCCACAGTTTAATCGGTTGCTTCGCCCCGCCGCTGGCGAGAGTTTGTCCGTCGGGACTGAAGGAAACAGTATAAACGATGTTGTCGCTAAAAAAAGAACGAGTCGAACCAATAGGGCCATCCCCAGGGCCGTTTAAATTGCGAATTTCTCTGCCTGTGTGAAGATTCCAAAGCTTGATATTGCTGTCGAAACTTCCACTAGCGATTATATTGCCGTCGGGGGCGATCGCAACGTCATGAACTGCCCAAACATGACCTCTGAGAGTGTGTCGCAATTCCCCGGTTTCGAGGTTCCAAACTTTCACGGTACTGTCAGCATGGTGTCCGCTGACTAAAGTTTTACCATTGGAGGTTAGGGCGATCGACCATACAGAAAGAACCACCCAATCATCGCCTTTGAGAGTGCATTTTAGTTGCCAGGTTTGAGTATCCCACAATTTAATAGTGCCGTCAGGATTGGCGCTGCTGCTAGCAAGAGTTTGTCCATCGCTGCTGAAACTAACGCAAGTCACGCCGCCAGAATGTCCGGTGAGATTTTCCAGAAGTTCTCCTGTTGTCAAATTCCATACTTTAATCGTTTGGTCCAGACTGCAACTAGCGAAAATTTGACCGTCTGGGTGAATCGCGACTGATTTAATAATGTCTGAATGATCTGTGAGAGTATGTTCGGTTTTCCAAGTTTTTTTAAGTTCCCGAAATGATTCTTGAAATTTTGTTTCTGTTTTACTGATAAAACCTTGCCAAGTCGGAGGTTCTACAGCGGGGTTTTGACAAATTATGGGCAACCAAGTCGCCCCCGGAAATTCCTTGTCTAAACCTTCTGTGTCCAAACGTTCTCGTGCTTTCCGTGCTGCTAAGTATAAAGGTTCTCCACTTGAGTACGCGGTCAAAAAATACTTCAAAAACCCTTGAGCAATCCGATCTGGTACAGGTTCCCGCATCACAATAACTAGCGGAATGTGCAAATCAGCTAAATTTTCTGCTAACTTCAAACCATCACAGGAATTAAAAATAGCCAACTGCAAGCCGTTTTTTATAGCGCAGCGCAAACCGTGCTTCAAATCTAGCAGGGTGAGTGTTTCATCGGAATTGATAGCAAGATTACCACTGTTGCTATCACTCCAACTGTGACCAGCAAAAAATAATATATCCCAGTTTTTCTCCCAAAGGCTATCGCTTAATTGTTTCCGTCGAGGTTCGGGAAGAAAAAGTGGTTCTGTATTAGGTAAACTTTTGAGAAACTTCTGATCGACTTGAACATCAATTCCTTGGCTACAACCCAAAATAGATAATATTTTTATGTTAGACTTTCCTTTTGACGCTGTAACAATTCTGGGGATTTCTGTATTTTCGGGGGGGCTGAGGACAATTTCAGAATTGGTGTATGTATCCGCAAATAAATCCCATTCCTGCCAAGGAATTTTTTTCAGTAACTCATCTTTGGTTTGAATGAATACCCTAATTTCGTCTCTTCTATCTAATTCTCCTATAAGTCTTTCCCTGATTTTTTGAAACTCGCTATCATCAGACTTTCTCAACCACTCTTTAATGCTTTCTCTTAATTTTTGAGATGATTGGCGACAATCTTCGGGAACCTTGCCAACATCGTTGATAGTTTCTCCCTTCCTGGCTCGAAAACACCAGTCCATGCGTAAATATTTTTTCTGCCAACTTTGATATATTTCAGGAATCTTTGGTGCTGCGGGAAATCTGCCATCAGCTTCTAAAAAAGCAGAATTTCCTGCTTGGTAAATTCGCAAGTTAACTTTAAACCCTTGGTCAAAATTGCCATTATTAATTTTTAAGAAAACCAACTTTACACCTGACATTTTTATCGCCTACCTTGTTGGGAATAAAAGAAAATTTTCTATTTGCTTGAAATCACCCAAAGAAACTTCTATCCGAAATGCTTCTCCTGGTAAAAAGAATAATTCTTGTATCATTCCCTCACTTTGTAATGGTGCTTGAAGTTCTACTAAAGTTTCTTCTGATTCATACACATCCAGCTTAAGGTTTTCTGGCAGATAAGTTTGACTGCCAATAGGATAGACTCCTAATATTGTGCTGATTTCTTGGTTTTCGGCTGTTGCTATATCGAGAATTAAAGCGACTGTACGATCGCCTAATTGAATTGATTTAGCTCGTTTTACAGCTTGCGATCGAAAAGCTGGATTCCGTATGCTCTTACCAAAAACTTCTTCTAATGTCAGCCATGCTTCCTGAATAGCTTCAACAAAATTATTCTGGAACCATTGGCTCAAATTTATGACTTTTGGCTGTGCTACCAGTTGAGATTCTACAATGGCTCCTACATCCAGCACTTCTATCCCCAGTAACTCACTCAGTTCCCCTGCTTCAAAGAGGTTCATCATCCGGTAAAAATCTTCCTGAGAGCCTTTGAAAACAAACAAAGTGCTGCTACTCATTTCTTCTTGTTGCTGATTTTTATCAAGTTCATTATTCATTTCTTAGCATCTCTATCATTTCTATTTCAATCCCAATCATTTTCAATTTATTTTGCATTTCAAGGTCAGATATTTTATTACCTTTGACTCTGACAATGAACATACACCTTTGCGTTTCTTCAGGTGATTGCTGATTTTTTTTACATCCTGTATCGCGCATAAATGAGACAACTTTAGGCCAAGGTGGCAAGCGTTTTTCTTCATCTAGGCTCATCATTTCTTTAAGATAAAGGTGTACTGTTTTTGACATATCTGCACTCAGATTTTCACCCTTTTTACTGATTTCTGGATCTTTGGTCTTGAGTTCTTCTATTGTCGGGGTTTTATATTTAACCATTCTAAAAGCTTTTTCATACCTTGACAACAAACATAAACACAAACATAAATAGGAAATTTCCCTAGAAGAAAGTTGGCTTTGTTTTACTGATTTTAGTCTATTTAAAATACAGTTAATATCGAGATTTTCTCTCTGTTCTGCTTCCTGACATTCCAGGCAAGGGGAATTTGATATGTTGGTCATCTTAGCAACGCTCTTTAAGGTTGAGTAACAGACTTCACGTACAGCAGTCTATTAGGAGAGGTATTTTTAACTTTTCCAACTTAATTCCCCAACTTGTTTTGGATTGTTGGGTTCCATGTTGGAATCAGACATTTATAGAGTGGGTATGTAGACAGCAGTTAGGCCTAACTCAGTTGTCCTTTGTTCAAAAAATTGACTTGGAGACAAGAGTATGAATTGCAAAGTCTTGATTTCACCCCTCCTCATCTGCTCGATCGCGATCGGCAATGTAACGTTGGTACTAGCAGCAGTTTCAGGTGCTTCCATCGCCCGCATCGCCCTTGAGTCAGCCACCAATCAAATTATACCCAGAATTTGTATCGATCGAGATGGCAATGAATACCCATGTCCTTGATTAATTAGTCATAGACCCCATGGGGTATCAGAAACCGGGTTTTTCTAACAAAATATATAGGTTGGAACCCGCAAATTTAGTCAAAAACCCGGTTTCTTTAGTCAGAGTGCGATCGCACTTAAGTAAATCCACCTAAAAAACAAAATTCCCCGATACCCGACTTCTTAAAGCAGTCGGGTATCTCACCGCGCGATTCCCTACGGGATAGCTACGCACGCGCGTACTTTACCTTTAATTACAACCATTTATTTGCTTCAGACGCTGACGAGCCTTACCAATGTAAAAATCTTCATCGGGCTCATCGCACTTACCATATTCCAGACAGTTTTTCCAAGCTTTCACAACTTCTGCACCATTGCCCAGATTTTCTTGCACTTGGGCCATGATACCATAAGTTAAACCCCGATCGCTCTGTAGTTTCATAGCCTGTTGCAAATTGCTCAAAGCTTCTTCATAGCATCCTTGTTCCTTCCAAGCCCAAGCAAGATAAGTTAACAACCCTGCTTTGACTATTTTGTCATGCTTAACTTTCTCCGTTTCCACCAGTTTTAAACCTAGCCCAATTTTTTCAACGGATTTCCGCAAATCTTTATATTCAATGATATACAAACGGCCCAACTTGCAGTAAGCAGCAGCAAAGCCACGGAATGCTGCATCCTGATACAGTTCCATCGCCCGATCGACTATGCCCGCTTCTTCATACATCAAGGCCTGATTGTAGTAAGTTGCTGCATTATCGGGATTAATTTTAAGAGCCAGATCGAATTCTTTTCGAGCTTCAATTAATTCGCCAGCTTCTTTTAAATTCACCCCCCGATTATTAGCATCCCTCGCCAAAGCTAAAGGCGTTATTGGATCTTGAATTGGGCGCAATTTAGAAACCTCTGGCTGTTTTACTTTCCGGCGTTCCCATTCTCCCTGTGTCTCTTCTTTACCAAATAGCCAATCCCGATTTTCTTCCTTACATCGAGAGGGAAACTTCAGTACAAAACACCACTTATCAGAGCCAGTAATTGTTTTGGAATTCGTTACGCCCCGCTTGTCTTCCATGATGTTCAATTGTTTGAGACAGTGAAGGGCATTGCGGATTTGCTCTTTCTCTAAATTTTTACCCCATTTCTGTGTCAGCTCAACCAGATCCCGTAGCCTTGTCTTTTTTACCCACAGATCAGTTCCTTCCCAACGAGTATCGATATCTTTTTGAAGGATGTCACAATTCTTTAATTTTTCCAAATCCCCGTCAGTAAAGCAGTGTAAAACCTCAATTAATAGCTTTGCACTCTCTTTACCTTTCTTCCAGTTAAGATTCCGACCACTATTCTTCTGCATGAGCGAATCCAGAACAAGGTTTGACAAACCTTGGGAGTCCCAAGGTTAAATTGCAAGGTTTATGTTTTCCCAAGCTGCTAACCGAGATTATACCAGGGTTTCAGCCACATTGGAAAAATTTGCTTGGGGTAGTTTAACCCTTTATTGTAAGTGGGGGAAGTCAAAAAGCCAGTCAAGGACTGGCTTTTGAGAAAATTTTTAATTCAGTTCGATTTGCATAACTTCTTTGAGGAGGGTGATTATGGAGCGCATAGATGAATTGAGGTTGAGACTGGAACAATATTCCGATCGCACTCCCCAAGACGAATTATTATGCGAACTAATTTTAGCAATTTGCTCGGAATCAGTGGATATTATCCAGCGTCGAAAATTAGTCGATAGATTATTTCGCAAACTGCAAATATCACCCAAATTGTCAAAAGTTTCTCATACCTATTATTTACAAGCCCAGAATAAAACTTGGCTATGGTTAAACAAGCACCTTCACGAGTTTAATCCCCAACGCTCTCCGATTCAAGCCAGTCTCGTCACTTGGGTTAACGGTCATCTCAGGTATCGAATTCAAGATTTATATACTTCCAAAAATAGCAAAAATCAAAGCACACTTCCCTTAGAGGCTTTAGAAACCAGTGGATTTTACAACCGCTGTTTGGATGCTTTGGACTTGGAAATAGAACGGATTGACAGAGAAGAAAAACAAGCTTTAGCACGGGATATAGCCAATTATTTCAAGGGAGATCCACAACAGGAACTTCGCAACTGTCATCCTCGCAACCGTCCCGACTGCAACTGCCAAATCATTGCTCAAAAATTACTTTTGGATGAATCGCCAGCCAAAATGGCAACCATCGCCCGCCAGTTGAATATCAATGAACAAACTATTCACTCTTTTTGGAGGCGTACAGGATTTTCCAAAATTAAAAAAATAGCGGTAAAACTTGCTGAAAAATACCCGCAAGTTCTAGCTGAATTGTGATTGAATCTAAATTTTCTTGTAAGTCGCCGCCAATTTAATTGTCTGCTAGTATAGCAGTCGCCTTAACATCCAAGGCGGTTGCTATAGCAGAAACATACAGCGGTTCCTGCTGTTATGAGGTACAAAAGCGGGGTGCATCGCATTGTTGTAGGGGATTCGCATTCGCGCCTATATCCTATAGATATATCAGAGATTTTCAACGCGAATGCGAAAGCCCCTCTAGGCGTGTTTCCGAAATCGGGATGCTCCCAGGAGCAATTAACAAACCAATTTATTAAATGTTGAGGATTCATGTTTGTGTGTCGCTCTTGCAGCGGGAACCGCTGTAGTTGCTCCCGGTTGAGACGACAGAAAGCAGTAGCCCTATGGCTGCTGCTTAATTTGCTTTGGCTATGTGGGATGGATGGGCGATCGCTCTTTCAAGAATGAGATATGTAGCCTTTTATCTTGTTAAATGACAGTGCTGAAAGTAAAGTTTTCTTTGAAAAACTAGCAACAGCTAAAATTTTTGTGGTAGAGAATGTTGTAGAGGCGATCGCTCAAACTGGTAAAATCCTAGCAAATTCAACAGGAAATTCAAGATGAGACTCAGCAAAATCAACTTATGTGCGATCGGCATTATCCTAACTTCGGGGATTTTAGTCACCGCCAAAGCCAATGGAGGAATTGTACAGTTCAGTCTCAGTAACAAATCCACTCAAAATTTAGCACAAACTCTCCCACCTCCCCCTTCGCCTTCGCCTTTGGCGTCACCTGCGATCGAACAAGAAGGCCCAGAGATCGCTACCGAATCAGGCCCGGAGCAAATAGCTTTAGCAGCCCATTTGCAGAGAATCAAAGCTAAAATGTACGGTGCTTACTGGTGTCCTCACTGTCACACGCAACAAGAACTTTTTGGCAAAGAAGCATTTACCGCACTGACTTACATTGAGTGCGATCCTAGAGGTAAAGATGCTCAGCCGGATTTGTGCAAAGCCGCCAATATTAAAGCTTATCCCAGTTGGGAAATTCGGGGAAAATACTATATTGGCACGCAATCTTTGGAAAAACTTGCTATTTTATCCGGTTATAAAGGAACTCGCAATTTTCAGCAACAAGTTCCTTCTCCTTAAAATATTTAACTGACCAAAGAGCGAGACGCAAGGAACGGAGGAGACGGCAGTGCCGTTTCCCTACCCCAAAAATATGGGTATCGGAATTATCAATAGCCAAAATTAGGAGACGGCAGTGCCGTTTCCCTACCCCAAAAATATGGGTATCGGAATTATCAATAGCCAAAATTAGGAGACGGCAGTGCCGTTTCCCTACCCCAAAAATATGGGTATCGGAATTATCAATAGCCAAAATTAGGAGACGGCAGTGCCGTTTCCCTACCCCAAAAACATTGTAGGGACTAAGGCCAAGCCGTCTCCTCTAACGCTTAACTAAAATACTCTTCAACAATTTTCAAAATCCGTGCCGCTGCCAAACCGTCTCCAAAAGGATTGATTGCCATTGCCATTGCATTATAAGCCTCCGCATTGCTCAGTAATTCGGCGGCGGAGTTTGCTATTAAATTGGCATCTGTACCGACGAGTTTAGCAGTGCCTGCTGCAATTGCTTCTGGTCTTTCTGTGGTTTCTCTTAATACTAAAACTGGTTTCCCTAAACTTGGTGCTTCTTCTTGTAAGCCACCGGAATCTGTGAGGATTAAATAGGATCTTTGAATCGCTCCTACTAATTCTGCGTAATCTAAAGGTTCAGTTAAAAAGACTCTGGGATGGTTGCCCAAAATAGCTTGTAAAGGTTCTCTAACTGTGGGATTTTTATGCAGTGGTAATAGCAAGGCTGTGTCGGGAAATTGCACTAAAATTTTGAGAAATGCCTGGGCAATTCCTTGTAATGGTTCTCCCCAATTTTCGCGACGGTGAACTGTGGCTAAAATAGTGCGATATTTGCTCCATTCTAAGTTGGGAATATTGCATTCTGGTTCGCGTTTTGCTACTCCAAGCAAAGCATCAATTACTGTGTTGCCTGTGCGGTGAATTTCTCCCAAAACGCCCGATCGCACCAAATTTTCCGCGGCCAGGGCTGTTGGGGCAAAATGCAGCCGTGTGAGCTGAGATATCAACCGGCGGTTAGCCTCTTCTGGGTAAGGATTGAACAGGTCGTCTGTTCGTAATCCGGCTTCTACGTGACCTAGAGGTATTTTTTGGTAAAATGCAGCTAAAGCAGCGGCAAAAGCTGTGGTTGTGTCTCCTTGTACTAGGACAATTTTTGGCTGTAATTCTTTGAACAAATCTTCTAAACCTTGCAAACTGCGGCAAGTAATGTCTGTCAAGGTTTGCTGGTGCTGCATAATGGCTAAATCGCGATCGGCTTTGAGATGGAACAGTCCCATGACTTGCTCGACCATTTCTCGATGTTGGCCTGTTAATATTACTTGGGTGTCAAAGGATGGGGAATTTTTGAATTGTTGAATTACTGGGGCTAGTTTAATTGCTTCTGGGCGGGTTCCTAGGACTATGCAAACTGGGTGTGTGGCTTCGGGCATGGTAAAATTGGGTAGTTGAGATTTGCTAGGCTCTTAAAGGCTGAATATTTTAGAGCTGGTTTGCATCGTTGGTTAACAAGATTTATTTTTTTATGAACCGCAGAGGGCGCTCTTGGCGCAGAGGTGGGAGAAAAGAGAGAGAAAGTGGTTTGAGGTTGGGTGGGGGCGGGTTTTTGAGATTGTGAGTTTTAGGCAATTATTATTGGTGAAACCCGCCCCTACAAATTTATTGACATTAGTACATTTTTAATCGTTAATTTGTCATGCCTTATCGCTACATTCTATTTTACAAACCTTACGATGTTTTGACTCAATTCACTGATAATTCAGGGGAAGTTAAACGCCGAACTCTGAAAGATTATATTCTGATTCCTGACGTTTATGCGGTGGGAAGGCTCGATCGCGATAGTGAAGGCCTGTTGTTGTTAACGGATGATGGACTAATGCAGCACCGACTCAGTGACCCGAAATTCGCTCATCCCCGTACTTACTGGGTACAAGTGGAAGGGATTCCTGATGCTGGTGCGATCGCTACTTTGCAGACTGGTGTCACTATTCAAGATTATCGGACTCGATCGGCAAAAGTGCAATTATTATCAGTGGAACCCCTTTTACCACCACGGGAACCGCCGATTCGATTTCGCAAGCATATACCCACAGCATGGCTGGAAATGACCCTGACAGAAGGCCGCAATCGACAAGTCCGCAGGATGACGGCAGCAGTGGGGTTTCCGACTTTGCGGTTAGTCAGAAGTGCGATCGGACATTTGCGTCTAGAAGGCCTCAATCCCGGTGAGTGGCGGGAACTAACCCAAGCTGATTTGAGATTTTAAATGGGAGAATTACCAATACATTTAAAAGTCAACCCCCAAGATTCAACTACTTTCTCGGTGGTAAAATAAAACTCTCTTTTCCATTTTTATCCTTTCGTACCTGAGCTCCCAATTTGAGAAGAGCTTGTTTCGCCCTTTGGCGCACAAATTTGTCTTTTGTTTGACCATAAACTGAACTCCAAGACATAAACCGCACCTGGATGCTATCGGGGTCTCGACGCAAATATTCAGCAGTAGCACGAAATATCGGTGCTAATTTCTGACCTTCTGGCGTTTTTTCTACCCAGTCAGCAGCCATTTCGTGCGATCGAATAGACTCAGGAATATCACCCAGCAGCAGCAATTCGTCAAGTCCTTTATTTCGCCATACCGTCCACGCTTGGGGGTCAATTTGTGGCGACAGGGCATTAGTGCCGCGTTCCATTAACTCGACGGCAATTTCTGGTTTTGCTTGGTAAAAAGAAACAGCAACTGACAGAAATGGGTAAATTTCCACTCGCCTGGGGTCTCGTCTAGTGATGATGTCAAAATAATCTTGACTAAGCCTGTAACCTATGATGTCTCTGGCTTCGTCATCGCCAAAATATTGCAAAAATTTGAGAAATGTCCAATCTGCAATTAAATTGTCAAATCCAAAACTGGGGATGGCTTTGAGAATTTTCAGCCGCAGGGCTTCTTGCTGTTCGGATTGCTTGAAAGTAGCGGCAGAAATGGTCGGTAAGGGCTTTCCCCCCTCAGTTTCCCTAGCAGAAATTCCGCCGAATTGGTCTTGGGACTGCATGGTAATGACCCCGCAAGCGGCTGCTGTAGCAATAACTCCACAGAGGAGCAGACTCAACCACTTTTGGGAAAATTGTTCGACTTTAGCTTGCACGGCACTTGGAAATTTAGGATATTAATTAAGTTTAAAGGATTAGTCGGTCAGCGTAAAATTCAGTAAAATAAATTGGTGATTGGTTGGCGATCGGTGAAAAAGCTAGTTAAACTGTTCAAAAGGATGCCATAGCCTCCGCAACAAAGTTTATTTACACTGATTTGAGATTTTTTAGCAATCGAAAATCTTCCATCTAAAATCTAAAATAGAATTGAGCGAAATTCAATGAATGTAGCCCGCAGACGCTTTTCTAAATTACAGGCAGCCCTGTTCAGTGGGGCTCTGGCCACAACCGCTTCCATATCTTTGCTTGTACCCGGCATTAGTCAATCCGTCCGTGCTGAGCTTCAAGATAGCCCTAAAGCTGTTTTAGACGAAGCTTGGCAAATCGTGAACCGAGAGTATGTCGATGGCAGCTTTAACAAGACTGACTGGCAAGTCACCCGCCAAGATTTGCTCGGCAAAAATTATACCTCTCGCGAAGCAGCCTATACTTCTCTCCGCAAGGCATTAGAGAAGTTAAACGACCCCTACACCCGCTTCATGGACCCGAAGCAGTACGAAGCGTTGACTAATCAAACCTCTGGGGAACTGACAGGGGTAGGGATGAGGCTGGAAGCGGACGAGAAAACTAAGGTGATTACGGTGGTTGAGCCCATGGAAAATTCCCCGGCCATTAAGGCTGGGATTCAAGCGGGCGATCGCATTTTGGTGATTGATGGTAAACCTACCACAGGCATGACTGTCTCCGATGCTGCTCAAATAATTCGGGGCGCTGAAGGTACTAAAGTCACGTTGCGGATTGCTCGGCAAGGCAAAAGTGAGTTTGATCTTACCCTGACTAGGGCCAGAATTGAGGTAGCGGCAGTTCGCTACAGCCTCAAGAATGAAGGAGGTAAGAAAGTCGGTTATATCCGTTTGCAAGAGTTTAGCTCCCACGCCGGAGAACAAATGCAAGCGGCAATTAAAAAGCTCTCGGATCAGAAAGCTGATGCTTTTGTGTTGGATTTGCGTGGGAATCCAGGGGGTTTGCTACGTGTGAGCATTGATATTGCCAGGATGTGGATGGATACCGGGGCTATCGTCCGTACAGTCGATCGAGCCGGTGATTCTCAGGAAATGCGGGCTAACCGGACTGCTATTACTGACAAGCCTTTGGTGGTGCTTGTAGACGACAATTCCGCCAGCGCCAGCGAGATTTTGGCTGGTGCTCTCAAGGACAATAAACGCGCCACGGTGATGGGTGGTCAAACTTTTGGCAAGGCTTTAGTACAATCGGTGCATTCTTTGTCTGATGGTTCGGGATTGGCGGTGACGATCGCTCACTACTATACTCCCAACGGTACTGATATCAGCCACAAGGGCGTTACTCCCGATGTCAAAGTGGAAGTCAGCGACGCACAAAAGCTGAAATTAGCTAACAAACCGACTTTGGTTGCTACTAAGGACGATCCTTGTTACGCCCAGGCGATCGCACTTTTGAAAACTACCGCTTCCTCAGCTCGTCCAGTTGCTGCTAATGAAGTTCTTGTTCCTCAGAAGTAGATTAAATTGGCACTTAAAAATTAGCTTTAAGATAAAACCCGCCGACGCGGGTTTTATCTTAGTGAAGAGGCTACTGTTGCTTGATATGGAATTGCATCATACCATTTTCATAAAGTCCTACTACAGATGTAGTTCAAAGCCCCCCCTTGGCAAGGGGGGGTTGGGGGGGTAGATATGTAGCGCTACTTTATGAAATTGGTATCAGTTATATCAAATCCGGTAGCATCGTCCTGTATTCATCTCTCTTATCTCCCTCTGTGTTCTCTGCGTTCTAGTAAGGTTAAATCATTCCGATGCAACCGGAAACAATATTATTCAGATCCCGAATAAACTCTAAAGGTAAACCATCTGTATCGGCAATAAAAGCTACTTCGTAAACACGATCGCCGATCGCCTGTTGAGTCGGTTCTAATAAAACTTTCAGCGGCTGAAACTGGCTTGGTTCCTCACAAGCTGCTTGCTCAAACCGTTGTTTGAGAGAGTCTAACCAAGTAGGCAAGTCAGTTGTAGCCTCAGTTAAATCAAAGGATAGATGATAGTATCCAACATAATGCTCGTCTCCAAAAGCATCTGGGGCTGGTTTGGGTTCCGGGATTTGAATCAGTTCGATGCGTCCGTTGAGGCCTTCCATCCAACAGGCTAGGGTGTAACCTGTGGTAAAGCGATCGCTTACAGTAAATCCCAACAGTTCGTAAAAGGCGATCGCTTTGTGAATGTTAGCAGTACGAATCGAGGCGTGGTGCATTTGATTTTAGATTTTAGATTTTAGATTTTAGATTGGGGAATTGGGAATTGGGAATTGGGAATTGGGCATTGGGCATTGGGCATTGCTAATTGGTAACTGGAACCAACAAATGACTAATGACTAATGACTAATGACTAATGACTAATGACTAATGACTAATGACTAATGACTAATGACTAATGACTAATGACTAATGACTAATGACTAATGACTAATGACTAATGACTAATGACTA
>JAHREW010000022.1:0-47981 GCA_020883125.1 Microcoleus sp. CAWBG506
CGTATCCTGAAAATTCGGGAAACGCGATTGTTAAATAGTAGGGAAACGGCATTGCCGTATCCTGAAAATTCGGGAAACGCGATTGTTAAATAGTAGGAAAACGGCATTGCCGTATCCTGAAAATTCGGGAAACGCGATTGTTAAATAGTAGGGAAACGGCATTGCCGTATCCTGAAAATTCGGGAAACGCGACTGTTAAATAGTAGGGAAACGGCATTGCCGTATCCTGAAAATTCGGGAAACGCGATTGTTAAATAGTAGGGAAACGGCATTGCCGTATCCTGAAAATTCGGGAAACGCGATTGTTAAATAGTAGGGAAACGGCATTGCCGTATCCTGAAAATTCGGGAAACGCGATTGTTAAATAGTAGGAAAACGGCATTGCCGTATCCTGAAAATTCAAGTTGTTGCCAAAAATTATCTTATGAAAATATTAGTTTTAAACGCAGGTTCTAGCAGTCAAAAAAGCTGTCTTTACGAGTTAAACGACGCGAAGTCCGATCGCCCTTTGCAACCTCTGTGGGAAGCAAAAATTGATTGGACTCACCAGCAGAATGTATCTGAATTGAAAGTAGAAACAGCAGCAGGTAGTCAGCTAGAAGAGGAGTTAGCCTCAGAATCTCGCCAAGCTGCTATTTATCGAATGCTGGAGACTCTGTGGAAGGGAAAAACTCAAACCATTAACAATCTAAACGAAATTGATATTGTCGGGCACCGCGTCGTACACGGCGGGCAAGAGTATCAGCAAAGTACGTTAATTTCACCAGATGTTAAAAAGGCGATCGCCCGTTTAGCAGTTTTCGCCCCCATCCACAATCCCGTCAATCTTGAAGGCATTGAAGCGATCGAAAAAATCCTCCCAAATGTGCGGCAAATAGCAGTATTTGATACAGCTTTTCACGCAGGATTAGCACCCGCCACCTTTGTGTATCCAGGCCCCTACGAATGGCTGGAAAAAGGCATTCGCCGCTACGGTTTTCACGGGATTAGCCATCAATATTGCGCGCGTCGGGCTGCCGAAATTCTGGGGCGTGATTTGGCAGATTTGCGGCTGATTAGCTGTCATTTGGGCAACGGGTGTTCTCTGGCTGCTATTCGCGGTGGCGTCAGTGTGGATACGACGATGGGATTTACGCCCTTGGAAGGTTTGATGATGGGAAGTCGATCGGGTTCCATCGATCCTGGTATTATAATTCATCTGTTAAGGCGATCGGATTTAACTGCCGAAAAACTTGACAATATGCTCAATCGCAATTCTGGTTTGAAAGGGATTTCTGGGGTGTCTGCTGATATGCGACAGATTGTGGAAGCGATTTCCCAAGGTAATGAGAGAGCTCAACTAGCATTGGATATTTACATCCACCGTTTGCGTGCCGGTATCGGGGCGATGCTGGCGAGTTTGGGAGGATTAGATGCTTTGATTTTTACGGCGGGTGTTGGGGAAAATTCCCCTATTGTGCGGGCTGCTGCTTGCGAAGCTTTTGGATTTATGGGTTTAAAATTGGATGAAGAGCACAATCTACAGTCGCCCATTGATGCAGATATTGCGACGGCGGATTCTGCGGTGAAAGTTTTAGTAATTCACACCCAGGAAGATTGGGAAATTGCGCGGGAGTGCTCGAAATTTTGATGATTTCAGGTTGGCCCAGATGATAGTGCAAAGGTGTGATAGGCGGCTAATGCTGCTTGTTTCACGGTTTCGGGGACGATGGGAAAAGTAGTCAAAATGTAGGCGAATTCTGCTTCTGTTAAGCCGTAAAGGTGGGCGATGATGCCGTCTAATTCGGCTCGCAATTTAGCGCGTTCTGTTTCATCGGTAGCGCCTTCTCCGTGGGAGTTTAAGCCGACTTCTTGGGCTAATTCGTCAAACTCTGGCGTAGTGCAGATGAGTTTGGCGGCGCGCTGTACGATGTCCCAGAAATATTTATCACCTGATTTTAATCGCGGGACAGGAAGTTGGTAAACATAAAACATACTGCAATGTGCTGTCACTTTTTGGCGAATCAAAGAATCACAGGCAAAACTATTAAGTACAGAACATATCAACAGTAAATCATCCTGTTTGGTAAGTGGCTGAGATAAACTTAGCGTATTTCCTGCAAAATAATTAGGGGGAAGTATCGTAGAAATCATAGTACGAATATCAGTGTTGCGTGCAATATCTCTAAATCCTAAGCGATAGCCTTGATAATCAAATTTTTGACCATTATCGTTCTGCCCTTTCCCTAATAAAGCCTTTCTCCCTTCCGCTTCATCCACCCAATACCTCGGTTCAGCGTATAGATGAGTAAACTGATGAATCATTTTCCCTTCATAAAGTGGCAGTCTCCCTTTCCCTGGTTCTTGCTGGAATAAATGACTGTCATTAGTCATGTGAAATTCAGCAGTTAGCCGCAGATTCCATTTTCCATCAATCTTTTCGCCAAGTAAAGGGAATTGCAGCATTTTCTCAGCAATCCGAATATCTCCCTCATTTTTAAACTCCATCACCGAGAGAGAGTCAGGAGATAACTTCCGCACTAATTCAACGTTAACTTGCAAGCTATCCGCACTAGGAAACCTTTGCAGTTCATCCACATCAAGACGCATAAAAGCTGAGGGAAACTCAGTTGTTATCCCATCCTTCTCAAAAGTAAGGACAACGATTTTGAAACGACTATCAACCCCTTCAAAAATAGTTTTACGATTTTCCAGACAAAATAACCCCGTGACTTTGGTTTGACTAAATAACATTTCCCGCAGTTGCTTAGTACCCAAGTCAGTGTAAATGCCGCTGGGAATCACAATCCCGCACTCGCCACCGCTGCGTAACAGATTAAAGCATTGTTCTACAAAAAGTTTATAGAGATTAATATCCGTACCTGCTTTTTTACCATTGACAATGGAAATCTGATTTTTGTACTGTTCCGCTGAACGATAGTAAGCACTAATGTGGGGAAAATTGCTCTGATATTCCAACCAAGCATTAGAAACCTCTGTATCTTGCAAGAGTTTCTTTTGTTCTTTCTCAAAACTCTTAATATCCATCTTCTTTTTCGTCACTAAGTTGCTATAATTAGCAAAAAATTCCTTAGCATCTGGCTTAAAAATTTCCCAAGGTGGATTAGTAATAATTGCATCAAAACCGCCCCGTTGATGCAAAATCTCATCAAACTCATAGCCCCAGTGAAAAGGCTTCAAAGCTTCAATATCAGCGAGAGTCACGGTACGCTTAATCGGCTTACCGCTAATCTGTGATTGTTCAAACTTAATTTTTAATTGCTGGAAATCTTCCAACAAAATTTTATTAATATTTTCGATAGCCGAGGCTTTCTTTTCGGCAATTTCATCTCGCAAACTCTGCAAGTTTTGGCTATAGGTAGTCGCATGACGGTAAATAGAGATTAGACGATTTTTCTCCTCTAATACTTGTCTGTATGTCTTGTGAAACAGATTTAACTGAGTTCCACTTCCTTCATATTCTGCGTCATCCACCCGCAGTAATCCAATTAAGGAATTGCCAGCCATGATGTTAAAATCAATATTCGGCAACGGTTCCAAGTCGTTGACATTCTGCGCCGCCGAAACTAAGGCTAAAAACAGTCGCAATTTAGCAATTTCCACTGCTTCGGGCATAATATCTACGCCGTAGAGGTTGTCGCTAATAATCCGTTTTTTGATATAGTAGTTGAGTGAAGTATGCTCTTTTTCGATTGTTTTGAGGTAGTCATTGAGGTAACGATCATTTAAAAATTTGCTTGTACCGATGACTGTTGAATAGATGTAAATCAGCGTTTTCATGGCTGCGACTAAAAACGCGCCGGAACCGCAGGCTGGGTCTAATAATGTGAGGTTTGGGAGGATTTCTGTTAGTAGGTGGCGACAGAGATTGGCGTCGAGATTGGTGAGGAGTTCGGTGATGGTTTCATATGTAGGGGCGGTGCCCCCGTGCCCGCCCTCATTGACTCTATCGAGGATGAGTTTGTTGATTGTGCGATCGCACAAATATTCAGTAATCTCCGGCCTGGTATAATAAGCACCAAAGGCTTTTTGGTTAATGTATTTCTCAAAAATGTATCCCAAAACCGCCGGATTAATCTCGTTTTCCTTCCCACCCACCGTATCGTCAAGATTCCAAGAATAGGCGGCAAATAAATCTAAGATTTTCTCAAAAGCTGCATCTGGTATGGCAATATTCGGATAATTCTGTTCGATGGGATGTTCCAGAAACAGTCCGCCATTCAAATATTTAATATTGCCAATCAGCGTTTCCACCTCAGAAGTTCGTTCATGTTGGGGCTTAGCAAATCCCTCAAAAAATAGTATTTTCAAGAATTCTGAGTAAAATAAATCCGTTCCTCGCTGTTTGCTTGCTGCTAATTTTTCCTGCAAGTACAGCATTTTACCACTGTCAATAAATCCTTTGCGCTGCAAAAAATAAACAAACATCAAGCGGTTGAGTAATACCGAAGTATACCAGCGCCTATCTGTTTCTTTTTCTATCCCGGAAATCACACTTAAAAATTCTACGTGTTGCTGTTTAAATTCTTCAAAAAACTTCTTAGTAACTCGTTCGACATCCAATCCAGCCTGCAATCTTTCGGCGACATCAATCACCGACAGGGTTTCTAATTCTGCTAATTCAACTTTTAAAGCTGTGACTTTACTCAACAGTAAATCGCAGGGTTCTCGTTTCACATATACATGATCGCGGGGATAAAGTTTTGTACCTTCGCGCTTTACCCAATACCAGACACATTTAGTGCGATTTTTGTCAATAAAAATCAATAGGTTTTCGGCGGAAATTTGGACTATTTCGCGATAAATTGTCAGTCTTTTAGTCGCATTGGGGATGTTTCCGCTAGCGCTGGTAATTTCGTATACAACTACTCCTAAAAGTTGGGCGATGGCTTTTCGGGAATAAGTCTCGCCGTCTACTTCTACAGGTACGGTTTTGTGGGAAGATGGATTATCCCAACCGAGTTGTTGGACAAATAGTTTGTTGAATTCAAAGTCTTGAAGAAGTTGGCGGGATTCTGTAAGTGTTTGCGGCATGATTATATATGAAGGAAGCAGCAGGTGGTTAGAAACCGGGTTTTTGCGAGAATATTAGTTAATAGCGTTGAATCTCGGTAAAAACCCGGTTTCTTGGGTGAGAGTGCGTAAATCAGAAACCGGGTTTTTACTAAATCTGCTGGTTACAGCGAAGTATTTTCGCAAAAACCCGGTTTCTCGAATCCCAATAGTTATTATATCTCCTGAAATAAGCCTAAAGAACAAATAATCATCGGTTCCCGTTTTTCTCCATCTTCATTAACTATACAAAAACGGTCGTCCATTCTTAATGCTACGACTAATTCTGCTAAAGCGCGATCGCCAATACCGCTTTTTAATTGCCGATTTAACGTGTCAATTGCCGATTGACGCAGGGGATAGCGGTAAATTTCATCAATGGCTTTTGCCAATTCCTCCGATGCAAATATTGTACCACGCATGGACTGGGCGTAACTTTTCAAACGTTCATAAGTTCGGAATCTGGCCCCGGAAGACCGGCCCAATTGTCCGCCCGCAGTTGACTCTTCTTCTGCTATCAATTCTGCACCTTTTTGAACTAATTCGTGATGTTGTTTGTCTCTGGGGATTGCTGGTGTGGATTCGTCGCAGGCGGCAATTTTTAATATGGCTAGTTGCGATTGACTGACACTGTTTCCAGCGCGATCGACCCAAATTAAGGAATCATTTCCCTCGGCGGTTTTCATGTACAATAAAACTCCTTCGGGCTGCAATGGTTCTGGTGTATGATTCCGAGTTGAGTAAACTACATTTGGCATGGATTCAATGGTTTTTTTCAAAGTTGGATTGTTGTCTGTCGCATTTTTCCAAATCTGAAAAGCTTCGGATGTTAAGTCAACTTCGGCATCTTCTTCTCCATCTAAAATGCCGGATTTTTCATTGTAAATATCCAGAATTACTTGTGGTGAATCATCTTCAAAAAATGTCTCGTCAGTTCCCACAACTTCGGCATTTTCTTGTAACCTTCGGCGCAGTCTTTCGCGCAGGTTGATAATCCGCTCTACTCCTTCTTCTGGCAAAAATGAATAGCACAAAATCTGTTCTGCTTGCTGTCCGATTCTGTCTACTCTTCCCGCCCGCTGAATCAACCGAATGATTGCCCAAGGTAAGTCATAATTAACAATAATCGCACTGTCTTGTAAGTTGTGACCTTCACTCAGAATGTCGGTGGCAATTAAGACTCGCAATTCTTGTTCGGGTGAGATTTTTTCACGCTTACCGTTGCTAGTTGGACTAAACCGGAATGTGAGTTCGGTGGGGTCTTTTGATTTGCCTGTCACTGATGCAACGCCTGCAATATTTAACTTGGTTAAGTTGTCGGTTAGATAGCGGACTGTATCGGCAAATTGAGTAAAAATTAATACTTTCTCGTGGGGGTGAGTTTCTGTCAGCAATCTCACCAAAGCTGCTAATTTTTCATCTGGTTGAGAATGCCATGCGCTGCAAGTTTGCAATACTTCAATTAAGGAGCGCGCATCTGCTAGTAAATCCCGTTTTAACTTCTTGCTATCAAAAAAGTCGGATTTTAACCATTTAAACCTGCGCTGGTAGCGGGTTTTATATTCTTGATAAACTACTTCTGCCCGCTGTTTAAAGGTTTTTTCGTTTAGTAGCAATTCGGCTGCAACATCTAAAAGCTCTCCAGAATCGTCTGGCTGCTTCTTAATTTGGTCAGGGCGAAGCATTCCGGCAGATAATTCATTAGTAATAAGCAGAGATTTATTGCCGGAATGCTTCTCCCCTACCAGTATATTGGCAACATTAAGATGCTCCGAATTATCTTCTGTTTCTTCGCTATCAAAATTGCTCATCACAACTGCATCAGTATCTTCGTCGCTGTTGCGGGTATCCAATAATTCTGCATCCTGAGTGCCGATCGGGATATCGGAGTTTTGGTCGATCGCATATAAGTAGATAAAATTCCGCAGGATGTGTCGCTCGATCGACTGAATAAAGGCACTCCCGCTGCTTTCTAGGCGCTTAAACAGGTTTGTCCGCGAAAAACCCATCAACCGCCGACCGCCACGGAATAGGGCATTTAGCTGTCGCTGTTCTGCTTCAGTCGGCTGTTGTTTGGGTTTTTTGGCGATGTAATTTCCCAGCCCGTAACGGGGCAGATTTAGGGCGTTGATGACTTCGACAATTTCTGGGAAGTCAAGCTGGGCTTTGGTTGCAGGATTTTCGGAGGAAAACTTAATGGTTTTGGGAAGGCGATCGGGAAAATAGGAGCGCGTGCGATTCTCTTCGAGGGCTTCGCTAACGGCAAATTCTAGATATTTGCGCGGGTTTTCTGCATCAGTTGTCGCATAATTTTCTTTGATAAACGAGCGAGTTCGCCTCACCATGTACCGCTTCATCAACTCTCGCCAATCATCAGGATGTTCGCTTTTTTCAAAAGCAGCTAAAGAGCGCACGGAACATTGATGCCGCTTCATAAATTCTAACTCTCCTTGACTACCACCGCCTAATTTATTTAGCAAAGCTTCCGGGCGCAATCCTAAATTTTGCTCTTCGGGAATAAACAGCCGTAATTGAGCAGATAAATCTAAATAGGTTTTGTTGTAGGGAGTTGCTGAAAGTAGAATACATTTACTTTCATTGATGGCAATATATTCTTGAATGGCTCGGTATCGCTTACCTTCGCGGTTTCTGAGGTTATGACTTTCATCGATTAAGACAACTCGGTAGCGGCGCAATTCCGGCAATTCTTGCTGTACCCGACTGATGGATAAGACTTTCGCCAGCAGGCGATATTTATCTGCATACTCTTGCCACATTTTGACTAAGTTTTTCGGACAAATAATCAGGGTTTCCAAGAAACAATCTTCTTGGAGAATTTTGGCGATCGCCGTACCGACTAAAGTTTTGCCCAAACCTACCACATCGCCAATAATCACGCCTCCCCGTTTGGTAATGTGACGGGCTGCTAGCTTAACGGCTTCTTCTTGAAACTGAAATAAACCCTTAAAGTCGCGGGGAATCTGAAATTCAGCAATACCTGCGATCGCCTCGCGGGACAAATGATAGACAATGTTGAGATAGATGTGATAGGGTGGAATTAGTTCTGCTCTCGCCCAACTGCGATCGATAATTTCTGCAAGTTCTTTAGAAATATCAACACAGCCGTATTCTTCCCAGCGATCGTCAAACCATTTTTGCAACTTATTACAAGCATCAAAATCTAAAATATCAATGTTCAGTTCTCCTTGTTTCGATAGTCCCGATAAAGTCAGATTGCTGCTACCCAAAAAACCGACTATCGGACTGTTTGGGTCTTGACGATGAACGAGATAAAGTTTAGCGTGTAGGTGATAGGCTAAAAATAATTTAACAATCACTTTTCCAGTTTTAATCTGATAACTTAATCGGCGTAATCCTGCTTCATCGATATCACTGGGAGCCCCTATTGTCAACTGTTGGCGAAATTCCTCAGCCATCCGTTTTTTGAGGCGAATAATGGCACTATTGTCAATGCCGCTGTGATGGGAAATCAGGCTAAAACTAGCATTCAATTCATCGGATGGCAAACTTTGCATTCCTACCAAAAGGCGACAACAGGCTCCTTGATTTCCCATGTATGCTTCGATTACATCGCCAATGCTCCGCCATCCCCGGAGGTTGAAATAGCCAACGCAAAAATCTGCACGGTAGGAGAGTTTAATCGTTTCTCGTAATGCTGGTAGCAGAGATAGTTCGATGTTATCAAAAATGCGTGGCACTTAGTTTATTCTCTTAGATTAGTTGTAAGTAAAAGCGATTTCGGGTAGTTGAGTGTGGTCTGGCCTACCTGTGGGATTGTTTTCTACATCTAGAGTGAATTTCATAATCTTATTTTGATTGCAGGTGTTTTCGAGAGGGGGAACAATCGAGCTTTTAATTTAAATTATAATTCATGTAAACTGTTGACTTACTTATCACCAATTGTTTGAATTAGGAATTTCTTCAATTCGGTATTTTCTTCTGATAACAGCCATTCCGATCGCCATTCGTTCGGGTGGATTTTCCCGTATTTTTCGGGTAAGGTGACACCGTGATAGGAATAAGTGCTGTATCCGTCAGCAAATTGAATGGCTGGCCCTCCTTCGGCGTGGAGACGGTGTTGGTTGTCCAAGGAGAGGATACGGGGGCGATCGCAAATAATACAAGTATTTTTAAAAGGATAAATCCACCCACAGTTGGCAACTAGCAACTGAAATGATCTCCATTTAACTCGATCGCGATCGCCGTTTAATACTGAAATATAGAAGTCACTTAACACGCCGTGGCATATAGATGCAAAAAAATATTTATTAATGTCATGATATGGGTGTCTGGCAAACCTATCGAATTCTCGCCATCTTTCGTGCCATGTATAAATTCCGGTGATTGGTCGGCTACGATAATCGATCGAACTTTCTAAGCTGCCAAATGCTGACCGCAGCAGCGCCTGAAAATAGTTAAATAATTGGTGATTTAGGAGTTGCTCTACAACGGTTTTTGGGAACCGAAATAAAAACATTTCCGATGGGCGTTTAGCCAAGTTTGTCACCATTTCGCTTGCGATATCATTCCCTAAAACTGCGGTTATTTCCTGTTTAATTTCCCTCCAATATGGAGATTGTTTGCAGGCTTGAAAAATTGGGATAAAGATGCGATCGAAAGCAGCACAGGGGCGATCGCAGACAATAATCTGTGGCTCTTTATAGCCGAGGGCTGCATAGGCAAATCTTACTGATTGTGCTGCTTTTTCGCGGTCGATCGGCTCAGTGGAGAGTGCAATTTTCCGCCACTTTTCTTGATAAACTGGAATCAGGGCTGTTTGTTGCGGAGTCAGTTTTTCGATCATGCTTTTCCTCTGTGCGATAGTTGGTATGCTGCACTTGATACTCCCCATGCCTAAATGCGAGGGGATTCTTGAAGAGTCCAGAGTCGGATTTTCAAAGGCGCTATCAAATCGCCGCTACTGATTCCACCAAGATTTAATCCTAGTTTTACCACTACTTTTCTAATAATGTTCGCTGCGCCGTTGCAGTCCGCATTAATTTTTGTACCACTTGCTGAACGGTACAATCCGCGAGTTACTCTTTTCCCTGATTCTTTCCACCCTTCAGTTTTTTCACCGAACTTAGGTAGCGAATCATTGTCGATAAAACTGGCTTTTGAAGTATATGCTTCTTCAGTTTCAACAAACTTAATTCCATGTTTTTGGCACAACTGAGATATCCGCTCTTTCAATCTGCCCGTGGGAATTTGCACGAATTTTTGATTGGTCTTTTTGCCTATGTTTGCATTTTGCTTCTGGTCTTTATTCCATCCAAAAACTACTGTCCCTATTTGATTGTCCCGGCAGTGATTAACGACTATTCTTGCTGCCTTATTTACTGCGTCTCTGACTTGTCGATTCCTTTTCTCGGTAATTCGGGCTAATTGATTTGACCAGAAGCCTTGAGGTTGATTTTCTTTTAAGACAGAGATGCGTTTGTTGTACCACTGGTTTAAAGACTTTAAGTGAAGTCCATCAATAATAAAAGAAGTTCCCACGTTGGATACTCCTGTTAACCAGTTGTTAATTCCGTGGTCTAATCCCAGTACATTTCCTGGGTCAACACCGTAAGCTAATTCCTCTACTCGATATACAAATTCAGCGTAAAAACAGCGATTCCTGGGAAGAATCCGAATTTCAACCAATTTCTTGTAATCCAAATTTAATGGCATCGGCAGAAAGAACTCCCCCATTCCGAACCAAAGCTTGACTTTACTTCCTAATGGGAAGCGCAGCATTCCATTTTTTAATTTGACATCAGCCTTGGGGAATGTAACTAATTTAAGGGAATCTTTTCTGTATCCCGGCAGCCTTGGGCGTTGCGTTACCGTTCCAGATGCAATTCCTTTCAACAGTCCAACGTATGAACTAAAAGATTCAGCAACGCTGGTTAGAGTTTGCTGTGCGACATGAGAGTACAGAGCCTGAAAGTGCAAGTTCGACTTGAACATTTTGTGAAAGTCGTATTTGCCAGGAACCTTCCTCGTCTTAAAATATAACTGCCGGCCGTAGTAAATGGCACAATTTGCCAATTTATTTGACTCACCGCACACAAATTCTAGAATCGCTTTTAGGTTAGCATCGGGACTAATTAAGTTTTGTTGGCAGTCGTAATTAGACATTTTTTTGATTTTCAATATACTGCTTGACAACAGACAGTGGCGCACCCCCAACCGTGGCGACAAAATAACTATTTGTCCACAGAGTTGGGAGCCGACTTTTCAACCAAGGAAATTCCTGTCTTAGTAGTCGAGATGAACGCCCCTTCAGATATCTAATTAATTTGGAAATCCCTAATTGTGGGTCTACTCCTACCAGAACGTGGACGTGATCTGGCATAACTTCCATCTCTAGTAACTAGGCATTAAATTCGATACAGACTTCCTGCAAAATTTATTTGAGGCAAACATCTACACCGTGAATCAATACCGCTCTGCGATATTTCGGACACCAAACAATATGGTAATTGCAGGAGTAAGTTACGTGGGTGTTGGATTTGAGTTTTACTTTCATATTTACAGTATACACGGCTTAGTCTGTATATTGTGTTTCGAGGTGTCAAGAAATATTGAAGGCGGTTGAAACCGCTGCCGACAGGGACCCATGTCTGAAGCCAGGGGCTTGCGTCTCGCTCTTTGGTCAACGAGAGAATGTTCTTGAGAGGATTCTGAGTTCTGAACACCGTTGACAGTCATATTTTTATCTTCCTGTTTGCTCAACAACCTTTTTCTGGCTAATTTAATATCTCTATGTTGATGATAGGTATAACTTTTAGTCTCCATTCTAATCAATTTACTCCTCGGTTGCTGTCCCAAAGCCGATCGAACAAAGGGCGATCGCACCCAACCAAGCCCAGCCGCTACCCCCAAGTGAGGCAATCCCCCGCAACCCCCGCTTCTGGACGCGGTACAATTAGTGCAATCATACTTACGCTTATATTGAAAAAGCTAAACACAACGCCACAGGAGACAACAGACGCATGGGTAAAGTAGTTGGCATTGACCTCGGAACAACAAACTCAGTAGTAGCCGTCATGGAAGGCGGCAAACCGGTTGTGATTGCCAATGCAGAAGGGATGCGGACAACTCCCTCGGTAGTTGCTTTCACCAAGGAAGGAGAACGGCTTGTCGGACAGATGGCAAGACGCCAAACAGTTTTGAATCCCCAAAACACCTTTTACGCAGTCAAACGGTACATCGGACGCAAATACACAGAACTGACTCCAGAAGCCAAGCGCGTCCCTTACACAACTCGCCGCGACGACAACGGGAACATCAAAATCAAGTGTCCCCGGATGAAAAAAGATTTCGCCCCAGAGGAAATTTCGGCGATGGTATTGCGGAAGTTGGCCGATGAAGCCAGCCGCTATCTCGGACAAGAGGTAACGGGCGCTGTAATTACTGTTCCTGCTTATTTCAACGACTCCCAGCGACAGGCGACACGAGATGCGGGACGAATTGCCGGACTTGATGTCAAACGGATTTTAAATGAGCCCACAGCGGCTTCTTTGGCTTACGGTTTGGAAAGGCGAGAAAGTCAAACTATTTTAGTGTTTGATTTGGGAGGTGGCACTTTTGATGTGTCGATTTTAGATGTCGGAGATGGAGTATTTGAAGTTAAAGCAACTAGCGGCGATACTCAATTGGGAGGCAATGATTTTGACTCCAAAATAGTCGATTGGTTGGCCGAACAATTCTTAGAAAAAGAAGGAATTGATTTGCGAAAAAATCGCCAAGCTTTGCAGCGCTTAATTGAAGCATCGGAAAAAGCTAAGATTGAGCTGTCGGGAGTTGGCGTGACGGAGATTAATTTGCCTTTTATTGATGCCAATGAAGATGGCCCTTTGCATCTGGAAACACGACTGACTCGCGGTCAATTTGAGGGGCTGTGTAGCGATTTGGTGCAGCGACTGCGCCGTCCGGTAAAACAAGCTTTGGCTGATGCCAATTTGAGCCCTTCTCGCATTGATGAAGTTGTGTTAGTTGGTGGTTCGACTCGCATTCCCTTGGTTCAGCAAGTTGTTCGCAGTTTGATTGATAAAGAACCAAATCAAAATGTCAATCCCGATGAAGTGGTGGCCGTGGGTGCGGCAATTCAGGCAGGAATTTTGGGCGGCGATGTCCGGGATGTGCTGCTGTTGGATGTCACTCCCCTGTCCCTGGGCTTGGAAACCATCGGCGGGGTGATGAAAAAATTGATTCCTCGCAATACTACTATTCCAGTCAGGCGATCGGATATTTTTTCCACTGCTGAAAACAACCAAACTGTGGTGGAAATTCACATCATCCAAGGCGAACGGGAATTAGGCCGGGATAATAAGTCTTTGGGACGGTTTAAACTAACGGGAGTTCCACCGGCACCGCGAGGGATTCCGCAGATACAAGTAGCTTTTGATATTGATGCTAACGGGATGCTGTTGGTGACAGCTTTGGACAAAACTACTGGTCGGGAACAAAGTATTACTGTGCAAGGTGCTTCGACGCTTTCTCAGCAGGAAGTGAATCAAATGATTCGCGATGCTGAACAGTTTGCTCAAGCTGATAAGTTGCAGCGGGAAAGGGTGGAAAAACGCAATCGCGCTGAGGCTTTAGCTTATCAGGCGGAGCGACAGTTGCGGGAAGTTGCGCTCGATCGCGGAATGCAGTTTGCTCAAAGAAGTCGCCAGCGAATTGAAACTTTAATTCGGGAATTGCGAGACAGTCTGGAACGCAATGATGAGCGCGGAGTGGACCAAGTTGGTTCGGATTTGCAGGATGCTCTTTATGATTTGAGCCGGGAAGTTTCAGCTTTTGCTAATGATGATGACGATGATGATTTCTTTGAGTCGGTGAAGCGTACTTTTACGGGTGATAGTAGCAAGCGACGCAGCGATGACAACAGCTATTATCAGAATGCTAAGCCCTATCGGCGATCGACTGTCGATCCAATTCCCGATCGCCCCTACGACCGACCCTACGATCGACCCTACGACCAACCCTACGACCGCGATCGAATGGGCGATCGTAGAAGTAATGCTAATCGCCCAACTCGCCCTTATCAAAATCAAAGTGACGATTGGGATGATGACGACGATTGGCTGTAATTAGTGGTTAGTCATTAGTCCCTAGTCATTAGTCCCTAGTTTGAAGCAGGGAAGCAGGATGACTAATGACTAATGACTAATAATTAATAACTAATGACTAATAACTAATGACTAATGACTAACTATGCAGAACTTTCGCAATTACTATCAAATTCTGGGAGTACCCAGAGATGCTTCCGCCGATGAAATCAAAAAAGCCTATCGACGGCTGGCGAGACAGTTACACCCTGACGTCAATCCAGGGGACAAATCTGCTGAAGATAGGTTTAAGGATATTAATGAAGCCTATGATATTCTTTCAGATATCGATAAGCGCGCTCAATACGACCAGTTTAGTAAATTTTGGAAGCAAAAAGGCTTTCAAAGCAAACAAGGCGTGCGAATTCCCAATTTTTCAACTTGGGGAAACAGTAAAGCTAGCAGCAGAAAAACTGCGGATAATGTCGATTTTAGCGACTACTCAGATTTTAATAAATTTTTCGACCAAGTGCTCGGAAGACGGCGGGAAGTGAGGATGGGCACAGCCAATGATGCACAGCGAGTTAGTTCCCCGGAACCGTGGAGTACGGCTTCTAAGAAAACGAGTTATGTGGCTAATTCTAGGGAACCTAGAATAGATATGGAGGAGCGGGAAATTAGAAGGGAAGTTAGAGAAACAGTAGAGCGAGAAATTAGAAGAGATATTGAGGCCACGCTGACTTTGAGTTTGGAAAAAGCCTATGCTGGAGGCCTAGAGCGAATTCCTTTGGAAGACAGGCGGACAATCGAAGTAAATCTGCCTGCTGCTATGGTATCTGGCCAGCGAATTCGATTGCGAAATCAAGGCATTGGCGGCGGGGACTTGTATTTGAAAATTACGATTTCTCCCCATCCATTCTTTCGCTTAGAAATGTCGGATATTTGCTGCGAATTGCCACTGACTCCTAGCGAAGCAGTGCTGGGTGGAGAGGTGGAAGTACCCACGCTCGATGGTAGGGTAAAAATGAAATTACCTGCGGGAGTTCCGTCTGGGAAGCGGTTGCGGCTGGCTGGTAAGGGCTATCCAACGGGAAATGGCGATCGGGGCGATCAATTGGTAGAAATCTTGGTATTAATTCCCAAGGAAATTAGTGATGAAGAACGAGAATTGTACCAGAAATTGCGAGAGGTTGAGTCTTTTAAACCACGCCAGGATTTTTCTGTATAATAGAGTTAATGATTAATTGCTAATTACTAATAGCAATCTACTTATACCAATTTTTTATGAGGCCCCGTAGAATTCCGATCTCCCTGGCGCCCCCTGGTGGGAGGGGGGGACAAGATTCCAATCAAAGTCCCCCTTGCTTTCGGGGGATGCGAGGGGGATCGAGATATGTGCAACTTCACATTAAATTGGTATTACCCATTACCCAAATAACATAGGTGAAATTACTGTTGTAATTATTGCTGAAATAGCTAATAATTTACAGCAAGGTAATCTTTTCACAATCTGGATCATTCGGCCGCAATGACTCAAAATTCGCCTCAATGCCAAAATCTACAAGAACACGTAGAGTCTTTATTGCAACTGCTGCGTCAAGAATCGTCTTTGCGACAACAAGATATTACAGCCGTGCAAGCTTCTTTGAAAAAAGCAATTGCTCCCGAATTTGAAATTGTGTTTGCCGGTGCTTTCAGTGCGGGAAAATCGATGCTGATCAATGCTTTGTTAGAGCGGGAATTGCTCTACAGCGCGGAAGGACACGCGACTGGTACTGAGTGCTACATCGCCTTTGCTGAGCCTGAAAAAGAGCGAGTTGTTCTCACGTTTTTGAGCGAAGTTGAAATTCGAGAACAAGCACATACTCTTTGCGAAAAGTTAGGTTTAACTACTGAACTTAATATTAATCAAACAGATGTAGTACCACTTTTGTCTCAGGGTTGTAAAATAATTATTGAAAAAGAAGGTGGCGAAAATAAATCGGAATTAGCCAAACAAGCTAAGGCGTTGATGCTGCTGTTAGAAGGTTTTGAGGCAAATCGCGATCGCATCCACACTCTCGAAAACGCCACCTACTCGATGGAACAGTTTAATTTCTCTAATCTCAAGGAAGCTGCTAGCTATGCCCGTCGGGGTAGCAACAGTGCGGTGCTCAAGCGCGTCGAATATTATTGTTACCATCCCCTGCTACAAGATGGCAATATTATTATCGATACGCCGGGAATTGATGCGCCTGTACAACGAGATGCCGACCTGACTTACGATAAGATTGAAAGCCCGGATACTTCGGCGGTTGTCTGCGTTTTGAAAGCGGCTTCGTCTGGGGAAATGACGACGGAAGAAACTCAGTTGATGGAAAAGACGCGGGGAAATCCGGGAATTCGCGATCGGCTTTTTTACATTTTCAACCGCATCGACGAAACTTGGTACAACACCCAACTGCGACAGCGCTTAGAAAATCTGATTAATTCCGACTTTCGTGATACTGCGAGAGTTTACAAAACTAGCGGATTGCTGGGATTTTACGGCAGTTTGATTAAAAAT
Organism: Microcoleus sp. CAWBG506; assembly: GCA_020883125.1. GTDB lineage: Bacteria > Cyanobacteriota > Cyanobacteriia > Cyanobacteriales > Microcoleaceae > Microcoleus. The sequence continues at coordinate 16,660 of JAHREW010000022.1, forward strand.
ACCACAGGGCGCGATCGCTTTGGTTTAGATACAATATTTGTCACAAGTCAAGGGCGGGTTGATGTAGATAGTAAGTTAGATTTAAAGTTTATCGGGAAAACCCGCCCGTACAATATGGAAAATGGCAGCGAGAATAGCGAAGAAACTCCGCAATTTATCAGTGAATTCAACCGCTACTGTGCCAACTCCGGCAAACTATCTCCCAGCAAATTTCGGATTTCAGTTAACAGCTACGAAACGCCAAATGAAAACTACGTGCGGATTCTGGCGGAACAAGGAAAACCGTTAATCGAGCAATTAATTCAAGATAGCGGCATCGAAGATTTTCGCACAGCCATTACCCGCTACCTCACCGAAGAAAAACGCCCGCAACTGTTCAAAAATCTCGCCGACGATTTAGAAGACTTGTGCATTCAACTGCGGAAACACTACCAAACAATTCAGCGGAATTTGGACAGCCAGCCCCGCGAAATTGAGGCGATGAAAGCACAGGAACTTTTGCGGTTAAATCAAGAATTGCAGCAAGTTGGACAGGATTTTCGGGAACATATCGCCACAGAAATCAATGAAATGATTATGAATAAATGCGATGTTTTTGATAACGACTTTCGCCAACTGCAATCTCGGATGATTCGGCGCTTAGATGAATTGCTAGATAGCTTTTCGGTTGAAGCAGCTTACGGGCGTACTGTGCTGACTCATCCCCGCAATGCTACAGCGCCTTTAATTGCGGTTTTAGTTGAGGCACTTTACTATTTAGCAAATCAGTTAGAAGATATTTTAGTAGAGGCTACGGCTTCATTAGTTGCTAATTTCTTCCAGTATTTGAAAGACAGCGTTCGCAAGTCTGAATACTATCGATTACTTTATCGATTGTTGGGGAATGATGGGGGAATTGAACAGCAGTTAGATGAGTTGTCAAAGCGGGTTTCTGATGCTTTGGTAAATGCGGCGGGCGTTGAGTGCGATCGCTATGTACGAGAAAGTCCCCGTTTTTACGATGAAGATACGTTTTCGATTTATCAATTCCGGCAAACATTGCAGCAAACTTCTCAAGGTTACGACTGCGAAAATATGGTAGATGCCCAACCAGCAATTCGGCAATTATTGCGACTGGATTTCGAGCCGAAAGTGTCGCAAACAATTCGCAAAACCTTCCGCCAAACTGTTAATAAGACGTTGAAAGATCATTTGTTGCCGATGGCCCAAAAGCAAGCCGATGAGATTTTGCAGAAATATAGTCAAGCCCGCGATTATGTGGAGCAAACTTTGGCCCAGGAGGCGGAGGAGAAAATCGCTAGGAACCAGCGGCTGCAAGCGGAGAATGACGAAAAGATCGAAAAGTACGATCGGGCGGTTTCTGGGATTAATAGCTGTTTGCAGGCGATGAAGTTGCACGAAAGTTTGTTACCTGCGATCGGACAAAATGATAGCGTTTCTGTGGATGGTGAATGATTGCAATTTTGGCGATCGGAAATCGCCCGGTTTCTTTATTGTGTTTATTGTGCTATAATGGCAACCAAATAGCGATCGCCAATCCTATGAACATTCGCCAAAAACTTCTAACAATAATCGAACAACTTCCAGAGGATAAGTTAGCAACACTTCTGAACCTAGCCCTATTCTTGAAAAGTGGGAAAGAATCTGTTCAACCGATGCTTGTATCCCAAGCTTATCAAGATTGGTTGAGTGCTGAAAATGACATTTTTGACGAAATATTTGCCGATGAACTTACAGCGCGGTGATGTAGCGATTGAAATACCGGGCGATTGGAAATCGCGTCTACACAGACAAAACCCGCCTTCGCGGGTTGAAAGAAAACATTCTTAGTCCGCGAAGGCGGACATTGTTTGTGTAGACGCGAATTCTATTCGCCCGGTTATTGCAAAAAATGAGGCGATACCTGATAATTGTTAATAGAGTATTTTGAAAAAATCAACACTCAATATGCAAAAACATATTTTTCTAGAAAATCACGGAAATGATGATGTTTGTTCCTTTGGTTCTACGATGTTCAAAGTAGGTAAGCTTACGCAAGTAATGCAATCAGCAACTGATTATCATTTAGAAGATGCACTTACGGAGTTATTCAAAACTCAAGGATTAGCAATAAATACCCGTAAATATAATCCGCAGCTTAGGTGTAACGAGCAACAAAAATGGTTTGGTGACGGGATAGACTGTGAAATCTTAACAATTGGGGCTAAAGGTTGGCAAAAAGGTAAAGTTAAAATCAGAGTCATTGTAGAATTTTGCCCAGACGAACCAGAAGTTGAAGAAACACCAGAAAACAATCAATTAGAAATCAGCGCGCCAGAATCACCCCTTGACGATTTGCGTCGCCAACTTCTAAACCATGAAAATCAACCTAACAATTCATGACTAAAACCCCTAGAATCCCCATTCCCCCAGAAGTCAGAAAATACGTCTTCAACCGCAATAAATACCAATGCCAAAGTTGCGGCCAAACCAAACAAGAAACCCAACTCTCGATCGATCATATCATCCCCCTAGCCCGTGGCGGCAGCAACGACATCAGCAACCTACAAACCCTCTGCCTCACCTGCAACCAACAGAAAACCGACAAACTAGACCCCCGCTTCCGCCGTCACTTTGACCTGTAATATTTGATAGTATTAGGACTTATATCATGTCCGATCGATCGTGCATAATACATAGGCGGGGGCGGGTTTTTGAGATAGTCGGTTTTTGGCCAATATTGTTGGTGAACCCGCCCCTACAGGAATCATGGTCAATTGACCGGACATGATATTACGCATGGGACTCCAGAAACCGGGTTTTTTACGAAAATACTTCGTTACCAACCACAAATTTAGTAAAAAACCCGGTTTCTTTGGTCGAAATGCGTCCAGGACTAAAATATTCATCTCTCTCCTCTCTTCCTCTGCGCTCTCTGCGCCCTCTGCGGTTAAAAACACCTACCATCTATAATACCGATAAGGATTATCCCCATTCTCAAAATCCGTCCTATAATCAGAATGATAAAACTGATTACTCGAACCATTAAACACCACCCCATCCGCCTTAAAACTCGCCCCCAAATTTGCCAAAATCTGAGCATTCGCGCGAGTTTGTCGCCAGCGAGTAAAACGCAAATAAGTCTTAGCATCAGCATTCAAACCATCCGGGTCAATCTGAGAAAAAATCGCCACACCCTTACCTACAGCAACCCGACTTAACAAACCGTCAGCACCAATTTCTCCCCCAGACTTAATCAACCAAGTATCATAAAAAGAGCGCGATCGCAAATCCGAACCACTAACACCCTTCACCTCATCCCAACCCGGAACCGCCAGCGAACCACCGAAATTCTGAACAGGCTGCAAACCCACACCCAAACCAGCAACAGGCACTTGTCGCGGCCAGAAAAACACCTTGCCACCAGCATTCAAATAACCCCGCAAATCAGCATCTTTCACATTAACCTGCGCCCCGATAATCGCCAAACCAACATCTTGAGAAAGCCCATTAGCCCGCTGATAAATTACCCCCAAATCATCCAACTTCTTGCTATCCCCATCTCCCCCAATTAAAACCACTTTATCCGGCTTCCCAGACACAATAGCATTCATCCCGTAACTCACAAGTTTTTGGACTAATTGCGCCGCCCCAGCATCCGAAGCAAAATGATCCTCCAAATCCAACTCATTTAAAATCAATCGCCCTTTTCCATAATCCAATTCCATCAACGGCGAATAAGCTAAATCAAACTCCGACTCCAAAATTGGTCGCCAAGAAGTGCGGTGTGGCTTCTCAATAGAAGCGCTGCTGACACCCCCATAATTTCCCCAATGCCAGCCATACCAATGTGAATTTTTTGGACTCAATTTTCCCACTGTATGAACAGTATCTGGATAAGCTTCAATCAAAGTGCTTTGTCCTGTCCAATCCCACAAATCAGCCTCGTCCAGACCGCTAACTGCCTGGTGGTTGCTATTAATTGGATAAACTCGACGGCTGATGTGTTGTGCAATCCGCAAACCCATATTTCGCAGCCATTCCCTGCTTTGGGAAAACACAATTACCTTACCACCATTCCGCACAAAAGTTTCTAAATTTCCTGGCCAATTTTGCCCGCTAGAAAATGCTTCCCTACCAATAATTAGTAGGGGCAATCCCCCCGTGGTTGCCCCGACCGTGGTTGCCCCGACCGTGGTTGCCCCGACCGTGGTTGCCCCGACCGTGGTTGCCCCGACATTACCATTCCAAGGCACAAGTTCGTAACCTAATTGTTTTAACATCGCCGATGTTTTGCCCACAGGATCGAAGATTGTCAGCTTATCCTTGATTTTGCTTGGATTGTCAAATACCCGGAACGAAAAATTATCAACGTGGGGGCGATCGCCCACGCTCGCACTTAGCCGAATTTCGCCATCAACCTTGCCCGAAACCTTCTGAGGTAAAATCACATCAATGGGGAAAAACAGCGTACCTGCGGTGTCAATAGTTCCCTGTTTATCGCCTTTTTTCACCTCTTTCCCATCCACCAAAACTTGCCAATTAAAACTAAAATTTTGTTGACTCCTAGTATCGTTAATTAATACTATTTGCTTAGCCAGTTTTCCCCCCGCAAAAAAACTGTGGTCTTTGGTAACAAAAGCGGGACTAGCACCAGCAATCCAAGCCAAAGTAGGACCATTATTCTTCATAATAGCCTCGCCACCAGGATAAATATTGTAAGCTTCTGGCTGCAAATAATACATCAGACTCTTCGACATCTGCTTCAAATAGACCCCCCGCTGTCCCGGTTGAAATTCTCCAACATCTACCTTCGTTTTACCAACATCCGAAACTTGCCAACCGTGGCCATCACTCCAAGGAATCATCCCCCCAGACATCCCAAAAGTCCGCCAACTGCGCCAAGTATTTGTACTGAATAACTGCTGCAACTTTTGAAAAGCCGGTGCAAAATCTAACTCTGGATTCAGATACCAGTTTTGGTACTCCTGGGCCTTAATAAATTTTTCCCTAATTTTATTTTTATAACTCTGACTTTCTAACTCATAAGCCTGTTTACCAAAATAAATCGCTGCAAACTCTGTCATCCAAGGTTCGCTGACAATAACGCGATCGAAACCATCGCGATTTCGCATCATGGTTGCTTGTAGTGGAGTCCCAAATTCTACCACCATGTAGGGCATTTCCCCAGTTTTGCTCCACTCAGAAATCCACTCTTCTCTTTCTTGCAATGGAATTAGATTTAAATAAGAATTAAGCGCATAAACATCACCAAAGTTTGCACCTTGATGTAACATCACAGGTCTAGTTGGATCGACTTTTTTGATAGCAGAATACAGATCCTTTGCCAAAGGTGCTATCTCTGGTAAACGCTTATCATCAATTGTTCCCAGGGTTCCTGTTAGTTTTTTATTACCGATGCGACGAGGATTTTGGTCGTCATTGTTGCCAAAAAAATTAGGACTGGTGGCCCACATTAAAACTGAGGGGTGATTGCGATATCGTCGCATTTCTGTGGCCATTCGTCCTTCCCAGCGTTCTCTTGTTTGGTGGTTTTTCCACTTGCCGTTCCAAGCTATGGAAGTAATATCTAAAGCGGGAGCCATAATGGGAAAACCTTTGATGTCTGCTATTTCCGAAAACAGTTCTCGCAAATGCCACCGTCCCCGTTCGTCATGATCCCAAGGCCACATTTCTATGATATTAAAACCGGCTTTCAGGTAGCCGTCAATTAATTTTTGGGCTCCGACGACACTACCACCTTCCCATGTATCGGAATGTAAGGTTGGTCGCAGCCGTAATTCTGTTCCATTTAAGAAAAATTTACGCCCTTCTATCCAAAATTCTCGGAAGCCAAAAGGTTGGTTGTACTGCGTATTAATGCCAGTTCCTGTTACTTCTAATTGCAGGTTATAAAGGTTTGGTTGACCAAGGTCCCAAATCCGAGGGTTTTTCCAGTCCCACTGGATGTTTACGGTTTGAGTTGGTTTAGCTTTAACTTGGGCTGTTCCGGTAAATTTTTGTTCGACTTGGCCCTTTTCATCGAGCATTTTAGCTACTAACTGAATTTGACCGTTTTGTTTAATATCTTTGAGTTCTATATCTAATTTTATTTGGTGGTTTCGGGTGGAAGTTTGAACAAAGACATCGCTAATTAACGGACCTGGTTGTCTGCTAAAAATTCTGACTTCACCGATGATTCCTCGCGAGAGGAGGTTGGATTCTTTGGTGTAGATTTCACTCGGCCCCATAATCACTACTTTCTCTTTTTCTTCGGAGATAGCAGCGACTAAAATCGATATCGTATTTTGACCTGGTTTGGCTACTTTAGTAATTTCAATAGTGCCGTAGGGCCAATCAATTTGACCGCAGTTAATCCCGTTGATAAAGATGACTGCATCGGTGCTGACTCTGGCTAAATCGATGAAAATTCTGCGGTTTTTCCAGTCACTGGGAATGTCTATTGTCCGCTGATACCAGGCTTTTGATAGTTGTTTGTTTTTGAAGTTTTCCCACTCTTTACCAGTACCACGAGAGATGATTCCTGGTATGACTTCGCTGTTTTCTTCCATCCAGTCTCCGGGTACTTGGATGGAGCCCCAGCTTGGGGATGAGGGGGGATTTTGGGAATTGCCAAGGGCGGGGACAAATTGCCAGGTGCCGTTGAGATAGATGCGATCGCCTGTATTGTCGATCGCACTGGGGTTGGCGATGCTAAAATTGGGAAAGCCGATCGAGAGCCCTGAGTTACTCGCAGAATTTGGATTTTGAAGTGTATAACCCATGAATCCGAACACGATTGCTGCTGCCAAAAATAACCCGATCGTTTTTGCCAGCTTGTTGTTCACGCTCACTTACTCCCCAAAAATCAGCTTATTTGTCCGTTCATCATAACAAAGAGATGGACACACGCCCAGATGGGGAGTCAACAAACAACCAACAACCCACTTATTTAAATCTGTCTCAGGGATGATGGCAAGTCCCCCAAAAATATGATTTGGTAGAAAAAAAAACAATTATAAAAACGACCGTGAAACCCCGTGTCTTTAGACCGGGGAGTGTCAATAATATCTTTTTAAACAGTCAATAATTTAGCGCCCTCACTATCGGTCAACCAAAATGAGTCCGCTTCAGGTACTACCTCTACCCATTAAACGTTACAAAATTGCTGGATTTACCACCAGCACCGCATTTATGCTGACTATTTTGTTACTGTTTGCATTTAAGGCAACTTCTGCGATCTTATTTTTGGTCACTGCAATGGTCGCGATTTGGTATGCTGGTCTCAAGTCCACAGAAAAAGAACTACAAACAGAACGAGATATTATTGCCAAAGTCATTAACATAGCCGCCTGTTTGATTGTAGTTCTGGACAAGGAAGGACGGATAGTCAGTTTTAACGAATTTTGCGAAAAAACCACAGGCTACTCCTTTGCTGAGGTCAAAAATAAATTTGTTTGGAATTTATTCTTGGTCTCCGAAGAATTAGATCAAGTTAAAAATATTTTTAACCAATTAAATGCCGAAACTTTTGTTAGTAAATATACTAACTATTGGGTCACAAAAAATGGTGATAGGCGCTTAATTAATTGGTCAAATACAGTCATTGTTGATAGCAACGGTTTGGTAGAATATGTCATCGCAACTGGTGTCGATATTACTGACTGTCGCATCGCAGAAATAGCCTTAGCTTTATCCTACAGTGAGCTAGAAACTAGAGTCAAACAGCGAACGGCAGAATTGACAGTAGCGAAGGAAGCGCTGCAAGCTCAAGAAGAACGATTTCGCTCTTTAAGTTCCTGTTCGCCGGTGGGGATTTTTATGGCGGATATTCATGGTCGCATTACCTATGTAAACCCCCGATGTCAGGCTATTTATGAGATGACTTTTGAAGAAATTTTAGGCGATGGCTGGCAAAATTACATTCACTCAGAAGACAGGGAGCAAGTGTTGACTCAGTGGCAGAATTATACCCGCGAAGGTGGAGAATATGCGCTGGAATATCGCCTGCAAATATCCGAGGAAATTTGCCCTTGGGTTAATGTTAGTTGCTCCTCCATGTTTTCTGACTCTGGGGAATTGATTGGACACGTTGGGACTGTTCGAGATGTCACAGAACGTCAACAAACACAAGCAGCTTTATCCAGCAGCGAACAGCAACTGAGAACACTGTTAGAAAATACGCCAGATATCATTATCCGTACTGACAAAGAACTGCGTTATGTCTATGTCAATCAAGCATTAGCCAACAGCCAAGGACAACCGGTTTCATTTTTTATTGGTAAAACCACTGCCGAAATCGGCATAGATCCAGAACTGTGCCAACTCTGGGAAACAACTCTTCACAAAGTTTTTGCATCTGGTAAAGAAGAAATCATTGAATTTCAAGCACCTTTAGCCAAGGGCATCAGAACTTATCAATCTCGCGTAGTTCCTGAATTTGATAAAGCAGGTGTAATTCAATATGCCTTAATTGTAGCGCGAGATATCACGGAATTGAAAGTGGCAGAAGTTCAAAAAGCGCAACTGACAATAGAACAAGGTGCTAGGGAAAAAGCGGAAATAGAACAACAACGATCGCGCTTTTTAGCAGAAGTCAGTAAAATGCTCGCTGCGAGCTTTGATGGCGAAACTGTGTTGCAAAAAATCGCAGAATTAGCCGTGGAAACCGTAGCACAAGGTTGCTGGATTCATCTGAGGGAAACCGATGACCAAGTTCGTCTAGTCGCTGTGGCTCACGCAGAAGCCTCCCGGCTGGATGGGATGAATTTGTTGACGGTGGGAAATATTGATAATCAGGCTTTACATGGTTATCCCTTAGTAATTCGCACGGGAACATCTGAATTAATTAGTGAAGTAAATCCAGAAATCTTAGCAACAGTATCTGGAAATGAAGCAGAACTAGAACTATTACGATCGCTCAATATCGGCTCCCAAGCTTGCGTACCGATGACGGCGCGGGGACGAGTCATCGGTGCTATTACTTGCTTTACATCAGAGTGCGATCGCCACTACAATTCCGAAGATTTAGCCATGCTACAAGACCTAGCTTACCACGTCGCCCTAGGTCTTGATAATGCCAGACTTTATACAGAAGCCCAACAAGCACTGGCTCAAACATCCGAATCCTTTGCCTTAATTGACTCGCTATTGGAAGCATCTCCTTTGGGGATTTGTTTTTTGGATCGCGAAATGCGCTACATCCGCATCAATCAAGTCTTAGCAGAACTCAATGGTTTGTCAGCAGAACAACATTTGGGTCAAGACTTCCGCCAACTGTTGCCAGAATCCGCAGCCCAATATGCCTGGATAATTCAGCAGGTTATAGATACTGGCGAACCCATTTTGAACGTCGAAATTAGCGGTGAATCTAAGGGAAAACCGGGTGTTTTAGGCCATTGGGTATGTAATTACTATCCAGTGAAAAATGAAAATGGAGAAACCATAGGATCTGGGATAATTTTCACAGATATTACGGTAGCTAAACAGACAGAAATAGCTTTGCGAGAAAGTGAAATACGGTTCCGCAGTGTCGTAGAATCCAACATGATCGGTATCGGTTTTTGGGATAAAGAAGGCGCAATTACTGAAGCTAATGATGCTTTGCTAAATATGATTGGATATAGCAGGGAAGACTTGGTTTTGGGAAACCTGTATTGGTCGCAAATCACGCCACCGGAACAGGCCTATCTCGATCGCATAGCCTTGGAGCAAATCTCAGCCTTCGGGAGTTGCACGCCTTTTGAAAAATTATACATCCGCAAAGATGGCACGCGCTTGCCAGTTTTGATCGGCGCGGCACATTTCCAAGGATGCCAAGACAAAGGTTCGTTCTTTGTTCTCGACATTAGCGATCGCAAACAAGCAGAAGCAGCGCGATCGGCAATCAATCAAACCTTAGAAGCCTTGGTTCAAGCCTGTCCTCTGGCAATTACCGTTTTCAACTCCGAAGATGGTGTGGTAACACTGTGGAATCCAGCGGCAGAAAGAATTTTTGGTTGGAAGGAATCAGAGGCAATTGGTCACTTTTTGCCCAATGTTCCTGCCAATAAACGGGACGAATTTACCGCTAAGTTGAAAGGAATTAGGGAAGGAAATGCGCTCGCCGGAGTGGAAACTAAGCGCCAAAGGAAAGACGGTACACTGATCGATATCAGTTTGTGGGCAACTCCCATTGATGATGGCAAGGGCAATATTAATTGTATGTCGATCGTCGCTGATATCAGCGATCGCAAACAAGCCGAGGCAGAACGCACCGAATTACTGCAACGCGAACGGGCCGCGCGGGCCGAAGCCGAAGCCATCAACCGCCTCAAAGACGAGTTTTTAGCGACTCTTTCCCACGAACTGAGGACTCCTTTAAACGCGATTCTGGGTTGGGCTCAGGTGCTTCGCAGTCGCCCCTATAATGCAGCCACCTTAAGCCGTGCCCTGGAAGCGATCGAGCGTCAGGGAAGGGTACAGACCCATTTGGTGGAAGATTTGCTCGACGTTTCCCGGGTCATTCAAGGTAAGCTGTCTCTGAAAACTGGCTGGTTGGATATAGTCAAGACGATCGACGTGGCGATCAATTTAGTCAGTTTCGAGGCCCAGGCCAAGTCTGTCACCCTCAACTCACAACTTGACCCCGCACTGGGATTGATCTGGGCAGATCCTCACAGATTGCAGCAAATAATATCGAATTTGCTGAGCAATGCCGTGAAGTTTACACCGTCGGGGGGCACTGTGGTATTGCGCTTGTCCAGGGAGTTGGGAGGTTCGATGGCGAATTTGACAGAGTACGGCGAAGTTGCTACGAATTCGCCGCTACCAATGACTAATTACCTGCAAATTCAAGTCAGCGACACCGGAAAGGGCATTTCTGCTGAGTTTCTGCCCTATGTGTTCGATCGCTTCCGCCAAGCTGACGGCTCAATTACTAGGGCTAATAATGGTTTGGGACTGGGATTGGCCATTGTCCGCCACTTGGTGGAACTCCACGGCGGGAGTGTGACAGCAGAAAGTCCCGGTCTAGATCTAGGTGCTACATTTACGGTGAAACTGCCACTAAAACAGCCGAAAAGTCAGAAGTCACAGTTGAGAGGGGACAGGAATTCCCGGTTTTTGCCTCCTGGAATTCTGGCTGGTTTGAAGGTTTTGGTGGTTGATGATGAACCTGACAATCGCGAACTTTTGACTGTGATGCTTTCGGAATGCGACTCCGTGGCGATCGCTGCTGGTTCCGCGGCGGAGGCGATCGAGATTTTAGGCAAGTTCCAGCCCGATATTTTGGTGAGTGACATCGGTATGCCGATCGAGGATGGTTACTCTCTGATCCGCAAAATTCGATCGTCCCCATCTGCTATCACCAAGCGCTTGCCAGCTATCGCCCTGACAGCCTATGCTAGGGAAGAAGACCGCGCCAAGGCGATCGCCGCCGGCTATGACGAGCACTTAACCAAGCCCATCGAACCCGCTCAATTCGTGGCAGTTTTAGCCAAATTAGCAGGCTTGAATCAACACGATTTTCAGTAACTTAGTTGTTACATCGTCGCTTTTACTGATATTAGTGAACGCAAACAAATTGAAAAAATATTGAGTGACTACAATCGGACTCTAGAAGCCGAAGTCATTGAACGTAGCACAGCATTAGCTCGTACTCACGAACAATTACAAACTGAAATGAGAGACCGTCAATTGCTAGAAGGTAAACTGGATATTTCTACTGAGCAAATTAATACAATCTTCGACTCCATTGCCGATATTGTACTAATTATGGATGAACAAAAAAAATTACAAATTATACCGACTAAGGCGACTAGCTTGTACGCCTGCGATCTGAATGAGTTTTGTTTAATAGTGCTCAATTTTTTTCAAGAAGAAAACGAAGAGGTTTGGTTTGCTAAAGTTCAAGAGGCGTTGGCAACCCAAAAAACTGTTAATTTTGATTATAGTCTACGTATTAATCAGCAAGAAGTTTGGTTTTCAGCTAGTATTTCGCCACTCCCAAATCGTTCAGTGGTGTGGGTGGCTCGTGACATTAGCGATCGCAAACTGGTCGAAGCTAACCTGCTGGAAGCTCAAAAGATTGCCCATATTGGCACTTGGGAATACGATTTCCCCACAAAAACAACCATTTGGAGTGAAGAACTTTATCGCATTCACAAAATTGACCCCAGTCAACCCCCACTAGAATCTGATGAATTAGTCAAATTTATTCATCCTCAAGATCGCCATCGCTATCTCAAACTCGTCAACAAAAAAGCTCTCACTGGACTAGCCTTTGAAACAGATTTGCGACTGCTTCAAAAAGATGGGTCAATCTCTTATATTGAAATCAGAGGCGAACCTGTTTTTGATGAAAAAGGGGAGTTGCTCCGTTTGTTCGGTACTGTCTTGGATATTAGCGATCGCAAACAGGCAGAAGAAGCCTTACAAGATAGCATAGAACGGGAACAAGCCCTGGCTCGCTCCATCGAACGAATGCGTCAGTCCTTAGATATTGACACGATCTTTAATACCACCACCTCTGAACTGCGAGAAATCCTCAAATGCGATCGTGTTGCTATCTATCGCTTTAATCCTGATTGGAGTGGGGGATTTGTTGCCGAGTCTGTGGGGAAGGATTGGATACCTATGCTTCAGCCAGCGGAAACAGCTAATTTTTCCGAAAATATCATCACCGACCCTAGTTGTCAAGCAAACACCCTCCAACCCTATGGCGAAAAAGTCCTCGATACCTACATACAAGAAAATAAAGACAGTTTGTACAGCCAAAGCCTTCTTTACCGCACAACAGAAGATATTTATCAAGCTGGGTTTACTCCTTGTTACATCGAACTTTTAGAGCGGTTTCAAGCCAGAGCCTATTTAATTGTTCCCATCTTTTGTGGCAGTCAAATTTGGGGTTTACTCGCCAGTTATCAAAATTCCATGCCCCGCACTTGGCGCAAAGGAGAAATCCATATTGCGCTGCAAATTAGCACTCAACTTGGAGTTGCGCTGCAACAAGCTCAATTACTCGAAGCTACTCAAAAACAGGCAATACAACTCCAAGAAGCCGCCGTCGCAGCAGAAGCCGCTAACCGGGCAAAAAGCACTTTCTTGGCAAATATGAGTCACGAATTGCGTACACCCCTCAACGCCATTCTTGGCTTCTCCCAATTGATGCAACACTCTACCAATCTCAATCTCCAAGATCAAGAAAATCTCCGCATCATCAACCGCAGCGGAGAACACCTCCTGACTCTGATTAATCAAGTATTAGATTTAGCAAAAATAGAAGTAGGGCGCATTACCCTGAATCCCATAGAGTTTGAATTAAAGAGCTTGTTGAACGAAGTTGAAGAGATGTTCCAACTCCAGGCTCAGGAAAAACAATTGCAGTTAATCTTTCAGTGTTCTAGTAGTGTCCCCCCATACCTACGAGCTGATGAAGTCAAGTTGCGCCAAGTTTTAATTAATCTGCTTTCTAACGCCATTAAATTTACGAAAGAAGGAGGAATTTCCCTCAGAATAAGTTCAGTTTTCAGCAATGAAAATCAGCAATTCCTTCCCCCATTCCCCCCCAAGGGGAAGCGAGAGGGAGGTAGCGGGTTGCCCAATTCCCCATCAGCCATTCCCTCCCCCGTCACCCATTCCCCCCTTGGGGGGGGGCGGGGGGAGTTGCCCAATCACCAATTACATTTTGAAATAGAAGACACTGGCTGTGGTATGGCTCCTGATGAGCTAGACAAACTATTTCAAGCCTTTGTACAAACCCAAACAGGGGCATCTTACCAGCAGGGAACGGGTTTAGGATTGGCAATTAGCCAACAATTTGTCAAACTGATGGGTGGTCAAATTGCAGTGCGCAGTCAAGTCGGATGCGGTACTACTTTCACCTTCGATATCCCTGTAACCGTTGTTGATGCTAGTACGATTAAACCCAAACAGCTATCTCGTCAAGTCCTTGGCCTGGAATCCAACCAGCCCACTTATCGTATTTTGATTGTGGACGATCGAGCCGATTTGCGCCAACTCCTAGTCAAAATGCTCAACCGTTTTGAGTTTGAACTTCAAGAAGCTAGCAATGGCATAGAAGCCATTGAAGTATGGTCGAGTTTTGAACCCCACTTAATCTTCATGGATATGCGGATGCCCATCATGGATGGGTATGAGGCGACAAAACGTATTAAAGCTAACGTTAAAGGTCAAGCTACCGCCATTGTGGCGGTGAGTGCTAGCAGTGCGGAGAAAGGGCGAACCATTGTTATCTCTGATGATTACGATGACTTCATCCGCAAACCGTTTCGAGAAGCAGAAATCTTTGATGCCCTTCACAAACATCTAGGAGTGCGTTACATTTACGATGAACCTCAAAATGCACAGGAGTCAAATCAAACCGAAGCCTTGACTCCAGAAGCTCTGGCGGGTTTGCCCACGGATTGGCTGATGTCGTTAGAACAAGCTACAATTGAGTGCGATCTAGAGTTAATTCTCACTCAAATCGATCAAATTCGCGATCGTCATGAATCTTTAGCCAACGCTCTTACAGCTTTAGCTAACGAATTTCTGTTCAATCAAATACTAGATCTGATCAAGCCAGACATATAATTAGGCATGAATCATCAGACACCTCATTCTTTTAAAGGAAATATTTTAATTGTTGATGATATTTCCACGAATTTGCAACTTTTAGCTCAAATACTATCTGAACAAGGATACAAAACACGCACTGCCCCTAATGGTCAACTAGCCCTACGTTCCATCCATTTAACTCCTCCAGATTTGATTTTGCTGGACATCATGATGCCCGCCATGGACGGCTATCAAGTTTGCCAAGCCTTGAAAGCTTCTCCAAAAACCAAAGACATTCCAGTTATCTTTATTAGTGCTTTAAATGAAGTGTTTGATAAAGTCAAAGCTTTTGAAGTCGGCGCAGTCGATTATATTACCAAACCCTTTCACGATCAAGAGGTTCTGGTCCGTGTCTCCAATCAACTCATTCAACGTCGGTTATTTCAGAAAATTCAACAACAAAATCACAGCCTGGAATCCGAAATCCTGGAGAGAAAACTTGCCCAAGAAGAAACCAATTTTTTGCTTCAAACTACCTTTGCCATGGCAGAAACCAAGGATTTTGAAGAGTCAATATCCGTTATGCTGCGGTTGTGTTGCGACTTCATTAATTGGGATTTAGCAGAAGCTTGGATACCCAGTCCTGATGGAATCTTTTTAAATTGCGCTCAAAACTCTTATACGCAAAAAACCAATTTATTCGATTATATACACCAAAGTTTGTCAATAAAATTTGCTCCCAACTTAGGACTACCAGGGAGAATCTGGTCATCCAAACAACCAGAGTGGATAGAAGATATTTCCCTAGCGACCGATGAAGTTTTTATTCGCAATAATATGGCGGATAAAGCTGGTTTAAAAGCCTGTTTTGGCGTACCAATCTTAGTTGAGAATCGGGTGGTTGCGATTTTTAGTTTTTTCAAAACAACACCAACTTTGTGTCAAATCCGCATCATGGAATTGATGAAAGCTCTAGCAACTCAACTAGGTTCAATACTTCAGCGAAAGCTAGCAGAAGAAAGATTGAAACAGCAATTTCAAAAAGAGCAATTACTGAATCACTTAACTCAATCTATCCGCAGTTCTCTGAATTTAAATACTATTTTTGCTACCGCCGTCCGCGAGATTGCTCTTAGCCTAGGGGGAGACCGTGTTGCTATTATCAAATATTTCCCGGACAGAAAGCTATGGGTCAATATATCAGAGTATTATGATTCTACTCAGTTAAATACAAGTTTAGGGCTAGAAACTTCAGAAGATAATAATGAAATTTCCGATCGACTTAAGCAATCAGAAATTGTAAAAATCAATGACGTTAATACTTGTTCTGACGAAATTAAACAACGCTTAACTCAACTATCTCTTGGTGCATGGTTATTCGTACCCCTCAAGGTTGACTCACAAGTTTGGGGTAGTATCTGTGTGGTGAAAGAAAATAGATCGTATTACTGGCAAGCTTTTGAAGTAGAGTTACTGTGTGCAGTGGCTGACTCGGTAGCAATTGCGATTAAGCAAGCCCAAATCTATGAAGAAGTTCAATCCTACGCGCAGCAACTTGAAGAAACCTTAACGGAACTCAAAAATACTCAATCTCAGTTGGTACAAAAGGCAAAAATGGCTTCTTTAGGTCAGCTAGTGGCTGGGGTTGCTCACGAAATCAATAATCCCGTTAACTTCATCTATGGCAATATTACTGTAGCGATGGATTATGCGCGAGATTTGCTGAATATCGTTGCAGTGTACCGCAAAAATTACCCCCAACCAGCAGCAGAGATTCAGAAAACATTGGATCGTATCGATCCCGATTTCATTGCTGATGATTATCCAAAATTGTTGAATTCGATGAAAGAGGGTGCATCTCGGATTAGCAAGATTGTGTTGTCTTTACGAAACTTCTCCCGCCTAGATGAAAAAGAGTACAAGTTAGTGGATATTCATGAAGGTATTGATAATACTTTATTGATTTTGCAACACCTAATTAATGGCTCAAATAATGGTAAGGAAATTGAGATAATTAAAGACTACAGTCCCTTGCCAAAATTCACTTGTTATGCGTCGCAGTTAAATCAGGTATTTATGAACCTGATAGCTAATGCTATCGATGCTCTGGAAACTAAATCGTCACGACGCAAAATTACGATCAGTACAAAAATGGATAGTTGGCCATCAAATTCACCCATTTCTCAGGGCATTGTGATTAGCATTGCTGATAACGGCCATGGGATGAATGAAGAAGTACGTTATAAAATATTTGACCCATTTTTTACTACAAAACCTGTGGGAAGTGGTATAGGTTTAGGGTTATCTATTTGTCACAATATTGTAGTGGAAAAACATCGAGGTCAAATTAGTTGTATTTCTGCGCCTGGTGAGGGGACAGAGTTTATTGTGCAGATTCCGATCGATGTTAGTACCTCTCGTTCAAATTGTGTTTCTGCGATGACTAAGGTATAGTGGGAAGAAATTAACTAACAATCAGAAATGCCAGCGATGCAAGTTGTAATTGTGGGAGCGGGGCCAACGGGTGCGTCACTTGCTTTGCTGCTGGTGAAACGAGGGATTGGTGTGACGTTGGTTGAGGCGGCAAAAGATTGCTACCGAGTGTTTCGTGGTGAAGGTTTAATGCCGAGTGGATTGGATGCGATCGCCCAAATGGGCCTATCTTCCATGCTCCCAAGTGTACCACACCGCAAAATAGATGGTTGGGAGTTTATTGTAGGCGATCGACAATTGTTTCGAGTTGATGAGCCCATGGGTTCAAATCAACCTTGTACCCTAGTTTCTCAGCCGCCTTTACTGGAAGCACTAATTGCCGCAGCTCAATTACATCCAGAGTTTGAATTGATCCAAGGTGTTCCGGTAAAAGATTTAATTTACAGCAACGATCGCATTTCTGGTGTCAAACTAGCAGATGGGCGAGAGATACCTGCGGCGCTTGTTATTGGTACTGATGGTAGAAACTCCGTGGTACGACAACGGGCTGGATTGGAGTTGGTGAAACAGCAGAATAGTATCGATGTGCTGTGGTTTAAACTGGCTGCTCATCCTCGGTTTGTGGCGGATAATGTCTTTTATTCTATCCTAAATGATGGTAGTGCATTCAGTGTTTTTCACGGCGCAGAAGATGGCAAACTGCATCTGGCTTGGGTGTTATCAGCCGAGGACAAAACCGATCGCAAACACACAGATTGGGCGGAAACTTTCGCATCGCGATCGCCTTTATGGATGGCCGAGCATTTCCGTAACTGTAAAGATACCATAGAATCTCCCCAGCGACTATCTGTAGTAGTTGGTTGTTGTCCGCGCTGGTATCAGCCAGGAATCATACTTTTGGGGGATGCCGCCCACCCCATGTCTCCGGTGCGCGCCCAAGGAATTAATATGGCTTTTCGTGATGTAATTGTGGCTGCAAATCACCTTGTACCTTTGTTGAAAGCAGGGGCTAATGTTGAGGATATTGATTTAGCATTATCGCAGATTCAGGCCGAACGGGAACCAGAAATTAGGCGCGCCCAACAACTGCAAGCACAAGAAGCATGGAAAGGCGAACAATTGCGAAATAATGGATTTGTGCGTTTATTGATGATGCAATTGGCTCCGTTTTTGGGTGAAAGAATTAAACAATTTTGGGTGAAAGGACAGTATGAGTTGCGCCAAGGAGTAACAGAGGTAAAATTGGTTGTTTAAAAACAGGAAGATTAAAATTGAGGAGAAAATTTTATGCGATCGACAATTATTCAAGGACCGATCGGCCCGATTCACATTCAAGAAGCCAGCCCCTCTGTCACCAGTGGGGAGTCGGAAGCGCTACCGATCGCCCCACAAAACACCATAAATCAAGATTTATTGCCAAACATTAAATTTTTACGGCGGAAACTTGCTATTTAATGAATTACACTTTACGATCCAGCCATGTAAATAAAAACTCAATCAACAACCCTGCAAACACTAACCTGAAATGGGTCGCAAGTGCCAGAAAGCAGGAACAGTACATTTTTTAACTAACTCAACAACAAAGCATTTGCGGAAAAACTCAGGGATTGACGATCGGCATCTCGGAACGAATGCTTTGCCCACACTACTACGATGTATCAAAATTTGTTTACCAAAAATTAGCCCCGACAGATACCTGACGCTCAAACTGGCGCTGTCAAAAGTTTCTGCAATTAATTTTGCGGTTTTTGTTGTCTTTAAACTACTTGAGGATTCGATCGAATGGTTTCCATTTCTCAGACTAAATCCGATCGGCTCAGTTTCTCGGACACACGGGAAACAACGGCCGGAACCCAAAACATGGTGGCTACAGCCACAGGAGTATGCGTGACGGTTCACGGTCACTTCTACCAGCCACCACGGGAAAACCCTTACCTAGATGCGATCGAACGCCAAGCCAGCGCCCATCCCTTCCACGACTGGAACGAACGCATCGACAAAGAGTGCTACCGCCCCAACGCCTTTGCGCGCATCCTCAACGATCGCGGCGAAGTCGCGGGGATCGTCAATAACTACGAATATCTTAGCTTCAACATCGGGCCGACGCTAATGAGTTGGCTGGAACGCTACGACGAGGAAGTATATCAGCGGATTCTGGAAGCCGATCGCAAAAGCTGTCAAAGACTCAATGGTCATGGTAACGCGATCGCCCAAGTATACAATCACATCATCATGCCGCTGGCCAACGAGCGAGACAAACAAACCCAAATTCGCTGGGGGATCGCAGATTTCCGTTCCCGGTTCGATCGCGATCCAGAAGGAATGTGGCTGGCCGAAACTGCGGTAGACTACGCCACCCTCGAAGTTTTGGTAGCTGAGGGCATTCGCTTCATCGTCCTCGCCCCCTCCCAAGCCGAACGCTGCCGCCAACTTCCAGGCCATGACAATAGCGATCCCGAATGGCGCGAAGTCGGGGGAGGTCAAATCGATCCGACTCGCCCCTACCGCTGCTACTTGAAACCAGAACTGCGGCTGGCAGTTTCCCACCAACTCTCCCCCCTTAGCAGTCACAATTTTAGTCGCGGCAACGGGCACAATTCCGAACCGACAACTAATACTCCCTACATCGATATCTTTTTCTACGATGGCCCGATTTCGCGGGATATGGGCTTTAATGATGTTCTCAGCAGCAGCAACCACCTGGCTGGGCGCTTGGGTCAAGCAGTGCGGGGGGACCACCGAAAATCTCAATTAATCTCAGTCGCCACCGACGGCGAAACCTTCGGACACCACAAAAATAGTACCGAAAAATGCCTCGCCTACGCCTTCACAGAAGAGTTTCCCCGTCGTGGCTGGACGGTGACGAATTTTGCTCACTATTTAAGTCAAAATCCTAGCGATTGGGAAGTGGAACTCAAACCAGTGACAGCTTGGAGTTGTTCTCATGGGGTCGATCGCTGGCAAGATGATTGTGGCTGCGGTGGTGGCGGCGGATGGCATCTCAAATGGCGCCGACCTTTGCGAGATACTCTAAATTGGCTGCGCGATCGACTCATACCAATTTATGAGGAAGCGGGGCGCAAGTTGTTTAGCGATCCCTGGGCGGCGCGAGATGAATATATTGATGTTATGGGCGATCGATCGACCGCCAACATTGACCAATTCTTCTGGAAACATCAAGTTCGCCCCCTCGACACCGCCGAACAAGTAGACGCCCTGCGACTGCTGGAAATGCAGCGCCACGCCCTGTTAATGTTCACTAGCTGCGGCTGGTTTTTTGAAGAAATATCTCGCCCCGAAGGCGTGCAGATTTTGCGCTACGCAGCCCGTGCGCTGGAATTAGCTGGGGAAGTGACTGGTGTCCAGCTAGAAAAAGAGTTTATCGATCGACTTAACCTAGTACCAAGTAATGTGGAATGCTTCAGAACAGGTGCAGAAGTCTATCGCCAACTTGTCACCACCGCCCAAGTCAGTCTCAAGCAAGTTGCAGCCCACTACGCCATCAGTTCCCTGTTTGCCAAATATCCCCGCGAACAACGAGTTTACTGCTATCTAGCCCAGCAGCTAGATTTCCAAATTCAGCGCATGGGCTCCATGACTCTGGCCGTAGGTCAACTGGAATTAACATCAGAAATTACACGGGAAACCGAAGTGTTTGTATTTGCGGCGTTCTACCTTGGTGGCTGGGACTTCCACTGCTGCATCCAGCCTTTCGGTAGCCACAGGTCTTACACCATGCTAAAAGAACGGCTGTTTGCGGTTTTGCAAGAAGCTTCCGCAGCCCACGCGATTCTGGAAATGGTTCGCCTGTTCGGGGATCAATCCTTTAGCCTGCGGAATTTGTTCGCTGAGGAACGTCATCGGATTGTCCGGCTGCTGAGTCAGGAAAATTTGACCAGATTAGATCAGCTTTACACTCAGGTTTACCGGGAAAATTACGGGGTGATGATGGCCTTCCACCGCGACGAGTTGATCGTCCCTATGGAGTTGCAGGTGGCCGCGGAAGTGGCCTTGGGACACCGCTGTTTGACGGCGGCCAAGGCCCTGGAACAGGAAACGGCTGACGGGGATTCCCTGCTGGCGGAAATCGAAGCAATTTCGACAGAAGCTAGCCACCTCCGCTGTCGGCTGAAGGTTCCTGAAGTCAGGCACATTTTGGAAAAGTTGATTTACCGATCTCTGAAGGCGCTGCTGCAAGAGGGTTCTGATGTGACGCTGCTGTCTCCTGCCGAGTTGGAAGTTGATATTCGCAGTATTGAGCGTTTAATTGCGGTTGGGAATCGCCTGGAGTTGGGTTTGTGTTTGGATAGATCCCAGGAACTGTATTTTGATTCCATGTACAGTCAAATTGTGCCTCTGTGTTTGGGCTGGTTGCAACGACAAGCAGCTCCGACGACTGAAAGTGCGATCGACCTTACCGAACTGGAGCTCGTTGACTCAGAGAGTGGCTGGGAGTTGCCTGTGATTCGACAGTTGCTGGAGTTGGGTCAAACCCTCGCCGTTGATGTTGAGTGTTGGTTGCAGCAGTTAGGGCGATCGTTATCCGATTAACCCCCACATCCTGTAGGGGCGGGTTTCACCAACAATATATAAGAAGAATCAACCATCTCAATAAACCCGCCCGCCCCCAACGGTAAATTCAAATGTACCTCTTTCAAGATACAAGGGGCGGGTTCACCGAAATAATTGCCTAAAACCCACAATCTCGTAAACCCGCCCCCACCCAACTTTAAATTTTAGTTCAGCTTTGTGAGAAGATGAATAAACAGTTCGCAAAGCATACAAGTTTTAAGTAAGCTTTGCAAAGTTGTGAAGAAAGAACACTAAATTTTATAACCTATGAAAGTTGGCGATCGCGTTTGCATTAAAAACTCTGTTGTTGTCTACCACCATCCTCAAAATCGCAATCAACCATTTGATGTCAAGGATATGGAAGGAGAAGTAGTAGCCATCGTTCAAGAATGGCACGGTAGACCTGTCAGTGCCAATTGGCCGATTTTAGTACAGTTTGACAAAAAATTCAAAGCTCATCTCAGAGAAGATGAAGTTGAATTGATATCTGCCGAAGTCTAGAAATTAGGACACGGCAGTGCCGTGTCCCTACAATTAATTGGGTAGGGACACGGCATTGCCGTCTCCTCCTGAAGTCTAGAAATTAGGACACGGCAGTGCCGTTTCCCTAGAATTGATTGGGTAGGGAAACGGCATTGCCGTCTCCTCCATCCTGACGTTGCAAGCGGAATTGATATGAATTCTTACTTTTTATGCCTAGCCCGACAAAACCAACCAAAAATATTAAAATCTCCCTGCATTTTCTGCAATTCCTGTTGATGCTGTTTCGCTGTAGCGTAGTACCATTGACAATGTTGTTCCAGTTCTTGACGGTACTTAACTTCGGAATAAAAATCGCGAACAATTTGGTTTTGCTGTAAACTTTCGGCCGCGGGAGTGGATTCTGGGACAATACCTTGCAACTCGTGAGGCAACATAATTGTTTGGGGCGATTATGCCAAAGATTGGCTGTAATTACTCTAAACTAACACACTTTCTTCCTTCGTGTCCTTAGCGCCTTCGCGGTTCAATTAATCTTAAATCCAAAATCCCAAATCTAAAATTCCCCTACAGCCATCCCAGCAGCCGATATACCATTAAGCCGATATATTCTTTCAAAGCTGTGGTTGACAGGTGTAACTGATAGGTATCCGGTAGACAATTTAGTATCACTGCTTGCCAATTGCTTTGAGAAGCTGCCATATCCTGTTGGGTAATCTGAAAATCTGTGGGCGCGGCAATTACTTTTATTCCTTGACGCTGGAAAATTAAGAGCGATCGAGTCATGTGCATCGCTGAGGTGACTAACAAAACCGGCCCTTTGATATTTTTAGCCTCCAGGATTTTTCGCACATTTACTGCATTTTGATAGGTATTTTGTGAATCTGGCTCCTGGAGAATTGCTGATGCAGGTACGCCGTTGGTTTGGGCGATTTCTGCCATATCTGCCGATTCTGGAGCTCCGCCACCTTTCCATTCTACTCTACCGCCACTGAGAATTAGCAGAGGGGCTTTTCCTTGACTATACAGTCGAGAAGCGTAAATAATGCGATCGCCAGCTTCCCCCAATTCCACCCAAGGCCGTGGCGGTAAAGCAGCTTTGACACCACCACCCAAGACAATGATAGCATCAGCTTGGGGCAATTCTGTGGTTGGTAAATTTTGCCATTCGAGGGATTTAACTAGAGACTTGGAAACCCAACCGCTACTTCCCAAGAGTAAAATAATTACAGCCACAGCCATTGGCAAAGCAGACCATTTCCGACGCTGCAAAACCATGATTAAAGCCGCCAGCATTAACAAGCAACTCAACCCCAAAGGATAGATAAACAGTGGTAGTAGCTTTGACAAAAATACAAACATTAGACTTCTCCAATCATGCTTGTGGAACAGGCTATCCACCCTGTTCAAGACCAGCTTTTTGAGGGATATCTATCAGTGTCACCACAATTAGCAAGGTGTTCTACTATCAACAAACCATGAATAATTCGTTCATCCTCAAATTAGTAGAACACCCTCAAAGTCCATAGTCCTGTGCCACTTAGCATCAGTCCTAAACTTGTATTAAAAATCAAAATTTATCCTCTGGTGCTGACAACCAGCCCAGTAATGTAGAAGCTTGACGGCTAGACCCTTTACCGTATTTGCCACCAGTTTCTATTACTTCTTTATTCACGATAGCATCAGAGGGTTTGTCCTTGGGACGTTTATTGGGGTTGAGTACCAGTTCATTATGCCACCAAGCTACCAACAAACCCACTGCTCCACCTCCCACCAGGCCGAAGATAATACTTATGGGCAAAGTAGAGCCTATTAAGCGAAAGCACACTGTAAATAACACAAACCAAATAAATGCTGGGTTAAATCCCTTGGAATCTCTACTAAATTTTGGCATCGGCTTGCAAGTCCTTGTTCTAATATAACGGAAAGATATTCACCAGATTAGCATCAAATTAAAATCAACGGGCTCTATTAGACTTCCGCAGAAACGCCATATTTGAACAGACATCCTGCTGGTTCCACAATAATTATTGGAAATTTCTATTATAGCTCAAAGTCTGACATTGTATCTATAATTTTTACATAACTTTGCTCAAATTCTGTGAATGGTTCAAAGGCTGTTTGCTGGGCATTCAAGAGTTCTACTGTGGCATCAGTAATATCGCCCTTGCGCCGTTGCAGACGTTCTCGCAATACTTCTATTGACGCAGTGCAGTAAAGGATTTCCAGTGGCAAATTGTGAGATTGAGCCAGAGCGATCGCATCTGTTCTCCAGGAATCGCGATCGAACTTGGCATCCAAAATCACATTCCAACCTCGGTCAGCCAACATTACCCCCAACTCTAACAATCTACCATAGGTCTTGGCAGTCATTTCATCTGAGTACAAATCTTGCCCGCCCCGCTCATGTAAAGGAATTCGACCTAAATGTTTGCGAACAGCATCGGAACGAAGGTGAATTGCACCGGTGTGACGAGCCAAATATCGACCCACTGTACTCTTACCAGCACCGGATAAACCTGACATTAAAGTTAACTTTCCTTGACGCGGTTTTGTATATTCCCAAGCTAATGTATAGTAATGAGATGCTGTTTGTGAAATCCGCGTTTTTTCCGCCGTAGAAACCGAGCTATCGTCCAACATTAAGGAAGTTACTTTTGCTCTCACATAAGCTTGACGGCTCAAATACAGCGGCAGCACTTGCAATCCTTCCCAATCGCCAGTTTGTTCGATATAAGTATTGAGAAAAACATTGCCTAAATCTCGGCGTCCCCGCGATTCTAAATCCATGACAGTAAAAGCGATATCGTACATGACATCAACAAAACGAAAAGGCTCGTTAAATTCAATGCAGTCAAATATCAATATTTTATCTTGCCACAGCGCGATATTCCGCAAGTGCAAATCTCCGTGGCACTCGCGAATTTTATCGTTAACAATCCGCAGATTCAACAACTCTTGATTTTCCGCAAAAAAGCCATCACTATAATCTTTGGTTTCCTGATACTGAGTCTGAGTCTGCGGCCCACCGATATACTTTTCCGAAATGCGGTAATTGTTATTTATTGTTGTGCGAATCTGACCGACTTCGCCAAAGGTGCGAATGTAGCTATTACTAATTGCCGTGCTGTGAAACTTGGCAACTTCTCGCCCTAAATTTGCCATAATTTGCTCGGTCAACAATCCGCGCTCCAACAAACTGAGCAACAGCGAATCTTGAGGAAACTGTCGCATTTTAAGCGTGTATTCTACAACAATTTGTGCAGTTATATCTGCTGCATTGCTGCCAAGGTGAAACGTATCGTCGCTTTGAACAATTGGCAAAACTTCGAGATATATTTCCGGTGCTGTGCGTCGGTTCATTTCCAATTCTTGAGTGCAGAAATGCTGCCGTTTTTCCAATGTTGAATAGTCCAAAAAGCCAAAATCAACTGGTTTCTTGATTTTGTAAGTATAATCTCCCGTCAGCAGGACAAAGGAAATGTGAGTCTGAATAAGCTGGACTGGTTTTGTGACGCTGTGGGGGTAAAACCCAGGCTCCAACATTTGCTGAATTAAAGGTGGGAGATAAGCCATATCGATTTTAGATTTTGGATTTTGGATTTTAGATTTTGAGATTTTTAGATTGAGGATTGGTATATTTTATACCAATCGCAAAAAATATTACTACAAAAAATAAATTAGAAGTTTTGACCTGTAGGGACACGGCACTGCCGTATCCGGCAATTTATGATGATGACTAATAATTTATATCTTAATAACCGTAGTGACAATTTATCAAAATAGTATTATATTGGAGATTTATAGATTGGGGATTTGTAGATTGGTGATTCGGGATTGAGGATTGGAAAATTTGGGATATTGACTTTCATCCGATTTATTATAGAGTTGATAGTTAGTGTAAACCAAAAATTAGTGATGACTCAAAACAATCAAGAATCGGGTTCCGTGGATGTGTTTGGCGTGGGCAATGCCCTGGTGGACATCTTAGCATTAGTCGAAGATGAATTTGTGGTCAAGCACGGGCTGAATCGCGGCGGGATGACGCTGATGGATTCGGAAACCCAGGGGGGGATTTTGCACGATTTGGAACACAATTCGCTGCAAATGCGATCGGGGGGTTCTGCGGCCAATACGATGATTGGTTTGGCTCAGAGTGGCGGTAAAGGCTATTATTCGGGGAAGGTTGCTAAGGATACTAACGGCGAATTTTACCGCCAAGATTTGCTGGAAGCCGGGATTGATTTTAATGTGCATCCTGCTACTGAGTCTAATGGGCCGACGGGTACTTGTGTCGTGCTGACTACGCCGGATGCGGAACGCACGCTGTGTACTAATTTGGGGGTTTCTACTACTCTGGCGGCGACTGATATTGATGTCGATCGCCTGTCTCACTGCAAGTACAGTTATGTTGAGGGCTATCTTTGGGATGCTCCCGAACCCAGAAAGGCTAGTATTAAGACGATGGAAGAGTCTAAGCGTCTGGGTGTGAAGGTGGCTTTTACTTTTTCGGATGGCTTTTTGGTCGATCGATTTGCGGATGATTTTCACAAGGTGGTTTCGGAATATTGCGATGTCATCTTTTGCAATGCTGACGAGGTTCGGAGCTTTTTTAAGGAGGAATCTTTGGAGGAGTGCGCTCGGAAGATGAGCGAGATTTCCGATTTAGCTTTTATCACGAATGGCGATAAGGGCTGCACGGTGGTGGAGAATAAACAGATTGTGGATGTGGCTGGATTTCCCGTAAAGGCGATCGATACTGTGGGTGCTGGCGATGCTTTTGCGGGCGGTGTTTTGTTTGGCATTACTAATGGTTTGAGTGCTGCAAAAGCGGCTCGTTGGGGCAATTATTTGGCTTCTCTGGTGGTGCAGATTCACGGCCCCCGTCTTGAAGGTTCTCAGGCTCATTTACTGAATCAGGTGATTTCTGGTTAGTAGTTGAAAAGGGGAGATTCTCTGGGGAATGGCTGCGCTTCATATACTTTTTTAACCGATGATTCACAGGTGGGATACAATCAATGATTAGCCAGAGGTAAGATACCTGTGCCACAATCAATGATTAGCCAGAGGTAAGATGCCTGTGCCACAATCAATGCACAGGGAAGAAACGACTTGAAGCGCCGTAAAATCTATTAATTCAGATATTCTCCAGAGGTCAAAAACCAGGTTTCTATGTAGATTGCTCGTTGTTTAACGAAGATTACTCGTAGAAACCGGGTTGATGAGATCCTGATTTTTAGGATTGTGTTAAAATCAATAAAAGCTTAACTAATCGCACTTAAGATGGTCACAAGTATATCGACTCCTCCTCAAAGCAGCAGTGAGGAAAAAGTAATTACTCTGAAAGGCATTAAGTGGCTAACATTTAAAGCAATAATGTCTGATGTTGGCGACGGTAGAACCTGGAGAATTGCTTATAATCAAGGAGTTTTAGAAATCCGAATGCCACTTACAGAACACGAAGAACCCGTAGGAATGATTGAACACTTTGTTGGTGTTGTAGTCGATGAGCTAGGAATTGAGATGAGACAACTTGGTGCTCTGACTCTGGAACGGGAAGATTTAACTCGTGCTATTGAATCGGATAGCTGTTTTTACATTCAAAATGAATCTGTTGTTAGGGGAAGAAGTATCAATTTGCCAGCAGATCCGCCACCGGATTTAGTGGTAGAATCTGATTATACGAGTTCTTCTTTGAATAAGTTTGCGATTTATGCTGCTCTGGGTGTGCCGGAAATCTGGAGATATCGCAATCAATCTCTGGTAGTTTATCATTTGGTTGAGGGGAATTACGAAGAGAGCGAGAATAGTTTGGCTTTTGGGTTTTTGCCGATCGCACAAATCCCCGTTTTGATCGAGCAAAGTAAAAGTATTGGACAAAGGGCGGCTGTGCGTCTGTTTCGGGAGAGGGTGAGAGAGGTTTTGGCGGCCGAGTGAGGGTGGGTTTTGTAACCGCAGATGATGCACAGGTGAGACACCCGTGCCACAAACGATAGAGCTGATGAAAGTCTGCATTTTTGCTATAGTAGTATTATTTTTGAATCATACCTAATAAAATATCATGCCAACAACAGTCAGCGTAGAACACATTGAAATGACACCGGGAATACGCGGCGGAAAACCCCGGATTGCTGGAACGAGAATCGCCGTACAAGATGTGATGGTGATGCACCTAAAAATGGGTTATTCTCTTTTAGAAATTGCCACTAAGTACGATCTGCTTGTAGCCGCAGTTTATGACGCTATGGCTTATTATTACGATCATCGCCAAGCAATTGACAGAGAAATGGCAGAAGATGATGCTTTTGTGGATGAATTTATGCGTCAAAATCCCGGTAGGTTACAAGCAAAAATCAAGGAATTGAAAGGTGAGTCTACGAATTAGGTTTCATTTAGATGAGCATATCGATCGTGACATTTCTAGGGCGTTACGTCTCTATGGTATTGATGTGACGACAACGGTAGAAGCAGGATTAAGGACTAAGATGGATGAGCAGCAGTGGTTGTTTATTCAACAAGAGCAGCGAGTGCTTGTTACTCAGGATCGAGATTTTATAATTATGGCTCGTATCAGTAACGATCATCCTGGTGTGGCTTATTTTAAACAGGGTAGTCGTTCGATCGGACAAGTAATAGAAATGTTGATTTTGCTATATGAAATTTACACATCTGAAGAGATGGTTGGAATGGTAGAGTATTTGTGAGGGTGAAGGTCGATCGCACTTTTGAACCGCTCCTTCACGCTGATGGACACGGATGGGGGAAAGGTCGATCGCACTTTTGAACCGCAGATACACACTGATAGACGCGGATGGGGGAAAGGTCGATCGCACACAAGCCAATTTAAGGTATCTGGAAAACAGATTTATGGCGGAAAGTAGCGATAAATATCTTTCCGGTGGAGAACCCTGATAAAAGTAATAGTCTCGCCATCAAAATAAAAACCTATTCGATAGTCGCCAACCCGAAGCCGATAGGCATTGTCATCGCCTTTTAATTTTTTTAAGTTAATAATTGTCTGTAAATCAGTAACATTGGGAATTTCCACAAAAACGATCGCTTTGACTTGCTCAAAAACAGGCGCACTTTTAAGAGCTTTTAAATCCTTTAAAAAACTGGGCAAATATTCTACTTTCATTATTGATCAAGTTCGGCAAGTGCTTCCTGTAAACTTAACGGCTTTTCATTTTTTACTTGGCGCATAGCCTGGAGAAGTCCTCTATCTTCGATCGCCTCTAGGAGATACTGATAGTCGGTATAGTTGAGAATGACTTGACTGATGTTGCCTTCGGTATCGAATATTAATTCTTTGGCAAGTGGATAGTCTTCTATTTTCATAGACTTTGATGGGTTGGGAGGGAATGATGTTTCTATTTTAACAGCGCGCTCCTAAATCGGGACGGACAATTCACCACTCGCGCCAGAGTTTTTAAGGGTGAGGTGTAATTGCAATAACTGTAATTGCTCCTTGATTCGGGCCGTAATACCAGAAAACTCGAAATGCTGCTGGTGTTTTGTTTTCGACGTAGGCCTCAAATACTTCTTCTTCATTAGGGCCTGATAAGGTATCATATTTATGAGTTTTCAAACTGGGATGGCGTAAATTAGTTGCCATTAACCCAAGTGTTTTCAGGACTTTATTGTATTTTTTTGTATCTAATTCCTGAAGACTCACCAAGCTCTCTCTAGCTGATGAAGAAAATTCTATGCTAAAATTCATTCCTCTTCAATCTCCAAATCAGCATATTCCGAAAAATCACCTAAATTGTGTACTTCACCTTTAGCTGCTTGTTGGATACCTCTTTGGACTGAGGCTAATGCTTGTGGGTTTTGCCACAACCACTGTTCGCGATCGGGTATATTGGCGATCGGGTCTAATAAAATTTGTCCGGCTTCGTTGACGAGCACGCGATACTCTGTTGATTTGGTTTCGAGGTTTAAACTGAGTTGTCCTTGTCGATCTGTGCTGATTGAGTTTTTAATAATCCAAAACTGATCTTTAGCTATCATAAATTTGTGTAAGATTGCATAAGAGGGAGTTTTAGTTATTATAACAAGTTAGATTTTGTTTGTCTATTCTAATGAAGTTGAGGCCGATCGCACTTTTGAACCGCTCCTTCACGCGGATGGACGCGGATGGGGGGAAGGGCGATCGCGCTTTTTGACGAAAGGGCGCACTTTTGAACCGCAGATATACGCGGATGGACGCGGATGAGGGAAAGGGATCTCGCTTTGGGAAATAAATCAACTATAATTACTAAAATAAAGATAAATTGCACTTTATCTATAATCAGATTATGACTGTTATTGAACAAATTTACGCGATCGTCAAAACCCTTCCCCAAAACCAAGCTAGCGAAATTCTCACTTTCGCTGAGTTTATTCGTGCCAAGTACCTGAATGCCCACAAATCCACCGATACAGTAGATTCTTTAACTTCTTGGCAGGAATTGGTTTATGCCCTCGGTGGAACGTGGGCAGAAGATTTTCCTACTTTGGAGGAGATTCGTAGCGAGTCGGGGGAAGACATTTTGCGGGAGAGCTTTTAGATGTACGTTTTGGATACAAACACGCTAATTTACTACTTTAAAGGACAAGGACAAGTTGTTCAAAACTTTGCCAATGTATCTCCTGAAGAAATTTGTATTTCTACGATCGTCCTATTTGAATTACAAGTCGGTATTGCTAAATCTACTTCGCCTGCAAAACGTACCCAACAACTTCAGCAACTTTTGAGCCGAGTTAATCTTGTTCCTTTCGATCGCGATTCTGCTGTTGCTGCGGCCACAATTCGCGCTCAGTTGGAGCAACAAGGTACTCCCATTGGCCCGATGGATGTTTTAATTGCAGGGACAGCCGTATCGCTGCAAGGGACTCTTGTTACCCATAATGTCAAGGAGTTTTCGAGAGTGTCAGGACTTGCGATCGCGGATTGGTATTGAATATGAGTCATCAAGTGTGGCTTGTATTTGCTCGATCGATCCAGCAAATCCAGTAGACGAGAAAGGTCGATCGCACTTTTGAACCGCAGATACACGGGAATGGATGCGGATGGGGGAAAGGTCGATCGCACTTTTGAACCGCAGATGCACGCTGATGGACGCGGATAGAGGGAAGGGCGATCGCGCTAAATATACCTGTAGGGGCAATCCCCCCGTGGTTGCCCTACTATCTTGGATCTGGGCGGGCACTCTTGGCACCGCCCCTACAGTAAAATCGAATTGACATAATACCTGTAGGGGCAATCCCCCCGTGGTTGCCCTACTTGGATCTGGGCGGGCACTCTTGGCACCGCCCCTACAGTAAAATCGAATTGACAT
>JAHREW010000022.1:48081-56495 GCA_020883125.1 Microcoleus sp. CAWBG506
CACTCTTGGCACCGCCCCTACAGTAAAATCGAATTGACATAATACCTGTAGGGGCAATCCCCCCGTGGTTGCCCTACTTGGATCTGGGCGGGCACTCTTGGCACCGCCCCTACAGTAAAATCGAATTAACATAATAATCGAATTATCATGAAGTACGACGCTGCCAAACATCATCGGCGCTCTATTCGCCTCAAGGGATATGATTATTCTCAAGCTGGGGCTTATTTTGTCACTATCTGCATTAATGGCGGTTTACACACATTAGGAAAAATCCACGACAGCCAAATATATCTCAGCGAACCAGGACTAATGGTGCAAAATGTTTGGGATGAATTGCCATTGTATTATCCAGGCGTGGAAGTGGATGTTTTTGTGTCAATGCCCGATCATATTCACGGAATTATTTTTTTGACGGGGAACAATATTTCTGGCGATCGCCCTAATAAACCGATGACATTGGGAGATGTTGTTCACCGCTTCAAATCGCTGACAACTGCTAAATACCGACATGGTGTTGCGAAATTAGGTTGGACACCATTTCCCAAAAAATTTTGGCAGCGAAATTATCACGAACACATTATTCGTGATGAGGAATCTTGGGAAAACATTCGCGAATATATCCTCAACAATCCGATCGCCTGGGAAGATGAACCTCTGCATTTAGAAAAATACCATCCCCTACCAGATTTGTAGGGGCGGTGCCCCCGTGCCCGCCCGGGCAAACTGGGGCAACCACGGGGGGTTTGCCCCTAGGATCGATCGCGTTTGTTGTCATCAATGGGGGCAACCACGGGGGGTTTGCCCCTACGGGCGATCGCGTTTGTTGCCATCAACTGGGGCAACCACGGGGGGTTTGCCCCTACAATCGCTCGCGTTTGTTGCCATCAATGGGGGCAACCACGGGGGGTTTGCCCCTACGATCGCTCTTTTTGACGAAAGGTCGATCGCACTTTTGAACCGCAGATGCACGCGGATGGACGCGGATGAGGGGAAAGGGCGATCGCACTTTTGAACCGCAGATACACGCGGATGGATGCGGATGGGGGAAGGGCGATCGCTCTTTTTGACGAAAGGGCGATCGCTTCACTTCCCCGAACTCAAATCTATAGTAGATTCGATGAAACAAAACTGTTGCTTAACTGACTAGGTGATACGCCGGCAACAACACCTAATATTTGATTATTCCCTGCTATTTTAACTACAGTTTTGTTGTCAACTGTGGTTAGCATTAAATTAGAGAACTTTAATCCATCTGTTAATGCAATCTTATCAACTCCCACTTGAAAATCAAGGATAGTATCTGCTAGAAAATCACTAGACACTGCACCCTTAGTAGGGAGAACAAAAGTATCAATACCTGGCCCGCCAACTAAGATATCTTGACCTAAGCCACCAATGAGAGTGTCATTCCCTATGTCGCCATATATTTGATCGTTACCTTTTCCTCCCAAAAGTAAATCATTGCCTTTTCCTCCAATTATTAGATCGTTAGCCTGATTGCCATTGATGACATCATCATCTTCATTTCCGTAGAGGGTATCGGTTTCGCCAATTCCACCGATGGTGTCATTCCCTGTCAAGCCATAGATGACATCAGGCTCA
The DNA here is from genome assembly GCA_020883125.1 of Microcoleus sp. CAWBG506. Classification (GTDB taxonomy): domain Bacteria; phylum Cyanobacteriota; class Cyanobacteriia; order Cyanobacteriales; family Microcoleaceae; genus Microcoleus. The sequence goes on from JAHREW010000022.1 coordinate 49,684, forward strand.
AAAGAGCCGACCAAGTTATCATTTCCTGAAGTCCCCAAAATCGGAGCTTTTTGACCAGGATTAGATCCGCCACTCCCTATCGGATTAATTGTAAGTGAAGCTTGGTTATTGAGAGGGTTGGGGTCTGGTTCATTAACAGCCGTGACTGCTGCGATATTAGTCGTTGAGTTAGGATCAGTAACAATTGCTGTAATTTTCAAAGTCCGGGTGAGATTATCTTTCATGTTGCCTACATCCCAGACACCTTTACTATTGTCATAACGACCTTGTTCAGGTGTAGCAGATACAAAATTCAGTCCGGGAGGTAATAGGCTGGTAATATTGATGCTACTGGCAATACCCGCTCCCTTGTTTGTCAAAGCTAGAGTGATATTAACTTGCTCTCCAACATTTGGATTAGGGTTGTCCACTGTCTGAATCAACTCTAGATCAGCCGGGTCAGGATTTTTGGAATTAACTCTTGTCCGCTGAGTGAGAGTATTATTAGCTGATTCCAAATCAGCTTCTTTGCTGGTAACGCTGGCAGTATTACTGAAAGTTCCCGCAGCGATGGAAGTGGCATTAATAGTGACTGTTGATGATTCACCAGTGTTTAAATCACCCAATTCAGCAGTAACAATTCCATTGTTGTTTTCGGTGGTTCCACCCTTGCTAGACGTGATTGAAACATCTTTCAATCCCGATGGCAATTCGTTGGTAAAGGTGACACCTGTGGCTTTAGTGGGACTATTATTGGTGACTGTTAGGTTGTAGGTAAGTTTATCTCCTAGATTGACTGTCGTGGGAGTTCCTGTTGTCGTGATGGTAAGATCAGTAGAAATTGGTTTTACGGATGTAGTGATAACAGCGATATCGTTTATAGCATCAGAATCGAAAGTTTTACTCGTCACCTGAGCACTACCAGTGATATTTCCTGTTTTTGGCGCAGTCACAGTGACCTTGATAGTTTTAGCTTCACCTTTGTTTAAGTTTCCGATGTCAAACGTGAGATTATTTCCTGACTTTTGAGTGGGATTGACACTAGCAGAAATGAATTCAACTCCCTCTGGCAATGTGTCTTTAAGAGTTACTTCTTTGGCGTTACTCGTTCCTTTATTAGTGACACTGACAGTGTAGGTTAAGTTATTCCCAACTGTTGCGGTATCTGCATTAGCTGTTTTGGTAACAGATAAGTCTGCTGCTTCACTCACCCGCACAGAATTCGGAGAGTAGGTGAAAACAGGTCGGTTATTATCATCTACTACCATTGCATAGATGTAGTAATCTCCGGCGGGTACACCTTCAGTGTTCCAATTGAAACTACCAGTACCGTCAGTTTCATCAAGATCATCTTTGATTAAGATGCCATTAAATCCCTGGTTATCAGTGTCGTAAAAGAAGCTGACTTTCGCCTTAGAGTCTGAGTCAAAAGCGTTGTAGTTAATGGTAACATTTTGACCGCTGGTATCTGTAGGCAAATTACTGATGTTTTGTTCCTTAACATCTGTCGCCACATTAGTGACTTGAACAGTAGGAGCTTTGGAATCTCGGAAAGCAGTATATTGTACGTTACCTAAACCAGCAGGGTTTGCTACCTTGATATCCCAAATTCCTAATGTAGGATTCGGTACAATAACAGCTTTAGTAGTGGAAGTGGTGAGAGAGTCAACAATGGCAATGTTGTTAGCAGCAAATTCTGACTCGTTTATGATTGCGCCGCTAGGTGTTTTAACTTGAACAGGTACGTTGGTGGTAGCAGTATCCCAGTTGGCATTCATAATCAGCCATTCGGTATCTGGAGTAATAGTATAGCTACCCGTTTTAGGTAATTGATTGCCCGATTGAAACTGAACTTTTGGGCTACCATCTTTAGGATCTCCAAAGAAAAGTTTAAATGTACCTTCAGGTGTTATAACTTTGGGAGGTGATCCAAATGCAAATGGGTTCAGATTAGGAATTTCCACGGATGGTAATTTACCGTAAGCCTGAATGAAGTCATTAGAGAGATCGTTGTCATTCGAGAATTTTAATAAAAACTCTCCTTCTCCAAGTTTCACTTCATTAACAAGATTAATTTTTCCACCCCCAGCCTTGAATTGTCCTATCTGAATTTCAGGTACATCATAAGGAATATTGGGGATTTTAACCTCACCTTTCCCAGCAAGCGTAAAATTCAATGCTGAATCAACATTCAGTTGAGCCTGACCTTTAAAAATATCAGGGCCCACTGAAATATTGGCAACAGAATCGAAGCGTTTTTCGTTCCAATATATATTACTGCTACTTGTTCCGTTGATGAAGCCAGCCAGTATTTTTAAATCACCGTTGAGGTTGAGACGATCTCGATCAATCTTCAAACCACCATTCAGTTCAACCAGGGAACCAGAAATCTCACCACCAGCCCATGAGGGTAGGGGTATTTTTAATTCAGAGCCAACATTTTTAATACCTACATTCAAACCAAACTGAAGTTTCAAAATTTCTGCTGGATCGAGTTTGTCAATAGCAGAAATATTACCTATAGTTCCTCCTATATTTTGCAATGACAAGCCAGTTTGCCCAATTAGTACCCCTAGACCTTTTTTATCCAAGGATATAGAATCTAATTTGCCATTTTTTAAACTCAGTCCTCCTTCAATTCCTTGTCCTGTGGCCGGGAGAAATATTGATGCTTCCCCCTTGACTTCGCTTTTAATTGTGTCAAAAGAAAGTTTCGCTGTATCAACTCTCAAAAGCGGAGGAACAATGTCTGTTGATGATTGAAGATCAAGGGAGCCTTTAATATCCAAGCCTCTCTTAGTAGAAATTTGGATGAAGTTGTCACCAGCAAAGTCCGCCGTAGCCTTAATAGCCGAATTGCCAAGAAATGATGGTAGAGTGACTTTGCCTTGAATCTTGAATGCATCCTCTGGTTTGGAGTATTTAACTGCCAAGTCTGTTGCCTGGATATCGATCAGCCCGAGAAGGTTAAACTTTTTGTCGGGTAATGGAACTTTTACCGCTGCTAGAGGATCTTTAAAAGCATCTACTATTTGTTTTAAGCCTTTACCAATTTCTTTCCTACTCCCTTCAACAGTCGTGCGAAACAGCAATAATGGTGGTATAAATTCAAATTGCTTCAACTGCGGAATTTTTTGTGTAAGTTCTAAGCCTCCAGCCACCAAACTTAAGTATTCTGGTTCAACATAAGTAAAGAAAGGATTATTTAGCCAGTCAACAGAATCACTTTTAAATACAGTTTTTGTATCATCCCGTCTAACAGAGTTGGGACTTGTGCCATCTGCTAACTTTTTGTCTGAGGTTGGGTTATTATAGTTAACTTCCTGAGTTAAAACAGGTAGTGTATGATTGTTGACTGGATTCAGATTAAAGAAATCTAGCAGTTGAAATTTACCCGGCAAAAATGCTTCGCCAGCAAGACTGACAACATCGCCAGAAACAACGTATTGATTAACTGTTTGGGCATTTGCTGGCTTAAATTCGTTGACAAAACTTTGACCAATTCCGGGGGAATTAAAAGTTACTACATCTCCTAACTTATTACCTTGCTTTGTGAAATCAGCCGCAAATAGTTGCGTTAATGCACCTCCCAAACTGTGACCAGTAATATCAGGTGCTAAAAGATTGGGATTTTTATTCTGATCTTTGCTAATCTGAGATAACCATTCAATGGGTGTTATCCGATTTTTATTGTATTGGTTGAACCCAACGCTTTCAGGAACAGCATCGGCAAAAATGTCCTTAAACACATCAAAATTATCTAGTTGTGTTTGTGTTCCCCGAATTGCTAGAACTGGAGCATCCCCACGAGTTGATGTCAATCCCAAGGCAAAAAAACCTGTATTTGTTGTGTTTGTATCGTCAAAAACTCGGTCTACTTTGTAGCCGTTAACGATATCTTGAAACCGCTTTCCCTCGTAAATACTACTGACATCCTGCCCTAATAATTGCTGCCACGTTTGCTCTATTATGTTCTTACCATTACTATCTAAAGTAGTTTTACCAGCTTTGTAAGCAACATCTTTGGCAATAAATTCGTATTTTGCATCCTTGCTAATATTTGATGAAGTAGGAAAAATATTAGGGGTAGTAGTCGAGTTCGGTGGGGTTGTGGTAGGGGTAGTAGTCGAATTCGGCGGGGTTGTGCTCGAATCTGGTAGAGTTGTGGATATGGTATACTCCCAAAATGTATCCTTGTCATTAGTTGCTAATATCACTTGCAACTTATCAGAATTTCCAGAGGGGATTGTAACCGTACCACTTCCTGCGCCGGATACAAACCCTGTATTTAAAATTTCTTTCCCCTCATAACGAAGTATGAGATTGTCAGGAATTGGTAGCATATCGTAAGAATATTCGGCTGTTCCCCCTCCGTTTGAATCTAACTTGAGAGTTTGTTGACTTCCTTCAAAGCCACCTGTTACCAAACCAGTGGTTGCCTTCGCTATCCGAACAACTCCCTCATCTGATACCGCACTTGCATCCACTGCACCACCCAACAACACATCATCTGTGAGTAACTTCATAAATCCCATCTCCTCAAAAATATAGTTGCGCGAAAACCAGGAAAGCCCGCCTTGCAAGCCTTCCTATGTATCTATCAGGTCGATCGCACTTTTTTTATGCAAATCACCCGATTTTTGTAACAAAACTTTACATTGCTCAAATAGCCGTGAAGCGGAGCCATCCCCTAGGGAATCGCCCGATCGCCAATCCGCACCCTAAAACTTAGATCTGTAGCCGCCAAAAAGGACTCATCATTTGAAATTACTTCGGATTCCTGAATCTGTCTAGGCTTAACGGCTCACTTTTTGGCTCAGCATAAACGGCTCATTTGGCTCATTTAGCTCATTTAGCTCATCTTTCGGCTCTCCGATGTAATCTATAATTCCATTGGGGCAAAATTATGGTAAAGGAGTAAAAATGGCAGGTTTGCTCAGAGCATCCGAGGAAGGATTGAAAATCATTGATATGGTGCGACGCAATTTCGGATGGAATAAAAGTGAAGATACCTGGTGCAAAGCTGCTTTAACTTCAAAAGCCACTTTAAGGCGGTTTTGGGCGCAAAACCGAATTCGACGCGAAACATTTATCGATATTTGCAAAGCTGTAGGAATCAATAACTGGGAAGATATTATCGAGCGCAATGATATCAAGCAAACAGAATTACTTTTAGCCGCAGCGATCGCAGATATCGCCCTAGACACCCAAACCGATCGCACATTCGCACTTCCCGACAACATACCCCCAGTCTGGAATTGGCTCGATCGCACCAAAGAAATCCATGTCTTAAAAACCCTAATCACTGATCCTGCTCCCCCCCTTAGCAAGGGGGGGCTGGGGGGGGTTCCCATCACTGATCCTGCTCCCCCCCTTAGCAAGGGGGGGCTGGGGGGGGTTCCCATCGCTGCGATCGCCCTTGTCGGCTTACCCGGAATCGGCAAAACAACCCTGATCAGTCAATTCATCCGCCAACTTCAAACAGAAAACAATCCCTTTGTCGCCGTCGCTTGGCAATCTTTGGAATTTGTCAAAAATCAAGCACCTCAATTTGATTGGTTTGTCGATTCCCTCCTATCTGCACTTTCCTCCGTAGATACACCTAACTTTTCCGAGCAAAATGCACCAAGTGCCACCCCAGAGCATTCATTCCAAAAGGTCGAAAAACTGCTAAAATTGCTCAAAAGTAAACCTTGCTTAATTGTGTGCGATCGTGTAGAAACAATTTTGCAATTTGGGCGAGCCGAAACCGCCGGATATTTTTCCGAAACCCAATCCGAATATGCTTGGTTATTCAAACTACTTATAGAAACAGCACATCAGAGTAAAATCATATTTATCAGCCGCGAAACCTTAGCACAATTGCCGCCCACAATTACTCGCGAAATGACGCTCAATGGACTTACAAATAATTGTGCTATTGCCCTATTGACATCATTTAATTTAATCGCTACAATAGAAGAGATGACCGAACTTGCCCACCGCTATCAAGGACATCCCGAAGCATTGCAACTAATAGCGTCATTGATTCGCGATGACAGCGAATATCAAGGCAATGTCAGCAAATTCTTGCAAAATAGAGACTGGTTGCTAATTCGACCGATTGAGAGTTTGCTCGATGAAATGATAGCGCGTCTCAGTGACATCGAGCGAACTTGCTTGAGCCGAATTTCTGTCTATCAAACCGCAGAATATCCGCTGAATTTTGCGGGAATTGCGGCTCAAATGCCGGAAGTTAGCAAGTACGAATTGAAAGAAAATATTATTCTCGCTCTCAAACGCCGACAATTGCTGTATTATGATTTTCAGCGATCGTCTTACCAGTTGCATCCGTTGGTGCGCGAAAAGGGATCTCGCCTGTTGAATCAAAATCCCGAAAACTTTCGCACTGCACACCGCCAAGCTTACCGCTATTTTATCAGCATTCCCCTCAAACCAGAATCGGAATGGCAAGATATCGAGGATATTAAGCCGTTGATCAGAGCGCATTATCACGGGTGTCAAGCTGGGGATTTGGATGCAGCAAATGCGATTATTTCTGGAGTTTGTGAGTATCTGAAAGTGTGGAATTGTGCAGAGTTGGTGTGTGCAAATCTACAGTTGCCATTGTTAGCGGAAGTAAAAAACATAACTCTGTAGGGGCGGGTTCGCCGACAATAATTGCCGAAAACCAACAATCTCATAAACCCGCCCCCACACCACCATAAATCCCAATCTACCTCTTTCAAAATAACGATAAAAACCAGGAGGGCGGGTTTATTTCACCTGTCTATACCCGTTAAATCTGTTGGTGAACCCGCCCCTACATGAGGCAGAAAAATGGTACAAAATGT
>JAHREW010000022.1:56595-105917 GCA_020883125.1 Microcoleus sp. CAWBG506
GCTATATATTGCACCATTGTCAATAAATCTGTAGGGGCGGGTTCACCGACAATAATTGCCGAAAAGCCACAATCTCATAAACCCGCCCCCACACCACCATCAATCCCAATCTACCTCTTTCAAAATAACGATAAAAACCAGGAGGGCGGGTTTATTTCACCTGTCTATACCCGTTAAATCTGTTGGTGAACCCGCCCCTACATGAGGCAGAAAAATGGTACAAAATGTGAGCTATATATTGCACCATTGTCAATAAATCTGTAGGGGCGGGTTCACCGACAATAATTGCCGAAAAGCCACAATCTCATAAACCCGCCCCCACACCACCATCAATCCCAATCTACCTCTTTCAAAATACTTCAACTACTCGAATAAATCCCTCTTTCTTGCAATTGCTGCATAAAAAACTCTTCCAAAGAAGGCTTAGCCAAATTCATCCCAATTAGCTGCCCTCCCATCGCACTCAAATTAGCCATAAACTCCTTCGGATTCCCCTGCAAATGACCGTACCACAAATCATTATCAACTTCCATATCCGGTATCCATTTTTGCAGGATATTTAAATGGCCGCCCCTACCTTCAACCCGGTAAGTTTTAGTATTACCCAAAAGTTCATCGATCGCACCAACACAGATTAACTCACCGCGAGCCAAAATTGCTACCCGATCGCAAATCTTCTCCACATCCGACAATACGTGCGAATTAAAAAAAATTGTTTTCCCTTGACTTTTGAGCGATAAAATGATTTCCCGCATCTGATAGCGTCCCATCGGATCTAAACCCGACATCGGCTCATCCAAAAATACCACATCGGGATTGTTAATCAAAGCTTGAGCCATGCCGATCCGTTGCAGCATTCCCTTAGAATACTGTCGCAACTGTTTTTTGATTGCCACCGATTGAGATAGCCCAACTAAATCTAGTAAATGCGGAATTCGCTGCCGCTGAATCGAGGGAGGAATTTGAAACAAACCCGCTGCAAATTGCAAGAATTCCCAGCCCGTGAGATAATCGTAAAAATAGGGATTTTCAGGCAAATAGCCGATTCGTTGCTTCACCGCGCGATCGCCCAAAGGCCTCCCCAACAACAGCGCCCTACCAGAAGTAGGCCGCACTATCCCCAGCAAAGTTTTCAGCAGGGTAGTTTTTCCCGCCCCATTTTGTCCTAACAGCCCGAAAGTTTCGCCCTCAGTGACAGTCAGAGTACAATTTTTCAGCGATTCAATTTTTTGGTTCATCCAGAAGCCAGTACGGTAGAACTTCCCCAGATTAAATGTTTCCACAACAGGGGCTGCGACGGGCATCTCGATAGTCATTGGCGCATCTATAAGAGGTTCCATTTTCGTCATATAAATAAATAGCACCTGATTATATTCTAATACGCTTGGGTTAAGTCTGATCCCCCCTAACCCCCCTTAAAAAAGGGGGGGACAAGAGTATTCTCAAAGTCCCCCTTCTTAAGGGGGATTTAGGGGGATCTCCGGGAAATAAACAGTGTTATCTGAACCGTACTCGATTATATTCTATTGCATAAGTTTAGTCATAATGGCTATTTTTAATGTTAAGCTAATATTAGCTGTACCTAATTATTACTGAATATGGAACGTTCAAAAATTATTGCTATTATCACCGGCGTGTTTTCTATAGTATTAGCACTGGGCTATTTGCTGCTCGTCACTCTCCTGGACTTCCGAGGCGAAATGGTTCCCGCACCCCAAAGTCAGTTGCCAGTATCAGTCCAAATTCAGCAATTAGCGACTGCTAACGAGACTGGGCTAGGGTAGTTATTGGTTATGGGTTATTTGTTATTGGTTATGGGTTATTTGTTATTAGTTATTTGTGAAGACGGAGCCATTAAAAAAGCGCATCAAGAGCATTGGCAGTTGTTATAATTGGCAACGGTAATTGCAACCAATGACCAAAAAACAACAAAATCAATAACCACTAATAACAAACAACAAATAACTAATAACTAATAACTAATATAAATGAATTGCTTTAATCATATGATAAGCAATCAAAAGTTGAGTCAAAGCTAACGGGTAACTTTGCAAAACTTCGCCAGTTGTACCCACAAGTTTACCAATTTCAGAATTACCTTCGGTCGAGCAAAAGCCTCGCAAATGTGGCATTTCATTACACAAAATCTTTTCCAGTTCGTGTACCTGTTCGCTAGTAGCGTGGGAGTCTACTTCCAAGACATCAACGGGTTTTCCCATATCCCGATCGAGATCTAAGCGAATGGCGGGTTTAAAATTATCACTACCTTGGCTTAAAATCTCAGTAAAATCTGGGTGAGGAATGGTCGGTCTCAGGACTAAACGGACGCTCAAATTTACTTCATTGTCCTCTTCTGGTAAGTAAAAAGTAACGACAACATCAGCAAACTTGCGCTGGGGACGAATAAATTCTTCCGAATCATTTTCCCGCTTTTTCATTTCCGTGAGTACCTGTTCTTCAGTATAGCCACGCTTCATAATATCGCGCTTAACTTTCCACTGAGTTCGCAGTTCTTCTGGGGGAGCAAGATAGACTTTTACGTCATAGGAATCGCGGATTGCACGAGTTGAATAACCCAGCAAACCTTCCACTATCACAAATTTGCTGGGCTTGATGTATTCCGGGGGGTCAAATGTACCTGTGCTGTGATTATAGATGGGTTTGAGAATAGCTTGACCGGTACGTAACAGACTCAGGTGCTGTTGCATGATATCTAGGTAATTGCAGTCAGGATGCAATGCTGTAAGCCCTATTTGGGCCCGCTGCGTCCTGTCGTAGCGGTGATAGTCGTCTGTACAAATAATGGTGACATTTTCTGGTCCCAATACTTGTGCAATTCCCTTGGTCAGGGTGGTTTTGCCTGCTGCGCTGTCTCCGACAATACCGAGAATGATTGGTCGATCGCTCATGTTTTTTCCCCCGCCAAACAATACTAATTTTTGTTGTAAACTTTAAATCTTATCAAAATTGTGTTCGATGCGATCGTCTAAGAAAGGAAGAAGGAAGAAGGAAGAAGGAAGAAGGAAGAAGGAAGAAGTCACCCCCCCAGCCCCCCAAGGGGGGAAATTTAGGAAGAAGCAAGAAGGAAGAAGTCACCCCCCCAGCCCCCCCCAAGGGGGAAATTTAGGAAGAAGGAAGAAGACCCTTCGGCTTCGCTTCGCCCAATGCCCCATGCCCCATGCCCAATTACCACTCATCCTTTTGTTTGTTACTGTAAGTTTCCCAATCTTCATATTCCTGCGAATGATGCAAGGGTTCCGGTTCTATTTTTGATTCTAATTCTGGTACTATTTCTAATTCTGATTCCTCAGACTTTTGATAAATATTCAAAGGTTCGACGACGCGGGCGATCGCATCTTTAACAAAAGCCTTCACAAACTCATCTTTCCGATTTAATTGAAACTGCCTTTGCACTACTTCCGCAATCCCACCGTCACCCCAATCTTGGTCATGGCGAAAATATTCAATAAAACTTTTACCCGCAATTCTAGTTAAATAAGCCGCGCTAACTGCTTGAATGGCCTTGCCAAGTACAAACCCAGCTACACTTAACTGAAGTGCCCTTGACACTATTTGAATTACACCTTCAACTATCCCCAAACTAGCCAAGGTTTTTGCCAGAGAGAATGCCAATTCTTTAGCACGCTCGATATTTAATTCACAACCATAAATCTTGCTAATTTCTACTACCATTTGAGCGTTAACTGCTGCTGTTGCTAGTAAATCTACCACTGGCAAAGGCGTTACTGCAATGACTCCGGCCCCAATCCACTGAAATCGCTCTACTACCTTATCAGCTTGCCGGCGCCTTTGAGCATCAATTAACTTGCGAGCTTGGTCTCCCAAGTGCTGAGATTGCAACAAAATATTATCAGCAATTAAATCTTCACCTTCCGCTCGCAAAATCGCAGCAACGCGCCGAATTAATGGCATAATATCCGGGTCAGGCTGAAAAATTGTGCCGTTTTCCAGCTTCACTGCTTGAGGATTAGCGCTAATTTCTACCACATCCATTGCCGCTACCAAACCCTTAACTCGTTCCCGGAGTCGAGAGACAATTTCATCTCTGTCGCTGTCGAGATAAAGGTCAATTTTATTAAAAACTACGATCGACCTTTTGCCAATTTCCGCCAAATTACGCAGCGGTTCATATTCAGATTTTCGCAAATCGCCATCCAAAACAAATAAGATCAAATCAGCCCTCGCCGCCAACTGTCTTGCCAACTCCTCCCTGTAGGTGCCCGCTACTCCCGCTTCTAAGATGCCTGGGGTATCAGTAATTGCTAATTCTCGATCGATCCCTTTCAATTTGAGAGTGTAAGTTGCTTCAACTTCCGTAGTTCCCATCGGCGCGCCTACCTGTCCCGCCATCCTTCCCACCAGGGCATTCACCGCAGAAGTTTTGCCCGCAGAACCAGTACCGAACACGACTATCCGAATGCTACCACGAGCCATACTAGCTTCTATTTCTCGCGCTCTCAACAGCAAAGCTTGCCGTGCTACTTCATCTTGAATGCGATCGACTTGTTGCCGAATCGCTTTCAAATTTTCTGTAGCAGCTTCACTTTTTATCACCGGAACCTTGGGCTTAATCACCCGTTTTCCCTTAGTTTTTTGAGGAATTTTTAGCAGATTCAAGTAATAAACTATCGCAAATATTAGCGTACCCAAAAGTACCACGATCGCCAAAATCAGCAAATTAGCCAGCAGCGGAGACGCAGACCACGCAACTTGAGTATAAAGTCCAGTTAAGGAACTGACCAGCCCAATAACCAGCCCCAGGGTGAGGCAGATAGTCGCGATTAATGTTAACAGACGTGGCAAAGACATGAGCGAGAGCGACCAATAAAAAGCTTGATGCTTTGATTTTTACATTTTATTTTCTATAGTTGAGTAATCATAGTAAGGAACCAAAATTATGGGACTATTTGACCAAATTTTAAGTGCGATCGACAATCCCAACCAACAAGCAAGTCCCAGTCAGTTGGGCGGTATTCTGAGTGCAGTAGAGCAGTTAAGTGGCAACCACGGCGTCGATGCGGGTACGACTGAGTTAGCGATGTCGGTTTTAGGCAGCTACGTGCGATCGGCTTTACAAGACGTGCGATCGCAATCAGGAGATGCACAAGCACAGCAAGTTGTCAACCAATTTAGCGGCACAAATCCAAATCCGCAAGCAGTACAAAGTTTATTCGGAAACAACCAGTTAACCCAAATAGTTCAGGATATCGCTCAAAGAACCGGCTTGAATAACTCCACAGTCCAAGCGATGATACCGATTTTAGTACCCCTAGTGCTCAATTTGTTGCAAACCGGCAGCAACACCCAAAATCCTGCCCCTGGGGGAAATTCAGTTTTGAATGCGTTTTTAGATGCAGATGGAGACGGCGATGTAGATATTACAGACACAATTTCCATGGCTAGTCGCTTCTTAACTCACCGCAGTTAATTTGCCAATTAGGAATGGGGAATAGGGAATTGGGCATTGAGAATTGGGCATTGTGAAGTCGAAGGACTTTCTTCCCTATTCCCTATTCCCTATTCCCTATTCCCTATTCCCTATTCCTTCTTTAACCCAAACCTAAATCAGTAACAGCACCAATACTGCTAGAAGAAACCAACTTAGCGTATTTAGCCAAAACTCCCCTAGTATAACGTGGCCCAGGAGCTTGCCAAGCAGTCCGTCGTTGCTCCAATTCTGCCTCAGAAACATTGAGTTGCAACAATCGATTTTGAGCGTCAATTGTGATCGAATCACCCTCTTTTACCAGAGCAATTGTGCCACCAACTTGTGCTTCCGGTGCAACGTGACCGACAACCATGCCATAAGTCCCGCCAGAAAAACGGCCATCAGTAATTAACCCTACGGAATCGCCTAAACCAGCGCCAATAATTGCAGAAGTTGGTGCTAACATTTCGCGCATTCCAGGCCCGCCTTTTGGCCCTTCGTAGCGGATGACAATCACATCTCCAGGTTGAATCTTGCCTGCCAAAATAGCATCCAGACAGTTTTCTTCAGATTCAAATACTCGCGCCGGGCCGGTAATTGTCGGTTTTTTGACTCCGGTAATTTTAGCAACGGCTCCTTCTGTTGCCAAATTTCCTTTGAGAATTGCCAGGTGTCCTTGAGCGTAAAGTGGATTGTTCCAAGGACGAATCACATCTTGGTCGGTGCGAGGTTCCGCAGGAATATTTGCTAATACTTCGGCAACTGTTTTTCCTGTGATTGTGAGCGCATCTGGGTGGAGTAAACCTTTTTCTAGCAGCATTTTCATCACTTGGGGAATGCCGCCGGCTTTGTGCAAATCTGTGGCTACATATTTGCCGCTGGGTTTGAGGTCGCACAGCACGGGAACTTTGGCTCGAATTGTTTCAAAATCGTCGAGGCACAGTTCAACACCGATCGCATTGGAAATAGCCAATAAATGCAGCACAGCGTTGGTTGAACCGCCTACTGCCATGATCACTGCGATCGCATTTTCAAAGGCCTTGCGTGTCAAAATTTGGCTAGGCAACAACTGTTTGCGAACCGCTTCCACCACAACTTTTGCAGATTCGGCAGCGCTGTCAGCTTTTTCCGCATCCTCAGCAGCCATTGTCGAAGAATAGGGCAAACTCATCCCCATCGCCTCAAAGGCGCTCGACATGGTATTTGCTGTGAACATTCCACCGCAGGAACCAGCGCCCGGACAAGCTTTTTGTTCTACTGCGGTGAGTTCTGTTTGGTCAATCTTGCCGGCGCTGAATTGACCGACAGCTTCAAAAGCGCTGACCACAGTTAAATCCCGTCCGTTGTGGTGTCCCGGTTTAATGGTGCCACCGTAGACAAAAATAGCAGGAATATTCATGCGCGCGATCGCAATCATCGCCCCCGGCATATTCTTATCGCAACCGCCCACAGCCAGCACACCGTCCATACTTTGACCATTGCAAGCAGTTTCGATAGAATCAGCAATCACATCTCTCGACACCAGAGAATATTTCATCCCTTCAGTTCCCATCGAGATCCCGTCGCTGACAGTAATCGTACCAAACATCTGTGGCATCGCGCCCGCTTCCTTTGTAGCCGCAATCGCCCGCATAGCCAGTTCGTTCAATCCCATATTGCAGGGCGTAATCGTACTGTACCCGTTAGCAATTCCCACAATCGGTTTAGTGAAATCGCCATCACCAAAACCAACAGCCCGCAGCATCGCCCGGTTGGGCGCACGCTGTACGCCTCCAGTCACAGCTTGGCTTCTCAAATTTTCAGGCATTGTGACATACTCCTACATTCATACTGATACTTTTTAATTGGGACAATCTCCGACATTCCGAAACAATCCCAAGATAGCACACTCAATAAAATGCCCAAGTCATCATCGCTTTTGCTGATTTAGAGTCTATCTTTCTACTACATTTTGCCACCATTTGAGCTGTTTTCAACTCTCAAATAGTTTTCCCAAGAATTCGAGTCAGATGCGAAAATGATACCAAGATGCGTCGTTGTTAATAGACTTAGCCAGACAGTGATTCTGAGCCATATTTTTACTTCTCAAATCGACCTCAGCTATCTTGTCGTTTGATGCTCGCTACCCACCTTGCAAGTTTGATTGCATGGTGCAATATAAAGTTTTATAATACTCAACAGAGCGACAATTTCTCTGAAATTGTGGATATCCTTTTTTATTGGGAATCCCTTTCTTACAGTTATCGTAGAATCGAGAGATAGAAGACCAGCCTGATACATTATGCTACAAGTTCTAGCGTAGAAGAGTTGGTGGCGTAACAAAGCTTTACAATTAAAGCCTTCCTGTCAGGCGATGTGCTCCCCTTGAGATCCCAGGACCCAACCGCGTAGCCAAAGTAACGGGATTTAAAACCCCCATTTCCCCATCTCAGGCACACAATACTTTGAGCGGTGCGAAAATTTTACCCATACTGATACTACAGTGTACAGGGTGAATACCCTGGTTATCTGGGATGATGTGTATGGTATGACCCATCACTCTCAAACGTTTGAAACAAAAAATTGCGAGGCGAATCACATGGAGGCCGATCTAATTCTGAGGCAATATGCGGCCGGAGAAAGAATTTTTCGAGAGATTAACCTCGCGGGGGCTGACCTCAAAGGGGCAGACCTCAGCGAGGCTAACTTTACCAGAGCCAATTTCCAGCAGGCGAATCTTAAAGGTGCTAACCTCACTGGGACCAATCTGCGTGAGGTGAAACTGGCAGGGGTGGACTTGACGGAAGCTAACCTATGCGAAGCAAATCTGATTGGAACTGATTTGAGTCGCGCTAATCTGAGTGGTGCCAACCTTACCGGAGCGAACCTGCGTGGCTCAATGGCGAGGGAAGTCAACATGAGCAAGGCTAACTTGACGGAAGCTAATTTGACCGAAGCCAACTTTACTGAAGCGAATTTGTTTGCAGCCAACTTAACTGACGCTAGCATGATCCGCACTAATTTGATGAAAGCCAATTTGAGTTGGTCAACTCTCAAAGCGGTAAACCTGACAAATGCTATCCTGAGCGAGTCGGTTTTGGAAAGAGCTAATCTGACCAAGGCAATTCTCAGCGGGGCAATTCTCACCGGAGCAAACTTGACTGGTGCAGACTTGCGCGAAGTAAAAATGATTGGTGCTAATCTCAGCGAAGCTAATCTTAATAATGCTAATTTGAGAGTCGCTAATATCAGTTGGTCTAGCCTGCGGGGAGCTAATTTGAGTGGTGCTAATTTGTACCGCGCACAACTTTGTTGGTCTAATTTGAGCGGAGCGGTACTGGTAGAAACTGTTTTGATTGATGCTAACCTCAATCGAGCTAACTTCCGGGATGCAGATTTAAGGCGGGCGATTATGCCTGACGGCACAACTAATGATGCTTAAAAAGTTGTAAGTTGATTGCTAAATATTAACTGTTGACAA
This sequence comes from Microcoleus sp. CAWBG506, assembly GCA_020883125.1. Lineage (GTDB taxonomy): Bacteria > Cyanobacteriota > Cyanobacteriia > Cyanobacteriales > Microcoleaceae > Microcoleus. The sequence goes on from JAHREW010000022.1 coordinate 65,505, forward strand.
ATGTTATTGGTTATTAGTTATTGGTTATTAGCATCCCCAAGCGAGTCACAAATAACTACTAACTACTAACTACTAACTACTAACTACTAACTAATGATTGTCAGCGAATTATTGATTCTGGGTGCGGCTGGACTTTTGGCGGGAATTCTAGCAGGATTTTTGGGCATCGGCGGTGGCACGATGCTTGTACCTCTGTTGGTCGCTCTCAATTACGCGCCGGTGCAAGCTGTGGCTACGAGCGGTTTTTCCATCGTAATTACAGCTATTTCTGGCAGTTTCCAGAATTGGCGCATGGGTTACTTCAGTTTGAGTCAGGTAGCAGAAATTGGTTTTCCGGCGGTAATAACATCACAAATCGGTGTTTATTTGACTGGGATATTTCCCCCTTACTTGTTGTTAATTGCTTTTGGGTTGTTGCTGTTACTAAATATTTATTTAATTCAAGTTCGCAAATATCTGAAAGAGTCCCAAAAATCGGCAGAGGGACAACAGGGTATGGGAGGAGAAACGGGACAAGGAGAAAATTCCCCATTGCCGATTTCTGATTCCCGATTCCCCAATCATCCCCATCTTTTGTTTAATCCAACTTTGGCTAAAGTTGCCACGGGTGGTTTGGCTGGTTTATTAGCAGGGTTGTTCGGTGTAGGCGGGGGTGTGATTATGGTGCCACTGCAAATTTTGCTGTTAGGAGAAAGTATTAAAACAGCTATTCAAACGAGTTTGGGCGTAATTGTCATCACTGCAATTTCAGCGACTTTGGGACACGCTGCGCGTGGGAATGTTTTGTGGAATGTGGGTTTGATTCTGGGCGCTGGTGGATTGTTGGGTGCCCAGGTTAGCACTCGGTTTTTGCCGAAATTGTCCGATCGTCTAGTTAGTTTAGCCTTTCGATCGCTCTTGGCACTTTTATCGGTTTATGTTTTTTGGCAAGCTTGGCAAAAATTTACTCACACTTAACTTTTCATATCAATTCCGGTTGTATCGGAATGATTTAACCGCGAAGGCGCTAAGGACGCGAAGTTCGAGAAGAGAGAGTTTAATACAGGACGATGAAGAGAGGATTTGGTATCACTACTTTACCGATAGCTGCTTCACGGCGCGAGTCAGGCGCTGCAAATAAGGCTTGACAATTTGTTGATTTTGTCGCTGCAATTGGGAAACTTGCTCCTGCAATTGCTGAATCTCGGTTTGCAGTGTCGCTACATTCATGGTGGGTCGATCGAGCAAAACTTGCAATTGGCTGAGGGAACCTTGGATTTGATTAAAGTCTATCTCCTCCGATCGCTGCTGCAACTCTGCTGTCATATTTTTAACTTCCGTTAACTTTTCGTCCATCAACAAAAACCGGACATTCACATTTTCCCAATCTAATTCTCTCAGGGCGCTATTTTCCAAACGGACGAGTTTTTGCTGCAACTCTCCGAGGAATCCTCGGAGAGTGTCAATTTCCTCAGAGTCAGCCGGATGCGCCTGCATTTGCTGTTGCAGGGAAGTCAGGCTGGCCTGTATATCAGGGATGGCGTGGGATTCCAAACTGCGAAGTTGCTGCTGCAAGTCAGAGACGGTGGTATAGAGTTCCTTCGATTCTCCCGGAAGTGTCTGAACTTGCTGTTGCAGGGACTTTACTGTCAATTCTACGCCCGCGATCGCAGAATTTGCCTTTTGCTGCATTTTTTGCTCGAAACGTTGGCGATTGAGGAAATTCAGCGACAGTGCAGCCGTTAAAGGAGCCGCTGCGTAGATAATTTGCCCTGACAATCCTGCGATAATCGTCCCAATAGCTGAACTGGCTATGGATGCGTATTCTGCCACTTCTACCCAGTCTCGCTGGTTTGACGAGCTTCTGAGGGCTGGGAATGATACGTCGTTCATTTTCTGCATAGTTGCGGATTAACCTTTTAGTCGTGTGGTAGATTGCGATCGGGATTAGGTTAAACTCAAGAGCTTGTACCAAAAATCCTACATCCAAATCCTACATCCAAAATCAGAAATCAGTCTGTCAGTCACCAGTCAGGAGGTATAAAAAAATGGGTCTCAAAATTATTGAAAGCTATGACGGCAGTTTTGTCCTAGAAGCGAGTGCTAGAGCTGTACTGTTGAGTTTATTAACCGCTGACAGTTTCCAGACACAAGTAGCACAACAATTGCACTGCTCGCGCATTGAGTTTACCAACTTACTTTTTCAGCCAGTCCCTTACAGCACCGAGACTCCCAAGGGAATGCCTGCGGAGTTTGAAAAGTATCACAATCACAGCGATTTTGCGATCGTGAATGTGCCACCTAATTTCATGTTCCAAGCCAAAGTCTTTAAGCCCAGTCGCCTCTGTGCCATTTATCGAGTATTTAATACTTAGCTACAAACAGTTTACCAATTAGCTCAAACCTAGTTAATCTCTGATTTAACTCTCAAATCTTACATCTAAAATATCAAATAGAATGACAGAAGACATTCCCACATTAGCTAGCTTAGAATTCTTTCCCTACATCGATGCGGAGGGAAAATTACCAGAATTTGTACATGGAAAAATAGGCGTTTGCGCGATTTTTGACAGCGATAAAGTCCTCCAATTTGTGGGATATTCTCGCGATATTTACCTCAGCCTGAAACAATATCTAGTGCGCCAACACCAACACTGCTACTGGCTGAAAGTCCAAATAATCGATCGACCAAACCGCACTATTCTGGAAAATATCCGACAAAGTTGGATTGCCGAAAACGGTTCGGAGCCTGCGGGTAATGGTGTCGATGCTGGGAAGTGGAACGATCCCATCGATACCAAAACTGTAATGACAGTCGAAGAAATAGCAAATTATGAAGCTATCATCATCGATGAACTTGCCAAAGATAAATTGTTGAAAAATGTAGCGCGGCGGGTAGAAAATGAAATCTTATCCCAACTCAAAGCCCGTGGTGTCACGGAAGAAATTCGCTTTAATCCTAAGCTGAAAACTAGCGGATTGCTAGATTTGAAGTAAAGCAGAACCCCCTTTCAATGATCCCTTAAATATCCGACTGCTTCTGTGCAGTCGGGTATTTGGTTTTAGGATAATTTTTGAGAGAGTTATGGGCACCAGACTGGTCTGAGACCTGGTTGTTACCAAGTTTTTGGGATGCCATAAGTAAATCCACTTAATTAGCGGTTCCGGCCCTTCTTCCCGGTTCCTGAGCGTAGTCGAAGGGTGGAAGGGTCTTCTTCCTTCTCCCAGACCAAAAATGTTGATTCTCAAGTTGGGCTGATCGGGACCAAAATATTATGAATGTAAGTCGTATTGCTATTGTTGCATCTGCCTTCGGCATTCTTCCTTGAATATCTGCTTGACATTCAAAATACCCAATGGATATGAAACCAACTCTTTTGAACAACCGCTATCGCATTATTGCCAAACTCGGCACTGGGGGTTTTGGGGAAACTTTTCTAGCCCAAGATACTCAAATGCCTTCAGCTCGCTGCTGTGTACTCAAGCAGTTAAAGCCTACTGCTAAAAATCCTCAAATTTTACATTTAGTTCAACAGCGGTTTAAACGGGAAGCTGCAATTTTGGAACTACTCAACGAACGAAAATATCGAATTCCCCAACTTTACGCTTATTTTGAAGAGTCTGGGCAATTTTATTTAGTCCAAGAATGGATTGACGGGGAAAATCTGGCGCGTAAGATACAACAACAAGGGGTTTGCAGCGAGGGAACTGTAAAATCTATATTAATCAGTGTATTGGAAATTCTTGATTATATTCACGCTCATGGCATTATTCACAGGGATATTAAGCCTGACAATATTTTGCTAAGAAAGCGAGATGGACAGCCTGTGCTGATTGATTTTGGAGCGGTGAAAGAAACAATGGCAACCGCGGAAAATTCAGCAGACAATTACCGTTCTATTTTGATAGGTACTCCTGGATTTATGGCATCGGAACAGGCAAACGGACGACCAATTTACGCTAGTGATTTATTTAGTTTAGGCTTGACTGCGATTTATTTACTAACTGGCAAGATTCCTCAAGAATTAGAAGTAGATGCGGAAACAGGAGAGTTTGTTTGGCGGCATTTGGCTGGCAATATTAGTTATAGTTTGGCAGCAATTTTGGATAAGGCAATTCGGTTTCACCCGCGCGATCGCTATGCAACTGCTAGGGAAATGTTAGCAGAAATACAAGGGGCGCTCAGTGCTATTCCTGACACAGAATTTTCCCTGCCATTGCCCACAGTTGCCGAATTTAGATCTCATAGTCAACAACCATTTTGGGCGGATTTAATTGATCTCAAAAAAATTACTTTAGTGGGGGGATTGCTCGGAGCTTTAGCGAGTTTTGCTTTTGTTTTTAAAATTCCCGAAACCAATCTCAATTATTCCATGGAGAAACTGATTCCTATTGCCAAACAAGAACAGCTAATTCCCAATAAGTAAGAGAGGTAGATCCTTGAGATGACAACACTTGACTTACGCCCTGGTTATCCATTAATTAGCAAGTGGACACTCCGGGCGATCGCAATTCACCACCAAATTCCCTGTCCCAACCCGTTTTTTCCATAAATCCACAAGCTATGATTTGGTGTTGGGAACCTTTCAGAAATCTCAATGCTGAACACAAAAACAATTCTTTCGAGCCTACTGCTATTTATCCCGATTTCCATTGCCGGACACTTCCTGGAATGGGAATCCTCCACAATCTTCATCACATCTGCCCTAGCCATCATCCCCCTGGCTGCGTGGATGGGTACTGCCACCGAAGAAATCGCCGTCGTCCTGGGCCCAAATTTGGGTGGTTTGCTCAATGCTACCTTTGGAAATGCCACGGAACTGATTATCGGTATCGTCGCCCTGAATGCCGGACTCATCGATGTGGTGAAAGCTAGTATCACCGGTTCGATTATTGGGAACCTGTTGCTAGTCATGGGGCTGGCCATGTTGCTGGGTGGCTTGCGCTACAAGGAACAAGAATTTCAGCCGATAGTCGCCAGATTGAACGCTTCGGCGATGAATTTAGCCGTAATTGCAATTTTGGTGCCGACAGCAGTGGATGTCACCTCTAGAGGTATCGATCCTGAGACGATGCAAAAACTTTCCAGCGCCGTGGCTATAGTCCTGATCGTAGTCTACGTGCTGACTCTGCTGTTTTCGATGAAAACTCACACCTACCTCTACGATGCTGGGGTAGCGGAGATCGAAATGTTGGAAGAACTAGCCGAAAGCAATTTAGCAGGAGACAATCCCGAACACAAAGTCAATCTACCACTGTGGATTGGGGTGCTGTTGGTGTGTACCCTGATGGTAGCTGGGGAGTCCGAACTGCTAGTGGGTACACTAGAAGAAGCAACTGCTAGTTTGGGACTGAGTGCATTGTTTACTGGGGTGATTGTAGTTCCGATTATTGGTAACGCGGCTGAACACGCTACAGCAGTCACGGTGGCGATGAAAAATAAAATGGATTTGTCGGTTTCTGTGGCAGTTGGTTCTAGTTTGCAAATTGCTCTGTTTGTTGCCCCGGTGTTGGTTTTGGCCGGTTTTATCCTGGGAAAACCGATGGACTTGGACTTCAATCCGTTTGAACTCGTAGCAGTGACGGTAGCGGTGTTGATCGCTAATTCCATCAGTTCTGATGGTAAGTCTAACTGGCTCGAAGGTACTTTGCTGCTGGCAGCTTATGCAGTTTTAGCCTTAGCATTCTATTTTCACCCGGTAATTGACGGACTTGCCTAGATACAAAAGGAGGGGGGAAGGGGTAGGGCTATTTTATTCTCAGGAAGCATGGGGGGTAGGCAAAGAAAGGCGCTACCCCTACACAATCATCGTTTTCTTGAGAATGAAACAGTGGAGTCCTTCACCCCCTCACCCTCTCACCCTCTCTTCCAGCTTCGTTTTTCGGTCTTCCTTTGCAAGTGGTCGTTGCGATCGTACAATGGAAGAGTAATTGCAATTCGTTCAAAGGTCTTAACTGACCATGACAGCGTTAGTTACCAGTAAATAGAAGCGTACCTAACTAATAGGTCTAGTCTTCAATTTTTCCGGGTGTCTTCAACAAAAACAAATACAAAGCGCTGTCGTTGTGCGATCGCAATGTTAGATACCATGCTCAAAGATATTTCTGAAGAGTGTGTCATATTTGGATTCTCTCCAGATGTCAGAGAAAATCTGAATTGAAAGTATCAAGATGTTAAAGTAAACATTGATAAAGCAACCTCAACTAGGGTTATGTGGCTTCTGTGAGTTATTGCCTCAATCCCAAATGCCCGAATCCCTCCGATCCTGCCAATGCTGGTAAGTCCGCGTGTCTTCACTGCGGTTCAGAACTTTTGTTGCAAGGTAGATATCGCTTGGTCGCCCCTCTCGGAGGCGGGGGTTTTGGTAAAACTTTTGAAGTGGACGACAACGGCACCCTAAAAGTGCTCAAAGTCCTCCTCAAAGAACATCCCAAAGCTGTAGAACTTTTTAAGCAAGAAGCCGATGTATTGGTCAGGCTGAGACATCCGGGCATTCCGAAAGTAGACCGCGACGGTTATTTTATATTTTCCCCGGCTAACACCACGGAGTCTTTTCACTGTCTGATCATGGAGAAAATTGCCGGTGCTAATTTGCAGGACTGGCTGAAACATAGGGGTCGCCCGATTACTCAAGAACTGGCTGTTAATTGGTTGAAACAACTGTCGGAAATTTTAGATCTGGTTCACAGACTGAATTATTTTCACAGGGACATCAAGCCGCACAATATTATGTGCAAGCCAAACGGTCAGTTGGTGCTAATTGACTTCGGGACTGCTAGGGAAGTGTCGGCGACTTATTTCGCCAAAGTGGGTCAGGGGGGAAATGTGACAGGTATTGTTTCTCCTGGTTACACACCGCCGGAACAAACCAATGGTAAGGCAGTTCCGCAGTCGGATTTTTTTGCCCTGGGACGCACTTTTGTTTATTTACTGACGGGGAAACCACCGACGGCTTTTCCTGAGAATCCACGCACGGGTAAATTGATGTGGCGCAAAGGGGCTCCTCAAGTTTCCGATGCTGTGGCGAATGTGATTGACTATTTGATGGCACCTTTTCCGGGAAATCGACCTCAAAGTCCACAGGTAGTTTTACAGTGCTTGGAAGAAATTAATCTGGATGAGGGGGAGCCTGAGTTGCCAACTCAGTTACCGACGACTGGTAAAACTAAAATTCGGGCGAATCCTGGCGTGTCTGGGATGACTAAGCAGAGTTCTGGAAAAAAGCTCAGACCGCTGAACTCTGGCTTGAACAAGTCTGGTCTAGACCGGTTTGAGTGGAAAAACAAGTTGCTGGCGGGCGCTGCTGTTTTACTGGTGGCTGTGGGCGGCTCTCAAATTTACGCTTCCCTGCGTTATAAGGTGTTTCCGGCAAATCCCATGTGGCTGCTTTCTAGTTTGCCTAGCAGTCAGTTTTTGGAAAATAGTTTGGATAATGTCGGGAGTGTAAATAACATCGCCATTTCTGCGGATGGTAAAACTTTGGTCAGTGCCAGTTTTGGCACGATTAGAATTTGGAATCTGATGACGGGACAGGTGGTGCGGACGCTCAATCAAGTGCATTCTAAAAAATCGGTGAATGCTGTGGCAGTGAGTCCCAATGGTCAAATTTTAGCTAGTGGTGGCGACGATAATAATGTGATTTTGTGGGATTTAAAAAACGGTCGGCGGATGTTGACAATTCCCGCTCACAGCCGCCGGGTGAATGCGATCGCTTTCAGCCGAGACGGTCAGACTATGGCTAGTGCTAGTGATGATAAAACAGTTCGCTTGTGGAATGTCAGAACGGGAGGTAGGTTGTTGACTTTGATTGGTCACGGGGGAGGAGTAAAGGCGATCGCCTTTAGCCCAGACGGTCAAACTTTGGCTAGCGGCGGCGAAGACAAGACTGTACGTTTGTGGAGTGTCAAAAGCGGAGATGTCAGAAGAATTCTCGCCGGTCATGGGCGGGGTGTTAATGCAGTGGCTTTTAGCCCCAATGGGCAAGTTGTGGCTAGTGGTAGCAGTGACAATACTATCCGTTTGTGGAACGCGCAAAATGGTAAACGGACTCGCACTCTGGAAGGGCATGGAAGTTGGGTGAGGGCGATCGCTTTTAGCCCCGATAACCGCTCTTTAATCAGTGGTGGTACGGATATTATAGTTTGGGATCTCAAGACCGGAAAAGAAAGAAGCACTCTTTCTGGTCACAGTCAGTTTGTGAATTCTATTGCGATTAGTAAAAATGGCCAAAACTTAGTCAGTGGTAGTCCCGATCGCACGATTAAGATTTGGCGAATTCCTTAGAACGAGATTACGAAACAATTCCCCGCCCGTTTTTGGCAAATTCATCCACAGTTTGCTGTGACAATTCATGAAGGGCGATCGCTTGCAATACATCCAAAGGCAATGTCAAATGATGGGCACCAGCTAATAAAGTCTGCACCGCTTCTTCCGGCGATTTAATGCTAGCTGCTAAAATTTCAGTATTAGTTTTTTTCAAGACATTTGCCATGTCCCGCACTAAAGCAAAACCGTCTCCCAAAAGTCTGGTGGCGCGATTCACATAGGCGATCGCATATTTTGCCCCAGCTTCTGCTGACACAACCGCTTGGGAGGGGCTGTAAATAGCTGTAACCGCGCAAGGAATTTCCGGTGATAGGTGTGCTACTGCTTGGAAACCGGGGATTGTGGCGGGAATTTTTAAGACTGTTTGCTGTCCAATTAATTCAAAAGCTGCTTTTCCTTCTGCTACCATCCCATCAAAATCAGATGCTGTTAGCTGATAATACAATTCCCCTGGAATGATTTGTGCCAGTTCTTGTAGCGTCACTGCGGGAGAGAAATTGCTTTTTGCCAAAAGTGTAGGATTGGTAGTAATTCCCCCTACCCATCCCCACTGACTGGCTAACTGGGCTTCTGTTATAATCGCGGTATCAACATAAATTGCCATTTGTTCTACACCTTAAATTTACTACTTTAGAGAGACGGAGTTTCAGTTGGATAATAAGTTTGCCAAAATTATCGGGGAATTTTATTCCTAGGGTTTTAGCATACCAGTTTTTGGAGCATATTACCATTAGGTAATCATCAAACTTTAGTTATTTTAGCTACCTAGGTACATAAAATACTGGGCCTTGGGAAATTGTGATTTTTTTTAAATTAAATAACATCGCCAAATACCGGATACACATAGTCGGCATTTGTAGTATGGCTTAGGTATCGAATAAGTCAAGGAAGTGAGTCAAAATGAGCCACAAACAGAATCAGCCTCCATTGGGACTAGGAACATCTGATGCGGACTGGGAACAATCAATAGTAACTGCGGAAGAATTGCCTGTCAATGTGAAATCTAAAACTGCGTCCCAAGTATTTGGGAGTCATGGTGAAGACCGTTTAAATGCTCTAGCTCGCTTGATGATGGTGAGTTTCACTTGGTCGATGGCAGAACTGTCTCAACGCAAGTAAAATCAACATGGGTTGAGTAACTTATTCACGATGGTCTAAATGCTTGAACAACTGCCAAATTTTGAATTATTGGAATCACTTTTGTGGCAACCAAATCAGGGTTATTTTTTACTAAATAGACATCTTGAAAGATTAGAGCGATCGGCTGAATATTTTAATTTTAATCTATCATTAACACAAGTCTACAATTCCTTACAAGCATTAACTCTCACCTTGGGAAATATCGAAAAAAAAGTAAGATTAACAGTATCTAGGGATGGTAGACTAACCTTACAAGCTCAGAGACTAGAGCGTGGTATCTTAAAAATTGGTGCATCTGTGGGAATTGCCAGGAAGCCGATCGATTCTCAAATCCCCTTTTTGTACCATAAGACAACTTACCGCTTACCTTATACAATAGCTCTGGAGTCACAACCCGAATATCAGGATGTGTTGCTATGGAATGAAAAAGGAGAGATGACTGAATCAACGATCGCCAATATTGCGATCGAAACTCCCACAGGGCTAATCACACCTCCTGTCAAGTGTGGTTTATTACCAGGGACATTGCGTGCTCATCTGATCGCAGCAGGAAAAATCAGAGAAGAGTTGATTAGTTTACAGGATTTACGCAATACCCAGACTCTATTTTTGATGAATTCTGTTCGGGGTTGGATTAGCCTTAAAAAACAGCCAAATCAAGATGTTTGGAAAGTCAATCGATTTTAGATTTTAGATTTTGGATTTTGGATTTTGGATTTTAGAATTAGCACACTGATAAATCTGGGGAGTCGTAATATCGTTTACGGTTGTTTGGGAATGATTTAACCGCAGAGGGCACAGAGGGCGCAGAGTAAGAGAAGAGAGATGAATACAGGACGATACCAACGGATTTGAGATAACCCAATTGCTGTCGGTATGTCACCACTAAAATTATGTTAGCGTATTAACACGATTATGAAACCAATAAAACCTTGGCATTGGCGAAAAATTCCCCTAAATCAACGTAGTGGCTCGGAGATTTTTCAGGCTTTATTTCTCCGTAAAACCGCCCAAGAGCCAGCCTCAATTTCTGGTTATTCCCGTCAAGATATGGCTGTTTTGCTAGAAAGTCCTGTTACATCTACGAGTAGCTTGGCACGATATTCTATTTGTGCTGGTTCTCCCCGAATAATTGATGGTGAATCTCAACTATGGACACCGCCTGTAGGTGAAATTTTACCTTTTTTACGGGTGCTTCTCCACAATCAAAAGCAAAATTTAGAATTGAATGTGCCGCCGTCGATTCCTTTTAGTGGGGGTTGGTTGGGATGGCTGGGTTATGATTTAGCATGGGAAATTGAGCAACTACCCCAAATTAATCCAGATCCGCTGCCTTTCCCGGTTAGTTGTTGGTATGAACCAGCATCTTTTGCTGTCTTAGATCATCAAGAACAATGTCTGTGGTTAGCGGCAAGTGACAATGTTGAACTTGATGTTATGCAGCATTGTATAGAGCAAATAGCTGAAAGAAAAAGACATAAAAATTCAGAAAATTATCAAAATAATGTTGGTATTTATAATTTAGGATTGTCTAAACTTGAGTATGAAAAAATGGTGGAGATTGCTCAAAAGTATATCTATGTAGGTGATATTTTTCAAGCTAATTTGTCTGTAAGGTTTGAAGCTAGTACGGATTGTGACAGTTGGTCTATTTATCGCGCTTTGCAGCAGATTAATCCTTCTCCTTTTGCGAGTTATTGGCAAACTCCTTGGGGTGATATTATTAGTTGTTCGCCGGAAAGACTGGTGCAATTATCAGGTAATAAAGTTGATACGAGACCGATCGCAGGAACGCGCCCACGGGGTTTAACTTCTCTTCAAGATGAGCAGTTAGCACAGGACTTAGTGGAGAATGTTAAGGAAATTGCGGAACATATTATGCTTGTGGATTTAGAGCGTAATGATATCGGGAGAGTGTGTGAATGGGGGTCTGTACAAGTTAATGAGTTTCTGACGGTTGAGCGCTACAGTCATGTGATGCACTTGGTTAGTAATGTGATTGGTACATTAAGGGATGATTGTGATGCGATCGACTTAATTCGAGCTGTATTTCCGGGGGGTACGATTACAGGTTGTCCGAAGGTGCGTTGTCTGGAAATTATTGAAGAATTGGAACCGGTGAAACGTAGTTTGTTTTATGGTTCCTGTGGTTATTTGGACTGGCGGGGTAATTTGGATTTAAATATTTTGATTCGCACTCTTTTGTATGCGAAAAAGAGTGATGGTAGTTCGGGGGGAATTGTTTGGGGACAGGTGGGTGCGGGTATTGTGGCTGATAGCGATCCTGAAAGGGAATGGTTGGAATCGCTTCAGAAGGCGCAAGCTCAAATTAGTGCTTTGCAATTAGCAAAGCTATTATAGTTAGATTGGGAGTTTTTTACCGCAGATGTCAGCGGATGAACGCTGATGAAATTATAGATGTTCGGCCTTAAATAAGAAGGATTACCTATTGACAGGGGTGGATTTTTTGTGGTATATTTTAGATAATGGGATTGGTGACAAAAATAATTATTTTTGTCACCAATCCCATTATTAGATTGTACTTGATTGGCTGGCAAAAGTCAAGCGTTTAACCCTAGAAAAAAAGGCGATTTTTTTTTGTTCAATCAAATAAAATTTACTTGATATTTCCAGAACCAACGGCTTCAGAAATTGAATTAAATCCGTTTTCTTCTAACTTGTTTAGCAATCCTTGGAGAATTCGGCGCACCATCCAAGGGCCTTCGTAAACCCAACCGGTGTAGACTTGAATTAGGGTTGCACCGGCGGTGATTTTTTCCCAAGCGTCGTCGGCGGTGAAAATGCCTCCAACGCCAATAATGGGCAATTTTCCCGATGTTTGCTGCCAGATAAATCGGATTACTTCTGTTGAACGCTGCTGTAGGGGAAGGCCGCTAATTCCGCCCGGTTCTTCGCTAAGTGGTTTGCCTGTTTCTCGCAAGATTTGTGTTTTCAATCCGTCGCGGCGGATGGTGGTGTTGGTGGCGATAATTCCTGCTAGTTGGTAGGTTTTTGCTAAGTCGAGGATGGAGGCGATCGCATCCCATTCTAAATCCGGGGCAATCTTGACTAAAATAGGTTTAATGCCCTGATTTTTTTGTTGCATAATGTCCAAAATTGTGCTGAGCCCAGCGGCATCTTGGAGCGATCGCAATCCAGGAGTATTGGGGGAAGAAACATTCACCACAAAATAGTCTCCCCAATCAACCAAGAGCTTAAAACTCTCCAAATAGTCTGTTGATGCCTGCTCTAAGGGTGTTACCTTAGATTTACCGAGATTAATCCCCTTGGGGAATGGGGAGTCTGGGCTGGGGTATGAGTGGTCTAATTTCCCCCTGTTGTATGCAGCCTGAAAGCGGGAAGCCATTGCTTGAGCGCCTTGATTGTTAAATCCCATGCGATTGAGGGCTGCACTGTCGTCTGTCAAGCGAAACAAGCGAGGCTGGGGGTTTCCGGGCTGTGGATGCCAAGTGACGGTGCCTAGTTCGGCAAAACCAAAGCCAAATTTTGTCCAGATGTTAGCAGCGACGCCGTTTTTGTCAAATCCGGCGGCTAAGCCGACAGGGTTGTGGAAGTTGAGTCCCCAGAGTGATTGTTCGAGTCGGGAATCTTGCAGTCCAAAGGATTGCTGGAATTGCTCTAAAATTCGACTGGTTGCGGGGTTGGACTGGGTGCGTTCGGCTAATTCGAGAATTTGCAGGGTGCGGTTGTGTAGCCATTCGGGATCGGCTTTAAATAGGGAAAACAAAAGTGGTCGCAGACCAAATTGATAAATATCCAATGACTTATCCTAGATAATTAAATAATAAAAAATAAATTTGACAATTTAGATTATAGTGGATTGTCTTGCGAATTTTATTTTAATTCTTAATTTTGATTTTGACAAATTTTGGGGGCGCTTGGAAATGAACCACCAGCAAAGACAGAAGGATTTAGACCAACAAATTGTGCATTTGGAGCGAGTTCTCCAGACTCTGCGAGAAGATGAGAATGTGGAGGTGCTGCTTGCGACAACTCTCTCATACTTGCAAACAGAATTCGACTGGCGATTAATTTGGATCGGATTGTACGATCGCGCTGGGCATAGACTGTTCGGCAAAGGTGGAATGACACCTAACGGGGACTTGTCTTTTCTGAAACAGCGATTTATTTTGAATCCGGGAGATTTGCTAGAACAAGTTGTAATTCAGCTTCGGCCTGTGGTAGTGCCGGATTTGCGGGAGGAAAACAGAGCGGGAGAATGGCGTTCCTGGGCTCAAAATTTCAATATTCAAGGGGCAGTTTTGTTTCCGCTGCGTTATAAAGACCGATGTTATGGGGTAATTTTGCTGGGTTCCGATGAGTGGGGAAGTTCGCTTTCGGCGGCGGAAAAAACGCAACTGACGATTGTATTTGGAGGGTTAGCAACCGCTCTTTATCAAATAGAAAAAGACTGGCAGCGCACTTTGACCAAGCGGCCCGATGAGTCACTGATCGCACTGATTTCGCAATTGCGGGAATTGCGATCGCTAGACCAATATTTGCAAACAATAGTCGAACAAAGCCATGAATTTATCGAGCCGACAAGGACGAATGTTTATTGGTTCGAGCGAGAGCGGCGCTATTTTTGGCGGCGAGTCAGCAATCGCCAAGTTGCTCCGGGTTTGGGCGGGCTCAACCGACCGGCTTCAGGTATCACTGTCCAAGATTTGGGAGGGTTTTATCAGGCATTGGTAAAGGAACAAATCGTCTGGATCGGAGAATCCCATAGTTCTCTCAAAAGCCAAATTACCGGGCGGTTGATGCAGCAAATTCGGGCGCGATCGCTCCTAGCGGCACCAATTGTGTTAGAGGGGGAATTGCTGGGATTTCTGGCTGTGGAAGCGAGCGAACCGCGGATTTGGCAAGAACATGAAAAAAATTACCTGCGGGGAGTGGGGCAATTGGTGGCTCTGACGGTGCCGTTGTCGGAGATGGAAGGGCGGATTCAGCAAACGGAGATCGATCGAGATTTAACGGCGGGCATAGCTCGTGCCATCTACAGCGATGCTGACTGGGAAACGACTCTCAAAAATACGGCGGCTCAACTTTGTGGGCGGCTCAACTGCGAATACTTTCTGCTGCTGCTGTACGAGGAAGAACTGGATCGGTATGAAATTGTGTGCCAAAATCTGCCCCGTCACCGCAGAGCAGTGCCATCACCGCTTAAGGCTCTTGACTTGGTGGATTTGCGGCTGCTGGAGAACAGTGTCGAAACAGTGGCCATTGAAAATTGGGAGGAAGACGGGCGATTGGGGGCTTGGCGGGGAGTGCTGACAGAAGCGGGTGTACGCTCGCTGTTGGCGCTGAGCACGCGGGGTAAGAAGTCGGAGGACAGAAGTTTGAGGGTACAAGCAGAACACCCGAATCTCCAATCTCCAATCTCAAATTCCCCTTCGATGGAGGGTTTGCTGGTTGTCGGGCACAGTGCTACTCGGAATTGGAGTCGATCGGAGCGAGAATTAGTTCAAGTAGTCAGTCAACAGCTAGGGCTGATTTTGCACCAGTGGCAGCAGAGTTCGGAACTTGATAAGTACCAACAATTTTGCCGAGTGCTTAAATCAGGCTTAGCTGCTTTAGAAACTCCCCTGGAACAATCTGCCGAACAGATATCGACCTTATCACCGCCGATTTTGCCAGACTTGCCGCGACAAAAACTAGAGTACAACTTTGCTCAATATGTTGCTCAGACGGTTTCGTGTCCTTTAGTGGCGGTAATTACTTGGAATTCCCACCAAGAGGAAGCTTTGATTGTGACGGTGGCGGCCAATCCGGTATTTGCTGTCAATCCGGAAGTGGCGATTCCCGTCAAAACTGATTTTTTGATTCAACAAGTTGTGGCTGCTGGGGGGGTGGTGCAACACAGTATGAGTGAATTGCCGCTGGCCACTAAGCGGTGGCTGCGCAGTCCGGGTATTGGGGAGATGATGGCGGTGGCGCTGCGGACTGGGCCGGAACACGAGCCGATGGGTATCTTATTGGTTGCGGATGCTGGGGGGCGTCGGTGGTCGGAGTTATCGGTGAATTTACTCGGCCAGATGGCTTCTCATTTGGCTTGGTGGCGTCGGTATTTGGCTGTGCAGTCTGTGTGCTCGTTGCAGCGATCGGATCTGGAGTTGCTCAATTGGTATAAGCAGCGGCGTTTTGAGGAGTTTTACCGGATTGTGGGAACGGGGGTGAAGGAGTTGGGGGAGTTGAGTGAGTCGATTTTGCAGTCTGGGAAAGAACAAAAGGATGCTCTTAAAAGTTTGCGCTACCAGCAGGTTTTGCGTCAGATTGGTAATGCTTTGGGGTCGATTCATTTGGTTTTGAAACAGGAACAGTGGCGGCCACAATTTGGATTGGATGCGGTGCCTGTGGGTGCTTGGTTGAAGCGATCGCTCGATCGGGCTGCTCCTCTAATCAAACAGTTAGAAATTTTGTTGGAAGTCAACCGGGAGACATCGGTTTCGCTACCACCGGGTAAGACTTTGGGCGTTCGGGGGGACAGTATCAAGCTGGATTTGGTGCTTTGGGAATTGCTGGCGGCTGCTTGTCGGCGATCGTCCGTTGGGGGAAAAATTGAGGTTCGCTATCAGATTGTAGCGGCGGATTTGCTGGAGTTGTCTGTTACCGATCGCGGTGGGTTCGATCCACAGTTAATTGCTATCTTCAATGGTATGTCTGCGCCGAATATTTTAGCTGATGCTAATTTTAATCAGCCGATGTTTCAAGTTTTGTTGAGTTGTCAGCGGGCGGTGCGGTTGATGGGGGGAAATTTGTCTATGGAAATTTTAGATCGTAATTTGGTTGTAGCTCGGTTGGTATTACCGCTAGCTAGTCTTTAAGATCGATGTTCGCTCTCTGAGAAATTTCTGAGTTGGATCTGCTCGATCGCCCTTTTTGCTACTTTTTGGGTTTCGTCCGCCACCCTGCGATGCCTGCTGCCAACAGGGCGATCGCGCCACTGAGCAAAAATGAAAATACAAAGGGATGCCACAGGATTAAGGGTGCGGGGACGTGATTTTGTTCTAGAGTCTCGAACAGTTTGTCTGTGCCACTAGAGGCACAGATGGCACCTGCTGCTATACCGACTCCGATCGCCTGAACTTTGCTTTCTATGCGATCGTCTCGGTATCTCTCTGCTGCTTCGCTGTTGCGCAGTTCGATTTGGTGGGCGCGATCGTTCCTGGCTTGTTCTATTTCTACTATCCCTCTAATAGAGGCGATCGCCTGTTCGATTAAACTGGTTCCGTGTCGGAAATATCCTAAGTCCCCTGCTATTTGCGATCGCATCTGAGGCGCATTTTTTATACTAAAACTATTTAATATCGATAGTTCTTCCTTATCGCTTTCAATCATAACACATATTTTCTGCAAAATCTCACTATAATTGTAAAGATTTATGGCAATTGTATTATCAAAATCTGCAAGTTTCCGCAACAAGCGAGTATAAGTTACAGATTTGCAAAAGAGTTGCTTTAACTGTTCCTGCAATTCTTGCAATTGGGAAGAACTTAATACAGTATCCTGGGCAAATTGCTGCTGCAAAACCTCCATATTTTTCTCAATGGTGCGGTATTCGGCATCAAGTTCCTGGTAAATCTGGCGGCTGTCTTGAAAAGCCTTGATAATTTTGTGCCTGTGAAATAATAGGTTAAATATTTCCTGTTGGCAAGTGTTAAAATCTGCATCAGTTTGTTTGTCGCCCAGGAGCCAGACAAAGAGGTGGTGACAATGGGGAAGATCGGTAAGTGAACCGTATTCAAAAATCGGGCTACCAAACAGTTTACCCGATCGGTAAAAACTAGGGGGAGAATCGCCGCCAAATAAAGAATCGCGACATTTATCAGCCAGGGGTTTGAGGGAATCTAAATTATCGGGTAAGTTTGGTTCGGTAAGCCATGCAGTAACGATCAGAGTTTGACCTAAAAAATTGTCATCGCCACTGATGAGTAAAGCTTGATTGGGGTTAAAATTTTCAATAAAACTGACATCTAAATTATTAGCAGTGCCATCTTCCCGGCAACCGATATTTAAACAGACAGCATAGCTATCTTGAATTTGTCGAGGTTGGGCAAAACCTTCGATCAAGGGATTGCGAGTGTTAAAGGGGAGGGAAGAATCGGACAGTAAATCGGCACAGTAGCGGTGAGAATGGGTGGGAAAAACCAGATGGGGTGTGAGTTTTTCATAACTGTAGGTAAATTTTGCCAAAATCTGCTCGCATTGTTGCCACAGAGGATGATCGCTGCCCTGGCTGTCATGATAAAGTTGGAAAGCGTATAAGTAAACGTTGGGTGCAGAAATGCGATCGTTCATGTTAAATAGGTTCTTGACGTTATTTAAATATTTTTTGCTATTTGGTAATTACAACTGCGTGATTGCTAAGATTATAGGCGGCCCCATCCGCGAATCGGTTACATCCCCGGTGGGGATGTAAGCTAGTTTTTTCGGCAAAGGGACTACAAAATTTTCCCCGACATCTCAAAAAAAGACAAGCCGTCCCAGAAGCACGGGACAACAGACGCAGTTTATCGGTAATTGCATGGATTTTGTTCAAGGGAGATGAAACACTCTGCAACGCAGTGATGGCAGGATGGAACAAGAAAGCGATCGCCCGTGACGGCCACAGAGCAGAACCAATGGTTGCTACAATCGGAAAAGGTAAATACTGTGGGTAATACTCCAGTCCCTAAAGCTGAAAGCTACTAGCTAAATTATTAAAAATCTGCCTCTCCTGCCATGTTTAAAAATCTGCTCGGCGATCCCAACGCACGCAAGCTTAGAAAATTTCAGCCTTGGGTAGCTGATATCACAATCTTAGAAGAAGAAATCCGCGCCCTAACAGACGAGCAACTCAGAGGTAAAACTGCTGAGTTTAAACAACGTCTGGCGAAAGCTAAGTCTCTCAACGACGAAAAAGAGATTCTAGACGAGATCTTGCCAGAAGCTTTTGCGGTGGTGCGGGAAGCGGGACAGCGAGTTTTAGGAATGCGCCACTTTGATGTGCAACTTCTGGGCGGCATCATCCTGCACAAAGGTCAAATTGCCGAAATGAAAACCGGTGAAGGAAAAACTCTGGTAGCGACACTGCCAGCATACCTCAACGCCCTCAACGGCAAAGGGGTACACATCATCACCGTCAACGATTATCTGGCGAGGCGGGACGCGGAATGGATGGGGCAGGTGCACCGGTTCCTGGGATTGAGTGTGGGACTGATTCAGCAGGGCATGGATCAGGCGGAACGAAAGAAAAACTATAACTGTGATATCACCTACGCGACTAACAGCGAGGTGGGCTTTGACTATCTGCGGGATAACATGGCTACTGTCATGGAAGAGGTAGTGCAGCGTCCTTTTAATTTCTGCGTGATTGACGAGGTGGACTCGGTGCTAATCGATGAAGCCCGGACACCTCTGATTATTTCCGGCCAAGTGGATCGCCCCAGCGAGAAGTACATCCGGGCCTCTGAGGTAGCGGCCGCCCTGAGAAAGGAAAATGAAGAACATTACGAAGTTGACGAAAAGGCTCGGAATGTGCTATTGACGGATGAAGGATTTGGGGAAGCTGAGCGTTTGTTGGGAGTTACGGATTTGTATGACCCGGCAGATCCTTGGGCGCACTATATTTTTAATGCGATTAAGGCGAAGGAATTGTTTATCAAGGATGTCAACTACATCGTCCGTGAGAATGAGGTGGTGATTGTTGATGAGTTTACGGGGCGGGTGATGCCGGGACGGCGCTGGAGTGATGGTTTGCATCAGGCGATCGAAGCGAAGGAACGGGCGGAAATTCAGCCGGAAACTCAGACGTTGGCGACGATTACCTATCAAAATTTCTTTTTGCTTTATCCGAAGCTGTCGGGGATGACTGGGACGGCGAAGACGGAAGAGGCGGAGTTTGGCAAGATTTATAATCTGGAAGTGACGCTGATTCCGACAAACCGGATTCCAAGCCGTAAAGACCTGTCGGATATGGTTTACAAAACAGAAAATGGTAAGTGGAATGCTATAGCCCAAGAATGCGCGGAAATGCACGGCCAAGGCCGCCCGGTGCTGGTGGGTACTACGAGTATCGAAAAGTCGGAATTGCTGTCGAGGTTGCTGACGGAACTGAGGATTCCTCACAACTTGCTGAATGCTAAACCAGAAAATGTGGAACGAGAGTCGGAAATCATTGCTCAAGCCGGACGCAAGGGTGCGGTGACGATCGCCACTAACATGGCTGGCCGCGGTACTGATATTATTTTGGGGGGGAATTCCGAGTATATGGGGCGGTTGAAATTGCGGGAGTATTTGATGCCCCGGATTGTGAGGCCCGATGATGAGGAAGGATTTGTACCCGTACAAGTGCCGGGTATTAGTGGCAGGCCCGCTGCTCAAGGTTTTGCTCCGACTAAGAAAAAGATGAAGTCTTGGAAGGCTTCAGCGCAGATTTTCCCGACAGAAATCTCGAAAAATGCCGAACAAATGTTGAAGGTGGCGGTGGATTTGGCTGTCAAGGAATACGGGGAGCGATCGCTCTCGGAATTGGAAGCAGATGATAAAATCGCTGTAGCTTCGGAAAAAGCGCCGACAAATGACCCAGTAATTCAAAAACTGCGGGAAGTTTACAAATTAATTCGCAGCGAATACGAAGCTTTTACCAGCACCGAACATGATGAAGTTGTGAACTTCGGAGGCCTCCACGTCATCGGTACAGAACGCCACGAATCGCGGCGGATTGACAATCAGTTGCGCGGCCGCGCGGGACGCCAGGGAGACCCTGGTTCTACTCGGTTTTTCTTGAGTTTGGAAGATAATTTGCTGAGGATTTTTGGTGGGGAACGGGTGGCTGGTTTGATGAAAGCTTTTGGGGTAGAGGAAGATATGCCGATCGAATCGGGAATGCTAACTCGTTCCCTCGAAGGAGCTCAGAAAAAAGTTGAAACCTACTATTATGACATCCGCAAACAGGTGTTTGAATACGACGAAGTGATGAACAATCAGCGTCGAGCAATCTATGCCGAACGCCGTCGGGTATTAGAAGGTTTGGACTCAAAGGAACAGGTGATTAAGTATGCAGAACAGACAATGGACGACATTGTGGGAGCATACATCAATCCCGATTTACCTTCGGAAGAGTGGGAACTTGACAAACTTGTCAGCAAGGTGAAGGAATTTGTTTATTTGCTGGCTGACATGACACCGGATCAACTAGAAGATTTGTCAGTAGAAGAAACTAAGACTTTCCTCCACGAACAAGTTCGCAATGCTTACGACATGAAAGAATCGGAAGTGAATGCAATCCGAGCAGATTTGATGCGAGATGCGGAACGGTTCTTTATTTTGCAGCAAATTGATACTTTGTGGCGGGAACACTTGCAACAAATGGATGCTTTGCGCGAGTCTGTCGGGCTGCGCGGTTACGGCCAAAAAGACCCGTTAATCGAGTACAAAACAGAAGGTTACGAGCTGTTTTTGGATATGATGACGGATATTCGCCGCAACGTGGTTTATTCGCTGTTCCAATTCCAGCCGCAGCCGGCAATGCAAGTTTCGACAGAGATGGTTTGACAATAGTTAATGGTTGATTGTTGACTGTTTTGCTCGTTCCCAGGCTCTGCCTGGGGACGCAGATCCGGAGGCTATGCTTTGCTCGTCCCCATTCTCTTTACTGTTTTGTGATGCTAGGAATTTTATTATTCCTCTCTTACGCAGAGGGCAAGCGATACCAGCTAGGTATTATAGCTTCCTTTATGATGCTGCTAATTGTTTTTACTCCCCTCTGGTCTTTCCTTGACAGAAAATATAATGTCAGAATTAACTGGCTAGTCAAGCTTATTTTATGGATTTGTTGTTACGGATTGCTGGGTGCAAACATTAATGTAGTTGGTTAAAAGTCTCAAGCAAATTTGAGATTAAACCCAATCTTCTTGGTCGCTTTTTTGTTTCCTGTAAACTTCACCTTTGGTGTGAATTTTCCGGGTTTGTTCGTAAAGACTTTCTGGTGTAAGATTCCATTTTTCCAGGACTTTTTCCAAGTCTTTTTGGATATCTCTAGCGCCGGGAAAGCCGCGGTAACGAATTTTTAGTCTGGCTAATTCTGATAAATTGTAGTCGGTGGCTTCTCCTGCTAATAAAGTATCGACTGTAGCGCGATCGCGTCGATATTGCGGATGCTGCTGATCTTGAGTTTTTTCTATGGAATCCATACTAAGTAAGTGGGTACAAATAAACATTACATAGGAGCGGGCGGGTTTAGGAGATTATTAGTTTTAGGCTATTATGGTTGGTAAAACCCGCCCCTACAATTCATGTTCTTCTATTATTGGTTTTTTGCGTTTAATATCAAATCCTCTCTTCATCGGAATTATTCATCTCTCTATTCTCGGACTCTGTGTCCTCTGTGTTCTCTGCGGTAAAATAATTCCGATCCAACGTTAATGAATAATTCTAACCAGAGTCCCGACTTTGCAGCAGAAGTCGGGACTCTCAAAAAACAGCGTTTCACTGAAGGGATTCTAACTCCGAGCGATCGCGCAATCAAGGAGAAAGCCGCCACACCTTAATCGTGTCATCAAAACTACCACTGACGAGAGTTTGATCTTGAGGATTAAAAGCCAATTCTACCCAAGTAGTATGACCTTTAAGCGTACCAGTCATTTCCCCAGTATTCGTCTGCCACAGCTTGATAATGCCGCTCAAGTCGCTGCTGGCCAACTTGTCACCATTGGGACTAAAAGCTAGAGACTGAATTCGATCGGCATGGCCAATCAAAGTCCGCAATAAAGAACCCTTGGGCTGTGGAGAATCATGACTTACTTTGATGTTCCAACTAAAATCATGAGACTCAAGGCGATCGGAATTGTCTGTAAAATTCGGTAACGGAGAATCCCCAGGTAAAGGAGACTCATGATTAGGACTAATATCCCACAACTTCACAGTCTTGTCCCAACTACCACTGGCGAGAGTTTGACCATCGGGGCTGATAGCAAGAGACCAAACGGCGTCAGAATGACCAATGAGAGTCTGTTTCAATTCGCCAGTCTGGCAGTTCCAAAGCTTGATAGTACCATCGCTGTTGCCAGTAGCTAGAGTTTGTCGATCGGGACTGAAAGCCACCGACTGTACCTCATCGGAAAGCCCTTTAAAAGCTTCTAACTCAACAGCGTCGTCTACTTGCCACAATTTCAAAGTTTTGTCCTTACCGACACTGGCAATTACCGTACCATCGGGACTGAAAGCCACCGAGAACACGCCATCTTTGTGTCCTTCCCAACTCCGAATCAACTTGCCGGTGTAGAGATTCCACAATTTAATTGTATTATCAGCACCGCCGCTGGCGATCGTCCGGCCATCAGGACTAACAGCCACGGACCACACCGGGCCGGAATGTCCGCCTAAAACCTTGAGCACTTTGCCGTGACGCTTGTGCAGGAGGCGAATTGTCCCGTCGTTATTACCACTGACTATGGCGCGACCGTTGGGGGTGACAGCCACTGCCCAAACAGGGTTTTTGTCAAGAGTCGTCAGAGTTCGCACCGCAGCAGGTTCTGGTGATGTCTGAGGCTGGAAATCGGACATGGGCGGGGGATTGAACCGAATTTCAGGAATAGTAGCAGGTTCTTGATAAGTGAAAGCCTGGGGCTGGGGAGATTGGAAACGAGAACCCAGAACCAGGGATAGCAAGCCGACAACCGCGCCAGCCCAAGCGCCTAAAGTCCACTGTGGCTGGCCCAGAATCAGATCCATCGATGTCGGGCCATGTTTGATGTCTTGGAGAATTGCCGAGGCTGTGGGATAGCGTTTCGAGGTTTCGCGTTGCACCATGCGATCGAGAATGCAGCCTAGTCTTGCCGAAACCGGCACTTTCAAATAATGCCGCCAGGCCCAGCTATCTGCTTTGAGATCAAACAAATCAAAGGGTGACATTCCCGTTAGCAAATGAATGCAGGTGATGCCTAAACTATAGATATCGCTGCTGGGAATAGCTTGACCTTGAATTTGTTCTGGGGCTGCGTATTCAGCAGCACCAGTGGCTGTGGCTGTTTTCATGGGGCCGCTGTTAGCGGCAATTGCTGAGCCGAAATCGACTAAAACTAGACCTCCGAGATTTTCCTTTTCTCCCAAAGCAGGGACTGCTTGAGAGGATTTGCGGTGAATAATAATATTGGATGGTTTGATATCTCGGTGAATCAGTTGATGGTCGTGAACAAATTGCAGTACGGGCAACAATTCGCTCAGGATATACCAAATGTGAATTTCTTTAAAAACACCTTTTTCCAAGAGTTGGGTGGCCAAATTGCGACCTTCGATGTATTCTTGTACCAAATACTGGCTGGAGTCGAGTTCAAAAGATGCCAGTAGTTTTGGTATTTGGGGATGTTTTCCCAACTCATCGACGGCCCAGTCAGGGGCGCGAAATGTGGGATTTCGTGGTTTTTGACCGTCAGCGACTGTTTCCGCCACGAAAAATTGTTGAATTACGCAACGGGGTTGGGAAGGTTGGTCTTCATCTACTGCTAAAAAGGTGCGGGTTGTGAGACTTTCACCTAGGGTGTGAAAGACTCGGTAGCGCCCTTTTAGTAGCAAATTCGAGCCACAACTTTTGCATACTGTAGCGCGATCGAGATTTTGGGGGTGAGGACAATGGGAATTGATGCAGTAACTCATTTGTCTTTCCGCTGGAGACCCCCATCCGACTCTGGTTAGTGGGGGAGGAAAGCGGGGCGGTGGGTGCCGCTTCCTGTGGGCAAATTAAATGATTGCAATATTTGTTCTATGATAATTGTTTCCCAGATTTTAGCCACTATTACCAAGGTCGATCGCGCGTAAAATATTATTACTGACCGCAAGCTGCTGGGCTAGAGCCCCCAGATTCCTCCCTAGGCTCAAATCGTCAATCTCCCATCTCAAATCCATGGAGTTTCCTATGAGGGCTGTTTAATATGTCGATCGCCCCCTGGTTGTGAAATTGTTGGGTTTTAGTAACATTACGTTATAATTTATTGGTGATTTGGCCGCGAAATAGTCGCTTCTTGGCGCTGTGTTCGCTGAACACTGCTGGATAACTTGTTGAATATTCTCGAACCAGTAATTTACTAAATTTTAACTATTACTTATGCCGTTGATTCGTATTCCAAAATCCTGGGAAATTCTCGATCGAGAAATTACTCCAGAAAGCGTCTTTCTCAACCGTCGTCGGTTTATGACTAATTTAATTGGAGTCGGTGTCACTGCTTCACTCCTGCCACTTGCGGGCTGCAAGAGCAATTCTGGAGCGAATACAGCTTTGGAACAAACAGCAACTCAAGCATATTCCGGCTTAACCCGCAATCCAGCTTTCGCTAAAGTCGATCGCACAATTACAGACGAAGCCCTAGCGACAAAATACAATAACTTTTATGAATACGGCGGCACAAAATCTATTTGGGAAGCAGCCCAAGCCTTACCAACCGAAAACTGGAAAGTAGAAGTTACAGGTTTAGTAAAAAATCCCCGCATTTATGACATTGACGAACTCTCCAAAAAATTCCCCATCGAAGAAAGAGTCTATCGATTTCGGTGCGTAGAAGCCTGGGCGATGGTAGTTCCCTGGGTAGGATTTCCGATGAAATTGCTGATGGCGGATGTCGAACCCACGTCAAAGGCAAAATTTGTTCGCTTCACATCTTTTTACGACTCCAAAATTACTCCCGGCCCCGGTTTGATGTCGCAATTTTATCCTTGGCCTTATACCGAGGGAATGCGAATCGAAGAAATGGCGAACGATTTAGCCTTTTTTGCCACAGGTTTGTACGGCAGAAAACTACCTAAGCAAAATGGCGCACCACTGCGGCAAGTAATTCCTTGGAAGTACGGTTTTAAAGGTGCAAAATCCATTGTTAAAATTGAATTTGTCGAGAAACAGCCAGCGACTTTTTGGAATACAATCGGTCCGAACGAATACGGTTTTGAGGCTAATGTCGAACCCGACAAACCACACCCCAGATGGTCACAAGCCAGCGAACGAGTAGTCGGCCCCGGTAACAGTTGGTCGTGGGAAACTCGCCCAACTTTGCCCTATAATGGTTACGGCGAATATGTAGCTAGTTTGTACAGTTAATTACCCCAAATTTCAGGTCAATCTGCAAGGGGGAACGGGGGGCAATTTTCGCCCCCATAACAACAAATTTCTCTCTTTCTCTCGATCTGCGCCCTCTGCGTTCTCTGCGGTTAAAAAAAATCTGGAAAAATTGCTGAATCTACATTTAAACTGATATAAATTCCCGCTCCCATTGTTGAGCGACTTTATCCCAGCCAAATGAATCTTTAAGAGCTAATGCTTCCTGTCTTAAAGATTCTTGTTGATCGGGATTTTTTAGCAAATCTATCACGGCTTCAATAAAAGCATTATTAGTTTCCTCATCCCCAGCAGGGCCTTGAATTCTGATACCTGATTTCACGGTGTCATCCAAACCTGCGTAAGTTGTTACTACAGGAACACAACCAGCAGCTTGAGCTTTCCAAGCACTAATACAGAAAATCTCCGCAGCAGTATGACAAGGATAAACCCAGATACCAGATTGGAATAATTGTTTAACTAACTCCTTGTGTCCAATTCTGCCATGTTCATAGACATTTTTCTGATCGAAAAGTTGTAAAAGTTGTTTCTTTTTATCTGGTAATTGTGGAAACCTATCAATATAGGGTGAATTAATTAAAGCATCAACTCCTTGCCAACCATAAAAAATATGTAATTCAACATCTGGCACTTCTTTGAGAACCGCATCCCATTGAGTAAGTAAATTTTCAATACCTCTTGTATAATCACTAATCGAAATTAGTCTCTTGGGATTTCTAGCAATTCCTGTTAAATGGAAATCTTCGAGATTAATCCCATTGGTTGTTAAAAATATCTTGTCTTCAGGAATCCAGTCGGGCAGAAGAGATTTATGAAAATTTGACAACATAAAAATTTTGTCAAAACTTGCCAGAAATTCTAAACGCTGAGACTCTGCAACTGGAGGAAATAATTGCGGGTTGTCGTGCATCCACACCGCTGTTTTTCTGGCTTTAACTTTCATTCGCATAGGTTGTGTCCATGTGCGATGAAAGATTAAGACATTAAAATTATCTTCGGGATTAAATTTATCAAAGGACTGATAAATTACACCATTATATTCCCCTTCCTGATCGCCACATCGATTAAAAACAGTAACGTGGTATCCTAACTTAACTAATTCTTGACTTAAATAAATGACGGCTTCTTCGCTGCCGCCAATACCTTTATTCACAGATAGAGGAGACCAATCTTCTAGATGAAATGGAAAATCTGCATAAATTACGATTGAGTTATTGTCCCAGTTCATATTATTTTATGATCCAAAAAATTTGACAATAAAATTATATATTTAAATTTGACATTTTGTCAAATAAGCCCCTGAATTCGGTTATTCCGTACTTGGGGCTTCCTGAGAAAGTCTGAAACCCTTATTTTAATGAGACTTAAACTTGTTTAAGGATACCTCATGTGCAAGCTGATTAGCTAAGATCAGTCAAAACCATCTCTGGAAGTCGATCGACTGGTGGATGGGAAATATGAAATGCGCGATTCCCTACGGGATAGCTTCGCTTCACGCAGTTTAGCTTTTCCCTGTTTACTCCTTGCTGAAATTCCTGGTTTTATCGAACAAAGCAGAACATTAGGACAGCGTTCGGCGGTGCGTTTGTGGCGGCAAAGAATTAGAGAAGTCTTGCCAACTCAAGTTTAACATTCAAATCAAAATTACTAAGTTTATAGACCAATACGGTTTACTTAATACCGCGTGTCGTGAAATCCCTATAAAAAATAGACACTATTGTTTGCTGCGTTCCTCTCTTCGGACCATCTTAGTTATTGTAGGGTGCGTCAGCGGGCTGAATGTTTTGACTACTTACTCAAGAAATGGAGTCAGCTTTCATGTTTCCCGTTGATGCACTGAAATTATTGTGCTTCATTTACCTGCTATCTGCTGTATGAAATACTCTACTTAGCAGAAGTCTCAGAATAGTTTAACGATCAAAATAATTGTATTGAATTGTAGATATATCCCGAACTATTTCTACTTCCAACTAGACTGCCCCTAGTGCTTTCAGCGTTGCTGTCTGAGCATCAGTTAAACCCATGATACCTCCAATGTTCATGCCCTCGTAAGGTTTGGGGACTGGCAGCGTTTTTAGCCGATCGCCCGTATTAGCATCCCAAAGCTTAATTGTCTCATCTTGGCTAGCACTCGCAACAGTATGACCGTCGGGACTGAAAGCAACAGACCAAACCCAATTCTCGTGCCCCCGGAGAACATTCAAACACTCACCCAAACTGACATCCCACAACCTGACTGTTTGGTCGTGACTGCCACTTGCCAAGCTAGTACCATCAGGACTGAACATCACTGAAGACACTATGCTGTCGTGACCCTTTAGAGTTTTAACGCATAGTCCTGTACTCAGATCCCATAACTTCACCGTATTGTCACCACTCCCAGAAGCCAGAATATTACCATCCGGACTAAAGGCAACCGACCAAACCCAACCCGTGTGTTCGGTGCAATTTCTCAAAAGTTCCCCTGTATCGCTATCCCACAACTTCAAAGTATTATTCGCACTGGCAGAAGCCAAGGTATGACTAGAAGGGCTAAAAGCAACTCCCAACACCCAGCCCTCCTGTTCGGCGCAAGTATAAAGACACTGCCCCGTCGCGAGATCCCATAATTTTATAGTCTGGTCGCCACTGAAACTCGCCAACGTCTTACCGTCTGGACTGATGGCGACTCCCCAAACCCAAGCAGAATGACCCTGTAGGCTGTTGAGGCAAAGTCCGGTGGTAGCATCCCATAATTTTATAGTCGTGTCATCAAAACCACTTGCCAGTAAGCGCCCATCGGGACTAAAGGCAATTGATTTCAACCGACCAGTCTGTCGCTGGTGTAAGCTTTTAAAACACTGCCCTATTTTTATATTCCACAATCTAACGGCGCGATCGCTACTCGCTAATGTTTGACCGTCGGGTGAGAAAACTACCGAATTTACTGGATTGCTTTGCCCGTAAAGTGTTTTCAGACATTGACCCCTTCTGACATCCCACAGTCTCAGCGTGCGGTCTTCACCAGTGCTCGCTAAAGTTTTGCCATCAGGATTAAACGCGACGGCTGACACCCGACCGGTGTGTGCTTGCAGTGTTTTTAGGCAGTGACCCGATGCAGCCTCCCATAACCTCACGCTGCGGTCTTGGCTGCCACTTGCTAAGGTCTGACCGTCAGGACTAAAGGCAACAGATAGCACTATCTGTGCGTGTCCAGAGCAAATACTCAGGACTTCACCCGTGCTAATATCCCAGAGGCGTATCAAAGAATCATCACCGCTCGTAGAAACCTAGACAAAGCTACTCATAAGTAGCCAATGTTAGACATCTACGTTTATAATCTTAGTCCACAGTCCTAAAACTACAGGAATAAACGGCAATCCCTCTATTCCCTTCATGAAGTTGGGAATTACTTTTCTAGCTATATTTATGCTGCCATTGGTATCAGCATTGATTATTTTACCAGTGGAAGCTCTATATAAACCACGCTGAACACGTTTACCACTAAAAACAGGCTTGGCCTCTGTATTTTTGCTATAACTCGGTAAATTATCACCATCTAAAGCACTCGATGAAGACGTGTAACTTTCCTCAGTTAAGGTGACTGCAATCCCTGCTAATTGTGCTTTGTATGTCAATAAACCAATCAGTTTGGCATGGGGAATATTAGTAAATGCTTGATTGTTTTTTTTGCCAATGTTGATTGACTGTTTCCATCCTGGGTTTTTACCGATAATTAACTGACCAATCTCGTTCAATTGACACCAATCAATTACACGACGACTCGCAGTATGAAGATAGTTGTCAATTCTTCTATTTCGCTTACTGTTAAGTTCCTTAATCTGTCTGCTAGCTTCGATTGATTGTGCTGTGGCTACCCGTTTATTGAATAATTGGTTAATACTTTTCAACTGTCTACCATTAATCAACAGCGGCTTGATGCCGGGATGATTTGACGTTATAGCCATCAAATTGTTTAAACCAAGGTCTACACCAGCCAAATATTTCCCGTGGGATAAGGGTATATCATTAACTGTGTAAACAACTTCAATAACATAATGGTCAAGCTTGGGAACAATCCTTACTTGGTCTACATTTTTAGCTTGAGTCTCAAACTCAATATTAGTCTGAGATAGTTTAACATTCCCTTTAGTCAAAGCAGGTTTTGATATTGCATCTGTCGGATAAATTACAACATTTCTGCCATACTCTTTATGCTTGTATCCTGGTATTTTCGGTTTGCCTAGATATTTTTCAGGGTGTTTTGACCAATCTTTAAGTGCGGTTAACCATCCTTTCCAAGTTTCAGCAACTCTACGAACAATCTGTTTGCTAACTTTTGTTGGTAGATACCTATAAGCTTCTAAGTTCTTAGTCTGGTGATAAATCTTGATGGAGTTGTAATACTTGTTGGTTTCAAAAAAGTATTGACGCTGGACGTAGTTAGCAGAATTGTATAGATGTTTAGATTGTAATGCTAAGTGGTCGCATTCTTTCCAAAATCTATGCTGTCTGTTAATTACGTGTTTTTCTACTAGCTGCATTTGACTCGACATGAGTAAATGTATTGTGCTTTGTATTATATACGACTTCCTGCGAGCGTCAACATGGCAGGTAAAAAAAATTACAATGAGTCCAAATGTACCTTTCCGATAACGCAAGACGCCCGCATCTGCAATCAAATGGCACTAAGGAATGAAAATTTAATAACTTGCACAAGTTTGTGGGGTGGGCGTCCCGCCCGCACTCTTACAAGGGCGGGCGGGACGCCCACCCCACAATAACAATGAAAATTGTAAGTTATTTAATTTTCGATCCTAAGAGTCAAAAACAAATTGAACTAGGGGCTGTGGGGTCTGGGGTGATGCGATAAGAGGGCGAATGGCGCGGACAAAGCTACCCAAATAGTAAAGGATGGGTAGCTTTGTCCATAAATTAAGTTACAGTTTCAAACCCCCACAGGCTACCGTTCTACCATCAGGACTGAAAGCAAGCGATCGAATCTGACGGCTGTCACCCTGAAACGTTTTCAGGCATTGTCCCGTACTGACATCCCACAGTTTGAGCCTTCCGTCATCACCGGCACTAGCTAAAATCTTACCGTCTGGACTGAATGCGATCGACCAAGCCTGACCTTGATGTGCTAGCAACGTTAGCAAACATCGTCCATTACTCCAATCCCAAAAACGCACAGTCCCATCACCGATGCTACTAGCAAGAACCTTGCCATCAGGACTGAAAGCAACTCCCAGCACAGTCCTAGTATTTCCCTGCAATATTTGACGGACAGACCAACTACTAACATCCCAGCAACAAATCGTCCCATTACTACCCCCAGTAGCAAAGGTTTTTCCATCTGGACTAAAAGCAGCAGATAACACAATGCTGCCGTATTCTTTGCCAGTTCTCAGCAGCCTAACTTCTGGCATTTGCCACAAGTGAATCTCACCATTTGTATCGCCCATTGCCAAAAGTTTTCCATCCGGGCTAAAAGCGATCGACAAACCACTTCCCAGAACTTCAGCAAAAACAGAATTAGCTAGATTAGCACCCTCAAAGTTTACCCCATGCAAATAGGCATCGGGTAAATAAGCTTGCCAAACCGTCAAACGAGAAAAATCCCAACCGCTTAAATCCGTCTGCATTTCACGCAATAGATTAATAATATTACCTGCAACATATCCAGTTTCTCGTTGTGGTTTACCGCGCAGCGATGAGAGAATTGGCTTGAGTTGATTTTCTATAAGTTGCTGGGCTTCAAAAGTAAAAAGCAGTTGTTCAGCAATAGGTTTGAGGATAAGACGAGCTTGCGTATCTCTGATGTATTCTTTAGCTGTCGCTTTGAGAAGAGCATGGCTGCCGATCAGGTCAATTTCGCTGTTTGTTATCTCATTGCAGACTTTCTCGATTAATCGTTCCGTCATATATTCCATAACAACGGGTTGTTGAGTGTAGCCGTCTGAGGTTTTTTCGATCAGAGAACGTCTAACGAGAGAACCTAAAACCTCAAGTAATGCTTTGA
Organism: Microcoleus sp. CAWBG506; assembly: GCA_020883125.1. Classification (GTDB taxonomy): domain Bacteria; phylum Cyanobacteriota; class Cyanobacteriia; order Cyanobacteriales; family Microcoleaceae; genus Microcoleus. The sequence continues at coordinate 97,056 of JAHREW010000022.1, forward strand.
CAGTGAATTTTGCCACTAAATCTTGTTGTAATTCTGCCAACGAGACTGGCTCCCGATTGATAGCTAGCCAGTACATAATTTTTTTTTCTAAACTTGATAAACGATTAAATTGTCGGTCTAGTAAGTTCCGAATATCATCAAAAATAAATGCTCCTTGATTTAAAACTTCTAAAAAATTAGTCAGGCTACTCTCAAACAATTCGCGGATGGCGGGAGCAACCATTTTTAAAGCTAAGGGATTTCTAGCATAGTGGGATACCAAAATATCCCATTCGGAGTCTGACCCTTGAAAAACCCCGATGCCTTGGAAAAATTCCCGTGCTTCAGGGGTTGTCAAACCTGTCAGTTGTAATGAACGAACGGGGAAATTTTTGCCTTCTTTAGCGCCTAAATCAATAGGTTTTTCTCGACTGGTTAGTAGCAAGGTACTTTTATGGTTTATGTCGGCTAGGCATCGCAGAAGTTGACCGTATCCTTCATATCCATTTCGATAACGACCCGTGCGTTCCCCTTCCTGTAAAATTGACTCAACATTATCCAGTATCAATAAACACCGATGCTTTTGCAGATAGTGCATCAGTCGCGAGATTCTAGCATCGACAGTTGCCGGTAAATTTGTTTCCTGCTGTTTCGAGATAAATTTAATTAGTTCTGCCAACAAATCGAGGATCGAGGGAGCATTGCGAAGACTGCGCCAGACAATGTAATCAAATTGTTCTTGAATGCGTTCTGCTACCTTGATAGAGAGAGAGGTTTTGCCAATTCCACCCATCCCCAACAGAGTCACTAGGCGACAGCGATCGACGATCAGCCACTTTTCTAATAAAGCTAATTCCTCTGCGCGTCCGTAGAAAATGGAAACATCAATTGCCTCTCCCCAATCAAGGGATTTGTTAATTATTGTTACGTCAGTTGCAATTGGGTGAATGACTGTACTATTTTGATGAACTTCTTCGTTTATATTGTTACTAATTAGTTGGTTATTTGATGATGCGACGGTTATTTGTGCCTGTTGTGCTTTCCGTCGCACAACTGACTGAACGTTACTCTTGGTGACTTTTTCTCCGAATACCCGACTGAGAACTTGCCATAAGTGAAAGCCAACAAACTTAATATATTCGGCATCATAACCAGCGCTTTTGGCAATCTCTGGATAAGAGCGTCCTTCCCAAGTTTGCCGCAATACCAGTATGTGAACATCGTTGAGATGCTCTTGTGTGAGAAGTGAGTCGAGGAAAAGCAGTGCTTCGTCGATCGTCATTTATCTAAAATTCTCCGGTTTGTTAGCGCAAGGGCGGTGGTTCCTGTCTCCAAGTGAGCAATTATACTTAAAGATATAGCATATTTTGCTTCCACGTTATAACTATTTATAACTATTTCTCACTGACGTAGCTGCCGCATCCGGGTTATTACTGAATCACGGTAGATTTAACCAGTGAATTTCAACCTAAAAGCGACGACTATCAAGGTAAAGATAGATTTTGAGATGGGTAACTTTTTTGATGATTTTGCTGATTTTGTAGGAGAGCAAGTTAAAGGTTTAAATCCTATTGACCCTAACACACTACCTGGTCAAGAAATCCCTACTATTACAAGTCTAGCTATGTACGCCAAACTCTTTACTAATAGCGGAACTCTTGCAGTTCTAGCTAGTGCTATTATTTCTCCCATAGCGCTAGCGAATGAGGTTGAAACTTTTTCTTTTCAAAAGAATATCGGGTCAGTTTGGGTTGGCAACGTTACTGTCGAACAAGGAATCATTTCAGGTACAAGTCCGAGTGCTTCCGATGGTTACAGTCACTGGGAAGCGGAAGGCGCAAAAATCACTATGAATATCCGTACCCCCAGGTGCCGCAATCAATTTCATACTGAAGGATCTGTGACTGTCAAATACACTAACGGTGAGGCTATAATTACGCGCACGATTGAAATCCGCTCTCTCCAAGAGGATACAAACTTGACTCCTTCATGGACTGTTCGCGGCAATTATGGCAACCCAACAAATGGCAGGGTCAATGTTATTACTAACGTAACCTGTGTACATCACGGTAACAGAGATAGCGCAATTCCCAACCCATTTGGGTGGTGAATATCGCTTGTTGCTTATTTCACCTTGGTTTTAGTTTTAAAGGAGAAGTTCCATGTCAACAGAGTTTTTGAATACAACTGAAAATTCAGTGTTTTTAGGTGATAAAGAAGAATGTGATTTAGTCATGAAGGGGGGTGTGACGAGTGGAATTGTTTATCCACCGATTGTCCTAAAGCTTGCGCAAAAGTATCGCTTTCGTAGTATTGGAGGAACCTCCGCCGGAGCTATCGCAGCAGCAGTTACAGCCGCAGCAGAATACGGACGGGACACGGGAGGCTTTACAAAGCTCAAGGAGATAAGCGACCAACTTAGTCAAAAAAACTTCTTACGCAACCTATTTCAACCTTCCGCAGAAACCCAACCCTTAATGGATACCCTGGAGGCTGTTTTTATTTACAGTAAACAACAAGAACAAACAAAAAAAACCAAGGAGCAAAAATATCAAAAGCTAATTCCCCTGCAAAAACTCTTGGGCTTTTTCCAGTTGGCGCGATTTCTTCGCGAAACTTTTCGCTCTAAACACCAGACGGTTTTTGCACTCGGATCTCGTAGAGGATTTACGATCGGTTTAATCCTGGCGTTGTTATTATCAGTCTTCTCTTTTATAGTATTTTTTTTAATGGCTCAATTGACGGGTGGTAGTTTAAGCGGAGGAAGCTTTATTATACTCTTGCTGCTACTGAGCGGATCGTTTGCTTGGATAGGGCAGTGGATTGGCGGTTTGGGTGTTGGCGTATACGATCTGTACGGCACCCTTACTGAAAAAGTGCCGAAAAACTTTTTTGGAATGTGCAGCGGGCGAAAAAATAATCCCACATCTCAAGCCCCAGAAGCGCTGACTGATTGGCTGACTGCCAAAATCAACTATCTTGCAGGAATGGATGAAAACGGTGAGCCGCTTACTGTTGGTAAGCTAAAGCAAAAGCGCATTAATCTCAAGCTGGTGACATCCAACCTGAGTCACACTAAACCCTATATACTGCCTTTCGACAACCACGCTTTTATTTTTAATCAGGAAGAGTTTTCCCAGCTATTCCCGCCGAACGTCGTAGAACATATGACGCGATGTGCTTACCGAAGCAAAAGCGTGGAGTTCCCTGAAGGTTTTCATTTCTTGCCGGAAGGAGACAATTTGCCAGTGGCAGTCGCGATGCGGATGAGCCTCAGCTTTCCTATATTGCTCGGTGCAGTTCCTCTCTACACAATTAGTAGATTTGCCTGGAGACGCCAACAAGGCAAAGAAAAACTTAAACTTACGAAGGAGGATTTGCAACCGAACTGGTTTAGTGATGGAGGTATCTCTAGTAACTTTCCTATCCACTTTTTCGATGAGTGGTTGCCAATCCGCCCCACTTTTGGAATCAACCTAATCTCGCTGCCACGCAACGCATTTAAGGAGGAAAATAAGACTCAGCTAAAAGCAGATGCTGCCAGCGTCGTTACCAATCCAGTTCTAGAAAACCTGGGCGAGCAACTAGACGAATTTGATGTGGATAGAGAGGAACTCTATCAATCAATTTACCTTCCCAAGGCAAATCATCGCCCAGTTCAGGAGTGGGCAGAAATTTCCAAGTTGAGCAATTTTATCCGGGCAATTTGGTTAACAGCGCAGAACTACCACGACAATACCCAGTCGATGCTGCCAAGTTATAGGGAACGGGTGGTGCAGGTTCGTTTAAGTGATGGTGAAGGTGGACTGAATTTGTCTATGGACAAGAAAATTATTGAGGACGTGATAAAAAAGGGGGAGAGAGCTGGAGAAAAAATAGTAAATGATTTCAATTTCAAACATCATCAATGGGTTCGTTTTCAGGTATTAATGGGTCTGCTGGAAACTGAACTTACAAATATGGAACACGTGTTGCGGGAAATCGACTGCAAGTCGCTGGCGAAAGAGCAGCTAGACGGGAATAACCAATATCCCTACCGCCGCGACGAGACTTGGTGTTGCGAAGCATTGGATCGTGTCCAGAAGATGCAGAATCTTGTCGAATGCTGGAGCGATTTGCCTATCTTTGTTCGCGAAGGCACTCCACTTCCTAAACCAGTCCTGCGGGTAACACCAGAACTTTAGGAACGAAAATTTAATAACTTAAACACCTCCTACAGTCCTCTCTCCTATAAGCTGCGATGTAAAAGGAGGCTCTTCCTCCGGATCGGCGTTACCAGGCAGAGCCTGGTAACAAGCAAACAAGCAAAAGTTATTAAATTGTCATTCATTAGGAGGCAAGAAAATGCAATTGTGGCATCCACTCCATTTAATCCCCAGTGGTTTAACTCATTGGCTGGTATTGGGAATGTTGGTTGCTCTGATTTTGGGATTGGCACCAAAGACAAACCTGCGATCGCTCCAAACCCCTGGTAAAGCTCCCTGGGGTATTGTTTCTCTTGAATTGGCAGGCAATGAGGAGAAAGCTAGCGCCATGATTGCCTCCTGGCAGCAGAAGGGGGCATACGACGATGCTTTAAGCAGCCTGTACTGGGATAATTTCTTTCTACTGGCTTATTCAACGGCGATCGCTTTAGGCTGCCAGATGGCTGCTGATAGGCTGCACGCGCCTGGAACTTTGGAGTACAACTTAGCGATTCTACTGGCTTGGGCGCAATGGCTGGCAGCGGTACTCGATCGAACAGAAAATTTCGCGCTTGAGAAAATGCTTCGCGGTGCTGTAAAAAGTCCCTGGCCTCAGATTGCTTGGTGGTGTGCTGTACCCAAGTTCATCATCGTTTTTGTAGGGCTAGGCTATGTAGCGATCGCCTTTATTATCTGGCTCGTTTCTCTCCTAAAAACCTAAAGCCAAATACTTCCCGCAGGTGACGCGATGCCTAAGATCCGCGCGAAATGCGCGATCGGAAACGAAAGTTTGTTTTCACCCAATCACAACCAGCTCAATCGTAATTAGACTAGCGGCACCAATTTGTTCCAGGTGAATTGGTGAGGTTCTATCGCCCATTCACTGAAAGATAAAAGCGAGGTTGCTACTGACTGAGTTTACGCGGACAAAGATTCTAATTATTTCGGAAATGCAAATACCACAACAGACAAGGAAATAATTTATGAGCGCTTTTTACAAATTCGATGTTATTGCCTCAACAAAAGAAAAGGGATGGAAAAGTATAGGAGACAACCCATCGATTAATGATAAGGGTATCGTAGCTTTTATGGCTACTCCCGATATATCAACTGATATTTTTGCTGGGCCGTTCAATGGTGAAGCAATTAGAGATATTACAGGAAGTAATTCTGTAGCTCCTAATTCCACACGCGCTGTTCAGATTAATAATGACAACAAAATCGTAACTCACGATTCAAGGATAAGTGCTGATTTTAAAGCCATCGGCGCAATTCGGGTCAGGAATGCTGACAAGCCAGGAGCAACAAAAGATGAAAATTTTGAAAATATTGTAACGACTTCTGGAAGTGTTTTTGATTCTTTCGATACCGTCTTTAGCCAGCCCAGCATCAACAACAAGGGACAAGTAGTTTTCTCTGCTTTAAACGATGTAAATCGGTTATTAGCAACTGAGGCATCGATTGGATATAACACAATCCCACTCTCAACGCAAGCTGCTGTAGCAGCGCGTCCCATGATTGCTGACAACGGACAAATCGTTGTGCGGTTTGGAAATAAACTTGGGGATGGAACTACTCCGCCTTCGCCGATTAAGTTGTTTGATTACGACTTAGGTAAGTCTGTTGATATCGCCAATGCCAGTCCTAATCCTCCCTACAGGAAATTTAATCAACTGGGTATGAGTCCGGGTATTAGTGATGATGGAAACATCGTTGTTTTTGCAGGCGATCGAGGCAAAGGCCCTGGTATTTTTGCCAGCATCAATAACATCAAAGATGAATTTGGCTTTCGCACACTTATTCCGATTGCCGGAGAAAACACGACGGAACCCAAAGCGGAATTAGGATACGACGACTCAGGTGCTCCGATATTCTTAGATAGCTTCGATCTGGACAGTAGAGTGGCTGTCTCTTACCTAGATAAGGGAGAGAATGGCATAACGGCTGGCGATAGCTTCGTTGTTTCTTTTATTGGTACACCAAACACACCTAGTCGCAACAATCCGGCCACTAATAAACCTTTCTTTTTCTCAGGTCAAGAAGGTCTTTGGACGGTTCGGGTTGCAGTGGAAAAACCCCTATCTCCTACCGCACCGTCTGAGGTACTTCATTTTAATAAAACCAGTCCGATTCCTGCCATTCAAATAGGGGATAAGATTAACGACGCCACAGTTGACAAGATCGCAGTCTATGACCCTCTCGGCAAAGCCACAACAGATGTTAGCAAACAACAACCAGGAGACCACAGGCTTGCTTTTTGGGCTTCTACGGATAAAGGAGAGATGGTGGTGCGTGCCGAGCATCTTGATACCGATGGAGATGGCTTGCTAGATGATTGGGAGACTAATGGAATTGACATTGACCAAGATGGGGTTGTAGATCTCAACTTGGCAGCAATGGGAGCCAACCCCCTTCGGAAAGACCTATTTCTAGAAATTGATTGGTTGAAGCCGGATCTGGTCACGAAGCGTGATTTTTCTCCTGAACCAGAGGCGATCGATTTTCTCGTCGATATGTTTGCCAAGGCACCGCTAACAAATCCAGATGGCAGCACTGGCATCACTGTTCACGTTGATGCTGGAAAGACCCTTTATCGAAATATGAGCCCTTTGGCAGGAGGTGCCCCCAACCCGCTATATCTTCAAGGAGGCGATGAGATTGCCGAAGCAGTTACTGGCAAACACATACATGGTGTTTTCTTTGGTCCCGATGAGCCAGTGACGTTTAAAGATCCAGATCCGTTGGGTCGCCCTATAGTCGTCAGATCGTTTGAAAATATCAAAAATAATTTTTTTGGTACAACAACCAAACGAGCGCGAGAGTTAGCTTTCCATTATGCTATATTTGCAGACGATGTTGCAAAAAAAGATTCAGATGATCTTTATCAGTTCCCCGGAAATTCAGGTTGGGCTGAAATATCAGTTCCGGATAGCAAAGAACGTTATTCTATTCCTGGCAACGACCTAATCATTTCTCTACAAGGCAGTCGCGGCCCAAAAAATAACAAGTTATCTTACGTTCCTAATCCCAGTTCACCTGAATCTAAGAAAGAAATCCCTTATGTAAAAGGATTTTACCAAGGGCAAACGTTGGCTCACGAACTAGGTCATAATTTGGGCTTGTTTCACGGGGGATTTGATAATTTAAAAACTAATCCACCTGGTAGTGCCGATTACAATAAAACAATTTACGACCTCAAGGTTAATTACCAAAGCCTGATGAATTATATCTATCAGGGTTTTCCCGACCAAAAGGGTGAGCTAGTCCGAGACTATTCGAGAAGTCTGCCTTTTGATGACTGGAGCCATATCAAACTCGATTTCTCCAACTATTTAGACAATTTAGGAAATAGCTTTGGTAAAGAATACCAAATGGGTACGAAATTGCCGGACTCTAAAGAGTCAGAAATTACCCGCGAAACAATAGAACAATTACATGGCCATTCTGATAACGAAACTCCCTTGGTTAGTATTAACCAACCAGGACCTAGCGTTGAAATAGTCGTTGGTGGTTCTTTGACCGTCGATCTAACTGCAACTGACAACTCGGCAATTCAATCAGTGCGTGTTTCCTTTGATATCAATGGCAATGGTGTTGTCGATACTCCTGACGAAACTGTTGTCGCAGCTCCAACAGGTACTAACAAATATCAGGCTACATTTGCCAATATTTCTGGGACAGTTGGAACCAGAACTATTACGGCTAAGGCATTTGACCTTTTTGACTTTACATCGACTGCCAGCGTGGATGTTAAGATCGCGCCGATATCTAGCAACAACCCACCAATAGCAAACAATGACAAAACCCTAACAGTCTTAGAAGATGCCGCCGCTACAATCTTGGGTGTCACAGCACCAACTGATGCAAATAGCGACCCACTAACTATTACAATTGACGCGGTGCCAGAGACAACTAAAGGTGTAGTTCGATTAGCTGATAATACAGCAGTGGCAGTTGGAAATACCTTAACGGTTGATAAGCTAACAGGAGTGGTATTTGCTCCTGTTGCAAATGCCAATGGTGCGGCTGGAACCTTTAGCTACACTGTCAGCGATGGTAAAGGCGGGAAAGACTCCCAAATCGTGACGGTGGCAATCACTCCTGTCAACGATGCACCATTAGCCCAGGATGACACCGCTACCACCAATCAAAATACGGCAATTACGATCGCCTCAACAACCCTGCTGGCTAACGACAGCGATATAGACGGCGATGTTCTAAATATTAGCAAGGTTGGCAATGCCAACAACGGTAGTGTTGTACTCGATCAAGACGGCAAAGTCATCTTCACCCCTGCCACCAATTTCACTGGAGAGGCGACATTTGATTACACTGTGAGTGACAGCAATGGCGGTAGTGGGACTGCCAAGGCGATCGTCACCGTGAAGGCTGCCAGCGAGCCAGAACCCACTCCCACCCCGACACCCACTCCGATTCCCACCCCGACACCCACTCCGATTCCCACCCCGACACCCACTCCGATTCCAGAACCGACACCCAATCCCACTCCCATCCCGAATCCCACTCCCACCCCGACCCCGAATCCCACTCCCACCCCGACCCCGAATCCCACTCCCACCCCGACCCCGAATCCCACTCCCACCACCTTCACCAGGCGGGGGAGCTGCATAACGGAGTCGTACTTAAACTGCTCCATCATCTTGGGGGCTACAACTTCTTTGTAGACCTTTTTCAGGCG
>JAHREW010000023.1:0-57023 GCA_020883125.1 Microcoleus sp. CAWBG506
AAGTCGGGATAGGGCATTGCCACGACTCTAAATGGGCGCAGAGAGAGAGTAAGACTAGCAACGGTTAGCATCACCCAATGAAGCGTCAAGAATCACCGCACTTGTGACGGGCGGTGAGTATGTCAAGAGCTTGATTAGATCTTAATTGAAGGCACAATTGAAGGCAGAAGGGACTATGGATCGAGAACAACTGGGAAAAAGCAGCACGCGCGAGGGCCCAAAAGGTACTCCGCAAGTTTCTAAATGGTTGTTTTATCTGGCGTTACTCCCGGCGGTTTGGGGTGTGTGCGCTTGGCAGGGCTGGGCTTGGTGGAGCTGGGCTTCCGCCCCTGCTAAACTAGCTGCTGAGTCAACGACCCCAGCAGTCGAAAATGCTGTTTCTATCCAAATTCCCGAAGGTACTTCGAGCCAACAAATCGGACGAGATTTGGAAACTGCGGGGTTAATTAGATCGGCCTCCGCATGGAATATGTGGGCCCGCTGGTTGACTCTGCAAAATCGCGAGGGAGGTTTTAAAGCAGGGACTTACCAACTGTCACCAACTCAGCCACTGAACACTGTTGCTGACAAAATTTGGAAAGGTGAAGTCGTACAGCAAAGTTTCACGATTCCCGAAGGTTGGTCGCTCACACAAATGAGCGCTTATTTTGAAGCACAAGGTTTTTTCCCAGCTAAGAGTTTTATGGCGGTGGCGAGTCAAGTTCCCTACGCTCAATACCCTTGGCTACCGAGCGGTTTGCCTCATTTGGAAGGTTTTTTGTACCCGGATACTTATCAGCTAGACGGGGATGCTGTCACCCCTGAAGCTGTGATTAAGCAAATGCTCAGCCGTTTCGAGCAGGTGGCTCTGCCGGTCTATCAAAAAAATCAGAAAAATACTAAGCTGGATTTGAAAGAGTGGGTCACTTTGGCGAGTATTGTGGAAAAAGAAGCTGTGGTTGCTACTGAGCGCAATCGCATTTCTGGGGTATTCAACAGCCGTCTGAAAAAGGGTATGCCCTTGGGTTCTGACCCGACAGTTGAATATGCTCTCGGCATCAGGCAAACTAAGGATAAGCCTCTGACTTTTAAGCAGGTAGAAACGCCTTCTCCTTACAATACTTATATAAACGCAGGACTACCACCAACTCCGATCGCAGCTCCGGGAATCGCCAGTCTGGAAGCGACTCTGGCTCCAGAAAATACTGAATATCTGTATTTTATGGCGCGGTATGACGGCACTCACATTTTCAGCCGCACTCAGGCTGAACACGATGCTGCTGTGGCTCAAATTGACCAAAAAGTGCGATCGGGGCAATAGCTCAATCCCTAATCCAAAAGTAAAAAGTCAAAAGTAACGAAACAAAAGTAAGCATAATTAACTTTTGATTTTTTACTTTTTCAATCTGTAAATTTCAGTTTGTTATTCTAAAATCTAACATCTAAAATAATTATGTCTTGGGGTAAACTACTACAGCCAGATTTAGTTCTCGGCACTGCTGTCGTGAATTTAACGGCTGACATTCTTCAGAAATATCACATAAAAGGATTAGTGTTAGATGTCGATGAAACTCTCGTCCCTATCACAGCAGCAAATGCTTCTCCCGAACTAAGTTTGTGGGTAAAAGAGATTAAACCCTTCGTATCCCTATGGTTGGCGAGCAATAATTTAAGTCAAAATCGGATTGGTCGCATAGCTAATTCTTTGAATCTACCCTACATCACGGGTGCTGCTAAACCCTCGCGGCGCAAATTACGCAGAGCACTGGATGCGATGGATTTGCCAGTGGAACAGGTGGCGATGGTAGGCGATCGACTTTTTACCGATGTTTTAGCAGGTAATCGTTTGGGTATGTTCACTATTTTAGTAGAACCCATGGTAGATGCTGGGGATGCTGTGCGGAAATATCCCATGCGCTCTTTTGAAGTTTGGGTTTCTCAAGCTTTGGGAGCATCTCTGAAAACTAAAGATTAGTCATTAGTCATTAGTCATTAGTCATTAGTCATTAGTCATTAGTTAGGAGTCATTAGTTAGGAGTCATTAGTCATTAGTTAGGAGTCATTAGTCATTAGTCATTAGTCATTAGTTAGGAGTCAGAAATATTGTTGACAAATATGCGGTCATGGGATTGATGACCAATAACCAATAACCAATAACCAATAACCAATAACCAATAACCAATAACCAATGACTAAAACTATTGTTGTTAAAATAGGAACTTCGACACTCACTCGATCGACTACAGGAAACTTAGCCCTTTCCACCATTGCTACATTAGTCGAAGTTTTGACAAATTTGCGACACCAAGGTCATCAAGTAGTTTTGGTTTCTTCCGGTGCAGTTGGAGTTGGCTGCGCGCGCTTGGGTTTGACGGAAAGGCCACGAAATATCGCCCTCAAACAAGCTGTAGCCGCCGTAGGACAAGGGCGACTGATGCGGGTGTACGATGACTTGTTTACTACTCTACAACAGCCGATCGCCCAAGTTTTACTAACACGCCACGATTTAGTGCAGCGTAGTAGTTATGTTAATGCTTCCAATACCTTTGGGCAACTGTTGCGATTAGGGGTGATTCCCATTGTCAACGAAAACGATACTGTAGCTGTAGACGAACTCAAATTTGGCGATAACGATACGCTTTCAGCATTAGTAGCCAGCTTAGTAGAAGCAGATTGGTTATTCGTGCTCACAGATGTCGATCGACTTTATTCCGCCGATCCCCGCAGCAATCCCGACGCCCAACCCATCGCCCTAGTCCAAAGTATGGCACAGCTCACAGAATTTCAGGTAAAAACCGGAGATTCCCGCAGCGGTTGGGGCACCGGCGGAATGGTGACAAAAATTGAAGCAGCCAGAATCGCCACAGCATCAGGAGTCCGCACCGTCATCACCAACGGCTGCTTCCCCGCGAACATTGAAAAAATCCTCAACGGAGAGTCCATCGGTACCCAATTCGAGCCTCAACCGCGCCCTGTAAACGCGAGGAAACATTGGATAGCCAACGTGCTAATTCCTGTGGGGAAACTCTACTTAGATCCGGGTGCTGTCAACGCAATTACTAAAGGTGGAAAATCGCTGCTAGCTGCCGGAATTTCGCAAATAGAAGGAGAATTTCAAGCAGAAGATGCCGTGCGGTTATGCGACGCAGAAGGCAAAGAAATTGGCAGAGGAATGGTGAATTATCACAGTTTAGAATTGAGACAAATTCAGGGATGCAAGTCAGATAAAATTGCGGAAATTTTAGGATATCCAGGAGTAGAAACTGTGGTTCACAGAGATAATCTAGTCATTGTTTAAGCCATTTTACGAAGATACTCTTAACTGAAAAAATCTGCATCCTCTTCTTCCTTCCCCACTTGGGAGGGGCTGTTTGATTCTCACAAAAAGGATGATGGGAAATAAGACCCACCCCTAGCCCCTCCCTGGAGGGGAACCGGATCTCCTGTTATCACAAAAAATCCCAACAGTCGATGGAGGAATCTAACCCCACAAAGGAAGCCACTTGCAGCACCGTATTACAAGAATTGGTTTTCGTGTGTCTAAATAATTCGTTCATCGCCTCTGTAAACAAGTCAAATACTTTTTCAGCTAATTCTAAAGCTTGTTGTTGTTCCCACTCAGTGATTTGAATTTCTTTAAGTAATTGCAACATTTCTGGTGTATTTAAGATGTGATGATTTTCCAAACGCACATAACCACCTCCAAAATAGACATATTCTTTTTTAGTAATTTGCTGTAATTCCATTACCACTTCCAGAGCAGCCTCAAAAAAAACTGTCGCCGTTGCTTCTAGAACTTCTACTAACACAATTTTTTGCAGAGGAGATGCTTCAAAAGCGTAGCCTTCCAGGGTGGCACAGAGCGATCGAGTTTTTTTCATTTCTTCACCCCAAAGCAGTCTAAAGTCGCCGTAACTCATGGATTGGTTAAATCCCAGTTCCTCCAAGTATTCTAGATAGCCGTGCCAGTAGTAATTTTCTTTGTAAGTATATTTGTTTATCAGTTCCTGAACTTTGTTATTACTGGCAGAATCTCGGAGGACGTACTTGTTTAAATCGCTCAATCCCACTGCCAAAGGATCGAGTACAGGTGCAAAAATTAGCCTTTGATTAGGGTGGATACTTTTATTGGTTAGAAATTCAAACAACGGCAAATTCAGAAATTCTTGCTTTTTGTGTTCAATGAATGCTACAATCTCTTTCATCTTTATAGCCTTTGTTTTGCGATCGCTGTTTTCAATATATGGTTAATGCCCAGTTCTATTATCTATGTCAAAAGTATAGATAACAGTGTTTGTCATCATAGATATTTGTATTGTACATCAGGTAAAATTGTGATTTGCATCATAGGGTGCAGAACCCATCCATGGGGGCATTTGAGGGAACCCTCGCCTAGTGGCGTTGCAATGGTAGCAAAGGACAATTTGCCATTTCCTCAATTGCCTTTGGGTACGTTCTAGGTTAATCTATTTTTTGGATCAGTTAAGAAAATTCTAGGAGCTCAGCTTGGAACGCACTTTTTTAGCGATTAAGCCCGATGGCGTACAGCGCGGACTCGTTGGCGAAATTATCGGTCGTTTTGAGGCCAAAGGCTTTACGCTAGTTGGCATGAAGCTGATCGTGGCGAGTCGCGAATTAGCCGAACAGCATTACGGTGTCCACAAAGAAAGACCGTTTTTTGAAGGATTGGTAAACTTCATCACTTCGGGCCCAATGGTGGCGATGGTGTGGGAAGGCGATGGTGTTGTGGCGTCGGCGAGAAAAATCATTGGCGCAACCAATCCTCTGAATTCGGAACCGGGGACAATTCGTGGCGATTTGGCTGTGAATGTCGGCCGTAATATTATTCACGGTTCGGATGCTGTGGAAACTGCAAACCAGGAAATTAGTCTCTGGTTCAAGGATGAAGAATTGAGTGCTTGGAAACCTTGTTTAACTCCTTGGATTGTAGAGTAGTTTTGAGATTCTCCCGATTCATGAATCGGGAGATTATCTGAAATTATTAGGCGAGGAAAATAGACTCTTGACCAATTCCGGGCGTGATATCAATTCCGGTTGTATTGGAATGATTTAACCGCGAAGGCGCTAAGGACGCGAAGGAAGAGAAGAGAGAGTTTAATACAGTCATAAAAGATTATTTAACCCACATATTTTACGATCAAAAAAACCCAGAATTAGGGAAAAATTCTGGGTTATATCGTTGACTGTTGCATCGTCAGGTGATTTAACCTTACTAGAACGCAGAGAACACAGAGGGAGGTAACAGAGATGAATAATTCCCATGCTACCGGATTTGATATTGTGGCTATGGGATTTTTCAATTATAGCAATAGCCAAGGCGATCGCTAGATCAAGGATTAGACTGAGTTTGCTGTGGCTGCTGATTTTGGAGGAGAAGTTGCTGCTGCTGAATCTGAAGTTGTTGATTTTGCAGGTCTATTTGCCGCTGTCTGTCTTCAAGTTGCAGTTTTCTGTCTTCTGCTTGCTGTAATCTATCTTCACGTTGTATCTCTCTTTCTAGTTGTCTGTCTTGACGTTGCTGTTCTCTATCTTGGCGTTGTTCGCGAATCTGTCTAAGCTGATTGCGTCGGTCGAAATCTCCGCCTAAAAATAAGTTCTGAAAAGTATTGATGGTTGTTTGAAAACCACTCAAAACTCCGCTAACACTGTTGATGACACCTGCAACTCCCGTGAAGGGCTGCAAGAAACTGTTGACATTATCTGCTACTCTAGTATAGCCCGATCGCGCCACAAGAATCACATCATTGTTGCGGAGAGTGGGATTATTGTTTGGATTCAAACCCTGGGCAAAGTCAACATCTATGGTGCGGCGAGAAACAGTGCCATTGGCGTTCAAACGTAGCAGTTCCACCTTGTCTTTTTTAGCACGCAATTGATTGAAACTGCCAGCAGTTAGCAAAGCTTGGTGGAGAGATGTACTTGGTTTAACTAACAAAGCTCCAGGTCTGACCACTTCTCCTACAATATTGATGCTAATGGCGTTGGGAGAGAAACTACTACTGCCAATTTGTGAAATTTCTGTCAAGTCTACATTCGTTGCGGTGGGGATAATAACGCTATCTCCTTCTTGCAGCAAAACATCTTGGGTAGCATCACCTTTTTGTAGCAAATTCCAGAGATTTATCATGATAGTTTGTTCGTTGCCTCCTCTGATTTGGCGGCGGATTTGTACGCGGCGAATGTCAGCTTCTGTGGTGATACCGCCAGCAATTTTGAGCGCTCTAGTTATAGTTGGTAGACCCACAACTGCTCCTTGTTGTTGCTCGATGCTAACAAAACCCAGTTCGGTTTGTTGGTTGGTCGATCGCAAATCAGCAGCAGATATAGTATAAGGTCCAGGGCGACTTACCTCGCCGACAATGACCACACCGATTGGTTTAGTAATATCAGCGGAAAAATTTGCACTGGCTCTTTGACGTACTTCTTGAGTATTGAGAGAACTCGCTGTGGGTATATAAATTGTATCTCCATCTCGGATAGTGACATCTTGCTGTAGATTTCCGGTATCTAAAAATTCCTGCAAATTAACAGTAATAATTTTCTCTGGTCCTCCTCTGCGGGGACGGCGGATTTGGACTGCCCGCATATCTCCTGCGGATGTAACTCCTTTTGCAAGTTGCAGCATTTCCATTAAAGTGGGAAATTTGACTCCTCCCCCTTCTCTGGAGGGATTAATCTTGTAGGAACCGGGACGAGTAATTTCTCCAGCAATCCCGATGTTTAGGGGTCTAGCAACCATCAAAGTTACGGTGACAACGGGCACATTGATGAAGGGTTCATATCGCTTGGTAATGGCGCTGGCGGCTTGTTGCAATGTTAGCCCTTGAATTGATACACTACGAATGATTGGTAAATTGAGAGTACCGTCAACTAATACTTGGTATTCTTTGCTAAATTCAGGGACACCGAAAATATCTAAAGCAATGCGATCGCCCGAACCTAAAACATAAGGTGATTCCTGGGTGGGTAAACCGGAATTGCCGAGGGGGACACGAGCACCAGGAAGAGGTGGAGGTGGCGGTAGTCTCACTGGATTTGGGTTAGGAATGGGTGGTCTGGGTCTGAGGGCTGGTAACTGAGCGATACTGGGTAGTGAACTGCTCAATAACACGAGTGCCGATAAACTAAGACTGGTAGCGCCTTTAACGGTTTGTTTCATATTTTTTTCTGGTTGCAGTCTGTTCCGGGGCGATCGCAATTCGGTTAATTAGTTTATAATTTTAGACCAAAGTTTAAGCTCCACATTCATCTGGGGAGTCAATCTAAAATCTCAAATCTCAAATCTCAAATCAACCGACATCCAGTCTAGCCTCACTTTCCTGTAAAATCCAGATCGTCTACTCTTATTTGCGAGTCAAAAATCGTGGGACTTAAGCTTGATCAAGTGATTCCTTGGGGTCGCTGCTTGGACGAATATATCGGAATGTTCCACCTGACATCGGCAGACCGGAAGTTAAAGATACTTGACTGTGCTGGTGGTCCAGCCAGCTTCAATGCAGAAATGACTCGCCAAGGTAATCAAGTAATTTCTTGCGATCCTGTTTATGAGTTTTCGGCGGTCGAAATTGCCGATCGCATCCAGGAAACATATCAAAGGGTGATTGATGGAGTCAGGGCCAATGTAGACGACTACCTGTGGACAAATATCGAGTCGCCAACCAAATTGGGCGAAGTGAGAATGGCGGCGATGCAGCAATTCTTGGCAGATTTGGCACAAGGGATTCAGGAAGGCCGTTATGTAACTGGTGAATTGCCTGTTTTGCCTTTCAAAAATGGCGAGTTTGATTTAGCACTATGCAGTCATTTTTTGTTTACTTATTCGGACCATTTTACGGAAAAATTTCATCTAAAATCAATTATAGAAATGTGTCGTACTGCGAGGGAAGTGCGGATTTTTCCTGTGATCAAAATTTCTGGTGAACCTTCTCCTTTCCTAGTGCCAATCATCGAAGAATTAAAAGGACAAGGATATAAAGTAGAAGTTCAGGATGTATCTTATGAGTTTCAAAAGGGAGGCGACCAATTGTTGCGAGTATGGAGCGAGGCTAGTTAGAAAGTATGGAGGGCGGTTGAAAGTTTGTCTAGATAAACAAAGATAACCAAGCAGATCTTTGATATAATATTAAAGCATTCGACAAACTCAAACCAACTCATGCCACAAACAGTCTGGATCGCACGACACGGAAACCGCATCGACTTCGTTAACCCCGACTGGTTTCTCACCGCAGAACACCGCTACGATCCCCACCTTTCAGAGGATGGACACATTCAGGCTAAACAGTTGGCTAACCGCCTTAAAGGTGAAGGCATTTCTCACATTTTTGCTTCTCCTTTTCTGCGAACAGTCCAAACGGCAAACTACGCTGCCGAAGCCCTGGATTTGCCGCTAAAACTAGAGTGGGGATTGTGCGAGTGGTTGAATCCTGAATGGATGACGGAAATGCCGGAAACTCTTTCTGTGGATGCTTTATGTGAGCGTTTTGCTCGGATTGATGCTTCCTATAAAGGTGGGATGGCAAATTATCCAGAAACAGGGGAGGCTTGTCTTAAAAGGGCTGGGGAAACTGCTAGACGCCTTGTCGCTGAGTTTCCTGAAGATATACTTTTGGTAGGTCACGGTGCGTCGGTGTTAGGGACTGTGATCGGACTGGCGGGGGGTATGGAAACGGAAATTAATGCTTCTCTGTGTTGTTTGGTGAAAGTGGTACGGGATGGGGGAGAATGGTCGATCGAACTTAATGGCGATACTTCTCATCTGATCGATACGGAAGCGACGATCCGGTTTAATTAAAATTGAGAATTATGCCATCTTGTGTATTAAAATTAGGCTGAGATTGTTCAATTTCAAAAATATTAAATCGAAAATCATGAATCGGTATGGCTGGACATAGTAAGTGGGCGAATATTAAACGGCAAAAAGCGAGAGTTGATGCCGTTAAAGGCAAGGTTTTTGCTAGAATATCTCGTGAAATTATTGTCGCAGCCCGCACCGGTGTGTCAGATCCGGCGGGCAATTTTCAATTGCGAACGGCTATTGAAAAAGCGAAGGCGGCGAGTATTCCTAATGAAAACATAGAAAGGGCGATCGCCAAAGGTGCGGGTTTGTCTGGGGCGAGTTCGGAATTAGAAGCTATCCGCTACGAAGGTTACGGTATTGGCGGTGTGGCTATTTTGATTGAAGCGCTGACAGACAATCGTAATCGCACGGCGGCTGGTTTGCGGGAAGCTTTTACGAAAAATGGTGGGAATCTGGGTGAAACTGGCTGCGTGGGCTGGATGTTTGACCAAAAAGGGGTTTGTACGGTAGGCGGTTTTATTGATGAGGAAAAATTGTTTGAAGCGTCTCTAGAAGCAGAGGCTCAATCCTATGAGTTGATATCTATTGATGAAGATGAGGAAGGTGGTGAGGTGTTTACGACTGTGGCTAATTTGGAAAATGTTTCTGAGGTTTTGACACAGAAAGGTTTTCAAGTTTTGCAGTCAGAGATTCGTTGGATTCCCAGTATTACAGTGGAAATAGACAATGCTGAAAAAGCTCGATCGCTCTTGAAGCTGATGGATGCACTGGAAGATTTGGATGATGTCCAAAGTGTGACTGCTAATTTTGAAATGGCGGAAGAGTTGATGTTGTTGACAGTTGATAGTTGACAGTGGGCCGTGGCTAGTGGGAAGGGTGCACTAACCAATAACCGATAGGTAATAACCAACGATCTTGTTTCCGGTTGTATCGGAATGATTAAACCACAGAGAACACAGAGGACACAGAGAAAGAGAAGAGAGAAATCATAATTCCGATGTCAACGGATTTGATATAACTATTCTTTGGGACCAGTTAGCAAATAAGTAATCATGTAGCCTTTGCCTTTAATTTGAATAGCGCCACGCTTCTGAAAAGTATACTTATCTTTTAAGAGTTCTTGGGTTTCTACGGTGACTTGAATGCAGCCGGTAATCCCATGGGATTCCATGCGCGAAGCAATATTTACTGTGTCGCCCCACAAATCGTAAATAAACTTTTTGAGTCCGATAACTCCGGCTACTACTGGCCCGGTGTGAATGCCGATCCGAATGCTGAAAGGTTCTGAATGTTCTAAACTGAGGCGGCGAATTTCTTGTAGCATATCGATCGCCATTGCTGCGATCGCCTCGGCGTGATCCTTTCGGGGGGTAGGTAAACCACCGACTACCATGTAAGCATCACCGATAGTTTTAATTTTCTCTAAACCGTGGCGATCGGCCAAGTGGTCAAAAGCGGAAAAAATATCGTTGAGCACTTCCACCACCGCGGTGGCTGAAATTCTCGAAGAAAGTTCTGTAAACCCGACAATATCAGCAAACATGACGGTTACTTCGCTAAAACTTTCGGCAATATTATTTTCGTTGTGCTTCAAACGCTGGACAATCGCGGCCGGTAACACATTTAGCAAGAGTCGATCGGACTTTGTTTGTTCGGCTTCCAACTGTTTGTAAGCATCGTGCAACTGGGAAGCTTGGCGGGCTCTTTCTTGGGCTAGTTTTTCGATTTGGGCAGTGCGGCTCAAAGCTGTCAGCATATAAGTGACGGGAATGAAAGTCCATAACATCCCCATGGTGAGAGTGCCCCAAGAACGCCAGTGTTTGCGACTTTTACGAATTTCCCGACTGGCTGAGACGTAGACATACCAATCGCGATCGCTAATTTTGAGGCGTCTCCTGCAAGCGGTATAATCGGGACCCGGATTGTTGAGAATGGGACAGTTTGACTTGACTTGCTGTTGCAACTCGGCGGACCCCGGCAAGAGTTTTTGGCTGTCGGACTGAAACAGCACTGAAAATTCGTTAATTTGGCTGGTGGCTGGTGTATCTTGCCCAACGGGGGGGCGGCTATTCCGCGAAATTGACGATGCTTCTGGCTTGTCTGGAGCCTCGCTAGAGATATAAATATTTAGATAGTCGGTATTGCGTCCTTTTAAAGAAGTTTGCAACACATCTTTGCCTCGAAATACTCCCATGACAAATCCTTGCAGCAGTTGGCGACGGGAGGCGACGGTAGTTGGCTTGGTGGTGTTGTCGTAAATCGGGACTATGGCTAATAGATTTAATTCCGAGGAATTATTTTGAATTAAACCCATGTAGCTGGTGACAACCATTTCTCCGGTATCTCGCCCGCGAGAGAGTGCGGCCTGGATTTGTGGTTGGGAGGCGAAGTCAAAGCCCAAAACAGTTTTGTTGGTGGCTGTCGGTTCTAGGTATAAAGCAGGGAAGTATTCGGAACGCTGACGGGCCCGAATTAGTTGTCCTTGGAGACCTGATTCTGTAATCTGGAAGTTGGGCTGGTTTTGGGTTTTGTTTTGGGCTTCGTAGTCGGCGCGATCGCGATCGGGGATGCGGGGTAGCCAAGCCAGGATTTGCAGACTGGGGTGGACTGATAGGGGACGACCTACAAATCGGGCAAAGGAGGACTTATCGACTGTGCGGAAAGCTTTCATGTAGTCGCTGAGGGCGAGAACAGTGTCTAAATCGGAGTTTAGCTGCCTTTCGAGGGCGATCGAGATATCATCCATGCGACGGTGGGTTTCGTAGTCCCAGCGCCCGTTTTCCCAGTTCCAGACAATCACAAAGGTAAACACAGACAACCCTATACCCAAACTCAGCGTCAAACCTGCTGGAATGTAGCGAAACCAGGGTAAAGGTAATTTTTTCAACATAATCGAGTCGCCAATAGGGGATTTAGGATAGCGCAGCACTGATTTCGATTAATTTCAGCTAATTTCAGCGTTTTATGCTGCGAATTTAAAGCCCCGATCGCTCAAAAACGGAGGGCAATTGGGAATTAAAATTTAGAGGTTTCTGACATTTTGCACCTTTGTCAACAACTTAAGAACCTACTCCCACAGTAGAATTTAAATCCACAGTTCTCCTCCCTGGCAAGAATGCCCAGATGCACCGTAGGCTTCCCTTATATTTTTTTACCACAATTTGATAGCGGATCGACAGTTCCAAATCTGTCATTTCCTGTGCGCTTCGCCCATCATATCAATTCCGGTTGTATCGGAATGATTTAACCACGAAGGCGCTTATGACGCGAAGTTCGAGAAGAGAGAGATTAATCATTCCGATGTCAACGGATTTGATATCACTCTACACCGACAAGCTGATACAAGAACCACGAGCCGTTTTGTTCACTTCTATTCTGGCTTGAAAAGCTTCTTTTAAGTGTGGCATATGGGTGACAGTTAGAATGCAGGCGAAATCCGAGGCGATCGCGTTTATAGCTGCAATCAGTCGATCGCATCCTTCCGCATCCTGAGTCCCGAATCCCTCGTCAATAATCAACATTTGCAAAGCCGTCCCAGCCCGCTGAGATAACAATCTCGCCAGGGCCAACCGAATCGCAAAATTAATCCGAAAAGCTTCACCACCGGAATAAGTTTCGTAGGGACGAGTGCCACGGGCATCGGCGATTAAAATATCTAAAGTATCAATCAATTTAGTGGCTTTTTTAGAAGCAGCAGCCCGCTGAGTAATAAATTGAACGTGCAATTGATTGGCGCTCAACCTAGATAATATTTGATTAGTTTCTGCTTCTAGTTGAGGCAACACATTTTCAATCATCAAAGCTTGAATGCCATTTTTACCAAAGGCTTGACCAAGCTCTTGATAAACTAGCTGCTGGCGTTTTGCAACTTGCATTTGCTCCTTTTGAGCTACTAGCTGAACTTGCCAAGCTTCTAAACTTTGCTGCTGTTGCTGAAGCCGTCCCAGACTGCCCAAATGTTGGTCTAGCTGCTGGCGACGGCGACTGATTTGTTGCTCGATCGCACTTATTTGTGTTCTGGGATCTGGATGTTCTTGCAACTGCTTACTCATGGCGGCAATTTGAGTGCTGACAGCTTGCAAATCTCCATCGCGCACAGCCATCGAACTACCTATTTCATTAACTCGCTGCTGCACTTGTGGGTACTGCTGAGTTGCCGCGCGCAGTTTTTCTGCCCTAGGAAGCCAAAATTGCGTCCGGCGCATTTCGCTGCGGACTTGTTCGTGCTGTTCAAAATTGTAACCAACTTCCGCAATATATCTATCTAAAGACAGAATTTGCTGCTGTATTAACGAACTATTTTTTTCCTGTTCTAATTGCTGCTGCAATGCGACTAATTGAGTTTGCAATTCAGGACGGCGGGCGTTAATTTTATTAAGTTTTTGTTGAGCATCTTTGATTTGAGATTGCTGAATTTCTGCCCACCGTAAACGCTTTTCCTCACTCCGGGCGAGGGAGTGACTGCGATCGCTATAATTAAGTTCTTGCAGTTGCTGTTCGATTTGTTGGAGTTGGGCATACTCATCGGATGCGTAATCCCCAGTACGGAGCGATCGCTCTATTTCCGCAGCATCTTTTCGCAGAATTTGCAAGCGGTTTTCATCCTTACCTAGGGCCTCCAATTGAGCCTGCAAATTAGCGCGCCGTTCTCGCAATTCTTCGTAGGGGGCTAACTCAGCTTCTAGTTGGCGAAATTCCTGTCTGAGGACGTGAATTTCCCGTTCCGACACGGCTAACTGTTCGCGGACTACCCACAGTTGGTTCCAAATTTCTTGCTGTTGGGTATGATGTTTTTTGACTACCAAATTCCAGTAATGCTCGTCTAAAGGTCGATCGCACAAAGGACAATTCCCAAAATCGGCATCGCGCACCACTAAATGAGAGTGAGATTGCTCATTTTCCAGCAAATTCGCTGCTTGACTTTCCCGTAGCAAAGCCTTCTCGGCAGTTTTTTCGCCTTCTTCTTTCCGTAAAAGTTGCAGTTTGCGATCGATTTCATCTAATTTAGTTTGATAGTCCAGGCTTTTAGCTTTCAGGTTTTCGAGAAAGTTGTGTCTTTCTTTGCCTTTTTCCCGGACTCGCTCTTGATAAACTCGCTTGTTTTCTAACAGCAAAATTTGATTAGCAATTGCTGAAATTTCCTGTTGCAATTGTGGCTGTCGCTGCTGCTGTTCCACTTGCAACTGTCGGTTAATTTCCTGCAAGCGGGCGGTTAAACCTGCGTGGGCGCGATCGAGTTTAGTTTGTGTCTGTTGTTGCTGTTGGAGTAGGGGCGAAACTTGCAGTTGCAGTTGTTCTAGTTGTTGGAGTTGCGATCGGGCTACTTGCAATTTTGCCAGTCCTTTTTCCACCTCCGGCTGTTGTTTCAGAACTTCCATCACTTCAGTTTCTTGCTGTTGCAAAACATCTAATTGAGCTTGCAATTGTTGAATTCGGCCTTGCAAAACACTCAATTCTTGCCGCTGCTGTTCTTGCAATTTTTGACGTTGATTTTGAGCCTCTTGGTTAGCTTTTAATTTCCCCGCTAGACTCTCTTCAGTAGCTTGTAAACTGTGGAAATAAGTAATTCCGGTTGTAATTTCATTTTCTTGTTGTAGCAGGACTTTTAGCTCATTTTGCTGCTGTTTTGCCACAGCGAGTTCTTGCTGCAAGCGACGGCATTCTTGAGAGATGTTGTGATGTTGTTGTTGGTAGCCACCCAGGAGTGTTTGCCAAGTTTGGCGATTGTGGTGTTGCAGTTGCAGTTGCTGCAACTGTGCGGTGTCGATTTGCTGCTGTTGTTGCAATTGCGTTGTTGCTTGCTGCAATTGGGCTTGTTCTGTGGCGATCGCATCTTTTTGTTGCAGTTGCTCTTGTATGGTTTGCAAACTCTGCTTGAGCACTTCAACTTGAGTTTTAAATTGTCTGGATTTCTCCTTGGCTTGTTCCGATAAAGCATCGTAGCGATCGAGTTTGAGCAGATTTGCTAACACTTGTTTGCGCTCGATCGGCTTTTTCAGCATAAACTCATCAGCTCGCCCTTGTCGCAGATAGGCTGAGTTGATAAAAGTATCGTAATCTAATTTAATGTATTCGAGAATTTTTTGCTGAGTGATTCTCAGACCTTTATCAGTCAGCGTGCGAAAATTCACCCCTCCTAGCCCCTCCTTAGTAAAGGGGGGAGAAGAAGTGAATTCTGCTTGCGTTCCCTTACCAAGGGCACAATTCTCCTCTTGCACCCCCCCTTTACTCAGGGCGTAGAAGGGGAGGTTGGTTGCTACTTGAAATTCCAAACTCCCGGATTGTCCGCGGCGGCGATGGCGAATCACCCGATAAACTTGGCCACCAGTAGCAAAAGTGAAATCAACCCGAACATCAATTTCGCCCATGTGGATGATCTCATCTTCATCGCTGCGACAACAGCCCCAAACAGCCCAGGTAATCGCTTCCAAGAGTGAAGATTTGCCAGCACCGTTAGGCCCGCAAATGCAAGCAGTGTGCAAGCCGCGAAAGTCTAAAGCAGCTTCGCGATAGCTGAGAAAATTTTTGAGTGTCAGTTGTATAGGAATCATTTAAGGCATCGCGCCATACAATCTCTTATAAGTAACACTATTTGTGTGGTGTTGGCTAGTTGTTCAATCCAGATCCAGAATAATATCAATTCCGGTTGTATCGTCAGGTGATTTAACCGCGAAGGCGCGAAGTACGCGAAGTTCGAGAAGAGAGAGGATTTGATATAACTTCTCAAAGAAGTCCCGACTCTGGGGATCGCTCCTAAATCAAAAAAAAGGTTGGCTGCAATCCTACAGCCAACCACCTACTTACTTGTTAGAGATTTGCTCCCACAGCCCAACTATCGAGCAATATTCGGGAATGTATAACCGACACCAAGCAACAATCCCACTTCAGTACCATCCAGAAAACCAATATTCAACCCAGCCGTTGCTGTAAAATTTCTAGAGAGTGGCACATCTACGCCCCCGGAAATCAGGAAGCCAAAATTGCTTTTGTCTCCGGTAGAAAATGCCACGCCAGCACCTGCATAAGGAGCAGCAGTAATCACAAAATCATCGCTGACTTCTACTGCATTTCCCGATCCAAAATCGTAGGTAATAGGAATCAAAACCGTGAGGTTGTCCCGGAACAAAACACTAGGCCTCACCGAGAAATTGTTGGTCAAACCAATTTTGCTAATAATCGCAAAGGAAGTGTCGCCCAAGGCTGTATCTCCCCCAAAACCAAGATTACCGCCAATGCCGATGTAGCTAGGGCCAGAACGGGTAGAGCGTCCGGGTCTGACTTGGTTTTCTTGAGCCACTTTTTGAGTTGGTGCCGAGGCAATTTCCGGTTTTTCATTAGCAGTTGTCGGTTCCTTTGTCAAGGCCGATGCCGAAGTGCTCACAGGATGACTCAACACTTCCTCTGCTGTTTTGACTTCTTTATCAGCATTGACTGCTGTCACTTCCGAAGTTCGATCGCCCTTGGTGGCGTTTTCGGCAGTAGGCTGGACTTTAATGCTATTATCGGCCATAGTAGCTGCTGGTTCCGAGTTTTTAGTCTCAGCAGCCATAGATGTATTTTCCAGATTTTCAGTCGCCGGGATTTCGGAATTTGCGACATCTGATGTTGCTGGTGCGATCGCAGATGCTTCCACATTCGTGGGTGATTCCGAAGTTGCTGTCTCTGGTACTAACTCAGATTTGACTCCCCCATCTAGTTGTAGAGAACTTATAGAATCAATTTGTTTATTACTAGCAGTTGTTACTGCATCAGTTTTAGCCGCCGCAGTTGCAACGGACTCGGAAAGTTCAGGAATGCTTTGAGATGGCAAACTTGCTGATGTGGCGGTATCTGGCAAGTTGCCAGTTTCAGCTTTAACTGACAGGGTAGTGCAACAAACAGCCAAAGCGGCAAGATTTACTAAGGCGAAAGTAGACCTGGAAAATAGATTATTCACAGATTCTCCTCAATTAATGGTGTGTTAAAAGTGTATCAGAGCTAAAGTCGAGAGCTTTGTGTGAACTTGACAAAAATCTGAGTTGTCTTGTTCCTACATTGCCGCTTAACCGTTGAACAGTCAACTCTCCTGCCGATGCACTTCTTTGAGTGTCTATCAGTTGTCGGTTTTATTATAATTTGCCGATCGACCAAAATCAATCCCAGAAAGGATTGTATACAAAAGCTGTGTCCCTTACAACAGCACAGAGTCGATCGGGGACTGAGACCAAGATACAATCTTCTAGTGAGTCGCAGCACCGACAGCAACAGCTAAAAATCCGGCAAGTCTGGCCACACCAGCGGGAAACCAACACCAAGCCAGAGTTAAAAACCGTTTAGGCAGCATCCACAGTTAACAATTGGTCTACATACTATCTAATCTCAACCTGATTTTATGAGCAAAGTTTTAGTTATATTAGGAGAATTGAGCGATCGGGACATTGATTGGATGATTGCCAACGGGAAGCGTACCCAAGTCAAAGCCGGCACCACACTCATCACCGAAGGCAAACCCTTAGAAGCACTATATATCGTACTCGATGGCACTTTGAGCGTATTTGCCTCATCCGTAGGCGACAAACAAATTGGGACAATTATTGCTGGCGAAGTCCTAGGCGAAATGTCCTTTGTAGACGGAAGACTGCCATCTGCTAGCGTCCTCGCCCTAGAAGAATGCCTAATCCTCTCAATTTCCAGACGTCTGCTAACCGAAAAACTCGAACAAGACGTACTATTTTCCCTGCGATTTTATCGCGCCATTACCAAATTTTTGTCATCCAGATTACGTGGTACTGTCAAGCGTTTAGGCGAAGATACCAACGACCTAGTATATCAACAACCACAGGACGAACTCCCCATCTCCCAAGCTGTAGAAAATCCCGATTTAGCCCAATCGAGATTTCAATCCCTGTTGCAGCGTTTAAAACAGAATTGAAACAATTTTCAACAATCCCAACTAGACATCTCCCATAATTATTGTGAAACAAGCCAGACAGCCTGTGCTTCAGAATTTTTTGGGGAGATGTCTAATTATGACAACGGCATAAGTCCTATCGAATTATCGAGTACATCAGATAAATTTTTCCCACACTTGTGAGGGTTTCAGGGAAATACAGCACCTGACAAATTGTGACAATTACTACTTCCTCTGCAATTGAATACCTCTCATAGAATAATCTAAAAGCTCCATGGGGTGCATCAAACAAACCGCTTTTCCCTGCAACTCCAAATGCTTCTTAATTTGCAGCGAACAACCAGGATTAGAAGAAGCAATCAACTCCGCCCCAGTATTCAGCAAATTCTCCACCTTTTGCACTCCCAATTCATCAGCAACCTCCGGCTGCAACAGATTATAAACACCCGCACTCCCGCAGCACAAAGCAGCATCCATAGGTTCTTTTAACTTCACTCCCGGAATTTGTTGCAACAACTGACGAGGTTGAACACTAATCTTTTGTCCGTGCAACAAATGGCAAGCATCCTGATAAACAATTGTCAAATCTCCATCCACCAAAGGATGAAGTTTTGCCGTCATACCCGCCATTACCAAAAACTCTTGCACATCCTTAACCTTAGTCGCAAAAGCTTCAGCTTTGTGCCGATAGGCATCGTCATCAGCTAAAATATGACCGTATTCTTTCAAAGTGTGACCACAACCCGCAGCATTAATAATCACAAAATCGACACCCGTATTTTCAAAGCTGTCAATCATTTGTCTCGCCAAAGTTTGTGCCTGTTGCGCTTGTCCTTGGTGTTCAGGTAAAGCAGCACAACATCCCTGACTTTTCGGAATCACCACCTCACAACCATTAGCCGTTAAAACCCGCACCGTAGCTTCATTAACCGGGGAAAACAACAGCCGCTGTACACAACCTAAAATCACACCAACTCGATAGCGTTTTTCGCCTTGGGCTGGAATTACCGCTGGTAAATTATCCCGGAAAGAATCAACAGTAACTTTCGGCAAGATTGATTCCATCGCAGCCAAACGAGGAAATACTTTTTTCAGTAAACCTGTGCTGCGAACCAGTTTAGGTAGTCCTAATTTTTGATAAATAAACAAAGGCACAAGTAAAGGCCGCAATCGGTGAGGATAGGGAAAAAGATTAAAAATCAGAGTGCGAATGACTTGATCAGAAAAAGAGCGTTCCTGATTCCGAGAAACTTGGTGACGTGTGGCGGAAATTAATTTATCGTATTGTACACCCGACGGACAAGTAGTAACACAGGCCAAACAGCCCAAACAAGTATCAAAATGCTGGGAAGTTGCTTCATTCAAAGGTGCTTCACCTTCGTTAATCGCATCCATCAAATAAATGCGGCCTCTCGGAGAATCCATTTCTTTACCCAGTACCCGATAACTAGGACAAGTGGACAAACAAAAGCCACAGTGCACGCAAGTATCGATTAATTTAGGATTCGGAGGATTATTATTATCAAAACCCTGTAATTCTGGACTTTGTAAATGAGAATTTTGTGCTAAAAAATTGCTCTTCTTAGCAGGCTTAAA
This sequence comes from Microcoleus sp. CAWBG506, assembly GCA_020883125.1. GTDB lineage: Bacteria > Cyanobacteriota > Cyanobacteriia > Cyanobacteriales > Microcoleaceae > Microcoleus. The sequence goes on from JAHREW010000023.1 coordinate 19,284, forward strand.
ATTGTCGCTGGGAACTTGAGATTTTTCGGAAGTTTGCATAGGGCAGAAAGAAGAAATAAGAAAAAACGAACAAAGAATAAAGCTTTAGTTATTGAAAATGGAAATCAGAAGCAAACAAATACTTCTCTTCTCTTCTTTTCTCCTCCTTCGTGGTCTTCGCGTCTTCGCGGTTCGTCAAAAAACAAAGACTGAAGTCCTTACTAAAAACTTTAAACTAAATACCATTAAGAAAACGATTAGGGCTCAAAATATTTTGCGAGTCAAATTGTTTTTTAATCCGGTGCATCACACCGATCGCACTTCCAGTATAGCCCCAAACATCCAACTGTTGCTTGAGAGCAGGAGGCGCAGCCAAAACAGTCAAAAAACCTGCTTTAGCTTCACAGACTCGGCGTATTTGCAACAGTGTTTCCGCAGTCACAGTCCGATCTAAGCGCAAAATCCCCAAACCGCAGCCTGCATGAATCACAGCATCCTGTATGGGCAATTCGTCCATTGCCTTGACAGCTTCGGAGGGTCTGACTCCTATTTTGCAAATAATGGGGGAGTCTTGGGTCTGATTCCAGATAGTTTCTGGCAATGTTTGCCATAACTGATGGTCATCATTTTCGCCCCAGCTAGCCCCTTGCAAACCCAACTTTTCCCCAACTGACCGCAAGCGGGCTGATTGTTGTTTAACACTCTCTGGGATACTTTGAAATCTGACTATTAATCCTAGGCCCTTTCCTAAACCTAATTTGGCAACTAAATCCGGCGATAGTAAATCCACGGCTGTGGGAGTCAAAGCCGAAGATAAGAGGATTTGGGTTGCTTGAGTTAAAGGCCCTGGTGCGCCAGTCAAGAGGACTGTTTCGGAGGCGACGGGGAGGGGATAAACTCGGAAAGTCACTTGACTAATGATACCTAAAGTGCCGTAAGCACCGGTAAATAGTTTCATCAAATCGTAACCGGCGACATTTTTAACTACTCGGCCGCCCGCAGTGGCTATTTTACCGTCCGATCGCACAAAAGTCATTCCCAACAGCAAATCGCGAACGCCCCGATACCGATGGCGCAGGGAACCCGCGTCAGCAGTAGCGACAATGCCACCCAAGGTTGCTTGCTCTGGATAGGCGGGATCGATGGGCAAAAACTGATCGGCGGCGGCTAAAACTTGCTGTAAATCCGCAAACTTCATCCCCGCTTCCGCAGTCACGGTTAAATCGCCTACAGCGTGTTCTATCAGTCGATTCAGGCGCGAAGTGTCCACAGCCATGAGTCGGAGATTCGAGTCTAATTTGACCAAACCGCCCCAATCGAGTTTGCTGCCGCTACCACAAGGCAAGACAGCATAACCATTTTGCCCAGCCCAAGCAATCACAGCCGCGAGTTGTTCCTGGGTATTGGGATAAACAATGCTGTCTACTTTCGTGCCGGGGCTAACTGCTGTGTTGATCTGTTGTTGCCAAAAAGCCTCTGTATGTTGCCACTGACAGATGCCACCATTGCCGACAATAGTTTCTAGTTCTTTGATTTGTGCCAAGTTTACTGTATAAACTGATTTCATTCAACTAATAGTAGATTTTATATTCAACGGGACTTAGATATTTTAACGTAGTTTTGACAAGATTGTGTCGCAGGGGGAAGGGAGTATTGAAATGTCGATGAGAAGTCGATGAGAACTCACTCACGTTCTCAAATAGTCATCTGATTTAATAGAAATTCGTAGGGGCGAAGCATGACCGCTGTAAATATCTGGTTATCCGTAATAAATTGTCTGCGGTCATGCTATAGCCATTACAAAATCGGGATGATCCCCCAGCATTTCGCTCTAAAGGTCGATCTAGGGACTATGTATTAATACATTTTTATCAATTCTTAACAGATATTTAAGTAATAAGCCGTTATCGTTGGTAAAACAAATTTTTACTCTTTTTTCAACCCACAGTAGGTGTATGATGCCAAATTTAAATACTCAGGTTTCGGGAAGTGCGATCGCCTTTATCGATCGCCTTGTTACCGATTATCAAAGTTTGATTGCGGGGGTAACACCGGGTACGGAAGTAGTGGTTTTGGATGGGAACCGGGATGCGATCGCACAAATTACTGAAGTTTTGGGCGATCGCACAAATATTGATAGCATTCACATAGTTTCTCACGGTGCTCCGGGTAGTTTGCAACTGGGAAAAACTAGATTGTGTGCGGACAATCTGGAAGCTTATGCCGAGAAATTGCAGCAGTGGAAGAGTGCTTTAACTCCTGGTGCTCAGATTCTGATTTACGGTTGCAATGTCGCATCAGAACCTGGCGCTTGTGCCACAGTCCGCCGGGGGTTAAAACCCCCGTCTAAAAGCGAAAGTCGGTTGAAACCGACTGAAGAAAAGGCAGCAATTCAGTCCTCTTCAGAGGACTTTCGCTATTATAAGGGGGTTTCAACCCCCGGCGGATCGGATGAAAACGCGATCGATAATGAATGTGCGATCGACAATGAATACGGGATCGACAATGAATATGCGATCGATTGTAATGTCGCATCGGGGCCTCGCATTTGTCCGCAATTCCGCCGGGGAATTAATTCCCCGTCTCATAGCACAAGTCGGTTGAAACCGACTGAAAACAAGGTGGCTATTGAGTCCTCTTCAGAGGACTTTCGCTATTATAAGGGGGTTTCAACCCCCGGCGGATCGGAGGAATACGCCAGAGACAATGAATACGCGATCGACAATGAATACGCCAGAGACAATGAATATGCGATCGACAATGAATGTGCGATCGAGCATAAACACGCAGCAGACGGTTTCACCTTCATCCAGCGCATCGCCCAACTCACAAATACCAACGTTGCCGCCTCCAAAAACCTCACCGGAAGTGCAGCAAAAGGTGGCGACTGGAAACTGGAAGCGACAACCGGGAAAATTGCAGCCTCTTTAGCATTTCGGCCCGAAGTTCTAGCAGCATACAGCCACGTCCTTGCCACCTTCAGTGAAGCCAGAAACTATATTGCGGGCCAAGGAAGGATTTCTGACATTGGTACGGGCGATTTTAATGGTGACGGTTTCCTCGACTTAGTAGTGCCAATGGGGGAAAACAACTCCCCAAAAGATATTGCCATATTGTTGGGGACGGGTACTACGGGCAGCTTTGGTACTCCTATCAGCTTATTTAAGCCAGGTAAAGAGAATCCCTCTGGCGTTGCAGTGGGCGACTTTAATGGAGACGGTAAACTCGATTTAGGTACAACGAATTTGGGTTTTTCCAATGGCAATTTCGTTTCGATTCGGCTGGGGACGGGTACTGGCAGTTTTGGCGATCCTACCAATTTCGGTCAAGGGATAGATCATAAGTCGATCGTAACCGGTGACTTTAATGGAGATGGCAAGTTAGATTTAGCCACAACTCCTTACTCCATTTTTGATAACTTCATTTCAATACTTTTTGGAGACGGTACTGGTAGCTTTGGCACTCCCGTTAAGATTAATACACAAACACCCAAGTATACTGTTGCCACAGCCGACTTGAACGGCGACGGCAAACTCGATTTAGTCACCTCGAACAATGAAAAGACTAATAACATCTCCGTTTTCTTAGGAGATGGTAAAGGCAACTTTAACTCCCCCGTTAACCTTAGCTCCCCCACTAACAATGGCAGTACCGGCGGGACTGAGCGAACTGTCGTCACAGGCGACTTTAATGGCGACAGCAAACTCGATATCGCCACTAATAACAGCACCGATAAATCTGTCTCAGTCTTCTTGGGAGATGGTACGGGTAATTTTGATACTGCTAACAACTTTAATGTCGCAACTACTGGAGGATTTCCCCAATTTGTGGTTGCAGGGGATTTTAATGGCGACGGCAAACTCGATTTAGCCACGTCTAACTACTTTAGTACCTACCTTTCAGTTTTGTTAGGAGATGGTACGGGTAAATTTGGTAATCTCAGCAACTTTACGATCCCGAATTCTTTCGCATATGCTTATATGATTGCGAGAGATTTTAATGCTGACGGCAAGTTGGATATAGCTACGGCTTTCGATCAAAATGTCTCGGTTCTACTGAATACATCGAATACAGTTAATTTCGGTGCGGCCACTTACAGCAGCGTGGAAGGAACAACAGACACAGTAGTTAATATTCCCGTCAACATCACCGGCGGTACTCCCTTAAACGATGTAGTTGTGCCAATTCTCCTCGACCCCACTAGCACAGCAACCCAAAATTTAGACTACACCTTTTCCCCTACTTCGATTACCTTCCCCGCCGGTGCAACAGGTGACGCACTCACCAAGAATGTTGCAGTTACTATCAAGCCTGACAATCTCTCTGAAAACCCCGAAACCGTAATTTTCAACCTTGGCACAATTACCGGTGGCATTGCGGGCTTCACAAAAAAAACAACACTAACTATCGCGGATCGAGTTTTTGTTGCTTATGCCATTGCCACCAATGCTGCCACCATTGACGAAGGCAATAGCGGCAAAAAACCTCTAACTTTCACTGTAACTCGCAGCAACGTCACTAACGGGGCAAGTAGCGTCAACTATGCGATCGCCGGAACAGCTACCAACGTCACCGATTATAACAATATCGGCGGCACTTCTGGGGCAACGAATGCTACTGGCACGATTAATTTTGCGACTGGTGAAACATCAAAAACCATCACTCTGGATGTCTTGGGCGACACCATCGTTGAACCCGATGAAACTATTACCGTCACCCTGTCGGAGGCCACAGGTATCGCAGCGGTAACACCGACAATTACCGCTGATACGGCTACCACAACTATTATTAATTACACTGCACCGACGCCAGTTACAACACCGACGCCAGTTACAACACCGACGCCAGTTACAACACCGACGCCAGTTACAACACCGACGCCAGTTACAACACCGACGCCATTGGTAACTCCATTGGTAACTCCATTGGTAACGCCATTGGTAACGCCGACACCAAGTTCAACTGAAATTGATTGCATTTGCAATACTATTCAATATCCAAATTTGGATTTACCCAATGAATCTGAAAATATTATCGCCAGCAATGGCAGCGGTAACATCCAGTTTGGTACTCCTGATAATGACGCTTTTTACGGTAGTTCAAATCCGAACATATTCGATGCGGGTTTCGGTAATGACAACTTATACGGAGGCGAAAACAACGATACTTTGTATGGCAACAAACAAAATGATTTTATTAATGGCGATCGGGGAAATGATCTCCTTTTGGGTGGCAAACATAATGACATCATTGTGGGCGGTGAAGGTGAAGATCTCATTTTTGGCGATCGCGGCAACGATTCGATAAATGGTCAGGAAGGCAACGACTTACTTTTTGGCAATGTCGGTGCTGATTTTATCGACTGCGAAGGAGGAAATGATATCGGATTGGGGGGTAAGGGTAATGATATTATCTTTGGTGGCGAAGGTGATGATAGTCTTTACGGTAACTTCGGAGATGATAGTATCTGCGGAGGTGATGGCAATGATTTATTAAATGGAAATCAAAATAACGATTTGCTAGATGGATGCCTGGGGAATGACACTCTTTATGGTGGCAATGGTAACGATACATTGCTGGGAGGTAGCGGTAATGATGTTTTGTTTGCCGGTCGCGGTGATGACAGTTTGAATGGCGGTGATGGCACTGACCTTTTGTTCGGAGGTAATGGTGATGATTTGCTCACAGGCGGTTTGGGAAGTGATGTTTTGACAGGAGGTAATGGCAATGATAAATTCTTGCTTTCTACCAATTCTGGTATCGATACTATCTTGGATTTTGAGGATGGCAAAGATTTGCTAATACTGGGCAATAATCTCACTTTCTCACAATTGTCAATTACTAAAGAAAACAGTGCTACTTTCATCCGTTTGTCAGCAACAGGTGAAATTTTAGCGTCTCTGAATGGGGTATCTGCAAGTGCGATTAGTGCGGCTAATTTCAATTTAGCTTAGAGTAGGGGGGTAGGCACGGGGGCATTGGTGTCAACTTAGGCCTGAAACCCATATAAATGTCGCTTTTAGGCAAAGTCTAGATCCCCCTAAATCCCCCTTAAGAAGGGGGACTTTGAGAAGACTCTTGTCCCCCCCTTGTTAAGGGGGGCTAGGGGGGATCGATCCCTAATATAAGAATAAATCAGAGTTCTAAAGGAGCAATAACATTCAATAATTCTTCTAACATAAATCGCAGCAAGGACTGAGTTGCTAATACTAAACCCAATCTGGCTTGGGCGAGTTTGAGGTTTTCTCTTTTAACTTCGCCCCAAATTCTACACTGGCTGTAAAAAGTCTGAAAGGCTTCGCTCAAACTATTTGCTAATTTGAAATAATCGATCGCTCTTTCTTTGTTGCACTCCCCAAACACAAAAGCTAGACTGTCTAGCACGGTCAATAGTTGGGAAATTAAATGGCTTTCGGCTGGATGTATTAATGTCAGTTGTTCGTTGTCTAGCCAGGGTAAGGGATTGGGGGCCGTCAGCGACCAAATTTGCGGTGTTGTGGCGACATCGGGTTGGGCGATCGCAATTAGGCGATCGCGATTGGCCATTCGCAGCAGAGAACAACAGCGGGCGTGGCTGTATTGAATGGGAAACAGTCGATCGGCTGACAATATGGGTGATATTATTCGAGATTGTGTAACAGGAATGGGAGTTTGAGCTAAACGCTGCAACCACCAGGCCAAACCTGGAGGGGTGAACTGCAACTCAATGATGGCCGACGGCGTGACTGTAACGGCGAAATCTCGACCACACATACCTTGCAGAGTTTCAGCTAACTGTGTGGCGATGGCTTGGGGTGTCTGCTGGCACACTTTAGCCAATTTGAGGGCGATCGCCGAAATGTAAACTACTCCTATACTATTCTGAGACCGATTTAAGGGAATTTCATCTAGTTTTAGGGCCGTTTCTGGCATCTTAGCCCGTTCCATTGCAGTTTGTAGCCGTGACTGCAACAGAGTTTTGACTGTGAGTTTCTGCAACTCCCCGTCTTGTGATTTGGACTCCATACTCAAAACTTTATATTTGCTGAATTCAACCATTGAGATGTATTTTTTGTTACATTGGATATTTATGTAAAACTGACTAAAATAAGCAAACACAGCTCAGCTAGTGTAAGCTCGATCGGGGTCAGTCATCTCACTTTGTATCGCCATATTGGCAAAACTTGTTTTCTCACTGGTCACACATATCCCAAAGCCTCACCCATGCAATCAACTTCCACATCTCTAGAGACGATCGACCGACCGTTTATAACTTGGCAACGAATTATAGACTGGGCCCAGGAACACTACCGCTGCCGGACTTTTAGCAAAGACGAGCGCATTCCAGCTAGGCCGGGACTCCTGTATTTAGTACAGAAGGGGTCTGTGCGCCTCGTAGGTAGCGCTCAGGTCAGCGCCAGTTCAAAATCATCAAAATCCGATCGCGAAGCACCAGAAGAAGCTTTTCTGGGGTTTGTAGGAGCGGGTCAGCCCTTTGAACTGGTGGCACAGTCGCCGTTTACTCTCCAAGCCTACGCCCACGCTGACCAAACTCACGTAGTGTGGATGTACTGGCACGATTTGGATAACTGGCCTCACTTCCGCCGGGAAATTTTGGATGCGTTTCGCTACCAGCACCAGCGGAAACTACTCTGGCTAAGCACTTTGGGACAGCGCCGGACAATCGATCGCCTGCTGGGGTTTCTCACATTGTTGATAGAAGAGTTTGGGGAACCCTACGTAGGTGAGACGGAACCAGATGTGGTTCGTGGCTATCGCCTCCCTTGGGCCCTGACTCATGCTCAAATTGGCAGTGCCATAGGTTCAACGCGAGTCACAGTCACTAGGTTGATGGGTAAGTTGCGATCGAAAGGTTTGATTAATACTGAGGATGACAATTTAATCTGTTTACCGGCTAACCCTGATTCGCCCAAGACTAAAAATCCCAAGCCGAAACCGGAAGCATTGATGGAATAATTTGGGTCGAACCCAGGGGCAGATTGTTCCCAAACAGCGTTAACTGTTAGTTTTTTTCGCCGATCGCGGTCTTTGTCTCTGCACATTGTAGGATGAATTGTGTAAAATTTTACGGTTCTCTCTTTTGTGCGATCGACCATGACCGATGACCAGCCAAAATTGACCATCCCGAACCATCAGCAACGAGTCCTCTTCTGTGACTTTGATGGCACGATTACAGTAGAAGAAACTTTTGTGGCTATGCTGAAGCATTTCGCGCCACAACTGTCATCGGAACTGATGCCAGAAATGTATGCTAGAAGGCTGAGTTTGCGATCGGGAGTGCGGCAGTTATTGGAGTCCATTCCCTCGGAATGTTACGGGGAAATTATCGAATTTTCCCGCCCCAAGCTGATGCGATCGGGCTTGGTAGAATTACTGGATTTTTTGGATGCTAAAGGGGTGCATTTTGTGATTGTTTCCGGCGGTTTGCGAATTATGGTAGAAACCGTCCTCGGCGATTTAGTCCATCGGGCTAGCGCTATTTATGCTGTGGATGTGGACACCACCGGGCCTCGGTTGGAAGTAAAGTCGGAGTTTGAGGGGGATACGGAATTGGTGTCGAAGGTGCGGGTAATGGAACAGTACCCAGCCCAGGAACAGGTGGCGATCGGAGATTCGATCACGGATTTTAACATGGCTTTGCACGCTTCCGAGGTGTTTGCGCGCGATCGACTGGCCCAATATCTAGACGAACAGCAAAAGCCCTATACTAAATGGGATAATTTTTTTGATGTGCTAGAAAAGCTATCCCAACAATGGCATTAAAACTCAACTAAAACCATGCACCAAAAGCTAAGGATTGGCAAAGAATGAGCGGCGATTTGAGAACAGATTTAATAGCAGCGGCAAAACATTTTTACGATCGAGGTTGGATGGTTGGGACAGCCGGCAATCTTTCCTCTCGCTTAGATGACGGCAGTTTTTGGATTACCGCTAGCGGCCGCCAAAAAGGCAAACTAACTGCCACGGATTTTATTAGAATGAACTTAGACGGCATAATTCTAGAGCAACCCGATCCAGATAGTCGCCCTTCCGCAGAAACCAGCATTCATTTAGCGGTGTATCAGAGTTTTCCAGAAGCTCAAGCTTGCTATCACGTTCACTCCATTGAGGCAAATTTAGTCTCTCGGTTAGCAGCGGGAGATGCCGTGTCTTTACCTGCGATCGAAATGCTCAAAGGTTTGGGAGTCTGGGAGGAAAACCCCCAAGTATCCATGCCCTTATTTACCAATTATTTTTCAGTCCCCCAAATCGCCCAGGAAATTGGCGAATTATTTGCCATTTCCCCCCCGCAAGTACCCGCTTTGTTAATTCGCGATCACGGCGTTACAGTCTGGGCAAACTCCCCAGCTACAGCATACAATTACATAGAAATTGTTGAATACATTTTTCGCTACTTGGTGATGGCCCGTCAATCAATTTTAGATTATACATTTTAGACAAATTGAGGTAACATTTATGGCTAAATATACTAGAATTCTATCCATAGATGGAGGCGGTATTAGAGGAATTATTCCGGGACAAGTCGGAGTAGCCATTGAAGAAAAGCTGAAACAAAAAAGCGGCAACCCAGAGACCAAAATAGCTGACTATTTTGATTTAATCGCCGGCACAAGTGCGGGAGGGATTTTAACTTGTCTTTACTTGTTTCCCGATCCCGATAATCCCAGTAGACCTCTTTGGTCTGCCCAAGATGCTGTTAATTTTTCCATCAAAAGTGGTCGCGATGTTTTTAAGAGTTCCTTTTGGCAAACACTCACATCTCTAGACGGTTTAGTGGATGAAAAATATTCGAGCGATCGCCTCGAAAAATTCTTTTTAGAACACTTTAGAGATTGCCAACTCAGTCAACTGCTGAAACCTTGTTTAATTACCAGTTACGACATCGAAAGGAGAAAAGCTCATTTTTTCAATCAAAAAGATGCTGTAAATAATCCCGAAGAAGACTATTTCATCAAGGATATAACCAGAGCGACATCGGCTGCTCCTTCTTATTTTGAAGTTCCCAAAATTCGCTCTTTGACCAACGAATCCTACGTTTTAGTTGACGGCGGAGTATTTGCCAACAATCCCGCACTTTGTGCTTATGCAGAAGTGAGAAATAAATTCCGCATTCCCGACGATCGCCCAGACAGAGGCCCGACGGCAAAGGAGATGGTAATCTTATCTCTCGGCACCGGAGACGCTCAAAAAAAATATCCCTACGAAGAAGCCAAAGACTGGGGTCAAGTGGAGTGGATCGATCCTTTGATTAGTATACTGATGACCGGGGTTTCTGAAACAGTCCATTATCAACTCATGCAAATTTTTGATGCCATTGAAAGACCACATCAATATTTGAGAATTACTCCTAATTTGAGTTTATATACAGAACCGCTACCCATCGATGATGCGTCGGAACAAAAAATATCACAACTGGTGAAAATTGGGGATGAGCAAGCAAAAAAGTACGATGGAGAATTGGATCGCTTTATTGACTTGTTGCTGGCGGAATAATTAGTTATTGGTTATTAGTTATTGGTTATTAGTTGTTATTCCTTAGCGTACATCACTCTCACATAGAAAATCTAAATCATTGGTGAAAAAATACCAAGACAAGCGCGATCGACATTTAGATGAAACCTTTAACAACAGATGGTTTCAGCGATTTTCTGTCACTATGTTCCTAGGCGGACAAGTGCTTTGGCGCATCCTCAGTGGCAAAATTGACCGCCGCAAAATCATGGAACACTTAGTCACAGTAGGATTAGATTCTTTGCGCGCTGTACTATTAATAGCCTTCTTTGCCGGCATGATTTTTACCATTCAATCAGCCAGAGAATTGATTCGATTTGGGGCTGTGGGGGCGGTAGGAGGTGCTTTTGCTTTGGCATTTTGCCGCGAATTAGCACCTGTTTTAACTGCTGGTGTAGTGGCGGGACAAGTAGGTTCAGCTTTTGCAGCGGAAATCGGCGAAATGCAGGTGACGGAACAAATAGATGCGCTGTATATGTTGAGAACCAATCCGGTTGATTATTTAGTAGTGCCACGGGTGATAGCTTGTTGTGTCATGCTGCCGGTATTAACCATTTTTTCGGTGGCGGTGGGGATTATAGGTGGAATGTTTGTAGCTGCTATTTTTTATGAGTTGGAACCATCAGTATTTTTAGAATCTGTTCGGACTTTTTTAGGACCTTGGGATTTAGTAACTGTGGCGATTAAGAGTTTTATTTTTGGATTGATTATTGCCATTGTGGGTTGCGGTTGGGGATTGACTACAACGGGGGGAGGTAAGGGAGTTGGACAAGCTGCAACGGCGGCGGTGGTGACTTCTTGGGTGTTTATTTTTGTGGCAGATTTCTTTTTGTCGCTGTTACTTTTTCATGAGTTGGGAATTACTAGAAGGTGATGATATTAGTGATTGAATTTATTTTTTAGCCTCACGCAAGAGGGTGAATCTGTGTTGGGCAAATATATTCCTAGGGGCGAAGCATGACCGCAGACAATTTATTAGCGATAACCAGAGATTTACAGCGGTCATGCTTCGCCTATGCAAAATCGGGATACTCCCCAGGCTAAATGCCTTTTTTACAAAAAATCAAGTTGTCGGTGGGGTAAATATCTTATCAGTCCCTAGGGGACTTTTTGGGCTTTTCGGTTCCGGCTTGTAAGGAGGGCGATAGACTCGAATTTCCTGAATAGGAACTTTCCCATTAGCTTCAGGAACTATTTCCAAAATGTGTTTGGAATTGGTTAAATTCTGAGCCAATGTGGTATAATACTCGCGGGTTAAATCGGTAATTTCTAGCAGCCCATAGGTATCCACAAACATTGGTTTTACCTGCCATGCGGTCTCAAATCCTTTCGGTGTTGGCTGTTTAGAATATTCATAGGAACTTTGCAGCCACCAGTTTTTTGGTTCAATGACAACGCGACCCGAATTTGAGACAAATAATTTGTCATTTGTACCGCTACCGTCGTAACCTGTTTTTGAACCAAAAACCTGAAACTTAAACTTGCTGGCGTCGCTGTTAATTTCTGTAATTACTGCTTTCCAATCTTCCACGATGAGGGGTTTCTGACTGGATACTTGGATAATGGCTGGCCAACCGACGCCAACGGTGGGACTGGGGCGGGTAATTGCATAAAGTTCGGGAAATTCTGATGGTTTTTTGCCGTCTATGGTAATGCTAGCACTGCTGGCTTTGTCCTTGAAGTTTTTATCGGCGATCGCATCTATTCTATTTCCTTCAAATTCTAACCGCAATTTGCCATCTTTCCACTGGACTTCCCTACCAACTCTATAGGTTTTTACTAAATCTGGCTCAGGTTTTTTAGGAAAATTTGGATTGTATCGCAGGTGGGGCTTAATCAGGGCTGCTAGGAGAAAGTTTCCCCAATTGTTAAGGTGAATTTCGTCACTCAATAGCTGTTTTGGCTGCAAGCTATTGTCTTGTAAATACCGTCTCCAAGGTGTGCGAATTTCCGCAATTTCGCAGCCATATTTTTCGGCAAGTTGAGGCAACCATTGGGTAGAATGACTGTTGTGCCATTCGTATCTTTTGAGCTGATCTGGATCGTCTTTTTCTCCTGTTGGCATCCAGTCGATGTGATCTGAATGTATGAGTATTTCGCTAGTAGTGCGACGGCGGATATTAGCAATGATTGCTTCGTAATCTTCATCTCCTCCGTAAACGTGAAAAATTACCAAATCTGGATAAAAAGGATATAAGTCGTGTTCGCTGGGACGGATTAACAACCCGGCGGCAAATCCTCCGATAGCCCTGTTTTCAATGGTCAAATCTGCATCGGGAAATCGCTTTATGATATCGTTGGCTACATCTTGCCACCAATCTTGTTGGGTGATAGATTGACCATAAAATAGGATTCGTACTGGTTTGCGATCGCCTGGAGTGCTGCTAGCCAGCAATCCCATTGTCCTTTGAATGTTAGCTCCAAAATTAGGAGTGTTTTCCTGGGCAACTGGTGGGGGAAATCCTTGTGTAGCATTGATTTTCTGGAGGGCTGGAACTAACAGGACAAGCAGAGATAAACAAAATACCCATAGTTGGCGATAGATTTTTGATTTGATGCTATGGCTATGGTGTTTTTTCATTGTTTTATATTTTTGATGCTCCTAGAATCTGGACTGGATATTGATGGACGCTATTTATTGTATAGACTATAGCAATTTTAGCCGTGTCGCTAAGAAATGGCAGGAGTAAAGAGTTGACAAAGGACTGGTAAATGTTATAATTAAATTGGTATTTAGTCAGCGATTACATGAGGCATCTCCTCAAAAGATAGTCCAGAACAAGCCGGAATGCCTGTTCCACAGAAATTATGGGAGATGTCTATTTGTCAGCTCATTAATTTCAGGAGTTCGATCGCACATCAAATGGATTACAAAACCGCCCGTAGTTTCCTGATAGACCAGGGAAGTGCCCTCGAAACAAAGAAAAATCCCGACGCTTTTTTGATGCGCCTCCAACAAGGACTCTCTCCCGTCCCTGGACAGGTGACATCGATTTTATTAGCTTTAAAAATATTGTTTGAGGGTTTGCAAGAATCTCCGATGCTCGATCGGCAATTAATCTCGGCACTGCATTTACTGTCGGTAGAAAGTTTGCAGCAATTTGAAGCAGGAGTTCGCAGGGGAGTTTCTTGGCCGCCGCTACTGAAAGAAGACTTGAATCGAATTGCGATCGCCGTTAAAAATATTTTTTCTGGTGTCTGGAAATAATTAACTTAGTGGGATTTTAGATATAAGTTCCGCTAGGGTGGATCTGTGTTTTGCAAATATATTAGTACGATGCTCTAGCCTGACCGCTGTAAATCTCTAGCGCGAGCTAATAAATTGTCTGCGGTCATGGTTCGCCCTTATATCAATTCCGGTTGTATCGGAATGATTTAACCGCGAAGGCGCGAAGTACGCGAAGCAAGAGAAGAGAGAGTTTAATAATTCCAATGAAGAGAGGATTTGATATTACTTACTATTTCTCTCTTCTCTTTCTCTGTGTCCTCTGTGTTCTCTGTGGTTTAATCATTCCGATATAACGGTAATTGATATCATTCCCACGGATAAATCCGTGGGCTATGAATAAGCAAGATAGGGAGCTTTTTTTTGTGGTCTGGTGCATCTGGGGGCAAGAAGAGCAAATCCTGCGATATCAAAACCAAGAAATATCGAAGTTTTGGGTTATTTCACTTGAGAAAAAAACCGTTATTTCCAGATTTCAACCAGCCAAATTTTACTGTTCACAAAAGCTTTCCAGGGATGCCAAAAGTGTGGGCAATCCCGCCAGCGTCGCTGACACCAAAACTTCATCCTTGTAAACCTGTGCTTGGATAATGCGGGTTTTCTGGGAATTAGAGGTTGTAGATCCTCGCAGTTCCCGATTTCCGGTTTCCACTAGCCCAGAACTTCTAGTTTCTCGCGTCAGGCCAAACATAACTGTATCCTCATTTATTCCCTAATGCCGCGCCCGCAAAATTTTTCAGCGCTTGAGCTATACTTCCATTGTTGCTTAGAGCGGCAAAATAAAGGAAATGATGAAATAATAATTCACGATAGCTAGGGAGCGACGAAAACTGTATAACAACTGTAGGATAACTCTTATTAATTTGTTACATAGGGTGTCAATTTAAGTCGATCGCCCGCGAGGACACAAACCGCAGCAACCAAAAAGGCGATCGCCCCCACCATCGCCGTTGTCACAGCAGCAACTGCCAAAGGTGCGACAAACACCATAGAATACAAACTCATCCCCAGGGAAAAACCACCAAAATAAAATCCTACTCCCAATCCTCCCCGATGCGGAGGTACCAGAGACAAAGCAAAAGGAATCGCACCAGTAGTAATGAAACTATTAGTAAAAATCACAGCCAAAACAGTCACCGCCACCATTACAAAACCCTGACTCAAAACCATTACCAACAACAAAAATGCCGTTGCTACCAATCCAGCTAACAGCGTGGTTTGGTTTCCCAAACGCACCGCAATCGCTCCAGCTAGCAAACAAGAAACAGCTAAACCCAAGGTAAATCCAGCCATTAACAACTTAGCATCAACACCCACAATTTGAGTTTTAAAAACATGGGGCAAAATCCGTTCTCCCATCGCGCGAGTTCCCCAAGCAACAGCCATTCCCGTCAGCGCAACTAACCCCAAGGCTTTGATAGAAACTGCCCCAGAAATAGCAGTATCCGGTGGCAATTCCGACACCGCAGCATCAGGATTAACCGATCGCAAAAAAGCGACCGCACCCAACAATACAAACGAACCAAGAGCGAAGGCAAAAGCTGGACCCCAACTCAGAATAAAATCCCCCGCCACAGGCCTTGCAGCCCCAACCAATCCCCCCACAAGCACCAATAAACTCATGGCGTGGGGCAACTGCGTTTGAGTTGCATATTGGCCCAACAGCGACACAGCGGGCGATCGAAACATCGCCATGGCGATCGCCCAAGCCACAATTACCACAGGGAAAATCCAGCGCAGAGGGGAGACTGGATTGCCAAAAATAAAAATAGCCGGAATCGCCATAAATATAACCGACGACAGGATAGTAGCCACCACAATCAGCGGAAAACGAGTTCCCATCCAGTGACGCTGCTTGTCAGAAAGCCAGCCAGCAAAAGGTTCGATCGCAATTGCCAAACTATCCTCTAAAATAGTGATTCCCCTGTCAAATCCCGCAAAACCAAATCCCGCTAAAAGTTGAGGTAAATACAATCGGTAAAGCATCCAAGTTAGAGTAATTGCTCCCTGCAAAGCCGCCACGCCGCCTACTTGTCGCCACAGAATTAAAGACTGAGATTGAGAAGTTTTCATGGTTTTGACAATTTTTGACAGTTGGTGATTCAATCACTTTATCTACACTTTTAAAAAATCTCAGCTATATTGTTACTATTTTTAATTTTTGCACCTATGTTTGACTACCAAGTACCAAGGGCCAACTTCCTGATTCTAGCTCTCGAAGGACCGACAGCGATCGCTCAAATAAGACCAAATATCAATAGCTTACCTGACGGAGACTACCGCTATCGAGACTCCTTTGCGATCGATCGACCTTTTAGAGAAATCCAATTTCGCAAACAAGATAGATACATCACCGGCAGCGATGCCGACAAACGCACAGGTAAAAGCTACTGTTTTCGGGGCTTAGCGCTGCACAACAACGTCATTAATATCACAGTAGCCACTGAAATTGCTCCCCAAACAGCACAGAAAACTGAGTGGAAATTGGAGCCGGGAATCCCAATTAATTTTGACAAACTTTATCCGCTGCAAGCAGGACCAGGACTAGAATTGTACAAATGTTTGACAGCATTTTTACCTAAATTGAACTATTAGTTATTAGCAAACGAGCGGAAATGAATCATAAAAAACGAATAACCAATAACCAACAACAAATAACAAATAACCAATAATAGTTAACTAAGAACCAGCATTTTTCAACTCTTCATCAAGCATTTTTATATAAACTTTCGGCAAACTAGAACTCATAGAATTGTTTTCAATGCCATATCCCAAACTCGTCCAAGTTCCCGACAACATTCGCAAAACATCAGTTAATTTGTCTTCCTTCAACATCTGTGAAATATCAGCTTTCCAAAATTGGCGATCGCTCAACCAAGCATAAACCACCGCATCTTGATATTCCGGCTCAAAACTGTAATCTTGCCAAATAATAAAATTAGCAGGGCGGGGATGATAGCGCTGAGCTTTATCTTTCCAAGTCGAACTCAAAAATTGATACCTGCCCGCAGCCGTAGTACATTTGCCACGATTCGGACCATTCACAATCTTGACGCACCAATCAGGATGATGGCTCAAATCTAACACGTATTTACCACCGTAAACAACGTGATAAGGTCGAGAAACATTGGATTCGCTAGCAGAAATAGTTCGCATCAGTGCCCGAAGGTAAGGATCGCCAGATTTCATAGTCAAAGGCGGGATTTTGATCGCCTCAGTTGCGGGGGATAAAAACGGCTGATTTCCCCGCAAATTGGCAGCCCAAAAAACAGCGCCACCAATCACCATGCCGATTATCAGTAAAAAGCCGAGGATTTGAATTTCTGACTGTCTCAGTAAATTGATTCTTTGACGCTGGAGTTTTTTAGCTTGCAGCAAAGTCATTTCCAGTTCGGCAATTTCGGTCAATTTTTGAGCAGCACGCATTTGGCGGACTCGGAAATCGTGTTGATAGAGGGGTGCGGCTAATAGTGTTAAACTTGACAAAGCCGCGGCTAGTTTGATGAGCCAAAAATCGAATTCACCGGCGATCGCCACCTTGGTGAGAGTAGATATTCCTGTGAATAATTGGCCTGGATCGATGGAGTGTGCGGGCCAATAAAAAATCGCCATTTGCACCAGCAGGGACAGATTAAAGGCCAGAAAAATGACTACTAGAGCATTCAAGCCTTCCCGCAGGTGCTGGCGCATCCCCGTAGGTCGGCGCTGGAACTTGCGCCCCCGGAAAAAGCTGGCGGAAACCAGAGTGATGAGAGGATTTAAGATTGTGGTGGCAAAAAAGTGAGCAACAAAGAACAAAGGCAACTGAATCAGCCAAGCGGTTAGCAGTAAACTCAGGAAGCCCCTATCATCGTTAACCAGAGGAATGCCCCTGTTGACTACAAAGCTAAAACTCTGAGCCAGAGCAAATGCCCTTAACCACGAAATCGGATATGGGAACCAAGCTGGCCACTGGAGAGTTTTCATGCTGGGAGAGTGAAATCAAAACGGCGAAGGGTGGAACTAAATTGTGAAACCATTAAGATTTTGCCAGATTTGGCGATCGTATTCCCAAAATAGCAATTCCGATTATTCATTGGCTGGGGCGGGTCGAGCAAATTTTTGGTTTCCCCCATAGATGGTTGTTAACACCAGCCCCTACAGGTATCCTAGGGTCTGGTTTAGTGCAATACCTAGCCGAAAGTACAGATTGTTTCCTGGCTCACCATTAGCAGCAAGCTGACCTTTAGGTTAATTGAAGACTCAACTAAAAGCCAGAAACTTTTGGGCGATCGTTCTCTTATGATTGAACCTGAATTAACAAACAGGGGTCAAATTTGATGCTGCAAGTGGATGATTTAACTCAAAAGCTGTTAGACCTTGATGAAGATAGTCTCAAGGCGCAGCTTGGAATTATAGCTCAAAAAATAGCGACATATCCCACAGCGCGATCGGCTTCTTTAGAAAGTCTTGATGAGGCTCTAAGTGCGACTCCCAGATGTGGAAGTCCCGATCGCACCGATGTCAACTTTGGCGATCGTCTCTTCATGCGTCTGAATATCAAATCCTACAATCTGATGTGTAGCGAACTGTTTGACGATCGAGAAATTCAAGCTCAACTCCAAACAGCTTTCAAAGAAAGTTTAGGAAAAGCTGCTGGATTGTTAACACCTGTTCTCGCTACTCACCTAGGTGGCTAGCACTCCCCATTGCGGCGATCGTTGCTAGCCTAATTATCAAAACCATTTCCTCCGCAACGGCGGAAACAATTTGCGAAATTTGGAAACAAAAGCTAGTTATTGAACCGTGCGGTCTTATCAATCAAACAGATAATGACCTTGCTCAGCGACGAGCATTAGAAGAAGTAGGTACTCGCGGTACTGTCACACTTCAGGACGCTCCCGGATGTTCCACGGCTGTAGTCCGTTTGCTTGACAAACAGCTCATCGAAGAGATGAACAAAATAGAGCCAAATTGCCTCGTGAGTTTTGCCGAACTCAACGTATACATGGGTGAAGGCGTTCATCCTTTTCTTCAGTTACCTGCACAAAAAGCTCTCGCTCGTGCTATTAGCGATCGGGGTCAAAAACTGATAATAAACTCAGCTTACCGAACCATTGCACAACAGCAATTCCTGTTTACTCGCGGCTCCGATTTCGGTTACTCGCGCGTTGCGCAACCAGGCACTAGCGAGCATGAAAGTGGTCTAGCCATGGATATCGAAGACCCAGAAGGCTGGAGTTCGTTTCTAGAAAATTACGGCTGGTATTGGCCTGCATATGGTAATGACCCCTGGCACTTTGAGTATCAAGGAAGCGACAAGCAGGACATTATAGCCCACATTCCGCACCCCCAACTGGCACATAGGGGGATTGAGGGAGTAAAAGTGAATCATCCAAGACAAAAATGAGTAGAAATACTCAACCTCGGTCACTCAGCATTACCCAGTAGTCCATTCTGAAAAATTGACGTGAGAGCGTGAGTCCTATCTGATGTAAGTTAAAATTGCGATCGGTACAAACCAAGTTTATTACCTCACAGTGACCGGATAGATCACGAAAATGCGTTAATTACGATCGCTCTTGAGTCAGCAATCATCACCAAAAATAGTGTAAACTGGCGATCGCGATCGACGCTCAAATCAGGATTCAGCAGCCCATGCAGAAAGCATCTTCCATGAAAGTAGAAAACCTAGATCATCTGGGCTTGATAGCCGGTCTAATTGATGAAATAGGAATTGTTCCAAAAATCAATGAATTAGTCGGCGAACAACCGGGCGAGATAGTCAGTCCCGGCCTAGTAGTTAAAGCCATGATCGTCAATGGATTAGGGATGGTTTCCGCCCCACTATACTTATTTTCTAAATTTTTTGAAGGGAAAGCAATAGAACATTTACTTGGGTCAGGGATTCAAGCATCGCATCTCAATGATGACCGTTTAGGAAGAGTATTAGATAAATTATATTTAGCAGGAATTACCGAAATATTCACAACCATTGCCCTAGAAGCAGCTCAAAAAATCGAGATAAATACCGACACATCTCACTTAGACTCAAGTTCATTTCATCTACATGGCAAATATGAACAAGAATTGCCATCAGTATCTTTTTCTAGCAGAGAAACAGATAGCAATCAGTTAGATAATTCACCAATCAACCATCAAACATCCCCAATACCAATTCAGATTACCTACGGCTACTCTCGCGACCATCGTCCCGACTTAAAACAGTTTATATTAGACCTAATTTGTAGTGGAGATGGAGATGTGCCACTATTTTTACGAGCAGCTTCAGGAAATGAATCAGATAATTCCATATTTGCCTCAATTTGTCAAGACTTTAAAAAACAGTTAAACCTCGACACTTTAATGGTAGCTGACAGTGCATTATATACCGCTCCCAATTTAGAAATGTTAACCAATTTAAAATGGTTAACTCGTGTACCGCTGAGCCTGAAACAAGCGCAGCAACTGGTATCTCAGCTAAATGAATCAGAATTTCATCAAAGTTCAGTGACGGGATATAGTTGGTCAGAACACAAAAGTAATTATGGTGGAATTGAACAAAGATGGTTAGTAGTAGAGAGCAGTTTGCGTCGTGATGCTGACCAACGTAAGTTAGAAAAAAACCTCAAAAAAGCTGAAATTGAGGGTCAGAAAAAGTTGCGAGAGTTATCAAATATTGAATTTGCTTGTTCGGCAGATGCCTCCGCAGCAGCAAATCGTTTATCCAAACAACTAAAATATCATAATTTAACCCAAATTACCTGCGGGCAAACTACAGTAAAACCCGCTACTGATTCGACCATTTCTCATGACAATTCTAGCTCTAGCTTGATATTTAAAGTTCAAGCAAAACTAGAACTAGATGCGAATGTGGTAGCCCGAATAACCAAAGCTAGTGGCAGATTTATCTTAGCTACTAATGTGCTGGATGCAGAGCAATTAATTCCTGATGAAATGATTGTAAAATATAAGGAACAGCAGTCGGCAGAGAGAGGGTTTGGGTTCCTAAAAGACCCGCTATTTTTTACGGATAGTGTATTCCTCAAATCCCCAGAAAGAATCGAGGCTTTAACTTTAATAATGGGTTTATGTTTGTTGGTTTATACTTTAGGTCAAAGGTTACTCAGGCAAAACTTGCAACTCAGTAATAAAACCGTAAAAAATCAATTGGGCAAGGTCACAAATCGACCTACTTTGCGCTGGATATTCCAAAGTTTTCAATCGATTCATGCCGTTTGTATTCAAGGAATTCAGCAAGTTTCTAATTTGACATCGGAACGGTTGGCTATATTAAATTTGTTTCCAGTCACCTGTCGGTCTTATTATTTCTTGTTGTGAAATGAAGTTGAATATTGATTGAAAAAACGGATTTACATTTAAATAATTGTTGAATCAGCAGTGATGTATTATTGTCATAATGCGGGCGATATATGCTGGAAATTAATAGTTATTAATGGTCTGATTTTTGACTTTCAATGGGTTAAGAAGATTTAATTCATGCCCTCATGTCAATTTTTAGGAATGGACAAGTGGGTGATGCGATCGTTGCACAGATTTTTGGGTGTTTTTACTCACTATTATCTCGGATGATTCACTTTTAACCCCTCAATCCGCCTAGGTGCCAGTTGGGGGTGCGGAATGTGGGTTATAGGTACTGCTGTACTAGCCTTTCAGCGACTGTGGAATCGACACAATCCCAACGAACAAATTGACGAGGATGGTGCCTGCGGGCCGGTCACTCAAGAAAAACTCAACAAATCGCCTGTAGAAGGTTTTTGAATAGTTGAGATTGAAGAATTGAGTCCACCTCGATCGCCTGCAAATACAAACACCATCACAAAAAAATACAATCATGGCTAAAAACATCTACGCACTCTTGGTCGGCATTGACAACTACCATCCCAATGAGGTCTACCTCTACTTTCTTTCACCCTCAGCGAGCTTTATCTTAAATATATCCAAGGTGTTGCACAAGGAAAAATAAATAATAGAGTAATGACTAAAGCAGATTATGATGAGTTGGGAGGAGTAGCAAAAAGTCTTACCAATAGAGCCAATGATGAATATGATAAATTAGTAGAAAAGGATAATGCTTACTCTCAAACAATTCGCAATGTTATGGGATGGTGGCGATTGGCGGCAGTGAGTTGGCTAGGAAACAAGTGCTATATGCCGAATTAGACTATCCAGAACCTGAATAAAATGCGCGAGTTCAAGAGGTAATTAAGCAATTTTGTGCAGCGAGACTGCTGGTGATAGGAAAAGATATTAACGGCAATAGATCTACGGAACCTGCTCATGATATTCTAGTACGGCAATGGCCGAAGCTTCAGGAGTGGAAACACGAAAAAGAGGGAAAGTTAATCTTGCTGCAAAAGCTAACAGATGCTGCTAAAGAATGGAATAATAAAGAAGAATCTCAGCCGAGCGGTTTTCAATCAAATCTTGAAGTTATGTTTGATTGGTGCGATCGCACTTGAGAGTTTTCCGAAAATTTGAGCAACAAAGTTATTGGTAAATTAGTGATACTGTGGCGGCGAACATCGGATCAACAAAAGGAGGAGCGAGATAAACGAGAAGACTTTCTTTGGCATACAAATCCTCGGCTCGATTTATTGGAAGAGCAACTCAATTCAGATGAAATTTGGTTTAACAAGCTAGAAGCTGAGTTTGTCCACCACAGCGTCGAGCGAAAACACCGCAATCGTCGTGTGTCGTGGAGTGGTGCGATCGCCCTTAGGGCGATATTCAGCGTGTTGAGTGTTGGGGCTGCAATCTCTTATCAAAAGCACAGAAAGGTAATCTCAATGCACGGAACGCTAATCGAGAAGCACAAAAAGCTAAAGTTCGTGCTTATATACAAGCCTCAGAAGCGAACTTGCAATCGAACAAAGACCTCGATGCTTTAATGGATAGCTTGCGAGCAGTAAAGTCTTTACAAAACCCATTGTTTCAATTATTCAAGTCAGAATCAGAACTCAAAACTAAAGTTAAATTAACCCTAAAAAAAGCAGTTTATACAGCGAAAGAACGCAACCTTTTTCAAGGACATTCCGACCAAGTTGCTAACATCGTCGCCACTTTTAGTCCGAAGGGCGATATTTTAGTTTCTGCCAGGAGTGTCAGTTTTAGCCCAGATGGAAAAATCCTCGCGATCGCAAAAGGTAATGATAATGTTCCCTTGCGTGACTTAGAGGGTAAGCTTTTAAAAGAACTAAGACTCTTTAATACCTTAAAAGTCAGTTTTAGCCCGGACGGACAGCGACTGATTACTGCCGGAGGTGACGGCGGGAATGTCCTATTGTGGAACTTGCAAGGCGAATTATTGCTAAAGTTGACAACAAAGCAATGGCCGGTCAGTACCGTTTCTTTTCATCCAAAAAATCAGCTATTAGCGATCGCCGGACAAAACGATACTGTTAGTTTGTGGGACTTACAGGATCGATCGCTGGCAGAATTGAAAGGGCATCAAGGTAATCTCAAAAGTATCAGTTTTAGTGCTGACAGTCAGCGAGTGGTTGCTGAAGAAAATAAAGGCACTGTACGGTGGTGGAACTTGCAGGGTCAGCTTTTGAAACCCAGCAAAGAAAAGCAACCCCCCACAGGGGAAAGTTGCAAACTTTACCGTCAGCTAGATATTAAGATAGAAGGTGACAAAGCCTATTTGCACGACTTAAAGGGCAAGTATGTGGCAGAAACGGCATCCGGTTATCTAAGCGGGATCGAGAGCTTCAGTTGCAGCCCAGATGGTAAACTATTGGCGATCGCAACACAAGACAGCACTGTCCGCCTGTGGGACTTGCAGGATCAGAAGTCGAATCGGCAAAATGACGTAATTCTCAAGCAGGTAACGCAGTGGTCTGCGGAACAAGGCGCGATCGAATTCATCCAATTTAACCACAATAGCAAGCAAGTAGTTACTAGCGAAAAATACGGTACTGTCCGCTTGTGGAAGTTGGAGGGCGAGTCTTTGGCAACCTTGAAAGCTGAACCTTTGGCAACCTGGAAAACAAGCAAAATCTCGATCGCCAGTTTTAGCCCTGATGGCAAGCTGTTGGCTACTGCGGGATCTTATGGCAATCCTCAGTTGTGGCAGATTGAAGAATCATTAGACGATCTCAGAAAGCGAGGTTGCGATTGGGTAAAAGATTATCTAAACCATCCTCATAACAATCTCAGCGAAGACGATCGCAAGTTGTGCGATGGTATCGGCAATTCTGCGCAGTAGATTTGATTTGTTAGGGTGAAACATTTTCTGTCAGAAGTAGATCGCCCATTCCTGGAAAAATACCACAATGAGAGAAGCGTTTGGCAGCCAGTAGTTTAGGGCGACACCTAGCCAAAAGTATAGGTTTTTACCCAAACCGAGTATTAGTTACCAACTAACTATTTGGTTAAAGGAAAACTAAACTAAAAGAGAGTATTTTTTAAACAGGATTCTCCTAGGATATAAGTTGTACAGTGAAGAGATTATTTCCAAGTTGAAACGGGAAGTTTCAGGATATTGTTAAGAGACAGACACTATCACTTAATCATTAAGGATGTGAACTATGAGTGACGATCGGCAGAAACAAGAAGGAAATGGTAGCCCTAACCCGATTATATTGGCAGTGATATCTGTCATCGGTGTTCTTGGTGCGGCCATGTTTGCAAATTGGGATAAAATACACCCTTCCTCTTCTCAAACTCCGCTAACAAATTCGGATCAGGTAATCAGTTCATCTTCTACAGATGTTCCAGCAGGAAACTATCTATTTACTTATCCAATAAGGTCTGTAAAGGACGATACTTTGACTGCTAGTTGTTACAATTGGGATAATAAATTGCAAGAAAGTAGTTTGACCAGCCCCAAGCGTTGTACATTTGGTATTGAGAACAACAATGGTGAATTAGAATGCAGAAAAGAGCGTTTGCAGAGATTGTCAAAACAGGGGCAAAAGTCGATCGCATTTTTCTGTCACCTTTGGAATTATCCTCTGTTACTCAACTGATTTCCGATGCCCTGAATTGCCCGGAAGCAAGAGTCAAATCCCTTGCCGAGTTAGTCTTTTTCAAAACTGGCGGGAATCCTTTCTTTATGAATGAATTTCTGCGATCGCTTTATACCGAAGGGCTGTTACAATTTCACTTTACCTCTGGGGCGGTTTCAGATATCGGGGCAACCACCGGGGGTTTGCCCCTACAAGAGAATGAAACAGTCCTGGGGACACAGGGGGATTGGCAGTGGAATTTAGAAGAAATTAAAGCGAGAAATTTCACCGATAATGTTGTCGAGTTGATGGCTGGCAAAATTCAACAACTGTCAGATAAGACGCAGAAAATTTTAAAAATAGCAGCCTGCATTGGCAATCAATTCGATCTTAAAACCCTAGCCTCACTTTGCCAAAATAACCTGGAAGAGACGGCGGATGAGTTGTACGCAGCAGTTGCTGAAGGCACAGTAAATGAAGTTCGCATCAAAGTATTGCCATCTATTCCGATTGAAAGTTGCCCAGAACTTTGCGAGGCTGTCATCAATTATGTAGCCAGAACTAAGGAAAATGTGGTGTTGAATGATGCCACTCGTGCAGGCAACTTTACGAAGGATTCTTAGATCATATCGCGTCAGCCCAAGTCTATTTTGTGTGCGCCTTTGATGAATCAAGGTCAACTGGCTGCGATTGTTTATCTGGAAAATAACCTCACCGCCCAAGCTTTTACTCCCGATCGCCTAGAAGTATTAAAATTGTTATCGGGACAAGCGGCGATCGCCCTTACTAACGCTAAACTCTACACAGAAGTAAAAGAACGCGAAAACCGACTGACTCAATTTATCAATGCGATGCCGATTGGGGTGACAGTGATTGACAGCAGCGGACAAATTTCCTACGCAAATCCCACAGCTTCCCAACTCAGCGGTATTAATTATATACCAGAATTAAATAAAGTTAATCCAGTTGCAAATGTCGAAATTACTAGCCAACAATCAACTCGTCGAGTAATTGCGCTCGCACCGAATCAGCCAAAATATCGAATTTTAATTGCCGATGATGCTTTCGAGAGTCGGCAACTGTTAGTGAAACTGCTTTTGCCTTTCGGCTTTGAAATTTACCAAGCCACTAACGGGATTGAAGCCATAGAATGTTGGGAGAAAAATTCACCGCATTTAATCTTTATGGATCTGCGGATGCCGGTGATGGATGGGTATGAAGCCACCAAACAAATTAAAGCCAGAGAAACGGAAGACAAACTATCATCTAGCTCCCCCCTTAAGAAGGGGGGCGGGGGGGGGATCGAATTTCGATCGACAGCAATTATTGCCGTAACAGCTAGCAGCTTTGAAGAAGAAAAAGCTGGGATTATGGCGATCGGCTGTGATGATTTTCTCCGCAAACCTTTTACAGAGCAACATATCTTTGATACGCTGCACAAGCATATGGGAGTGCAGTTCGTTTTTAAACAACTCAATGCTGCGTCTAATTTGAAAGAAACCGATGCAAATATATTGACAAAACAGGCTTTTTGTGATTTGCCTTGGGAGTTAGTAGCTAACCTGGAGCAAGGGATTAGCAATCTCGATTTGGCAATGGTGCAAAGAGCGATCGCTCAAATTAGGGAAATAAATCAACCTTTAGCTGAGGCGATCGCCCTGGGTGTTCAAAAATTCCAATACGAACAATTACTAGATTTAATAACATCCTTGAGCATGAATCATGAAGACTAATCCAAATCCCACCAATCAAGAAACTATTTTAATTGTTGATGACAGCCCTGATAATTTACATCTTTTAAGCGGAATTTTATCCGTGGCTGGCTATAAAGTTCATCTAGCACCAAGCGGCAAATTAGCTCTCAAGTTTATCCAGTCCCACTTACCCGATTTAATTTTACTGGATATTATGATGCCTCAAATGGACGGATATCAAATCTGCGAACAACTAAAAGCTGCTGAACGAACTCAAGATATTCCCGTGATTTTTATCAGTGCTTTGGACGATGTATTTGATAAAGTCAAAGCATTTTCTCTGGGGGGTGCAGACTACATCACCAAACCTTTTCAACAGCTAGAAGTTTTAGCGAGAATTGAAAATCAATTGCGAATTGTCAAGCTGTCTAAACAACTCATAGAACAAAGTATTTTGGAAGAGCGCAGTCGCATGGCGCGAGAAATTCACGATTGATTCTTTAGCGCAAGCTTTTACAGGTATTATCGTGCATTTAGGATCGGCTCAACGGGCGATCGCTACCAATCCCGAACAGGTGCAGACACACCTAAAAACCGTGAAGGAATTGGCACGACTAGGACTTGCTGAAGCGAGGCGATCGGTGCAAGGACTGCGCCCACAATTGTTAGAAGATGGCGATTTGTATAGCGCTCTCGATCGCCTTGCTATACAAATGTCGTCACATACAGATACTCGGATTGTTTGTGAAGTCATCGGCGCGGTATATTCCCTGTCGCCAGAAGTAGAAAATAACCTGCTACGCATCGGACAAGAAGCATTAACTAATGCTGTTAAATATGCGAAAGCAAGTGTGATTAAAATCGAATTAGTTTATGAAACAAGTCTGTTGATGTTGCAAGTCAAAGACAACGGACAAGGATTTGATATAGAAAGTAATTTTTTTGATACCGGATTTGGTTTTTTAGGAATCAGAGAACGATGCGATCGCATTAATGCACAGCTAACTGTCCGCAGCCAGCCAGGACAGGGAACCGCAGTGATAATCTCAATAAATACAGTCACTATGAATACCGACAATCCGGGTGTAATCAATCCACATTAAATCCCCCTATTTTTGGGGTGCAAAATCTGCGGTTTATAGCGGATATTTTAAAATATTTAATAACACTTTCCTGTAGATATCTAAACCTTTTGCATTCAGATGAACGCCATCTATTGTTAAATCTTGATTGAGTTCCTTCTGCTTAAATAATGCTTGTATTCCTTGAGATTCCACAGGAATTTTTTCCGCAGCCGCTACTTGATTTATCAAAACATTAATTTCGTCAACTCTCGAAATAGTTCCTGCTAACTTAGGATTGTAGCTGGCGGCAAGTGTGGAGTAAAAAGCAGGAATCAGAATAATCTTCTTAGTGCCTATAGAACGCAATTTGGCGATCGCCTCTTGCAAATTATGGACAAACTGCTCATCACTAATGCCGTACATAGCATCATTTGTGCCGATCGCAATAATAGATTTTTCGCACTTAAAACCCTTTGGTACTACCAGTTGAAACTGTTCCAACAGAGAAACCGTACTCATGCCGCCGATCGCAAAATTAAAATTTTCCTCACCCAAAGAATTGCCCAGAGCCGAAGAAATAGAATCGCCCCACACGCACCCTTGATATTGCTGGTCTTGAATTTGCTGTACCTGATTGTACACGGCCATTTGCCACCACAGCGCCGAGCTGACACTATCTCCCGATGGTTGCGGATTAGCTAGCACCCGAAAGGGGATGTAAGCGCACAACAACGCCAACACGACGGAAATTAACCTAAATTTAACTGTCATAAAACTTGTTTTAGCTTGCTGCTACTTCAGTTTATGCTATTGCTTTAACAAGCCGTCAGGATTTATGTAAATTTCTATAAATTGCACGCAGATTTCCGGTAGGGACACTCCAAAAGCGGTGTCCTCTATATCATTCGGGTGTAACCAGAATTGATATCACGTCCTTGAATACAAACTAATTACCAATGCTTGGTTATTGACCAAAATTCAACTTCACTAATTGTGCTGTGAAACCGCAGCTTTTTGGCATCTTTCATATTTCTAATCAAAAACACTCGATCGGGAGTTAAACTATTTATGTCTGTATTCTCAGGATCAAAATTAATCCGCAGCAATGTCTCAGCCTCTTCCACATTTTCCAGAGTCGTGTAGCCATGAAATGTTGGTTCTTGATATTGTATTGAATATTTACCTTGTGGCTTAGTTAAAAATAAAAATCTGTTTGTGAAATATCGATCTATCAAAAGTTTTTCTCTAGGGTCGCTAGATTTTTTGATACATTCAGAAAGCGCCAAATTAATAAAGCATTTTTCTGGCAAAAATGAGTATCTATCTCCTTGTAAGTGAAGAGATCCAATCAAAGTTTGTTCTGTTGTACCGTGCTTTTTAAAATACTCCAAATCTCCCCAATAAATTGCATAACTTCCTTCTACAGACATGGCAATTATATGAGGCAATTTTATCGACACTATAAAATTAGTTGGCTGATTTCTTTCTGAGTGGTAATCCCATATATTTTTCAGCACAAATCCCCCACATAATAATAGAGCAGAGGCGATCGATAAAATCCACAGTTTAATTTTCATTGTCTTTTGTCAGTTGCAAAACCTGATTTAATTTCCCACTGCGAAATCCCTCCAAATCCAAAGTTGCGTAAACAAAACCAAACTCCTGAAACACCGCTACCAATCCAGGCAAATCCGCCTTTAACACAAACTCCTGAATCTCCTGGGCCGGTAACTCAATACGCGCCGTGTCTCCGTCCGATCGCACTCGCAGATTTTTCAGTCCCAACTGTCGTAAATATCGTTCAGCGCGCCCCACTCTTTGCAACTTAGCCACGGTGATTTCTTCGCCGTAGGGAAAGCGCGAACTCAGACAAGGCTGTGCCGGTTTGTCCCACCAAGGCAAACCTAACTCTTTTGCTAATTGTCGCACTTCAAATTTACTGATTGCTATTTCTGCTAAAGGCGATCGCGCGCCCCGTTCCTTCGCGGCCACAATCCCCGGACGATAATCCTTTAAATCATCAGCATTAACGCCATCCACCACATAAGGATAACCCTTAGCCAGTGCTAGCGGTTTCAAAGTATCGTGCAGTTCGCTTTTGCAAAAATAGCAGCGATTAACTGGGTTAGAAGTGTAATTAGGATTGGCCATTTCTTGAGTTTCCACCTCTTGGTGCGCAATCCCTATTTCTGCTGCTTGAATCCGCGCATCTTCTAAATCTTCTGGCAATAAAGATGGGGAAACTGCTGTCACGGCCAAAGCGCGATCGCCCAAGACATCAACAGCAATTTTGGCCACCAAAGTGCTGTCAATACCGCCAGAGTAGGCAATCAGCGCCCGATCCATTTCTGCGAAGAGAGTTTGTAATTTTTCGAGTTTTTCGACTAACATGATTTTTGATTAGTGTAAAATGCGATCGATATTAGAGCCCCAACTTCTTCTTGAAGTCGGGGGCTTGAGTGTTTGGTTTTTTAAGTAGGTTTACTTATTCTGGATCGATGCCAAGGGCGGCTAATCTAGCCAAAAGCTCTTGATTGCGCTGTCTTTCCTGTTCCAGCAGAGTCTGGACTAACTCTTTTTCTTGGCTTTGGGCTTCTGCGCGCTGGCGTTCGGCTTCTGCGCGCTGGCGTTCGGCTTCTGCGCGCTGGCGTTCGGCTTCTGCGCGTTCTTCTGGCCACAACAGCAACTCCCCAGCCCTATTCCACCAGCGCAGCCAATTTCCTGTTCTACCTTCGCGAGTACCCACCCAAACTCCCAAAAACAGATCCAATCCAGGTATCAAATAACGCCCGTTTTCATCTGGTTCTTGATTGTTGTATCGCTCCGATTCCAGCGCATAGACTTCTATTCTGCCCGTATGCGGTCGAAAAATCACATAGCGAGGAACTTTGATTACTTGTTCGTAAAAAAACCACTTACCGATTTCTTCTGTATGTTCGACAGAGTATTCATCACCGTAAGTAGCTGAGAGAAATTCCATCACTACAGAAGGCACTGTCCCTTCCGTATGAGGCGTGTAACTACGACGGGGATAGTTGTGAGGCCAAGGTTGCACGGGGCGCACGTACATCCAGTCTGGGCCTTTGCAAATAGTGCGATCGTCCACAGCAGCACACAATGCAAAATTAGAAACTATCAGTGCGTTTTCTATTAGTTCCGGGCAATCCACTACAGACTGGCGTAAACCATTCGCGATTAAAGGATGTTCTATATTTTCCACGGGGTCATCTGGTAGAATAAAATCATCGGGTAGCAGCGGCCAGGTAATTTTTAGCTGTGATATTGGTTTGTGAATTACAGCAGTCATAGGACACCTCATTTTACCAATAAAAGTTTAATTTTTAGTCGAGATTGGCGATCGATAATCTTTTCTATATTCTAGCTTGCCCATTCAATTTTACTGCACCCGCTGAAGGTATATAGCAATCCTTGCAGGAGTCGTAATTTTTTTTACCCTACCCCAGCCCTCCCCTTAGCAAGGTCCGGGAGTAAGAAATTCACAAATGATGCGAGGATTGCTATAGAAGATGGGGGTTAAAATTCTCTACGTGAAAATATAGCAACGGAAATTGACAGCAGCAGCACCCCATACAACAAACCATAGCCGACATTTGTAATCAGAGCCGCTAAGTAAGGCACTTGTCCGTACACAGCATCATTTCTCAAATTAAATCTAGCCAAATCGGGCAAAATCAGATAAAGTCCCATCATCAATTGTTCAATACCAGGATTCTTAGTTAACTTACCCAAAGCCACTAAATCCCGCGTTGAGTTTCCCACTAAATAGACACCAAATGTCAGTAAACTTGCGAGCAACGAACTACTAAAAACTCCCAATAAAATCCCTACAGCCGCGACCAAACACAGTTGAAACCAGATGAATAGTGAAGCTATTAAAATGCTTGGCAAAGGGTAATTAATGCGACTTAAAGTCAGAATTGCCAGATAAATAACAGTCATGGCAGCCACCAGGACACCTAGTACCGCCGACAGCCCTAAGTGTTTACCAACAATTAATTCAGCGCGACTTATCGGCTTGGCAATTAACAGGTAAACAGTGCGTTTTTCAATTTCTTTGTTTACCAATCCGGTAGCAACAAAGACTGTGACCATTAGACCGAAAATACTAATAGCTGCCAAGCCAGTATCTAAGATGATTTTTTGCTCTGTTGTTGCCGCCAATTCCGGGATTAACCGCACCGTTGCCGCCATCAATAGAGCAAAAATAACTATTAAGTAAAGAATGCGATCGCGAATTACTTCCCAAAATACATTAATGGCAACTGTCAAAATTCTTCGGAGATTCATTTACTAGCTAATTGGTAATTGGTTTGAGAAACCCGACAACTTCTGGAGAGTCAGGGTTATTCGTATTTAGCAGCCTGCTCAAACTTGACTATCTCCTCCACTTCCATTCTTTTTCAGCCCAGGCTTAGAGCGTTTGATAGCCCCACAGTCTACCGTCGCCGCATTGCCAATATTTATCACTTCGCAAGACTGGGTAAAGGAATATATTTCTGGTCTAAAAACCAGCCCCAGCCAAGTCGCTTGCATCTCTAACTGATAACGAGACTCTCCTTGGACGATGGAAGTTTTCACATCCCAACTCCCATCTTCTGGAACTATCTGAATTTTTTTCAACGCTTCATTCTTTAGGAAAAATCGCTCGTTGTCAATATCTATCAGCATTTGTTCTATCTGCGCCCAAGGTTTGGTTGCTGCTTGATTTTTGAGATATTTTTCCATTTCATTGAGGATAACTACACCTCTTGAACGATTAATTGTTGGACCTTGAAATGTTACTAAGTAATGACTTTCTTTCAAGTTTTGTGACAAAACACTTGGATAATCTTGCAGCCAACCTTGAATCAAAAAATGAAAACCAAACCAACAAGAAACCATCACATGAATCAGGGTTAAAATTAAAAATTCCGGTTGAACTAGCGACTTAATTTTGTCCCATTTGGATTCACTATTCCAAATTTCTATGGCCGCGAGAACCACTACTGCAATCAGCGGTCCAGCTATCCATGCTATGGGGCGATTATCTGGCGGTAATCTGACTAATAGCCACAGCCCAACTAAGACACTTGTCACCCACGGACTAATACTGACTCCGTAAATCACAAAAGGTGGCTGACTGGTCAACAGACCCATGGAGATTATAAAAGATAACCAACTCAAATCAGCAATGGTTGTTCTGGTTGGCCCGTCTGTGAAGGCTGCCACGGACAGTAATGCCAAAAATATGCTAATCAGTAAAGGTGTTTTCCAGTGGACTACTTTAGGCGGAAGTAGCTGCTTTTGGACTTTTTTATTGACTTCCAAAAGGTTGTTTGTCAGCTTCGTCAGTTGCTGGGTGATATCTAAAAATTGCTTCATCATATAGAAGGAAGAAGGAAGAAGGAAGAAGGAAGATGGAAGATGGAAGATAGAGCCCTAGGGAGCATCCCGATTTTGTAAAGGCGAAGCATGACCGCAGACAATTTGTTAGTGATAACCAGAGATTTACAGCGGTCATGCTTCGCCCCTACGAATATATTTGGCAAACACAGATGCACCAGAACCCTAGGTCATAATTTCAGGGATTAAGTAATTCTTAATTCCTGAGAAAATTGCTAGATTTTTTTAATTAGATGTTTGCAAAAATAACAAGGTTAGAATGACACAATTGCTAACTGTATGGGCAATTAACATTGCGCCAAAAACAGTGGTTACTTGGAAAGTTTTTTGGGGAGGACGCTTGGTGAGGCTGGGTGGCCCAATGAACTGAGGCTTAGAAGTTTTTTTAGTACCAGCCACCAAATTTTGGAGAAATTCTAATCCTTCCCACTTGGCAAAAAAAGTGATTGCTAAAAGTAATACAGCAATCAGAGTTATGGCTGGGTAAATATCGCGGCCTCCTCCTAAGATCATGTAATCTATGAGCTGTTCTCGCAGGTCTTTTGGCATCACGCTTTCAAGGCCGAAGAAAAGGAACCAACCTAGACAGGCGCAAGATAAATTGAGGATAGTTGTATATTCAACGCTGGTTTTGGGGCCTAGTTTAAGTAGTTTTTGTAGGAACCACGATTCGATCGCGATCGCCACAAACAAAATTAAAATTTGCAGCAAAACAGTCGGAAATGGAAAAACACTGGCAATCATAAAGTTTACAACTATAACGGCTGGGTAGAATCTATTCCGCCACCGGGCACAAACAGGACGACAACGATCGAGCTAATTTGCCCTCTTGATATTTTCAGCCTGGACATTTTCGCCAATCTGTCGGACATGGCATGGTAGCAGATTTTCAGCTTGTTTATAGTATAATATGTCGAGATCCATTAACAGGATGGAAACATTAAAACATTAAATTCCCTCAGCTACCGACCCCAAGACAGACTAAAATAATTGATTATGGTAAGGAATGGCATTGGTATTCGGACAGCATCATCGCGATCGGAACGCGCGGCCGGTCAGATTCACGTCTATGATGGCGCTAGCAAGGGCAAGTCTCAGGCAGCTTTAGGGGTAGTTTTGCGCTCGATCGGGCTGGGTATCAATTCAGACTCCCCCACGCGAGTCTTACTGCTGCGCTTTCTCAAGGGACCAGGCCGCTCCTACGACGAAGACGGGGCCATAGAAGCCTTGCAGCGGGCATTTCCCCACTTAATCGACCAAGTGCGTACCGGCAGGGCTGAATATTTTGGGCCAGAAGCTATCACCAGATTCGATCGCACCGAAGCCCAGCGCGGTTGGGATATCGCTAAAGGGGCGATCGCCTCAGAGCTATATTCTGTAGTGGTACTAGACGAATTAAACCCGGTTTTGGACCTAGGTTTGCTCCCAGTAGATGAAGTAGTCCAAACCCTCAAACACAAACCAGAATATCTAGAAGTAATCGCCACAGGGAGGGCTACCCCCCAAGCTTTGCTCGATATTGCTGACTTGCATTCAGAAATGAAACCCCACCACCACCCCGCAGCAGCAGAACACAATATTTCTGGTATTGAAATATACACAGGTGCAGGGAAAGGAAAGTCTACCAGTGCTCTGGGCAAAGCTTTGCAGGCGATCGGCAGAGGTATTAGTTTAGACCAATCTCACCGGGTATTAATCGTGCAGTGGCTCAAAGGAGGCACCGGTTATACGGAAGACGCGGCAATTGCAGCTTTGCGCCAAAGTTACCCGCAGCTAGTAGATCACCAACGGTGCGGCCGGGATGCTATAGTTTGGCGGGGGCAACAGCAAGAGTTGGACTGCACCGAAGCTGAACGGGGTTGGGAAATCGCCAAAGCGGCGATCGCCAGCGGTTGGTATAAAACAATTATTCTCGATGAACTCAATCCCACAGTAGACTTAGAATTGCTGCCGGTAGAGCCGATCGTGGAAGCCTTGCTACGCAAGCCCCGCGATACAGAAATCATTATCACCGGCCGCTGTCATAAACCCCACGCTTATTTTGATTTAGCCAGTGTACATTCAGAGGTATACTGTCACAAACACTACGGCGATCGGGGGGTAGAGCTCAAGCGCGGCGTAGACTTTTAATGCCTAGATCGGAACCACTTTTTGATCCTAAATCTCAGATTTCCTTGTGCGGACGCGATCCCGCCTCGCTCATCCACCATGGAACATTCAGAATATCAATCGCGTCTTCGAGAGCGTAAGCACCTCCGAGGGTCCAATTAGGATTATTAAAAGGGTGAAGAAATTGAAAATAAAAGCTTACAACGAAAAAATAGCCAGTCTAGAAAGTCTAGACAGAGTTAACACAACTAGACTAGACTTGCGACGAGCAAACAAGTTAAACTACAGCGGCATCCAAACATTCGGTGTTTTAGGCAGTCTCTGTATTCGCAACAGCGATGACAAATTAAGTAGAGGAGTGAATCATGACAACGCTAAATAACGATGCTAATGTAAGGGATTTGAACGATACGGGACTCGGACCGGATACAATCTTCGCCGGAGGTGGGGCTGATTTCATCAGAACTTCTACCCTGAGCGGCAGCTTAATATTTGGCGAAGGCGGTAGCGATACTCTGATTTCCGTTGGCCCGAACGATACTATCTACGGCGGCGCCGACGAAGACTCTATTAGATCGCAGCGTACTCCCGCCTTCCTGTTTGGCGACGGAGGCAATGATACGATAATCGCTGAAGCCACCGCTAATATGCGGGGTGGTGCGGGAGACGACTTCCTCCAAGGTACTGTCGAAGCTAACGTCATATATGGTGATGAGGGTGCAGATATACTTTTGGGCGGGGGCAAGGGCAGAGACACCCTCTACGGTGGCAAGCAAAATGACTCCTTGGGTTTCTTCAAAGCAGGTGGAGACAACAACCTCAATCTTGCGTTATCTGGAGGCTCCGGTGGCAATCAAGGAAGCAACTTCTTGCGGGGCGACTCTGGTGACGACTTGGTTGTGGGTATCAATATCAGAGACAGTCTCTTCGGCGGTAAAGACCAAGACACGCTGCAGGGTGTTGGCAGCAGCAGCTACCTGGATGGCGGTGAGGGCGACGATTCTTTATATATTAAGAATCCTACCCAGATCCAATTCAACGCATTCAATGGTAACAACGATACTGTGACTGTCGGCGTTGAAAAAATCACTTTGCTCGGCGGTGCGGGCAACGATACTATCACTGGCGGTTACGGCCAGTCGGGTGGTGGCAAAAACTTGTTTGACGGCGGCGACGGTAACGACAGGATCACGGTTTTCGCCACGCAGGATACCGCCCTCGGAGGTGCAGGCAATGACTTCATCGAATCGACTACTACGCCACCCACATTTAACCCATTACCTAACCCAGCGGGTCAGACATATATAGGCTCTCGGAGTTTACTAGACGGTGGAGCGGGTGATGACACGCTGAAGGGTGGTTTTGCGTCTGATACGCTGATTGGCGGTGCAGATAACGACAGCCTGAGCGGTATCTTTAGCCTAGCTTCCGGTGGAGATGGCAACGATACTATCAATGCCAATGGTACTTTTGGTGGTACTAATCCTACTTCTATTACTCTGGACGGCGGCCTGGGTAACGATAGCTTAGTTGGCACGAATAGCGGTACCGTCACCAACATCATGAATGGTGGTGGAGGAAATGACACAATCGTCTTTGGTACTGTGCGCGATAGGTTGAGTGGCGACTCTGCGGGCAATGACTTCATCTCCTACGCCAGCACTGTTGACTTTACCGGTCGTACAACGACGAACATTATTAACGACAACCAGGGCAGCAACCTCATCTTTGGTGCCAATGGTACTGATGTCATAACTACTGGTAGTGGGAATGACACCCTGTACGGCGGCCCAGCTACTCTTCCTAGCGGAGCAGTTGCAACAGTTGACGGAGACGATACCTTGGATGCCGGTGGTGGCAACGACGTGTTGCTTGGCGGCTTTGGTAACGACTATTTGATCGGAGGCGATGGCGACGACTCTCTCGGTGGCGGGCCTGGTGCTGACACCCTGATTGGTGGAAGTGGTAATGACAGCTTCTACTACAACAACTTCGGCGAGGGTGTCACTATTGGTGGCACACCCAACTTCCTACCTACCGGTAGCAACCCAGACCAAATTGGTGACTTTGTATCGGGTCAAGACAAGTTGGTGTTCCAGCAGACAGGCTTCAGCGCCTTGAACCCATTACCTAACACCAATCGACTTTCTTCTGGGTCCTTGTTGGTGCTTGAGACTGGGGCTTACAGTAGCAGTTTTGGTCCAGCAGGGGCTGCAAACAATCAAGGATTCCTCTTCTATCAAGTTGAAGACGGACGACTAGGGTATGACCCTGATGGTATTGCTGGTCCTAACCGAGGGGTGACGCTGGCCATCCTGAACAACAAACCAGGTCTATCGGCTTCGGATATTACCCTGATTTAATTGGGCTAGGAGTGGGTACGGTAGGATTCTGAAAAGAGCGACCCACGAATTCTCAAAACTTAATGTGTTATGTTTCGAGCTGGGGATATCCATCCCTGGCTTTTTTATTGGTACTGGGGAATTGGGAATTTTGCCTGGGGAATTGGGCGGGTTTATTATATTGTTTGTGGGTGGCAATTATGGTTTGTAAACCCGCCCCTACATCGATGATGCAATTTGTAGGGGCGGGTTCGTCGATGAATCTTGGCAATCACAAACCATCTTGAAAAACCCGCCCCCACCCAACGAATAACCCCGATTTACCATCGTCACCCAGGGTAAAATTCATGGTAAAACATTGAATAAAATCTGTAGGGGCGGGTTCACCGATGAATTTTGCCACCTACAAACCATCTTGAAAAACCCGCCCCCACCCAACGAATAACCCCGATTTACCAT
>JAHREW010000023.1:57123-99463 GCA_020883125.1 Microcoleus sp. CAWBG506
AAAACATTGAATAAAATCTGTAGGGGCGGGTTCACCGATGAATTTTGCCACCTACAAACCATCTTGAAAAACCCGCCCCCACCCAACGAATAACCCCGATTTACCATCGTCACCCCAGGGTAAAATTTATGGTAAAACATTGAATAAAATCTGTAGGGGCGGGTTCACCGATGAATTTTGCCACCTACAAACCATCTTGAAAAACCCGCCCCCACCCAACGAATAACCCCGATTTACCATCGTCACCCAATCGTTATAATCAATTAATTATGAATTTTTGGGCGGGAATTGGGCGGGTTTATTATATTGTTTGTGGGTGGCAATTATGGTTTGACAGGTCAAGACAGTATCTACGATGGCCTGTAGGGGCGGGTTTTACCAACCATTTATGTTGCAAACCAACAATATAATAAACCCGCCCCCACCCAACGATTCAATTAATGAGAATGCCCGTGCCCGCCATGAGAATGCCCGTGCCCGTGAGAATGCCCATGATCTCCATGAGAATGACCGCGATCTCCATGAGAATGTCCGTGCCCTTCATGAGAATGTACGTGATCCCGGATAACCAAATTCGGATTCACCGCCACAGCCGTCTCACTCAACAACGCTTCAATCTGCGGATTTGCCCACTCTGCCGCCATTTTCAGAAACTCAGGATGGTCATTCACGCAAGGCAATTTGCGGTAAGTAACTCCCTGACGTTGCTTCTGCAAAGACTCAATCACATGATCTACATCTAACAATGTTTCATGGTTTTCTGTTGCAAATCCGATCGGCATAAACACGATCGCAGTTGCACCCAAATCAATCAAATTCTTTGCAGCCAACGTCGCATCCGGCTGAGTCCATTCAATCAGCGGCGTGTCGTGATTCAGCCAGCCCACCGAAATCAAAGGATAGCGATACATCAAACGTTCCCGCACGCGATCGTACAAAGCTTGACTTTCGACAATACCGGAAGTGAAGCCCTTCGCCTTGTGCGGACAACCGTGATTCATCAGCACAATTCCAATCTGAGAAGGCAAATGTGCTACTGCTAAATCATTCTTAATTTCCTCTTCCACCAAATCTGCCATTAGCTGAATGTAAGCAGGTTCATCGTAAAAAGAAGGAATGTAGCGCTGTCCTTTTACCCAATGTTCTTTACCATCAAAGGTTTGTGCTAAAGCATTGTTTACCTGTTCCACAGCAATCCCGCTGGTGAAAACAGAATCAACAACCAACAGCGGATAAATCAGAATTTTGTCAAATCCTTCAGCCTTAATTTGCGGGATTACTTGTTCCGGCAAAAACGGCGCGCAAAAGTTAAAAGCTTTGAACACTTTTACTTTGTCGCCCCATTTTTCCTGCAAATTCTGTTCAATCCCAGCCCGTTGCTGTTCAAAAATTGCATTGTGCGGCGACACGAATTGACCGTGTTGGTGACTCCACTCGTGCAAGTCAAAAATTGCCAAAATCTTCGCTAGCGGCGGATAAATCCAATTTGGTACCGGTGCAAACTTTGCCGTAAGTAAGTTTAAAGCTTGCTCGTTGTAGTTGGCGAAATCGTCGTAGCTTTCGACTTCGCCGTAACCCATCAGCAACACAGCTACGCGATCGCTATTTGCCGGTTCAGCAGATGTTTTTAAATCAATTTTTTCTGGAGAAGCAACCACTTTATATTCCTCAATTTCAATGATTTTCAGAGTCGCAGGAAG
The DNA here is from genome assembly GCA_020883125.1 of Microcoleus sp. CAWBG506. Classification (GTDB taxonomy): domain Bacteria; phylum Cyanobacteriota; class Cyanobacteriia; order Cyanobacteriales; family Microcoleaceae; genus Microcoleus. The sequence goes on from JAHREW010000023.1 coordinate 58,824, forward strand.
GATGAATAAGAATTGCGAAAAGGCATCCGGTTTCTAGACTCCCCGGAGATCCCCCTCGCATCCCCCTTAAGAAGGGGGACTTTGAGAAGACTCTTGTTCCCTCCTTAAGAAGGGAGACTTTGAGACTCTTTCTCCCCCCTTCTTAAGGGGGGCTGGGGGGGATCGGAATCTGATAGGAAAGGCAAGAGAATACGCCGCAGGGTCTGGGACAAAGGGCATTAAGTTTTATGTTTTCTTAAGACTTCCTGACTTTGCCTCTGCTTTCGGTGTATCGGAGCGTTCCCAGCGTTTATTTTGGGGGGATACCCTTCAAACAGAACTCTGTTATCAGTTTAACATCCTATCCCCCTGCATGGCATATAATTAGTTATAGTGTACAATAAAGTAAAGTTATGTTAAGCTCTTGATTAATTTTATTGAAGCAAGATGAGACTGGTAATTTGCCCCGGAATCCATGACCCAAAACTGACTGATGCTTTCCTGGCGGGAATTTCAGAGGTTTGGGGAGATGCAGAACTTCGGCAAAATACCCAAACATTCTACCCTGTCAAGATTTTTCCGGCTCATAAACATCCACCTTTCTGTGCCCTTGACATATTGCACTTTTTGTGCACTGAAAAGTTGTCTGGAGAAAGTCTAGTATTTGTCAGCTTTTCGGCTGGGGTAGTTGGGGCGATCGGGGCGGCGTGGATGTGGCAACAAATCGGTGGCAAAGTCGCAGCCTTCATTGCTTTAGACGGTTGGGGAGTACCCATTGGGGGGACTTTTCCCATCCATCGCATCAGCCACGATCGCTTTACACACTGGAGTTCGGCAATTCTAGGTGGCGGTGGAGATGGCTTTTATGCCGCTCCACCGATCGCCCATTTAGATTTGTGGGGCCAACCCCAAACCGCCCTAGGCTGGCAAACCAGTCACACAGCCGACGGTAGGGAAACTTTTAAACCCGCCACCGCAGCAACATTTTTAGTCCACTTATTGAAACGTTACGGAGTCCAATCAGTTGTTTAACTTTAATTTATTATCCTCAGCGATCGCGCCTATTTTCAATCTCACCGCCCTCGAAAATTCTGTATCTTCTTCAGAGAGAAGAAACAGCCTCCAGCAGTGGTTGATATTTGGTGCCTCAGCTTTTTTAGTATCAATTCCAGTTTTTGTCCAAGCACCATTAGTGCGTTTGTATCCAACCATCAGTTTGCTCTCAACTATTCCCTGGTTCGTACTTAGTTTAATCTTAATTTTTCGCCCAAAAACCCAACTTTGGGGAGACTTATTATTAGGATTTGCCGGATGTTGGTTGGCTGGTTCGATTTATTGGGGCTGGTTTAGGTGGGAACCAATTTTACATCTACCTATAGAAGCAATTGGCTTGCCGTTTGCGATTTGGTGCTTGGGCAAATCTTGGGGAAAAGTGGGAGCGTATTTTTATTTAGGTTCGCTATTTGGCACTGCTATTACTGATTTATATTTTTACTTAACCGGTTTGATGCCCTACTGGCGGCAAGTCATGCACGCCGAACCGGAATTGGCGATGCCGATTTTTCAAAGTGCGATCGGGCAAATTGAAACTCCTTGGGGCATAGGTTGGGCTTTGGTTTTAATTGCTGTGCTTTTAAGTGTCGGTTTGGTGAGTTTGCGCGATCGGACTTTGCACTGGCGGGCATTCAGCGGTGCTGTTTTGAGCACGCTTTTAGTAGACGGCTTATTTTGGCTAGCTGCATCTGCTGCTTAAGACTTATGATTTCTTTCTACTCGTTTCCAGGAAGAGCCTGGAAACGCAGATCCGGAGGCTCTGCCTCCAATTTTTGTTCCGAAACGAGGCAGTTTTTTCAGATTTTCGGAAACGAGGCAGAGCCTCTAGATATTGTTTCCCAGGCTCTTCCTGGGAACCAGTTATGAGTTAAAATCTAACATCTAACATCTAACATCGAGATCATGGCTTTTATTTCAATTGGCGGTGTAGAACACTATTACGAGTGGATAACAGCAGACGAAAGCGCCCAACCCAGTGGCAAACCTGTGATGGTATTTTTGCACGGATGGGCAGGCTCGGCTCGCTACTGGGAAAGCACGGCGCGGGCTATTGCTGGTGAGTTTGACTGTTTGCTTTACGACATGAGAGGTTTTGGACGTTCTCCACTGCCAAAAAATCCTCCTGAGTCTAGCTACGAACTCGAAACCTATGCCCATGAATTGGCACAATTACTAGCAGCTTTGAAGTTAAGTCGCGTCTATCTCAATGCTCATTCTACAGGTGCATCGATCGCTACTTTATTTCTTAACCTTTATCCTGAAAAAGTAGAAAAAGCGATTCTGACTTGCAGTGGCATTTTTGAATACGACGAAAAAGCCTTTACAACTTTTCACAAATTCGGTGGCTATGTGGTCAAATTCCGGCCACCTTGGTTGGCTTCTATTCCCTTTGTCGATCGCCTATTTATGGCACGGTTTTTGCACCGCTCCCTGCCGACAGAGGTCAGTTTGGCATTTCTCAAGGATTTCTTAATGGCAGATGAGGAAGCGGCTATAGGTACAATGGTGACAGCAGTCAGCAAAAAAGCTGCGGAGGAAATGCCCCAAGAATTTGCGCGCCTAAGTGTTCCCACACTGCTGGTAGCTGGAGAATTCGATCAAATTATTCCGGCAATCATGGGCAAACAAGCCGCTTCCCTCAGCGACAAAGTAGAATTTGTTATAATCCCAAATACATCTCACTTTCCGATGCTGGAGGATGCCACAACATATTTGCAGCGAATCCGGGATTTTTTGCCAGCAGTGGCATAACTGAGTTAATGTTCATCTAATGTACGATCGGGGAAGCCAGCTTTGAGAGCAGCCTTTACTCCGATCTTAATTTTTAATTCCTAATTTCTGAAAGCGAAAGGTGGTAACATGAACGACCTCGACCAATACTATAGAGTGCTGGAAATATTGCCGGGAGCAACTCCTGAAGAAATTACCCAAGCCTACAAGGATTTAGCGTTCATTTGGCACCCCGATCGCATTCCCAAAGATCGCCCCAGATTGCTAGAAAAAGCTGAAGCAAAGATTAAGGAAATTAATCAAGCTCGCGAAAAATTGCGATCGATTCAGCCCAGGGCTCAGCATCAAAATAGTCAACACAAAAACACCCAGCACCAAAACACTCAGCACCAAAACACCCAGCACCAAAGCTCTCAGCACCAAAACACCCAGCACCAAAACACCCAGTACCAAAGCTCTCAGTACCAAAGCTCTCAGTACAGAAACTCTCAGTACAGAAACTCTACATACCAAAACTCCCCATACCAAAATACTCAGCCACCACCGGCAAGCCCAAAAGAAACCCGTTATTCTTCAGAGGCTTATCCTGGAAAATATGCTGGAAACTCTTCTGCAAATCCTTCAGGGCCATATTCAACTACCCCCCGTTACCAATCATCCTCATCCTCACCCTCATCCTCATCTTACCGCCCCGCTACCCCACAAAGTCCCGATTTGAGCGGTTCCAACTTCAAAGGAGCTTCGTTAAAAGAAAAGGATTTTGCCGGCAGAAACTTGAGCAATGCTAACTTGAGTCAAGCCGACTTAAGCGATGCTTTTCTACATAACGTTAACCTCACAGGCGCAAATTTACATAAAGCAAATTTGTTCAGAGCGAACCTGTTAGGAGCTTGTTTAATCAATGCCAACTTGAGAGAAACTAACTTAATCGGAGCTGATTTGAGTGGCGCTGACTTGAGTGGCGCAGATTTAACAGGAGCTAAAATCGGTTATGGCGATCGAGTAATGGTAAAACTTACCGGAGCCAGATTATCGGGAACTATCTTACCCGATGGTACTGTTCACAGTTAATCACTGTTGATTAGTTATATGTTATTTGTTATTTATAACTTTTGGGTTGCAGGTGGTGGCATCAGGACTAATGCCCTAGGCCCTAGGCCCGATTCCCCATGCTCGCAAAGGATATTCCTAGAGTTTAGCGCGAAATTTTCTGCCTGTAGCCAGCATCGCAACTCCGGCTATCAAACCGCCCAGAGTCATAGGTTCGGGAACCGGTTCGGCTTTTTGGGTTCCCAAAGAACCGCCTTTAATAAATACAGCAGAATCTAAATTACCATCCCCCACATCTTTAATGCGGATGCTGAGAACATTCGTCTGATTTTTATTGAGCAAACCCTCAAAACCTAAAACTTTAGTAAAGCCATCCAGCTTAATAATATTAGCAGCCAGGCCTGTCACGACTGGATTATTGATATAGTCGGAGTGATCTTGAGAGCGATTATTTGGATCGGGAACCAGATTATTAATGGTAACAGCTTTGCCGTCGCTCAACTTGGCCAAATTATTGCCATTCAACAGCAGTTCAAAATCGTCATTAAATGGAGAACCACCAAACTCAGGAAACTCCTCGGAACCAAATACATATTCAAAGAACAACTTTTGGGCGGTAGAGTCAGCAAAAAAACTGAGGTTGAGCTGAGTTAAATCTCCAGCTTCACCTTTGGGCCCAAAGTCAGTGTTTAAATCAGTGCCATTGAAGAAGAGATTATCTTTTTTATTCCTGCCGGCTATGTCAGCTACTCTACCAGTGCTGAGAACAACACCTGAGTGCAAACCGAAGGGGTCATTTGTAAAAGTACCAAAAGCAGCACTATTTCCAGTCACTGACACAGAGAAATTACTCAATCCCGCTGTCTGAGTTCCTAACAACTGGTTTTTTAAAGTTTCGGTATTATTGGTTGCACCTACAGAAAATGCCATCGCGGGTGCGGTCAACAAGCTGAAAGCAGCAGCGGTGAATGTAGCAGTTAAGGCAGCAATTTTATAAGGGCTGAGCATATTTTTCTTGCTAAAATCACAGGTATAAATTCAATCCACAATTAGATCATGGCATTAAATAATGGTGATATATATAGCCTTTATCAACTCTTTAATTATCAGTATTTATACGGTAATAGTGAGAGATTTAAACTCGGTAATTATGGGCTGTGAGGCGATCGCATCAGCCAGAAGCCAGAAGCAAAAATCAGACCTGATTCTCCTGTTCGATCGCTGGAAAATCAAATCCAATCGAGGGCGGGCTTGGTCAAAAACCCCTTGCTACTCCCTTCCCACCTCGATCGGCAGCCTCATCCAACCAATCATCGGGTGTTACGACGATCGCATTAGCATTTCCCCAACCTTCCCGTTGCTGAATCTGGTGTCCCAGCCGTCGCAACTGATCCAGCGTCGCACCATCAAAACCTCCCCGTTCCAGCATGAGGCGATCGGGCGGCCACTGATGGTGAATCCTCGGTGGCGATACAGCCTCACCGACATTCATGTCTTGACATCCTCCCCGGCGTGAACGCGCGGGGATTCCCAGAATCACTTCTGAGGCTTCCTCTTTCCCCGACTCGACTTACTTGAAGGAGTTTCCTCACCCAAACTCTTGCCGATGTCTCCAGAGGCGTTTAAAGTTCCCGTGTGCCCCACGGTACGAATTGCTAATTCCAAAATGTTGATAGCTGCGTTCCAGTCTCGGTCTAATACCAACCCACAATGATCACATTTATGAGTTCTTTGACTCAACGATTTCTTGACAACTTCCCCGCAATTAGAGCAATTCTGGCTAGTATAATGTGGCGGTACAGCTAATGTTGCCACTCCAAACACCAGACCAAAATACTCTACCCATTGACGGAAAGCTGACCACGCAGCATCAGAAATAGACTTAGCCAGTTTTCGGTTTCTTACCATATTTCGCACCTGCAAATCCTCGTAGGCTACCAAGTCGTTAGACTGGACTACGCACCTTGCCAACTTCACGGCAAAATCTTGACGCTGCCTACTTACTTTCAGGTGTTTGCGACTGAGGCGATTTCTCGCTTTGACTCTATTTTTAGAACCTTTCTTGGTTCGACAAAGTTTACGGGACAATCGCTTGAGAGTTTTTTCGGACTTTTTAAAATGTCGTGGGTTCTCAACAGTCTGCCCGTCAGAATCGGTGTAGAAATGAGTCAACCCAACATCAAGCCCGATGGTTTTACCCGTTGGTTCTCGTTTTTCAATTCGTTCAGCGTCGATGCAAAACTGGGTATAGTAGCCGTCTGCACGACGGACAACACGCACTCGCTTAATCTGTTTCAACTGATAGAAGTGCAAGTCACGAGTCCCCCACAACTTGAAGCTTCCTGCTTCAAACCCGTCAGTAAAGGTGATAGTTTTCCTGTCCTCTGACAGATTCCAGCCACAGGTTTTGTACTCGACAGAACCATGTGTTTGATGTTTCTTGAAACGCGGTAATTCTTTTTTCCCAGGTTTCGCTTTCTTGCAATTGCCGTAGAACCGAGAAATGGCAGACCAAGCACGTTCAGCGGATGCTTGTCTCGCCATTGAGTTGAGGTTGCCAGCCCAAGGGAATTCCTTGGCGAGAACGGCGCAATACGCACTCAGTTCGGATCGTCCGATTCCTGTGTTGTCCATCCAGTATCTGATGCAACTATTGCGAACAAATCTGGCAGTACGAATGGCTTCATCAAGTCGCTCGTACTGTTGCTTTTTCCCCTCAAGTTTTGCTTCAAATACCAACATCTTACGTTGTCGTTCTCGATCTAAATCATTGTACCACAAAATCAAAAAGCCGTCCTATAAGGACGGGGCTTTCAACCCAGTTTTTAGGTAAAATTTGCAGCACAGTGGTAATAATCGTACTACCTCCGGGAGATCCCACAGGGAGGCGAAATTTGCCATTTTCTGTCACAATCACCGGCGTCATGCTGGATCAAGGAGTTTTTCGGCTGGCGATCGCATTTGCATCCCCACCCACCAAACCAAACAAATTCGGCACTCCCGGTGCCACAGCAAAATCGTCCATCTCATTGTTGAGCAAAATTCCTGTACCCGCAGCCACAGCCCCAGCCCCAAAACCACCATTCACCGTAAACATAAAAACTTTGCGGCTCTGTCGCAATCTGGCGTAAAGTCCGCCCCAAATCCCGCTGCACCAACAGCCCCGCATCGCTGCTGGCCAGAAGGTGAGCGGACACTGCTATGCCTTGTTTGCTATGCTGTTGCTGAAACTTGGGTGGTTGCTGTAGCTGCTGCTGGCAACCACCAACCATAACTGTTAGAAATAAAGTATAAATTGGTACTTTTTTAGATAAACTTAAAAACATGGTTGACATAAGACTAGACTTGTTTAATTATAAAATTACTGACATCCTCCTTCAGGCATAAATCTAATGTTAATTATCAAAAATATCACTGCCCACCACATACCTCATCTCTCAATTGTTCCTCAAGTAGATGATTTAAAATAGCAACAGCTTATCACTCTAAGCTCTTGCTTATTTCTCAACAAATCTCCATCAGACCTGAGCTACTATAATAGTCAATTTATGAACAGCCAAAAAGTCAGTGTCATCATTCCTGCCTTCAATGCAGCCGAAACCCTGGTGGCGGCAGTTTCTTCCGCACTCAATGGCAGCCACCAGCATCTAGAAATCTTAATTGTTGATGACTGCTCTACTGATGATACTAGGAAAATAGCAGCTAAACTTGCAGAGTCAGATCCGCGAATTCAGTTATTTGTAAATCCCCAAAATTATGGGGTTTCTAAGTCTAGAAATTTAATGATTGAGCGCGCTACAGGTGAGTATGTAGCCTTTCTCGACAGCGACGATACTTGGGAGCCAAACAAACTGGAATTTTGTTTGCAAATGCTTGCAAAATATCCAGAAGTTAAAGCTGTTGCTCATGCTTTGCGGTACTTAGATAAAAGTGGTAACAAGTTGAGTTATATTCCCACCTATCCTACAACTACAGCCGAAATGCAGGAAATTAAGTTGACAGGGGATAGTCCTTGGGTTTTTCCGTCTTCTGTGGTAATCGAGCGAGAAATTCTCCTCAAAGAAGGTGGCTTCGCTGAAGATTGGCTGGTAGGGGAAGATACAGAGTTATTTACCAGAATTGCTCAAAAGTACGGCTTGTTGGCGACGAAACAGCCTTTGGGTAATTACCGGATTAGAGGGAATTCTCTCACAGATAAGCACTGGTTGAAAAAACGCATAGCTTCTGATTGTATCAAGGAAAATCAACGGCGACGCCTGCGGGGAGAGCCGGAGTTATCTTTAAGTCATTACGAACAGTTATGTTTTCAGAATTTGCCACTTTGGCAAAAGGTCAACAAATTTAGACAATTTTTGGCACTGCACTACATGAGAAAGCTAGGACAAAGTTGGTTGAACCGGGAGTTTTTGCAGACTCTTGTTTACGGGATTGTGACTACAGTTCTCAATCCTCAAGCTAGTTGGAATAAGTTGAAATGGATGAAGTATCATGAAGAAAGGTTTGACACTCCCTAGTTGATTGAATTTATGGACTGGCAGGAAATTTCTGGGAACTGGGTATTGATTCCTTCAACTAGACCGATCGCGATCGTACATTTTCTCGGTGGTGCCTTTGTGGCGACAGCACCACACTTGACCTATCGCTGGCTATTGGAGGCCTTGGGAAATCAAGGATATGTTGTAGTAGCGACACCTTTTGTCAATACTTTGGATCATATTGCGATCGCCCGTGATGTCCTCAATAAATTTGAAAATGCTCTGGGACGATTGCAGGCCATGAAGTTGCTGCGATCGCGATATCTCCCCATCTACGGGATGGGACACAGCATGGGGTGCAAACTCCATCTGCTGATTGGTGCTGTCTTTGACGTAGAAAGAGCCGGCAATATTCTGATCTCTTTCAACAATTATGCAGCTTCTGAAGCAATCCCGATCGTTGAGCAAATTTCCCCTGTCTTTAAGGTCGAATTTACTCCTTCTCCCCAGGATACCAATCGCTTGGTGAAAGATAGCTATCAAATTCGGCGCAATCTGTTAATTAAATTTAAGGATGACAACATCGACCAAACTTTGCTGTTAACAGACTTGCTAAAAGCGAGATTTTCCGACATGATTACCGTTCAGATGCTGGCCGGCAACCATCAAACACCCTTGGGTCAAGATGTTAGCTGGCCGATGGGTCAAATTTTTACACCCTTTGATGCGATCGGACAGTGGGTGAAACAAGAAGTGTATCGGGAATTAAATCAATTAAAAAAGACAGTTTTGCTGTGGCTCAATCCTGTTTCAAAAATTTAAACTTTCCATCCAGATATGTCACATGATCGGAATTTTTACGTGTTTTTTTGTACACCCGCTATACCTGGTACTCCAGGTTAGCGGTGATATTTTCTACGGTTGCATCGGAATGATTTAACCGCAGAGAGCGCAGAGGGCACAGAGGAGAAGAAGAGAGATGAATACAGGACGCTGCTACCGGATTTGACAGGAGCAGTCAACGCCCTAGTTTATTAGGAATACCTTCGCAGCCACCGGGAATAGTCTCTCTCGATTTTGAGCCACACCAAGCGCAGCAGTATTGACGTTGTTCCTCTGACATTCGCTTGACACCAGTGAAATCAGCACGTTCCACCACAGCCCCGGTATATTCCCCCGTGGTGTAGTTAGCAAATTCCGTCCGACTGCGAGGGGAAGCGCTTTGGGCCGCACCATAAAATAATGTGGTACCCCTGATATCAGCGCGGGCGAGATTGGCGTCATACAACACAGCGCGGGAGAGGTTGGCTTTCACTAAATCGCACTTGCTGAGATTGGCCCGGACGAGATTAGCTTCACTCAAATCTGTCCACCGCAAGTCAGTGTTCGCCAGGTCGGCCCCTGCTAACATCACATTGAGATCGATGACGCGGATACCGTGGTCTCTATCTTCGGCGTAGCCACCATCGCCGTCGAGAATGGGGCGGCCTAAGAGTCGATCGCGCTTCAGAGGAGTAACCAACCTCGACTGGGATAAAAACCTGAGAATTTTAGCTTTACCTTCCGCATCCACACTGCTCATAATCGCAGCAGTGCGACCTTCGGCGATCGCCCTTTCCTGCGGCCAATCTTCCAAAAATCCTTGTTCATCCAGGGCCAAATCTGAAACCCCTTGAAAATAAGCATCGATCGTTTGCTGCTGAGTAATTCTATTTTGCTGAATAGTCAAATCTTTTGAAATCACGTACTGTCGCCAAGCCACGTAAACACCCAAAATGGCGATCAAAATTTGACCCAAAGCACCAATTAACTCACCCAGAGCTCCGACAGCATCCCAGTTAATTTGAATATTGCGAGTTCCCGGTTCAGTGTTAGAGCCGCTTAGCATCAGCAAGCCAGCGATTCCCGCCAAAAGTCCAAAGCTAGCCACGATCAGGGTGCGCCAAGTGGGGGGGATGACTTGCATCCAGATTTTGCCCCAATTGGGCCACATCAGTCGCAGGGCAATCCCGATCGCTCCGATCGCACCCAACAATCCAATCCACACATTATCGATCGCCAGTCCGATAATCATCCCCGCGATCGACCCCAAAATCAGCACCGAACCCGACATTTCCCCAGTCGTTTGTTTGGGATACTCTGGCAATATAATTTTACGGGTTGGAGGTGGCGGTAACGGTTTTTCCGGTTCAGCATTAGGGACGATATTGGTTTCCCCAGCAGGTACTGACGGGGTAGCACCATTAAGATTTTCTAAAGTCGCGATCGACTCAGAGGAATTGGATGGAGAAGGATTGGGTTCTGGTGTCATGCGTTGAGATAACTTCTAACTGTGGCTGCTCACTCAACTTGATTTTACCTAACCCAGACAATTCTAGATAGTATATCGATTTTAATTTTGAGATTTAGCAAAGTGAACCATTGACAAATCCGGTCTGAGGATATTTAATAAACATCTCCCATCATCATCATCATTATTATTATTATTATTGTGAGACAGGCATCCTAGCTGTTATTAACAGACTTTTTGGAAAATATCTCACTGCTGGATTATCAAAAAAAAATATTTATTTCCCACCGATCTAACGAGCCAAATAAGCCTTTAGGAAATATACGCCAACCGTCCCAAATATCAAAACCATCATCCCCAACACTAACTCCATACTAAACCTTTGAACACTACCTAAAGCCACAATAATTTGCTGTCGCACTATAAACGCGAATAACCAGCAAACCTCGGCTTTGAGCCAAACCAAAAGCGATCGCGCCAGCAGATATTGGCGGCGCGCGTTCTCTTGAGTAATCCGTACAGGATAATTAAAAGTATGGGGATAGGGAGACACCGCAGCCAAAATCACAAACATCATCGCAGCAACAGCCGGTAGTAACCAAATCATCACCTTGTCGCCCCAAGCATCAGCCTGGCCAGAAAAACCGAAATGAATCGGAATGCGCGAGGGCAGAACAGCCCAAAACTGTAGAATTATCAAAATAGCCAGTAAAATCGCGATCGCTGCTGCGAACTCTCCGGCTATCAACAGTGGCGATCGCCCCAGAGAAATCACAGGTCGTAGGTTTGGCTTGTTTCCACTCATAGGTACGTTAATTTAGATTAAGATTAAATATCATCGTATTGGTTCCAATTTAGCCCAGATATTAAGTAAGAATGCCATGACAACTCAGGTTTTGGTTGAAAAGAAAAAGTTAGAAAAACCGCCCCTAACCATACACACATTGGGCGATCGCGTGCTGCGCCAGCCAGCCAAGCGAGTCAACAGCGTTGACGCAGAAATTCGGCAGCTAGTCCGAGAAATGCTGCAAACGATGTACAGTGCTGAGGGCATCGGTTTAGCAGCCCCTCAAGTCGGAGTCAACAAACAAGTCATCGTGCTCGACTGCGAACCGGATAACCCCGCCAAACCGCCACTGGTTTTGATCAACCCCACCATCAAAAATACCGGTGGCGAAGTCTCCCCCTTCCAAGAAGGCTGTTTAAGCATTCCGGGAGTTTATTTAGAAGTCAAGCGCCCAGAAATGATTGAAGTCTCCTATCGCGATGAATACGGCCGCCCGCAAACCCTGAAAGCGACAGAGTTGCTATCCAGGGCTATTCAGCACGAAATGGATCACCTAAACGGAGTGCTATTTGTAGACAGAGTAGAAAACAAACTCGCACTAAATGAAGAATTGGTTAAGCATAAATTTTCACCAAAGGCGGTAAAATCGTTATGATGGCAGGAACTCCTAAAAGTAGTTTATTTTTGGCTCTTTCGTGCATTGCCGCGATCGCCGCCGTCGGGTCAGTCTTTGAGCTATCTTCGGGAGAAGCTCAACTAGGCACTTTAGTCACAGGAATCATTCTGGCTCTGAGCATACCCCTCACCGGGCTATTTTTTTATGCAGCAGTTCGGGATGCTAGGGCAAATCTATAATTAGTTATTTGTTATTGGTTGTGAGTTATTTGTTATTAGTTATTGGTTATTTGCGGTGCCGCTCAGCGTAGCGTCGGAGGGTCGAAGGGTTATTAGCTATTTGGTTAGTGGTTGTTGGTGGGTGCTTATTGGTGGTTATTATCACCAACCACCAATAACAAGTAACAAATAACAAATAACCAATAACAAGTAATAAATAACGAATAACCAATAACCAACAACAAATAACCAATAACCAATAACCAACAACAAATAAGATGGGATTTCTGCGACAAGTGCCAGCTCAAGGTGCTGTGGCTGCGACAGCATCCAAGTACCAACTTTCTGAAATTATGGAAGTGGCGATCGGACGCGATCGCAGTTGTCAAATAGCCTTGGAATCGATGGCCTACGGCATGGTTTCCCGTCGCCACGCCACAGTCCGCCCCCTCACTAAAGGCAATATTCTGACCTGGGAAATTTGCGACCTCAACAGCGCCAACGGTACTTATGTCAATGGTCAAAGGCTACAAACCAGCCAAACTTTAGAAACAGGCGATCGCATCAGTCTCGGTATTGACGGCCCTCAATTTATATTTGAAACTACCCTACAAAACACCCAAAATTCGCCACGATTCGCGGCAGTAAATCCCACCTTGTCTAACGCTGGCGAAAAGGAAACTCTCACTTTTACTCAATTATTTCCCATCGCCTCCACCGGAAAACAACTCAGTCAAAAAGCTTATTTATATCCCGGCATTGCTACAGTTTTTTTTGTAGTTTCGATGTTTGTAGCAGTGGGAAATTCCGCAGCTTTCAATTTTCTGCTGGCTGCTTATCTTTCCGGTGCAGCTTACTATTTTATATATCAACTGTGTGGCAAACACAAGCCTTGGTGGATATTATTTTGTTCTGCCCTAGGTACTATCTTAATTTTACTCAGCCCTTTATTGATTGGATTTATAGTAGTATTTCGAGAAATTTTGCCCGGAAGACTGCCAACCGAAGGCGAACAAATCAGTTTTTTTCCTTTCTTAATCCGAATGTTTTTCGGTGCAGGTTTGATGGAAGAATTGCTGAAAGCTTTACCAGTTTTAGCAGCGATGCTGCTGGGAAAATTGTTGCAAAATCCCTGGCGGGAGCGCATCGGTGTTTGGGAACCTTTAGATGGAATTCTGTTAGGAAGTGCTTCCGCAGTCGGATTTACACTATTAGAAACTCTAGGACAATACGTTCCGAATATTATTCACAATGTCACTCTACAAGCAGGGACAGATGCCGGAGAATTAGTAGGATTGCAGTTGCTAATTCCCCGAATTTTGGGTTCCGTCGCCGGACACATGGCTTACAGTGGCTATTTGGGATATTTTATCGGTTTGAGTGCCCTTAAACCTAAAAAGCGCTGGCAAATTTTGGGCGTAGGCTATCTCAGCGCTGCCGCACTTCACGCTTTGTGGAATGCGTCGGGAAGCGCCAGCGTACTGTTGCTGGCGGTGGTGGGAGTTTTGTCCTATGCGTTTTTGGTGGCGGCGATTTTGAAGGCTAGGGTTTTGTCTCCGAATCGATCGCAAAATTTTGCTACTCGCATATTTTCTCAAAAATGAAGAGACAGGCCACGTAGCCCAAGGACGGTTCCTCCCCTTGGGTATGGCTACGCCGATCGACGCAATTGTTGAGTCTTCTTCCCTTTTGCTTCTTGCTTCTCTTAGAATTTCTTCACAAATAGATCTGCTATGGTACTATCTGGATGGCTGTGAGTAACTGAGGGAAGCCAAAAGGCTTGATTCCTGTGGTGGAGGAGAATCCAGGAGTGCTAGATAGGATGTCATTAGGATACGCAAACGTTTTCGGGCACCGAGGTCAACCTGAACCCCTTCGCATTGGGGTGATTGGGGTTGGCAATATGGGCCAACATCACACGCGAGTCTTGAGCTTGCTCAAAGATATCGAGCTCGTGGGTATTGCAGATATAAATGTAGAGCGGGGAATTGATGTAGCCAGTAAATACCGGGTTCGCTTCTTTGAAGACTACCGAGATTTACTCGCCCACGTAGATGCAGTTTGCGTCGCCGTTCCAACTCGCCTGCACCACCCAGTGGGGATGTCTTGTCTCCAAGCGGGTGTTCACGTTTTAATTGAAAAGCCGATCGCAGCTAGTATTGCTGAAGCCGAATCTTTGGTCAACGCGGCTGCTGAATCCCACCGGATTTTACAAGTGGGTCACATCGAGCGGTTCAATCCAGCCTTTCAGGAACTCGGCAAAGTGCTGAAAACCGAAGAGTTACTGGCATTGGAAGCTCACCGGATGAGTCCCTATTCCGATCGGGCTAATGATGTATCGGTAGTTTTGGATTTGATGATCCACGACATCGATTTGCTGCTGGAATTGGCATCTTCCCATGTGGTGAAGTTGACCGCTAGCGGCAGCAGGGCATCGAATTCGGGTTATTTAGACTATGTAACAGCTACTTTAAACTTTGCTAACGGCATTGTGGCGACCCTGACTGCTAGTAAGGTGACGCACCGCAAACTCCGTTCCATAGTGGCTCATTGTAAGAATTCTCTGACAGAGGCCGATTTTCTCAACAATGAAATCTTGATTCACCGACAAACAACCGCCAATTACGTGACAGATTACGGTCAGGTGCTTTACCGTCAAGATGGGTTGATTGAGAAAGTTTACACTAGCAATATTGAACCGCTCCATGCAGAATTGGAGCATTTTATTAATTGCGTGCGGGGTGGAAATCAGCCTTCCGTCGGGGGAGAACAAGCTCTGAAAGCTCTGCGCCTAGCAAGTTCGATCGAGCAAATGGCTCTCGATGGTCAAGCTTGGTATCCCAAAGAGCTAGAGTCTACTTTACAAGTAAGTTAGATTCAAACAGATCGTGTCGTTTCCGGGTGCTTCTACAGTTTAGGTTTGTTGTGTGTTAATGGGGTTTTTAACTGTATTTCGGCAACCGGATTCGATGTCTGTAGATTTTAGTTTTGAACTCTTAAATTTGAGATTTACTCCACAGATGAATCTAAAGCTAGTATTCCAAATTAGCTTAGGATTTATGGTCAAAAAAAGCGACTATTTGACGAGTGATAGTTTGGCTAACTAGCTGATTTCCTTGAGGACTTAGGTGAATGCTGTCTCGATACAAACTTGTAACAGGACTTACCCATGGGGGGTCAAAAATCCGGTTTGTGCGTGAATATTTGTCTAAAAAAATGACTATTTTTGGAAGAAACCGGGTTTTTTGCGTAAGTCCTATGGTAAGTTTCGTCGCTGAATTGAAAATGGGCAGAAAATCTATGTAAGTAATTTTCTCGGTGACGACGAGTTCGGCAAGACGCGATCGAGCTTTGACTTCCCATTCGTTGGGGCCACTCTCGCCTAATTCGTGCCGTTTTGGTGTCAAGGCTAGTACAAACTGGATGTTGGCAAGGTTCGCTGCTGTTTTGATTTGGCGAATAGCTTCTAAGTTGCAGCCAACTTTGTCCTCATTTGGGGCTACAGGTGTTGCCAATTTTTCCCTAGGTACTGTTGGGATTAGGTAGCGATTTAATAGTTGGACGATCGCCATCACCGGTTTACGATCGGGGTAAGCTCGATCGCGCCCCACTAGGGCAGAGCAAGGAGCGGATGCAAACAAATCGTCCGTATTCAGCAACAAAACCACCACCAAAGCCCCAAATAGACCAAAACGCTTGGCGTAAGCCAGTTGATTCCTAGGTCCCCAAGAATTGGCTGAACAGTTTAGAACTTCAAAGTCACAATAATAGTTGACTTTTGAATGTAATTGTGCATTGGTGCTGAGAGGGGACATTTGCAGCCTCAACTGCCGAGGGATGATTTCCGATATGGTATCCATTTGATCGGTCCACCAGCCACCGTTAGCGACAGAATCTCCTAACAATAAAACTCGCAGAGTTTCTGGAGCCGGCAGTGGGGCGATGCAACCTGTACGCATGGAATACTCGTTAATCTCAATCCGGTTTCTCAAGCGACGCACCCTCTGGTTGGGAGCGAGCAAATAACCACACTCCTCATCGGGAATGTAAATCAAAGGATTGCAAAAACCCAGGAGTACCCGCAGCAACACTTCTATTCCTAACAACAATCCTGCGGTGACAGCCAAAATAATCAGAGCTACTTTCACATTTTTAACCTCGATCGAGAACCAAAAGCAGCCGATCGCCAGACCGATCTACAGATATAACCAGATTTCGAGTCATTCGATCGCCCTTGTGGATATAGAATTCTAAAATATGCCGTCAAAATCCGCCGTCAGCCGTAGCGTCAATTTGGTGGTTTCAGGAAAGCCCGTGGACTTAAAACAAATATTCAAAACGCCGAATCCCATAATCGGTGTCGTACATTTACAGCCTCTACCAACTTCCCCCCGCTGGGGGGGGAATCTCAAAGCAATTATCGGGAGAGCCGAGCAAGAGGCTACAGCACTGGCTTCTGGCGGCGCAAACGGTATCATAGTCGAGAACTTTTTCGATGCTCCTTTTGCCAAAAATAGTGTAGATCCAGCCGTGGTGAGTGCCATGACGCTGATCGTCGAGAGACTAACCAATCTGGTGACATTGCCCATCGGCATCAATGTGCTGCGAAACGATGCCCACAGCGCGATCGCCATCGCCTCCTGTACGGGAGCTCAATTCATCCGCGTCAACGTCCTCAACGGCACGATGGCTACAGACCAAGGCTTAATTGAAGGTCAAGCTCACCAGCTACTGCGCTACCGACGGGAATTGGGTAGCGATGTCAAAATATTAGCAGACGTGTTAGTCAAGCATGGGCAACCCCTTGGTAGCCCTAACTTGACCACAGCCATCCAAGAGACGATCGGACGCGCCTTAGCAGACGCGGTAATCCTCTCCGGGCCGACGACTGGTAGCCCTCCTAATCTCGAAGAATTAGAAATCGCCAGTTTAGCCGCAGCCGGAATTCCAGTTTTCATCGGTAGCGGTGCCTCCTGGGAAAACATTTCCACACTCATGCAAGCTGCTGATGGCGTCATCGTCTCTAGTTCCTTGAAACGAAACGGCCGTATCGATAGTCCCATCGATCCGATTCGCGTCAGTCAGTTTGTAGAAGCCGCCCGCCGCAGCTTGTCTCAGAAAGAACGCCAACAGCAAAACAGCCAGGCTAATGGCTCTGGCGGGCTGATACCGGAACTGGGTAAAGTCAAAAGTAAAATCTAAAATTAGCAATGGGTAATTGGGAATAGGGTCATCGGTAATGGGTAATTGGTAGCGGGCAATAACTGAAAACTAAGAATTCACAGTCAAAAAAGCACCAATTCCCGATTCCCCGTTCCCGATTCCCCATTCCCTATTACCGATTGCCAATTATCCATTACCAAATCGAACAATGATTCGCCGACGTTCAACCCCTTGGATTCATCGCTCGTCTAGGACTGTGATGGCCGCGATCGCAGTTATCGGTGTTCTAGAAACTACCTATCTCACGATCGCTAAATTCACTACAGGCTCAGTAATTTGTCCCACCAGCGGCTGCGACAAAGTTCTCAACAGCCCCTACGCTACAGTCTTTGGCGTAGTACCTTTAAGTTTGTTAGGTTGTTTAGCTTACCTGAGCATAGCAATCCTCGCCTATGCTCCCAAAACCGTCAATCCAGACACCAATAAAGGACTGCACACTCAACTAGAAAATAGGACATGGCAAGGGCTATTTGTCCTCACTGCTGCGATGGTAATTTTCAGCAGTTACTTGATGTATTTGATGGCTTTTGAAATTCAGGAACTGTGCATTTATTGTGTCAGTTCAGCGGTGTTTTCCCTCTCCCTCTTTGTGTTGACCTTAGTCGGCCGCGAGTGGGAAGATATTGGTCAACTGGTGTTTACAGGCATGGTCGTGGCCATGGTGAGTGCGATCTCCGTCTTGGGACTTTACAACAGCGTCAAAGCACCTCCTGTGACAGTCTCTAAGCCCGGTATAGCGCCTCCTCTGGTCACTACCACATCGGGACCTGCGTCCATGGCTTTAGCCCGACATCTGACACAAATTGGTGCTAAGGAATACGGTGCTTACTGGTGTCCTCACTGCTACGATCAAAAAATGCTGTTCGGCAGAGAAGCAGCAAAATTAATTGATTATGTCGAATGCGACCCCAAAGGAGAAAATTCTCGCGCCGAAATTTGCCAAGCTGCTGCTGCTAATGTCAAAGGTTTCCCTACTTGGGAGATTAAAGGTCAGTTTTATTCCGGGACTAAATCTTTAGAACAACTTGCAGAATTCTCTGGTTACAGTGGTCCGCGCAATTTTCTCAAAGGACCGTAAATTTTGAAATTAAAAGAGCGCAGATTTGAGAGTTTTTGAGAAGACAATTTATGGCTTTAAATGATTTAATTATGGAATCAAGCCGATACATAAATCTCAAATCTCGCATCTATAAACTAGAATAAAGTAAATTCGACCAATCCGTTAGATCGCACAAAAGCAAGTTGCCGAATATCGCACCACCGAACAGCAGTCAATTCGGCTACTCGTAGACCCATAGCATCTACATAGGGTGCATCTGTGTTTGGCAAATATATTCGTATTGGCTATAGCATGACCGCTGTAAATCTCTGGTTATCGCTAATAAATTGTCTGCGGTCATGCTTCGCCTATGCGAAATCGGGATGCTCCCTCTACATATAGCTTTTGGTAAGGGCAATCCCCCGTATTTACACCTGCATTGTAATAGGATGCGTCACACAATTTTGGATTGAGATTTTGGATTTTTCCGGTGAGTCAGTTGGCGCATCGGAATTAATTAGGGAGCTAGTTCTTCTTTTAATCCTAAATTTCAAATCCCAAATCTACAATTGCCATGGTCATTCCTATGGGCGATCGAGCTTCTACCTGAACCTATGCGGGCAATTCTCAAAAAATGGCTTTACCAAGAACGCCGGGTATTGATTACTGCAACTGTGGCCGCCAGTACGGTCATCTTAGTTCGCTGTTGCGGACTTTTGCAGGTATGGGAATGGGCAGCTTTTGACCAATTTATGCGCCCGCGCCCGGCGGAAACAACGGACAATCGCATCGTCATTGTCGCAATTGGGGAACGTGACTTGCAAAAGTACGGCTACCCCATTTCTGATGGTGTGATGGCCCAATTGCTGCAAAAATTAAATGCTGGTAAACCGCGGGCGATCGGTCTTGATATCTACCGAGATTTGCCAACTCCACCCGGTAATGCCGCATTACTCAAAACTTTTACACTCCAGGATTTTCAAAAAAATCTTAATATCAGTGGATTTACGTAAATTACTAGATATAATATTTTTCAGGGAAGTGCATCAACGGGAATAAACACTATGGGTACTTTGATTCAGCTCACAACGATGGCAACGCTAGCTACCTGTCTGCAATTGAATATAGACAGACCAGCGCTTACTGCTGGACAAGTCAGCAACTCGACTGGTAACTTGACAGCAGGTCGATGGACTTCGACTGCTTCCAATAACTTTAACTTTGAAAATTACTCACAATACGAACCAGACCCGAATGGGAACCCGAAAAGTGACGGTACCGGCACCCGCTAAACAGACCCCCATCTCTCCCTCTGTGTCCTCTGTGTTCTCTGCGGTTAAATCATTCCAATACAACCGGAAACGATCTCAATTGTCCTGTGGTTGCGAAACAGGACCAGATTTATACCAATGGCAATGATGAATTAGAGTGTGCCTGCACCAATCAGGGTGACTGAGGGGATAGTCAAGTCGGTAGTGACCACCTCTACTTTCAGTACGGAAAGCAGCACTTTTGAGAATTAAGTAACCAATATCCAATAAATTGCCAACTTCTCCCCAATTTCGTAACAGTAGGGTGTTTTCTGAATCAGCCGGGGCAAAATTGAGAATTTGCCCAGGCCGTAAATTATTAAGCGTTTGACTCAAAGACAAAGAGGCAAATTCTTGTCGCCAAATTGCCACTTGACCGATCGCACTTTCCAAATCCCTTTGGCCGCGACAAATTCCCGCACAGTGCCATACTAAATTCGGCAGATCGATCCGCAATTTTTCGATCGCCTCAATGTCAGAAACATGAATCGATTTTGCGATAATTTCCGGTGAATATTCATCATCCTCAACAGCCTTGTCGCTGATACTTTCTACATTCAACAGCGCCATTTGCGAGCCAAAAACTAGACATTCTAGCAGGGAATTACTCGCCAATCGGTTGGCACCATGTACCCCCGTGCTAGCAGTTTCTCCCACGGCGTACAAGCCCGGAATCGAAGTTTCGTTGAACCGATCGGCGATAATCCCTCCCATCCAATAATGGGCTGCTGGGGTGACAGGCACCGGTTCGGAAAACAGGTCAATTCCCCAATGAGCACATACTTGAATGATATTCGGAAACCGGTAGCGCAGTCGATCGACCGCAATCGGGCGCAAGTCCAGCCAAACATGAGGTTCCCCTGTCTTCTGCAAGTGTCGGAAAATAGCACGACTGACAACATCCCTAGGAGCGAGTTCACCCGAAGGATGATAGTCAAAAGCAAACCGATATCCTTTACTATCCACCAAGTGAGCCCCTTCTCCCCGCACCGCTTCGCTAATGAGAAACCGAGGCGCGCCCGGTTTCGTCAAGGCTGTAGGATGAAACTGCACAAATTCTAAATCTCGCAGCATGGCCCCGGCGCGCCATGCAAGGGCTACCCCGTCTCCGGTACTTACTGAGGGATTGGTGGTTTGAGCAAATACCTGTCCGCCACCCCCAGTTGCTAGCACCACCGCCTGAGCCCGAAACCACTTGACAGCAGAGCCACAAATGGCGCTAATCCCCTGACAGATCCCGGTGTCGTCTAGCCACAGACTGAGTGCAAATGCAGGAGAAAGCAGTTGAATATTTTGGCGGCTCAATACTTGTGCTGTCAGGGTACTCACCACTGCTTTACCGGTGGTGTCTGCTGAGTGGAGTACGCGGCGGCGGGAGTGGGCTGCTTCTAAGGTGAGTGCTAAATCTGTCCCGGTGCGATCGAATGCAACGCCCATTTTTACCAAAGCATCAATACACTCAGGCGCTTCTGCTGCTAAAAATTTCACCGCTTCCCAGTCGCAAAGACCAGCCCCAGCTACGAGTGTATCATGAACGTGGAGTGCCGCAGAATCTTCCGGGGCGATCGCCGCGGCAATCCCTCCTTGGGCCCAATCGCTAGCAGAAACAGGCAGGGTATTTTTATTAATCAAACCCACCTGCAAGTGTTCTGGGAGGCAAAGTGCCGTGTACAGACCGGCCGCCCCGGCACCTACAACCAATACGTCAAATTTGTCAGTCATTACTCCGCATTCGTTAGACTTTTCAAGTCCGCCGCAGGCGGATGAAAGTTTGTATAGCTTCTTACTTCACAGTCGTTATTAAGACTCCAACAGCACCAGCTCCTTTAGTCAAAATTATAACGCTAGGGATTCACTATAGCAATGTTTATCTAATTTTTAGCGCTTGCTTTTTTAGAAATAATGCTCATTATTGACGGTATATTATTCCTGATTTTTTCTGATTTCTACTTGCTTTTTAGGGAACTACTACATCAAGTAGAAAGCAGAAGTCATCAGCCTCAATATTTTTTGCTTTTCAGCTTTTGGCATTCTGACTTCTGCTTGATGACTCAGCCGTCTTGCGACTGACGGGGTTTGTATCCCAAAGTTTCGTTCAATCCAAAATCCTTGCGGGTGACTTTGGCTTTCTAGTCGTAGAGACCATTGTTCAATCTGTTGTCTCCTTCAATAAAGACTGATTCAACATCTGTCACTGTAAATTTGTCCAGGTTAGCTTGCAACAACTTTTTCTGAGCTTCTGTCAAGTCGGAGATTTTGAGTACATCCTCAACTTTTTCGTAAGGAGCATTCTTAATAATTAGTCGAGCTAAAGTGGGATACAGCCCTGGATATTCCCGAAAGTATCGGACACCACTGTTGTTCAAATCCAGTTTTTTGCCAAATTCTGTGGCCAGCTTTTCGTCGGCGCGGTTGGTTCTAGTCGGTGCTTCTACGGCGATCAGCGATGATGATGGCAATACCAGACGGCTCAAAGAAGCCGCGATCGCGCTTTGGTCCCCAGCCCAGGCGAAGCAGCCCAGCACTAAGCCCAATACTACCAATAGACGACCTAATCGTTTCATGAAGTTATGTCTCCCAATTTAATACACAGCATTTATGTAGAGATTACCATTTTGCTTATGCAGTTTTCGCAAGAAATCGGGCACGGGCGCGGAGTCCGAATTATTGGCTAACTCTTGCCCATGGATTTCAAAAAAGTGTCTAACTCTGTATAGGTACTCCCGTAAGTCACTGTCGGAGTGTCGTAACCTTTCAAATCGACGACGTGGCGATCGAAAGCGCTCTCTGCCCCCAATTCCCGCAGGTATTTGTAGGTAGTTTGTCCTACGGCGATGTCTTTACCCAGTTCCTTCGTGCAAGATTCCAAGCGAAACGCAGCATTGACAGTATCTCCCAAGGCTGTGTAGTCCGATCGATCGCTGCTACCAGAATTTCCTACCATTGCATAACCAGTGTTAATTCCCACACCGACTCGCAAAGGAAAAGGCAGGGGGTAACGAGTGCTCAGTTCATCCGTTGCCTTGTGCAGTTCGCTCAAAGCTTGACAAATTAGCATCATGTCCTCATTACTCACGCCATCGGTTTTGTGGAACCAGACTGCCATGATCGCATCGCCAATGTATTTGTCTACCCAACTACCGTGTTTGCGAATGATGTGTCCTGAAGAACGGAACCAACTCCCAATCACTTCCGACAGGATAGTTTCGTCTAGCTGCCGAGTCAGCACCGTGAAGTCTCTAATATCCATTACCATGACACTAATCAGGCTGCGGACTGTTAAAGTTGCTGTAAAATCATCGGAGTCTGTGTCGTAGGTCTGAGGCAGTTGGCGACTAGCGGTTGGGTCATAGAAGTCTAATTCGGTTTGACCAAACATCAGCCGATCGCCATTTTTGAGTGTCACCGGAATACTTACCCGTCGTCCGTTGACAAAAGAACCATTGCGGCTTCCCAAGTCGATCAGGTAAAATTCTCCAGTTTCCATTTGCTGTAACATCGCATGATTCCGGGAAATCCAGCGATCGACTAACACAAAATTATTGTCATCACTCCGCCCTACTGTCCAGCAATTGCTGCCAGCCAGGGGCAAGTAGCGATTGCCACCTTCTGTGCGAAGTACCATATGTGGGTTCGTTTGCAAAGTCACCACAGTCTTAAAAACGACATCAATTCGACCGATTTAAGGTTGTACAGTGGAAATTTTAGATTGACCGGGAGTTTTATAACTAATAGTTTGGCTAAAAAAACTCAAATCCCCTATTCTAAAATTTTAGATTGTTAAGTCGATTTACGATGCACCGGACTGACTTAGTATGACCGAATTCTAGGGCACACACAAGCGAACTTATCTATTTTTGCTGCCAAAAGTTACGCCCATGCAGCAACCCTTGTTCAAATAGAAACCAAATAATTTTATGTTGTCGAAAAGAATTTTGCCCTGTCTGGATGTAAAAGCTGGCCGCGTAGTCAAAGGTGTCAATTTTGTTAACCTTAAAGATGCTGGCGATCCGGTAGAAATGGCACAGGTTTACAATGATGCTGGTGCTGACGAGTTGGTGTTTCTGGATATTACTGCCACTCATGAAGACCGGGACATTATTATTGATGTAGTGTACCGGACTGCCGATCGCGTTTTTATCCCTTTAACTGTAGGTGGCGGTATCCAATCCCTAGACACGATTAGAAGTTTGTTGAGGGCTGGCGCTGATAAGGTGAGTATTAATTCAGCGGCGGTGCGCGATCCAGGTTTGATTGACAAAGCGAGCGATCGATTTGGCAATCAGTGTATTGTAGTGGCGATCGACGCGCGCCAACGACAAGACGCAGATAATCCCGGTTGGGATGTGTACGTGCGCGGAGGGCGAGAAAATACGGGCAAAGATGCCGTCGCCTGGGCAAAGGAAGCCGAAAAACGGGGCGCGGGCGAATTGCTGGTGACAAGTATGGACTCTGACGGCACTCAAGCTGGCTACGACTTGGATTTAACCAGAAGCATCGCTGAAAGTGTCGAAATTCCAGTCATTGCTTCCGGTGGTGCCGGCAACTGCCACCACATCTACGAAGCCGTGACTGAAGGTAAAGCAGAAGCTGCACTACTGGCTTCCCTGCTGCATTTCGGCCAGTTAAGTGTCGGAGAAATTAAGACTTATCTAGCAAAATCTCAAATTCCGGTGCGACAACCGTAGTCATCTCAAATCCGGTGGCATCGGAATTAACATTAACCGAAATCAGGAGACGGCACGTGCCGTCTCCCTACCTGATTATTTTAGGGTAGGGAGACGGCACTGCCTTGGACTCCTACGCCACATTAGTTGTAGGGACACTCCAAGAGCCCATAGGTGTCAACAACCAGGTTCATTTCACAGTCCGGCAAGGGTTGAAACCCCTGCCGATGGAGCGCAAGTCCTCTCAAAGAGGACTGATGATTTCTTGAGTCCTCTTTGAGAGGACTTTAGCTATTAGACAGGGGTTTCAACCCCGCTTAGGACTCGTGGGACGACTAACAGACACGGGCGGGCTGACAGCTTAAGTTGACACTCCGAAAGGCACTGCCTTGGACTTCTACGCCAGATTAGTTGTAGGGACACGGCACTGCCTTGGACTCCTAGGCTCCGATTAGTTGTAGGGACACGGCACTGCCGTCTCCTGATTAGTTGTAGGGACACGGCACTGCCTTGGACTCCTAGGCCAGATTAGTTGTAGGGAGACGGCACTGCCTTGGACTCCTAGGCTCCGATTAGATTCGCAACTTCTTTAAGAAGTCGGGGAAACTGGCATAAATATTCCCTGAGAATGATTTCAATCCATAGCTTTTTAAGCAAGATATATATTAGCTTGATTTAAAAAACAGCAACTGCTAGATGCTATGGCTTGTCTCAGAATTTAGCTAAAGATTGTGATAGATTTGATTAATTCTTAATCAGTTCACAATAATCTGCACGATGAAAAATTCTACTAAAAAGGGAGAAATTTCCGATGTCTTTTATCAATTTTAACCTACCCGTAAACCGTTTAGTTCGCTCTTTTATAACTGTTTGTTTTTGTGCCTTGATGTTTGTTTCTAATGCTTTCCCAGCTTTTGCCGTTACTAGCAGCCCCACGAAAGGTACAGACCAACTTTTGGGGATTGAGAAAGAAGCTCAAAAAGCAGTTTTGAAAGACCCGATGTCTATGGAAGAAACTCAGAAAAAAGCTAACGAAGGGATTAATGAAGTTCAGGGAGATGCTGACAGCGACAAAATGAAAAATCCTTCTAATACAAGGGCTACATCCTTTGAGCAACAAGTCAAAAAGGCTGTTAGCAAAATCAAAGATTAACTTAGATCAAATCCGGTGGCATCGGAATTGATATTACCCAAAATCAGGAGACGGCAATGCCGTTTCCTGAAAATACTATTTTGGGGTAGGAATCGGAATTGATATTACCCAAAAT
This sequence comes from Microcoleus sp. CAWBG506, assembly GCA_020883125.1. Lineage (GTDB taxonomy): Bacteria > Cyanobacteriota > Cyanobacteriia > Cyanobacteriales > Microcoleaceae > Microcoleus. Next base: position 84,530 of record JAHREW010000023.1, read on the forward strand.
CAGGAGACGGCAATGCCGTTTCCTGAAAATACTATTTTGGGGTAGGAATCGGAATTGATATTACCCAAAATCAGGAGACGGCAATGCCGTTTCCCTACAATATTATTTTGGGGTAGGGATCGGAATTGATATCACACACAATCAGGAGACGGCAATGCCGTTTCCCTACAATATTATTTGGGGTAGGGACACGGCATTGCCGTCTCCTACCTTGCTTCTAGGTATCTGGATTAAATCGAGTAATAAAGCGGAAAAGATTTGGCATCTTTCGGTTTAACAAAAACTCTTTGTTGTGGCTGCAACTGTAAATTGTCAAACCTTTCTCTAGTCAAATTAGCATTGACTACTTGACCGTCATCTAAAGTTAATTCTACCTGAACTTCCCACCCTAAATGAATCAAGCGACTGATTCTGGCTGGTACTGTGGCACTGTTTTCTGTAGTTTCAATTACCACGTCGTGAGGGCGCAAGAACATCTCCGGGTTGGCTGAGTCAAAGCCGTTGTCTTGAAACATCCTGGAACTGCTGGGCAATACATTCACAGGCCCAATAAAACTCATGACAAAAGCACTGGCTGGATGGTCGTAAATTTCTGCGGGTGTCCCTACTTGTTCGATTTTACCTTTACTCATGACAGTAATTCGATCGGCAACTTCCATCGCTTCTTCTTGGTCGTGGGTAACAAAGACTGTGGTAACGTGAACCTCGTCGTGCAATCGTCGCAACCAAGCACGCAAGTCTTTCCTAACTTTGGCATCCAGTGCTCCAAAAGGTTCGTCCAACAGTAGCACTTTTGGTTCCACGGCCAAAGCTCTAGCTAGGGCTACCCGCTGTCGCTGGCCTCCTGAGAGTTGCGACGGGTATCTATCGCCCAATCCTCCCAACTGCACCAAATTCAACAATTCCTCTACCCGCGATTTGACTTTTGCAGGTGCTGCTTTCTGAATTTCGAGCCCAAAAGCGATATTTTTCCGCACTGTCATGTGTTTGAATAGGGCGTAGTGCTGAAACACAAACCCTATTTTGCGGTCTTGGACGCTGGTATTTGTGGCATCTTGGCCTGTTAGCCAGATTTTGCCGGAGTCGGGCATTTCTAGGCCGGCAATGAGTCGCAGCAGGGTAGACTTGCCTGAACCAGAGGGGCCAAGCAATGCGACTAGGGAACCGGATTCAATTTCTAAGCTGACTCGATCGAGTGCTTGGAAACTGCCAAAGTGTTTTGATACGTTTTCGACAACTATGCCCATAGTCATTAGTCAGTAGTCATTGGTCAGTAGTCAGTAGTCAGTAGTCAGTAGAAAGAGGGAAGATGGAAGACGGAAGAAGCCCAATTTCTAGTTTATGAGTGGGTTAAGTAAGTTTTTTCTCGAACAATACCACATCTTTTGGTTAATTCTAGGGTTTTGGCGATCGGTCGATCGAGAAAATTACCAAATTCTATATAGAACTTAGGAGGGGCGGCACCTCCAAAACAAAAAAACACAATTCTTGACCGCCAAAGTTGCCATTTGGTAGTACAATGCAGCAAAAGTTAAAGCGTTTTTTAGGTTTCAAGGGCTCAGGGGTAAAAGAAAATGGGAAATGTTGGACGTGTGCCTGTAGGAATTATCGGCGCTTCAGGGTACGGCGGCGTGCAACTTGTGCGGTTGCTGGCGGATCACCCGGCTGCTGAAGTAGTGTATTTGGGCGGAGATAGCAGTGCGGGAAAACCTTATTCCAGCCTTTATCCGCATCTGACTAACTGTGTTGATTTGACTGTCGAGGCGATCGACTTAGAAAAAATAGCGGCAAAATGTGAAGTTGTGTTTCTGTCGCTACCAAATGGTTTGGCTTACCAAATGGCACCAAAGCTGATAGAAGCCGGCTGCAAAGTCTTGGATTTGTCGGCTGACTATAGGTTTGAAAATCTCGACACTTACAAAGCTTGGTACGGTGGCGATCGATCGGACTCTGCTCTAGCAGCAACGGCTGTTTATGGTTTACCAGAATTGTATCGCGATCGCATTAAAAACGCTCAATTAGTAGGCTGTGCAGGCTGCTACGTCACAGCTAGTTTGTTGGCCCTGGCCCCCTTGCTAAAACAAGGTATCATCGTTCCAGAAACAGCAATTATCGATGCCAAGTCTGGATCTTCGGGAGGAGGCCGCAAAGCCGAAATTAATCTATTGTTGGCAGAAGCTGACAATTCCATAGGCGCTTACGGCGTGGGCCGCCACCGCCACACCCCCGAAATTGAGCAAATTTGTAGCGATTTAGCCGGACACGATATTAAAGTCCAATTTACTCCTCACCTGATGCCGATGGTGCGGGGAATTCTCGCAACTGTTTACGCAAATTTGCGCGATCCGGGATTGGTACGGGAAGATTTAATCACGATTTTCACCGCTTTTTACCGCAATTCTCCTCTAGTAAAAGTTTTGCCTGCTGGGGTTTATCCACAGTCAAAATGGGCTTGTGGTACAAATCTTTGTTACATAGGCGTGGAAGTAGATCCGCGTACTGACAGAGTAATTGTCATGTCGGCGATCGACAATTTAATTAAAGGTCAAGCTGGTCAAGGCATCCAGTGCATGAACTTGATGATGGGTTGGGAAGAAACTTTGGGTTTACCTCAATTGGCTTTCTATCCGTGAACGAACCTGATGGTCTAACGGTACTCCGTTAGACCGCAGGCTTCTTTTTCCCTTTGTACAAGGGCTTTTTTGAGTGACGAAGTTCCCCCGCCACTTTCGTGATAATTTAGACCAATCCTTTTGATCAGCTTGGCTGAATTTTCATCTCTATCCAAAGATTCTCCACACTGACAAGAATGCCATCGCTCTGACAATTCTTTCGGTACCTTGTTGAGACAATTCCAACAGTGCTGAGAAGTTCCCTTGGGGTTAACAAACAAAACGCCTTTACCTAATTTCCAAGCAACATATTTGAGGACAGCAATTAATTGACCATGTGCAGCATCGAGCATTGATTTATTCAAGCCACTTTTAGCTGCTTGACCATTTGGTAAATAGACTAACTTGTTATCTTCAATATCAGTCTTGATTTTAGTACGTCTTGTCAAATTCTTGATACTCAAATCTTCAACCACCAAAACATCACACTTGCTGAACAACTCATGTGCTATTTTGAATTGAAAATCAAGTCTCGTTCTAGCCACAAATTGGTGCAGCCTAGAAATCTTATTCTTGATAATCTGCCAAGGCTTGGAACCCTTGACTCTATCAGCTAGTTTCGATTTAAGTTTCGCTAACTTCTCAGCAGACTTCCTCAAGAATCTAGGATTTTCAATTCTTTCGCCATTGGAAAGGTAAACGTAATTAGTGATTCCCAAGTCAATGCCGAGAGTATTTTTGTCGGTCGGTTGAATTTCTACAACCGTTGCTGGAACTGTTTTATCTTCTAGCGTTAGGGAAATATACCACCCATCTGCTTCTCTGATAACTGTTCCAGCCTTAACCTTAAAACCTGGCGGTATTGAGCGATGGAAGGCTATCGGTACTCGACCTATTTTTCCAAGGTCAATACAAATCCTATTTTGCTCATCCTTGATGATATCGAGATTGTCTAGTTGAGGGTATGTAAAAGATTTGTAGTAGTGAAGCCCTTTGAATTTGGGCTTACCTTTACGATGACCATTTTGATCGGGCGTTGTAAAATTTGAAAAGGAAGTTTCTACGCGATTCACTACATCCTGTAAAACTTGAGAATCCAATATTTTGTAGTCAGGAAAGAATTTTTTGGTGTTTTTCAAGTCAGCCAACTGTACAGTTTGCCACTGCACATAACCACCATCAATGTTTGAGAAAATATCCCCTTTTCTGGTCACGGGATTGCCTGCATCATCCTTTTTCCTACCGTCTCTAGTTTGCACTCTAGTCAGGGGAATATTTTTGTAAATCTCCTCAACTGGCACTATCGAAGCAATTAAAGGGCAAGCGTTGATGGGTGTTCTGGTAGATTCCCACCATCTAAACCTTTCACCCAATCGGTAGTTGTATTGTCTCCGACAGAGTTCTAGATGAGCCGCAATCGTTGTCTGTTGGGCTTTTGTGGGTTTAAGGCGGTATTTGTATGTGAGCTGCATCAGAAACTTCCTTTTTTCGACCTTTTTACAGTGTAGTTGGTGTAGTTACTGTCTCAACACTCTTGAGGTACATTGAGAATCAAGACGCTCCCGAAGTATAAAATTGTCGGGCTACGTCCGCGACGACCGACCCGCCTTTCATCCCCTCTAAATATACCGAGGGACTTCCCGACTGTTAGTTAATTATTCATGGGAATTGGGCGGAGCGAAGCGGAGGGATGGGGCATAGGGCATGGGGCATTGGTTATAGCAATTGCCAATTACCCCATTCCCAATTACCGATTACCAAGTGTTATTTTGGCCCGTAACCGATCGCACCAGCATAAATTGCCCGATCGCCCAATTGAGCCTCAATCCGCAATAAACGGTTATATTTAGCCACCCGTTCGCTACGACACAGAGAACCAGTCTTGATTTGACCAGCGCGAGTTGCTACGGCTAAATCAGCGATCGTGGTATCCTCAGTTTCACCGGAACGGTGGCTGATTACCGATCGATAACTGTTACGTTTACCCAAGTCGATCGTATCCAAAGTCTCCGTCAAAGAACCAATTTGATTCAGCTTAATCAAAATCGAATTACTAGCTTTCAAATCAATCCCTTTTTGCAGCCGCGTGCGATTAGTCACAAACAAATCGTCACCCACCAATTGAATTTTGCTGCCCAATTTCTCAGTCAGCGCCACCCAACTATCCCAATCGTCTTCATGCAAACCATCTTCAATGGAAACAATTGGATACTGACTCACCAAACCATCCAAATAATCGATTAATTCTGCTGGCGAATGAGCCACACCATCATAGGTGTATTGCCCATCTTTGTAAAATTCGCTAGCAGCAACATCCAAAGCCAAAGCAACTTGTTCACCCGGTTTGTAGCCAGCTTTTTCAATTGCCATCATCAACAAATCCAAAGCTTCTTGATTTGAGCCTAAGTTAGGAGCAAAACCGCCTTCATCGCCAACACCAGTCAGCAAATTTTTGTCTTTCAAGACTTTGGCCAGACTAGCAAATACTTCTGCACCCCAGCGCAAAGCTTCCTTAAAAGATGGTGCTCCCACCGGTACAATCATAAACTCTTGAATGTCTACATTGTTGTCCGCGTGGGAACCGCCGTTAATCACATTCATCAGAGGCACGGGCAGAACGTTCGCCAAAGTGCCACCCAAGTAGCGATAAAGGGGGAGTCCTAAAGTCTCGGCCGCCGCCTTTGCTGTGGCTAAGGAGACTCCGAGAATGGCATTTGCGCCGAGGTTGGACTTGTTGGGGGAACCATCCAAGTCGATCATGGTTCGATCGATTAATTCTTGGTCGATCGCATCTAAATCAATCAAAGCAGGCGCAATTTTGTGTTCAACATTGTCAACAGCCTTGAGAACCCCTTTACCACCGTAACGTTTTTTGTCATCGTCGCGGAGTTCGTGGGCTTCAAAGGAGCCTGTAGACGCGCCGCTGGGGACTTGGGCGAGTCCGACAACACCGTTGGCTAGGTAAACTTCCGCTTCAATGGTGGGGCGGCCGCGGGAGTCAAGGATTTCTCTGGCCTGAATAGATTCGATCGCAGTGTCTAGCATATTAACGATTCCTGACTTAACTCAAGGTTTCATGACAATTAGCATTCAGTTAGTTTTCAGTCACTGACTGCTGACGGTTAATAGAGTACGCGATCCCGCGAATTATTGTACCTATATTCAAAATATTTGCGGATTTGGGCGATGGAGGCGATGGGGAAGAGAGAGGCCCAAAAACTCGGATACTTCGAGACTCGGATAAAATGGGAAAGGATTTGACCAATCACCAATCACCAATCACAAATCACAAATTCAAACCTTTGTATAAATCAAAGTGTCAACAAAGTCAATCAAAATAGGAGAAAGTTAGGATGTCAGAAACCACCGTGGGAGAAATTAGAGCATTATCTGAAAACACCGACCCAATTATTGCCGATCCCCCCAACATCAAATTATTAACTGGCCCATTGCCAAATCAAGGCGACCCCAACTTTTTTGACCTGACTCCCAATGACGATATAGTTCAATTAGCCAATGGAATTCTCCGCAACACTCCGGGGGGAGTGCGGGCCTTGGGAGGCAACGATTTTGTCCGAGGTTCCGGTGCTGCGGAACTAATTAATGGTAACAGTGGCAGAGATACTTTAATCGGAGGTTGTGGTAGCGACACTATTCGTGGCGGTCAAGATTCTGACCTCATTTATGGAGAATGTGCTAATGATATCCTCAGTGGCGATCGAGACGATGATTATGCTTACGGAGGTACGGGAAATGATTTTGTTCGGGGCGGTAAAGGCAATGATGCTTTATTAGGAGAAAGTGGTAACGATACTCTGATTGGTGATGCTGGAGTCGATCGACTTTGGGGAGGAGAAGGCGCAGATTTGTTTGTCCTCAAAAGAGAAACGGGAGCAAGTTCGGGAGCATTTGGTTCCGAACAACCCCTTCCAATAGGGACTTTTTCTTCTAATGTAGATCAAGTGCCGGCAGATTTTATTCTCGACTACAATCCAGCTCAAGGAGATGTAATTGGATTGGCGGGAGGACTGACGCGAAACGATCTTGTTTTGACCGAAAGGTTTTTAACAATTGGTGATGCCAGAGATTACGACAGTAATGGGCCTATTCCTCCGGGATCGATTATAACTACTGAGTTTAGAATTTTAAACACTAAGGCAACGGTGATTAGGGAAGCTACCACCGGCAATATCTTGGGTTTGGTGAAGGATGTTTCGCCGGCTCAACTTCAGTTTACCTCTGTATCTGATAGTAACTAACCGAGGAGACGGCAATGCCGTGTCCCTACCCCAAAATAACATTGTAGGGAAACGGCACTGCCGTGTCCTCCTATTTGCCGTGTCTAACGGAGGAGACGGCAATGCCGTGTCTCTACCCCAAAATAACATTGTAGGGAAACGGCACTGCCGTGTCCTCCTATCTGCCGTGTCTAATGGAGGAGACGGCAATGCCGTGTCTCTACCCCAAAATAACATTGTAGGGAAACGGCACTGCCGTGTCCTCCTATCTGCCGTGTCTAATGGAGGAGACGGCAATGCCGTGTCCCTACCCCAAAATAACATTGTAGGGAAACGGCACTGCCGTGTCCTCCTATCTGCCGTGTCTAACGGAGGAGACGGCAATGCCGTGTCCCTACCCCAAAATAACATTGTAGGGAAACGGCACTGCCGTGTCCTCCTATCTGCCGTGTCTAACGGAGGAGACGGCAATGCCGTGTCTCTACCCCAAAATAACATTGTAGGGAAACGGCACTGCCGTGTCCTCCTATCTGCCGTGTCTAACGGAGGAGACGGCAATGCCGTGTCCCTACCCTTTAAACATTAAGATTGCCAAAAATCCGCCACATCGTATCCCAATTCCCGGAGCATTTGTCGCAGCAAAGGCAAACTCAAACCAATCACATTGGTATGACATCCTTCGATTTTTTCTATAAAAAAACCGCCTTTACCTTCGAGAGCAAAACAGCCGGCACAGGCGAGAGGTTCTCCGGTAGCAACGTAAGCAGCAATTTGGCGTGAGGTAACTTCTGCAAAATGAACTTTTGTAACTTGACAGCGAACGATCGATCGATCCATTGCCTCATTGAAATCATCAAATCTATTATCAATTAAAGCATGACCAGTATACAATTCACCTACTTTACCGCGCATTTGCTGCCAACGGGAAATTGCCTCTTCGGCATCTTGCGGTTTGCCGTGAATCTCCCCATCAATCACCAAAATTGAATCACATCCTAACACCAAACAGGAATTAGGATTAGGAATTTGGGGATGAGAATTAGCCCGCAAAAACTCAGCTACAGCATCAGCTTTTCCCTCGGCTAAAACCTGGACTAATTTAGCAGCATCCCTCATTTCAATTTGCCCTTCATCAAAATCGCTTGGGCAAATTACAGCTTGAATTCCAGCATTTTTTAGCAGTTGGCGGCGTGCTGGAGAAGCTGATGCTAATACAAAAGTTGGTTTTTTCATAAGTTAAGAAGTCATTAGTCAGTAGTCATTGGTCATTAGTCAGTGGTTATTTGTTATTTGTACCTTGTTCCCAGGCTCTGCCTTGGAATACATACCCGGAGGCTCTGCCTCCAATGCCCAATGCCCAATGCCCAATGCCCAATTTCTTAATAAACAGAGAAAGACTTAACTACTTTCTCGAAAGCTTCTTTAACCTTCGGCCAACGTTCTTCCGTAGTGGAAATGTTGAGTGTAAATAGTTTGCCGCGACTGACGGCTACGCTTGCTAAGTTATGCCGTTGTTGGTTTGGAAGCTTGACGGCGTATTCTAAAATGTAATAGTTTTTCGATCGCGATTCACGAGATTCAGCATTGACTAACTCAGCTTCGCGGCCAGAATCTACCGGGGCGATCGCATTTTTGCTAAGTTTGTAACCAACCTCCGATGGTGTCCCCAAATCCGCCAGAGTCTTATCTCCGGTGACTGGACTGATGACCACGCTAACATTCTCGGTTTGCTGAATCAAATCGCGAAACACCACATCCGGACCATTAGCAACAGCAATCGGTAGCCAACCGTTGGGATAGAGAAATTGATAGCCATCGCCAGTATCAACATGGCTTTTGAGTCCGACAACGTTAGATACACAACTGGTCAAGGTAAGGCCCAAAACCATCAGCAGCATGGTCACAATTCGTTTGATCATTATTTTTGCGATCGAATTACAGTTAAATATTTGTTTTTAATTATCTCACCAAACCTTGCCCCTAAAAACAGTTAAGCTATGGATTGCAATTTGCGTAGCGCTTACAACCCATAGCCGTCCAGTTGAATTTTTAAGCAAATCATTAAATGTGAGTCAACCAGGTAATCAGTCCATGCTTGGTGGAAACTTCCAAAGCCAGCAGTGAGACAAAGCCAATCATGGCGAGGCGACCATTTAAGCGTTCGGCGTAGGGAGTAAAGCCAGTCCGCGGTTCATCATCGACGTATACTGTTGGCTCGATCGCGAAATTGTTCATTTTGCCTTGGTCATCCAGCATTAAGCCTCTGTTAGTCATGTCGGTTTCCTAAATTGGTTTTGTGTACTGTAAATAAATGTAACAGACTTATGAAGATATGTAAAGGAATGTGAGAAAGTTTTTTTGAGAAACTCGATCGAACAGGGGGGAGTAGACTCTCGGCCCCGAAAAGGGGACGATAGAGTCAGCGAGGTTCAAAAAGTCGAAGGCATCTAGCAAATCCAGTCTGGGTTTGACGAAAAATTGGGAAAAGAGGAAAAATTATGCGGACCAGTCTGGAAATGCGGTGGTTTTGTAACGGAACGTTACCAAAAGCGATCGGGCAATGGTTTGGAAGCGAAAGTCTGGGCGGGTATCTGTCGCCACCAGAAGAGCGAGAAGACTTATATTTACTGATACCGGGCTGCGACTACTTAGGAGTCAAACTGCGACAAAAAAATTTACAAGTAAAGTGGCGGCAGGCAGAATGTGGGGCGATGCAGTTCGGCAACCGTTGGGAAGGAAAAGCCGAGAAGTGGCTAAAGTGGATTTGTGCTGACACGATGGGCCCATTGCCGGCGGACTTAATCGCCACAGGAAAGTGGGTGAAAGTCAAGAAAAAACGAGCACAGCGTCTTTACCAAGTTTCTGCCCCAGGCGTACTGATGTCTGTCCCTGTAGAAGCGCCCATACCTCAAGGCTGCATAGTAGAAATTACTCAATTGAATATTAATGGCAGTCCATCCTGGACTTTGGGATTTGAAGCCTTTGGTAGCGAAAGTTTTTTGACGGAAAGTCTACAAACAGTAGCGACTTGGACTAGCAAGAGTTATCAAGCGCAAAAGTTGAAAGTTGAGGATTCTTCTAATTATCCGATTTGGCTGGCAATTCTTCCTACCCCAAAATAAACAGAGGAGACAGCAATGCCCAAAGCGTGTCAACTTAGGCTGTCAGCGCACCAAGTCTGTTAGTCAAACCGATAGTCCGACAGGGGTTAAAACCCCTGTCTAATAGCTAAAGTCGGTTGAAACCGACGGTCGATTTGCCCCAAACCAATACACATCAACTAACTCTTCAGTCCTCTTTGAGAGGACTTTCGCTTTGAGGCAGGGGTTTCAACCCTTGCCGGACTATCGGTTTGACCTGGTTGTTAACACCAATGGGCTCTTGGAGTGTCCCTACAATTAATCCGGGTAGGGACTAAGGCTAAGCCGTGTTCTGGCTTCTAGTAAACCTTGAATTTGTGTAACAAAATATTAAATAAACATATAATCTCAAAAAATATGCCCTTAGTATGATATACTAACATCGCATATAATTTATACAAATCAGGACTACCACGCTCAGGCTCTACTTTACTGGCGGCTTTGCTGCGCCAAAATCCCCGGTTTCACGCGGCCATGACTAGCCCAGTGGGGGGTTGCCACTGTTCACAAAAATCTACCTAAATCTTCCTAAAACTGCCTATTAAGTGCCCCATTATATCTGCCTGAGTAAGTTAACCATTTCGCTCAGCAGCCGAATTGAAACAATTCGAGTGCGTCTCAACCTTGAGACGTTGGGAATCGGAAGGAAATTGTTCAAAAATCTTAATGAGATATGTACGCCATCAAACTAGAACTAAAACTTAATAATCTAGAACGTACCTTGATGGCGCGGCATTCTGGCTATGCAAGATTTTGCTACAATTTCGCCTTATCTCTATATCAAGGTGTTAAAGAGCACAGGGGTAGCAGCAGCAAAAAAGTAGCAGCGATTGAACGAGTTTTCACCAACCATGTCAAGAAATTACCAGAATATCAGTGGACTACCACTCTGTCTTCCAGAGTTTATAAAACCACATTCCGGCATTTCGGTGAAGCACTATCGCGATGCTTTAAAGGATTAGGAAAGTTCCCAAAGTTCAAACGAAAAAAAGATGGCGACTCTTTTACAGTAGATGCTGCTGACTGGAATCATGCAATTTTACTTCTACCGCAAAAGTTAATAAAAATTCCCACCTTGGGGACTTTTAGACTCAAGGAATCCATCCCATTTCCTTGTATGGCGCAGACTTTTACCATCTCGCGCACCGCAGATAAATGGTATGTTTCTTTCGCTCTAAAAGCCGAAAAAATGCCACCGTTGTTTCACCCCGTTGTGGAAACAGTAGGCATTGACTTGGGTGTGTCAACTTTTGCTACTCTTTCCGATGGTAATTGTTACGAATCTCCCCGTCCGCTCAAAACAGCGAAAACCAAGCTGAGCAAAGAACAGTGGAGAAATAGAAACAAGCAATTGGGTAATAGCAGATTGGGTGTGAAAGCATCCAATAATGCCCGCAAACATTATCGTAGAATTGCCAAAATTCATGCTAAGATTGCCAATCAACGTCGAGACTTCTTGCAGAAAACTACCACAGAAATTAGCCGAAAATATGCCCAGATTTGCATCGAAGATTTGAATGTGAGCGGGATGATAGCCAACCATAAATTAGCGGCAGCTATTTCAGATTGTGGCTTTTATGAATTTCGGCGTGAGTTGGAATATAAGTCGGCTATGTACGGCACGACGGTTGAATTGGTCGATCGATGGTATCCGTCATCAAAGACTTGTTCAAGTTGCGGTCATGTTCAGTCAATGCCACTGAAAGAGCGAGTTTTTGAGTGTTCCAATTGCGGTATAACAATTAATCGCGACTTGAATGCCGCGATTAATTTGGCTCGTCAATCTAATCTAGCATGAGTAAGACCAGTTCGGTCTGAACTTACGCCTGTGGACAAGTAGGAGCCGACTCCCTTGGTGGAAGCAGGAAATGAACATTAAATCTGCCATGAGTAGGTTTGAGTAGGTTTCATAGAACGGGTTTAGTAGAGCGAATGTTGGAAGCTACGAGTGAAGACAATTCTAAGACTCAGCAAAAACTCTCAGACAATATACAAATATGAACAAGCAAATAATTTTCGTAGACTCCTCAGTACAGGACTATCAAAGCCTAAGTGAAAACGCCGATCGCGCTCAAATTTTCATTTAAAATGAAAATTTGAGCGCGATCGATCAAATTACTAACGCCTTGGCTAATCAAAAAGATATTGAAGCAGTTCATATAGTTTCTCATGGTAGCGACGGCACTCTATTTCTGGGTAACTCTCCCCTCAACGAAACAACCCTAGAAACCCACGCAGCCACCGTAAAACAATGGGGCAAAGCCTTAAAAGCTAACCCAGATATTCTCCTCTACGGATGTAATGTTGCCCAAACTAAGCAAGGAAAAGCCTTCGTTAAGCGGCTCAGTCAATTAACTAAAGCCAACCTTGCAGCATCCACTACTCCCACAGGAAATGCCAAGTTAGGAGGAAACTGGAACTTAGAATTTATCATCGGTAAAATTAAAGCCACCTTAGCATTTTCGCCGGAAGTCACAGCCGCTTATAGTGGTCTTTTAGGCGATGGGTTGGGTGGAGTTGGAACAGGTACAAATAACCTGAAATTATGGCTAAAAGCCGATGCTCTCACAGGATTCACTAATGCCAATCCTGTCGGCACTTGGACTGACTCATCTAGTAATGGTATCGCCCTCACTCAAGCTACTCCTACAGGACAACCAACCTATAAAACGGCAGGATTGAATAACCTACCAACCCTCTATTTTAGTGGCAACAAATACTTAGAGACTCCCTATAATGCGAATCTCAATCCAAATCAATACACGGTTATTACAGTTACCAACGTCACAGGTGGTGCGGGAACGGTGAGGTCTCCCATTACGAGCCGAGATGTCTTCAAGGGATATATGCTCTACGCTGGTGACACTCAACAATATTTGCAGGTAGGTAGCGGTTCTGGTTGGGGTACAGCCATTGATAATGTTGCTGTCACTTTAAATAGCGGGTATATTACTTCTGGTTCCTATAACGGTAGCCAAAATACAATATCAGTCAATGGTAGACAAACCAGTGCTGCCTTCACTACTTTTGTTCCAAATACAAGCAGACCTCTCCGGGTAGGGGCTGGACAAACCGAATCAACAGCTAATTTCTTTTTCAATGGGGATATTTCGGAAGTCATACTGTACAACAAAGCTTTGAACAATGCCGAACACACCCTAGTTGATAACTACCTCAGTGCTAAATACAACCTCACCATCAGTAACGATAAATATGCTGGTGATACAGCAGCCAATGGCGACTACGACTGGAATGTAGCAGGAATTGGCAAAGAAGCCAACGGCAGTAACATTTCTGGCAACACCACAGGCGGTTTAAAAATTGATAATGGCACATTCCTGAAAGACAACGGCGACTATCTCCTTGCCGGTCAAATAGAAACAGCCAATGCTACCAATGTGACAACAGACCTTCCCAGCGCCACTGGCATTAATCGTTTATCTCGCCTGTGGTATCTCGATAAAACCGATGTCAATACTAATGGTGGAACAGCCAACCTCACCTTCGATTTTTCCGACTCTGGATTAGGTGGTACTCCTAGTGGAAAATATCATTTATTATATCGCTCTGGAGCCACAGGTAATTTCGCTTACGTTAACAATGCGACCCTCACTACTAGCACCAATTTTAGTATTACTGGCGACCAAGTAACTTTCAATAATATTGATATCGGATTACTTAATGATGGCTACTACACATTAGCCTCAAAAAATAACGATGTCCCCCTCCTCGACAACATTGCTAACCCAGCCGCGATTAATGAAGATGCGACACAACAAACAATTACTCTCACGGGTATTAGCGATTTAGAAACCGCAACTAACGCCCTGACTCTCACAACGACTTCTGATAAAACGGCCTTAACTGGTACGCCCACTATTACTAATAACAATGATGGGACGGCCACCCTCAAATATACTCCCATAGCCGATGCCAATGGCACTGCTAACATCAGCGTTACTATCACAGATGCGGATGCTGGTACTGTAACCAAATCCTTTGCTGTCACCGTCAACCCCGTCAATGACAAACCCAGCTTCACTAACTTAGGCAATCAAATCCTAACAGCTTGGACAAACACAGTTCAAACCGTCAGCAATTGGGTAAATAGTGTTACTTTCGGCCCCGCCAATGAATCAACTCAAACAGTTAGCAAATACATTGTTACCAACAGCGACAATACTTTATTTACTACTCAACCAAGTGTAGCAACCAATGGCACGCTGACCTACACTCCCAGTGGTAAACCCGGTACCGCCACCGTAACTGTGCAACTGCAAGATAACGGCGGTACAGCCAATGGTGGTGTTGACCTTTCCAACACAGCCACCTTTAATATCACCATTCCCGTACCGAAAGTTAACCTCACTGCCAGCACAAATACTGCTAGTGAAGCCGGGACAACTGCTATTACCTTTACCGCCACTGCTGAAGGTAATGTCGTCGGCGCTCAAACAGTTAATTTAGCATTAACTGGTACTGCTAGTCCTGCTGACTTTACTGGTGCTATTCCCACTCAAATCACGATACCAGATGGTAGCAAGACGGGGCAAGTAATCATCACAGTTAATGATGATTTACTTGCCGAAGGTAATGAAACAGCTACTTTAACGATTAGCAGCCCATCAACAGGAATAGCATTAGGAACTACTACTAATCAAAGTGTGACGATTACTGATAACGACACCAAAGGCATCACTGTCACACCCACCACAGGATTGACTACCACTGAAGCCGGAGGTAAGGCTACATTTACAGTAGTTTTAGATAGTCAACCAACAGCCGATGTCACCATTCCATTAACTAGCAGTAACACTGCTGAAGGTACAATAGATAAAAACAGTGTCACCTTCACCTCTGCTAACTGGAATCAACCTCAAATAGTCACCGTTACAGGCGTAGATGACTCAATTGCTGACGGAAATCAAGCCTATAAAATTCTGA
>JAHREW010000024.1:0-68644 GCA_020883125.1 Microcoleus sp. CAWBG506
GCTGACTAATGACTGCTGACTAATGACTGCTGACTAATGACTGCTGACTAATGACTGCTGACTAATGACTGCTGACTAATGACTGCTGACTAATGACTGCTGACTAATGACTGCTGACTAATGACTGCTGACTAATGACTAATGACTAATGACTGCTGACTAATGACTAATGACTAATGACTAATAACTAATAACTCATGAAAATTCACTGGTATCCCGGTCACATTGCCAAAGCTGAACGGGCATTAAAAGAACAACTAAAGCGAGTAGATGTGGTGCTCGAAGTCCGAGATGCCCGCATTCCTTTGGCTACTCACCATCCCCAAATGCTGAATTGGGTGGGCAGTAAAGCACGCATCTTAGTTATTAATCGGATGGATATGATTTCGCCTCGGTTGCGAGAGGAATGGGAAAACTGGTTTGAAGCAAGGGGGGAGTCGGTTTATTTTACTAATGCCGAACATGGACACGGCATAAATGCTTTGGCGGATGCTGTACAGAATGCTGGGGTGCAATTGAATCAAAGAAGATTCGATCGCGGTATGCTTCCTCGTCCTGTCCGAGCGGTGGTGATTGGCTTTCCCAATGTGGGAAAATCTGCTTTAATTAACAGGCTGTTGGGACGCAAAGTGGTAGATAGTGCGCGCAGGGCTGGAGTAACTCGATCGCTCCGATGGGTTCGCATTTCTGACCAAATTGAGTTGTTAGATACCCCCGGAGTGATTCCCACCCGCATTAACAATCAAGATAATGCTCTAAAGTTAGCTATTTGTGAAGATATTGGCGAAGCAGCTTACGACAATCAGGTAGTAGCAGCGGCGATGGTCGATTTGCTCCTGGGGCTGGAAGCTACTGATGATACTTTGATATCAGTATCTGGTTTCAAATCCAGATATAAATTAGATGCTTTATCTACTAATGGTGAAAATTATTTACACGAGGTAGCTAAGGAAAGACATCAAGGAGATGTGGAACGAATGGCGCGGCAAATGTTGAATGATTTTAGAACTGGTGTTTTGGGTCAGCTTCCTTTGGAGTTACCGCCGATTTGAGCTAGCCGTTTAAAATTCCAAATCCACACTTGACTTGAGGCTGATGATTTTCACTTCATCTCCTATGTGTAGTATTTTTCCTGATAAGCGATCGGGCGATCGCGTGTTAATGTTGAGTTGGGACAAGTGGCTTAAAGGCGATCGTCTTGCGGAATCAGCTATTGTTTTATGCCGCTTGGCTGTGAATACATTTTGAAAATTTGGATAAACTTCTTCCCTAAAATAATGGCGCGACGATAGGATAGAACGTTGGCTGGGATTAAGAGCTTCAAATGTGATTGTTCCTATTTGCAACCGAACAATTTCTTCATTGGCTGTAAACAGTTGGTCTTCCCAAAAGGGCGGCACATCTCCAATTTCAATATTAGCTCGTAAGTGCTGTCGCATTTCATTAACACAAACTCTGGGAAACCAAGATGCAATTTCTGCAATTGTTTCGGTACTGATGATGGTTGGTCCCGGTGCTGCGGGATTTTCGGGAAAGCCGGTTAGCAAGTTCTCCACTAACTTGACACGGAAACCGAAGTAGCTAGTCAACCAAGATTGTATTCTGGTGCGTTCTCGATCGATGTGAAAAAATATTTCTTGTTCAGTGCCTTGAATTTTCAGACCGACGATGTTATTGCTGATATTAAAGGATAAACGTAGAAAACAAGCTCCGTTGTGGCGCTGGCAGTTCACAAATTCACCTTGCTCGTCATAGATAGCAAAGGAGCGATCGCCCTTTAAAGCACCACTAGCAAGAATAGTCGCTTGACTGACAGCTATGCCGTCTAGGGATTTGATTGGATAGATATGAATACTGGCAACGTAAGCCATTTCGATTTATTGAGCAAAATTATTGTTAATCTCTAATTATAGCTTTTATTTGGTATTAAGCTGGGAAGAATTTATAATTATTCATCATTTTTTTAAATTAGTCAGAGATGGCTTGTAAAGAAACAATAAAAAAATTAGTCAAAATTTATTGTACATATTATGCTCAAAATGTTTAACACTTAAAGAGAGTTATCAATAATGATGGAACCAAAAAAAACAGGCGGGATGTCGAGGCGGAATGCCATGTTGATGGCTGGTGCAGGGGCGCTGGTGGCAGCCATTGCACCAGGAGTCTTAAAAGTGGAAGCGGCGAATGCTAACACAGAGGCAAGCCCAAACATCACTTCTGACGCCGCACTCCAGAAATTGATGGATGGGAATCGGCGCTACATTCAACAAAAACGGACATTTCCCGACCAAGGCCGATCGCGCATTGTAGAAGTAGCAAAGGGTCAACATCCGTTTGCGATCGTTCTTTGCTGTTCCGATTCGCGGGTGGTTCCTGAAATTCTTTTTGACCAAGGATTGGGGGATTTATTTGATATCCGAGTAGCTGGAAATGTCCTAGACGATGCGATTATCGGTACCATGGAATATGGTGTCGCAGAATTGGGTACTCCCTTGGTAATCATCCTGGGTCACGAACGCTGCGGTGCTGTCAAAGCAGCTTTAGACGGCCAACCAGTTCCCGGTAAAATTGGCAGTTTGGTGGCGGCGATTAAACCGGCGGTTGATTCGATCAAAGGTCAACCGGGGGATGCCTGGGATAACGCAGTCAAAGCTAATGTGAAAATGAACGTAAATAAGTTAAAACAATCATCACCAATTATAGCTGAAGCAGTTAAAGCAGGCAAACTTAAAGTTGTTGGGGGACGCTATGATTTGGATACTGGTACGGTAGAGATGGTTGGTTGATTTTGGGAGCATCCCAATTTTGCAGGGGCCAAGCATGACCGCAGATAATTTATGAGTTAAAAGCAGAGATTTACGGAGGTCATGCTTCGCCCCTACGGATATATTTGCAAAAATGGGATGATCCCTTGATTTTGTTGATAGTATCTGACATTTTGACTATTTTTATGAACAGGCAAGATGCCTGTTCCACGAATAGGGAATTTGATTGTGGGGTGGGCCGGAGAGCCCGCCCATGAAAGGCATCATCTCAGTTAGATTAACCCCATCTCTTGCAGTCCTTGGCGCAGGCGTTGTGCTTCAAAAGGACGGCGCTGTTCGTGAAGGGCGATCGCCCTTTTGAATTCTGCTAAACTCTCAGGCATTTTACCAATTTTCAGCAAAGCTACGGCTAAATTTTGATGAGCTTCGGCGTGTTCGGGATCGATTTTAATCGCTTGTCGATAATAGGCGATCGCATCTGCCAAATTCCCCGCTGCTTTCAGCGTTAGTCCTAAATTGTAGTGACCAGTGGCAAAAGTGGGGTCAATTTTCAAAGCAGCTTTGTAAGCCATTTGGGCACTGGTCAAATCTCCTTCATCTTTGAGCAAATTTCCCAAATTATTGTAAGCACCTAATTTGATTGCCGGAAAAACATTTGTATTAATTGCTGCTTGATAGTGTTCCTTTGCTTTCACAAATTGCTGCTGTTGGCGGTAAGCAATTCCCAAATGATAGTTGAGTTCGTAAACAATAGAATCATCAATGGCGACGGCTGTCAAGCCCTTAGTTAATAAATCTATTCCGCGCTGAATTTGTCCGCTTTCTACATATAAAGCGCCTAATTTACTACAAGCATAGGCATCGTTTGGATAATAGGTGATATATCGTTCCATCGCAGCTTGAGCTTTTTGGAATTTGTTTTTAGTGGCGATCGCATCTTGTTGATAACCAGAGTGCAAAATCGCTACATCCGCCAAAGCAACTATTTTCCAGTCCGGTTCCCTCTGCAAAATCTCCGCCACGCTATCGTCTACCATAGCGTGATAAGGTCGAGAAAAGCGGATGTCATGGCGATGGCGAAACAACCGCGACACGAGAGAATAGGGAGATTGAGAAGCACCGATTTCTTGACGGATGAGATTGATTACTAAAGTGCGATCGCCCTGAATTCCCTGCTTAATGTGAGGTACAATCTCCGGTACCAGCACTTCATCGGCATCCAACACTAAAATCCAGTCACCCGTGGCGTACTTGAGACACTCATTGCGGGCGGCTGCGAAGTCATCGCGCCATTCAAAGTGATAGACTCTCGCCCCGAATTCTCGTGCAATTTCACAAGTGCGATCGCCCGAACCGGTATCGAGCACCACCATTTCGTCAACAACATCCTTAGCACTAGCCAAAGTCCGCGGCAGTGTTGCTTCTTCATTCTTGACAATCATGCACAAACTTAGATCCATCGGGCGCAAACTTTCCTTGTTGCAAATAATTTATGTAATTTTATTGAGCAGTAAAAAACCAAAAGTTAAAGCAAAAATTGTCCTTTTTCCCTTTAGCCTTCAGCGCAGCTACTTTCTAGCTTTTACCTTTCTTCACTAAAAAGGTGTGGTTAACTCTTTTGACATACTAAGGGACATCAAACTTTTAACTCTTCCTGATAAATCCTACCACTTTTAGGTTCCTCCCTACGGTAGAGACAATCAATGAATATCTGTTGTTATTCTAAGAACATAAGACAAGGGACGAAAAAGTTTAGGATTCTGGAGAAAAAGAAATGGGCATTATTGCTTGGATTGTTTTAGGACTCATTGCCGGCGCGATCGCTAAAGCTATTTATCCCGGACAACAAGGCGGTGGTTTCCTCGCTACAACAGGTTTAGGAATTGTGGGAGCGCTAGTGGGAGGTTATTTAGGTCAAGTCTTTGTCGGGACTAGCGCGGGAGCTTCCTTCGGTGCATTGACCCTACCTAGCATTGCTTTCGCCGTCGTCGGTGCGATCGTTGTACTTTTCATCTGGGGATTATTAACTCAGCGTGCCGTGTAATAAATATTGTGAATTCCGAGTCGATGATTTGAACAATCCTCCAGGAGAATACTGGAGGATTGTTGTTTGAATAATAATTTACAACTAATATCAATTTGACGCTGATAATGCCATAATTCTCAATGCCTTAGCCGCTATATTTCTCTAGGGCGGGCACGGGGGCACCGCCCCTACATAATCAGCACCGCCCCTACATAATCAATCTATCCGCCAATTGAAAGGCAAGCGAACATAAACTCCTTGGGGATCATTCATTGACTTCACCACAGCTAATTCCTCTTGCATTTTCTTAACCTCTGCCGTCAGCGGGTCTAGTTTGACTGCTGTTTTAGAAGCGCGTACACCTGAAAGTTTTTCCAAAATGCGCTCCTCTAAACTGCGACGTTTCGGATACTCTTCCAATTGCCAATCATTGCCTAGTTTAGCTTGTTTGACGGCTTCTTTGATAGCATCTTCAAGACCCCCAATGCGATCGACTAAACCCAACTCCTTAGCGGCCGCACCAGACCAAACTCTGCCTTGAGCAATCTCTTGTACCTTGTCTTTGGGCAGTTTACGGGAGTCGGCAACTTTAGTAATAAAGCGATCGTAAATGCGATCGACTACCTTCTGAATATTCGCCAATTCTTGAGGATTCTTCGGGCGAGAAATCGTGTTAGTATCAGCAAAGCGGCCTGTTTTGACGACATCCCAAGTTACGCCGTTGTTGGTAGCTAATTTTTCGACGTTGGGTAGCATTCCAAAAACGCCGATCGAACCAGTAATCGTATTAGATTCCGCAAAAATCTGGCTGGATCCCATGGAAATCCAATAGCCACCGGAAGCTGCTAAATTACCCATGGAAACGATGGTGGGTTTTTTCTTAGCAGTGAGTACCACTTCCCGTCCGATGACTTCAGATGCCGTGACACTTCCTCCGGGACTGTTGACGCGCAAAACTACGGCTTTTACATCGTTATCTTCTCGGATTTTACGCAATTCTTGAGCGATGCGATCGCCTCCTACTTGATTCACGCCCCCTTCGCCGTCTACGATTTCTCCCTCGGCATAAAGTACAGCCACTTGCTTGTTATTATCAGCGCGATTCGAGTTTTTATTTTCAGCAATTTTGGCGTAACTTTTCAGACTAATTTGTTTGAAAGATTTGTCTTCTGTATCAGTTCCGGTTAGTTTCTTAAGTTCGGTGACAATTTCGTCAAAGTATACAACTTTATCAACTAACTTGCTGTTGAGAGCTTCCTCAGCCATCAAGGTTCCACCATTATCGGCGATCGCCTGCAATTGCGGCACAGTCAATTTGCGATTTGGCCCGACAGTTGTGAGATATTCACCCCAAATATCTCCCAACAACTTTTGAGTTTGCTGGCGATTTTCGGGGCTCATTTTTTTCAGCAAAAATGGTTCGACTGCGGACTTATATTTGCCGACGCGAGTAACTTGCACTCCCACTCCATATTTTTCTAAAGCGCCCGCAAAAAACATCGTCTGACTGCTAAAACCGTTGATTTCCACAGAACCAAAGGGATTGATAGCAATGGTATTTGCCACTGAACCGAGGTAATATTCTCGCTCATTCCAATCCATTTCATAAGCAAAAATTGGTTTTTTGGCATCTCGAAAACGCTGCAATGCCGATCGCACTTCTTTGAGATTAGCAAACCCACTGCCGCCGGAACCAGAATTACCTTCGAGATAAATACCAACTATTTTCGGATCTTTTTTCGCAGATTCGATCGCATCTAAAACAGTACGCAGCGTCACAGTATCCGAACCATCCTCAGAAAGCACTTCTTCAATGGCAGCCCCGGTACTGCGGCTGGGTTTGCTGTCAGTAATATTGAGAGAAAGATCTAATACTAATACAGATTTATCTTTAACTTGCGGGCCTGCGTCTTTAGAAGAAGAGGCAGCCACAGCAATTAGCACTACCAGTCCTCCCAATCCTAGGGTACCCAGCATTGCCAGTCCTAGGAGGCTTCCTAGAAAACTGGCAAAGGTATATTTTAGGAAATCTTTCATTTAACTAATGGGTAATTGAGCATTAGACCTTGGTTATTAGTTATTGTATTGGTAGTAACTAACAACTAATAAATAACCAATAACCAATAACATCCTTCTATCTTAACCTTTCCAAAACTCCAGAATGTTGTAACTCATCAAGGTTAGCGCAGCCGGTACAGAACATCACTGTGGCAATCTCTGCAATTAAAACCTCAACCAAAAGCTCTAAAGCTGATTCCGATTCCGCTGCTGCTTGCAAAAACGGCCTCGCCAGTCCCGCCATATCCGCACCTAGGGCGATGGCCTTGGCTGCATCCAAACCATGCTGCAAGCCTCCAGAAGCAATCAGAGGAACATCAGGCGCCTGGGCGCGGGTACTGACAATGCACTCGGCTGTCGGTATTCCCCAGTCAGCAAAGGTTGCGCCCAATCGGCGCTGCTTACCATCACGGGCACGCTCTCCTTCTATTTTCGCCCAAGAAGTGCCTCCAGCTCCAGCAATGTCGATCGCACTCACCCCTGCTGCGAGCAATTTTGTTGCCATGTTTCCTGAAATGCCATTACCAACCTCTTTAGCAATTACAGGTACTGGCAATTTTTCGCACAATTTGGCAATTTTATCAAGGAGTCCTTTAAAGTTAGTATCACCTTCAGTTTGAACACACTCTTGCAGAGGATTGAGGTGCAAAATTAGAGCATCTGCTTCCAGAATATCGACAATTTTTTGACACTGTTCCAAACCATAATTATAGTTTAACTGAACTGCACCGATGTTAGCAAATAACAAAATATCAGGAGCGCGGCGGCGGACGGCAAAGGTATCAGCGAGTTGAGGATTTTCGACGGCGATGCGCTGGGAACCGACACCCATAGCAATTTTGTATTTTTGAGCGACATCTGCGAGGCGATAATTGATAGTCTGGGCTAATTCAGTGCCACCTGTCATGGAGGAAATTAGCAGAGGTGCAGCTAATTTTTTCCCCAGAAATGTTGAGGTTAAATCGATTTCAGTGCGATCGAGTTCTGGCAAACAGCAGTGAGCAAAACGGTAGCGTTCAAATCCGCTAGTAGTTTCGCGGAATTGTACATCTTCTTCGATGCAGAGCCGGAGGTGGTCTGCTTTACGGGTTTCAATGGGCGAGGGCGGCGTTAGGGACAGGTTCACAGGGGAGTTCACAGGGGGAATTTTGGGGTTAAAGTATCATCTTAATTCTACTCTTTTATGGCGATCCTGGAACACTCATTGATACGCCATTATCCGTCGGTTTAAACTTCAATAAAAATGGCACAGCTTTTTGAACCCAATCTTTGACAGGCGTGTAATTAGCAGCATCTTCTCCGAAACTAATTTCCAGCATATCCGTGTGAATTATCCCCGGATTTAAAGGAATCGCCGCCATCCCCCGTGGCAATTCTTGAGCTAAGGCTTTGGTAAGTCCTTCTATAGCCCATTTAGAAGCACAATAGGGAGCCACTTCCGGTGAAGTTGACCTGCCCCAACCAGAAGTGAAATTAACCACAATCCCGCTTTTTTGGGCAATCATTGCTGGAACAAAGTGGCGAATCACATTCGCAACACCTTTAATATTAACATCAATTATCTGGGAAAACTCTTCACTGCTGACATCCCACAGGGGCGCGAGATGATTGATTACACCTGCATTGTTAATCAGCAAGTCGGGAGGGGAGTAATGTGCTAGGATTTCGGCTGCCCAATTTTTTACTTGAGCGTCCACTGCCACATCCAAACACGTAAAATTGTGAGGGGTGCTATATTTTTGTTTGAGTTTTTCCACTGCTTGAGGAGAACGAGCGCAGCCTAAAATAGTATGTCCCAGGTCAATAAATTTTTCAGTCATCGCCAAACCAAGACCGCGACTTACTCCTGTAATTAAAATGATTTTTTTCATAAATTTGTGGGAATTGCTAGATTAAATAATAGAATACATTGTGCATAGGTAATTGACAATTTTACAGACCGGAATAGATTATGAAAGTAAAAGCAGCCGTTGCTCGTAGCGCGGGGAAACCTTTAACCATTGAAATGGTCGATTTATCAGGTCCAGAAGCCGGAGAAGTCCTGGTGGAAATTAAAGCCACCGGGCTTTGCCATACTGACGCTTACACTCTTTCTGGTGCCGATCCTGAAGGTTTGTTTCCGGCTATTTTGGGCCATGAGGGAGCTGGTATTGTCGCAGAAGTAGGAGCGGGAGTAACTAGCGTCAAAGTGGGCGATCGAGTAATTCCACTATACATTCCCGAATGTCGCAACTGCGAATATTGTTTGAGCAACAAAACCAATCTCTGTCAAGCAATTCGAGTCACTCAAGGACAAGGCGTGATGCCCAATGGCACCAGCAGGTTTTCCATAGACGGGGAGAAAATTCATCATTACATGGGAACTTCCACCTTTGCCAATTATACAGTATTACCAGAAATTGCGGTAGCAAAAATTCGTGACGACGCTCCCTTTGAGAAAGCTTGTTTAATTGGTTGCGGAGTAACAACAGGCATCGGGGCTGTCATCAATACAGCCAAAGTAGAACCAGGCTCTAATGTGGTAGTTTTCGGTTTAGGAGGGGTGGGTTTGAATATAATTCAAGCCGCTCGGATGGTAGGAGCTAATATGATTGTCGGCGTAGATATAAATGCCGAGAAACGAGCAATGGCAGAAAAATTTGGCATGACTCACTTTGTGAATCCCCGCGAAATTGAGGGAGATTTAGTTGCTTATTTGGTAGATTTAACCAAAGGGGGAGCCGACTACAGTTTTGAATGTATAGGTAATATCAATGTCATGCGTCAAGCATTAGAATGCTGCCACAAAGGCTGGGGAGTGAGCGTCATTGTCGGCGTAGCAGGAGCAGGCCAAGAAATTAGTACCCGCCCATTTCAGTTAGTAACGGGCAGAGTGTGGAAAGGCACAGCTTTTGGCGGAGCAAAAGGCAGAACAGATGTGCCAAAAATTGTGGATTGGTACATGAACGGCAAAATTGATATTGATAATTTAGTAACCAATGTAATGCCGATCGAAAAAATAAATGAAGCCCTGGATTTAATGAAAAAAGGCGAAGTAATTCGCACAGTTTTGACCTTTTAAAAGAAGTCAAAGAGGGCCAGCAATCTTGGCAGAGTCCTTACAAGCAAATCAAACTTCTCAATTATCTCTTCCTCTGCGCCCTCTGCGCCCTCTGCGGTAAAAAAGATCCATCCCCAAAAAAAAGAGAATTAACATGATATCCCAATCCCTAAAACTCCACCAACAATATAAAAGCTGCGGCGGAAAACTCGGCTATTATAGCCATCAATCCTCAGCCTGCAATAGCGAAATTAAATTCGCCGTTTACCAACCACCACAAGCCGAATATCAACCCGTACCAATTCTATATTTCCTCTCAGGATTAACCTGCACAGAAGAAAACTTTATGATAAAATCTGGAGCCCAACAATTTGCAGCAAAATATGGATTAATGCTAGTAGTGCCGGATACTAGCCCGCGCCATACAGGCATTCCCGGCGAAGATGATAATTGGGATTTGGGAAGTGGCGCGGGTTTTTATATTGATGCGACAGCCGCACCTTGGAATGCTCACTATCGGATGTACAGTTATGTTGTCGATGAATTACCTAAATTAATCGCTGAAAACTTTCCAGTCATGCCGGAAAAACAGGGAATATTTGGTCATTCTATGGGCGGACATGGGGCTTTAATTTGTGCGTTAAAAAATAGCGATCGCTATCTTTCAGTTTCCGCTTTTGCGCCTATTTGCGCGCCCATGCACAGCCCTTGGGGACAAAAAATTTTCACCCACTACCTCGGTGAAAATCGAGAGGAGTGGCGAGCCTGGGATGGGACTGAATTAGTGATGAAAGCACCATATAACGGTTCAATTTTAATTGATTGTGGCACGACCGACTCCTATCTGACTGACGGGCAATTGTTGCCGGAAGTTTTTGCAGAAGCTTGTGCAAAAGCTGGACAGGCGTTAAATTTAAGAATGCAGGAAGGTTACGATCACAGCTATTATTTTGTGGCGAGTTTTATGGAGGATCATATTCAGCATCATGCTGCTGTTTTGTGCGGGTAGTTGTGTCAAATCTGGTGGCATCGGGATTAATATTACCCAAAATTAGGAGACGGCATTGCCGTTTCCCTACAAACTTATTTTGGGGTAGGGACACGGCAATGCCGTCTCCTCCTACCAGATTATTTTGGGGTAGGGACACGGCAATGCCGTGTCCTCCTACCAGATTACTTTGGGGTAGGGACATGGCATTGCCGTGTCCTCCACAGACTCCCGAATAATAATCAATTCAAGTTAATCGGAAATACCCAATCTTTGTACTTGTTATCGCGATTTTCGATGATTCCACTCAATTTTTCCAATATCTTTTCAGTGATTGGTCGCTCTTTTGGTAAATGATAGTTTTCGATGCGCTTAATTGGGGTAACTTTAGCTGCGGTGCCGCACAGGAATATTTCATCAGCAATCAATAATTCTGATTTGTCAACGGGTCTTTCTATGACTTCAATTCCTAAGTCTCTGGCGATAGTTATTACGCTGTCTCTGGTGATTCCTTCGAGAATATCTTGCTCGAAACCTGGTGTCACTAATTTACCGTTTCGGGCGACAAATATATTCATTCCTGAAGCTTCGCTGACTTTTCCTTGACTATTCATCATGATAGCTTCGTCAAACCCAGATTGTACTGCTTCTGTTTTGGCTAAGGCTGAGGTGATGTAAGCACCGCTAATTTTGCCTCTCAAGGGTAAACTGCGGTCTTCTTGGCGGTACCATGAGCTAATTCTACAGTTGACTCCTTCCTTGGGCAAATAGTCGGAAAGTTCTAATCCGTAGACAAAAAAGTCTGTTTCTACGTTGTGGAGTCTGGGGGCTATTCCCAAACTTGAGGTGTAGACAAATGGGCGGATATAAAAAGATTTGGTGGGCTGATTTTTTTTGACAAAATCAACGATTATTGATTGAATTTTGTCGGCGGGAAAATCGCATTGCAGGAAGCTGGCACTTTGGCTTAATCTTTGACAGTGGCGGTCTAGTCTAAATAGTAAGATGCGATCGCGATTTTCGGGGTCGGGAATTCCGCGCAACCCGCCCAAGACTCCGGTTCCGTAGTGCAGTGCGTGGGTGGCTATGGAGATTTTGGCGTCGGTAAATGGGAGGAATTGATTTTGAAAGTAGGCAATTGGTAGAAAACTATCCATGATTCAAGCTAGCGATGAGTTGTGCAGTCCGCGAGGAAAGGTGAATTTGGTTATGTTACCATAATTTATTATTTTGTTGTTTAATGAAATAGTCAAAGTATAAAAATTGCTGTCATTTTGGTTGATAATTGTTTTGGGGAAGATTGGATTCAATTACAAATCAAAAGTAATAAAGAGGTAGCTGTGGCGCGTAAATGTTTTATCATTGAAATGGGGATGGGTATTGACCAGCACGGACAAGAACCGACTGTGGCGGCGGCTAGGGCTGTCCGAAATGCGATCGCCAATAATGCTTTACTCGGTGTCTGGGAAGTGGCGGGTTTGACTGACCCAAATCAAATGATTGTGGAAGTAAAGGTGGCGGTTCCTTACCCGGAACAGGTGCGAAGGGATGAGGTTTTGGCGGTATTGCCTTTTGGGGAAAAATCTTTGATTGTTGAGCAAGGTGGGATGGTGGTGGCTGGAAGGGCGATCGCCTCTCTGAATGATAAAAATGATGAAATGTTGATTGCGGTGGCTGCGGTGACAGTTTTTGTGGACACTCAGGACTGATTTGTGGTTATTTGAATCAATCGGCGATGTGCCAAGTGCGATCGCCAATCAATTTTTGAGTCACATAATTCCGTTAAAATGCTAGCGACTCGAAAGCAGATATTGGGGCGATCGACTGAACCCTGATATAGTAGACAAACAGGTATGCCTGAGAGGGCTTTTTGTTCAACACATTTCCAGGCTGGATACCAAGTATGCTTCATCGAATTCTTGCCAGAAGTCGCTATTTAATGTTAATAGCTGTTTTAGGTTCCTTCGCAGCATCTGTCACGCTGTTGATTTACGGTGCGGCTGAAACTGTTACCACAATTGTTTATGCTTTAACTTCGGGAGCTGTTTCGAGCGAAAACTCGAAAAAACTGGTTCTGTCTTTCATCGAAGTTGTAGATTTGTTTCTCCTCGCCACAGTATTTTATATTACTGCACTGGGACTTTACGAGTTGTTTATTGACGAGCGAATCAAAGTACCAGACTGGCTGGAAATTCATACCATCGACGACCTGAAAAGCAAACTCGCCAGCGTGATTGTAGTGGTATTGAGTGTATTGTTTCTATCTGAGGTGGTGAAGTGGAACGGCGGGACGAATATCCTTCCCTTTGGAGCGAGTATCGCTTTGGTAATTGCTTCGCTGACGTACTTTTTGAATTCCCAGGTGAAAAAGCCAAAGTCGGATCAATATTAATCATTAATCCTAGGAGTAATGCAGAAAACTATGCTAAAAGAAGTTAGAATCAAAAATTACAAGTCTATTCAAAAGCTGAAGCTGGAATTAGGACGAGTCACCGTGTTGATTGGCGAAAATGGCTGCGGTAAGAGTAATATCTTGGAAGCGATCGCCCTGGCTTCTGCGGCAGCTAGTGATAAACTGGATCACGAGTTTCTTGCTGCACGGGGGATTCGGGTGACAGAACCTCGATTTATGCGATCGGCTTTTGAAAAAGAGAATTTGGTTAAAGATATCAAAATTGAGTTAATAGGGAATCAGGGACAACCTTTCAGTTGTATTTTACAAAATGATAATTCTCCCTATTCTCAGTGGGTTAGTAGAAGTTTTTTGGGTGATATTGAAACCTCTATAAGGAATTATGCTAAGATTGTTATTCAAAAATACGGGGGGGAAGACAAAATTATATCTATTTTAGAAGAAAAAACGGCTTTCTCAGAACAAGAATTTTTAAAATTTAAAAATGATACAGAATCATTTAGTCAATTTATTTATCTCAATAAATTTATAATTTACTCTCCTGAAAACCAAGCATTACGAACTTTTGAAAAAGAGGGGCAACTACAACCATTAGGCATTAATGGAGAAGGTTTATTTAAACTTTTAAAAGTCTTGAATTCAGACGAAAACCAAGAGCAACTTAATGAAATCAAGAAAAAACTGCAATTGATAGATTGGTTTAAAGATTTTGAAGCTTCTCCAAATTTATCCAATATTCAAAACTATCTCCAAATTAAAGATAGATACTTAGATCCAGATTTAGCTTACTTCGACCAACGAAGTTCTAATGAAGGATTTTTATTTTTGCTATTTTACTTTGCTTTATTTATTAGCGATATCACCCCTAAATTTTTTGCAATAGATAACATAGATGCTTCCCTAAATCCTCGATTATGTCGCAGGTTAATCCAAGAATTAGTCAAATTAGCAAAAAAGCATGATAAACAAGTTGTATTCACAACGCACAACCCGGCAGTTTTGGACGGCTTAGATTTAGATGATGATGAACAGCGGCTGTTTGTAATTTATCGCAACCAATTAGGTCATACTAAAGCCAGACGCATTCTCAAACCTGAACCTCTGGAAGGACAGGAACCTGTAAAACTATCCGAGGCTTTTTTGAGGGGCTATATCGGCGGACTTCCTAAGAATTTTTAATATGATTAGTTTTGGATTAATTACAGAGGGATTGAGTGACCAGATTGTGATTGAAAATATTTTAGCAGGATATTTCAAGAATCCTAATCTAGATATTAGACCGCTTCAACCAGAAAGAGATAAAGATGATGAAAACAAATTTACAGGTTATGGTAGTTGGAGTCAAGTTTTTGCTTATTGTCGTTCAAGAGATTTTCAAGAGTCGTTTCAATTTAATGGCTACATAATTATCCAAATAGATACTGATGTTTCAGAACAGTATGGTATTTCACAGCAAGATGAAAATGGTGAATTGACTCCTGAACAGTTAATCGAAAAAGTCATTGCAAAGTTCAAACAGGAAATTGGCGAAGATTTCTACAGTAAATTTCAACAGCGAATCATTTGGGCCATATCAGTACATTCTATTGAGTGTTGGTTGCTGCCACTTTATTATAAAGACAATAATAAAAAATCTAAATTAAAGAATTGTTTAAGTATAGCAACTGCCAAGGCGATTAGGGCAGATTTTGTAGGGGCGGGTTCACCGATATCTTTCATCGGTATAGACAAATTCTATAAACCCGCCCCCACCCCACGACTTAACCACCCTGGCGGTTGCTATACCTTAAATAAAGAGCTTGTAAAGAAGCATAATTTTACAGTTGATGCCAAAAAGCCTGAATATTATCGGGAAATTTCCCAACAATATACCAAGCATAAAGTTTTGATGGCTTGTTACCAAAACAATCCCAGTTTTAACAGTTTTGTGGTAGAGATTGCCAGCAAAGAAATTGTGATGGTTTTAGAAGAGGACTGGTAAACTTAGCAAATTTTGGATAAAGTTTTCCAATGGCTAAACTTCCGACTCCAATTCGCTAACGCGCAACTGCACCGGCAACTCTACAGGATTCAATTCAGAGGACTCTAATAAACCTGTCGCTTCTTCCTCAGTATTTACTTCACCGTCGCGCACTTTTCGCCATTTATCAGCCAAAGTATCCCGCTGATTGATTAAATAAATGCTCACTAAAGTTAACCCAACGCCCATGGATTGCAGCGGATTGAGCACTTCGCCCAAAAACAAATTACCGAACAGTAAGGCAAAAACTGGGGTAAGAAAGGTAAGAGAACTTAAACTGGTGAGACTGCCGCTTGAAGCAAAGTAAAAGAATAAACCGTAGGCGATCGCACTTCCGAACACAGTAGAATAACTTAAGGCCATCCAGCCGGAAAAATCGATATTGACAAATTGCTCAGATTCTGTTGCAACCGAAACTGCTAACAGTGGCAAACCACCCAAAATCATGTGCCAACCAGTCGCCACCACCGGGTCAACATAACGACAAACCCAGCGCACCAAAACTGTGCCCACAGCCATCGACAATGCCGCCAACAGCATCAACCATTCTCCACCCTCAAACAACTGTCCGATATCAGCAGAAACCTCGACATTTTTAGGATGAAACAGTCCCAAAATCCAGCCATCCGGCAACCCAATTAAACTAATCCCAATCACGCCAATAACTAATCCCAACCAGCCCCAAAAACCGATTTTTTCTTGAAACAGCCAAAAACACAATATCGCCACAGCTAGCGGCTGAGAGTCAATCATCACCGAACCTAAACCCGCACCGGTTCTGGCCAAACCTTCTGCTAAAAAGCCTTGAAACAAAGTACCGTCAACTAAGGCAAATAACGAAATCCACAGCCAAGCTTTCCAGCCCTGGGGCTGTGATTTTCCCATAAAGGCGGCGGCTAGGAGCACCAACACGCCAGCCGGCATCAAACGCACGACAGCCACAAACAGCGGAGTCGTGTGGGGCATGACTTCTTTCATAGCTACCATGGCGGTTCCCCACAGGAAAAACGGCGCAATTAGCAACAGTGGCGCGAAAGGCAGTTTGGAATCGGTAATTTTTAGCTGCATGGCGGAGGGCTCCTGATAATTGATGAGACTGACTCTCGTGGGGATGATGTAGTTTTGTTAAGCAATTTTTACAATTATATATTGATGTTGGATTAAGTGCGATCGGAGTCTGTGGGGGTAGGGGGGTAACTTCTTCGTTGTTCCTGCTTCGTTCTTCCTTCGGATAAGGCACACTATAAGTTAGCTACACAATTTCACATTGCGCGAAAACTGCCCATGATTTGGCCATTCAAGCCTCGCTACCGTAAACAAATCGCTCACATCGAAATCACTGGCGCCATTGCTGGAGAAACTCGCAAACGAGTTCTAGAAGCCCTTAAAACCGTTGAAGAACGCAAATTTCCCGCTTTGCTGCTACGGATAGACTCTCCGGGCGGCACTGTGGGCGATTCCCAGGAAATTTACAGCGCCCTGAAGCGTTTGGGCGAAAAAGTCAAAATAGTTGCCAGTTTTGGCAATATTTCGGCTTCTGGGGGAGTTTACATCGGTATGGGTGCCGAATATATCGTGGCTAATCCAGGTACAATTACTGGTAGCATTGGTGTAATTATCCGGGGTAATAATCTAGAACGGCTATTGGAAAAGGTAGGCGTTTCTTTTAAGGTCATCAAATCTGGGCCATATAAAGATATTTTGTCATTCGATCGCGAATTAACCCCACCAGAACAGCAAATTTTGCAAGATTTGATCGACACCAGCTATCAGCAATTCGTAGAAACAGTTGCGGTAGCCCGGAAACTGCCTATTGAACAAGTTAAAAGTTTTGCCGACGGTCGTGTTTTCACGGGCCAGCAAGCCTTGGAGTTGGGTTTGGTCGATAGATTGGGTAGTGAAGAGGATGCCCGTCGCCTGACAGCCGAACTGGCGGGACTTGACCCGGAAAAAACTGAGTCCTGCACTCTGGAAAAACCAAAACCTTTCCTAAATCGCGTTTTGGGGAGTAGTCTGGATACATCGGGGCTTTCAGCTTACAAAAGTTGGCTGGAATTCGAGCTGTCTGCTAGTGGTTTGCCACTGTGGCTGTATCGCCCGTGATTAAATAAATTGGTCATTAGTCATTAGTCATTAGTCATTAGTCATTAGTCATTAGTCATTAGTCATTAGTCAGCAGTCAGCAGTCAGCAGTCAGCGGTCATTAGCTAACAAGTCAAGATTGCCGATCGCAAATACCTAACAGCTAACGAATAACTAATGACCAATAACTAATGACCAATAACTGATGACTAATGATTAATAACTAATCACTAATAACTAATGACTAATAACAAAAAAATGGAGAATATTTGCGTGGAATGGCAAGTGCGGGCGATTCGCGGGGCAACTACTGCCAGCGACAATTCGGTAGAAGCAATTCGAGATGCGGTGAGAGAATTATTAGATGAATTAGAAGCAAGAAATCATTTAGATCCTGAATTAATTATTAGTGCTACGTTTTCTGTCACTCGTGATTTAGATGCTGTGTTTCCTGCCGCGATCGCCCGCGAAGGTCCCCGTTGGTGTAATGTTCCCTTATTGGATGTGCAGCAGATGTATGTCCAGGGTTCTTTGGAACGTTGCATCCGGTTTTTAATTCACGTCAATTGGCCAGCACATACCGAAATTTATCATCCTTATTTGCGGGGAGCTCAAAATTTGCGGCCGGATTGGAATTTAGCAGTGGCTGTGGTTGGGGAGAAATAATAAATTCATTTTTGCCTTAGAGAAGCGATCGCATTCTGGTTAATTTTTTTTAGACAAGACTTACGCACGCTTCTACCTAAAAAAACCCGGCTTCTTCAAGAAACCGGGTTTTTGTCAATCAGACGCTTTTTTGTGATGCAACCTAATCCCTAAAAAGATGTCATATATAAAACTCCAAAAGTCCTTTTTCCCTTCCAATATTCCCAAACTTTGAGGAGAACCTTTTTCATCTAACAGTGGCTTGACAGCTTCGTAGGCTGGCTTGTAATTGTACCAAGGAATTGAAGGCCACAGGTGATGAATCAGGTGATAATTCTGCCCCAAAATTAAGATATTTAGAATTGGACTAGGATATACTCTGGCATTTTTCCAGCGATCGCGCTCGTGAAATGGACGGTGTGGCAAATAATCAAAAAATAACCCCAAGGCCAACCCCACCACTAAAGCAGGAGAAAACCAAAAATTCAGTACGTAACCTAAATGGTCGTATTGAATGGAGATATACACCACTGCGATCACAAATAAACGGCTGAAAAACCATTCCCAAAGTTCGTTTTTTCGCCACAGTTTGCGCTTAAAGAAGAAAATCTCGTGGTAAAAAAACCTCGCAGCAATTAACCACAGAGGCCCGCCGGTGGAAACATAATGGTCTGGATCGTTATCTGGATCGTTAACGTGAGCGTGATGCTGCATATGTACCCGTGTAAACACGGGAAAAGCAAAACCCAACATCAGCGCGCTACCGTGTCCCAAAATAGCGTTAATGGTGCGATCGCGGTGCGCTGCATTATGAGACGCATCGTGAATCACTGTTCCAGCCATGTGCAAAGCCAGAACATTCAGGAAAAAACAGCACCATTGGGGCCATTCCCCATACCAGAAACCCCAGTATGAAATCACGATAATCGCTAATGCACTCAAAAATAGCAACAGCGTCGGATTGAAGTCACCTGGAGGACTCAGAAACTCTTTCGGCACTGTCAGTGGCCGTCCTGCCTCCGACATTTTTGTTAGCACTCCTTAATATTTCACACTTGCGTAGTATAAGATACAAGGCTCCCAATAGTAAAGTTTTGTGAAATAAGTGTATCTAATCTCGATCGCCACTCCTGTACACCAAATTCCAGTCACAGGAGACTCACACAAAGCTGTTGGCAAACTACAAAAAAATAAATGGGTATATTTGTAAATTTGTCAAGGAGTAGACGAAAAATATTGGGAAGCTCTGGCGATCGAAAAGAAAAGATTACGGATGGGTAAAAAGTCAGATATTCTATATATTGGTCAATACCTACGGTCTAAACGATCGAAAAATTTTTAAGAATTAAGACAACTAGCGTCATTGCTTGTACTGAAAGATGAAACGTTAGCCGAAAATTACACAATAAATCCTCCAGCCACCCCATCTCAATTCATGCAACTGCCAAAAGCCTTACGCCGGACTAAAATCGTCGCCACCATTGGCCCAGCCACCTCTGATCCACAAGTGCTGCGGAACCTCATAGAAGCAGGTGCGACAACTTTGCGACTCAACTTTTCCCACGGCTCAGAAGAAGACCACCTACGCAGCATTCGCTTAATCCGGCAAACATCCTTTGAACTCAACCAGCCGGTCGCCATCCTCCAAGACCTCCAAGGCCCGAAAATTCGTTTAGGTCGCTTTGAAACAGGCTCTATTGTTGTCAAAAACGGCGACCCTTTCATTTTAACCAGCCGGCCGGTTCCAGGCACCGAGCTGATTTCCTCTGTCACCTACGAACCTCTAGCAGATGAAGTTCCAGAAGGAGCCGTGATTCTGCTAGATGACGGGAAAGTGGAAATGGTCGTCGAAAAAGTAGACCGCAATTCCCGCGAATTGTACTGTCGTGTTGTCGTCGGTGGCCCGCTTTCCAACAACAAAGGCGTAAATTTTCCGGGAGTTTACCTGTCAATCAAAGCGCTGACGGATAAAGACCGAAAAGATTTAATGTTTGGTCTCGACCAAGGTGTCGATTGGGTAGCGCTGAGCTTTGTGCGGAATCCCCAGGATATGCTCGAAATTAAAGAGCTGATTGCTAGTGCGGGTAAACAAGTACCGGTGATTGCTAAGATCGAGAAGCACGAGGCGATCGAGCAAATGGAAGCAATTCTGGCCCTGTGTAACGGCGTAATGGTTGCCCGTGGCGACTTGGGAGTGGAACTGCCGGCGGAAGATGTGCCGATTTTGCAAAAGCGACTAATTGCCACCTCCAACCGCATGGGCATTCCGGTAATTACCGCTACCCAGATGCTCGATAGCATGGTGGGAAATCCTCGTCCTACCCGCGCCGAGATTTCCGACGTGGCGAACGCGATTCTGGACGGAACTGATGCGGTGATGCTCTCCAATGAAACCGCTGTGGGTAATTTCCCCGTAGAAGCGGTGGCGACGATGGCGAGAATTGCGGTGCGGATGGAGAGAGAAGGAATTAGGGGCAATATTAGGAATGTAGAAGATATTGGTCGATCGATCCCCAACGGCATCAGTCAAGCTGTCAGCCAAATTTCCGAACAGTTGAATGCAGCGGCGATTATGACGCTGACCAAAACCGGTGCTACAGCCCGAAATGTGTCGAAGTTCCGACCAAAAACTCCGATTTTGGCAGTTACTCCCCACGTAGACGTGGCGAGACAACTGCAACTGGTGTGGGGAGTAAAACCGCTGCTGGTGCTAGATTTGCCCTCGACCGGTCAGACATTTCAATCTGCAATCAACGTCGCCCAGGAAAAAGAGTTACTGTCCGACGGAGACTTGGTAGTGATGACGGCCGGTACTCTGCAAGGGGTAGCCGGTTCAACAGATTTGATCAAAGTTGAGGTAGTGACAGCGGTTTTGGGTAAGGGAACTGGTGTCGGGCTAGGCTCAGTCAGCGGTATGGCCAGGGTAGCTCACACTGCTGCGGATGTGGCGAATTTCCACCCCGGAGACATTTTGGTAGTCAACCACACTAGCGCTCAGTTTGTGGAGATGATTCGGAAAGCAGCAGGTGTGGTGACGGAGGAAGAAAGTTTGACTTCTCACGCGGCGATTATTGGTTTGCGTTTGGGCGTACCGGTGATGGTGGGCGTGAAGAATGCCACCCAGGTGATTCGGGACGGCACTATGCTGACGCTGGATATGCAGCGGGGTTTAGTTTATTCCGGTGCCAGAGGTGGCGGGATTGACGGCGAACTGGATGTTTGATGGCAGTTGTGAGTGATGAGTTGTGGGGTTTGAATTCTACAGCTCATTGCTTTTTTTGTGGCGGTTGTGCTAAGGTTATTAATTGTCTGTGCCGATGTAGCTCAGGGGTAGAGTATTCGATTCGTAATCGAACGGTCGTGGGTTCAAATCCCACCATCGGCTCTGGGTTTCAGCGATTTTGAAACACCATTTGACTAAAAACTGCGTCAAATCTGCGTCAAATTTGCTTTAAATCACCCCCAAAACCCGTCAGAGGTCGGAAAACAGCAGACACAAACTGTCTCTTGTTTCCGACCTCTACTTTTTAGATGGCAGCAGACGGTGGTGGATGTGGTGTTTTCTGGAATTAAGAGTAGATATTTTTGAGATTTTAGATTTGGGATTAAGCACTTTTGAATCGTCAAAAGCCTTGATATTGCGTGAGTTTTGCAGTATTTACCGGCAAAGTCGATCGCCCACAAATACCAACTCAATGTTTGCTAAAATCAAAATGCTCTACTCGCAACCAAAGCGCTACCTGTGGCAAAGTCAACTGAATCCAACAATCCAGAGAATCCGAGCCCACTTGCCCGCACACCTCTGTACGACCTATCATTAGAACTGAAAGCTCGGATGGTCCCCTTTTCCGGGTGGGAGATGGCGGTGCAGTACAGCGGTCTGAGCAGCGAACATCAAACTGTGCGATCGCAAGTAGGAATGTTCGACATTTCCCACATGGGAAAATTTGGTTTGAGAGGGAAACAATTAAGAGCCAAATTTCAACCCTTAGTGCCCTCAGACTTAAGTCGATTGCAACCAGGTCAAGCTCAATATACAGTATTGTTAAATGCCCAAGGCTGCATCTTAGATGACATTATTTTCTACTGCCAAGAACCCGATGCCACCACTAGCGAAGAACGGGCAGTCATCATTGTCAACGCCGCCACTCGCATCCGAGACAAAGCTTGGATCGCAGCCCATTTAGAATTAAGCGGTGTCAGTTTTACAGACATTTCACTAGACAAAGTTTTAATCGCCATTCAAGGGCCGGAAGCTATCAGTTACCTCCAGCCTTTAGTTACAGACAACCTCACCCAAATTAAAGCCTTCGGTCACTTAGAAACAAACCTGTTGGGACAGCCAAGTTTTATTGCTAGAACTGGTTACACGGGGGAAGATGGGTTTGAGATTATGGTGGATGCAGCAGTAGGAAAAGAACTGTGGCAACAACTATTAACTGCCGGCGTTGTACCCTGCGGTTTGGGTGCGAGAGACACCTTGCGTTTAGAAGCCGCAATGGCATTGTACGGTCAAGATATCGACTATAATACGACACCTTTAGAAGCCGGATTAGGTTGGGTTGTTCACCTAGATACCAAAGGCGATTTTATTGGCCGCGAGGTTTTGGAACAGCAGAAAGCTAGTGGAGTTTCCCGGCGGTTAGTAGGGCTAGAAATGGCAGGGAAGTACATTGCGCGTCACGGTTATCCGGTAATATTTGAAAGTGAAAAAGTAGGAGAAGTTACTAGCGGTACATTATCACCGACTTTGAATAAACCGATCGCCCTTGCCTATGTTCCCACAAAACTAGCTAAAATTGGTCAGGAATTAGAAGTGGAAATTCGCGAAAAAGGAATGAGTATCTTGGGCGTGGAGTGGCAGAAAAACGGTACTTCTGGGCAAGAAGAATCCGCCTCAAAGGAGGGAAAGCATGGGGAGAAGACCGCCTCTACTATTGATGAGCAATCTGATATAGCAAGTGGACTTCTGTGAACCATGAATTAGAATCCCCGTCCGCGACGGTCGGGGAGTATGTCAATTTCTTGTACCTCTGCGCTCTTTTCGAGCGTCGTTAAACGACTTCTTAAGTCTTTGATCAAAGTTGTTACGGCTGCCTCTGAAGGTGATTGGTCGATCGACCACAGCCGATCGATAATGGCAGTGCAGCTAAAAATGCACCTCTGATGTCGCAGAAATAGTTCGAGCAGACTGTACTCCCTCGCCCCAGGGAAGCGCGATCGCGGGGCTTCTCAGAAAAGATGGGAATCTCAGTCACTTTGACTCGCTGAGAGTAGTCAATCTTTACTTTCCACATGAACAGGAAATAGAATACATTCTTGCAGCAAGGTATCCATAAAATTCTTCCGCAGAATGCGTTGGATCTCAAGATGTTTACCCGGCTTTACCTTCGTCAATGTCCGTAGCAATAAGTTAGACTCGCCTAGACTTTCCACGCCATCTACCTGTGTGGATTCAAGTACATCTGAATAATTTGCTTTTAACTGCTCTCCTACCTCTTCAATTACTTGATAGACATGGGCTAAGTTGGCATTGTAAGGTACGCAAAATTCCACTACGGCAAATATGTATTGTTTCGAGTAATTGGTAATTGAGCCAATATCCCCATTACGAATAATATGTAATTGACCATTGGAATGTCGGATGCGGGTGGTTCTCAGTTCAATCGCCTCAACAATACCCTCTACTGTTTTCTCTTCGGCTTTCCCCGCCTCAATATAGTCACCCACTAAATAGTAGTTTTCAAACAGAATAAAGAAGCCGCAGACTATATCGTTGATTAGTGTCTGTGCGCCTAAACCTACAGCTATCCCAACAATACCCGCACCCGCCAGTATGGGAGTTGGATTAATATCCAGGGTATAAAGGATAGAAATCCCAACGGTGAAATAAACTAAGTATTGCAACAAACTCCGAAACAGAGGAATCAGAGTTAAGCGTCTGCTGGTTTGTGTATCAGTCAAATTATGGTCTTTAAATGCTACCTCTTCCGTCAGTAAGTAGATCACCTCAAACAACACCCGGCTTATGAAAATAATGGCAATTATCTTGATAATTCGCAGACCAAAATCTGACAGTTTGGCGATCGACTCCACTTGCTGAGTTACTAATGTTGCTATGCAGACGTAGAGCGCAAATTCCAGACACCGCTTCAAAAAAGGGATCAGGTGTTGTAGGCGATCGTAGAATCTCAATAGGTTATCAGGGCTGGAGTATTTGAGGCTGAGAACATCTAGGGTATCAACGATCGCTGCAACTGCTTTGAGTATGAGTAATCCGACAGCAACGATCAGATAGATCCGCAATGCAATATACAGATATTCTGAAATTATGAGTGGTAATTTGAGAAAATGAGTACAGGAAACGATCGCCCACAGCCAAATTCCCCCTTTGATTCTTTGATAGAGTGCGCTAAAGAAAGCATCAATACTTTCATCGTCGGTGGTGCTTCTTTCTATGTTTTGGGCGCGAATACTAGCTAGCTTCAGGAAATATTTGAGGAATTTCAGGGCGATAACTACTACAATTACGGTGCCAATACTTTGAGCAATGCCAATTCCCAGTGTTACCCAAAATTCTGATGGGACACGGAGAATTAGTAAGAGTGTATATTTTTGCAAGTCTTCACCTCGATAGAGGAGGAAACCATTAGCACCTATAAGCAAAATGCACAGCACCGAGCAAGTAAGAAACAACAATCCTGTGATGTTCCGGCGCAGGATTTTGCTCCGTCTATCGTCGAGCTTAAATATTGATAATTTTATCAATAGCTTGGATAGATTTCCGACCAGCCAAGTTAAGAACATAAAAATAATTATGACCAGGCCGACTTCAGCCAAGACAATTAATAGGCTCATCATTTTTGTTTCGGTTGTTTTTAGGACAATTTTCGTAGATCAAATTCCAAACATTCACCTGCCAATCGTAATAAAAGGAGTCTTTTGATAGTTGATAAATCAAAAATTTACCATCACGACTGAGTAATTCTAAACAAGACTGGAATACAGATCTCATTTTGTGTTTATCAACGGATATAGGATAATTCATTTGGTTGCTTGACAGAGGATTAAACCAAACCACTTTTGCGGATCGGTAAAGCTTTTTATGGTTTTTAATCCTTTAGAGTCTAGTTCTTTTTGCACAGTCTCTAAGTCAAACTTCCGAGAAATTTCAGTGAAAATGCTTTCTCCAGTTTTCCAGGTAACTTTTAAGTCTAGGCTTTCTAAATTCACAACATGGCTTTTTTGGCAATGTAAGTACATTTCTATTTGATTCTCTTTTTGATTGTAAATGGCTTGATGGCTGAATAAATCCGTGTCAAAATTGCCTTGAAAACGCCAGTTTAAATGCTCCAGCATATTTAAGTTAAAAGCTGCCGTTACACCTTGAGAGTCGTTATAAGCTGCTTCTAAAATTGGCTTGGGTTTTTGCAAGTCAATACCGAGTAAAAAGTAATCTCCTGGGGCGAGTACATCGGTGATTTGGTTTAAGAAAATATCGTATTCCTGTGGGGTAAAATTCCCCATAGAACTACCCAAGAAAAAAATCATCCGCGCTGGCAAAGATGTAGGTTTTAATTGGGCGATGGCTTGTTCGTAAGTCCCTATTAACCCTTGAATATGTAAATCTGGATATTCCTTTTGTAATTGAATGGCACTATCTTTGAGAATGCTTTCGCTAACATCAATCGGCACATATTTACAGGAATATTTTCTAGCTTGATAAGTATCTAGCAAAAGGCGAGTTTTTGTGGAACTACCACTGCCTAATTCTACGAGTTCACAAGCACCTGTTATCTGTGCAATTTCATCAGCATATTGGCGCAAAATCGAGGCTTCTGTTCGTGTCGGGTAATATTCTGGCAACTCACAAATTTGTTCAAATAGTTGAGAACCGCGATGGTCATAAAAATATTTTGCGGGTAAAGTTTTTGGGTTTTTGGTTAATCCTTGAATGACATCCTCGCCATCATTTTTTAGAGTTTGATCTGGAGCCTTAAGAGTTGTTAAAGATGTTGTTAACATTTTGCTTTCCTTGATGTGTATGCAATAAATTTTGCAGGAATCCCCATTGCAATTGAATTTGGCGGGATATTTTTGGTCACTACTCCACCAGATATGGTTCGGTGAAATCTAACATTCCCATAGCAATTAAACCCTTTTCTAAGGCTATATGGAAACCATCTAAATTCCACAAATAATATGGTGTTACATCGTGACTCAGTTGGAAATTTTTGTCAATGCGTCTGAGGCCAATTAATAAAAGGGCTATCGCATAAATTAAGTCGTCATGTTGAGTGTTTTGGTAAAATTTGTTGGCATGAAATTCACAGGCAAGAATGAATCCTTGCCGTAAATGGATGATCAATTGTTGGTTGCTTGTAGACTCCGTTTATATTTTTCCGGCTCAGTTCTAAGTTCCACATGAAGGAAATCTATTCCCTCTTGTTCTAGTAATTCTAGTATAGCTAGATTTAAGTTTTTCTCAGCATCAAAGTAGAGATTGTCATCATTAACAAAAGCAACGACTTTAATGACTCTGGCATTATCTTCAATCTTGCTAAAACGAACTATTATTTCTTTCGATAAGCCCTTAATATTTGAGGGCATTTCTCGAAGAGCATCGCATATTCTGGCAGTTTGCTTTGCTGAGATACCATCAATTTTGAGAGTTAAACTAAGACCCCACTTTAATTCACTACCAGGATTTTGTGACCAATTCTCTACAATGCCAGAAATCATTTTAGAATTCGGCATTTTCATTATAGAACCCCACTGATATATATGCAGAGTTGTGGTTCTGAATCCGATATGGAGTATCTGCACAAAACCCTCTATTCCTGATATTCCCACCCAGTCACCTTCTCGATAGAGATTATCGGAGTAAATAATTAATGTACAAAACCAATCATAAACGATATCCTTCAACAGTAAACCAAAAGTGATACCAGCACCGCCTAATAGACCAACCAGTGCAGCGGCAGATTGCCCTAAAAATATCTCACTTATCTTGATTGCCAATACAATAATTGCTGCTGATTGAAAAATCTTTGGCATTAAAGGTCTGAGCAATTCATCAAGCTCTGTTTCAGTGTGTAGCAATACGTTGGCTATTACTTGACCCAAAATAGAAGAGCCTCGGTAAACAACATAAGCAACTATGAAAATGACTATGTAGTTGAGCGTACTACCGATGGTTTGGTTCAGTTGAGAGCCTAAATTCTCTGCCAGAATTTCTTTGCTAAGTGAAAATCCACCAATCAGAATCAGCCAACTAGAAGCCGGCTTGATAATTGCAATCAACTCATCATCAAGTGTCGTTTGGGTTTTTTTAGTAAAACGCTCAATGGTTGTAACAATGACTGAAACAAAAAATCTCCTTAATGTCTGTGTTAAGGTCAGGATAATGATAACAATAGCGATTTTAGCAATCGGTATGCCGGAGTAATTGATATTTTTTAGCGTATCCCAAACTGCTTCCATATGTTAATCAACGGGTAATTGAGTTTTTCTACTTGACCAAGAAACTATTGGGAGAAATTGGTATTTTTTAGTAAAGAACAAAATTTATCCCGTTTAGCGAGTCAGTAATAAGTAATTAGATATTACCAGACTTGAGAGCAAAAATATAAGAAATATATGAGATGGCCCAAATTTGGTGGTTGCGTAGTTAGAGTAAATGTTCGCTACCTTTACCCCAACCAGGGAGAGGAGGGTGTTTCTTACTCCTTTCCCTGGTTGGGCAAGACCCCTGACTTTGCCACCTTCATCACCGTCCCTGAGCCGCGGTTGCGGCTCCGGATCGACGATCGCTTAAGTGAGGGTGATGATGATGTTTGGGATTCACTTGAATTACGATTTTTCATTGCTTTCCAGCTAGATACTCAATCTTTAAAATTAATTCAGCTTTGAATCTGAAGTTACCCAAAAGGGCGGTTTTTAGTTCAAAGTGGCCAACACAACCTTTGAGTCGTCGGAGGAAGCGTCACTAACCATCGCTGAATATTCGCCGTTATAGTTGGTAAATTCAGACGGAGATCTCCGAATATTAGATAGACGAATTTGCCAATCGGAAACCT
This sequence comes from Microcoleus sp. CAWBG506, assembly GCA_020883125.1. GTDB lineage: Bacteria > Cyanobacteriota > Cyanobacteriia > Cyanobacteriales > Microcoleaceae > Microcoleus. The sequence goes on from JAHREW010000024.1 coordinate 28,117, forward strand.
GCTCGTAGGTAAGGTGATTAGTATTGGAAGTCGTTGTCCATACCCCCCAAAGACAGGTGTCTTCAAACTGTAGCATTCCTGATTTCCGCAAGCTATAAGATTGCGGAGTTCCGGGCAAGGGAATAATGCTGTAGCACGAAGTCTGAAATTCCAATTGCGGGTTAATCTCTACCAGTTCATCCACCAATTCTGAGATCGCTTCCTCAAGATGTAATAAGTCCTCATGGTCATCATCGGGTAGCCCGATAATGATGCCATAAGCAATAACAGGTACACCAGTTCGGACTACAGATTTCATCAACGTACAATGCTCTTGCCAAGGCAACAACTTCTTGTAAGCTTCTCGTCCAAAAACAGGACGTTCGGCAGGGATATAAGCCAAAGGACAACCGACTTTGCCATCCCAGCCAAACAGTGCTTCAATCAGTTCTTCGTCAGGTCTGAGGTCGCTGCTTTCGTAGTTACGCCCAGCGCCGAGAGTTGTTTTCCTCAGTTCTAAACCATTCGGCCACATGAGAGTTATTCCCATCTCCCGCGCACCATTGGTAATGTCGAGGATCTCTTGTCGCCCATCAGGAAAGAGTCCGCGGGCGAGGAATTGATCGGAACCGATATTGATTGAACGAGCCCCCGCTTCTTTCTGGATAGCCAACCATTTGAGGGATGTTTCTGGGGACATTCTCCGAAAGCCAGTTCCGTAGGTGGGTGTCATACAAAAATCGCAGGTGCGATCGCAACCAATGTCAGCCACCAGTGAACCGACTGGAACAGTTCCCTGGACATTGGGAAGTGTCCCTAAACATTCCCGCGCCACTTCCACTGAGGGTAGTGCCCACTCCTCTGGACTTTTGGCTTTAGCCTTCCTGGGATACTGTTTACCATCTGCGAGAATGACACCCGTGAGTTCTTCTCGTGGGGTTTTTCCGAGTACATAGTCAAAAATAGCCCAATTCGCTGCCCCGGATTTATCCTGAACTACTGCTGCTGCGCCAGCCTTCAAGTAGTGATGGGGTTCAGCAAAAGCATCCGACCCACCAACGACAATGGGACGACCTCCCTTAGCCAGATGCTCAATCACCATACAAGTCACTTGACGGTCTTGGGAGAAATTCACTGTAATTCCCCAAGCATCGAAAGCATGGGGATCTAGGGCGGAAATTTTGCCCCCAACGTAAGTTTTCCGCAGGGTCATCCCTTTCCAGAAAACCTCTCCAAATTCTTCACTATAATAATCATCTCTGAGGTTGACCAATCGGGCATCAAATCCTCCTGCTTGCAAGTCAGGGATCAAAACTTGCTTGCTGATTAAGGAACGATGTCTATATAGAGAAGTCCAATTTTTGCCTTCTGCATCGTATAGTCCCGTTGCTGGAGGTTCAATTAGTCCAATTGTGGGATACTTGTTCGCTACCATAGTTCAGGGTGGGGAATGTGGGATCAGAAAATGGCATTTTCGATAGCTCGCGATCGCCTACGGCATCCCGATCGCCAATCGCAACTCCTTGGCGATAGGACAAGTCAGTGAGCCAATCTTTTATAATATCAGAGGATAGCATCAAAATATATGAAATACATAATGTTAACAAAACTTATAATTTTATAATCTCCTGATTAACTAGGCTTATTTAGCCGCCCTTGATGACGCCCGGATTTAAGTGTATGAAAACGTTGCCCTTTGAGATTCCATCCATAGTCATAGCAACCCTAAAACCGACATTCTACCCATCCTCAAGCAACATCACTGAATTATCCTCCAGTCGATCGCCCACAAATACCAACTCAATGTTTGCTAAAATCAAAATGCTCTACTCGCAACCAAAGCGCTACCTGTGGCAAAGTCAACTGAATCCAACAATCCAGAGAATCCGAGCCCACTTGCCCGCACACCTCTGTACGACCTATCATTAGAACTGAAAGCTCGGATGGTCCCCTTTTCCGGGTGGGAGATGGCGGTGCAGTACAGCGGTCTGAGCAGCGAACATCAAACTGTGCGATCGCAAGTAGGAATGTTCGACATTTCCCACATGGGAAAATTTGGTTTGAGAGGGAAACAATTAAGAGCCAAATTTCAACCCTTAGTGCCCTCAGACTTAAGTCGATTGCAACCAGGTCAAGCTCAATATACAGTATTGTTAAATGCCCAAGGCTGCATCTTAGATGACATTATTTTCTACTGCCAAGAACCCGATGCCACCACTAGCGAAGAACGGGCAGTCATCATTGTCAACGCCGCCACTCGCATCCGAGACAAAGCTTGGATCGCAGCCCATTTAGAATTAAGCGGTGTCAGTTTTACAGACATTTCACTAGACAAAGTTTTAATCGCCATTCAAGGGCCGGAAGCTATCAGTTACCTCCAGCCTTTAGTTACAGACAACCTCACCCAAATTAAAGCCTTCGGTCACTTAGAAACAAACCTGTTGGGACAGCCAAGTTTTATTGCTAGAACTGGTTACACGGGGGAAGATGGGTTTGAGATTATGGTGGATGCAGCAGTAGGAAAAGAACTGTGGCAACAACTATTAACTGCCGGCGTTGTACCCTGCGGTTTGGGTGCGAGAGACACCTTGCGTTTAGAAGCCGCAATGGCATTGTACGGTCAAGATATCGACTATAATACGACACCTTTAGAAGCCGGATTAGGTTGGGTTGTTCACCTAGATACCAAAGGCGATTTTATTGGCCGCGAGGTTTTGGAACAGCAGAAAGCTAGTGGAGTTTCCCGGCGGTTAGTAGGGCTAGAAATGGCAGGGAAGTACATTGCGCGTCACGGTTATCCGGTAATATTTGAAAGTGAAAAAGTAGGAGAAGTTACTAGCGGTACATTATCACCGACTTTGAATAAACCGATCGCCCTTGCCTATGTTCCCACAAAACTAGCTAAAATTGGTCAGGAATTAGAAGTGGAAATTCGCGGCAAAAACTATCCAGCGAGGGTGGTGAAAAAACCATTTTATCGATCGCCAAACCGACCGAGTTAAATTAAGTAAGTTAGGATTAATTCAGGGGCGGGAACGCGATCCCACCCCACAATAAAATGTATTTCTTCTTGTGGAACGGGAACGCGATCCCGTCGCTCATAATTTTAGTAGAGAAGATTCATCTACTAGCTTAGCAAATTTTCGCAAAGTTTCAGCATAGCGATCGCCCGCAACATCCATCAAATCATTGTGACCGGCCCCCTCGACCCAAAAATTCAATTTCGGCTCGTTGGAGGCCCCAAATAACTGCTCTCCATGCCAAAAACGAACCACCTCATCAGCCTTACCGTGAATCACCAAAACAGGCGATCGCACTTTGCCAATCTTATCAATATTCACAAACTTATCAAAAGGTAAAATCGGAATCCGCGTCAACACCCGAAAAGCCGAAACAAAGGAACTTTCAACCACCAAACCACCGACTGTTTGCCGCGAAGCCAAATCAATTGCCGGCCCACCACCCACAGAACGCCCGTAAACAATAATTTGCTTGGCAGGTACTCCCAACTGTAGGGTTAAATAATTGTAAGCAGCCTCAATATCACGATAACTATTATACTCCGAAGGCTTTCCCTGACTGGTACCGTAACCTTGATAATCATAGGCAAACACAGCAAAGCCACTCTCAAGAATCTCTCCCATTACCCACAAAATTCCGCTCAAATCTTCCGCGTTCCCGTGACTGTAAAGTATGGTATATTTAGCTTGGGGGTTAGGAAAATGAACAGCAGAAATTTTCAAGCCATTAGCTGAGCTAACTTTGATAACTTCCCTGGTATCATTCTGGCTAGATGATGGAGGTTGAAAAATTAGCCTTTCTGAAAAAAAGAAAGCATAAAAACACAGAAATGCGTAAATAAAAATAATAGAGCGCATCAGTCGTTTCCAAGAAAATTCTCCGAAAAGCAAGCGTTTAATATTTTTCCTATTGTTGTTTGCCATCACTAAAAGACCATAGTTTAATAAGATTTAGTTGATACTTTATTTATTGCGAGAAAAGACATGGCACTAGAATACCCAGAGGACTTGAAATACCTAGACACCCACGAATACATCCGACTCGAAGGCGAAATTGCCACTATCGGCATCAGCGCCTTTGCGGTGGATCAACTAGGTGATATCGTATTTCTGGAATTGCCAGAAGTAGGCGCAACCCTGGAAAAAGGCGAAGCTTTCGGTACAGTCGAGTCAGTGAAAGCTGTGGAAGACTTGAAAGCACCCGTTACCGGCACTGTCATCGAACGCAATGATGCCATTGTAGAATCTCCTGAGAATTTAGCGGAAGATGCCTATGGCGCTGGGTGGCTGTTGAAAGTGCGCGTGGCAGATTCCAGTGAAGCGAATGAAGCTTTGTCAGTCGAAGAGTATCGCAAAATGGTGGAAGGGGAATAGGGAAAAAAAAGGGGGGGGTTGGTTGATTCTTCCACAATCCGCCAGGGGTTGAAATCCACGGGGCTTTTAGCACAACTCGTCTTTAGACGACTGATAGCCAATGGGGCTTAAATACCCCTTTATCTCTTAGTCTGCCGAAGCAGACTTCGTTTGACTTTCGATAGCGATTTCAATCGCCCAGCTTAATCTACAGTCGTCTTCAGACGACTTTAGCTATGAGACAGGGGTTTTAACCCCTGTCGGATTGTGGGACTATCGGACTATCGGACTGTCGGACTATCGGACTATCGGACTATCGGACTGTCGGACTATCGGACTGTCGGATTGTGGGACTATCGGACTATCGGACTGTCGGACTGTGGGACTATCGGATTGTGGGACTATCGGATTGTGGGACTATCGGACTATCGGACTATCGGACTGTCGGACTGTCGGATTGTGGGACTATCGGATTGTGGGACTATCGGACTGTCGGACTTGGAGAGACGGAGAAAATCTCCCCTCTTCCGTTGCAAAATGTTACAAACAAAGAAGCAAAAGTCTATTTAGGAGAATCCGCCTTGGTACTCTACAGTTCTGAAATTGAGTCGAATCAACAGCAAAACCTTTCCCCCATCGATGGTTTTGCGCGTCGCCACATTGGCCCTACACCAAGGGAAATCCAGGAAATGCTCGATGTTTTGGGTATCGATAGCCTCGATGATTTGATTGACAAAACGGTTCCGGTGGCGATTCGCATTCAGCAACCCCTCGAATTACTTGCTGCAAAAAGCGAGTATGCTGCATTGGCAGAATTGAAAGAAATCGCGGCAAAAAATCAGGTATTTCGATCGTACATCGGCGCTGGATATCACGACTGCATCACTCCTCCGGTAATTGGGCGCAATATCCTAGAAAATCCTGGCTGGTATACAGCTTACACTCCCTATCAAGCTGAAATTGCCCAAGGGCGATTAGAAGCTTTGCTGAATTTCCAAACTATGATAATTGACCTCACAGGCTTGGAAATTGCCAACGCTTCTTTGCTGGATGAAGGAACAGCAGCGGCGGAAGCGATGGCCGTGAGTTATGGCGTCTCTAAGAATAAGGGAAAAGCGTTTTTTGTGGCTGAAGATTGCCATCCTCAAACCATTGAAGTTGTGCAAACTCGCGCTAAGCCACTGGGAATTGATGTGATTGTGGGCGACCATCGAGACTTTAAGTGCGATCGCACAATCTTCGGTGCCCTGCTACAATACCCTGCAACAGACGGCGCAATTTACGACTACACAGATTTTATCACATCAGCCCACGCAGTCGGAGCCTTAGTCACAGTTGCCGCCGACATTTTGAGCCTTTGCGTACTTACACCCCCAGGGGAATTCGGCGCTGACATAGCCGTAGGAAGCACACAGCGCTTCGGAGTCCCCCTAGGATTCGGAGGGCCTCACGCAGCCTATTTCGCCACGCGAGAAGAGTTTAAACGGCAAGTTCCAGGGCGAATTGTTGGCGTTTCCAAAGATGCTAACGGCAAATCTGCTTTACGTTTGGCATTGCAAACTCGCGAACAGCATATCCGTCGCGAAAAAGCAACTAGCAATATTTGTACCGCTCAAGTTTTGCTAGCAGTGATGGCGGGTATGTATGCTGTTTATCACGGGCCCCAGGGACTGAAACAAATTGCGGAACAAGTACGCAGTTTAACTGTTATTTTAGCTTCCGGTTTGGAAGGCTTGGGATACAAAATTGGTGCTGCACCTTTCTTTGATACTCTGCGCGTCGAGTTGGGAGATAAGCCACTTGCTGAACTTTTAAAAGCGGCGGAAAATCACCAGATAAATCTCCGGGTGTTTGATGAAAAAACAGTGGGAATTAGTCTGGATGAAACTGTGACGGCGGCCGATGTTCAAGAATTGTGGACAATTTTTGCCCAGGATTCGGATGGTATTGGGGCTGAGGCTGAGGATGTGCTGAAAATTTCCCTAGATGGAGATGCTGTTACTTCATCTTTAATGTTACCTGCTTTTTGCGATCGCACCAGCAGCTATCTCACTCATCCAGTTTTCAACACCTACCACTCGGAAACTGAACTTTTGCGCTATATGCACCGATTGGAAGCCAAGGATTTATCGCTGAATACATCGATGATTCCCTTGGGTTCCTGTACGATGAAATTGAATGCAACTGCGGAAATGCTGCCGGTGAGTTGGCCCGAATTTAGCAAGATTCACCCCTTTGCACCAAGCCATCAAACTCGCGGCTATCAAATGATGTTCGTGCAACTCGAACAATGGCTGGCAGAAATCACGGGTTTTGCCGGAATTTCCTTGCAACCAAACGCTGGTTCCCAAGGGGAATATGCGGGTTTATTAGTAATTCGTCAATACCACGAACATCGCGGCGAATCTCACCGGAATATCTGTTTGATTCCCCAGTCAGCCCACGGCACAAATCCAGCTAGTGCGGTGATGGCGGGGATGAAAGTAGTTGCAGTTGATTGCGATTCTCAGGGAAATATTGATGTTTCTGATTTGCAGAAAAAAGCTGAAAAGCACAAAAATGAACTGGCGGCTTTGATGGTGACGTATCCATCTACCCACGGCGTTTTTGAAGAAGAGATTAAAGAGATTTGCGAGATTGTCCATCAAGCTGGGGGACAGGTTTATATGGACGGTGCAAATATGAATGCTCAAGTTGGTTTGTGTCGTCCTGGTGATTTTGGTGCTGATGTTTGTCACTTGAATTTGCACAAAACTTTCTGTATTCCTCACGGTGGTGGCGGGCCTGGTATGGGGCCCATTGGGGTGATGTCTCATTTGGTGGAATTTTTGCCTTCTACTGATATAGAATTAAGAGCTTACCCCCCCCAAAAGAGGGCGGGCACGGGGGCACCGCCCCTACAATCGGGGGGGAGTAAGATAGAATCAGTTGGTGCTGTTTCGGCCGCGCCTTGGGGAAGTGCCAGCATTTTGACTATTTCTTGGATGTATATTCGGATGATGGGAGGTGTTGGTTTAACTGAGGCGACAAAAGTTGCAATTCTGAATGCGAATTACATGGCAAAACGGTTAGAATCTTATTATCCGGTTTTGTACAAAGGGAAAGCTGGTTTAGTCGCCCATGAGTGTATTTTGGATTTGCGAAATCTGAAAAAATCGGCGTCTATTGAAGTGGAAGATATTGCTAAACGGCTGATGGATTACGGCTATCACGCGCCGACGGTTTCTTGGCCTGTTGCGGGTACGGTGATGGTGGAACCGACGGAAAGTGAATCGAAGCAGGAATTAGACCGTTTTTGCGATGCGATGATTGCGATTCGTGGGGAAATTGCGGAGATTGAAAATGGGAATGTTGATGCGCAAAATAATGTGTTGAAAAATGCGCCGCATACCGCAGAATCTCTGATGGTTGATGAGTGGAATCGTCCTTATACTCGCGCCCAAGCTGCTTATCCGACTGCTTGGACTCGCGAACATAAGTTTTGGCCTGCGGTGGGTAGGATAGATAATGCGTTTGGCGATCGCAATTTTGTCTGTTCTTGTTTGCCGATGGAAGCTTACAATTAAGATTGTCATCCCTGAGTCTAAATCCCCTCCCATCGCCCACATCTCATTCTAGAGACATCAACTTTGGATAAAACTAGGTAATTTAGGAGATTTTTTCTCCTAAATACCTTTTAATCTATAAAATATGAATAAAAATATTGCTAAAAACTTTGCTTTCAGATTAATAACCTATCTAATTTTTCCCATATTTCTATCTGTCGGTAGTGCCGAAATTGTCTTACGGGTTGCGGGATACAAACCCTGGCAAAGAGAAAATGTTGATGTTGCAGTTGAACCCAAAGGTAATTTTTTTACTAAGGATTCTGAACTTGGATACAAGCATTTCCCAGGAAAGTTTCAAGTAACACTTAACGGTAATTACTCATTTAATGCTACTCACTTAAACAATAGCTTAAGAATTACGCACCCTCTGAATACTTACAAATTACAGTCAAAAAAACCAGAAATTTGGATATTTGGCTGTTCTTTTACCTACGGTTGGTCCTTGAATGACAGCGAAACCTATGCTTGGTTGCTACAGGAGAAATTACCACAATATGAAATTGTCAATTTTGGTGTTAATGGCTATGGAACTATCCACTCGTTGATTCAGTTTAAACAAGCACTTAAGCAAGGAAATAAACCGAAAATTGCTGTGATTGCCTATGCGGGTTTTCATGACAGACGCAATACTTTTTCGAGGGCGAGAAGAAAGCAGTTGGCTGATTGGAATAAACTCGGTGTTCTGTTTCAGCCTGATGCTAGGCTGAATAAACAACAGGGTTTTACCTATACTATGGCACAACTTGATTATCATGAGTTGCCGTTGATGCGGGTGTCGGCTTTAGTCAATTTTCTGGAGGTTAATTACAATCTATTTGAGGAGGAATTTTGCAGAAGCCATGAGGTTTCTAAGGCAATTATTGCAGAGTTTAACCGTTTGGCTAAGGCGCATGGGGTGAAGCTGGTGGTTGCGGGTATTAACCCTGGTTCTGCTAAAATGTTGGCGGAGTTGAATGGGGAGGGTATTGCGACTGTGGATATTTCTGTTGATTTGAAAATACCGGCTAATAATAATTTACCTCATGATTTGCATCCAAGTGCGATCGCTAATCGGCAATATGCAGAAAAGTTGGAAGGTTTTTTACAAGCTAATTTTTTAAATTAAGTTAACGAACCGCGAAGGCGCTAAGGGTACGAAGGAAGAGGGAAGAGAAGGTTTGGGTGTTGTTTATTTGGGGTGGATAGGTTTATGAGGTTATTTGGTTGGGTTTTTTTTAAGTGGAGTCGCAAGTCTCTGGCTGATGGGTTTTTCCTGTTGTTACTTGTGGGGGTGACGGTTGTAGTAACGTCTATTTATGTTTCTAGGGAATACACTTTTTATTGGTGGGATTATGCTGGTTATAATAATGCTACTGTCGAACTTGTTAATTCCTTTCGGGAATCGCCAGATCAGGCATTACGTGCAGTTATAGAATCGCTGGCTAAGGAGAAGAATCTTTTGATTTCGGTGCCTTTAGTGCCATTTTTGCTAGTGTTTGGTGATTCTCGGTTGAGTTATATTCTCAGTGTATCTCTGATTTATGTGTTGCCGTTTCGTTTGTTGTTGGGGGCGATTTCTGCTAAGCTAATTCCTTTCGATTCGCGCCTAGTGTTTTGGTCAACTGTAGCGATTAGTTTGCTGATTCCGATGAGTTGGATTCCGACTTTACGGGGATATTTGGATACTGGTGGTTGTGTTTTTTTAGCTTTGGCAATTTTAGTTTATCTGCATGATGTTAAGCTAAAATATTGGTGGCAAATTCTGTTGATTGGCGGTTCGCTGGCTATGGCGATTTTGTTTCGGCGACATTTTGCTTATAGTGCGATCGCATTTTTAGGTGCAGCAATTTTACAGGTTTTCATAGAGTTTATTATTTTATTAAAATCCCGTAGGGACACGGCATTGCCGTCTCCACAATCCCGTAGGGACACGGCATTGCCGTCTCCACAATCCGGTAGGGACACGGCATTGCCGTCTCCACAATCCCGTAGGGACACGGCATTGCCGTCTCCAAAATCCGGTAGGGACACGGCATTGCCGTCTCCAAAATCCCGTAGGGACACGGCATTGCCGTCTCCAAAATCCGGTAGGGACACGGCATTGCCGTCTCCAAAATCCCGTAGGGACACGGCATTGCCGTCTCCACAATCCGGTAGGGACACGGCATTGCCGTCTCCACAATCCGGTAGGGACACGGCATTGCCGTCTCCAAAATCCGGTAGGGACACGGCATTGCCGTCTCCAAAATCCGGTAGGGACACGGCATTGCCGTCTCCAAAAGAGAAGGACACGGCATTGCCGTTTCCAAAAGAGAAGGACACGGCATTGCCGTTTCCCTACCAATATTTGTTTAAATCCGGTGTTAAATTGGGTTTAATCGCAGCAACTATCTTTGTGATATTAATACTGGTAGCGGGAGATTTCACTAGGAGTGCACTGACGGTTGATTATCGCAATTTGTATGTGGCTTGGAGTTTACCAGTTAATGATATTATAACTCGTTATGCGTCTTTTTACGGTTTGGGAACTTGGCTATTGGTAATGATTGGTTTTTCGGCGGGAATTCTCACTAGAATACTGGTTCCGACGACGGCTATTTTTGTTTCCTTATTTGGGATTTTGTCGCTGATTGAATGGCTTTTGGTCTTGCGTTATGGCTATTTGCACTATACAATTCATATTACACCGATCGCACTTTTAGGATTATCGGCATTTTTTTGGACAACTTGGCTGACATTCCAAGGCAAAGTTCGATATTTGATGCTGGGTGTAGCTGGTTTGTATCTGACTGTGAATGCAGTTTTGGGGTTGATTCCGCTCAAATTTGATTTTTCTAGGCTGTTTGTGGCTAGTTTTGGGCCTTTAGTGCGATCGGACTACGGCGAAGTGGTAAAATTGGTTGAGTTTCTGAGAAAAATTGCGCCCAATCAGGAACCAATTTATATTGCTGGTGCTTCTAATAGTTTTAATGCTAATATTCTTAAACAAGCTAACCGTAAGTTGAATCCGCCGGAGGGTTGGTGGAAATTAAACACTCTTGGTAGGCCATTAATTGACTCTCGCGATACTTACCCACTACCGGAGTTGTTGATGTCGCGATATGTGGTGGTTGCTACGCCTTTTCAGCAGGTGTTGCTGAGTGATGAACAGGTTTTGCGCCCAGGGGAACAAGATGTTGTTAAAGTTGTCTATGATGCTTTTACTCAAAATTGGGAAATTTCCCGTGATTTTGAGCTTTTACCCGAACAGTTTCAGCTAGAAAATGGTGTCCTAGTCAGAGTTTACCGGAGAATGCACCCAAGTGCGATCGCGACAGCCATCAAAACCCTTCACGCTATGCAGCAGCAAATAGGCGAAAAACCAGGCACTCAATTAGATTGGATCAGCTTAAATCAGTCTGTTTACACCAGCCCTAATTATTCTGTTACCAAAGAACCTCATAACTTATATCATATTGTAACTCATCCCAATATAAATTCCCAGAAAATTGATACATCTTTTTTATATTTAGGCTCCCTTTCCACAAAAAATACAATCTTAGGCAAACTTAATTTACCTAACAAACAATGTCAGGGAGTTTCCCTGCGGTTGACTTTGTGGAACAATCAAGGTAAATTAATCAACTCCAGTGAAACAGTTTATAATTCAACTGCTTTACCCAAATTAAATCTCTTAATTGAGGGAAAAAATCCCAATTATTTACTCCTTGAGGTATTCAGTACCAATAAACAAGACTTAACCAACCAATGTCAACTGGAAATTAACAATTTAGCCATATCAACTCAAAAAAGTTGAACCGCCAATGCAGAAATCTCAAAAATCTAACTGGTATTTTAACTTATCCATCTATACCTTTGTCATCATCGGTGCGTTGATAGCAACAGGCTATCAATTTCCCGTAGGAGGCAACTTTCCCGAACTGCCACAAATCCAACATCTCCTAAATCCTGAACTCTATAAAAATGACTATCATGTTCAGGAAATGATTAAATTTAATCCTAGATATTACTATTATCATATCATTTATTTCTTGGCAAGTCTAGGGTTAAGTATTCCCTTAGTGCATTTTATTTATCAATTCCTAGCCTTTGGTTCAGTTGTCCTAGCTTGTCATGCCATTGTCAACATATATACTAAGGCAAAACTGCCCGCAGCAGCCCTGACTTTTTTATGTTTAGCATCATCATTTACAGATGTTGGGAACACGCTGATATTTTCTACCAAATCCGTTCCCAGTACCTTTGCAATGGGTTTCGCAATCTGGGGAATTTACTTTAGTTTACGTCAGAAATGGCTGCCAGGATATTTCTGTTTTGGACTAGCTTGTTGGTTGCAATTTTTAGTTGGTTTGTTGCCGGGGTTAATGATGATGCCTGCGATCATTCTTGAATCTGTAAAACAGCGAAGGTTCAAACATCTAATTTTGGCGATCGCACTTTTAGCCACAATGGCAAGTATCGTTTATTTACCGATGTTATTAACAGGTACTACCGGCACTCATACTATGAATAATGCCGAGTTTGTCTACATTCACGCAAAAATTCGCAATCCTCACCACATCCTCCCCTCCAATTGGAACGTTGGCAACAATTGGTTAAACTTTGTCTGTTTAATTAGTGGCGGTTTGCTTTGCATCAAAAATACGAATACACTGCGAAAAGCCGAAAAAATTAACTTTTATATAGTTATTGCTACATCAATTTTTGCCTTAGTTTTAAATTATCTATTTGTCGAAGTTTACCCAGTGGCTTTAATTGCCAAACTCCAGTTAGCGAGAACAGTACCTTTTGCTCAAATAATGATATTCATTGCTGTTAGTTTGCTAGTCGATAGACTTTACCAAAAACAACAAATAGCGATGATTTTTTTACTGTTAATTATCTTCACTATACCCAACCGAGGCATTTTATTTCTAGCATTACTCATATTTTTATTGATTTCCCAAAACCCCAAATATACCCTTGCTAAACGCTACACTATTTTGCCCTGGATTTTTACCACAGTCACCTTGATTTTCAGCTTGATATATCCACTAACTAATTCAGGAGAAATAATAGAAAGGATAATTAGCATACCTGTTTTATTTTCAATTCTAGCGTTTCCCTTCATCTTAGAAAAAATTTCAATTTCGACAGCCATAAAACAAGCAGCCACCTATCTATTAGCTTTGCTAACTACCAGCATTTTAGTTTTAGGAATAGCCGGAATTCTCCCCAAACCAATGTTAGATATATTTCAAACTAGAATTAATATCAATGCCATTCCCCAAGACGACTTAAACCAATTAGCCCTACGGTTCTCAAAAACTAGCAGTCAAGATGCACTGGTATTAATTCCACCCTCTGTCACCAGTTTTCAATACTTTTCCCAAAGAGCAATTGTAGTCAACTTCAAGAACTTTCCCTTGACAGAAACAGGTATCAAAGAATGGCAAAATCGCATGGAAAGCGTGTTAGGAGTCCCCTTGAATCCGCAAATGATTTGGGGAGGAAATGACTTATTCAGCCGCCGCAATAGCAGCGATTTAGTCGAAGTTGCTAGAAAATACCACGCTGATTATATCCTAACTCGTAGTGACTGGCATCCCAATATTCAAGGGGAAATCACAGACAAACAAGGCAAATGGATACTGTATAAAATTAGGTAATGGGGAATTGGGATTGTGGTACAGGTATCTTGGCTGTGATTTATAGGGCTGAAAAATTTGCTATTATGACATTTCTCTTCTTCCTTCTTCCTTCTTCCTTCTTCCTTCTTCCTTCAAATATCAATATCAGAATCATCAATAATTTCACAAATCTGCTTATCCACATAATCAGCATCGACATTTCGCGCCATCAACTCCGCCAAAATACCCAACGAAATCAACTGTACCGACAGGATTGTACACAAAATACCAAAAAATAACAAAGGTCGATTCCCGATCGGACCAAAATTCATCCCTCCCAAATTCAAAAACCAAATCACAATCAAATAACTCAGTGAAACAGTCCCAATCAAGCCAAAAAACAACCCTAAACCCCCAAACAAATGACCCGGTTTCTGTAAATAATGCGTCGTCGCCAACACCGTCAACAAGTCCAGAAAACCCCGTGCATAACGTTCCCAGCCATAATTAGATTTTCCATGTTTGCGGGAATGGTGTTCGACAACCACTTCCCCAATTTTAAAACCCAAATTGTTGGCTAAAGCCGGAATGTAGCGGTGCAATTCTCCGTACAATTTAATAGATGCTAAAACTTCCTGGCGATAAGCTTTAAAACCGCAATTCATATCGTGCATTTGTACGCCAGTTACCAAACACGCCACCGCATTAAACAACTTGGAAGGTAAAGTTTTAGAAATGGGATCGTTCCGCTGTTTTCGCCAACCCGAAACTAAATCAAATCCCAATTCCAAATGGTCTAAAAATCTGGGTATTTCCGCGGGATCGTCCTGAAGATCCGCATCTAGAGTAAAGATGATTCTGCCTGATGAATTGCGAAATCCGGCGGCAAGGGCGGCCGATTTGCCAAAGTTGCGACGCAGTTTAATGGCTTTAATTAGTTTGGGATTATTGCTGGCTAAATCTATGATTTCTCGCCAAGAATAGTCGCGACTACCGTCGTCTATGAAAATTACTTCGTAATTGTCTATTCTGGTTTGGGTCATCACAATTTGGATTTTTTCAAACAGCAATTTTAGGGTTGCTTCTTCGTTGTGAACGGGGATGACGAAAGTGAGGTGTTTTTGCATATTTTTTTTACCGCAGAGGGCGCAGAGGGCGCAGAGAGGGAGGTTTGAGATGGTTTTTTGGGTTGGTTTTTACTTTTTATTGATGGTTTGTGAATTTCTTAGGGTTTCTTTTTTTTTACCGCAGAGGGCGCAGAGGGCGCAGAGAGGGAGGTTTGAGATGTTTTTTTTGGGTTGGTTTTTACTTTTTATTGATGGTTTGTGAATTTCGTAGGGCTACCCAGCCTTGGCGGTTTTTGAATGATGCGTAGGCTGTTAAGAATTTGTCGGTTGGTGATGTCTGAATGTAGCCTCTCCAAGCTGCGGATGCGTAGGATGGGCCAAATAAATTAACTAAATCGGGGCGGGGGAATCCTGACATGGCGAAACCTCTAACTACATTTTCTTGGTTGAGGATGGCTATACATTTTACATTGTTTTCTGGGTCTCCTATCCAGCCAATTACTCTGCCGGCACTGGGTGCAAGTTTTGTGACTATATCAAAGTATCCTGGTACTCCGTCTTTGGGGGCTGATAGTAAGTTGGGATCTATTTTTGTATCTAGTGTTGCACAGAAGTTGTGTTGTTTAATGTCTCGGTTAAATGGCACTAAATTATGAATTTTTAAGGCATCAATTAAGCCGATGAAAGCGGCTGGTCTGTTGCCTACTTTTTGTTTAATTAAGGTGACATCGGTGATGCCTAATTGTAATGATAATGCGACTAGGGGTTGATAGGTTGCTCTCTGGGCGATCGCACTTGCTATGTCTCCTCCCACGCTGTACATTAATACGATCGCTATTGTGGTGATTCCTAACAGCGATGTCAGCCAACGTGTTTGGATTCTGGGAGTTAGTTCTGATTGGCGTACCCACAATACCGTGAGGACAATTGTACTCATCCAAAATAGTGCCGGCAGTGTGGCGTAGCGGGAAGCGGTGGCTTGTTCGACTCCAAATCCCGATCGACTAACGGCGGCCATTAACGCCGTTTGCAAGGTGTAAATCTGGATTGATAGCCAAGGTAGCCACTCGGTGCGATCGCTCTTTTTACCAAACAACCAATAACCAACAAAACTCGTTACAGCTATCAAACCAATGATGCCAATAATTGAGGCTATCGCAATATTTTCGCTAAAAATTCCGCCTAAATAAGTAGGAATATATTCAATAAATTTCAGCGGGTTTATTTTGGTTAAAGAAGGGTGATGATCGGGGGTTTTATAAGTCAAGAAATAAGTCCCAATCACCGCAATAGAAACACCAAAATACAAATAAATAACTTGTCTAGGAAAGCGCAACACCATAGCAGCAGCACACAAGATTGGCCACAAAGCTAAAGGAGTGCTGTAACTAATACAACCTAAAATACCAAAAATAATGCTACCAATTACCCACTTATCTTGTAACGAGGATAAGGAGGGCGGGGACACCGCCCCTACGGACAAATTTTTCGCATAGGATTGCAAACAAAATATCGCACAAATTACAAATAAATTAGCAATTATCCAATGTACACCGCTAAATCCCCGCATCCAATTATGAGCCGCTGCGGGAGTAAAATTAAAAATAGAAATAGCCACTATAATGAAGATAAATTGCACCGGAAAACGGCTCAAATTAAAGGGTAGCAAAGCGATTAATACGTGGCACTGGATTAAAGCCAAAAACCAGGCAAATACACACAAACCGATATTTGAACCTTGGGTAATAACTATATTCCAGGCATAGATAATTGCTGGAATCAAGACAAAATGCTCGTTGGCGCGAAAGATCCAATTCAAAGGATTAGTGGCAAAACCATCGACTGAATAGAAATTCCATGTCATCCACCAATAGTCAAAATTAGATAAATCTCCGGCTTGCGATATCAGGTACAAAATATAGGAAGCTGGTATGATAATCCCTAGAACTGATGCACCAATTAAAACATATTGTGGCTGGAATTTCATCGGATTTTGAAACACAAATGGTGTTGACTTAGGGCTTGACTATTTCATTCTCTGTAGGGGCAATCCCCCCTGGTTGCCCTGTTGTCGGCTGGTGGGTGGGGGTAGGGGTAGGCACGCACCATCCACTACCCTACCACACTCGCCCCCTCAATGTTTATTTGACTTCTCTTGTCAGCATTTGCCGGAGGGATTCCCGCCAATAGGGAGGATAGGTGCCGAGAATTCCTGATATTTTCACAGGTGAAAGCACAGAAAAAGCCGGACGTTTTGCAGGTGTTGGATATTCCGCTGTTGTAATCGGAATTACCCGCTTAATTTTTAGGGGAAAGCCCAGTTTTTCTGCTTCTTCAAAAATGGCGATCGCAAAATCATACCAACTACAAACTCCGCTGTTTGTATATTGGTAAGTTCCGAAAATTTCTGGTTGAATCTCAGGAATTATCTGGGAAATTCCCGCAGCTAAATCTCCTGTCCAAGTAGGACTTCCGATCTGATCGGCGACTACTCGAATTTCTTCCCTGTCTTTTCCCAGCCTCAGCATGGTTTTGACAAAATTACCTTTGCCACCGTTGCCATAAACCCAGGCTGTTCTAATAATAATATGCCGATTTCCGGCTTGTCTAATTGCTTCTTCACCAGCTAATTTTGACTTGCCGTAACTGCCCAGGGGATTGGTAGAATCTGTTTCTCGATAAGGATAACCCTGGCTGCCATCAAATACATAATCCGTGGAAATATGAATCAATGTTGCTCCCAGTTTTTCGCATTCTTCGGCAATAATACCAGGGGCGATGCCGTTGACAGCCTGTGCTAATTCTGGTTCGCTTTCTGCTTTGTCTACAGCAGTGTAAGCACCCGCATTGACAACTAAATGCGGTTGAATTTCAGCTATTGCTTGACGAATAGTTTCGGGTTGGGATAAGTCGAGACGAGCGCGATCGACTCCAATTACCTCTCCCGAAGATAATAAAATTGGGTGCAATTCTTGAGCGAGTTGTCCGCTACCACCTGTCAGTAAGATTTTCATTATCTAAAACACTTGAGCTCTTTTCAATGTTTGTCCGGCTTTGTCTTTAGCTGATAAAATTGGTTTGGCACCATCCAGCGGCCAATCGATCGCCAAATCTGGGTCATTCCACAGGATACACCGCTCGTGACTTGGTGCATAGTAGTCCGTAGTTTTGTACAAAACTTCCGCAGTCTCAGAAACCACTAAAAAACCGTGAGCAAATCCCGCCGGCACCCAAAGTTGCTGCTTATTTTCAGCACTCAGCATACACCCCACCCATTGTCCAAAAGTCGGCGAGCTTTTTCTAATATCCACAGCGACATCAAAGATTTCTCCACTCACTACCCGCAGTAATTTGCCTTGAGGCTGCTGCATTTGGTAGTGCAATCCGCGCAGCACATTTTTTGAGGATTTGGAATGATTGTCTTGAACAAAATCTGCCGTCACACCAGTTTTTTCTCCAAAAGCTTTGTGATTAAAACTCTCAAGAAAGAAACCGCGATCGTCTCCGAAAATTTTCGGCTCAATTATCAAAACTTCCGGTATTTCGGTAGATATAACGTTCATAATTGCCTGGGATAGTGATAAAGTCATACTTACTGAATACTATCTTACTATGAAAGCTGACGGATATCTCAAAAAATTGTACGCTAATCGATTTGATTCCAGACAGA
This sequence comes from Microcoleus sp. CAWBG506, assembly GCA_020883125.1. Classification (GTDB taxonomy): domain Bacteria; phylum Cyanobacteriota; class Cyanobacteriia; order Cyanobacteriales; family Microcoleaceae; genus Microcoleus. Next base: position 46,402 of record JAHREW010000024.1, read on the forward strand.
TGGAAGCTAAGGTATTGCTTTGGAAAGTATTGATTGACGAGTTTTTACAAAAATATGTTCCCTCCCAATCATCTATTTTAGATATTGGTGGGGGCTACTGCGAGTTTATAAATCAGATTCGGGCAGATAAAAAATGCTTAATTGACCTCAATCCTGATTCAAAAATATTTGCTAATCCTGATATTGAAGTGATGAATATTGATGTTTTAAATTTGGGCGATCGCCCTTTGTTTTCCGAACAGTTTGACCGCATTTTTATCTCTAATTTTTTTGAACATTTGAATAATAAAGAACAATTAGTCCAAATTATTTCATTTTGCTTTGATTCTCTCAAGTCCAACGGTTCTCTTTTGGTTATTCAGCCAAATTTCAAATATTCTTACAGGGAATACTACGATTTTATTGACCATCAATTACCGATTACGCACTTATCGCTGCAAGAGCTTTTAGAAACTGTGGGTTTTCAAATAGATCTAATGATACCTAGATTTTTACCATTTTCTACTAAAGGTAGACCAGCCTCGCCGTTGCTTTTGAAAATTTACTTGAAACTGCCTTTTTTATGGCAGTTTTTGGGAGGGCAAATGTTTGTAAAAGCATCGAAAAAATCCCTCGGCGGTTGAACCCGCCGCGGACTAAGAAATAAGGGAGTATTTGAGGGATGATTGATTAGCAAAACTGACTTAAGAAATTGTATTGCACGGTGCTTGAATTTACAAACTAGCAAATAGTCTGTCCCAAGTTTCTCCGCCGACAATTCCATCTACCGGAAGGTTAGCTTGTCGCTGAAATTTTTTCACCGCTGTGAGAGTTGTTGGGCCGAAAATGCCGTCAACTACGATCGGCTGTGGGCACAAACCTCGCGCGTTTAATAATTTTTGCAGCTTTCTGACATCTTCTCCTCTCGATCCGTGTTTTAAAATCCTTTTGTGCGGTTTATGGGATTTTCTTTGGGGTTCGTGGCAATCATTTGTGCGGCAAACTGCGTCACCGCTAGAAGCATAATTTGCTCCACCGACGCCAGTCAAAACTAATAGGGCTAGAACTGCTAGTAAAATAGAAAATGTCTGTTGTCCGACCATAATTTCCCTGTTAACTTTCTTAAGCTTATTTTGCGTGTTTGACGATCGCCTTTGAGAGTTAGAAACCGGATTTCTGGGACAGAGGTATCTCATCTCATGCGATCGAGTTTCTGGCAATGGCCACTAGACATTCTACAATATAAGTGGTCTTACTGCAAAATCTTTGATCGTGCAAGTTAAATTTTGTTGCTGCTTGGTAGCGACAAATGCCACAATTACTTCGCAAGCAACAGCAACTGTCAGCATCACTAAGTTTCTCGACAACGGGTAATCGCAAACGTCATCATTTGCCGGTGAGGGAACGCGATAGTGTTCGTTCCAAATTATTTCGGAGTAATCGGTGGCTAATCCGACATGGAGGCAAGGAACGGAGACACTTGCACAGTAATCCTTGACTGCTTGTCGTCCTAGACTGTTATCAAAAGTATCAACGATCGCGGCGCTGTTGGCAAGTAGTCGATCGACATTGGCCAATGTCAATTCTTTTGAGTGCGTCTCTATTTTGACTCCCAAAGCGCGGTAAAGATTGTGGGCGAGAATTTTGGCTTTGAATGCGCCGATATCCGATCGATAATAGGGTTGAGTGGACAAATTGCGTTCTTCGATGCGATCGCGATCGACTACAGTTAATTGACCAAATCCCGATCGCGCCAAATTTTCTGTAATATTAGCACCCAAAGCGCCGGCACCACATACGGTAATAGGGAAGTTTTTAACCATGGACATCACTGACGATGTTCTGTACAATTGTTCGTGAAAAAAAATACTCATAGTAATTGGGAATTAGGGAACCTCTCCCCGCCCCCCAAGGTGGGAGGGAATTGGGCATGGGGAATTGGTTATTATAAAAATCACTAACAAGTAACCATTAACGATTAATTATTACCCATTCCCCATTATCTATCTTCGACTACACCAACTAAAGACTGCAAATCGAAATTTCTGTCTAATCCACTCAGACAAATGCCAGCACTCATCACAGTCAAATCATGCTTAGCAATAGCAGAAGAATGTCTTTCGCCAGCGCGGCTAGTCCATTGCACCAGCCAATAGTCATCGCGATCGCAAAAACCTTGTAATTCTCCTCCCCCCAAGTCCAAAGCCCGCTGCAAGCGCTGTTCATCCCTAATTTTAGGGTCAAACTCTTTGATATTTTGTGTCACCAATTCATAAACAGTTGCCATTTCCGGTGTCATGCCTTTAAAGCGTATTTCTTGAGGTAAATTTAACTGTTTTAAAGCAGCCATTAATTCCTCACCAGGCAGAGGATCGGCACGTCGATCGATTTCCTCAAACCACCAAAAATGGCCATCCCATCTAGCAACTATCGACTCAAACTGCGAGCCTTCAGTTACCAGATGTACGGCTACGGGTTTAACAAAACCAGTGCGCTGTTTTACATCAGATTCATTAACAGGATAAGCCAGCCAAGTTTGCCCTCTTAGTACATGAGCTAATTGCAAACGAATTGGCACAAGCAGTTGTAAATACTCTGCCACTTGTGCCCAATCTGGCTCTGTAACTACGGCAGCATTTTTCTCATTTATTGGTTGAAAAATACCCCAGCCTTCAAAGTTGCGAGGCTGCGGTTGAAACCTGTAAATCATTCCATCTATCCTTGTCCGCACCCTTCCCCCTCCCACGCAAGGTGCGAGGAATTGAGTATTGAGGAGCTTTCCTGCTTGGGCGGCAAGTTGGTTGAGGATTTTGCGGATATCAGTCATCGGATTTTAGAGTTGAGATTTGGGATTTGAGATGAGACTTGTGGCCTAATTCTCGTGGCACAAGCCCGACAGCCTCTTCAATACAAGGTTTTTGGGAGATTACTATGGGGATGTTGACATCGATCGCGGGGCTGATTTAATATTGGTTAAGCACAAAACTATAACTCTGTAAAAGCAGCCACTAAATATGTTTCAAAAGCTATTTTCTAAGTGTGTTTTAGCGACTGTTTTGACAGTGCCACTCCTGCTATGTGCCCAGACAGCTCAAGCTCAGGATAAGCACGGAGCTACTGCTTATTCTGCCACTTCTGATGCCACGGGTATTAGTTGGGATCATGCTACAGAACAAGAAGCACTAGATGCAGCAGTAGCCGCCTGCAATCAGCATAGTGGAGGGGCGAACGACTGCGAACCGCTGACATCCAACACTAATAACTGTGGAGCTATTGTCGTTGGGAAAGGAGGAGCTGGTGCGGGTTGGGGCGATGATAAAGGAGCAGCAGAAGCTCAAGCTCTCGCCGCTTGCAGCGAATTACCAGGAGGCAGTTGTAAAGTGCAGCTTTCTGTTTGCAATAAATAATTAAAATTCTCGATAAATTGTTTAAAAAAGAGTGAAATTTTCTAAGATTTAAAATTTTACTCTTTTTTAATTTTTATGAGGTGTAATTGCATCTATAAAGTTAGGTGCGCTATTAGCACATTATCCCGGATAATCTCCCATTTCAGAAGTAACTACATCAGGTTTTAGCAAACTTTCTAATCTATCTTTAGACCAATATTCAGTTGGATAAGCGACTGCAATAATATCCGAAAGTCGAATCAGCCAAGTGACTTGTCCATAAGAATCGTTATTTTCCCCATGTTCGCTAGGGGAAACAATTACCAGAATTTCGGCAAACTCCTTGGATAAATTAATGGGGATGCCACCGAAACTGCTATTATTTGTTTTCATCCAAACTTTACTGCCTCGATCGAGAGCTTCTTGCAGTCGTTGGGAGAGCAAACAGGATTTTTTGACCTTAGACTTTTTTGTCATAGTGCAAGCTCAAGTAGTTGTACTGTGTGTTAAGATCGAGGGCGATCGGCATTTTTACTCACTAAACCGACAAAAGCAAAAATGGCGATCGCACTCGCTGCTCCTTACTCTACTGTATAAGAAATTGACCGAGTGCGATCGGTATAAAAAATTAATTTTAAAACAGGGAAATCGCCCCTAGTCTTAAGTTATCAGCTTCCTCAGACCTCCCTTGGTCTATCTGGCGCTAAAATACCGTATAATTGGCTGCATATTCCCCAATCGTTTAAGCAAAAAAATGGACTGGCGAAAGCAAATTAATTTCGGCACTAAAAAAGTACCAGCCCAACCTGCGGTTCCAGAAACTCGGTTGTCTGTAGAATTTCTGCTAGGGCTGTTTGCTGCGGGATGGACGAAACAACAGGTGTTAGAAAAATATCCTGCACTTACTTCCTCAAAGTTGTGTGCAGTTCTAGCTACTGCTGATTCAAAGTTAGTATCATCTATAGCAAATCCTGAGTTACTAGAAATGATCGAGAGAACGATAGAATAATTGAAAATAGATAAAAACTGGTAAAATTAAAAGTTTAATTCTCCTCTTGCTCACTAGAATCTATTTCCTTTGGTTTAGTCACCAGGGCTAACCCTGCGAGAATCTGTCCGACTCGTGGTCGAGACAATTTACCTATTTTATCTGTCAACAAAGCCTTATCTACTGTAAAAAAAATTTGAGACACATTAACTACGCTTTGTTCTGCTAGATCGGCTTCTCCTGGTTCAAGCAATACATTACCTATAGCCCTAGCTCGTCTGAGATTAGTAGTCAATGCACAAACAATAATAGTTCTGATTTGAGAACTATTCAGGACATCATTTTGAATCACAACATAAGGACGAATATAACCTGGTTCCGAACCGATAGGCTGTCCTAAATCAATCCAGTAGATATCTCCTTGACAAATTACCATTCTGTTTCTGTGAAGAGTCGCTGATGCTGACGCATTCCTTCTAGCATAGCTTGCTCTGACGGATCTAGTCCATCTGCATAAGCATCATTGATGCTGTCTAGCAGTTGTCGATCGCGATCGGTTTGTAAGCAGTCACTAGCAGTCACTACCTCATTTTCAGTATCATCATCTTCATCAAGCCCAAATCTTTTGCAAATTTCATCGAGTGTCTGAGGTTGAATAACTCTTGCTTTAGTTCTCTTTAATGCTGCCAACAAAGGAGTTGTATTAGTCTGCGACCTCAGCAAATAAAGTGTTTCTAGTAAACTTGCTAATTCTGATTCCGAAATCAAGACCGCATTTTTACCGTTAGGTCTAGTAATAACTATTACTTCCCCTGTTTCAACAGTGCGATCGCAGAGATTTTCTAAATTTGCTTCAGCGTCAGTGTATGTAATTTCAGTTGACATAAAATTCTAACTCCGACTAACTTAATGACTCAACTTTTATCACTTTACTAATAGTGATAGCGCGCTTTCAGAAAATCAATACGGTCCTCACTTACTAAATAAACAATACGATGTTCTTTATTCAAGCGACGCGACCACCCGCCAGAAAACTCGTACTTGGCGTTTGCTACTGAATTTATCGGTAGATAAAAGTTCTACTTGACGCGATAGTTCCAGGTTTTGATAGCTAAATCTATAAACCATCCTAAATTAAAGTCTGTCTCCTTTTGGTAAATTTCCCACCATTCCCTAGTAGTGCTATCAATAGGTGGAGTAATTCCTTTAAGGAGATACAAAAGTAAGAAAAAAGTATTATTATAACCTGCAGCTTGCGTCAAGTACATATTAGGTTTACACCATTTTAACATTCCATGCCTAGTCATTCCTGAAAATGTATTAGGTTGAGGTTGCTCTTTTAAGTTGATAGTATCTTTGGTACAAACAACCCATTCTATAGAAGAATTTGGAGAAAAAGGGTTGCCTACTTTTTTCAAAACCAATCCAAATCGAGTTATCGGTGTTTTGGTATTTGTATTAACGGCTGTTGGCAACCAAAGAAATAAAACGATTCCGTTAGTAGTGTTAGTTATTTCTGCCACTTTTTTGTGATTCACTCCATCCCCAGTTCCATACAATATTTTTCTGTAAGTGGTACTAACCATTTCTTTTACTTTTGGCTGAGACAAAAGCAAAGTTCGCAACTTAAGAAAATCTGTATGATAGTCTGGTGGGAGCCTACCTACAAAATTGCAAGTAAAAGCAGGTAAACTGCTAATATCTAAATTAGGAGAGATTTCTGGCAACCCAAATACAGGGTAAGAAATTTCATAAATTTGATTTAATAGTTTAAATTGACCTGAATTATGATGATTTTGTACAGCAAATTCCCAAAAACAAAAATGTTTTTCAAATTTTGAAGCTTCTTTGTCTGTGTAATTATCATCGTGAAAACTCGGTGCGATCGCTATCATTTTCACTGGCAATGAATAGTCAATTTTATCCTCAAAGCATTTATTTGTGAGAATAGCTTTACGATACCGAGTTAGCTGCGAAACTAATCCTCGATCTTCTTCATTTTTCAACTCAATAATTATCGGCTGATTTTCGGATTTGGTACAGCACAATAAATCGCATCGCTGCATTTTTACAGTATGCTGTCTTTTGATTTTAATGAGCGAGGGAAATATTTGATCAAATTTCTCATCTATATAATCTTCCAAATCCATCTCAGATTGAAACCTGATTTCACCACCCATATAAATTAACTTGCGATTAGCAGTTTTTACCCTCTCATTCAACCTTTTACCTTGGGTTGATAGATGTTTTGCTTTGAGGTATGGCACAGTAGTTATCCCATAAAGTGAGTGAGCATAGCCCGCCAGCTTAACTGACGAGCAATGCCCAATTATATCACTTGTCATCCCTCACAGGCAACGTCACATCCATAATTTCCATCAACAACTCCAGCCGTGAAGGACGACTCAACATCGGCACTAAATTCGGCAGCGAGTAGTAATCTCCGGCAAACGTAAAGGTTTCCACCGCTACTTTTTTTTCCTTCAATTGCTTCTCAACATAATTGCACCAAGCGCCAACTCGCACGATTACAACATCAGGAATTAGCCCCAAACTGCGGCAGTAATTTTGATAAGCATCAGCGAAATAAGGTGCAGCATTTTCGCCTTCATCTGTGACTATGATGAATTGCTCAACTACTTGCTTTTTAATCCGCATTGCTTCCACCGCGCAACCGCAACTGGTGCCACCGCCAGCGCGAATGTGCTTGAATGCGCGTTCCCAATCTGTCAATTCGCTACCGTTTGCAAGCACTGGGTAGGGCATGGTGTCAAAGGCGTAGACGAACAGTGCAGCGTCGGAAATGCCCGATATTAAAGCAGCCAGACGCTTCCCAACATCGATCGCACTTTCCATACTTCCCGACTTATCAATCAACAAACCGGTGGCTTTAGCAATTTTACCGCGCTTCTTGACTTGTGAGTTTGTGACAGTTGCTAGTTTCGCCACCGTTGCTGCGTCAAAGTTGGCGCTATCAGTTGCGACACTGGCTTTGTAAGCAGAAACCCGATCGCACTTTGCCGCTTCATCCAACTTGGAATCAATCAACAGCTTGACTTCCGGGTGATCCATCGCGCCACGAGACTGAATCGATTTCAGGTTGTTGATCACTTCCTGGGGCGACATCGAGTTAATCAACGCAGCCAAAACCATTGGTGTTAGCTGTTGGATTGCACCAATGGCGATCGTATACGGAATCTTGTACTCAACAATCAAATTCGCTTGTTCCGCCGCTGTTGCAGCCTTTGCCAACTGCTTCAAAACGAATGCCAGAGAGTCTTCTGGCGGATTGTTTTGGAACAGAATCGCCGACGCCCGATCGCTCGGTTTGATGTGTAAAGTCGCGTACAAGTGCTTCATCGCCTTGCGACTGCGGAGGGCGGCGCGATCGAAAAACTGCGGATTCTTTTCCCGCGATTTCAGATAGCGAGTGACAGCAGTGCGCGCACTGCGGGGCATCTTATTTTTGTGCTGTTTCATGAAGTCCACAATCCGCGAAACCTCGTAGGGAGGAAACTGTTGCAGCATCATGAAACCGGCATCTCGGTGTTCTGTTAGTACAGAAGTTAGCAAGTTTCCGACAAAAACTTCCTTGTGGTCGCGGACGTCGCCTTGATGCTGATACCACACTGCTAAATGACCGTAAAAAATCGGGTCTAATTCGACAATTAGTTTGTGAATTTCTGCTACTTTTTCTAATTGACGGTGAGGTGTTGTGAGCAGACTGTTGAGCATTTCTAAACGTAAATCGCGCTCTGCTGCATTCATTTTCATTGGTTTTACCTAATATTTTGTACCGATTGCAACTGTGTCGGAGTCGATCGCTCTTATATCCGGTTCAAGCCAGTTAGTTCGAGCTTCCCAAGACATCAGTCGAGCGCGCGTGTAGTAGCGAAATGGTAAAGTGCGATCGGCATATTGTGCAATTAAACCGTTAGCCAGACTTACGATTGATCGATTCCGACTTTCCTCGGCGAGATAGCCGCAAACAGTCCGCACCCAAAACAGCGTTAGCGTTTCGTGATACCCGCTATCTTTTGTGCTTTCAATTCCTTGAACCCAGTTATAATGTTTAATCCCATTCCGAATCGCATTTATTGCTTCTGGTTCTGAATCATAAAACAGATACCAAAGAGCAACGGTTAAATGTGCTGCGTGAGTCCATTGATTTCGCGGCAGGCTGCATTCTTGGAAAGCATGAATCAGGCTATCTATTTCCTTTGGCGATCGGTAAATTATAGTTTTATTTTTCATAATTTAATTCTCCTTATATTGTTGACCGTTGCATGGTCATGATTTAACCTTACTAGAACACTCTTGACACAGAGTCCGAAAATACACAGATGAATAATTCTGATGCTACCGACTTAGATATTACTCACCAATTTAGGATCTAAAATTTAGGAAAAAAAGCACTTCGCGCAAGTTGAAAAAGTCGTTGATTCACACACAGGATTTGAACCTGTATATACTCGATCTTAAGTCAAGCGCCTTACCGTTTGGCTAGTATGTAAACTTTCCCGATCGGGACGCGAAGTGAAAATTTATTTGGTAGTAAAAACTTCAGTCCTTATTTTTAGCTAGTCGTTCCATAATGAACTTAATTTGCTTCTTGTTGCACTGACGTTTTGCCGCAACATACTTCTCCCGGTTGACAGAAGACTTATTTGTGTTTATTCCCAAAGGTTCAATATCTGCCAGCTCGATCGCATACCACAAATCATTTATTTTCTGATAATGATGATAAACATCTATGAAAACAAAATCATCTTGCTTCTTTTCAGGTACTTTCCGAATTCTCTTAGCTAAGCAAAGAATTCCCGTCTCAGGATGGACATAAAGTTGCTTGTACCAATAACCAAGAGGAAGAGCTGTATTATAAAATTCACGACTTTTCCGATAAGGAACCCCATCAATTAACACCGCATTTCGTTCCACGTATTGCCATACATGAGAGACAATATGTTGCCCAGATAAGGTAGTGATATCGAGGATTTGACAGAGTTTGCTGTAAACATCATCCCAATACTCACCTACATGAGATTGCAGCCATTGGTACAGCGGTCCCAGACAATCGGAAAACCATTTTGTCTTTTTTATTGGCTTAATTAAATAAGGGCTAAGCAGTCCATCTGTAGTAGCTTCTTCGGTTAGTTTGATCAGAGATTTTTTTTGCCCTTTCACCTTTCTTAAGCTGATTCTCAGCCCTCCACGAGGGCGCTCGATCACATTTTCTGCTAAGCGATGTTCGCTCATAACTCCACTATTTATAATTATCAGAAGTTCTGCGCAAGTTTGGAAAGCATTTTGACATCCCGATCGCTCTACCAGTTGAGCTACAGCCCCAGAAACGCGACTGGCAGGATTTGAACCTGCAACCAATCGGCTTAATAGTGTGTAAGCGCTTTATCTGTTAGGGCGCAGAACAGGATTATCAAACATCGAAACAATTTACTAAATCATGGTTTTTTTGTCGGTTTTGATAGCAGTGAAAGTCACTTCGTGCAAGTCAAGAAAGCCATTGTTCATACGCAGGAGTTGAACCCGCGACCTTTTCTTTAAAGAGAAATGCTCTACCAATGAGCTAGTATGTAAGCTTCCTTTTTTAGGGCACGAAGTGTTTGTTTCACTACCTGACAGATACCCCGCACAAGTCATCAAAGCTTTTAACTATGTGCTCTATCCGTTGAGCTACATCCCCAAGATGGGGATGATAGGAGTCGAACCTATTACCTCTGGTTGAGAAAACCAAAAAGTGTGTAAGCTTTAAATGTTGGGGTGCGGTGTAGCTGTTGTTTAAATCTCAAAAATTCAGGTATAAGAGGAGGCGCACAAGGGGTGGATCTCAATGAGTGCAAATATATTCGTAGGGGCGAAGCATGACCGCTGTAAATCTTTGGTTATCACTAATATAGCAACCGCCAGGGTGGTTAAGTCGTGGGGTGGGGGCGGGTTTATAGAATTTGTCTATACCGATGAAAGATATCGGTGAACCCGCCCCTACAAAATCTGCCCTAATCGCCTTGGCAGTTGCTATAAATTGTCTGCGGTCATGCTTCGCCTATGCAAAATCGGGATGCTCCCGCGCACAAGTCATCAAAGCTATTTTTAAAACCGCTCTCCAAGAGGCCCAGAGGGTAGGAATCGAACCTACTGTTCGATGTTTAGTCGAACGTTACCAGTTTGTAAGCTTCTTTAGTTGGAGTGCGCCGCCTAATAGCCGAGCCGAAATCCTGGTTAAATACCCTCTTTATTTCTTAGTCTGCGGAGGCAGACTTCGTTTGTATAGTTGCGGTTTTAACCGCCGAACCATCGAGGGGGTAGCCAACTCAGATAGCTGATTTTCTAGCCGTAAACGGCTTCTGGGCGCACAATTAAATCGCCCGAAGGACGGCGATCGAGCACGTAAGACTCGAAGCGATCGCCCTTAACATCAAAATGCTTGGCCAGACGTTCCTTAATGGCTTGTTCGCTCATTCCTGTGGCGATACCCAGTTGGTTTTCTGCCACATCATAGGAACGTCCTTCAAAACGAATGTGAACCATTACTGATACCTCCTTGAGCGATTTGAGATTTTGGATTTTGGATTGGTAGCCTGTCTGCTCTTTAGTCTGGCATTTATTGTCTCATCAAATCCAGTCCTATTTCCCCAAATAGGGCTGGATTTTACTGAAATAAACGCCGTTCTAAGTGATAGTTTTGTTGGATGTTGCGGATTTCTTCAGTCTGTTTGGCAGGTTCAGTTTTGGCAGATTTTTCCGGCTCTGAATCCGCTTTTTCTGCATTGGATTTAGGCTGATTCGGTACAATCTCTGGCTCAGACGGAGGCAGTTTGTAACCGAAAATTGTGGTGTAAAGTAACAACATGAAAATCTAGTCTCTGTTACAAGACTTTCAATTAGATGTTCCTTGAAATTTCGATTAGTTATTCAGTTTTCAAGGTTCAGAATTTTACGGAAAATACAGGTTTTTGCTTTTCCTGCCCTTTCCATATTATATACTACATTTGTGCTACACAGGTGTCAAGGGGTTGGGAAAAGTTTTTTGTCAGGATTGGGGACTCGACGAAAGAAACTGGGTTTTTCACCTAATTTGTGGCTGTACCGAAGTATTTTCGTCGATCGAACCCGGTTTGTAGACTTCCACAGGACTGGATCGATCGAAGTTCTTTGACATAGGCTATGGTATTGCGAATATTGTGGAAGCCAACAGATTCGTACAGCCGCAGGGCACCGGACTGATTATCGGCATCGACTCCGATAATGGCTGTTTCGATACCGACAGCTTTTAGCCGATGCAAGCCAGCCAGCAACATTGCTCGTCCTAATCCGATGTTACGGAAGCCACGTCTTGTACCGAGTGACATGATCCAGCCTTCATTCCTGCCAGTTCGATCGCACTCTTGGACACTAATTTCACAGTGACAAAACGCTGCAAAAGTACCATCAACCGCAACTGCAATTAAGTCCAAATCTTCTCTGTAACTGGGTTTTGCTAAATCGTACTTGAATTGTTCTACTGTTAAATCGTGATGGTTCCAGTGGTCGATAAATGACTGGTTGAACATTTCTACCCAAGCTTGGGCATCTTGTGCGCCCCGAAACTGACTGAGGCTGAAGCCTTTGGGGATTTTTGGTTCTGGGATTGGTTGAGAGTTCGATCGCGCCATACGACAAAAATGGCGATCGGCCAGGAAACCGCAATTTGCTAGTACAGCAATGCGATCGGTATTTTCCGCGCGTACCCACGATCGCAGTTTCACTGGTACACCTCGTTCTGTTTGCACTTCCCGCATCCGCTTTTCTCCCCAAGCCACTGCTAGGGTTTCAATATTGCCCGATCGCGCGATCGGGTGAACGCAAAACCACAGCCAACCGTCAATCATCTCCCCAGATCCAGAAATCGACAACTTAGCAAAACCGATGAGTTTGCCCTGACCGTCTTCCCAAATGCAGATATCGCGACTTTTGTCAAGGGATGGTTGATTAAATTTTTGTTGCAATTCGGAAATGGAAGTACCTTCTTCGAGGCGATCGACTTGTTCGCAAGTATCGATCAAATGGGCGATCGCCTGTAGGTCACTTTCATCCACGTAGGGTCTGATCGACACATTTGACATATATATAATAGTTGACTGTTTGAACAATACCGATGCCACCAGAAACGACATCAGTTAAACGAAAAAATGTAGTTTTCGCGACAAAAGTAACAAATTGTTACTTTGTTTCTCAGGAATGAGACAGAGACATCATCCCAGGGATATATTCAAAACCATCAAGTTCGTCACCAAATTTGACCAACTGAGATAAGAAATAAATTTTCGTCTAAGTTAAGGAGAACTCAATGCTTGACGCTTTTTCAAGAGCTGTAGTTTCAGCCGATGCCAGCACCTCCACCGTCGGTGATATTGCTGCCCTCAGAGCTTTCGTTGCCAGCGGCAACCGACGCTTGGATGCAGTAAACGCGATCGCCAGCAACGCTAGCTGCATGGTTTCCGACGCTGTTGCCGGTATGATCTGCGAAAACCAAGGCTTGATTCAAGCCGGTGGTAATTGCTACCCTAACCGTCGCATGGCTGCTTGCTTGCGCGACGCAGAAATCATCTTGCGCTATGTCACTTACGCTTTGTTGGCTGGTGATGCTTCCGTTCTTGATGACCGTTGCTTGAATGGCTTGAAAGAAACCTACGCAGCTTTGGGCGTGCCCACCACCTCCACCGTGCGTGCCGTTCAAATCATGAAGGCTCAAGCCGCTGCTCACATCCAAGACAACCCCAGCGAAAAATTTGCCGGTGCTAAGTTGCGCAAAATGGGAACAATCGTAGTTGAAGATCGTTGCGCCACACTCGTTGCCGAAGCTTCCAGCTACTTCGATCGCATCATTTCTGCACTGAGCTAGTCCATTGCTAATCGCAATTCGCTCAGCAAAATTGAAACTACGCTCACTGTCAAAATCACTTTAGGAGATTTAGGAAATGAAATCAGTTCTCACCACAGCTATCGCCTCTGCTGATGCAGCAGGCCGCTTCCCTAGCACCTCAGATTTAGAATCAGTCCAAGGTTCTATCCAACGCTCTGCTGCTCGTTTAGAAGCTGCTGAAAAGCTCGGCAACAACCTGGATTCAGTGGCAAAAGAAGCTTATGATGCTTGCATCAAAAAGTATCCTTACTTGAACGAATCCGGTCAAGCTAACTCCACCGATACTTTCAAAGCAAAATGTGCTCGTGACATCAAGCACTACCTGCGCTTGGTTCAATACTGCTTGGTAGTTGGCGGCACAGGCCCTCTTGATGAATGGGGTATTGCTGGTCAACGCGAAGTCTATCGCGCTTTGAGCTTGCCTACTGCTCCTTACGTTGAAGCATTGAGCTTTGCTCGTAACCGCGGTTGCACTCCTCGCGATATGTCTGCTCAAGCTTTGACTGAGTACAACGCTCTTCTTGACTACGCCATCAATTCCCTGTCCTAATTAATTAGCAGGTTTGTAATGTCGTGACTGGGTAGTTTATACCCCGACAAGTCTGGGAAATCTGGGTTCGTTGCATTACCAATTTTGGTTTGGTAAGGTAAGAGTCAAGAATTCCTAGGCTTGTTATTTTGTTTTAATAGACATATGCTAAATGAGTCGTAAATCTTTTTACCCCACCCCAACCCGGACCTTACTAAGGGGAGGGAGTAAGAAATTCACAAATGATTTAGGACTGCTAGGCATATCATATTATAGTTATTGCAGACTGCTAATTTTATGGATAAGCGCTTTTTTAGTTTTTTTAATTTAACCGAAGACCAGGCGATCGCGATTTTAGATACGCCCCAAGCTGAGATTGGCGAAGAGGATTCCCGCTACATTGCCGCTTCCCACTTGATCAATTTTTCCACAGATCGATCGATCGCAGCATTGATCCGAGCCGTACAGCAAACCGATCCAGTGCTGGAAAACCGCATTGTCCGCCGCAAATCGGTGGAAACCTTGGGAAGACTCCAAGCTGTGTTAGCATTGCCGGTGATTCGCACCTGTCTGGCCGATAATGACTGCTACACGGTGGAAAATGCGGTTTGGGCGATCGGCGAAATTGGCACTCAAGATGCCGACGTTTTAGAAGAAGTTGCTCAATTGCTGGACAAACCCGGACAAACCCACCGAGTAATTATCCACACTCTGACAAAATTAGATTATGCTCCAGCTTTAGAAAGAATTCGCAGATTTGTCGATGATATTGACCCGCCTACTGCTAGTGCTGCGATCGCCGCAATTTGTCGCTTAACCAGAGACTTTTCTCAAATGGGCAAAGTTGTCGCCATGCTGCAACACAAAAATGTCCTAGGGCGCAGACTATCCATCCAAGATTTGATTGATGCGCGCTACTACGATGCAATCCCCAATATTGCCAGATGTCCCGTATCTTTAGTCTTTCGGCTGAGAGGAATTAGGATGTTAGCAGAAGCAGGAATTGCTGACAAATCCCTAACCTTTGCCACCATTCAACCTTATTTGGAACAAACCTTAAGAGACTATCCAGCCGATTTAGATTTAGTGCATAGTTATGAAAAATTACCAGATTTATCGTTTTTGATTCGCCAGTTATACGAAACAGATTTTGGACGTTGCTATTTAGCAGCTAAAACAATTCTCGAACATTACTCAGAGGAAGCACCAGCAGCTTTGTTTGCCACCTTTGCCGAAGAAGCAAATAATGACTATGGAGCGCATTTTCATGTGGTAAAATTGTTTGGTTGGTTAAAACATTCTCCCGCTTACGATTTGTTATTGGAAGCTTTGAATAACTCCCAACCCCAGTTTCAGAAATCCCGTGCAGCCGCGGCGATCGCCCTAGGGGAACTGGGAGAACAGCGTGCGATTCCAGAATTGAAAGCTTGTCTGGAAACTAAAATCTGGGATTTGAAGTATGCTGCATTAATGGCACTCGAAAAACTTGGTGATTTCAGTGGTTATGAACTTGCTGCGGCCGACCAAGATTGGTTGGTTCAAGCTAAAATAGAAGCTCATACTTCCGTTATATCCGAAATATAGCAGGGACACGGCAGTGCCCATAGGTGTCAACTTAAGGTAAAACCGATAGTCCGCCAGGGGTTGAAACCCCTGCCTCAAAGCTAAAGTCCTCTCAAGAGGACTGAAGAGAAGAATTTTCAACTCATTAGTCCTCATAGCGAGGACTTTAGCTATTAGACAGGGGTTTCAACCCCTGGCGGACTCGCGGGCCCACAGACAGACTTGGCGGGCTTTTAGGCTTAAGTTGACACCAATGGGCAGTGCCGTGTCCCTACCTGAGAAATGCTATATCTTAATTCAGCCTAATCCGAATACATAAAACCCCAAAAACCATGACAACCGATGCTTTGTTTGAACAACTAAAACACCCAAATCCTCATATGCGCGATCGGGCGATGTTTGAAATTGCCGATTCCCGCGATGAAAATACCATTTCTCGACTGGTTGGCATTTTAGATGACGAAGATGTCGTCTATCGTCGGGCGGCTGTGAAGGCTTTGGGTGCGATCGGTGAGGACGCCATACCATCGGTAGTTGACGCATTGTTAAACAGCGACAACGTGACAGTGCGAGGGAGTGCGGCGAAAGCATTAGCACAAATTGCGATTAATTATCCAGAGTTGCCTTTCCCAGAAGTCGGCTTGCAGGGATTGAAAAAGGCGATCGATGACGCTAATCCTGTGGTGCATATTGCAGCGGTGATGGCCTTGGGGCAGATGGGTTCGTCTGCGTTTGAGATTTTGGTGGAGTCGCTGAATACAACGGATAATGTAGCGGTACAGGTGGCGATCGTGAGTGCATTGGCCTCTGTGGGCGATCGGCGTTGTGTAGAAGTTCTCACCAGATTTGCCAATGATGAAGCAGTTGATTCCTATGTGCGGGAATCAGCGACAAGTTCTTTATCGCGGTTGGATTTGGTGATGAATTATAAGCGTGCAGAATAGTAATGAATGAGTATGATTTTACTGTGAAGTTTAATCTAGAAAATCCCCTAGCCAATACTGACGATTTTATCGAGAAACTATATGCAGGTGGCTGTGATGATGCCTTAATTGGAGTTGGAAATAAAGGATATCTCGCACTAAACTTCATCCGCGATGCATCATCGGCTTATGAAGCTATTTCTACGGCGATTCATGATGTCAAAAAAGTTGTTCCAGATGCCACTCTAATTGAAGCAGCACCAGATTTTGTTGGCTTGACGGATGCAGCTAAAATTCTGGGGTACACTCCACAGCACATGACAAATCTCACCCTCGAAAGCGACTCAAAATTTACGATTCCTGTTTATGAAGATGCCCACTCTGTCTGGCATTTAGCGGAGATTTTAATTTGGTTGCGCGAAAATCAAACACATTCAATTGATGATACATTGTTAGATATTGCTCAAACCAATATGAATATTAACATTGCTAGGAGTTGGCAAAAGATCCCTCCTGATACCCAAGAAAGTATCAAGGCGCTGGCTGTTTAGTTTGGTTTGTGCGATCGAAGCGGATTTGTTAGCGATGCAATCTAAGGAAAACACCAATGAAAATTAAAGTCAAAAATCTTGGTGCCCTAAAACAAGCTGAATTCACCCTGGGCGAGTTGACAATTATTTGTGGCGGCAACAATACCGGGAAGACCTACGCTACCTATGCACTGTTTGGCTTTTTGTTTACTTGGCGGCAGATTTTGGCGATCGAAATCAACGACGATAATATCCAACAACTCCTTGCTGACGGCGTAATTCATCTAGATATACAAAAATATGTCAAACAGGCTGAGCAAATTGTTTCTAAAGCTTGTCAAGTTTATACACAGCAATTACCTCAGATTTTCGCAGCGCAGGCTAAAAGATTTAAAAAAACAGAGTTTCAGGTAAATCTAGACATCAAAAATATTCGTTTAACAGGCAAGTTCGAGCTAACAATAGGATCTGCCAATGTCGAATTATTCTCTATGACCAAAAGAGAAGAAAGTAGAGAATTAGTTGTCACCTTGCTAGTTGAAAAAGAAAAGGCAAAAATTCCCAATCAAATACTTAAACACACCATTGCTGATGCACTGAAAGATATCATTTTTGCCGAAATTATTCCTCGTCCTTTTATCGCTAGTGCAGAACGAACTGGTGCAGCTATTTTTCGCAAAGAGTTGAATTTTGCCCGCAATAGATTGCTTGAACAAATGGGTCAAGGCAATAATAAGATCCATCCAATGGAGCTCTTATTTAAGGCTTATCAGGACTACGCTTTGCCAATCAAGACAAACGTTGACTTTACGAGGGAACTGGAAACCATTGTCAAGAAAAGCAGTTTTATTGCGGAAAACCATCCTGATATACTGGCAGATTTTGCTGATATAATCGGCGGTCAATACACCGTTACTCGTAATGATGAACTTTATTATGAGCCAAATGGTAAAAGGCTCAAGCTTTCTATGGATGAAAGTTCTAGTGCTGTACGTTCTCTATTAGACATCGGTTTTTACCTCAAACATGAGGCTCAAATTGGCGATTTATTGATGATAGATGAACCAGAATTGAATCTACATCCTGAAAACCAGCGCCGCGTCGCACGGCTATTTGCCAGACTCGTAAATCTGGGTATTAAAGTTTTTATCACTACCCACAGTGATTATATTATCAAAGAATTGAATACATTGATTATGCTTAACCATGATAAACCTCATCTGAAGCGAATTGCTGAAGAAGAAGGTTATAGGGAAGTAGAACTAATTTCGTCTAACAAAATAAAGGTTTATATTGCGGAAGAGACAGGGAAGACAAAAACAAATAAATGTCAAACTCTTACACCAGCCGATATCGACCCAGAAATGGGTATTGAAGCCCGCAGTTTTGATACAACCATTGAAACGATGAATAGGATTCAGGAATCGATTGTCTGGGGTGAGGATTGATGTCTGATATTGCTATCCTCAAAGAGATGATTCAGGAAAGTGCTACAGTGCCATTGGAAGATAGCTACGGTAAAGGTAAAAAGCAAGTTATACTAAAAGAACCTCCGCCTGCTGATTATTCTGTTGAATATCGTTTTATCAGTATCGGTCATATTAGCATTCCCAAAGGAAAAACACGCAATAATCGCTCAACTGAGACTAATGACCGTTTAACTGAGATTCACAATCGTCCTGATAAGATGCTGGAAATTAGTAGACCCAATAAACTTCAATTCAATCATTTAATCTACGGGAGATAGATAGTGTGGTGAACTTCAAAATCAGCGCTTCGGGACTTAGCTTTTACTTTCCAAACAACTTTTACCTTTTACCCCTTTCTCCTTTCAACCTTAAAACATCCTCGATCGCCTAATCCATCACTATTTTGAAAAAAAGAGTTAAGATAGATATCTAGAGAACATTCAGGTTTCATTTAGGAGTGATTTTCATGTCTAATCCTACAATTGAAGCAAAAATCAGTCTCCCTGCTAATTTACTAGAAGCGACTGATAAAGCAGTAAACCAGGGAAAAGCCAAGAGTCGTGATGAATTTATTATGCGGGCTATTTGTCGAGAATTAGCAGCGCTGAAACGAGCTGAAATTGATGAAGCACTAGCAGAAATGACAAGCGATCCAGAATATCAAGCTGAAGTTTTACAGATGGAGGCTGAATTTGCTACAGCTTCTTGGGAGGCTTTTAAATTAGCGGAGTCTCAAGAATGAAAAGAGGAGAGGTTTATTTAGCTCGTCTCGATCCTGTGGAAGGTTCTGAACAAGGGGGAAATCGTCCGGTGATTATAGTCAGTCGCGACGTAATTAATGCTAGTAGTCCAGTCGTTTTGGCAGTTCCCTGTACCACTTATCAACAAAACAAGCGCATTTTTCCATCTCAGGTTTTGATTAAAGCTCCTGATGGAGGATTAGAAAGGGATTCAATTGTTAAAGCGGATCAAGTGCGGGTATTGGCAAAAACTAGACTTTTGCAAATGCTGGGAAAGCTTTCAGAGGCAAAAATTGCCGAACTTAATCGCGCTTTAATGATTGCTTTAGATTTACCAGGACAAGATGATGAGGAAAGTTGAAAAATGGCAGACTAAGTATCGAGTGACGTTTGGTTGTTGTTTCAACAGTATCAATCAAAAAGATATCACGGCTGGTTAACTCAGCCTTTTATCCTTTTACCCTTTTCTCCTTTCAACCTTAAAAACATCCTCAATACTTTTCCCAGCCGTTTTATCCTCCCAGCCCATCGCCATCAAGAAACTATCAGCAGACGGAGTTTCCACCACATCAACCCCCCATTCTCCCGTTTGTAGCGCCTCAACATCGCTACTCAAGGGCGGAGTCTTCTTCAACCCCGCTAAAATCAAAACATCAGGAAAAGAATCATCGGCTTTCCCTTGACTCATCCGCTTATTCACCAAAGCTTCAGCGCAAAATTCCCCAACTTGAGGAGGCTCAAAATCATTAGTAGAAAATAAAACTTCTACCATCCAATGAGCGTGATTTAATTGACGACACTTAATCTCAGGATATTGACTTAAACCATCAACAAATACCAGAGTCAAATCTTCCCGACTTAAGGGCCCAAAAACACCTTCTGGCATATCAAAATTATGAGAAAGCAACATCCGCCCGGTTCCAGATTCAGTCATATTTTTAGTTACTTAATTTGAGAAATTGCTAACTTAATTACACCTTGAATCGCCACTTCCGATTCTTTAGTTAATGCAGCTTGTAGCGGTTCGATCGCACTTCGATCGCCCACTTTCATCAAAGACAAGGCCGCCGCCCTGCGACTTTCGGCATCGCCGTGATGCAGCAACTCAATCAGATTGGGGATTGCAGGCTTATAAGCCAAATTTCCCAAAGCAGCCGCCGCCTCACAACGCACGTCTACATCAACATCCGTCAGAGACTTAACCAAAATCTCAAATAAGTCCGCTTTGGGCTCTTCCTGCGCTACTTTGGCGATCGCACCAACCACCGCCCCACGCACCACAGACGAATCAGAAGCGATCGCTTGATACAAATACTCCTTCGCCCCCGCCCCAATAAACGCCAACGCCCAAGCCGCATGACCGATCGTACTTTCCGGCAAATCCTTCGACGCTAAAATATCCAACAAAGCCTGCACAGACGGTTCTCCAATCCTCGCCAAAGCCCCAATAGATGAACCCTTAACCACCGTATCCTCATCATTCAACAAAGCATGAATTAAATGAGGAACCGCCGTCGGATCGGCAATCAAAGTCAGAGTTTTAGCAGCAGCGCGTCGCACAACCGGATTAGGATGATTTGCCAAACCATCCAACAAAAAAGGAGTCGATGCTTCACCAATTTCGGCCAAAGTTTCCGCGAAACGCAGTCGAGTCATCCCCCGCGTATCTCCCAAACATTCAACCAACCGCTTCAAAATTTCCGCATCATCAGGATCGAAAGTATCTAAATCTATTTGTTCAGTAACTTCCCGCAGAAAAGCATCTGTTTCTGCATGAGCCAATAAAATTGGATCGTCCTGAGATTGAACACCAGCATTCACCATCATTTTCACCTAATTATTAGTAGTTATAGCAGCCAATTGAGCGCGAAGACTCTCAAGTCCAGCATCAATTTTAGCCAGTTCCGGCTCAATTTTAGCCAGGGCTGGTTTCTGGGGTAGCTTTGCCTTTTGTGCCGCAGCGATCGTCTCACTCACCAAACGTTCTCGATACCGCTCAAATTCCGCAATCACTTCCACCAATTCTTCAGCATTTATCTGTGTTGAATCCTCGGCAGATTCATCAATATCAGATGGTGTTAATTCTTCGTTTTCAGACATAGTTTTGATATTTTGATAACAGGTAAAAAATTAAGCGATCGCGTCTAGTTAAACAAATTAAATTCCCGTAGGGGCGGGTTTTACAAACAATAATTGCCCCAGACCAATCATCTCATAAACCCGCCCCCACCAAACCCTAAATCGCTTTAACATCACACCGCAGCCGCCCCAGAAACCCTCAAGCGATTGCGTTCCAACATCTCTTCTAAAACCGACTGAGAAATACAACGACGCTCAGAACAGTATGCCATTTGTTTAACCCCATTGCTCATTTGAACGGTCATCACCCGTACCCGAAAATGATCGTTAATAAACCAACAGCGTTCCTGTCCTTGATTTGTCTCATATTCCGTCTCAATAGTCAACACCCCATCCTCAGCAAAATTGTAAATACCAATTACGGGAATGCCTTCAACGTAGCCGCGATTTCGCAGAAACTTGCCCATCTTGGGGTTATTGGGATTCGGTACATCGATCAGAATTGCAGCATAATTTTGGTTTGGGGTAGCATCATCCAAATTATCCTGCCACATGAAACTGCATCCCCCACTAACTAAAGCGGGATCTACATTCTGCTGTTGACAAACTTCTAAGACTCTGGGATCATCTATGGACAAGACATCAATGATGACATTAGATTCTCCCGACTCATCAGCAGCAGCAGTATCAAAATTATGGACTGTTCGCTGAGTGAACCAAACGCCCTCGCTCTTGCGAAAGAAATCCATCATAGTCATCGGTGGTGTTAGCAGCATTTGTGTGTCAACTTAGGGAGAGGAATCAAGTAGCATCGGAATTATTGCCGAAATTAGGACACGGCAATGCCGTATCCCTACAATATTGTTTTGGGTAGGTAGGGACACGGCAATGCCGTATCCCTACAATATTGTTTTGGGTAGGTAGGGACACGGCAATGCCGTATCCCTACAATATTGTTTTGGGTAGAAACACGGCAATGCCGTATCCCTACAATATTGTTTTGGGTAGAAACACGGCAATGCCGTATCCCTACAATATTGTTTTGGGTAGGTAGGGACACGGCAATGCCGTATCCCTACAATATTGTTTTGGGTAGGTAGGGACACGGCAATGCCGTATCCCTACAATATTGTTTTG